>NZ_RJSG01000002.1:958399-1459269 GCF_003725775.1 Nocardioides marmorisolisilvae
GCCCTTGGTGATTCTGCGGATGAACTGAAGCATGGTGGTTCCTTCCCCTGGGAACTCGAAGGTCTTGAAATAGGCAGCGCCAGTCTGGCACCGAACCACCTGCTGTGAACACTGGACGAAACGGACCGAAAATTGCGAATGCCGGCCAGGTACGCCTGGCCGGCATTCGATACGAACTAGTTCAGCAGGTAGCGGCGCTGTTGTAGGTGCCGCTCACGCCGGAGCTGACCTTGCCGCAGGTCTTGCTGAAGACGTCCTTGATGACACCGCCGAAGATGAACACGACGGCGACGATCAGCGCGGCGATGCCGGCGACCAGCAGGCCGTACTCAACAGCGGACGCGCCGTCCTCGGTGCGACCCTTGGTGATCCTGCGGATGAACTCAAGCATGGTGGTTCCTTCCCCTTGGGAACTCGAAGGCTTGCCAGTGCCTTTCACTGGCAACTGAAACTCTCTCACTTCAACATCAGCCGCACATCGGATGTCCGGTTTGTCTGAAGTAGTCCGTTTAGGCTATCTAGCCCGCCCGGAGTGGTTCAGCAGGTTGCTGCGCTGTTGTAGGTGCCGCTCACGCCGGAGCTGACCTTGCCGCAGGTCTTGCTGAACGTGTCCTTGATGACGCCGCCGAAGATGAACACGATGGCGACGATCAGCGCCGCGATACCGGCGACCAGCAGGCCGTACTCAACGGCGGAGGCGCCGTCCTCGTCGCGACGGACCAGGTTCTGGATGTGCTGAAGCATGTGGATGTACCCCCAGGATGCGTGGTTGTGGCAGCCGGAAACGGCAGACACGTCACCCTCGCACGGGCAGCGTGTCGCTACATCGGGTCCTTGGCCGTAGACGAGTGGCCATTTGGGACTAGTCGGGAACCAGAACGGGGGAGAAAGCCGGGCGCCGACCGGAAGTTATCCGGTCGGCGCCCGTTTTGCTTGCTTTGTCAGCAGGTTGCGGTGCTGTCGTACGTACCGGTCACGCCGGAGCTGACCTTGCCGCACGTCTTGCTGAACGCGTCCTTGATGACGCCGCCGAAGATGAAGACGATCGCCACGATCAGCGCGGCGATGCCGGCGACCAGGAGGCCGTACTCGACGGCAGATGCGCCGTCCTGGTCGCGCTTGGCGGTGATGGTGCGGATGAACTCGAGCATGAGGGTTCCTTCCCCTGTGGAACTCTGGAGCGGCCCGGCTGGACGCCCACTTTGCAGTATGTCCGGTTTAGTACGAATCGTGCCATCGGCTGGTGTGTCGTTTTGGCCTAGTTCTTTCGGACTAGACCGGGGTGGTCAGCGCGGCGGGCTGGACGTGTCGATCAGCCCGGCACGCATGGCCGCGACCAGGGCCTGGGCCCGGTTCGCCGCGCCCAGCTTCTCGTAGACCTTGGCGATGTGCGTCTTCGCGGTCGACTCGCTGATGTAGAGCTTCGCGGCGATCGCGGCCACGCCGAGTCCGTCCGCCAGCAGGTCGAGCACCTGACGCTCGCGGTCCGAGAGGCGCGGCGAGCTGGACGACATCCGCCGCATCATCGCCTCGGGCAGGCCGGCGCAGGTGAAGCTGAGCGGGGCCACGGCGGCGTGGCGGGCGGCGGCGACCACCTCGGTGCTGGGTGCGTCCTTGCCGACGAAGGCGGAGGCGCCGGCATCCATCGCGGCGAAGATCTGCTCGTCCCCGGCGTACATCGTCAGCACGACCAGGCCGACGTCCTTGCGTTCCTTGCGCAGCGCCCGGACCAGGTCCAGCCCGGAGCCGTCGGGCAGCTGGAGGTCGACGACCAGCACGTCCGGCTGGGTCGAGGTGGCCAGCGCGAGGCCGTCGGCGATCGTGCCTGCCTGCCCGGCCACGGTGAACGACTCGTCGCGGGTGAACGCCCCCGCGAGGCCGTGGCGGATCAGCTCGTGG
The DNA here is from genome assembly GCF_003725775.1 of Nocardioides marmorisolisilvae. Classification (GTDB taxonomy): domain Bacteria; phylum Actinomycetota; class Actinomycetes; order Propionibacteriales; family Nocardioidaceae; genus Marmoricola; species Marmoricola marmorisolisilvae. The sequence continues at coordinate 960,299 of NZ_RJSG01000002.1, forward strand.
TCGTCGACGAGCAGTACCGAGGTGGTCATGGTCCCTCCTTGGGGATCAGGGTAGTCAACAGGAGGCCTTTCGCGTGGTCAGTCCAGGCGCAACGAGATCCGTGTCCCGCGGCCGGCGTTGGCGGGCGAGACGACCGACAGGCTGGCGCCTGCGCGGTCGGCGCGCTCCTGCATGATCCGGAGCCCGTGCGAGTCGTCGCGAGGTGAGCCGAGGCCGTCGCCGTCGTCGATGACGTCGATCTCGGCGCGCGGTGGGTGCACGCGGCAGTTCACCCACAAGTTCTCGGCTCCGGAGTGCCGGCGCGCGTTGTTGATCGCCTCCTGGGTGATCCGGAGCAGTTCGGCCTCGACGCGGGGGCGCAACCGAGTCGCGGACTCGTCCAGGGTGACGTGCACCGTGAGTGGGCTGTGCGAGCCGATATGGCGGGCGAAGGTGGCGATGCTCTGCCCGAGGCCCTGTCCGGCCGCCGGCTCGTTGCGCAGGTCGAAGACGGAGTTCCGCAGCTCGGCCACCACGCGGGTGACCTCGCGTCGAAGGACCGCGACGTCGCGTTGCTGGTCGTCGGTGGTCGCGGACGCGGCCAGGTTGTCGACCAGGTACCCCAACGACGCCACATCCTGGGCAACGCCGTCGTGGACCTCGCGGGCCAAACGGTGCCGCTCCTCGCTGGTAGCGGACTCGCGCACGCTGGAGAACAGCAGCGCGGCGTTGAGCCGTAGCGTGGCCGGTTCCAGCTTGGCGCTGACCTGGTCCAGCGTCCGGCTGTCGGGCATGCTCGCGCACTCGACGAGGATCACGGCCACCCGCTCGGTCTCGGTCGCCATCGGCAGTGCGACCCGGGCTCCGCCGATCACCGGTCTCCGGGTCTGCCAGGCGCGGTGCAGGAGCTGTTCGGCGTCGTCGATCGGGAACCCCATCGCTCCGTGGGCGAACCGCAGCGGCGTGAACGCACTGCCGTGCCGGACCACCACGACCGCCTGCCGCACCATGACATCCTCGGCGACGATGTCGACGGCCTGGTCTGCCAGGTCGACCGGGTCAAGACCAGAGGTCAGCTTCCCGGACAGCGCGTGCAGCTGCCGGATCAGATCGAGGGCACTGCGGTACGACGAGTCGGAGGTGCCGCGGCGCACGTTCTGGCCGGTGAACGAGCCGAGCAGCCCGAGGCCCAACCCGGTGGTCAGCCAGGTGACCGCGCTGCCCGCCAGGTCGCTGTTGTACATGTCGAGGGTCAGCCACCCGTACGCCGCCATCGCCAGCGCTTCGCCTAGCAGCACCAGACTGACCCAGCGGACGCCTCCGGCGATGCCCGCGATCAGAGCCGGCGTCGCCAGGTACGGTAGCGCGGCCTCGTGGGCGGGGAACGCGGCGATCGCAGCGACGCCTGTCAGGGCACCCTCGAGCACGGCCAGCATCCGCTCGGGCAGCAACCGGCTCAGCGAGATCGCCTCGGCGCCGATCGCGATCACGCTGACGTACCAGACGCCCTCCACCGAGAGGTCGCTCACCAGAGCCGTGGAGACGATGACGGCCAGGGTGAAGACCCTGGCCGCGATCGTCACACGTCGGAGATCGTTCACTTCACCGTGCCGGTGAAGCTGTCCATGATCGAGATGCCGGCCGGCCCGAGGACCGCGATGAACAGGCAGGGCAGGATGCAGAAGATCAGCGGCACCAGGATCTTGACCGGCACCTTCTGGGCCATCTCCTCAGCCCACTGGCGACGCTTGACCCGGATCTCCGAGGACTGCACCCGGAGCACTTGGCCGACGGGGATACCGAAGGCGTCGGCCTGCACCATCGCGCTCACGAAGGCGCGCAGGTCGGGCAGGTTCGTGCGGTCTGCCATCGAGCGCAGCGCATCGGTGCGGCCACGACCGATCTGCATCTCCTGGAGCATGCGGGCGAACTCGTCGGCAAGGGGGCCATCCGTGTTGCGGGCCACCTGCGCGACCGCTGCGTCGAACCCGAGGCCTGACTCGACCGAGATGGTGAGCAGGTCGATCGCGTCCGGCAGAGCCTTCTGCAGCTGCGCCGAGCGGTCGTACGCCTTCTGGTACAGGTAGAGGTTCGGTGCCATGTAGCCGGCGACCGAGGCCAGCACCACGAAGCCGAGCGTGGGCAAGAACGACAGCCCCATCGCGAGCGAGAGGACGAGCGAGACCAGCAGAGCGGCGAAGAATCCAACGACCTTGCCGGCACTGACCCGGTCAGCGGTCCAGCCCCCCGGGTTTCCGGCCAGCTCGAGCTTGGTGTGGATCCGTTCGTTGGCGTCCGCCGGGGTGAGCCGTCGTCCCAGGCCCTGGGCACTGGCCAGCAGCGGGAGCAGCACCCGGTCGGCGAACGGGGCGTCGAGCTCCTTCTTCATCTCCTTCGGAGCCGAGGTGAGCGCCTCGAGAACCGCCATCGAGCGGTTGACGCCGGTCTGCTCGTTCGGGCCGGTAGCCAGGGCCAGGATGATGATGAGGATCGCGGCGAAGATCAGCACGATCCCCGCAAGCATGATTCCGGTGGTCATCTCACACCTCCACCTTTGCGACCTTGGTCATCCAGAAGATGCCCACGGACAGCAGGATCGCCATGCCGGCGCACATCAGCCAGCCGATCGGGGTCGTGTACATCGGGTTCACGTAGTCCGGCTTCGTCAGCGACAGGTAGATGAGGAAGCCCGGCGGAAGGCCGCCGAGGATCCAGCAGGAGAGCCGTCCTTCTGCCGACAGCGCCCGCACGTGGCGGCGGATGTACTCGCGCTCGCGCAGGGTGTTGGCCACGTTGTTGAGCAGCTCGGCCAGGTTTCCGCCGACCTCGCGCTGGATCCGGATCGCCATCACGACCCACTTGAAGTCCTGGCTCTGCATCCGGATCGCGATGCCCTCCAGGGCGTCCTCGAGCGGCACGCCCAGGCGGCTCTCGACGATCACCCGACGGAACTCCCCGGTGATCGGCTCGACACCCTCGCGGACGATGGTGTCCATCGACTGCGCCAGCGAGAGACCGGCCGAGAGACTGCCCGACATCAGCTGCAGCGTGTCCGCCAATCCTGCGTCGAAAGCGGCAAGACGTCGAGACTGTTTGATGGTCAGGTAGACCCAGGGGCCGATGGCACCGAGCAGCAGCAACAGCAGCATCGCGAACGGGTTGCCCCCGCTCAGCAGCAGGCCGAGCATCGCGGCGAAGAAGGCGATGCCGATGTGCAGCAGCAGCCACTCGGACGACTTGAGCGCCATGCCGGCACCCTCGAGCTTGTCGGCGATACGCGCCTCGAAGGTGGTGTTCGAGGCGAGCACGTTCTCCGCGGCAGCGCGGGCCTGGGCACCGAGGGAGACCTGCTCCACCTGTGCCTGGACCTGCGCCTTGCTCACCCGGCTGGTCTCGGCGGAGGCGCTGTAGACCTGCATCTGCTCGGAGATGCTTGCCCGCTTCTCCGGCTTGCTGGACCCGATCAGGGCGCCGATCAGTCCGAGCGCGCCCAGGCCGATCGCGCCCAGGGCGCCGTAGACGACCGGTTTCGGGATGTTCAGGCTGTTCGAGTCGGCCGGGATGATCTTGGAGTTGTCGACCGGCTTGGTCGTCGGCGCGGTGCTGTCCTTGACGACGAAGAAGCCCGACGCGCTGTGCGTCGTCCCCCCGGAGTCGAGGCTGACCTCGACGGTGGCGTCCTTGGCCTGCTGGTCAGCCGGCACCGTCGCGGTCACCGCGATCTGGCGGGCGAGCGCGTCGGCCTCGCTGGAGAACGCGTCCTCGAGCGAGGCGGAGTCCGCGGCGATCACCTTTCCGCCGCCGGCGTCCGCCATCTGCTGGAGTGCAGCCGGTGCCTGCGCGCCCTGCTCCAGGGAGACGACATCGAGCTTGACCTTCGACTTCTTGATGGCCGAGATCACCGGCGGCAGCGTTGTCTTGGTGCTGTCCTCGCCGTCCGAGAGCACCAGCACCTGGTGCAGACCCTCGTCGGTCCCGGTGGCGTCGATCGCCGCGGTGACGCCCTGGTAGAGGGCGGTGTTGCTGGTCAGGGTCAGACCGTTGATCAGTGCCTTCGACGCGTCCCGGTCGAGGCTCGGGGGCTGGCGGACGTCGACGGTGTTGCTGAACGTGACGATGCCGACCTTCACGTTGGCCGGAACGGTGTCGAGGTAGGTGAGGGCCGCCGCCTTGGCCGCTGCGATCCGCTCGCCCTTCATGCTCCCCGAGGTGTCGATCGCGAGCACGGTGGTGCGCTTGACCTCGCTCTGGGTCGCCGCCAGGGCCGCGGTCGCGTCGGTCGGCTGGCCGTCGATGGTCACCTTGACCGAGCCCAGGTCGACGTCGTTGTCACCGGGGACGGTGACCAGCAGCTGGAGGCCGGCCTTGGTGAGCTCGGTGTGGTCGATGGTCGCGTCGTCGGCGCCGTACGCCGCACCAGCGAGTACGGCGAACGAGGCCGCCAGTGCCGCCGCGAACCCGGCCGCGACACGGGTCAGGCCCCTGGTCACGACGTCTCCGGGACGAAGATCCGCGGGTCGACGGTGACGTTCGCGAACGCCATCTTCTCCAGGAACTTGGGCCGGAGTCCGGTCGCCTTGAGCGAACCGAGACTGCGGCCGTCGGCGTCGAACCCGGCGCTGTTGTCGAAGAGGAACACGTCCTGGAGGGTGATCACGTCGCCCTCCATCCGCTCCACCTCGGTCACGTGGGTGATCCGACGGGTGCCGTCCTTGAGACGGGCCTGGTGCACGATCAGGTCGATCGCCGAGGCCACCTGCTCGCGGATCGCGCGCATCGGCAGGTCCATGCCGGCCATCATCACCATGGTCTCGATGCGGGCCAGGGTGTCGCGCGGACCGTTGGAGTGGACCGTGGTGATGGAGCCGTCGTGACCGGTGTTCATCGCCTGGAGCATGTCGAGCGCCGAGGCGTCACGGACCTCACCGACGACGATGCGGTCCGGCCGCATGCGCAGCGAGTTCTTGACCAGGTCGCGGATGCTGACCTCGCCCTTGCCCTCGATGTTCGAGGGCCGGGACTCCAGGCGGACCACGTGGTCCTGCTTGAGCTGGAGCTCGGCGGCGTCCTCGATGGTGACGATGCGCTCGTCGGACGGGATGAACGAGGAGAGCACGTTCAGCGTGGTGGTCTTACCGGCACCGGTACCGCCGGAGACGATCACGTTCAGTCGACCGCGGACGCAGGCGTCGAGGAAGTCCGCAGTCTTGCGCGACAGCGTGCCGAAGTCGATGAGGTGCTCAGCGGTCAGCGGGTCGCGGGAGAACTTCCGGATGGTCAGGTTGCTGCCGTCGATCGCCAGCGGCGGGACCACGGCGTTGACACGGCTGCCGTCGGGCAGGCGCGCGTCCACCATCGGGGAGGCCTCGTCGATCCGGCGCCCGATCCGGGACACGATCTTGTCGATCGTGCGGCGCAGGTGCGCCTCGTCGTTGAAGGTGCCGTCCACGCGGACCAGGCGACCCTTGCGCTCGAGCCAGATGTCGAACGGTCCGTTGACCATGACCTCGGCGACGCTGTCGTCACGCAGGTAGGGCTCCAGCGGTCCGTAGCCGAGGATGTCGTCGGCGATCTCTTGGGTGATCCGCTGACGGTCGTTGCTGGTCAGCGGCCGGTCGGTCGAGGCGATCACGTCGGCGAGCGCCTGGCGGACCATCGACTCCAGCTCGCCGGCGCTCAGGTTCGCGTCGTACAGCTTCGGTCCGAGCTGCACGAGGAGCTCCTCGTGCACGCTCTCCTTCAGGTCGTCGAACCGACCCTTGACCGGCTTCGTGCGTGGTGCTCCGGTGATGGAACGTGATTGGCCAGGAGTCTGCACGGGCTGGGACTGTCCCTGCTGGCCCGTACGGGCGCCCGGCGCCTGCGGGGCAGTGGTCCCGACGCTGGGCGGCGGCGGAGCCGCCGGGGGAGTGCTGGGCGGCGCAGCCGGCGGGTTGCCGCTGGGCGGCGGAGGCGCGGCAGCAGCGGCCGCCGGGGCCTGCACGGTCTCAGCGGGGCGGGCCGGCGCTGCCGGCGTGCCTGCTCCTTGGCCCGGGGCTGCTCCCTCTGCAGCTCCGACGTTGCCCTCTGCGTCTCCCGGCCCCCCGGCCGTGTTCCGCATCAGCTCTGCGAGTCGATCCGAGAAATCGCTCATGCTCCCACCCCCACGTTATTTCCTGCGTCGACCGAAGAGTCCGCGCTTGGAGTCGTCCTCGACGGCCGTCGGCGCCACCGCGTTCTTCGCGGCAACGATGTCCTTCTTGCCCGCGCTCAGGTCCTGGGCCAGCTTGATCAGCGCGCGGCTGACGGGGTGGTCCGGGCGGCTGAGCACGATCGGACGCCCGTGGTTGGTCGCGTTCGCGACGGCGAAGGCCGACGGAAGCGCGGTCTTCACGGGCATCTTGAGCAGGCTCTCGACGTTGCTGGGCGAGAGGCCCACCTCGTCGTCGGCCCGGTTGAGCAGCAGGTGCCGGTGTCCGGCGACCAGGTTGAGCGAGTCGAGCGTCTCCAGCGCGACCTTGACGTTCTTCACGGTCGGCACGTCCAGCGTGGCGACCAGGATGCACTCGTCGGTCTCGTCGAAGGCGTGCAGCACCTGGTCGTCGAACGACGGCGAGGTGTCGACGAGGATGTAGTCGAAGTGCTGGCGCAGGATCCGCAGCACCCGGCGGATGAGGGCGGGGGAGACCCGGTCCTTGCCCTCGGGGTGCGTCGGAGCGGCCAGGATCGAGCAGTTCTCGTGCCGGGTCAGCAGCGTCTCGAGCAGGCTGAAGTCCAGGTGCTCCTCGGCGTCGACGGCCTCGGCGATGGTGTGCTCCGGGATCAGCTGCAGCGTGATCGCGACGTCACCGAAGGCGAGGTCCAGGTCGACGATGCAGACCCGGGCCGCACCGCTTCCCGAGAGCGCGACCGCGAGGTTCACCGCGACGGTGGTCTTGCCGACCCCGCCCTTCGGCGAGAAGACGGTGATGACGGTGCCGTCCCTGTCGCCGCTGGGAGCGGCCGGGCCCCGGATCGCTTCCCAGGTCTGACGGCAGCGGTCCACCGCCGCCGCCATGCCCTCGACGTCGTTGGCGGCCACCACGGCCGGGATGCCTGCTCGCATCGCGGTCTGGAACACGTCGGCGGTCAGCTCGTGCCGGAGGAGCACGATGCCGGTCGTCGGGTGGTCGAACCTCAGCCGCTCAGCCACCGCGACCGCGTCCGCGAGCTGGGTGTTCGGCCCCAGCACCACGGCGTACTCGCCGTCCTGGTGAGCCAGCCAGTTGTCCAGCTGGGGGACCGTCCCGACGACCTGCGTGCCCGCGGGCAAGCCGGCCGCGAGCGCGTTCGCCCAAGCAGCGTCGTTCTCGACGAGGACTGGCATGTGGCTCCCTTTCGTGAGTGGCGTTGACTACTGGCCGTCGAACAGGTTGCCCGCGCTGGCGCCGTTGTTCGGCTTCACGATCGAGTCGTCGTTGAGGAGACCGAACGCGAGCTCACCGCCACCGGAACCACCGCTGCTCGCGTACAGGATCTTCTGCGCCTGTGCCTGTGTCACGCCCAGCGTGAACAGCGTACGGGGGAGCTGCTCAGTCGTCTGGGCTCCGGTGCTGTCGGTCGTGGTCGTGGACACCACCGTGGTGGTGCCGACGGCGATCACCTCGATGTTGTTGAGCAGCAGCTTGGTCGCCGACGGGCTGGTCAGGAAGATCGCCACCTTGTCGCCCGGGTTCACGAACCCGGCGACGCGGGCGGTGTCGGTCAGGTTGATCGAGACCGCGATGTCGCCCTTGGGAATGGTGAGTGCGTTGGTCGACGCGGCGTTCGTGCCGAACTTGCCCGCGATGATCTGCTCGCCCGGGTAGATGTTCGTCTGGGCGATCTGGGTCTCGATGCCCTGGAGCGAGGTCAGCGCCCCGGGGAGCAGCGATCCCTTGGAGACGTTGCCGACCTCGATCTTGCCGGCGGCCTGCGCCTGGGCAACGGTCTCGCCGACGTTGATCTGCTTGACGGCGGTCAGCACCTGCACCGCGTCGTACTTGTCCTCTGCTCGCTTGTCGGCACCCTGGACGTAGAAGAACACCAACGCCGTGCCCAACGCGGCGACAACCGCCGCGACAACAATAAGAATTCTCCTGCGGTCCATGCCGAGGCCTTCCCTTCAGTGGCGCTCCCCCTGCGGCCCACGGATTCCCGACTGTTACTCGGAACCCCAGGCCCGCCGCGCGAGCACCGAAGTGATCTCCCAGCACACCCTCCGGTGCTGGTGCACGGGAAACTCTGCCCGATAGTCCACCCGCGCGCAGCACAGACGGCAACACATGACCCAGTTGTCACTCAAGAAGTAGCCCAAACGGACTATTTGTCTGGAATGTCTTTTTTGCACACCCAGGTTCCCAGGACTGCTGACTAGCCCACTGGTCTGTACCAGTTGCGTCAGCGGGTATAGAGCGCTTCGACCTCGTCGACGTTCTCCCGCATCACCACGTTGCGCTTGAGCTTGAGGCTCGGGGTGAGCTGTCCGCCCTCCTCGGTCCACTCGCCCGGGAGCACCGCGAACTTGCGGATCGACTCGGCCTGGGACACCGCCTTGTTGGCGTCGTCGACTGCGCCCTGGATCTCCTCGAGCAGGTCGGGGTCGTCGAGCAGCTTGGCGATGTCGGTCGGCTTGCCGTGCTGCTCGGCCCAGCTCGGCACGGTCTCGCGGTCGAGGGTGACCAGGGCGCCGATGAACGGCCGGCCGTCCCCGACGACCATGCACTGGTCGACCAGCAGGTGCCCGCGCAGCCGGTCCTCGAGGACCGCAGGGGCGACGTTCTTGCCGCCGGCGGTCACCAGGATCTCCTTCTTCCGGCCGGTGATCCGGACGAAGCCCTCGTCGTCGATCTCGCCGACGTCGCCGGTGTGGAACCAGCCCTCGGCGTCGCGAGCCTGCGCGGTCGCCTCGTCGTTGTGCCAGTACCCGGCGAACACCTGACCTCCGCGGAAGAGCAGCTCGCCGTCGTCGGCGACGCGGACCGCGGTGCCCTGGACCGGGCGGCCGACGGTGCCCACCTTCTGCGCGTCGGGCAGGTTCACGGTCAGAGCCGCGGTCGTCTCGGTCAGCCCGTAGCCCTCGAGCACGTTGACGCCGATGCCCCGGTAGAAGTGGCCGAGACGGTCACCCAGCGGCGCACCGCCGGAGACGGCGTACTGGCAGCGACCGCCGAGCGCCTCACGCAGCTTGGCGTAGACGAGCTTGTCGAAGATGGCGTGCTGGGTACGGACGACCACGCTGGTCTTCCCGGTCTCCTGGCTGCGCGACCAGGCCATCGCCACCTCGGCCGCGCGATTGAAGATCCGGCCCTTGCCGTCGGCGACCGCGCGCTGCGAGGCGGTGTTGAACACCTTCTCGAAGACCCGGGGGACCGCCAGGATGAAGGTGGGCTTGAAGGCGGCGAAGTCGTCGAGCAGGTGCCGGATGTCGGCCGAGTGCCCCATCCGGACGCGCGCCTTCACGCACCCGACCTGGATGATCCGGGCGAAGACGTGGGCCAACGGCAGGAAGAGCAGCGTCGCCGCTCCCTCGTCGTCACCGTCGGGCACGAACAGCGTGTCCAGCTCGTCGATGGCCACGCCCAGCTCGAACATGAAGTTGCCGTGGGTGAGCATGCAGCCCTTGGGGCGTCCGGTCGTCCCGGAGGTGTAGATCAGCGTCGCCAGGGCGCCCGGGCCGGTCGCCGTACGCCGCTCCTCGAGGGTCTCGTCGGTGATCTCCTCGCCGAGCGTGGTCAGTACCGCGACCGCGTTGTCCTCGATCGACCAGACGTGGTGCACCTCGGGGAGCCGCTCGCGGATCTCCTTGAGCCGACCGGTGTGCTCCGGGGTCTCGGCGATCACCGCCCGTGCACCGGAGTCGGACAGGATCCACTCGATCTGCTCGGCACTTGAGGTCTCGTAGATCGGCACCGTGGCGGCGCCCGCGAACCAGATCGCGTAGTCGAACAGGGTCCACTCGTAGCGGGTGCGCGAGAGCAGGGCGACCCGGTCGCCCGGTTCCACGCCGGCCGAGACCAGGCCCTTCGCCACGGCGCGGACCTCCGCCAGGAACTCGGCGGCGGTCACGTCGCTCCACCCGGTGCCGGACCTGCGTGAGAACACGACCGCAGCGGGGTGCTCGACCCCGTTGCTGACCACGTCGTCGGTCAGGTTCCCGGTCTCCGGGATCTGCACCTGCAGGGGGGTGGAGTACTCGCGCACGCTGCTCCTCGTCCTAGGGGGCGTTCCCGGGCGGTGTGAACGCGGTGTGATCTGCTGCTCACCCGGCACCTGCACGGTACTAGGGGCCCTCTTCCATCGGATAGCCTCGCATCCATGCCCGAACAGACCACGTCGAGCATCGTCATCGATGCCACTCCGGCCCAGGTGATGGCGGTCATCCTCGACTTCCCGGCCTACCCGGCCTGGGCCCAGGGGATGAAGTCGGCCGAGGTCACCGCGACCGACGGCGAGGGTCGTGCCGAGCGGGTCCACTTCGAGCTCGAGGCGACTCCGATCAAGGACTCGTACACGCTCGCCTACACCTACGTCGGCACCGACACCCTGCGGTGGACGCTGGCCGAGGGCAAGATGCTGCGGGCGATGGAGGGCTCCTACGACCTGGCCGCCGGCCCGTCGGGGACGACGGTGACCTACCACCTGTCCGTCGACGTCGCGATCCCGATGATCGGCATGCTGCGCCGCAAGGCCGAGAAGGTCATCATCGACACCGCTCTCAAGGGCTTGAAGAAGCGCGTCGAGTCGCTGGGCTGATCGCGTATGAGCGTGCGGATCATCCTGTTCACCGGCAAGGGCGGGGTCGGCAAGACGACCTCCGCGGCCGGTACGGCGACCCTGGCCGCCCGGCGCGGTGAGCGCACGCTGGTGCTCTCCACCGACGCCGCGCACTCGCTCGGCGACGCGTTCAACCACCCGATCGGTCCCGAGCCGACCCTGGTCGCGGAGAACCTCTGGGTGCACCAGGTCGACGCCCAGCGGCGTTTCGAGCGTTCGTGGGGTGACATCCAGGGGTACCTGATGTCGGTGCTGGACGCCGCCGGGGTCGACCCGATCACCGCCGAGGAGCTCACCGTCATCCCCGGTGCGGAGGAGGTGCTCGCGCTTCTCGAGCTCCGCAACCACGCGCTCTCCGGCGAGTGGGACGTGATCGTCGTCGATTGCGCCCCGACCGCGGAGACCCTGCGCCTGCTCGCACTGCCCGAGGCGCTGAACTGGTACATGTCCCGGATGTTCGGGGTGCAGCGCAAGGTGATGCGCGCACTGCGCCCGGTGCTCACCCGGGCCGCCGGTGTCCCGATGCCCGAGGACTCGGTCTTCGACGCGGTCGAGCGGTTGCACGGCGAGCTGGAGGAGATCCAGCAGATCCTCACAGACAAGGACGCCAGCGTCCGGCTGGTGCTGACCCCCGAGGCCGTCGTGGTCGCCGAGGCGCGGCGCTCCCTGACCACCTTGTCGCTCTACGGCTACCGGGTCGACGGCGTGATCGCGAACCGGGTGTTCCCGGCCGAGGGCGGTGACGCCTGGCGCGAGGCCTGGGTCAGCGCCCAGGAGCACGTCCTCGCCGAGGTGCGCCAGTCCTTCGTAGACCTCCCGATCTGGATGTCGTCGTACCAGCCCGGCGAGCCGATGGGCGCCGAGGCGCTGGCTGCCTTCGCCGAGGCGGCGTACGGCGACAGCGACCCGCTCGCCATCCCGACCGGCGAGGGGCCGATGACGATCACCCGGACCGCGACCGGCGCGGTGCTGCGGATCGCGCTGCCGTTCGCGGCCAAGGAGGACGTCGACCTGGCCCGCCACGGGGACGAGCTGGTCGTCACGGTCGGGTCCTACCGGCGGTTGCTGGCCCTGCCCGCTGCGCTGACGCGGCACACTGTCACCGGTGCGCGGGTCGAAGCCGGATCACTCCAGGTGAAGTTCCGCAGCGACCTCGACGAGACGAACCAGGAGCAGGTGTGAGCGACGACGACCTCGGCACCGGGCCTCGCGGGCCCCTGCCCCCGAACGAGGGTCCGCACGGCGAACCCATCGGCAGTGTCGGGGAAGAGGCCGCGAAGCTGTTCACCGCCCTGTCCGGGTGGGCGAAGGACCAGGGCGCCCAGGGCGCCGACTCTGCTGCCGGCGCGGCGTTCGCGTTCGGCGACCTGCTCAAGGACGTCAACGACCACATCGCGACCGGGGGACAGGACTGCAAGTACTGCCCGGTGTGCCAGCTGATCTCGGCGGTGCGGGCGACCAGTCCCGAGGTGAAGGCGCACCTGACCGTCGCCGCGAGCTCGCTGATGCACGCCGCTGCCGGGGTGCTGGCCACCCAGGTGCCCGACGACAAGAAGGCCGGACCGGTCGAGAAGATCAACCTCGACGACGACGAGGGCTGGGACGAGTCGTGAGTCTCACCGTTGGAATCGACATCGGCGGGACGAAGATCGCCGGCGGGATCGTGGACGAGAGCGGCAAGGTCGTCGCGGAGACCCGCCGGGACTCTCCGGCCGACCACGTCGACGCGATCACCGACGCGGTGGTCGACATCGTCGAGGAGTTCCGTCGTGAGCACCCGGTCGTGGCCGTCGGCGTCGCTGCGGCCGGCTTCCTGGACCGCGAGCGCGACACCGTGATGTTCGCGCCCAACCTCGCCTGGCGCGACGCCCCGCTGCGCAGCATGGTGAAGAAGCGCGTTCAGCTGCCCACCGTGCTGGAGAACGACGCGAACGCCGCTGCCTGGGCCGAGTACCGCTTCGGTGCCGGCCGTGACGCGCGCACCCTGGCCCTGGTCGCCTCCGGAACCGGGATCGGCGGCGGCCTGGTCATCGACGGACGCCTGTTCCTGGGCGGGTTCGGCGTCGGCGCCGAGTTCGGTCACATGCGGGTCGTCCCGAACGGCCGACGCTGCAACTGCGGGCTGAACGGCTGCTGGGAGGCCTACGGCTCCGGCACCGGGCTGACCGCCCGTGCCCGTGAGCTCGTCACCGAGGACCCGGCTGGAGCCCCGGTCCTGGTCGAGCTGTCCGGCGGTGACATCGACGCGATCGACGGTCGGATGGTGACCGAGGCCGCCGAGCGTGGCGATGCCGCTGCGAAGCAGTGCTTCGTCGAGCTGGCCCGCTGGCTCGGCGAGGGCATGGCCAGCTTGTCCGCGGTGCTCGACCCCGACGTGTTCGTCGTCGGCGGTGGTGTCGCCGAGTCTCCCGAGCTCGACCTGCAGCTGGTCATCGACGCGTTCGGGCCGGCCGAGAGCGGGTCCGGGCACCGGCCCGCACCCGCGATCCGGCTGGCCGAGCTCGGCAACAGCGCCGGCTTGATCGGAGCCGCCGACCTGGCCCGGGTCCAGGCCTAGCGCCGACATGCACGGCGCCTGGCCGCGTTGTCGTCGGTCGACGTCCGCTCCGCGAGCTCCGCAGAAGGACGCCTTCCCTCCTCCGCCTTGCCATGCACCGCGCCTGCCGACGCTAGCGCGCTAGCGCCTGCGGTACTCCGGCACCAGCTCGCCCGCGAGCTGCTCGAGGAACAGCCCGACGTCGGTGACGATGCCGCGCGCCTGCGAGGACCCGCGGTCGGCGAGCTTGGTCACCGTGGCCGGGTTGATGTCGACGCAGACCAGCGGGATCGAGGCGGGCAGGATGTTCCCGGTCGCGACCGAGTGCAGCATCGTGGCCACCATCAGGCAGAAGCCGACGTCGGTGAGCTCGGCACGCATCGCCCGCTGGCCGTCGATCACGTCGGTGTAGACGTCGGGCAGCGGTCCGTCGTCGCGGACCGAGCCGACCAGGACGAACCGCTTCTCCGCCTTCACCAGCGCGTGCATGATGCCGCCGGTCAGCACACCCGTCTCGACGGCGTCGCGGATCGAGCCCGCCTTGCGGATCGTGTTGATCGCCCGGATGTGGTGCTCGTGCCCGTGCTCGACACCCTGGCCCTGGGCGAGGTCGATGCCGAGCGAGGTGCCGTACAGCGCGGATTCGATGTCGTGGGTGGCCAGGGCGTTGCCGGCGAAGAGCACGTCCACGAACCCGGCGTCGACCATCGCGACCATCGCCGGCGCTGCGCCGGTGTGCACCACGCCCGGGCCGCCGACCCAGAGGACCTTCTTGCCGGCGGCCTTGGCCTCGCGCATGCCGTCGGCGACCTGGCGGACGAGCACCGCCTGGGGCTTCTCGCTGGACACGTCGGACTCCATGAAGCCGAACCCGCCGCTCTCGGCGACCACCGGTACGTCGACCCGGATGCCGGACGCGCCGCAGACGACCTTCATCCCGGCCTTCACGTCGGCCATCGGCAGCGTGTGGATCCGGGGCGAGCCGTCGGCGTCGTCGACGATGAGGCCGCAGTCCATCTCCGGGTTCTGCACCGGCAACCAGACCTGGTCGAGCCGCACCTGGGTCTCCAGATTGGTGCTGGAGTAGAAGCCGTCCGGGAAGACCCCGTCCTGAGCGGCGACCGCCACCTCGGCCGTGCCCGGGTCGACCTGGTTCACCCCGCGTGTCTGCAGCCGCATGAGCAGTCGTTGCAGCGCGGCGTCGTCGGCCGCCGAGACCTTCAGTCGGGCGTGCGAGATGTCGTCCTTGTCGTGCCCGAGGTCGAAGTTCTCCACGACGTAGTCGCCGCCGTACTCGCGGATGTCGTCGAGGACCCGGGAGAGGATCCCGGAGTCCATCAGGTGACCGCTGATCTGGACCGTCTCGACTGCCTGCACGCTGCTCCTCCGCTGGGGGACCGGGGTGATCAGAGAACGGCGCCGTCGTCCCAGCCGGCGTCCGGATCCTTCGGGCCGCTCATCGTCGCCACCAGGTAGCCGAAGCCACCGACGAACCAGGCGAGGAACAGCAGGCTCAGCATGGACGGTAGCGAGAGGTTCACCATGATGCAGAGCAGGACGATCGCGGGCACGCCGAACAGGCCGAACCAGGCCAGGGCGCGCAGGCCGTGCGGGCGCTGCAGCGGGGGAGGCGGCGGCGGGACGTAGCCGTCTTCGGCGTCCTCGTACGCGAGCTCGGGAGGCAGCTCGACCACGTGCTCCTCGACCGGTGCGACGTAGGCAGCCTCCTCGGGGAACTCAGGTCGCTCGCCGTAGGAGTCGACGAAGGCCTGCCAGTCCGCGTCCTCGCGGGCCCGGCGGGCCTCCTCCTCGCGCGAGCTCATCCGGTCACCTTGCGGATGAACTCCGCGGACTCGGAGAAGATCTGCTCGGCGTCGTTGTCCAGCGTGGCCACGTGGTAGCTCTCGGTGAGCACCCGCTCCGAGGCGTCGGTCGAGGAGATCGACGACAGGATGATCCGGGCCGACGACGGGTCGACGACGTGGTCGTCGGCCGAGCGGAACAGCAGTACCGGTGCCGTCACCTTGGGCAGGTCGGCACGGATCTGCTTCCACGCCTCGAGCATCGAGGCCAGCGGCTTGAGCGGCGTCTTCGGGTAGGCGTGCTCGACCACGCCCTCCTTCTTGATGTCGTTGCCGATCGCCGGGAACGCCTTCACCAGGTGCTTCATCACCGGGAGCAGGAGCAGCTGCTTGTTCGTGCTGGCCACTGCCGGGTTCACCATGATCAGACCGGCGATCTCCTCGGCGCGCCGCTCGGCCAGGGTCAGCGTCAAGCAGCCACCCATCGAGAGGCCGCCGACCACGACGGCGTCGGTGCGGGCCTTGAGGGTCTCGAACTCGCGCTCGAGGGCGGCGTAGTAGTCGTCGTACCGGGTGGGCACCATGTCCTGCCAGGTGGTGCCGTGACCGGGCAGGCAGGGCACCGCGACGGCGAAGCCCTGGTCCGCGAGGTAGCGGCCCCACGGCACGATCGAGGCGGGCGAACCGGTGAAGCCGTGGCTGAGCAGGACACCGATCCGTCGTCCGTCCGGACCAGGAACTCCGTCGGTGTAGAGGGTCCCGTGAGGCGATGCTGCGTGCGGGGCGTTCGTCACACGAGCCATCGTTTCACGCGACCCCAGGACGGGCTAGGGTTCGGGTGTCCCCAGAGGTGGTCCAGCCAAGATCGAGGGAGGTGGCGGGCGTTGTTCTACTGGTTCCTGAAGTTCATCGCGATCGGGCCGTTGCTCAAGATCTTCTTCCGGCCTCAGTCGGAGGGAGTCGAGAACGTCCCGCTGGAGGGCCCGGCGATCCTGGCTAGCAACCACCTCTCCTACGCCGACTGGCTGTTCATGCCGCTGACGGTTCCGCGCCGGGTCACCTTCGTGGCCAAGGCGGAGTACTTCACCAGCCCCGGCATCAAGGGCTGGCTGCAGAAGCAGTTCTTCTCCGGGTCCGGCCAGGTGCCGATCGACCGCTCCGGCGCCTCGGCAGCCGAGGGAGCGATCGTGACCGCGAAGCGGCTGCTCGCCGACGGTGACCTGTTCGGCATCTACCCCGAGGGCACCCGCTCGCACGACGGAAAGCTCTACCGCGGCAAGACCGGCGTCGCCCGGCTCGCCCTGGAGACCGGCGTCCCGGTGATCCCGGTGGCCGTCGTCGGTACCGACGTGGTGGCGCCTCCGGGCAAGAAGTTCGGCTCGTTCACCCGCCCCGTGGTCCGGTTCGGCAAGCCGCTCGACTTCGAGCGCTACGAGGGCCTGGAGAACGACCGCTACATCCTGCGCTCGGTCACCGACGAGATCATGTACGAGATCATGCGGCTCTCCGGCCAGGAGTACGTCGACATGTACGCCACCCGGGCCAAGGACGAGCAGAAGAAGGCTGACGCCGCTGCTCGGGCGGCCGAGCGGGCTGCCGCCGCCGAGGCGGCCCAGGACACCGACGCAGCGGGCGGTTCTGCCGAGCCGAAGGCTTCCTGAGCGGTGTCCGAGGCGGCCGGCACGGCCGTGGTCAGCACGCTGCTGCGTGCGCTGGCCGTGCTCCGGTTCGTGGTCCTCGCCAACACCGTCGTGCTTTATGCACAGCACCACGGCCGCTACCCGCACGCGACGGCCGGTGCCTGGATCCTCGGGGCGATCGGCATCTGGACCGTGGTCGCGGTCAAGGCGTACGACGTCCCGCGCCTGCGGCGCTGGCCGCTGCTGCTGACCGACCTCGCCGTCGCCGCCGGGGCGATCGCGGTGACGCCGTACGTCAAGGGTGACCACTTCACCGGGACCCTGCCGGGGTTCTGGGTGATGGGCCCGTTGCTGGCCCTCGCGGTCTGCTGGAAGCTGCCCGGCGGTCTGGTGGGCGCGCTGGTCGTCAGCGGTTTCGACCTGGGGACCCGGGGTGAGTTCGACCAGTCGCGGTGGCGCGACGTGTTCCTGCTCCTGCTCGGCGGCGTCGTGGTCGGGTTCGTCTCCGGGCTGCTCGAGCGGATGGCTGTTGAGCGTGATCGCGCCGAGCGGTCCGCAGCGGCGGCGGAGGAACGCCAGCGGCTCGGACGGGTCGTCCACGACGGGGTGCTCCAGGTGCTCGCCCTCGTTCAGCGCCGTGGAGCCGAGATCGGAGGGGAGACCGCCGAGCTCGGCCGGCTGGCCGGCGAGCAGGAGGTCGCGCTCCGGGCGTACGTGCAGAGCACCGTCCCCGTCGCCGATGCCCTGGACCCCGCGGTCCGGGTCGACCTCGGAGCGGCGCTCTCCGCCCTGTCCACGACGTCGGTCAGCGTCGCCGTACCGGGCACCCGGGTGGAGCTCGGCGCTCACGCCGGTGCCGAGGTGACCGCTGCCGTCGCGGCGTGCCTGTCCAACGTCCGGCACCACGTCGGGGCGGGCGCACCCGCCTGGGTGCTGCTCGAGGACCTCGGCGACCGCGTGGTCGTCTCGGTGCGCGACCAGGGCCCCGGCATCCCGGCGGGCCGTCTCGAGCAGGCCTCGGCCGAGGGCCGGATGGGCGTCTCCGGTTCGATCCGCGGTCGCATCGAGTCGCTCGGGGGCTCCGCCGAGCTGGCCTCGCTGCCGTCGGGCACCGAGTGGGAGCTCACCGTCCCGAAGGACCGTCCGTGACGATCCACTCCGAGCACCCGTTCACCGAGCCGCCCGACCCGGTACGCCGCTTCCGCGGCCGCATCGGGGGTGCCGTGTCGCTCTGGACCTCGGGTGCCGAGTCGGCACGAGCCGGGCTGACGGTCTCCTCGCTGATGGTCGCCAACGGGGACCCGGCAGCGGTCGTCGGTCTGCTCGACCCGGACTCGGACCTGCACGCCGCGCTCGTCTCGACCGGCCGGGGCGTCGTCCAGCTGCTGAACGCCGCGGACCGCGAGCTCGCGGACGCTTTCGGCGGAGTCGCGCCCGCACCCGGTGGCGCCTTCCGGATCGGCACCTGGGAGCAGACCGCAGCCGGACCTGCGCTCCTCGGTCGCACCCGCGCCGAGGTCCGCTACGTCGAGTCGCGGGAGGTCGGCTGGTCGGCGCTCGTGGTCGCCGAGATCGAGGCCATCCACCTCGAGGCGGACTCGCGCCCGCTCGAGCACCGACGCGGCCGCTACCTGCACCCCCGGAGCGGTGACGGTCGGTAAGGTCGCCGCATGAGCGCAGCGGACGCCGGAGAACGCCCGGAAGAACGCTCCGAGATCCGGGTGATGGTCGTCGACGACCACCCGATGTGGCGCGAGGGCGTCGAGCGCGACCTTGCCGAGGCCGGCTTCACCGTGGTGGCCAGCGCCGGAACCGGAGCGGACGCGCTGGCCCGGTTCCCCGCGAGCCGGCCGAACGTGGTGGTGCTCGACCTGCAGATCCCCGAGCCGAACGGGGTCGCGGTCACCGCGCAGATGGTGCAGCAGGACCCGGCCGTGAAGGTGCTGATCCTCTCCGCCAGCGGCGAGCAGGCGGACGTGCTCGAGGCGGTCAAGGCCGGCGCGATCGGGTACCTGGTGAAGTCGGCGTCGAAGGCCGAGCTGATCGACGCGGTGGCGCGGACCGCGGTCGGGGACGCGGTCTTCACCCCGGGCCTGGCGGCCCTGGTGCTGGGGGAGTACCGCCGGCTGAACGACGAGCCCGAGCCGGCCCGCGAGGAGTCCCAGCTGACCGAGCGCGAGACCGAGGTGCTGCGGCTGGTCGCCAAGGGCTTGTCGTACAAGGACATCGCCGAGCGGCTGTTCATCTCCCACCGGACCGTGCAGAACCACGTGCAGAACACCCTGCGCAAGCTCCAGCTGCACAATCGGGTACACCTGGTCCGTTATGCGATGGAGCAGGGGCTCGACGACGGGACGCCAGAAAGTTGAGCCCGTTCGGTTGAGATCTTCCCCGGGAAGAACCGGGGTACCGGTAGCGTTGGGACCAGCAAGACAGAGAGGGGACCGCAGATGGTGCTGTTTCGCCGGCAACTCGGTGACGTGCTGCGCAGCGAGCGCATGCGTCGCGGCATGACCCTGCGCGAGCTCTCCTCCGAGGCACGGGTCAGCCTGGGCTACATCTCCGAGATCGAGCGCGGGCAGAAGGAGGCCTCCTCCGAGCTGCTCGCCTCGCTGTGCGACGCCCTCGAGGTTCCGCTCTCCGAGGTTCTGCGTGAGGTGAGCGACACCGTCGCCGCCGAGGAGCGGGTGCTCAGCGGGATCCCGGTCGACATCGCGCCCACGCGCGGCGGCGACGTCGTCGCCTCTGCCGCCTGACGGCTCAGACGCAGGGTCCCTGGCCTGCCAGTCGCAGGCCTTCGCGGTCTCCCGGCCCCAGGGTCGTCCGACCGATGTTGTGCACGTACATCAGCTCCCCGGGGGAGTTCACGTGCGCGAGCCCGAAGACGTGCCCGAACTCGTGCAGCAGGATCGCCACCTCCTCACCGTGGTCGCCGGCCCGGTCCAGCCGGTCGTACTCGTCGCGGGAGAGCGCGATCGTTCCCGAGGCCAGGTGCTCGTTGCCGTTGGCACCCTCGATGACGAAGCTGCCGCCCAGCCCCGCGACGTCGTCGGTGAGTGCGGCGATCGCGTTCCCGTCCTGCCAGGAGACGGCCACCGGGTCGTCGGGCCGGATCGGCGCGGCCTTGAAGTTCCAGTTCGGCGCGTGCCCGCCGAAGGGCCCGACCACGACGATGTCCAGACCGGTCGCGCCGCGCATCACCTCGGCGGCCTCCTTCACGAGCTCGACCGCGTTCGACGGACCGTTCGCCGGGTAGACCGCCACCTGCACGGGTTTGCACGAGCTGTACGTGACGGGGTGGCCGTTGGCCGACTCCAGGAACGCATAGGCGGGGGCCGGGTCGCCGATGCTGAGCAGGGATCGCCCGCCGACGATCGCCAGCACGGCTGCCATCGAGACGATCAGTGGTCCCCAAGCCCTGAGCCGGCCCCGGGCAGGATCGGGTGCCGCCTGACGCGGTGCGAGGAGCGCGGTCCGCGGGTCGTCGGGCACCACGACCTGGGTCATCTCGGCCGCGAACGCGACCGGCTCCCCGCCGAGCCCTCGCTGCCTCAGGTCGCGCAGGATCTTGGCGTACTCCTCCTGGCTGACGCCGAGCTCGTCGGCGGTCGGGAGGGTGTGCTCGTCCATGGCCCGAGAACAGTAAGCGGGCCGGGAGGCCTGGCGCAGGCGATCAGGCGACGCCGGTGGCGTTCTCCAGCGCGGCCAGCTCGGCATCGAGGTAGGTCAGCAACCGCTGCAGGTGCGGCACCGTACGTCGGCACCCGGTGAGCCCGAAGCACATGTCGTCGGCGTAGCTGTTGCAGGTGATGTTCAGCGCCATGCCCTGCATCGGCACCGAGACCGGGTAGGTGCCGGTCAGCCGGGCTCCGTTGAGGTACTGGACCGAGCGTGGGCCGGGGACGTTGGAGATGATCAGGTTGAACGGCGGGCGGATGATGCCGTTGAGCCGGAGCATCGGGATCGCCAGGGACGGCGCCATCCCGAGGGCGCTCATCGCGACGATCTGGTTCGGCGTCATCGACTCCAGCGCTTCCTTGCCGGCCTTCATCGACGCGTTGATCGCCGCCAGCCGCTCGGCCGGGTCGGCGAGGTCGGTCGCGAGCTTGACCATCACCGACCCGACGGCGTTGCCACCACCGCCGGACTCCGACTCGGCGCTGCGGGACTTCAGCCCGACCGGCACCATCGAGACGAGCGAGGCATCGGGAAGGCGGTTCAGCTCGAGCAGGTAGTTGCGCACCGCTCCGCCGCACATCGCCAGCACCACGTCGTTCAGGGTGGTCCGGCTGGCCTTCGAGACGGCCCGGATCCTCTCCAGCGGCCAGTCGTCGGCGGCGAACCGGCGCGAGCCGGTGATGTTGACGTTGAACATCGACTTCGGCGCGTAGAACGACAGTGCCGAGGCCTCGTTGCGCACGCCCTTGGTGAGTGTCTTGATCAGCGCGGCCGGCATCCCGGCTGCGTCGGCGGTCAGGCCCATCGCGGTGCGGAAGGCATCCATCGGCACCTCGGTCAGGGGGGCCTCGGCCTCGCGGACCTTCTTCTTGCGCAGCGCGCGAGCATCGAACGGCAACGGCATGTTGCGCCGGTCCTCGTCGGTGGTCAGCACGTTCTGCAGCAGCTTCATCGCCGAGATGCCGTCGACCAGGGCGTGGTGCATCTTCGTGTAGAGGGCGACCCGGCCGTCGGCGAGGCCCTCGATGATGTGTGCCTCCCACAGCGGCCGCTCGCGGGCCAGCATCTGTCCGTGCAAGCGCGAGACCAGCTCCAGGAGCTCGCGGATCCGGCCCGGCTCGGGCAGCGCGCTGTGCCGCACGTGGTGCTCCACGTCGAAGTCGGTGTCCTCGGTCCACGACCACCGGCCGAGAGCCCCGAGGGTGCGCACCGGGCGCTTGAGGAACAGCGGGGCGAACTCCGCGGTGTCCAGGGCTGACTCGTACATCTCCCGCGCGAAGCTCGGCCCCGCGTCGGCCGGCTTCTCGAACAGCTGGAGGCCGGCGACGTGCATCGGCTGGTTGCGGTTCTCGGCGAGGAGGAACCCGAGCGAGGTCGGGTCGATGGGAGTGGCCACGGGCCGATCCTCGCGGTCGGGGCCCTGTTTGTGAAGGACGCACAGCCCGAGCCGACGAATTGGTTCCACGGAACGATGGGACCGGGCGCTCCGCGGAGTAGGTTGGCCTTCTCGGGGCACGTTCGGTGTGCCCCAAGGAAGTCAGGACGCACCATGACGATCACCGAGCCCAACCCGACAGCTGCCGCCTCGACGTTCGACTCGTTGAACCCGCGCACCGGTGAGGTCGTGGCGACCCACCCGATCGCGGGCGAGGCCGACGTCCGCGCGGCCGTCGCGCGAGCGCGCGAGGCCTCCGCCTGGTGGGGCGCACTGAGCTACTCCGAGCGCGCCGACCGGCTCGGCTCCTGGAAGGCGCTGATCACCCAGCGCCTCGACGAGCTCGCCGGCGTGATGAGCGCCGAGACCGGCAAGCCGCACGGCGACGCCCTGCTCGAGGCCGCGCTCGCGATCGACCACCTCGCCTGGGCCTCGAAGCACGCCGGCAAGGTCCTCAAGCGCCACAAGGTGCCGAGCGGACTGGTGATGGCCAACCAGAAGGCCACCGTCGAGTTCCGCCCCCTCGGCGTGATCGGCGTGATCGGACCGTGGAACTACCCGGTGTTCACCCCGATGGGCTCCATCGCCTACGCACTGGCCGCCGGCAACGCGGTGGTGTTCAAGCCCAGCGAGTACACCCCGGGCATCGGGCAGTGGCTGGCCGCCACCTTTGCCGAGGTCATCGACCAGCCGGTCTTCCAGGTCGTCACGGGCCTGGGGGAGACGGGCGCGGCCCTGTGCCGCTCGGGTGTCGACAAGCTCGCCTTCACCGGCTCGACCGCCACCGGCAAGAAGGTGATGGCGGCCTGTGCCGAGTCGCTCACCCCGGTGCTCATCGAGGCCGGCGGGAAGGACGCCCTGATCGTGGACGAGGACGCCGACCTGGACGCCGCCGCTGACGGCGCCGTGTGGGGCGCCTGCGGGAACGCCGGACAGACCTGCGCCGGTGTCGAGCGCGTCTACGTGCACGAGCGCGTGTACGACGAGTTCCTCGAGAAGATCACCGCGAAGGCGAAGGCGCTGGAGGCCAGCGACACCGCCGGTTCCCCGATCGGGCCGATCACGATGCCCTCGCAGATCGACATCATCCGCCGGCACATCGATGACGCTCTGGCCAAGGGTGGCCGCGCCGTGGTCGGTGGCTCCGGCGCGGTCGGCGAGCGCTTCGTGCAGCCCACGATCCTGGTCGACGTCCCGAAGGAGTCCTCGGCCTGGACCGAGGAGACCTTCGGGCCGACGATGACCGTGGCCAAGGTCAACAGCATGGACGAGGCGGTCGCGCTGACCAACGACTCCCGCTACGCGCTCGGTTCCGCGGTCTTCTCCAAGTCGCGCGGCATGAAGATCGCCGAGCGGCTCCGCGTCGGCATGACCTCGATCAACGGCGTGATCACCTTCGCGGGGGTCCCGTCGCTGCCGTTCGGCGGCATCGGTGACTCGGGCTTCGGCCGGATCCACGGCCCGGAGGGTCTGAAGGAGTTCACCTACGCGCACGCGATCACCAAGCAGCGGATGAAGCCGTTGCTGGCGCTGACCACGTTCGAGCGCACCGAGAAGTCGGAGCAGACCCTGGGGAAGATGATGAAGATGCTCCACGGTCGTGGCGGAAAGAAGTAGCGCCAGCTACTTCGACCTGGCGCTGAGGCGCAGCAGCACCTCGCTGCGGGCCCGTGTTGCCCGGCTTCGGTCGAAGTCGTGGCAGGTCGGGCAGTGCGCGGTGGCCGCGGGCCTGGCCTGGTACGTCGCCGCCGACCTGATCGGGCACGACCGACCGTTCTTCGCACCGATCGCGGCGGTGGTCGCGCTCGGCACCAGCTACGGGCAGCGGCTGCGGCGCGTCGCCGAGGTGACCCTCGGCGTCGCGATCGGGGTCTTCCTCGGCGACGTGATCACCCACTTGCTCGGGTCGGGCGGGTGGCAGATCGCGCTCATCGTGAGCCTGGCGATGGTCTCGGCGCTGCTGCTGGACGCAGGCGCCATCTTCGTGACCCAGGCAGCCGTCCAGGCGATCGTGGTCAGCACCCTGCTCCCGGACCCGGGCAAGGCCTTCACCCGGTGGACCGATGCCCTCATCGGCGGAGTGGTGGCGCTGCTGGCGGCCACGGTCGTGCCGCGGGCGCCGTTGCGGCGACCACGCGAGCAGGCGGCCGTGGTGATGAGCCGGATCTCGGCGCTGCTGCGGTCCTCGGCCACGAGCATCGAGGACGGCGACGTGGAGCGGGCGATGGCCACGCTCGCGGACGCGCGGCGCAGCGACGCCCTGATCGCCGAGCTGCGGGCCGCTGCGGACGAGGGCCTCTCGGTGATCGCGTCCTCGCCCTTCCGGCGCCGGCATCGCGGCGGCGTGCGCCGCATGGTCGAGCTCGTCGAGCCGCTCGACTTCGCGCTGCGCAACACCCGGGTGATCGCGCGTCGGGTCGCCGTGGCGGCCTACCGGCACGAGCCGATCCCGCCCGGGTACGCGACCTTCCTGCGCGACCTGGCCGAGGTGACCGACCAGATGACCGCCGAGCTGCGGGCCGACCGGATGGCGGAGCCTGCACGCGACCCGCTGATCGCCCTCGGCCGGGCTTCTGCCCACCTGGAACGCACGACCGTGCTCTCGGCCGAGGTGGTGCTCGCCGGCGTCCGATCACTGATCGCCGACCTGCTCGCGGTCAGCGGGATGGACCCCCTCGAGGCGACCGACCAGATCCCGCTGGTCGACGAGGTCTAGCCGGCGAAGTCGATCTCGGCCGTCGTGACCGTGCCGGCAGTCCGTCCGGGGGCGCGGTGGTTGGACCAGTACAGGTTCGTGTGCGCGATCACCAGGTCCGGCGTCGGGGCGCCCCACGGGCTCTGGTCCTCGGTGGTGTGCGCGTCGCTGACCAGGGTTGCGTCGTAGCCGCGCGCCAGTGCGCCGTGCAGGGTCGAGCGGATGCACTCGTCGCTCTGCGCGCCGGAGACGACCAGGCTGCCGACACCGAGGCCGGCCAGGACGTCCTCCAACGACGTGTCCTCGAACGAGTCCGGGTACTGCTTCTCCACCAGCGCCTCGTCGTCCGCGCGGGTGAGCTCGGGCACGAGCTGCCAGGACTCGCTCTCACGCTCGAGGTACGGGCTGTTGTGCTGGACCCAGACCACCGGGACCTGTGCCTCACGAGCCTTGCCGACCAGGGTCGCGACGTTCGCGACGACGCCGTCACGGTCGTGGTTGCCCTCGACGACGCCGTTCTGGACATCGACCACCAGCAGCGCCTTGTTCGGCCGGTTCTCGAGTGTGCTCATCGTTGCTCCTCCTGCTCGGTGACCCCTCACCCCGACGTTAACCGGCGTCGCCGACATCCTCGACGGCCAGCTCGCGGACCACCGCGTCGACGACCGCGGTAAAGTCTCCGTAGGTCCGTTCGGCGACCCGGCGCTGCCGCTGGTAGGAGGCGCCGCGCTTCGGGATCGTCCGGACCAGGGCGAGGTCCTCGACGCAGTCGAGCCGACGCGCCACCGGGAGCAGGTCGTCCAGGAGGTCCTCGAGGTCCTCGAGCAGCAGCCGCTCGTTCGACTCCGCGTCCAGAATGATCCAGGCGTCCAGGCCGTACCGGGCGGCCCGCCACTTGTTCTCCTGCACGTGCCACGGCGGCAGCGTCGGCAGCGTCTCCCCGGCCTCGAGCCGGTCGACGAGGTGCACCACCAGGCAGTGCGTCAGCGCGACCAGCGCCCGCATCTCCTCGACCGTGGACACGCCGTCGCAGATGCGCACCTCCACGGTCCCGGTCCTCGGGGCGGGCCGGACGTCCCAGCGGATCTCGTCGATCTGGTCGATCACGCCGGTGGTCAGCAGGTCCTGGGCGTAGTGCTCGAACTCCGCCCAGGTCTCGAACTGGAACGGCAGCCCGGCGGTCGGCAGCTGCTGGAACATCAGGGCGCGGTTCGAGGCGTAGCCGGTGTCGGTGCCCGACCAGATCGGGGAGGACGCGGAGAGCGCCAGCAGGTGCGGGTACCACTTCATCAGCGCTGAGACGATCGGTACGACGTGCTCGCGGCGCACGCCGACGTGCACGTGCACGCCCCAGATCAGCATCTGGCGACCCCACCACTGGGTGCGGGCGATCAGCTCCTCGTAGCGGTGGCCGGCGGTGAGCTGCTGGCCGGACCAGTCGGCGAACGGGTGGGTCCCGGCGCAGTACAGGTCGACGCCGAGCTCGTCGGCGACCGGGCGCACCTTGGCGATCATCTCCGTCAGCTCGCCGAGGGCCTCGTCGGTGTTGCGGCAGATGCCGGTGGTCAGCTCGATCGTGTTGCGCAGCAGCTCGCGGTGCAGCCGCGGCTCGTGGCCGTGGACCTCGGTGAACCGCTCGAGCAGGTCGCGAGCGGCGTTGACCAGGTCGCGGGAGCGCTTGTCGACCAGGGCGAATTCCCACTCGACCCCGAGGGACGGGCCAGGGGAGTCCGCGAATTCGATGGCCACGGGGCAAGCCTTCCACAAGCATGGGCTGGTGCCGCCGACCTGGATCACCGCGTTCCTCGACTTCCCCACCGGTTCCTGGGAGAACGGGGTTCGCTTCTGGCGGGACGTCACTGCGAGCGGGTTGTCCCCGGTTCGCGGTGCGGACGGCGAGTTCGCGACCTTGCTCCCGGCCACGGGGGAGCCCTTCCTGCGGGTGCAGCGGACGGGCGCGGACCGCCCGGGCATCCACCTGGACCTGCACGGAGCGGAGGACCACTGGGAGGTGCGCACCTCGCCGGGTGGCTTCGTGTTCTGCGTGAACGTCCCTGCGGGCGGGGAGCGTCCACCACCGCAGGCGTGGCCCGGTCGGCACACCTCGCTGGTCGACCAGGTCTGCCTGGACATCCCTCCGGACGCGTACGACGCCGAGTGCGCGTACTGGGCAGACCTGACGGGCTGGGAGCTCGCGCCGACGAGTGCGCCGTACATGCGGCAGCTGGTGCGCCCTGCCGGAATGCCGCTGCGGATCCTGCTGCAGCGTCGGGACGAGGGCAGCGGACCGGTCACGGCGCACCTCGACATCGCGACCACGGACCGGGAGGCCGAGGTGGCCCGCCACGTCGCGCTCGGAGCCGTCGTCGACGGAGGCGGCGCGCGCTGGACCCGGATGCTCGATCCGGTCGGGATGGTCTACTGCCTCACCGACCGGGACCCGGTTACCGGCCTGCTGCCCTGAGCTTCTCGATCCAGCGCAGCGCGCTGCCGTCGAAGGGCGGCTCGCCGTTCGCCATGGCCTCGAAGACCTCCTGGCAGGAGACCCGGGCGGCCTGGATGACGCCCTCGGGGTAGCCGAGCTGGACCTGGTGCAGCTCGAACTCGTCCTCGTCGTCGACCCAGATCCGGCCGTCCGTCTCGCGGATCACGTCCAGGTCGAGGTCGACGCAGCGGACCTCGGACTCGTCATCGGTCCAGGCCACCGGGGTGGTGACGTCGACGTAGATGTCCACCGGCCGGTCCGGGTCGGTGCCGTAGATCGTGGCGACCCACCAGGCGTCGTGGGGGAGCAGCACCACGTGGTCGGCCCACGCGGTGAACCCCTTGTCCGGCTTCGAGAGCCAGGTCCCGGTGGGCACGCCGACCCAGTGCCCGAGCGCGTCCACCCCGAGGCGGACGGCGTCGAACTCCCAGTGCGGCTGGTCAGGCCACTTGCGGGTGAGGACTCGGGTGCTGCGCACGTGCGCAGCCTAGAGCCAGCCTCAGTGCTTCTTCGGCTTGGGCATCGTCATCGGCGCGAGCCGGGCAATGACGTCCTGGTAGCCCGACCCGGTGAACTTGGCGAAGTTGTGCAGCAGGTGGGCGTCGATGCCGACCAGGACCCGCGCCTTGCCCTTGACCGCGCCGTCGAGGATGATCCCGGCGGCCTTCTCGGCGGTCATCCGGGCCAGCTTCTTGTCGAACAGCTCGTCGATCTTGGCAGCGTCCTGGCTCGAGGTCTTGCGGCCGTTGCGGGCGATCCCGGTCTTGATGCCACCGGGGTGGATGCAGGTGACCGTGACCGGGTGCTTGTTGATCAGCATCTCCTCGCGCAGCGCCTCGGTGAAGCCGCGCACGGCGTACTTGGTGGCGTTGTACGCGGTCTGGCCGGGCATGGAGATCAGGCCGAAGAGGCTGGAGATGTTCACCACCGCGCCGTCGCCGGAGGCGATCAGGTGCGGCAGGAACTCCTTGGTGCCGTTGACCACGCCGAGGAAGTTGACGCCGACGATCCAGTCGAAGTCCTCGTACGCCATCTCCTCGAAGTCGCCGGTCACGGTGACGCCGGCGTTGTTCACGACCATGTTGACCCGGCCGAACTGCTCGGCGACGGCGGTCGCCCAGGTGGCCATCGCGGCGCGGTCGGAGACGTCGATGACGTCGCTGCGCAGCTCCTTGGCACCGGCCGCCTTGCACAGGTCGACGGTCTCGGCGAGACCCTCGGCGTTCCAGTCCGAGATCGCCAGCAGCGCACCCTCGCGGGCGGCCTTGAGCGCCATCTCGCGGCCCATCCCGGAGCCTGCTCCGGTGATCACCACGACCTTGTCGTTGAGGGACTTCATGCCACGAGCTCCTTGTCGTCGGTGGTGCCGGTCGTGCGCGTGGTGACCTCGTACTTGTCGAGGTCGAAATTACGCAGCAGGCCCCGGAACGCGAAAGTGGTGCGCGGCCACAGGGTGGTGTTGCGTCCGTGCTCGTCGAGGTACCAGCTGGCGCAGCCACCGGTGCTCCACACGGTGCGCTTCATCCGGCGCTGCATGTCCTCGGTCCACGCTTCCTGCGCCGCGAGCGTCGGCTCGACGGCGGTGATGCCACCGGCCTCCATCTGCTCCAGGGCGGAGAGGATGTAGGCGATCTGGCTCTCGATGATGAACACCATGCTGGAGTGCCCCAGGCCGGTGTTGGCGCCGACGATCTGGAAGAGGTTCGGGAAGCCGCTGGTGGTGGTGCCCTTGTACGACGCCATCCCGTGCTCGGCCCAGACGTCGCCCAGGGTGCGGCCCTCGCGGCCCTTGATGTGGTGCGCGATGGGCTGGTCGGTGGTGTAGAAGCCGGTGGCCACGATCAGCACGTCGATGTCGCGGGCCACGCCGTCGCGGGTGACGATCCCGGTCGGGGTGATCTCGGCGATGCCGTCGGTGATCACCTCGACGTTGTCCTGCGCGAGGGCGGGGTAGTAGGTGTTCGAGATCAGGATGCGCTTGCAGCCCATCTGGAAGTCCGGGGTGACCTTGGCGCGCAGCTCCGGGTCGCTGATGCCCTTCTTGATGTTGCCCTCGGCGATCGCCTGGACCGGCGCCAGGATCTTCGGCTGCCAGGTGAACGCGGGCACGTAGGTCTCGCGGCCCCAGTAGATCGCCGTGCGGTAGAGCTTCTGGAGGCCGGGGACGAGCTTGAAGCCCAGACGCTCGATCGCGGTGTAGCTGCGGTCGTGGCGCGGCATCACCCAGGGGGCGGTGCGCTGGTAGACGTCGAGGTGCGCGACCTGCTTGGCGATCTCGGGGATCACCTGGATCGCGGAGGCGCCGGTGCCGATGACCGCCACCCGCTTGCCGGTCAGGTCGACCTCGTGGTTCCAGCGGGCGGTGTGGAAGATCTCGCCGGTGAAGCCCTCGATGCCCTTGATCTCGGGGTTCTTCGGCTCGGAGAGTCCACCGGAACCGCTGATCACGACGTCGGCCACGACGGTGCCCGCGGTGGTGGTCACGGTCCAGGTCTGGTCGGTCTCGTCCCAGACGGCGTCCTCGACGCTCGTGCCGAAGAAGAAGCGGTCCAGGACACCGGCGCGCTGGGCGACGTCCTGCAGGTAGGCGTGGATCTCCGGCTGCGGGGAGAACGAGCGCGACCAGTTCGGGTTCGGGGCGAACGAGAACGAGTACAGCTGGCTCGGGACGTCGCAGGCGGCTCCGGGGTAGGTGTTGTCGCGCCAGGTGCCCCCGACCGTGTCGCCCTTGTCGACGACGACGAAGTCGGTGCGGCCGGCCTCGTCGAGCTTGATGGCGGTGCCGAGACCGGCGAAGCCCGCGCCGACCACCAGGATCCGGGTGCGCTCGGGGAGCGTCTGCGTCGTACTCATGGACAGAAACTCTATCTCTTGTTGAACGACCGTCAATAGCGTTGTTGACGAATGTTCAGTAATCTGGACCACATGACCAGCACCAGTGGGCGCACCAGGATGTCGCCGGAGGGGCGCCGCGAGCAGCTCCTCGAGCTCGGCACGCAGCTGTTGTCCACGCGCACGCTGGACGAGATCTCCATCGAGGTCCTCGCCGAGGAGGCCGGGATCTCTCGCGGCCTGCTCTACCACTACTTCGGCAACAAGCAGGATTTCCACGTCGCGGTCGTCCGCCGCGCGGTCGAGCAGCTGGTCGCGATCACCGCACCCCGCGACATCGAGGACCCGCTGGAGCAGCTCGCGGTCTCGCTCGGCGCGTACGTCGACTACGTGGTCGAGAACTACACCGGATACGTCTCGCTCGTGCGGGCGGCCTCCGGTGGCAACGACGAGCTCCGCACGATCTACGAAGCGGGACGCCGTGCCCTGGTCGACCGGATCTTCGAGGTCACCGGATCCGACGGGATGGATGCCCTCGGTGTGCCGGACAGCCCTGCGGTGCGGTTGCTCGCCGACGGCTGGTCGGCGATGACCGAGGCCGTCGTGGTGGCGTGGGTCGCCGACGACCACGGGCTCTCGCGCGAGGACCTGCTGCAGCGGCTCGCAGGAGCGCTGCCGGCGATCGCCCTGGCCTAGTCGGGGCCTACTGGGGCCTAGTCGTCGTTCCCGTAGATGTCGCGGGAGTAGACCTTGTCCAGGACGTCGTCGAGGTTGTCCGAGCGCCGGTTGGCGATGATCACGTCGGAGCGCTTCTTGAACTCGTCGAGATCGGTGATCACCTCGGAGTTGAAGAAGACCTCTTCGGTGAAGTTCGGCTCGTAGATCACGACCTCGACACCCTTGGCCTTGATCCGCTTCATCACGCCCTGGATCGAGGAGTCCCGGAAGTTGTCCGAGCCGGCCTTCATGATCAGCCGGTAGACCCCCACGGTCTGCGGGCTGCGGCGCAGGATGTCGTCGGCGATGAAGTCCTTGCGGGTGGTGTTGGCGTCCACGATCGCGCTGATCAGGTTCTGCGGCACGTCCCGGTAGTTCGCCTGGAGCTGCTTGGTGTCCTTGGGCAGGCAGTACCCGCCGTACCCGAAGGACGGGTTGTTGTAGTGCTTGCCGACCCGCGGGTCCAGCCCGACGCCCTCGATGATCTGGCGGGTGTCGAGGCCGTGGCTCGCGGCGTAGGTGTCCAGCTCGTTGAAGTACGCCACCCGCAGGGCGAGGAACGTGTTCGCGAACAGCTTGATGGCCTCGGCCTCGGTGGAGCCGGTGAACAGCACGTCGATGTCGGTCTTGATCGCACCCTCGACCAGCAGGTTCGCGAAGGTGTGCGCCTGCTCGGTGTCGGAGCCGACGATGATCCGCGAGGGGTGCAGGTTGTCGTACAGCGCACGGCCCTCGCGCAGGAACTCGGGGGAGAAGATGATCGAGGCGCCCGGGTGCTCCTCGCGCATGCGGGCGGTGAAGCCGACCGGCACCGTGGACTTGACCACGATCGAGGCGGTCGGCTCGATCGCGACGACGTCGGCGATGACCGCCTCCACCGAGCCGGTGTCGAAGTAGTTGGTGCGCTCGTCGTAGTTCGTCGGCGTCGCCACGATCACGAACGCCGCCCCCCGGAAAGCCTCGTTCTTGTCGAGCGTCGCGGTCAGGTTCAGCGGACGGTTCGCGAGGTAGTCCTCGAGCTCGACGTCCTCGATCGGGGACCGCTTGGCGTTGATCAGCTCGACCTTCTCCGGGATCAGGTCGAGCGCCCAGACGTCGTGGTGCTGCGCCAGGATCACGGCGTTCGAGAGGCCGACGTAACCGGTTCCGGCGATCGCAATCTTCATGGCGCCGATGGTATCGGTCCGGAATGAGTGTTCCGGACGGGTTCCGTGAACGGCGGGTGTCCGAGTCCGTTAAGTTTCGCACCATGATCCCCAACCCCGTTCCCGACGTTCCGGGCCCGCCCAAGAGGGTGCTCGTCACCGGTGGAGCCGGCTTCATCGGCTCGCACCTGACCCGGCGGCTGCTGGACCAGGGACACGACGTGCTGGTGGTCGACAACTTCTACTCCAGCACCCGGGCGAACCTGTACGACCTGCACGACGAGCCGCGCTTCGAGCTGATGCGCCACGACGTCACGTTCCCGCTCTACGTCGAGGTCGACGAGATCTACCACCTGGCCTGCCCGGCGTCGCCGGTGTTCTACCAGCGCGACCCGGTGATGA
Source organism: Nocardioides marmorisolisilvae (assembly GCF_003725775.1). GTDB lineage: Bacteria > Actinomycetota > Actinomycetes > Propionibacteriales > Nocardioidaceae > Marmoricola > Marmoricola marmorisolisilvae. Next base: position 992,418 of record NZ_RJSG01000002.1, read on the forward strand.
CGACCAAGACCTGCGTGCACGGCTCGATCAACATGCTCGGCCTGGCCAAGCGCACCGGCGCCAAGATCCTGCTCGCCTCCACCTCCGAGGTGTACGGCGACCCGGCGGTGCACCCGCAGGAGGAGTCCTACTGGGGCAACGTCAACCCGATCGGCCTGCGCTCCTGCTACGACGAGGGCAAGCGCTGCGCCGAGACGCTGTTCTTCGACTACCACCGCCAGCACGGGCTCGGGATCAAGGTTGCCCGGATCTTCAACACCTACGGTCCGAACATGCTGCCCAACGACGGCCGGGTGGTCTCGAACTTCATCATGCAGGCGCTGGCCGGCAAGGACATCACCGTCTTCGGCGACGGTGAGCAGACCCGGTCGTTCTGCTACGTGGACGACCTGGTCACCGGCCTCATCAGCCTGATGGAGAGCCCGCCGGAGGTCACCGGCCCGATCAACATCGGCAACCCCGGTGAGTTCACCATGCTCGAGCTCGCGGAGAAGGTCATCGCGATGACCGGCAGCTCCAGCAAGCTCGTGCACGAGCCGCTGCCGACCGACGACCCGAACCGCCGCAAGCCGAACATCGACAAGGCCATCGAGCTCCTCGGGTGGCAGCCGACGGTGGCCCTCGACGACGGCCTGAAGCCGACCGTGGAGTACTTCCGCGGAATGGTGGACGCGTGAGTCCAGCGGCGGCGTTTCTTGTAACGTCCTGCCCGTCTTCCCCGCTCTGATCGACCCGATCGACAAGGTTTCCCAAGCGATGCGCATCTACCTGGCCTGGCAGTACATCACCGGGTACTCGACCTCCGGCATGCACGAGCTGGTGGCCCAGGGCCACGACGTGAAGCTGATGTTCCAGGAGGCGCTGGTCAAGCCGCCGTTCCTGGCTCCCTTCGACGACGCCGAGCTCACCAAAGGTCTGGACGCCGTCGGCTGGACCGGTCAGCCGGACGAGGACCTGCTGATCCAGCAGGTCGAGGAGTTCCAGCCCGACGTGCTGGTCGTGAACTCGTGGCACATCCCGGCGTACATGCGGCTGGCGAAGAAGTGGAAGGGCAAGGCGCTGCGCGTGGTCGTCATGGACCACCAGTGGGACGGCACCCTGAAGCAGTGGGGGGCCCGGCTCACCCGCAACTTCTACATCCAGAAGTACTTCGACGCGGCCTGGATGCCGAGCGACCCGCAGGCCGAGTTCGCCCGGCACCTGGGCTTCAAGCAGCACCAGATCATCACCGGCCTCTACACCTGCGAGGACTCGTTCTTCACCGGTCCGCAGGAGAACCCGGCGGACGCGTTCCTGCTGGTGGGTCGGCTGGTCGACACCAAGGGCGTCGACGTCCTCGCCCCGGCGTACCGGAAGTACCGCGAGCAGTCCGAGGCCGCCGGCAAGACGCCGTGGGGCCTGACCGTGGCCGGCATCGGGCCGATGGAGGACGAGCTCAAGGCGATCCCGGGCGTGGAGATGCTCGGCTTCGTGATGCCGAAGGACCTGCCCTCCGTGATGGCGCGGACCGGCTGCATGATCCTGCCGAGCCGCTGGGAGCCCTGGGGCGTCGTGGTCCACGAGGCGATCGCGTCCGGACAGGCCGTCATCCTCACCCAGGTGTGCGGGGCGGCGTCCAAGCTCGTCAACGACGGCTACAACGGCCGGATCATCGCGGTCGGCGCTGTCGACGAGATGGTCGAGGCGATGCACTGGATCGCCAACGCGGACCCGGAGCAGCGCAAGCTGATCAGCCGGCGCAGCGCCGAGCTGGCCAAGCAGTTCACGCCGCAGTTCATGGCCGGCAACCTGGTCAGCAAGGCCGTCGAGCTGCTGCCCGAGGCGTTGGGCCAGGGGACCTGAGCGTGGCCGTCACCCTGATCGTCGAGCCGGACCCGAGCGGTCACCGGTTCCAGGCCGTCGCCAACGTCGCCGCCGTCGCCGGCGAGACGACCGAGGTCGTCCTGCTCACCACCGCCGAGGCGGCCGCGGGCGAGGCCTTCGACGTCTACCTCGCCGACACGAAGTTCCTCGCGGTGGAGCCGGTCTTCGACCAGCTGTACCCGCCGACCGAGGAGATCGCCCGCGCGATCGCCGACCAGGCGCGGGAGCGCGACGTCGAGACCGCCGTGCTGATGGATGCCGACAACGCCCTCAAGCGCTGGTGGCTGGTGGCCCGGCGGGAGTTCAAGGGCCTGGCCCGCAAGCCACGCATCGTGATGATGCTGACCCGCTACCCGGCGCGCATCAAGTACACCGACAAGCGGGTCATGCAGCTGCGCATCTCCAAGGGTCTGCTGGCGATGGTCTCCCGTGCGAACGGGACCGTGCAGCACCTGTCCGGCTTCGCTGGCCGCGACGACATGTCGCACGGCTGGGTCGTACGCCGCGCGCGCGACCCCGAGATCTGCTCGGCGCACTCCCGGGACCGTGCCGCGTTGCGCGCCGAGCTCGACCTGCCCGCGGACCGGGTGCTGGTCGGCATCTTCGGCATGATCGGCCCGGACAAGCGCCCGGACCTGGTGCTCGAGGCCATCAAGGTCTCCGGGATCGACGGTGACCTCGTGCTCGCCGGCGGCGTGAAGCCCGAGGTCGTCGCCTGGCTCGACGGCCTGGACGAGGCCGACCGGGCCCGGGTGATCGTGCGCAACGGCTTCCTGAGCAACGAGGTCCTGGACAAGCACGTGGCGGCGGTCAACGCGGTGCCGATCGCCCAGGTCCACGGCGGCCCGAGCGGGATCATGGGCAAGGCCAGCGCGGCCGGCGTCCCGGTGGTCTCGGCCGGATCCGAGGTGCGCGCCCGCGAGATGGTGGCCACCGACAGCGGCGAGAACGCGGAGATGACCGCCGAAAGCATCGGCGCGGCGATCAAGCGGGTCGTGGAGCGCGACCCGGACGCTCCGCGGCGAAACACCGTGCCGCCCGCGACGGCGGAGGAGTTCTCGCGTAACCTGCTCGGTGTCGACGGGGAGGGACGTTTCGTCGGCATGTCGCGGCGTTAGCCGTGCAGGTGACCGTGCAAACGGTCATACTCGTTCCAGGAAATCGGGGGAGTTCCTTTCAATGAGCATCGGAAAAGGTGTGTCGTGACCTCCCTGAACCCGCAGTTCCTCCTTCGGACGCCCCGCCTGCGCTCGGCCATCAAGTCGACCGTGAGCGCAGTCAACACGCCGCTGGCCAAGATGCGTGCCCGTCGTGCGTTCGCGGCTGCCCCGCGCCCGATGAAGCTCGAGATCGGCGGCCTGCTGCCGCGTGACGGCTGGGTCATCACCAACGTGAACGCGACCACCCGCAACTACCTGGACTGCACGTCGACGTGGCCGGTCGAGGACGCGGCCGCGTCCTACATCTTCTCCGACAACGTGATCGAGCACATCCCTCTCGCCGCCGGCCGCGCGATGCTGGCCGAGGCTCACCGGGTGCTGCAGCCGGGCGGTGTCATCCGCCTGGTGACCCCGGACATCAAGAAGCACGTCGAGCTGTACCTGGCCGGGTCCGCGTCCACGCAGACCGACGTGGCCAAGGAGTACCGGGACATGGGCCTGGTCGTGGAGCACTCCATCGACCTGATCCGGATCCCGATCGGCAGCTTCGGCCACCACGAGGGCTACGTCTACGACTTCGACGTCCTCGAGCAGGAGCTCAAGCGCGCCGGCTTCCACTCGGTCGTCCAGTGCGAGATGGGCGAGAGCGAGCACGAGGCGCTCAAGGGGATCGACTTCCGCCTGGCCCAGGAGGGCGCGCAGATCGTCGTCGAGGCGACGCGCTGAGCGAAGCGACGTCCTGAGGCTCTCGAAGGGCTAGGGAAGTTCGACCGTGAACGTCGTGTCGCCCGGACGGGACACGACACCGGCGGTTCCACCGTGGGCTGCGGCGATCGCGCTCACCAGCGAGAGCCCGAGGCCGGCCCCACCGGACGCTCGGGTCCGGCTGGAGTCGCCACGGGTGAACCGCTCGAACGCCGCTGCGGCGATGTCCTCGGGAAGGCCCGGGCCGTCGTCGTGGACGTCGATACGGACGCCACCTGCCGGCGTCGCCTGAACGCGGACCGTCACGGTCGTCCCGGCCGGTGTGTGGTTGCGGGCGTTGTTCAGCAGGTTGGTGACGACCTGGTGCAGGCGGTCCGCGTCTCCGGTCGCCGTCACCGGCTCGTCGGGCAGGTCGAAACGCCAGTGGTGGTCCGGGGCCAGCACCCGCGCGTCCGCGACCGCTTCGAGCAGCAGCCGGGTCAGGTCGACGTCCTCGCGGACCAGCGGACGGCCGGAGTCCAGGCGCGCCAGCAGGAGCAGGTCCTCGACGAGCGCGGACATCCGGCCGGCCTCGGTCTCGACCTTGTTCAGCGCCGTGGCCAGGGCGCCCGGGTCGTCCGGCGTGCGGCGGGAGAGCTCGGCGTAGCCGTGGATCGTGGACAGCGGCGTACGCAGCTCGTGCGAGGCGTCCGCGACGAACTGGCGCACCTGCTGCTCACTGCGGTGCCGGGCCGCGAGCGCCGAGTCGACGTGCTCGAGAAGCGTGTTGAGAGCCGCGCCCACCTGGCCGACCTCGGTGTCGGTGTCGGTGAGCCCTTCGGCGACCCGGGTGTGGATGGTGGTTTCGCCCGTGGAGAGGTTCTGGGCCGAGACCTCGCGGGCCGTCTCCGCGACGTCGTGCAGGGGCTTGAGCTGCCGGCGTACCAGCCAGGTCCCGGCCCCTCCAGCGGCGAAGACGCCGAGAAGGGTCAGCAGGGCGAACCAGGCGATCATGTTGCCGAGCGTGTGGTCGATGTCGTCGGTCGGCAGACCGAGGACGAAGACGTTCCCGTTCGGGTCGGTGGTCGACTCGATCCGGAACGTCTTGCCGGAGACCTCCGCGGACTGCGCCTTGGCGTCCGATGCCTTGTTCAGGAGTCGGCGCACCGTCGCGGCGGGCAGCTGGGTCGCGGTGTTGACCTCCTCGCCGAGGATCCCTCCGGCCGCGCTGAGGCTGTTCGCCGGCTTGATCACGATCAGGGTGCCGGGCGGCTGGCGGATGGAGACGCTGCCCGGTCCACCACCGGCCTGGAACTGGGGGCCGTTACCCCGGTGCAGCGCATCGGAGACCTTGCCGTCCAGCTGTCCGGTCAGGTAGCTGCGCATCGCGACGGTGGCGCTCGTCCCGACGAGGATGCCGACCACCGCCACCAGCGCCACCGCGGTGACGACCAGGCGGCTGGTCAGGGTGCGGGGGAAGAACCTCACGCCTCGACCGGCTTCAGCACGTAGCCGGCACCGCGCATCGTGTGGATCATCGGCTCCCGGCCGGCGTCCACCTTCTTGCGCAGGTAGGAGATGTACAGCTCGACCACGTTCGCCTGGCCGCCGAAGTCGTAGTTCCAGACCCGGTCGAGGATCTGGGCCTTGGACAGCACCCGCTTCGGGTTGCGCATCAGGTACCGCAGCAGCTCGAACTCGGTGGCCGTCAGGTTGATCGCCGTACCGGCGCGGCTGACGTCGTGGCTGTCCTCGTCGAGCAGCAGGTCGCCGACCGAGAGCACCGAGTGCTCGGCGGTCTGCTGGGCGCCCGCGCGGCGCATCAGCGCCCGGAGCCGGGCGACGACCTCCTCGAGCGAGAACGGCTTGGTCACGTAGTCGTCGCCGCCGGCGGTCAGCCCGGCGACCCGGTCCTCGATGGCGTCGCGCGCGGTCAGGAACAGCACCGGCACGTCGGCGGAGTCAGCCCGCAGGCGCCGCAGCACCTCCATGCCGTCGAAGTCGGGCAGCATCATGTCCAGCACGACCGCGTCGGGGGAGAACTTCCGGGCCGCTGCCACGGCCTTGGACCCGTTCAGCGCGACCTCGACGTCCCAGCCCTCGTAGCGCAGCGCCATCCGCAGCAGCTCGGCGATGTTCGGCTCGTCGTCGACCACCAGCACCCGCAGCGGGGTGCCGTCGATCCGGGTGAGCTCGGGTCCACGTGCAGCAGTCATGAAGGAAGCGTGACGCACCTGTGCAGCCTTTATCCATGGGTTCGCTGTGAGAAACCTGTGAACGCGGGGCACGCTGCGATGTCCGGTTCCGGCCACTTTCCTGGGCCGAATCACAGGTCTCTGACAGGTTTGTGGCGCACCCTGGACCCATGGCAGACAACGACGACCCGACGACCGGGCCGACCGAGGGGGACGCTGCCGCCGCTCCCGCCGAGGCGACCGCCGAGCAGACCGCGGTCGCGAGCGAGGCCGCTCCTGCGGCTCCGGCTGCGGCTCCAGCAGGACCCAAGTTCACCGACCGTGTCTGGAACTTCCGCGCGATGGTCGCGGTCGCCCTGGCCGCGCTGCTCCTGGGTGGCGGCGTGGGTGCGGCGATCACGGCGGTCAGCCACGACGACGGCCCGGACCGTCGTCCCGGCTTCGCGCGCTTCGGCGACGGCCCTCCCGGGTTCCCCGGTGGACCCGGTCGTGGTTTCGACCAGCAGCAGCGCCAGCAGTTCCGCCAGGACCTCAAGGACATGCGAAAGCGCATGAAGCAGCGCATGCAGGAGAACGGTCCCCAGACCCCGGCGCCGCCGACGCCGTCCCCGACCAAGAGCAGCTGAGCGCTGCGCCTCGCCCGGACCAGCTCATCCCCCCAGGGCTGGTCCCGGTCGACGGGCCCGCACCCGCCCTCACGTCGGCGATTGGTGCGGGCCCGTCGCTGTTGGAGAGACTGGGTCCGTTGTGCGTATCCAGTTCCCTGCCGAGCTCCCGGTCTCGGCCCGCCGCGAGGACATCGCCGAGGCGATCCGTGACCACCAGGTCGTGATCGTCGCCGGCGAGACCGGCTCGGGAAAGACCACCCAGCTCCCGAAGATCTGCCTGGAGCTCGGACGGGGCACGGACGGGAAGCTCGTCGGCCACACGCAGCCACGTCGGATCGCGGCTCGCAGCGTCGCGGAGCGGATCGCGGAGGAGCTGGGCACCGAGCTCGGCGACGTCATCGGCTACCAGGTGCGGTTCACCGACAAGACCTCCGCCGCGGGCCGGGTCAAGGTGATGACCGACGGCATCCTGCTCGCCGAGCTCCAGCACGACAAGGAGCTGCGCCGCTACGACACCCTGATCATCGACGAGGCCCACGAGCGCAGCCTGAACATCGACTTCATCCTGGGTTACCTCAAGAGGCTGCTGCCGCGCCGCCCGGACCTCAAGGTCGTGATCACCTCGGCGACCATCGACGTCGAGCGGTTCGCCGAGCACTTCGCCGTCGGCGGGAAGCCCGCGCCGATCATCGAGGTCTCCGGGCGGACCTACCCGGTCGAGGTGCGCTACCGACCGCTGGTCGCCCTTCGAGACGGCTCGTCCCTCGCCTCCTCGGGAACCGAGGAGAGGGACGACGAGGGGGAGGTCCTGGTCCGAGACCAGACCGAGGCGATCGTGGCGGCGGTCGAGGAGCTGTACGCCGAGATCGACGGCGACATCCTGGTCTTCCTGCCGGGCGAGCGGGAGATCCGGGACACCGCTGACGCGCTCAAGCGCAGGGCCGAGGGTCCACGCGGCTTCGACATCGTGCCGCTGTTCTCCCGCCTGTCGGCGGCCGAGCAGCACCGCGTCTTCGAGCAGCACTCCCGCAGGCGCGTGGTGCTGGCCACCAACGTCGCCGAGACGTCGTTGACGGTGCCGGGCATCGTCGCGGTCATCGACACCGGCGTGGCCCGGATCAGCCGGTACTCGGTGCGGACCAAGGTCCAGCGGCTGCCGATCGAGCCGATCAGCCAGGCCTCGGCCAACCAGCGCTCCGGTCGCTGCGGCCGGGTCGAGGCCGGCATCGCCGTCCGGCTCTACAGCGAGGACGACTTCGCCGCGCGGCCGGAGTTCACCGAGCCGGAGATCCTGCGCACGACCCTGGCCAGCGTGATCCTCCAGATGACCGCCCTCGGACTCGGCGAGGTCGGACGCTTCCCGTTCGTCGAGCCGCCCGACCAGCGGGCGGTGCGGTCGGGAACCGACCAGCTTCTCGAGCTGGGCGCGATCTCGACAGGCTCGATCGGCAAGGGCAGGAAGCTCACGGGCATCGGTCGTCGGCTGGCCCGGCTGCCGATTGACCCGCAGCTGGGTCGGATGCTGCTCGAGGCGGACCGGCTCGGCTGCCTGCGCGAGGTGGTCGTGATCGCCGCCGCGCTCTCCATCCAGGACCCCCGCGAGCGCCCCGCCGAGCAGCAGACCCGTGCCGACGAGATGCACGCGCGGTTCGCCGACCCGTCCTCGGACTTCCTCGCGTGGCTGAACCTCTGGGACCACCTGCGCAGCAACCAGAAGGAGCTCGGCTCGAGCGCCTTCCGGCGGATGTGCCGCAACGAGCACCTGAACTATCTGCGGGTCCGGGAGTGGCAGGACTTCGAGTCGCAGCTGCGCCAGGTCGCCCGGCAGGTGGGGCTCAAGGGCGCCCGCGAGAGGACCGGAGCCCGGGCCGACGCCGACCTGGTGCACCAGGCGCTGCTGTCCGGGCTGCTGTCCCACATCGGTCAGCGCGACCAGAGCCGGCGCGACTACCTGGGCGCTCGCGGCACCCGGTTCTCGATCTTCCCGGGCTCGGGCCTGTTCAAGAAGCAGCCAGACTTCGTGGTCGCCGCTGAGCTGGTGGAGACCTCCAAGCTGTGGGGGCGCCAGTGCGCCGCGGTCGACCCGCTCTGGGTCGAGCGCGCCGCCCAGCACCTGGTGAAGCGCACCTGGTCCGAGCCGCACTGGTCGCGCAAGCGCGCCGCCGTGCTCGCCTACGAGCGCGTGACCCTGTACGGCGTACCGCTCGTGGCAGACCGGCTCGCGAACTTCGGCGCCCAGGACCCCCCGGTGGCACGCGAGCTGTTCATCCGGCACGCGCTGGTCCAGGGGGAGTGGCACACCCGGCACCGGTTCTTCGCCACCAACCGGGAGCTGCTCGAGCAGGCCGAGGAGCTCGAGCACCGGGCCCGTCGTCGCGACCTGGTGGTCGACGAGCACACCCTGTTCGACTTCTACGACCGGGTCGTCCCCGAGGGCATCGTCTCCGGCGCGCACTTCGACGCGTGGTGGAAGCAGGAGCGCCGGCAGCGGCCGGACCTGCTCGACTTGGACCCCGCGATGCTGGTGCACGACGCGGCCTCCCAGATCGCACCGGGCGACTTCCCGGACTCCTGGCGCGAGGGATCTCAGGAGTTCGCGCTCGACTACCACTTCGAGCCCGGCGCTGAGGCCGACGGCGTGCGGGTCGACGTGCCGCTGGCGACCCTTAACCACCTAGGTCCGCAGGCGTTCAGCTGGCACGTTCCGGGGCTGCGCGAGGAGCTGGTCGTCGCGCTGCTGCGCTCGCTGCCCAAGCAGCTGCGGGTGAACTTCGTGCCGGCCCCGAACGTGGCCCGGGCGTTCCTGGCCGCCGTACCGCCCGGGGAGGAGTCGCTGCTCGAGGCACTGACGCGCTACCTGCGGGCCTCGACCGGCGTCGCGGTGCCGCCCGAGGCCTGGGACCAGGGCAAGGTCCCCGAGCACCTCAAACCGACGTTCCGGATCCTTGACGAGTCCGGTGCCGTCCTCGGTGAGGGAAAGGACCTGGAGGCGCTGAAGAAGCCGTTGCGTCCCTCCTACGAGGCGGCGGTCGCCGGTGCCGCCGAGGAGTCCGGGTTGGCGGCCACGGGTCAGCGGACCTGGACCTTCGGAGCCGTCGAGCAGTCCTTCGTCCAGGTCCGGGCCGGTCACGAGGTCCGCGGGTTCCCGGGACTGGTCGACGAGGGGACCAGCGTCGGCCTGCGCGTCTTCGCGAGCTCGGACGAGCAGCTCGCGCAGCACCGACTGGCGATCCGCCGCCTGCTGGCGCTGAACACCGGTGAGCCCGATCTCGGCGAGGGCCTGGACAACGCCACCAAGCTGGTCCTGGCCGGGTCGTCGTACCCGAACGTGAAGGCGCTGCTGGCCGACTGCGTGCTCGCGGCGCTCGGTGACCTGGCCGAGCCCGTGTGGGACGAGGCCGCGTTCGACGCGCTCCTGGTCCGTGTCCGGGCGGAGCTGCCGGCGCGGGCGGTCGCGATCCGCGACCAGGTCGTGCGGGTGCTCCGCGACGCGATGACGGTGGACCGGCTGCTGGCCGGACGGGTCGAGCTCGCGGTCCTGCCGTCGATGAACGACATGCGGGCCCACCTGGGACGGCTGACGGCTCCGGGCTTCGTCGCGCGGGCCGGCGGTGCCCGGCTCAACGACTACCCGCGCTACCTCGCGGCGCTGACCGAGCGGCACCGGCGGCTGGCGGAGTCCTCGAACCGCGACCTGGAGCTGATGGGACGGATCGCCGACTTCCAGGCCGGCTACGAGCAGCGGCTGGCCGCGCTCCCGGCGGAGAGACCGCCCGGTGAGAACCTGGCCCGCCTGGGTTGGCTGGTCGAGGAGTACCGGGTCTCGCTGTGGGCCCAGCACCTCGGCACCAGCGAACCGGTCTCCGACCAGCGCCTGCGCGCCCTCATGAATCAGGCCTGAAACCGCCGACGGGCCCGCACCACCTCGTCGAAGCGACGTTGGTCGAGCTCGGCGCCGACGCGTCGGACGTCGTAGATGCTCACCGTCAGCGTCCGGTCGACCCGGACCTCGCTCTCGCGCTCATTGCGGTCCCAGTCGCCGACGCCGAGCTCCAGCCAGACCTGACGGGCGCGCTGGGGACGATGCTCGCGACGGCTGCGCAGCTCGAGGGCAGTCACCCGGGCACCCTCGACGGCGAGCACCAGCACCGGGCGGTCCTTGCCCTCGCGGGAGTCCTGGTCATACGCGACCCAGGTCCAGACGACCTCGCCCGGGAACGGGCGACCGTCGACCGCCGGGTTGTAGTCGGGTTTGGCCATCTCAGGCCGTGCGCTCGGGCAGGTACGGCGTCACGGCCTCGATCACGCGGTCGAAGACCGGCTTGGGGAGCGCGCCGCCCTCGCGCCGCACCGTCCGAGGGTCCAGGACGAGCACCCGGTTCAGCCGGACCTCGCTCGGCCGCCGCTCGCGGTCCCAGGGCCCGGAGCCGATGTCCATCCAGAAGCGCCCGGCGCGGGCCTCCTGGGCGGCGTCGACGTCGTGGTCCTTGCTGGTCAGCGGCAGCGCCACGACCCGGGTCCGGTCGCACGCGATCACCAGGACCGGGCGGTCCTTGCCCTGGTTCGGGTCCTCCTCGTACGGGACCCAGGCCCAGACGACCTCGCCCGGGTCGGGGCGGCCGTTGCGCCGCGGTGCGTAGCGGATGCGGAGACCGTCGGGGCGGCGCGAGCGCAGGAATCGCGGAAGTCGGATCGCCATGGCAGAACGCTAACCGCCCGAGAGGTGTGCGCGCCGGACCGGGAGCGCCTCACGGCGCGTGGCCGCTCGAAGCGGCTATAGGTGGAGCCCGGGGCTTCCGCGGCCCGGCGCGTGCTCCAATTCTAGCGGGCGGACGGTCGCGGTGCCGGGTTCTGGGCCTCTCAACGCAACGAGCCGTCGAGCTCCAGGTGGGCGGCGCGCTCGAGCTGCTCGGCGAAGGTCAGCAGCTTGGCGGCGGCCAGATCGCTCGCGTACGACGACCCGGTGATCGGCTCGTCCTGGGCTCGTCCCGCGGCGGCCACCCGGGCGAAGGCCGAGGCCCGGAACAGGGTGTCGGCGTAGTCGCCGACCACGACACCGCTGAGCACCGCGTCGACCAGGCTGCGCACCTCGTCGGGGCCGGGTGGTTCCTGGACCCCGGAGATCGCCTCGGCGACCGGGGCCAGTGCGCGGCCGCGGTCGAACTCGCGGGCGGCGGTCTGCGGGTCGGCGTACACCCAGCTGCGCAGCACGTAGAGCCGCCACAGCGAGCCCGCCAGGCTCTCGGGCGCAGCCCCGGACCAGAGCTCGGCCAGCGTCTCGAGCCCCTCGGTGTCAGCCAGGTGCACCACGCGCGAGACCAGCTCGGTGTCGGCCTGGTCCCGAGCGCCGCGGACCAGAGCCGTCGCGGCCCGCTCGGCAGCCTCGGCGAGGACGGCCGGATCGGCGCCGTGGGCGGTGGTCTCGATCGCCTCGAAGTGACCGGCCCCGGGCATGGCGGGCCGGTGGTGGCGTCGCCCGGAAGAAGGTTCGGTCATGTCGCCAACCTACGCCCGAGAACCAGGACGAAGGTGGCGAACCACGCGCAGCAGGGTCCTCAGCCCTGGGTCTTGCCGAAGCCGGCGAAGAGCCTCAGCCCGGCCAGCTGGACCATCTTGGTCATCGGTTCCTCGCCGCGCGGGTAGTTGTAATCCTGACCGCTGTTGGTGATGCGCAGAACGCTGATCAACGAACCTTGGCGGACCATGCCGAACGCCTCGAACCGACCCGTCTCCTCTCCCGCGGGGTTCCAGGAGACCAGGTACCAGCGGCCGACTGCCTTGTCCGGGAGCTTCACGGCCGTCTCCGAGCCGACCTTCGGGCCCAGAGCCGCTCCGATCGTGGCCGCGCACCTGCTGCGCCACGACTCGAGCACCGACCACGCCTGGGCGGCGCTCTTCGCGTCCGGGAACCGGGCGACCAGCTGCGCGGCGCTGTCGTCGCTGTCGTCGGGTGGGAAGTAGGTGCGCTCGCCGACCTTGTCGGCGCCGATGCTCGCCAGGTCCGCCTTCGCGCAGACTCCGAAGGGCTTGCCGTCGCCGTGGCTGGAGGTGCCGTCCTGCCACTGCCAGCTGGCGTTGAGCCCGGGGACCAGGCCGGCAGGGAGGAACGCGTCCGGGATGTCGGGCAGGGTGGGGGTGCTCGTCGGGCTCGCGGAGCCGGTGGCCGACGGCGACCCGGTGCCGATCGTGACCCCGGGCGAGGTGCCCGCTGCGGGCTTCTTGGGTGCGTCGTTCTTCGACGTGCACCCGGACAGCGCGATCGTGGCGACGGCGAGCAGGGCGGCTGCGCGGGTGAATCGCATGGCGTTCAGCCTAGGGGGAGCGACATCACACTCGGCCCGAGCCCGGTCGTGCGGCGTGTCCCGCTATCGTGAAGATGCTCGTGGGGCAGGCCCTCGTGCAGGAGGGAGCTCGCAGCGTGTTCGGCGGACGTCGGGGGCCGAGGTTCAGCGCGCTCGCGCTCGTGGTCGCAGCGGTTCTCGCGGTCACGGCGGGTTGCTCGGGCGACAAGCCGAAGGCCGAGCCCACCCACAAGCCGACCCCGACCGGGCCGACGCTGCTGTCCTTCGCCGTCTACGGGCCCCCGCAGGTGATCACGGCGTACGCCAAGATCGCCGCCAGCTTCACGGCCGAGCATCCGGACACCGTGGTCAACGTGAAGCCGTACGACTCCGCGGAGGCCGCCCATGCGGCGATCGCCAAGCAGCTCGCGGACGGGGACCCGCCGGACGTCTTCCTCGCTCCGCTCACGGACCTGCCCGACCTGGTGGCGAACCACTCGGTGCGTCGGCTCGACGAGCTGCTCGGCGAGCGCAACGTCGACTTCGGCGACGGCTACCAGCGCTACTCCCTGGAAGCGTTCAGCGCCGAGAACGCCCTGCAGTGCATGCCCGTCGACGTCTCGCCGATGGTCGTCTACTACAACACCGACCTGATCCACCTGCCGCTCCTGACCACGCCGGGCAGCAAGACCATCACCTCGGAGACCGGCTGGAGCCTCGACCAGTTCGCGGCTGCCGCGCACCAGGTGAAGAAGTCCGGCTCGCGCGGCGTCTACATCGCGCCGACGCTGCAGCAGATCGCCCCGTTCATCTGGTCCGGCGGCGGCTCGTTGGTCGACCACCTGGACGAGCCGACCACGCTGACGCTCGCCGGCGGTTCGACCGAGAAGGCACTGGAGAAGCTGCTCGAGATCGTCCGCGACCCGACGATCACCTTCAGCAAGAAGCAGCTCGCCAGCCGTTCGGCGTTGCAGCGCTTCAAGTCCGGCCAGCTCGGGATGATGCTCGGCTACCGCAGCCTGACGCCGGTGCTGCGCGCGCAGCAGGGCCTGAACTTCGACGTGATGCCGATGCCCAAGGTCGGCTCGAAGGCCACCGCGGGGGAGAGCTCCGGTCTGTGCATCAGCGCGAAGTCGGCGCACCCCAACAAGACCGCCGACTTCATCGCGTACGCCGTCTCCGACGACTCCAGCGCGCTGCTCGCCGACACCGGGTACGTCGTCCCGGTGAACCTCGACGTCGCGAACTCCGACGCGTTCCTCCAGCCCGGCGACGAGCCGGCCAGCGCGGAGATCTTCAACAACACCGTGCGCAACATCCGCCGGTTCAGCAGCGCGGACACCTGGCCGTCGGTGGAGAAGAGCACCGCCACGCTGCTCAGCGACCTGTTCTACGACGCGGTGATCGACCCGCTCGACGGACGATTGAAGGCGATCGACGCCGCGTCGGCACCGTTGTTCACGCCGATCCCGACGCCCAGCGGCACGACCTCACCCTCGGCGACGCCGACCAGCTGATCAGTCCTCGTCGGGTTCGGGCTCGGCGGGTGCTGCCGCAGGTTCGGGGGTCCCGGGATTCCGGATCGCCTCGCAGATCAACGGGGTCATCAGGTCGATCTGCCACTGCCGCGCACTCAGGTCGGCGAGCTCCGCGGCGACCGCAGCGTCCAGGTCGGCGTCCGCGACCTTCGGCGGGCTCCACAGCACCCGGCGCATGTAGTCGGGGGTGAGCAGGTTCTCGACCGGGATGTTGCGGCTCTCGGCCAGCTCGGTGACCGCGGCACGGGCGGTGTTCAGGCGGGCGGCGGCGACCGGGTCGCGGTCGGCCCAGGAGCGGACCTGCGGCGGTCCGTCGGAGCGGTTCGCCACCGGCGGCAGCTCGTTCTCCGGCAGCGCGCGAGCACGCTTGAGGGCGTCGACCCAGGAGTCCAGGTAGCGCCGGGCACCGCGGCCGTGGAAGCCGGGGGTGTCCATCAGCAGCTTGCCGCTGGTCGGGAGAGCGTTGGCGGCGGCGATCACGGCTGAGTCCGGGATCAGCCGGCCGGGCGTGGTGTCCAGGTCGGCGGCGAGCTGGTCCCGCACGGTCCAGAGCTCGCGCACCGCCCCGAGCGCACGGCGGCCCTTGGCCTTGTGGATGCCCGACGTACGCCGCCACGGGTCCTGGCGCGGCGGAGGCTCGTGAGCGATCAGGTGCTCGAACTCCTGGCGGGCCCACTCGGTCTTGCCCGACTCCTCGAGCTCGGCGACCAGGACCTCGCGCAGCTCCAGCAGCACCTCGACGTCGAGGGCGGCGTACTCCAGCCACGGCTCGGGCAGCGGGCGCTTGGACCAGTCGGCCGCCGAGTGCTCCTTGCGCATCGACTTGCCGACGATCACCTCGACCAGGGTGGCCAGGCCGACCCGGGGGTAGCCGAGCAGCCGCGCGGCGAGCTCGGTGTCGAACAGCGCCGTCGGGACGAGCCCGACCTCGCGCAGGCAGGGGATGTCCTGGCTCGCGGCGTGCAGGATCCACTCCGCGTCGCCGATCGCCTCGTTCAGGTCGGCGAGGTCGTCGAAGGCGATCGGGTCGATGAGCGCGCTGCCGGCGCCCTCGCGCCGCAGCTGGATCAGGTAGGCCCGCGCGGAGTACCGGTAGCCCGATGCACGCTCGGCGTCGAGGCCGACCGGTCCGGTACCGGCGGCGACGGCGGCGACGACCGCGTCCAGGGCCTCACGGGTGTCCACGATCGGCGGCAGACCGTCGCGCAGCGTCAGCAGGGGCGCGGGTGGCGCCTCCTCGACGACCTCGGGATCAGCGGGTTCCTGCACCATCACGCGGCCACTACTCCGGGCCGCGCTGGCCGCGCCGGCTCGGCATCGTGGCGACGCCCTCGGGGACGGGGGGCAGACCAGCGGCGGTGCAGAGCAGCTCGCCCCAGGCCTCGATGTGGGCGGTCAGCTCGCCGGCCGGCGTCCAGGAAGCGCGGATCTCGATCTGCGCGGTGCCCGGCTCGGCAGCCATTCCGCCGAAGCTCTCGGAGGAGACGCTGGTGACGGTGCCCGACGGTGCGCCGTACTCGGCCCCGTGGGCCTCCAACGCCTCGGTCAGCCAGCTCCAGCCGACCTCGGCGAGCAGGGGATCGGTGACCAGCTCGGGGTCGATGTCCGCGCGGGCGTAGGCCACGCAGCGGAAGGTGCCGTCCCAGGTGTCGTTGCCGGCGGGGTCGTGCAGGATCACGATCCGCCCGGTGCCGACGTCCTCGCCCTCGACGGTGACGTCCGCCGAGATCGCCGAGGCGAACGGGGCGATCCGCTGCGGCGCCGGCATCTCCTCGGTGTAGACCTCGGGCCGGAACTTGGCCGCCCGCAGCTGCTTCACGGCGCGCTCGAACTCGGCCGGAACAGGCGTCGGCTCGATGTGCCGTTCGCGGGGGGCGGACATGGCTTCAGGTTAGGACGGTTCTGAGGATCCCGCGTCTCCGACTCGCCGCCTGACCTGCGAAGATCGGCTCATGAGTCACTCCGACCTCGCCGATTCCGCGTTCCTCCGCGCCGCCCGCGGAGAGCCGGTCCAGCACACCCCGGTGTGGTTCATGCGGCAGGCCGGACGCTCGCTCCCGGAGTACCTGAAGGTCCGCGAGGGCGTGACCATGCTCGACTCCTGCATGCAGCCCGACCTGGTCACCGAGATCACCCTCCAGCCGGTCCGGCGCTACGGCGTGGACGCGGCGATCTTCTTCTCCGACATCGTGCTGCCGCTCAAGGCGATCGGGGTCGACCTCGACATCGTGGCCGGAGTCGGCCCGGTCGTGGCGAACCCGGTGCGCACCCTGGCGGACGTCGAGGCGATCCCGGACCTCACCCCTGAGCACGTCCCGTACATCACCCAGGCCGTCCAGCAGCTCGTCGGTGAGCTCGGTGGCACCCCGCTGATCGGTTTCGCCGGCGCCCCGTTCACCGTGGCCTCCTACCTCGTCGAGGGCGGTCCCTCGAAGGAGCACGCCAAGACCAAGGCACTGATGTTCGGCGCCCCGGAGGTCTGGGACGCCCTGATGCGCAAGATCGCGGGCATCTCGGCCGCCTACCTGCACGTCCAGGTCGCGGCGGGAGCCAGCGCGGTCCAGCTCTTCGACTCCTGGGCCGGTGCAGTGACCCGTGCCGACTACGAGCGCAGCGTGCTGCCGTACTCGACGTCCGTGCTCGGTGCGATCGGCGAGACCGGGGTCCCGCGGATCCACTTCGGCGTCGGCACCGGAGAGATCCTCGACCTGATGGGTCAGGCCGGTGCCGAGGTCGTCGGTGTCGACTGGCGGGTGCCGCTGGCCGAGGGCGTACGCCGGGTCGGCGGTCGCTGCGTCCAGGGCAACCTGGACCCGACGCTGGTCTTCGCTCCCACCGAGGTGATGCTCGAGCGCGCTGACCAGGTGCTCGAGGCCGGCAAGGCTGCTCCGGGTCACATCTTCAATCTCGGCCACGGGGTCATCCCCTCGACCGACCCCGACCAGCTCGCGCGCCTGACCGACCACGTGCACCAGGTCAGCGCCCGCTGATCAGGCTGCCGGCGCCGCCTCGGCGACCGGCTTCGGCGTACGGCGCCGCCACACACCCCACGCCGGGAACCCGACCAGCGCCGCCAGGACGCCGAACGGCAGGACCGCTCCGATCCCCGTGAGCACGGCGTTCGTGCTGCTCCCCAGGTGGTCCCACCCGGACCTCAAGCCGGAGAAGAAGTCGTGGTCCTTCTTGTGCGAGGCGGCGTGCTTCGTGGACGGCACGGTCAGGTAGACGTTGATCGTCGACATCGAGGTCTGGTCGGCCAGGTACTTCTGCTGGGCCTCCAGGGAGTCGAGCTGCGCCTGACGGCGGCTGAGCTGGGACTCGATCGAGATGACCTGGTTCAGGTTGCTCGCCTGGGCCAGCAGTGCCTGGATCCGGGCGATGCTGGCGCGCTGGGTACGGATCCGGGTCCGGTTGTCGATGACCTGGGTGGTGACGTCCTCGGAGCTGCGGGAACGGCTGACCAGCTTCACGCCGTCGAGCTTCGAGATGCCGTCCATCGCCTTGCTGAAGTACTTGCTCGGGACCCGGAGCACCAGCCGCTGCCGGATGGTCTTGCCGGCCTTGTTCGCGTTCGACTGCTCGTCGTCGATGGTGCCGTTGAGCGTGTCGAGGAGCTTCTGCAGGTCGAAGCGGGCGGCGTCGATGTCCTTGCTGTGCAGCGAGATCTGGCCCTTGGAGATCACCGAGGCGGACTCCACTTCGGGCGAGGTCTTGTCGGGGGCGTTGTCGGCGGCGTCGGTGCCGGCGGCGTCGGCGCTCGCTGCCTCGGGTGCCAGCGCGTTGCTGCGGCTCAGAGATTGAGCGCTGGTGCTGAAGTCCTTGGTGACGCCTGAGTCGCCGGACGCCTCGGTGATCCCGTCGACCGGGGGTTCTGCGGGGACGGGTGCCTGGGCACTGGATCCGCCGCTCGAGCCGGTGTCGCTCTTGGCGGAGGAGGCCGGAGACGCGGACTTGTCGTTGTTGCTGCCGCTGGTGCAGGCCGCAGTCAGGGCGATCGCGGGGACCACCAGGGAAGCGATCAGGGTCTTCTTCAGCGAGGTCGTCATGGGGGTGTGACGCAGCCTGGGCGAGATCGGATCCCTCCCGATCCGTAGGCTGGTGTCGTGCCTTCCTCAGCCCCGGTGGTCGCACCGCCCCACGTCGTGGTGATCGGTGGCGGGATCGCGGGCCTCGCGGCGGCGGCGCGGCTGCACGAGGAGCGGTCCGACGTACGGATCACGGTGCTGGAGGGTTCGCCCGAGATCGGCGGGAAGCTGAAGCTCGCGGAGGTCGGCGGCGTCACGCTCGACGTCGGTGCCGAGGCGATGCTGAACCGGCGCCCGGAGGCGGTCTCGCTGGCCCGGACCTCGGGCCTCGCTGACGCCGTCGTGCACCCCGCGACGATCACCGCCCACCTCTGGACCCGTGACGAGCTGGTCGCGATGCCGCGCACCATGATGGGCATCCCCACCGACCTGCGTGCGCTGGCCGACTCCGGCGTCATCTCCAAGCCGGGCATGGCCCGCGCGGCGATGGACGCGGTGCTCCCAGGTACCTCGTTGGAGGGCCGGGACACCAGCATCGGCGGTCTGGTCGAGGAGCGTTTCGGCAAGGAGGTCGTCGACCGGCTCGTCGAGCCGCTGCTCGGCGGTGTCTACGCCGGGCACGCCCGCGAGATCTCGGCCCGCGCCGCCGTGCCGCAGGTGGTGGCGCTGCTCGACCGTGATCGCTCGCTCGGCAAGGCCGCGGCGCGGGCGACGTCCGGGCCGGTCAGTGACGTCCCCGTGTTCGCCGGGATCGTCGGCGGGGTCGGACGACTGCCCGGTGCTGTCGCGAAGGTCAGCGGGGCGACGATCACGACCGACGCCCCGGTCCGCGACCTGGCCCGGCGTCCCGACGGGGGCTGGAACCTCGTCGTGGGTTCGGCCGACGACCCGCAGCTGCTCCAGGCCGACGCCGTCATCGTGGCCACGCCCGCGCGGACGACCGCACGACTGCTCAGCGACGTCGCGCCGGGTGCCGCCCTGGAGCTGGCGCGGATCGAGTACGCCTCGGTGGCCCTGGTGACGATGGCGTTCGCGGCCCGCGACTTCCCGTCCGTGGACGGTTCGGGCTTCCTGGTGCCGCCGGTGGAGAAGCGCGCGATCAAGGCCGCGACGTTCTCCTTCGCCAAGTGGGACTGGGTCCGCGAGGCCGGCGCAGGGGAGCACGGCGTCGTGGTGATGCGCTGCTCGCTCGGCCGGCACCGCGAGGAGCACCAGCTTCAGGCCAGCGACGAGGAGCTGGTCGAGATCGCGTTGACCGACCTGGCGGACGCCATCGGCCTCTCGGTGCGGCCGATCGACACCCACGTGCAGCGCTGGGGCGGCGGGCTGCCGCAGTACGCGGTCGGACACCTGGACCGGGTCGCGTCGATCCGTCAGGAGATCAGCCGGCTGCCGGGCCTGGAGGTCTGCGGTGCGGCGTACGACGGGCTCGGGATCCCCGCGTGCATCGCCTCGGCGCACCTCGCCGTCGCGTCCCTGCTGGCGGACCTGCCTGCGCGCGTCTGAGCGTCTCTTGGGAGGATGGACCCATGTCGAAGGTGAAGAAGGCCCGCGAGATCAACGACATGGTGCGCTACACCATGTGGTCGGTCTTCCGGCTGCGTGAGACGTACGGCATCGCCGACCGGGCGACCGAGATCGCCGAGGTCGAGGCTTTGTTCGCCAAGCTCGACGACGCCGACGTGACGATCCGCGGTACCTACGACGTCGCCGGTCTCCGGGCTGATGCCGACGTGATGATCTGGTGGCACGCCGAGACCTCCGACGAGCTCCAGGACGCGTACCACGGGTTCCGTCGTACGGCGTTCGGCCGGCGGCTCGACCCGGTCTGGTCGCAGATGGCCCTGCACCGGCCGGCCGAGTTCAACAAGAGCCACGTCCCCGCGTTCCTCGCCGACGAGGAGGTCAAGCCCTACGTCTGCGTCTACCCGTTCGTGCGCTCCTACGAGTGGTACCTGCTCGAGGACGCCGAGCGCCGCCGCCTCCTGGCCGAGCACGGCCAGATGGCGCGCGACTACCCGGACGTCCGGGCCAACACCGTGTCGTCGTTCGCGCTCGGTGACTACGAGTGGATGCTGGCCTTCGAGGCTGACGAGCTCTACCGGATCGTGGACCTGATGCGGCACCTGCGTGGGTCGGAGACCCGCCGCCACGTGCGCGAGGAGATCCCGTTCTACACCGGCCGCCGGCTGGAGCCGGCCGACCTCATCGACCGCCTGCCGTAACGCGAGATTCTGAGCGATCTGGCTGCGTTTCGAGCCGCAGCCCGACCATTTCGCGCAGAACCGCGCAGGCTCATTCCTCCGCGGGCTCCAGCGTCAGGCTGATCGAGTTGATGCAGTAGCGCTGGTCGGTCGGGGTGTCGTACCCCTCGCCCTCGAACACGTGGCCCAGGTGCGAGCCGCAGTTGCCGCACCGCACTTCGGTGCGGGTCATGCCCAGGGTCTTGTCGACGATGTACTCGACCCGGTCCTCGGCCAGCGGGGTGTAGAACGAGGGCCAGCCGCAGTGCGAGTCGAACTTGTTGTCGGAGCGGAAGAGCTCGCTGCCGCAGGCGCGACACTTGTAGACGCCGACGGTCTTGGTGTCGGTGTACTCACCGGTGAACGGACGCTCCGTACCCGCCTGGCGCAGCACGTTGTACTCGGCGGGGGAGAGCTGCTCGCGCCACTCCTCCTCGGACTTCTCGACCTGGTATCCCATGTGACCAGCGTACGGAGTCAGACCAGGCCCACGAGGGGTCAGGAGGTTACGGAACCAGGACGTCAGACCCATCAGGCTTCGAAGTCTGCCTTCAGGTTCTTCAAGGTCCGACCGATGTTGCCGACCTGGAACTTGTAGAACCGACTGCCGGTCGCGACCTTGTCGAATCCGGCGGCGAACCAGTCCGGCCACCAGGAGCGGTGGTCGGTCCACGTCTCGGTGACCCTGGTCCCGCTTCCGACGGGCTCGAAGGTGTAGGTCCAGTTGGCGATCTTGCCGCGCAGCCACGGTGCCCGTACGCCGATCGCCTGGACGTCGAACGAGAAGACCTGACCTGGCTCGGACGCGGTCACCGTGCAGCGGGTGATCCATCGGGCAGGTCCCCGCTTGTTGCGCCCGGTGAAGACGTCGCCGGTGGCGAGGATGCGGCCGGCGCCGTCAGGGGCACCGGTGTTCTCCGGGCTCCAGCGCGGCATGTTCGCGGGGTCGGCCACCTGGGTCCAGATGGCTTCCGGCGAGGCGGAGACGTCGACCGAGTCGGTCACGGTCATAGGTCGTCGTGGCATGTCGGCGAGTGTAGTTAAGGTCGGTGCCATGGCCACTCCTGCCGCCGAGGTGATCGCCGGGGATCGTGCTGTCCGGGTCTCCAGTCCCGACCGCGTCATCTACCCGGCGACCGAGTCCACGCCCGAGGTGACCAAGCTGATGGTCGCGGAGTTCTTCGCGGGTGTCGGGGACGGCCTGATGCGGGCGCTGCGCAACCGCCCGACCGCGCTGGAGCGCTGGCCCAAGGGCGTCCAGCCGGGCATCAAGCTCGGCACCGGCCGGCCGGGGGAGAAGGCTGACGCGTTCTACCAGAAGCGGGTGCCCATGGGCGCGCCCGACTACCTCGAGGACTGCCAGGTCACCTTCCCCTCGGGACGGACCGCCAAGGAGGTGTGCCCGACCGAGATCGCCGTACCGGTCTGGTGCGCGCAGATGGGCACGCTGACCTTCCACCCGTGGCCGGTACGCCGCGACGACGTGGACCGACCCGACGAGCTGCGCATCGACCTCGACCCGCAGCCAGGCACCGGCTTCAGCGACGCGGTGCGCGTGGCGGGGGTCGCCAAGGAGCTGCTCGACGACCTCGGACTGGTGGGGTTCCCGAAGAGCTCGGGCAACCGGGGTGTGCACATCTACGTGCGGATCGAGCCGCGCTGGGACTTCACCGACGTCCGCCACGCGGCGATCGCGTTCGGCCGCGAGCTGGAGAAGCGCGACGACCAGGTCACGACCGCCTGGTGGAAGGAGGAGCGCGGCGAGCGCATCTTCGTGGACTTCAACCAGAACTCGCGCGACCGGACGATCGCCTCGGCGTACTCGCTGCGGCCGCTGCCCGGTGCGCCGGTCTCCACCCCGATGACCTGGGAGGAGCTCGCCGGTGTGAAGGACCCGAAGGTCTGGAACCTGTTCACCGTCCCGGAGCGGATGACCGATGGCGACCCGTGGGCCGGGATCGACGACGTGGCGAACTCGCTGCAGCCGCTGCTGGACTGCTGGGAGGCCCAGGGCGCGGTCGAGCTGAACTACCCGCCGGACTACCCCAAGATGCCCGGCGAGCCGCCCCGGGTGCAGCCGTCCAAGAAGGTCGCCGCGCACTGGGACGAGGACGGCAACCGCATCGAGGAGTAGAGCCGCTATCTTCGGCGCATGACTGACGTGCTGACCGAGCAGACCGAGATGGTGCACGCCGTGGTGCCGATCCTGGGGCAGATGGGCCTGGAGGTCCTGGTGGCAGAGCCAGGGCGGGCAGCAGCCCGGATCCCGACCGGGCCGAACGTGAACCACTTCGGCGTCGCGTACGCCGGCTCGCTGTTCTCCGTCGCCGAGATGCTCGGCGGGATCATCGGCGGCTTCTTCCAGGTCCCGGGAGCGATCCCGATCGTGAAGCGCCTGGAGATCGACTTCACCCGGCCGGCGATGACGGCTGCGACCGCCAGCACGACGCTGTCGGAGGAGGAGCAGGCTCGGGTCCAGTCGGAGGCGACGGAAACCGGCAAGGCCAACTTCGAGCTGCTCACCGAGGTCGTGGGGGAGGACGGGACCGTCGTCGCCAGGACGCACGGGTTCTACCAGCTGCGCGTGATGGGCTGATTCGAACAAGCGTTCGAACAACTGTCCTACGATGGGCTCCCATGGAGCCCGCCCAGCCCGCCCGCGTGCGACACGTGTGGGTGCTCGGTGCGTTCAACGCCGCTCCGCGCCCGGGCTTGGTCATCGCCTGGCGCCAGGTCGCGCAGCTGGCGGGTCCGAGCCTGTGGCAGGCGATGGTCGTGCACGTCGACGACCGGTACGGCACCACCCAGGCTGAGTGGGTCTTCGCGAACTACCTGGTGCCGGTGAAGTCCAAGCCGCCGGCGATTCCCTGAGTCAGGGGATCCGCTTGCCCAGGAACGGGTCCTCGCCGCGCTGGTAGGCCGCCGCGATGTCGCGGATGCGCTCCTCGGAGTCCCGCCAGCCCCGGACCTTCTCGACCCCGAGCAGCTCGTTGCCGTGGGTGGCCTCGACGATCCAGGGCAGCACCCAGAAGACGCGCAGCAGCGCGAGGATCGGGATCAGCAGCACCAGGACCACGACCAGCTCGAAGCCGAAGAAGATGATGCTGCCGAACAGGACGACCAGGATCGCGAAGATCAGCCCGAAGACGATGCCCTCGATGCCGTCGGTGAGGTCCATCGCCTCGAGCGCGTTCCCCGAGACGTCACGCTTCTTCACCTTCCAGGGGAACCACCGCCGCTGAACGTTGATGCCGCGACCGTCCATCGCCGAGATCAGCATCAGAGCCCGCTGATCCCTTCGCCCTCACCGGCCTGCTCGTCGAAGGTCTCGTGCTCGAGCAGGTGCAGCACCGGGACGCCGAGCTTGCGGCGCGCACGCGAGGTCCAGTCGAGGTGGAAGAACTCCGAGACCACGTGCGGGCGGGTGAGGATGATCGCCTCGCGGGCGTCGACCTCGGTGACCTTGCCGGCCAGTCCCTGGATCGGGTCGACCGAGATCAGGTCGCCGACAGCCTTGCCTCCGGCCGCCTCGATCGCCGCGACCGACGACTTCACCGCCTCGCGGGCCACGTCGAGCAGGTCGTTCTGCAGGCTCTGCAACGACTCCGGGTCGCTGAGCAGGGTCGGCGCGGACAGCACCTCGCCGGTCGCGAGGGTCCCCATGCCTGCTTCGATGCGCGCCGCGCTGTCCTCGACCGGGACGAGCACGTGGTACAGAACCGGGTCCTCGATGTCCTCGTGCAGGCTGCGGACCTGCTGCGCGTCCTGGGCGGTCAGCGCCTGCTCCACCAGGAGCACCACGTCGTAGTCGCTCATCCCAACACCTTAGTCAGGTCGTAGCTCACCGGCTCCTCCAGCTGTTCATAGGTGCACGACTCCGGGTCACGGTCCAGCCGCCAGTGCTTGAACTGCGCGGTGTGCCGGAACCGGCGGCCCTCCATGTGCTCGTAGCCGACCTCGAGCACCCGCTCGGGTCGCAGCGGCGTGAAGGACAGGTCCTTGCCCTGGCTCCAGCGCGACTGGGTACCAGGCACCCGGTCGGGGTTGGCGGTCAGGAACTCCTGCCACTTGCCCCACGGGTGGTCCGACAGCGGCACCACCAGCGGCTGGAGCTCCTCGATCAGCTCGGCGCGGCGGGCCTCGGTGAAGGAGGCCGCGACCCCGACGTGCTGGAGCTCGCCGTCGGCGTACAGGCCGAGCAGCAGGCTGCCCAGCAGCGGCCGCTCCGGCGTGGAGTTCTTGTGCTCGCGGTAACCGGCGACGACGACGTCGGCGGTCCGGGCGTGCTTGATCTTGAGCATCGTGCGCGCGTTCTGCTGGTACGGCGCCGACATCGGCTTGGCGACCACGCCGTCCAGGCCGGCGCCCTCGAACTGCTCGAACCAGCCCTCCGCCTCGGTCGGGTCCAGGGTCGTCCGGGTCAGGTGCACGGGACCGGACAGGCCGGTCAGCGCCTTCTCCATCCGGGAGCGCCGCTCGCTGAAGGGGAGGGGCGTCAGGTCCTCGTCGCCGAGGGCGAGCATGTCGAAGGCGACGAAGCTGGCGGGGGCCTCGACCGAGAGCAGCTTGATCCGCGACGCCGCGGGGTGGATTCGTTCCTGCAGCACCTCGAACTCGAGGCGAGGACCGATCGCGACGAAGAGCTCACCGTCCAGGACGCAGCGCTCCGGCAGCTGCGCGGCCAGGGCCTCGACCACCTCCGGGAAGTACCGGGTCAACGGCTTGGTGTTGCGCGAGGTCAGCTCGACCTCGTCGCCGTCCTTGAACACGATGCACCGGAAGCCGTCCCACTTCGGTTCGAAGGAGAGCCCGCCGTCGAACTTGGCCGGGTCCGGGATGCCCTTCACCGACTTGGCGAGCATCGGCTGGACGGGCGGCATCACCGGGAGATCCATGCCGGTGAGCCTAGCCGTGCGCCCCGACATCGCGAGGATGGATAACCTCGGCCCATGGCGCTGCGCGACGAGCTCAGATTCCGGGGAAGCCTGGCCGACCATCCGACCGACGGCACGCCGGGGTTCGACGGCGGCAAGAAGGATGCCGAGAAGGAGCTGCCCGAGCTCGGCCCGGAGATGGCCGACCTTCAGGAGAAGCTCTTCGCCCACGGCTACACCGAAGGCAAGCAACGCCTCCTGCTGGTGCTCCAGGGCATGGACACCTCCGGCAAGGGCGGGATCCTCTCGCATGCGGTCGGCCTGCTCGACCCGGGCGGGATGCACCTGAAGTCGTTCAAGAAGCCGACCAGGGAGGAGCTCTCGCACGACTTCCTCTGGCGGATCGAGCGCGAGGTGCCGGCCGCGGGCGAGATCGGCATCTTCGACCGTTCGCACTACGAGGACGTGCTCGTGGTCAAGGTCCACCAGCTCACCGACGCACCTGAGATCGAGCGCCGCTACGACGCCATCAACGCCTTCGAGAAGAACCTCGTCGACTCCGGCACCGTGATCGTGAAGTGCATGCTGCACATCTCCAAGGAGACCCAGAAGGAGCGCCTGCTCGCGCGGCTCGACGACCCGACGAAGCAGTGGAAGTTCAAGCCCGAGGACGTCGACGAGCGCGGCTACTGGGACGACTACCAGAAGGCGTACGAGATCGCGCTCGAGCGCTGCAACACCGACCACGCCCCGTGGTTCGTCATCCCGAGCGATCGCAAGTGGTACCGCAACTGGGCGATCGGTCGGCTGCTGCGCGACCACCTGGCGGCGATGAACCTCGACTGGCCGGCGCCCGACTACGACATCGCGGAGCAGCGCGCCCGGCTGGAGGACGAGAAGTGAGCGGCCTGCCCCGGGTGACCGCCACCAGGTTCGTCACCCCGCTGCGGGAGGGCGGGTCGCTGCCCGGCATCGTCGAGGCGGACGACCTGGGCACCTATGTCTGCAAGTTCCGCGGCGCCGGCCAAGGTCTCCCGGTGCTGGTCGCCGAGGTGATCGTGAGCGGTCTGGCCGAGGCGCTCGGCCTGAAGACCCCGAGCCTGGTCGAGGTGGACCTGACCGAGCCGATCGCACGCTACGAGGCCGACGAGGAGGTCCAGGACCTGCTGAACGCCAGCCTCGGGCTCAACCTCGGGGTGGACTTCCTGCCGGGCTCCTTCGGGTTCGACTCGGGCGTCGAGGTCGACTCCACCTACGCCGCCACGGTGATGTGGCTGGACGCGTACGTCGCCAACGTCGACCGAAGCTGGCGCAACCCGAACCTGCTGGTGTGGCACGGCGACGTCTGGGTGATCGACCACGGGGCCTCCCTGTACTTCCACCACGGCTGGGCGGGCGGGCTCACGGATCCTCAGCGGTTCGCCGAGCAGCCGTGGTCGGCCGACGACCACGTCCTCGGCGCGCACCTGGATGCGGTGGCGCGCCTGGATGTCGAGCTCGGAGCCCGGATCACCGACGCTGTTCTGGATGAGATCCTCGGCCGGGTCCCCGACGAGTGGCTGGTCGGACCGGTGAGCCCGGCCGAGATGCGGGCGGCGTACCGGGCGTTCCTGGTGGCTCGTCGCGACGGCAACCGCAGCTGGCTCCCCAAGCGGGGTGCGGCATGAGCCCGTACCAATACGTCGTGCTGCGCTGCGTCCCGCGGATCGACCGTGAGGAGTTCGTGAACGTCGGGGTGGTGCTCTACTGCCAGGCTGGCGACTTCCTGGACGCGCGCTGGCACGTCGACCGCGACCGGATCCAGGCGCTCGACTCGGCGGTCGACCTCGATGCTCTCTGCGAACGGCTCACCTTCATCGACGGCGTGTGCCGGGGCGACGCCTCGCTGGGCGACGTGGCCAGCGGTGACCTCGGGACTCGGTTCGGCTTCCTCAAGGCGCCGCGGTCGACGGTCGTGCAGCCCGGCCCGGTGCACGGCGGCATCACTGCGGACCCTGCGGCTGAGCTGGAGCGACTCCTCGGCCAGCTCGTCCGGTAGAGGCGCGTTGATTCGTGCGTACCTACCTTCTCGCCGTGTCTAAGAGCGGATCGCCCCTGCCGTCGCTCGACCAGGTCGACCGGGTGGCCCGGGCGAGCCTGCCGTTCCGTACGACGGGATGCGATGCGTCGTGGTCCGCTGAAGACGGTCTCGCCGGGCTGTGGGTGTGGCACAACGAGCAGTCAGACGCCGCGAAGCCACTGAACCTTCATCCGGACGGTGCTGAGGGCTGGTCGGGCTACTTCGTCGGGTCACCGGATCGTCGCGAGCCCAGTGCCACGGGTGGAGTCTGGGCGCACTTCCACGTCACGGCGCAGGGTGCGGTGGCAACCTCGTGCGCTTCCGGAACAGAACAAGTCTTCTACGCCGAGAGCGCACAGCACGTGGTCGTCGGCACCCGCGCACAGCTGGTGGCTCTCGCCGCCTTCGGTGAACAGCTCGTTCTCGACACCGCTGGGCTGGCCGCGATCGTGAATGCTGGTTTCAGCACGACCGACCGCACCATCTTCGACGGTGTACGTGTGCTCCGCCCGGGCTGGAGAATCGTCGCGACTCAGGGAGCAGGCGTCGTCCTTGAGCCGGCGGTCTCGGCTGACTTCGACGGATCGGCCGGACAGGCACTGATCGCTTCGGTGTCCGGGCTTCCCGCGACAGCGAGCACGATCCGGCTGGGCCTGACTGGTGGTCGCGACTCACGCCTCCTCGCGGGGCTGCTGGTCAAGGCAGGTGTTCCGGTCCGCGCTTACACCGCGGGCGACGAAGCCGACCCGGACGTGGTGATCGCCCGTCGCGTCGCGGAGGTGCTTGGCATCGAGCACTCGGTGACCGGCCCGCGCGGATCCAATGCGCGCGGCGACAATCTCGAGGTCGACCCGCGGGCGCGGGTGCGCGAGGCCGTCGCCCTGGGAGAGGGCATGCTCGGGGCCTACGACCGGGTCGGGCGCATCGACGAGTCCTTCAAGCCGGCTCTCATCCCGTTCTCGGGCAGCGGCGGCGAGATCCTCCGTGGCTACTACGCGAACGCACTGCACGGCGCGGAACTGCCCGACGTCGCGCGACGGGTGCTGCGCAGACGCGCCCTGGCGCAGGAGAAGCTGCTGACCGCGGACGCCAAGCAGCAGTACCTGGCAGACCTCCAGGACTGGATGGACGCTGTCGTGCGCGCTCCCGGGCTGGCGCTGTCCGACTTCTACCTGCGGCAGCGAACGGCTCGCTGGTCCGGCGCCGCCCGCGGATCGTCCTCGATGGGCTCCCTCGCCTGGCGCCCGTTCTTCGATCATCACGTCGTGCAGGCGGTGCAGGCCGTGCCACTCGCCGAGCGCACCAGCGAACGGTTCTTCGCCTCCCTGATCGACGAGCTGGTGCCGGAACTCGCCGATGTGCCCTTCGTCGGCAAGCGCTGGGCGTTTGAGGAGCTGCCGCCCTCCGATCCAGGTGAGCGTGCACGCTGGGTGCAGCGAGCACCGCTGAAGGGTGCGCACGGCGAAGGACCCAGCTTCAACTGGCGAACCGATCTCGCGGAGGTTCGTGCGGAACTCGGCTCCATCGTCGAGTCCGCTCCCGACGCGTTCTGGGCCGTGGTCGACCACCAAGCCGTCGACCGGTACTTGCAGCGAGTGCCCACGGCGGACCGAACGCAGACGGTGCCACTCTGGAACCTCGCTACCGTCGCTCACGCCGTGGCGAGCTCCGTAGAACTGGGTGAGGAGAAGTTCTCTCCGGCACCCACAGCGATCCACGTTCGCCGATCGTCGGGTGAAGCGCCGACGGCACCCCGGATCACGCTTTCCGCGTACTCACGTGCTGCCGCGAAGCGCGTCTATCTGCGACTGGCGTCGGCCAGAGCGGCCTTCAGCCGACGACGCTGATCAGTGTCAGACCGGCACGAGCTCGACCGCTCCCACGGCGTACCGGGCCAGGATGGTCCGGGCGACCTCGGGGTCGGCGCCCAGCGGCTCGGAGACGGCGACCGCGCCGGCTTCGATGGCCAGCTCGGCTGCCCGGTCCGGCAGGAAGCCGGGGGCCAGGAACATCGAGGCGACGGCGACGTGGCGGCGACCCTCGGCCCGGAAGGCGCGGACCGCCTCACCGGTGGCCGGGGGAGTCGTCGAGGCGAAGGCCGCGGTGACGGGGAGCTTGTGGTGAGCACCCCAGACGCGGGCGAGCCGCGCGACGGCCTGGTTGGCCAGCGGGTCGGAGGAACCGGCAGCAGCCAGCACCAGGGCGTCGAGCTCGCGCACGCGGGCGGCGCTCAGCGCCTCACGCAGGCGCTTGTCGAGCACCTCGAGGAACGCGTGCTCCAGGCCGAGGACCTTGGTGGCGCGGATGCGCAGGCCCGGGTGAGAGGCCGTCGCGGCAGCGATCACCTCGGGCACGTCCACCTTCGCGTGGAACGCCTCGGAGAGGAGGAGCGGGACCACCACGATCTCCTCGAACTTCGCACGGACCAGTTTGTTCACGGTCGTCTCGAACGACGGCCGCACGTGGTCGAGGAACGCGACCTCGATCCGCAGGTCCGGTCGCATCAGACGGGTCTCCGCGACGAGCGCTTCGATGGTCGCCTTCGATCGGGGATCACGACTGCCGTGGGCAAGCGCGATGAGGGCTGGAGCGGTCATGGACCGGTCTCCCTTCTCTTCGATCTCGCGGTGACGTCGTTGTCGGTGCGATGTTGCGTGGTGGTGGTTACTGGTGGATTCCGCACTCGGTCTTGTTCTGACCGGCCCACCGTCCGCTGCGCGGGTCGTCACCGGGCGCAACGCGCGAGGTGCACGGCCAGCAGCCGATGGAGGGGTAGCCGTCGTACTGCAGGGGGTTCACGAGCACGCCGTTCTCGGCGATGTACTTCTCGACCTCGTCGTCGGTCCAGCGGGCCAGCGGCGAGACCTTGACCTTCTGCTTCTTCTCGTCCCAACCGACGACCGGCGCGATCACCCGGTTGTGGGTCTCCGCGCGCCGCAGGCCGGTGGCCCAGGCGTCGTAGGACTTCATGATGTTGTTCAGCGGGTCGACTTTGCGCATCTTGCAGCACAGGTCCGGGTCGCGCTTGTAGAGCTCGGCGCCGAACTCGGCGTCCTGCTCGGCCACGGTCTGCACCGGGGTGATGTTGAGCAGGTTCACCGGCATGGTCGCGGCCACGGCGTCACGGGTGCCGATGGTCTCGGCGAAGTGGTAGCCGGTGTCGAGGAAGATCACGTCCACGCCGGGAGCGACCTTGGAGACCAGGTGCGCCAGGACCGCGTCGCCCATCGAGGAGGTGACGCAGAAGCGTGAGCCGAAGGTGGCCACGGCCCACTCGATGATGTTCTCGGCCGGGGCCAGCTCGAGCTCGGCTCCGACCTGGAAGACCAGGTCCTTGAGCTCCTCGGTGCTGCGGCCCTCGGTGAGCGAGCCGCGCGCGTTGCGGGCGGCCTGCGTGGTGGCGGCAGTCATCGGTCACCTCCCAGAGGCGGCCGGGACAGGTTTCCGATCATGGTGACCTTGAACGCCCGCAGGCACGACCGGCATTCCCACTCCCCGTGACCCGAGCCCTGGTCGGACTCGTGCGGCCACAGGTTCTGGTCCCCGCAGTAGGGGCAGTGGTTCAGCACGGTGCGCTCGGTCATCTCAGATGCTCTCCAGCGTCTTCTCGCCGTTGAGCAGCACCTCGTCGGCACGCTGCACCCAGGTCTGGAACAGCTCGCCGTCCTCGCGGTCGGCCAGGTAGTTCGTCACCACGGTGGTCACGTAGTCGTCGAGACCGGCACTGGTCACCTTGTGCGCGCGCAGCTTGCGGCCGAAGTTCGCGCCGAGGCCGAGGCCACCGCCGAGGTGCACCTGGAAGCCCTCGACCTGGTTGCCGTCGTCGTCCAGGACGAGCTGACCCTTGAGGCCGATGTCGGCCACCTGGGTCCGCGCGCACGCGTTGGGGCAGCCGTTGACGTTGATCGAGATCGGGGAGTCGAGGTCGGGGAACCGGTTCTCCAGGACACCGATGAGGGCGGTCGCCCGGTCCTTGGTGTCCACGATCGCGAGCTTGCAGAACTCGATGCCGGTGCAGGCCATCGTGCGCCGGCGCCAGTTGCTCGGGTTCGCGGTCAGGCCGATGGTCTCCAGGTCGGCGACGAACGCGTCGACGTTGGCGCCGGGCACGCCGATGACGACGAGCTTCTGGTACGCCGTGAGGCGGGCGCCCTGGGCACCGTGCTTCTCGACGAGCTCGCCCAGCCCGGTCAGGACCGGACCGGCGGTGCGGCCGACGACCGGAGCGACGCCGATGTAGAAGTTGCCGTCCTTCTGCTCGTGCACGCCGATGTGGTCACCCTGGTGCTGCGGGACCTCGGGGGAGTCGCAGGTGACGAGCTTCGTGCCGAGGTACTCGTTCTCGAGGACCTCGCGGAACTTCTCCACGCCCCAGTCGGCGACCAGGAACTTCAGGCGGGCCCGCGAGCGCAGCCGGCGGTAGCCGTAGTCGCGGAAGATGCCGGCCACGCCTTCCCAGACGTCGGGGACCTGCTCGGTCGGGATCCAGACACCGAGCTTCTGGGCCAGCATCGGGTTGGTCGAGAGACCACCGCCGACCCAGACGTCGAAGCCGGGGCCGTGCTCGGGGTGCACCGTGCCGACGAACGACACGTCGTTGACCTCGGGGGCCACGTCGTGGCTCGGGTGGCCGGTGAGCGCGGTCTTGAACTTGCGCGGCAGGTTGGAGAACGCCGGGTTGTTCAGCGCGCGGCGCTTGATCTCCAGCAGCGCCTCGGAGCCGTCGATGAGCTCGTCCTTGGCGATGCCGGCGACCGGCGAACCCAGGAACGGGCGGGGGGAGTCGCCGCACGCCTCGAGCGTGGTCAGGCCGACCGCGTCGAGCCGCTCCCAGATCGTCGGGACGTTCTCGACCTCGATCCAGTGGTACTGGATGTTGTTGCGGTCGGTGACGTCCGCGGTGTCGCGGGCGAACTCGGTGCTGATCGCGCCCAGCGTGCGCAGCGCGTCGGCCGAGAGGATCTGGCCGTCGGTGCGGACCCGCATCATGAAGAAGCGGTCGTCGAGCTCGTGCTCCTCGAGCGCGCCGGTCTTGCCGCCGTCGATGCCCGGCTTGCGCTGGGTGTAGAGACCCATCCAGCGGAAGCGGCCACCGAGGTCGGCCGGGTCGATCGAGTCGAAGCCGCGCTTGGAGTAGGTGTAGAGGATCCGGTCCCGCACGTTGAGCGGGTCGTTGTCCTTCTTGGACTGCTCGTTCTTGTTCAGGGGCTCGCGCAGGCCGAACGACCACTGGCCCTCGGCGCGCTTGGGCCGGGGCACCTCGGTGTGGCGAGGCGGTTGCGAATCGAAACGCAGGTCAGGCATTTCTCGGGTGGGTCCTTCGCTGAAAAAGGGGGCGCACGCGACGCTGCGTACGTGGTGAACGTCGGCGAGTTCAGCGGGGCCAACACATCATGCTGCCGGTACGACCCAGGTCCACGTGACGACGCGTCACGAGCCAGGTCGAGGTGGCGGCACTGATCATGGGACAAGTCTCAGGTTCCGGACTGCTCTTCCACAAACCGGAATCTCATGCAATGAGATGCTTGTCCGGCATTTGGTACACGGCTGGCCGCCCCGGACACCCCCGGAACCCGGCCCTAGGCTGTGCCCATGAGCGCTGAATCCCTCGCGAAGACGACCTCTGCCGCCTACGACGCCATGCTGGAGGTCATCGCCTCGGTCGAGCCGCGTGTGGCGGAGGCCACACGCAAGGAGCTGGCTGACCAGCGCTCGTCGCTCAAGCTGATCGCCTCGGAGAACTACGCCTCCCCGGCCGTGCTGCTCACTATGGGCACCTGGTTCTCCGACAAGTACGCCGAGGGCACCGTCGGGCACCGCTTCTACGCGGCCTGCCAGAACGTCGACACGATCGAGTCGCTGGCCGCCGAGCACGCCCGCGAGCTCTTCGGCGCGCCGTACGCCTACGCCCAGCCGCACTCGGGCATCGACGCCAACCTGGTCGCGTTCTGGTCGATCCTGGCCCACCGCGTCGAGACCCCGGCGCTGGAGAAGTACAACGTCAAGAACGTCAACGAGCTCTCCGAGACCGACTGGGAGCAGCTGCGCCACGAGTTCGGCAACCAGCGCCTGCTCGGCATGGCCCTGGACGCCGGCGGTCACCTGACCCACGGCTTCCGCCCGAACATCAGCGGCAAGATGTTCCACCAGCAGCAGTACGGCACCGACCCGGAGACCGGCCTGCTCGACTACGACGTGGTCGCCGCCAAGGCCCGCGAGTTCAAGCCGGCTGTCCTGGTCGCCGGTTACTCGGCCTACCCGCGCCGGGTGAACTTCGCCAAGATGCGCGAGATCGCCGACGAGGTCGGCGCGACCCTGATGGTCGACATGGCGCACTTCGCCGGTCTGGTCGCGGGCAAGGTCTTCACCGGTGACGAGAACCCGGTGCCGTTCGCGCACATCACCACGACGACCACCCACAAGTCGCTGCGCGGCCCGCGCGGTGGCCTGGTGCTGGCCCAGGAGGAGTTCGCGGCCGACGTCGACCGCGGCTGCCCGATGGTGCTCGGCGGCCCGCTCTCGCACGTGATGGCTGCCAAGGCCGTGGCGCTGGCCGAGGCGCGCCAGCCGTCGTTCCAGACCTACGCCCAGAACATCGCCGACAACGCCAAGGCGCTGGCCGAGGGCTTCCTGTCCCGCGACGCCAAGCTCGTCACCGGCGGCACCGACAACCACATCGTGCTGCTCGACGTCGCCTCGTTCGGCCTGACCGGTCGCCAGGCCGAGTCGGCGCTGCTCGACGCCGGAGTGGTCACCAACCGCAACTCGGTCCCGAACGACCCGAACGGTGCCTGGTACACGACCGGCGTCCGCCTGGGCACGCCGGCGCTGACCACCCGTGGCTTCGGCAAGGACGAGTTCGACACGGTCGCCTCGATGATCGTCGAGGTGCTCTCGAACACCACGCCGGGCACCATCAGTGCCGGCGCGCCGTCGAAGGCGACGTACAACCTGGCCGACGGTGTCGCCGACCGGATCCGCGCGCAGTCCGCCGAGCTGCTCGAGGCGAACCCGCTGTACCCGGGTCTCGAGCTGAGCTGACCTAGCTCGTGGCCTCGACCAGGTCGAGGACGTAGCGGGTGATCGCCGCGCGCGACGCGGCGATCGCCTGCACCTCGGGCGTCAGCGGTCCGTGCACCAGGTCCCACGGGAACGCGGACACCCCCGTGAACAGCAACAGGTGCACGGCGTGCGCCCTGCGCAGCACGGCCAGGTCGATCGCGTAGCCCTCAGCCGCCAGCCCGTGGTGGTAGGCCACCAGGCAGGCTTCGTCCCGCTCGGCCAGGTCGTCGCTGCTGCGCGCCCCGATCTGGACGTCGCCGACGAGCAGCTGGCCCAGGTCGAAGCCGACCGGCAGCTCCATCCAGAAGCCGAAGTCGATGAGGGTGAACGAGGTCTCGTCGTCGGGACGCACCAGCAGGTTGTTGGGGCAGGCATCGCCGTGGGCGTTGGCGGTCGGCAGGGCCATCAGCTCGTGGCCGTAGTCCCAGATGTTCTCGGCGATCGCGAGCAGCCGCCCGCGCAGGGCGGCATCGAAGGAGCCGGCGATGAGCGGGTGCTCCCAGAGCTCGTCGACGCGCAGCATCGGGAACACCTGGTGGGTCAGCCGACCGCCGATGTAGGCACCGACGTTCCAGTCGAACTCGCCGACGCCGGCGCGGACGGCCACCTCCGGGCTGCCGGCCATCCGGCCGAGCAGGTGCGCGGCTCGCTCGTAGCGGGGCAGGTCCCAGGTCACGGCGCGGATCGGGACGTCCTCGAGCCAGATCGATGCCGAGAGCTCGTCGAGCTCGAAGACGCCGAACGAGCGCGGCATCCGCAGCCCGTCCGGGAGCCGGGCTGCCAGGTCGGAGCGGTAGACCAGGGGCTCGATCCGCCACGGGAAGCCGGTGGCCGCCAGCTCGCGGATCTCCTCGGGGACCTGCTGGAAGATCGCGGAGCGCTCCCAGGACTGGACCTGCTTCACGAACAGGCTGAACGGTCGATCCCCGTCGGCGTACCGGGCGGTGCCGCGGACCCGGTGCCGACCCGCGGTGCTGATCGCGTCCAGGCCGTAGGGGACCTCGGTGACGTCGACGTCGAGCAAGGTCCCGGGCACCTCGGTGCCGTGGCTGCGCGCCACGATCGCGGCGAGCTCGTCGTCGCTGACAGCTGCTGCTCCGAGCGCTTCACGTCCGCTCATGACCGGACGATATCGTCGCCGGGTGCCTCGGACGCGTGCCCTGACCATCGCTCTGGCGACGCTGCTCGTCGCCTGCCTGGCGCTCGCCGGATGCGGTGGCAGCGGCGACGACTCCGCGCCGAAGAGCCCGACCGCCGGTTTCGTCACCCTGAAGGGGGACGGCTTCACCATGAGGCTCCCCGCCAAGGCGACCCGGACGGTGCGGACCGTGCCGACCGCCACCGGCAAGGTCAAGGCGGTGCTCTACAGCACTCCGGACGACCCGAAGGGGACGTACCTGGTCGCGCTGACGGCGTACCCGACGGGGACCGTCGTGGACCTCGACAAGGCGGTCACCGGGGCGGCCAAGAACATCGGCGGGGTGGTCCGCGAGAACGACACCGCCAACTACCGCGGGCACGACGCCCGCAACGGCCGGTTCACCGCCGACGCCAGCGGCACCGCGATCACCGTGTTCGTCCGGATGGTCGACCTGGGCGGACGCCTGTTCCAGCTCCAGTACGCCGCCAAGGGTGCGGACGTGAAGACGCCGCCCGCCCAGTACGACGCCGTGGCGGCATCGGTCCGGTTCGAGTAGGTCACACCCCACGCCCGAGGTGCGGTGAACTCGCGCTCGTGGGCCGTACGGTTGACCCCATGGCCCAGGCAGCGAGCTTCGACTGGACGCTGCCCAGGTTCCGGCACGCGATCTGGCGGCTGATCGTCTCGACGGTGGCCATCTGCATGCGCAACCGGGTCACCGGCCTCGCGGCCGAGGCGGCCTTCTTCGCACTGCTCTCGCTGCCGCCGCTGATCTTCGCGCTGGCCGGCTCCATCGGCTACGTCTTCGCGCAGTTCAGCGACACCCGGATCGACGAGGTGCGCAACAAGGTCCTCGACCTCTCCGGCCAGGCGCTCACCCCGGACACCGTGCACGACATCATCCGGCCGACGCTGAACGACGTGCTCTCCGGCGGTCGCTACGACGTGATCTCGGTCGGCTTCGTCCTCGCACTCTGGTCGGGCTCGCGGGCACTCAACGTCTTCGTCGACACCATCACGATCATGTACGGGCTCGGCGACGTCCGCGGCATCATCCGCACCCGCGCGCTCTCGTTCCTGCTCTACATCCTCGGCATGCTCACCGGCGTCATCACCTTGCCGCTGGTGCTCGCCGGCCCGAGCCTGGTCAACGAAGCGCTGCCGGACAGCATGGACTGGCTCTTCCACCTGTACTGGCCGATCGTGCTGGTGCTCTCGGTCTGCTTCCTCACCACGCTGTACCACGTCTCGGTGCCGGTCCGGACGGCCTGGCGGTACAACGTCCCGGGTGCCGTGTTCACGCTGTTCTGCTGGATCGTCGGGTCGGCGGTGCTCCGCTGGACCCTGGTCGCGACCGCGAAGAACTCCACCTCGATCTACGGCCCGCTCTCCACGCCGATCGCGGTCCTGCTCTGGCTCTACCTGCTCTCCATCGCCGTGCTGATCGGCGCTGCGCTGAACGCGGCCTTCGACCAGATCTGGCCGCAGAAGGAGATCACCACCGCCCGCTCGGAGCTGCGCAACCGCCTCTCCCTGGATGCGGTGCTCCCGTGGCGGAGTCCAACGGACGATACGGACGAATAATCCGGTGCGGCACCCCCGGGACGGCCTTACATTGGAGGCGTGACTACCCGTTTCCGGCACGGGCGCGGATGAGCGCCCAGCGTGTCGCCCGCCTCGACCCCTGGGTCGGGTGCGTCCTCGCCTGCGAGACCGGGATCGCACGCGTGCTCACCGACCGAGGTGAGATCAGAGCCAGCTACGGCGGCTCGATGCTCTGCCGCATCGCGCGCGACCGCGGCTGCGCGGCGTCCCCGGGCGACTGGGTGGTGCTGCGGCGCTGGCCGGACAACCGGGTCACCATCGAAGACGTCTGGGTGCAGTCCGCGCAGGTAGCCGACGTCATCCGGCTGCACCCGAACTGACCCGACCCCGGTGAACCACCGGGGTCGCTGCGCGTCTGCTCACACCCCGCGTGCCATGCTCTGCCTGTGGGAAACGTGACCCTGCCGACCCCGGTCTTCGTCGCCGGTGGCGCACTCTGCCTGGTGGCCGGGTACCTGATCGGGACCGTGGCCGGACCGGACACCCCGCACCGGACCACCGCGACCGTGGTCAGCTTCGACTCCAAGACCTCCCAGCTGTGCCTGGAGGGGGACTCGGTGAAGAACGAGAAGGACGTCGACGCCAACGGCGTGCTGTGCGGCACCTGGAGCCACTCGGTGGACGCCACCAAGCCGCGCAAGGGTGACACCTTCCGCTTCGTCTCGATGGACACCTCGGGTGTGAAGGGCTCCGAGCCGCGGAGCGCCACCGTCATCTACGGCACCGTCGAGCGGTAGCGGGAGGACGTGGCCGTGCCGGACCTGGAGTCCAAGCTCGTTCCGGGACAGCTCAAGCTGCCGGTCTCGACGCGCTCGCCCTGGTGGGAGCTGGGTCGCCGGTTGCTGATGGCGCTCGGCATCCTCGCCTTCACGGTGCTGCTGGTCTACCTGGACCGGTACCACTACCGCGACAGCGCCCACCCGGGCGACAAGGCGATCGACCTGACCGACGCCATCTACTACACGACCGTCACGCTGAGCACGACCGGGTACGGCGACATCGCGCCGGTCACCGAGCACACCAGGCTGATCAACGCCTTCGTGATCACCCCGCTGCGCATCGCGTTCCTGGTCCTGTTGATCGGCACCACGCTCGAGGTCCTGGCCAACCAGGGTCGCGAGCTGTTCCGCAACGCCCGGTGGAGGAAGCACATGGAGCAGCACATCGTCCTGATCGGCTACGGCACCAAGGGCCGCAGCGCCGTCGACACCTTGACGAACAACGGTGTCGACAAGGAGCAGATCGTCATCGTCGACCCGAGCAGCATCGCGCTGGGGGAGGCGCACGCCAACGGGCTGGCCGTGGTCACCGGGGATGCCAGCCGGCGCGAGGTACTCCGTCGTGCCGGCGTCGAGCGCGCCCAGCAGGTGATCATCACGACCCCGCGCGACGACACCACCGTGCTGGCCACGCTGACCGTGCGCCAGCTCAACCCGCAGGCCTACATCGTGGCCGCGGTCCGGGAGCAGGACAACGTCCCGCTGGTGCGGCAGAGCGGCGCCGACTCGGTCATCACCTCCTCCGAGGCGGTCGGCCGGCTCGTCGGGCTCTCCTCGATCTCCCCGCCGCTGGCGTCGGTGCTGGAGGACCTGCTCACCTACGGCGAGGGCCTGGAGGTCGCCGAGCGCGAGCTCCTGGTCAGCGAGGTCGGCAAGGCGCCGCAGAGCCTGCCGGACCAGGTCATCGCGGTGCTGCGGGACGAGAAGGTCTACCGCTACTTCGACCCGACGGTGACCCAGCTCGCCCGCGGCGACAAGCTGGTCGTCGTACGGCCGTCCAAGGAGCTCCCGTGGGCACCCCGACCCGGGACCCACGGCGAGGCTGTCGCCGACGAGGGCGACTGATCCAGGAAAGTCACCCCGCGTCGTCGCCGGTGATCGCCGGCTCCGGGTCGACCACCTGCCAGTCCGCGGCCCAGCCGGGAACCCAGACGGGCTCGGGCGCCGGCTTCTCGGCGCGCTGCCACCAGCGTCGCTTCGGCGACCGGTGCTTCGGCCCCGCCGAGGCAGTCTCGGACGTCATCGTTCTTCCCCCTGTCGGTGCCGGTCCCCAGGTGGTTCTCGCGGCCCGACCCCTGTTGCCGACGTGCCGCCCCGGGGCTTCGGGCCCGGGGCGGCACGGATGCGGACAACAGGGCCGCATGACGGGTTCGCACCCGGCTCGACCGGACGAGCAGCACTCTGGGGAAATGCAGCTCGTTGGCCTCGCGGGGGAATCATGGCGTTATGCGGGTCTCTCACCCCATAGTCAATCAGGACCATTTCTGGAGAGGCGTTCCGAAACTGATCCGTCGAGACGAGTCCGATCGGCCGCTCGTGGTTTAACGGGCACCGGCGTGGGTAACCGCTGGGACGAGGCTGCCCACATGGGCGCACCGAGGAGGACCATGGACCTGACGCTGGGCGTCAACGACGTGGCCGGCCGGGCCGTGATCCGGGTCGGCGGGGACGTCGACATCGACACCGCCCCTGCGTTGCGCTCTGCGGTCGTCGACCTGCTCGAGGACGGCCGTCGCGACATCGTCGTCGACGTCAGTGCCGTCGACTTCATCGACTCCACGGGGCTCGGGGTGCTGGTCGGCGCGTTGAAGGACACCCAGAGCCGTCAGGGCACGCTCGAGCTGATCTGCACCCAGCGCAAGATGCTCGGGCTGCTCCGCCTGACCGGGCTCGACGAGGCGTTCACCGTTCACGAGGCGGACATCGCCGGGACCGGGTGAGGCCGGTGCAGTCAGACGCCGAGCGGACCGACGCGATCGCGGTGCTGGCCGAGGACCACCGCCGGATGCGGACCTTGTTCGACGAGTTCGAGAACCTGCCGCCGACGGCGTACGTGCGCAAGAGCAAGGTCGCCGCGCAGATGATCGACCTGATCACCGTGCACGCCTTCATCACCCGTGAGGTCCTCTACCCGCGGCTCACCTCGCTGATCCCGGAGATCGAGCTCGAAGGGCTCTACGACCAGCACAGCCGGGCCGAGCAGATCGCCTCCGACCTGTGGACCATGCGACCCGAGGACGGGCGCTTCGCCGACAGAGCAACGGCACTGATCGCGCAGCTCCGCCTGCACCTGGGCGCCCAGGAGGACGTCTGGTTCCCGCGCATCGTCGACGAGCTCGAGCCGGCGACGCTGGACGCCATCGGCGTCGAGCTGGTCCGGGCCCGCCGGCGGGCGCCGGCGAGCCCCCAGGTCAGCGGCTAGGCCGCTTGGCCCAGGATCGAGTCGCGCAGCTGGGCCAGCACCCGGTTGAGGATGCGGGAGACCTGCATCTGCGAGACGCCCACCTGCTCACCGATCTGCTGCTGGGTGAGGCCCTCGACGAACCGCAGTCGCAGCACGGTCCGGTCGCGCTCGCCCAGGCCACGGATCGCCGGTCCGAGGACCAGCCGCGCCTCGGCGCTGGCGAACTGCGGGTCCCACGACCCGAGATCGGCCTGCACTGATCTCTCCGACCCGCCGTCCACCGGGACCGGGGCGTCGAGGGAGTACGGCGTGAAGCAGCTGTCGACCGAGGTCGCCTCGAGGACCTCGTCGATCTCGACCTCGAGCTCGTCGGCGATCTCGCGCACCGAGGGGGAGCGCTGCAGGCGTTGCACCAGCTCGGCCTCCGCTGCGCGGATGTGAGCCTGGAGCTCCTGGATGCGCCGCGGGGGACGGACGGTCCAGCCGGCGTCGCGGAAGTGCTTGCGCAGCTCGCCGCGGATCGTCGGGATGGCGTACGCCGCGAAGCTCGTCGAGCGCTCGGGGGAGAACCCGCGCGCCGCCTTGAGCAGACCGAGGCTGGCGACCTGCTGCAGGTCCTCGATCGCGATGCCACGGCCTGCATAGCGGTTGGCCAGGTAGCGGGCGAGGGGGAGGTTGAGCTCGACGGCCCGGTCACGGGCGGTCTTGCGGGTGAGGTCGTCGCCGGCTGCCGCCTCCACCAGGAGGTCGACCGTGACGCGGTCACGTTCGGCGTTGCTCAGGTGGTGCACCTGGTCGTCTGTCAGGGATGTCGTGCCGGATGCGGTTGTCACTAGGGAGACCCTCTCGGGAGACCTGCGTGAGACGTGGCGGCTTGTTGGACCACGCGCCCCGGGTACCTACCCGCGGCGAGATGCCGCCTAAACCAAACGGCTGATATTTGTCGTCATCCGTTCGGGTGACGCATCGGATCCGGCCCATCGGGCAGTGCCACACCAAGGGTCGGAGTCATGCGCGTGGTTCTGCCTCCAGGTCCCGGCGTTGAAATTGAACAGCGCCGGGGCCGCCTCAGGCCTCGAGGTCAGGGAGTGTGCCGTTCTCGATGACGAGCTCCGCCACCGTGCGCAGCTTGATGTTCTGCGCCTGGGAGAACCGCCGGAGCACGGCGAAGGAGCGGCTGGCATCGAGGTCGAAGCGCTCCATCAGGATGCCCTGGGCCTGGCCGATCAGCGTGCGGCCCTCGACCGCTTCCTTGAGGTTGTCCCGCTCGCGGACGGTCATCAGGGTCGCGGCCGCGTGGCTGGCGAAGACCACCGCGGTGTCGCGGTCGTCGGCGGAGTACTCGCGCGTCTCGGTGGCGTAGAGGTTCAGCGCACCGATGGTGCTGCCACCGATCGAGAGCCGGGCGGCCAGCAGGCTCCCGAATCCCATCGCCGCCGCCTTCGGGCCCCAGTTCGGGTACCGCGGATCGCGGGCCAGGTCGTTGGAGACGAACGTCTCCTCCTCCCAGGCCGCTTCGACGCACGGGCCCTCACCGAGCTGGTACTGGAGCTGGTCGGCCTCGCTGACCAGCGGCCCGGTCGGAGCCAGGGTCTCGAACGAACCGCCTGAGCGGAACACGGTCAGGCCGGCGTGCTGGCAGTCGAGCGTCTCGCAGGCCAGCGCCACCACGCCCTCCGCCGTCTCGGCGAGGTCGTCGTCGCTCACCGCAAGCGCCGCGAGGGCACGCAGCGTCTCCAGGATCGAGGACTCAGTCACTGTCCGAGCCTAGGGCTTCGCCGGGCGGCGCGCAGTTTCGGGTCGAAGACCGCTGGGTACTCCCGGCTCGAACAAGGAGGCCCTTGATGCTGTATTTCCTGCTCTGGCTGGCTGCCGTGATCCTCGTGGTCACCGGCATCGTCCGTCTCGTCCGCGGCGACGTCCTGGTGGGCGTCGTCCTCATCATCGTCGGGCTGCTCGTCGGCCCAGGCGGCGTCAGCATCTTCTAGGTACCCGACGGAACCCGGCGCTGTTTGAGGGCGTCGGATCCGGGTACTGCTGATTCCGGTCAACGTCCCCTGTCCCTGACCCTGAAAGGAACACCACCATGGCTATCGGTCTTGGAATCGTCCTCATCGCCGCAGGTCTGATCCTGCTTCTCGACGTGGTGAACATCGATCTGTCAGCGGTCAACGACCACGCGCTCGGCGGCATCCTGCTCGCCGTCGGCATCCTGGCGATCGTGGTCTCGCTGATCGTCAATCAGCAGCGCACCCGGCACACCGTCGTCGAAGAACGGCGGTAGTCGCGGTGTCCGTGCTGCAGGTCGTCCCGGTCGAGACGGCGGTCGAGCACGACTATCTCGCCGAGGTGATCCGGTTGGTCCCGCAGCACGACCACACCTGGGCCCTTCGGGACACCGAGTACGACAACGGCCTGACCCTGCACCGTTTCGAGTGCGACGGCTGCTCGGCCGTCCGTTTCACCTGATCTCGGGGGCGGCTGGATCTCGCAGGGGAGATTCCGGCCGTCGGTGCACGCCACCCCGGTCCGAAGGGCCTCTCGGCCCTCGGGCCGGCTCGATCACCAGGCTCCTGCGCGGGAACGGCAACGGTCCCTGCCGGTCGAACCGGCAGGGACCGTGTCGAGCTCGAGCTGCCGGGGGATAGGCCACCTCGAGCTCGCGACCGACCGGCGTCAGACCGTCCGGTCGCGTTCACGCCAGGCTCTGAGCCTGGCGAAGATCGCGTCGACCTCGCGCTGGGTGCGG
Organism: Nocardioides marmorisolisilvae; assembly: GCF_003725775.1. Lineage (GTDB taxonomy): Bacteria > Actinomycetota > Actinomycetes > Propionibacteriales > Nocardioidaceae > Marmoricola > Marmoricola marmorisolisilvae. The sequence continues at coordinate 1,035,688 of NZ_RJSG01000002.1, forward strand.
TACACCACCGCCGGACCGTTCGGCTCTGCGCCGAGTCCGGTGTCGGGGTCCTCCCAGGCCTCCTCCATGCCGGAAATATAGGCACCGCGTGAGTCCGCAATGTCGACAATCCGGAAATCCTGCGGGAAGTAGGGCCTTTGGTCCCGGCCTCCCGCGTCGTTCATCCTGCCTGCCGTCAGGACGTGCAGTTGTGGATCGCCGAGGTGGCCGTCGCCAGCGCCACGTGGATGCCTGAGGTGCCCGGGCCGGGGAGCACCAGGTCGACCGCGGTCACCGTCATCCCGTGGTCTCCGGCGGCCGCGCTCTGCTCGTTGAGCACGAGCTTCGCCGCGGTGCCCGGGATCGGGATGGTGAAGTTCGGCTCCGGGTGCAGCGCCACGTTGTACGCCGTACCGCCGATCGTCACGGAGGCGACCGTGGTCTGTCCGACCGAACCGGCACAGGAGGTCGCCGAGCTGGCGTTGACCGCCCCGATCGCGATGACGGGCAGGTTGGGCAGGGACACCGTGACCCCGGCGATCGAGGACGTCGAGGTGATCCGTCCCGGCGCCGTCCCGGCGACCACCTTGGCGCACAGCGTCTTCACACCGATCTTGCCGTTCACGGCGAGCACGCAGGCAGGCGCCTTGGTGAACGGCACGGCCGTGCGGACGTTGCCGGTGTCCGGGGTCGGCTTGATGGTGAGCTGGAGCCCCGGAATGATCACCGACGCCTGGACGGCGAAGGCCCGACCGGTCATGTACTGCAGGCCGATCGTCGAGGATCCCGTCGACTTCATGTAGAAGTTGTCGCCCGCGAAGGTCAACCCCACCGGAAGCGTCGCGGCAGCGTTGAGCGGCTGGTGCACCGAGGGGATGGTGCAGCTGGCGATGCCGGACGTGTTCGTCGGTCCGGTGCAGCTCTGCGCAGTCAGCCCGGACCCGAGCTTGATCGTCACGTTGCGACCGACGACCGGCGGACCGATGTCCTCGGTGAGCTTGGCGCTCAGCGTGGCCGGCTCGTCGTTGGCGACCGTCGCCGGGCCGACGTAGGTCAGCACGGTCGGTTCGACGGTGACCTTGAACGGAGTGCTCTTCATCGAGGGCAGGTGCGAGGCGTCGCCGCCGTACGCCGCCACGATCGCGTAGGTGCCCTGCGGTTCGTTCGGGGTGAGCGAGCAGCTCGCAGCACCGGCGCTGTCGGTCGTGGCCGAGCAGGTCTCGGATCCGTTCAGCGTGAACGAGACCGTCGCGCCCGGCACCGGCTGGTGGTCGTCGGTCGTGGTCAGCACACCTGAGACCGTCGCCGCGTGGTGGAACGGACTGGTGGTCGCGCCGGTGTACGTCATGGTCGTCGGCCGCTTGAGCTCCTGGAACGGGGCGCTGGCAGCGGTCGGAAGGAACGCGTTGGTCAGACCGCCGTAGCTGATCGAGATCGTGTGAGCGCCAGCTGGCCCAGCAGGGGTCAGCGTGCAGGAGGCAACGCCCGCGGCGTTGGTGACCCCGGAGCACGAGCCGCCGCCGTCGAGGGAGAAGTTCAGGGTCGCGCCGTTGATCGGGCCCAGCGCGGAGGTCAGCTTCGCCGAGACCGGCACCGAGGTGTTCATGTCACCGCCGGCCGGCCCGGTGTAGGTGATCGTCGTGCTGCGGACGATGTAGCTGATCGTCACCTGTGCCGGCTGGTCGGTCAGCTCGGAGCTGGCGCTGGTCGCGGTCGGCGTGACGTGGTCGGATCCGCGACCGCCGTTGCCCCCGCCGGTCGCGAAGATCGGCGAGCCGATACCGTCGCCGCCGGCTCCACCGCCGCCGCCGTACCAGCCGCCGCCACCGCCACCGCCGCCACCACCGGCGGGGAGGACGACGACGCCGCCGATGCCGCCGGCGAAGACTCCGCCGGCGAAGCCGGGGCCCCCGGACAGTGCGATGCCGCCGTTGCCGCCGGCCGTGTCGGTGGCGTCACCACCGTTGTTGGCGTGAGCGCAACCGATCGCGACGCAGCGGCCACCACCGCCGCCACCACCACCGGCGACGACGAGGCGCGAGCCCAGGGTGTCGCACGGTGCACCCTCGGGGCAGGTGCGCACGTCGGTGCCACCGCCACCGGAGCCACCGAACGGACCGGCGCCTCCTCCGCCTCCGGAACCGCCGTTGTAGGTGCCGTCGGTGCTGCCGGTCGAGCCGTCCTGGCCGACGTGCACGTAGAGCTTGGTAACGCCCGCCGGGATCGGCAGGTCGGCGTTCACCACGGTTCCCTGGCCGCCGGTGTTGCCACTGGCGCCGCCGTCACCGCCGCGCGCGCCGACCGCGGTGATGTGCACCGCAGTGACGTTCGCGGGGACGTTCCACACCTGCTCGCCGCCGGTGTAGCCGAACGTCGCCGGGACGACGACGTCGGCAGCGGCGGGGGCCGTCGTGGCGACGACGGTGGCGAACGAGGCAGCCAGTGCACCCGCGAGAGCGAGCCCGAGTGTCTTGCGCATGGCGCGAAGGTAGTGACGTCGGGACGAGTCCAGGCATCAGCCGTTCGGCTGATAGGGGCGGCGACATGCCCGGGTATCGATGGCCGCGTCCCATTTGCTCTGGTGAACTTTTGGGGCCGGAGACGACAACAGCTCCTGGTCTGCGACTCAGGAGCTGTTGCTTGCTGTGGGCGATACTGGGTTTGAACCAGTGACCTCTTCCGTGTCAAGGAAGCGCGCTACCGCTGCGCCAATCGCCCGGGTGGAACATCTTTACTTGTTTCGAGGTGGGTACGGGATTTGAACCCGTGTACACGGATTTGCAGTCCGTTGCCTCGCCTCTCGGCCAACCCACCAGGGAGGCTGTGCACCTCAGAGCGGACGACGAGGCTCGAACTCGCGACCTCAACCTTGGCAAGGTTGCGCTCTACCAACTGAGCTACGTCCGCTTGCGACCGTCGTTTCCGGCGGCGCGAAGAGAACCATAGCGGACACTCGCGCGGTCGCCCAAACCGGGCCTGTGACAGGCGGGTCTGAAGGGAAAAGGAGTGGCACCTGCCCCGTAGGCTCGGCGCATGCGGGTCTGGTTCAACGGTGCTCTGGTCGACGACGTGACGACGCCGGCGATCCGCGTCGACGACCACGGGTTCACCGTTGGTGACGGTGTCTTCGAGGCGGTCAAGGTCCTCGACGGTCGACCGTTCGCGTTGACCCGTCACCTCGACCGACTCGTCGGTTCGGCTGCGGGTCTGGGACTTCCCGAGCCCGATCGCGGCGAGGTCGAGTCGGCGGTGGCCGCGGTCCTCGAGGGCCAGGAGCTGCCACTCGGACGGCTCCGCATCACCTGGACCGCCGGACCGGCGCCGATGGGTTCAGGTCGCGGGGGAGGACCGCCGTCGCTGGTGGTCGCTGCCTCGCCGATGGATCCGGCGGCCGCGTCCACGCACGCCGTGCGCGTCCCGTGGGTCCGCAACGAGCGCAGTGCGGTGGCCGGTCTGAAGACGACGTCGTACGCCGAGAACGTGGTGGCCCTGGCCTACGCCCGCGAGCGCGGTGCCACCGAGGCGATCATGGCGAACACCCTGGGCAATCTCTGCGAGGGCACCGGATCCAACGTCTGCTACGTGATCGACGGCGAGGCCAGGACGCCGACGCTGGCGTCAGGGTGCCTGGCGGGAGTGACCCGCGCGCTGGTGGTGGAGTGGTGCGGCGTCCGCGAGGTGGACGAGCCGTTGTCGGTCCTCGACGAGGCCGAGGAGATCTTCCTGGTCTCCACGACCCGCGACGTGCAGCCGTTGAGCCGGCTGGACGGTCGCGATCTCGGGGAGCCGGGGCCGGTCACACTTGAGGCGATGAAGACCTGGTCCGACCGTGAGGCCGAGTCGATCGACCCGTGACGCGAGCCCGTGGTCGGAGACGGAGAAACCCGCACCGTTTCCCCACCGGCGCGGGTTTCTCGTTACTGATCCGTCGGCATCCCCACGACGACGGGCAGCTGTGAAGTTCGGATCTGACCCCTGACCCGAGATCAGGGTCGAGTCGGCGTCAGGCGCTGAGCAGCTGGGTCAGCTCGGTGTCGAAGTCCAGCAGGTCGGCCTCGGCGCCCTGGGGCACCAGGTCGAGCATCTGACGGATGAACGTCGACACCGCCCGGGAGCTGGCCTGGATGAGGACCTCGCCACTGGGCGAGTTCAGCTCCAGGATCACCACGGCGTTGCCCTCGGCGGACAGGCACGGCCACACGTGGACGTCCCCGTCGCCGGTGGGCTCGTAGAAGCCCTCGATGAGCAGGTCCCGAGCGAAAGTCCACCGGACCGGAGTCGGCTCCCCCTGGAAGAGGATGCTGACCGCGTACGGGTCGCTGGTGGTGAACTCGAACGAAGCGGCCAGCGGGGTCGACGTTCCCTCGTTGTCGACGAACTCCATCTGCATGGCTTCGGTGATGGCCTGAGCGGTGATCTGCTTCTGCATCGGACTTGCCTCTTTCAGGTGGTGCGTCTGATGGAGAAAGCCCTCCCGCAAACTCCCAGCGCAACGAGATGAGGTTGCGTGACGTACGCCGCATTTGGCAAGCGAAAGTGCCCGTTTTGAGGGCGTTGAGCGTGGGGTGGTCTACCGAAATCACGCGAGTGGTCTAATTAAGGTGTCGATTGGACTAGACCAGATTGTCCTTCGGTCAGACACCTGTTTGGCAGGCTGTTTTCGTGCCCGAGAGTCCTGCTGACGAACCGCTTGAATCATCCCGCTGGAGGCGCGTCCACCGCCACCTCCACCGCAACCGCGTGACCGCGCTGGCCACCAAGCTGGTGGTGACGATCGTGGGCGCCCTGGTGCTCACCGCGGGCCTGGTCATGATGGTCACTCCCGGTCCCGGCCTGCTGGGCATCGCGGCCGGGCTGGCCATCCTGGCGACCGAGTGGGACTGGGCCGCGCGGTGGCTCGACGCGGCTCGACGTCGGCTCGAGAAGGCCCGCGTGGCGGCGCTCGGGGACGACCCGGCGAAGCGTGGTCGACGTCGCTGGCTCGCCGGCGGCGCCGGGGTGGCAGCCCTGGCCGCAGGGCTCGCGGCGCTGCTGCTGGCACCGGACCTGCTCGGGGGCTAGCAGCCCGATGTGAACTCGCCGTGCCCGATGGGCTAACCTTCTGCGGCACCACAAGCGGGGCGATTGGCGCAGTGGTAGCGCGCTTCGTTCACACCGAAGAGGTCACTGGTTCGAACCCAGTATCGCCCACCAAGCATTTGTGCAGGTCAGAGGCCGGTTTCCGTACCAACGGAACCGGCCTCGTGCCATGAACGTGCCAGTTGGCGCGCGCGAGGCTGGTCTCCCCAGACGAAGGAGCCCAGCATGGAAACGGTGATCGGAGTCGAAAAGGCGCTCGAGCTGCTCGAGGCAGGCTGGTGGTGGATCACCGAGCCGAACCCCGAGTGCCTCGGCTGGTGCACGGCCGACCACGTCGTCAGCGAGTTCGCAGACAGCGCCGGGTCGTTCCTGTGCACCGCGACCGTCGGACGCGTCGCGATCGCCTCGAGCGCCGTCGCCGAAGTTGAGCGGCCCGGTGAGGTCGACCGGCTGCCGGCCGGCCTGCTCGTTGCGGATCCGGACGAGATCGCCCCGGCCGAGGTCGAGGCGCTGTGCGCGGATCTGCAGGCCGCTGCGGCGCTGGTCAACGGAGAGACGCTGTGAAGGCCTGGGAGCCCGCCCTGGGCGGCTTTCGTGAGCACCTGGTGGCGTCGGACCGTGCGGCCGCGACCGTTGAGACCTACGTGCGAAACGTCAGATGGTTGGCCGCGGCGTATCCGGCAGATCCGTGGGCAGTGACGAGTACCGAGCTCGGGGCGTGGCTCGACGCGCAGAGCTGGTCGACCGAGACTCGGCGCAAAGTGCTGCTAGCTATTCGCGCGTTCTACGCCTGGGCGGTCCGTCGCGGACTTGTGGAGTGGGCGCCGGTGGCCGGTCTGCCGAGCGCCAAGCCTCGCAAGCGAGGTCCGCGCCTGCTCACGTTCCCGGAGGCGTGGAGCGACGACGTCGCCGGGTTCGAGGCCTGGCTACGCGCCGGCGGCCGCGCAGAGGGAACCATCGCCGCCCGTCGGTTCCACCTGCTGAAGCTCGCCGAAGTCTGCGCGGACCCGTGGCGGGTCGACTCGACGAGGCTTGCGGTGTTCCTCGCTTGCCCCGACTGGTCGCCCGAGTACCGGCGAGCCCTTCGCACGACGCTTCGCGAGTTCTACCGTTGGGGAGTCCGCGCGCAGCGAATCGCGGCGTCGCCGGCCGACGAGCTGGATCCGGTGATGCGGCCGAGAACGCTTCCTAGGCCGACGCCAGACGAGGCCGTGGCGGCAGCGCTCGAGCTGGCCGATGACCGGGTCCGGCTGGCTCTGATGTTCGCGGCGCTCACTGGTTTGCGGCGTGCAGAGATCGCCCGCCTGCACACGCGCGACGTCACAGCTCGAGACATCCTCGTCATCGGGAAGGGCGGTCATCACCGGCGCGTTCCGATGCACCCGGTTCTGTGGGACGAGTACTCGCGCGAGATGACCCGACGGCAGCATGGGACGTGCGGGAGCGGCTGGAACGCCTCCGCGAAGCGATCGGGAAACTTCGTCTCGGAGTCGGGATACGTGTTCCCGTCCGACCAGTCGCCAGAGCCGATGACGCCGGCGCACCTGGGCAAGCTGATCTCACGGGTCCTGCCGGCGAGCTGGACCGCGCATACTCTGCGGCACCGGTTCGCGACCCAGGCCTACGCCGATCAGCGGGATCTCCTGACCGTGCAGCACCTGTTGGGTCACGTTCGGCCGGAAACGACGGCTCGGTACGCCGCGGTCCCGGACGCAGCAGCCGCAGGCGCCGTGGCGGCAGTCAGGCTCTAGCCCGAAACGGGGCCGGTCCTGTGACCAAGGCGATGCAGGCGGGCGAACTGCACGGAACCCAGCGAATCGTCGGCGGCCGCTGGCGGATCGACCGCGACTGCCTCGCGGCGTGGATCGCCCGTCAACCCTGCCCCCATGGGACCGTCTAGAGCGTTCCGGGCCGGCCGGACACTGTCTTAGGACGAACGATCATCCCGCGCATTACGCAGGTTCGGCGACCAGTTTCGCGGCATACGCTGGAAGGGCCTGGCCGTCACCAGCGGCCCCGAGCGCCGTGGGCGTTGTGACGCGCATCAGGTGGCTGCCCTCGGTGGGTCCCCAGATCGCCATGGCGGTCTACGCCTGGCCAGCGATCTAGTCGGCTTGCGCCTCGCCGACGGTGTCGATGATCTTCACGACTGCCTTGCAGTCCTCGTCGCCGGCCGTGTAGCTCTGGTGGGCGTCGATCTGGCCGACGGTGGCAGGCTTTTCGATCCCTACTCGTCGCGAACGTCCGGGCTGGATGGTGACTCTCTTCGAGGCCTTGATCGACTGGCCGCCGGCGAGGTACCAGACGGCGTCGAGCTCGTAGACGGTGGTGATGTTGCCGGTGTTCTCGATCGATGCGTCGGCGGTGAATTTGTACGGATCGAGCAGGTAGTCGCAGCCGGACTGGTACGAGCCGTCGGGAGACGGGTCCGCTGCCGGCTCGGGTTCAGGGGTGTCAGTGTCCTCGGTCGGCGTCGACTCAGGTGTCTTCTCTGCGAGCGATCCGATCGGAGTCTTGCTTGAGTCGTCGCCGCCGCTGGCAGCAGCCGCCCCGATCGCGACTCCGATGCCGATTCCGACCACCAGCGCCATAGGGCCCACGAGCCCGGCGTGGCGGTACCAGGCTGCCCGGCGTACTGCTGCAACCGGCGGCGGAGCTGGTGCCGCTGGCCTGACCTGCTCGGTCCATTCGGCGCCGTTCCAGTAGCGTTCCTGGCCCGGAGCGCGAGGGTCGGGATGCCATCCCGCGGGTGCGGTCGTCATGCGGGCAGCGTAGGTCGGGATCCTGCTCGTGTCAGCGCGTCGACGATTCTCTGGTCCCACCGGCGGGGATCAAGATGTCATGACCGAACAAATCAGGCTTTCCGACGCCTGCGAACAGTTCCTGACCTGGCGCAAGACCAACCTCGCAGATGAGACCTGGCGCAGCTACCGCAGCGCGCTCGGCCTGTTCCTCCAGGTGACAGGAGATGTCATGGTCTCCGGCTTGCGACCCGACCACATCGAGCGCTTCTTGGCTGAACGTCGACGACCGCACGTCGATCGCCGCGGGAGATCCATGCCTCCGATCGGGCCGGCCGGCTACAACCAGTACCTGGGCGCGCTCGGCGTGTTCTCGAAGTGGCTCCTGCGACACGCCATGGTCTCGGTGGACCTCACCGCCGGGATCGAGCGGATTCGCGCGAGGAGACCGATCAAGCGGCGCCTGGATCCGGAACAGATCATCGCCCTGCTGGACGCAGCGCCGGCGCGGGATCGAATGCTATTCAGCCTTGCGTTCTTCGCCGCCCTCCGCGCCACCGAGGCCACCAGTCTGCGGATCGGCGACGTGGACCTGGCCTCGAACACGCTCCGGGTGCAGGTCTGGAAGACGCACCAAGAGGACGACTTCCCGATCGGGCCAGAGCTGCGGGCCCAGCTCGACGCCTGGCTGCCGTTCTACGAGGCGTCCGTGCGGCGCTCGTGGTCCCGCGATCTCGAGCCCGCCGACTTCCTCGTCCCGGCACTGACGCCGCACCGGTACAGCTGGCAGGTCGTCGACGGCGTCAAGTCGCGCGACGCCTGGATCCAGACCTTTGAGCCCGGGCGCCCGGTACGGATGCCGTACCAGCTGGTGAAGCGCGCGCTCAAGCGGATCGGCCTCTCGGCCGAGGGCGAAGGGATGCACATCCTGCGCCGTTCAGCGGCGCGGATCATGTTCGACAAGCTCATCGAGGAGAGCAAGTACGAGAACGCTCTCCGGATCGTCATGGCGGCCCTGCACCACACGACGTCGTCCACCACCGAGCAGTACATCGGCCTCACGACCGAACAGCGATCACGTGACCAGTTCCTCCGAACGACTCCTCTGCTTGCTGATGCGCTGACGCCAGGGGTGATCAACGCCGTCCTTAGTTCATGAACTGTCGGTTGCGGCTTCGTAGTTTGCGGAGAGATCCAGGAGTGAATACGAATGGATTTGGAGTTTTGTACAAAAGTTCGTACGATTTCATCATGACTGCCGACACTCCAAACCTGACTGGCGTTCCCACCCTGCCGATCGCTGAAGCACGAGAGAACTTCCGAAGCTTGATCGACGAGGTCTCGCAGACCGGAGCTGGCTACACCATCACCCGACACGGGAAGCCCGTGGCGGTGCTCATCGCTCACGACGAGTACGAGTCCTTGATCGAGACCCTGAACATCCTCAGCGACGACGACGCCATGGACGCAATCGCCGAGGCTGAGGCCGAGACCCGACAGGCGGACAACTGACCCGATGACAGAACTGAGCAAGCGCGCGATCAGGGACCTCGATGCCATGACCCCGGCACTCCGGGACAAGGCGGAAGCCCTGATCGCGCGCCTCGAAGCCGAGCCGGCACTCGGCAAGAAGTTGAAGGGCAAGCTCGAGGGCAAGCGCTCGATCTGGCTCGGACGTACCCACCGGATCATTTACGAGACGGACCCGCTCGTCTTCGTCCTGACGATCCCCCAGCGGAGGGATGCCTACCGGTGACCGACGGACCCTGGGCCAACGAGGCCGAGCGCAGACTGATGATCCGCGCAGTCGCCAAGATGAGCGACACCTGCGAGATGCCGGACCTGACCCCGGACTGCCCGTTCTTCGAGATCGGTTCGTCTGGACCGGAGTGCGCCGAGCAGTGCCGCGATCTGATGGAGCGATACCCGGAGGACCACGCGTCGGCTTCTACCGGGCACGACCTTGGTCACGCGTCCCTCGATGCTGTCCAGCGGCGCCGACCACGTCGCGCCCCCCGAACCGCAGAAGTTCATGCGTTCGACGCACGTAGGCGCCTGCTCTCCGACATCGGGAAGCCGCTTTCAGAGTGGACCTTCACGTCCATCTTGATGGTGCTCAAGGACCGTGCGGTGGCTCTTGGCTCTGAGGGTCATGGCGCCAACGTGGCCGTTTCAGACCTGCTGGACGCGATCACCGATCGCGGCATGAACCCCGATGCAATTATCCCGGCGGCTTTCGCGCTCCCTCGTGCCGCCCGCGTGGCCGTCGCGATCCTCGCCGACAAAGAGCTGGCTGCCATCGACGCTTCCGAGCTCAGCAAGTCCTTCAAGAAGCTCATCGCATCGGGCAAGGCCTGGGCTCCTGTGCTGCGCGACTTCCTGGGTCATCCCGAAGACAGTGACCCGGCGACGATCGTCACCGACCCTAGGACTGTCTCGACACTGACCAACTGGTTCCGCAGTCGCGGTGCGGCAGGAATCTTCTCCGATGACGTCCCCTCGCTCGAAGAGCTACGGCTGGTCGAGGACCTGCCGGCGATCAGCAAGGTGGCGCTTCACGACGCGCGGTGGATGCTCGACCGGTTCACCGAGACCTACGCCGACGGCTGGGCTTACGACTCTCTTCTCAGCGAGTACAGGTATCTGCTCTCGAACCGCGCCGGATGCGCCCCGTCGGCGATCATGAAGGAGAACCATCACGAGGCCGCCAAGATCGCCGAGATGATCGCGGTGAAGGCCAGCGATGGAGCGTCTTCTGCGCAGGAAGACAGCAGCACGGTCAACGTCTCTCTGTTCACCGCAGTAGCCGTACAGCGCCTCAACGCCGGTAAACGCGCAGAGGCGGCAGCCGTCTACCGGGCGCTTGCGCAGGTGAAACCGGACGACGCGGAGGTGCTCAACAACCTCGGCTTCTGCCAGATCATCGACAACCCGCCCGATGCGATCCGCGCGCTGAAGCGCAGCGCAACACTGTCGCCTGCAACCGGCCTCGGCACCGTGACCCTCCTCAATCTGGCACTAGCGCACCACCGCGTCGGCGAAAACGCCGACGCTCAGCGCTACCTCGCTGAGGTCTACGAGCGCCCCGATCTTGGCGACAGCGCCTTCATGTGGGCGGTGGACGACGGCGAGCCACGAGTCGAGCTGGTCGTTCTCGCTGAGTACGCGAGTGCGCTCACGACCCACATCGACGAGTGCGTAGCCGGGTGCAGGGAGAGGCAATCGATCGCGCTCACTGCCGACGTCGTATGGCTTCCGCGCGCAAAAGAAGGCAACCGCGCGATTGACGAGAACGAGACCGACGAGGGAGGTGAAAAGCATGGCTAAGGGCGACATCAGCACGTACCACGAGGACGGCCAGTGGAAGAACAAGGTCGAGGGCAGCTCCCGGGCGGCCAACGTCCACGACACCAAGGCTGAGGCGCAGTCCAAAGGCCGGGACATGGCGCGAGACCGACATGTCGAACACACGATCCGGAACATGGACGGCAAGATCGGCGAGAAGAACAGTTACGGGAACGACCCTCGTAACATCAAGGGCTGAACCATGCGAGCGCTCGAGCGGAGACCCCGACCACCCCACGCGGCCGGGGTCTCTTGCTGTCCGCAGAGCGCCTACGCTGATCTCACCGCGACCTCCTCGCGTTTCGGACTCATCCGCCGTAGGCCCTTCCTTGCATGGCGTCGATCTGGCGCTGTGCGCCGATCCGGGTGTCCGCGATCTCGGCGATCACGCCCTCGACGACCTGGCCGCCGATGAGCAGGGCGAGCCGGGTGCCGGCGAGGCTGACCGGTGCGTTCGAGGAGCTTGAGCCGACCTGGCCACCGCCGGCGAACCGGGGGAGCCGCATCTCGTTGATGGCCTTCATGAACGGCAGGCCGTAGTAGTCGACCGCGGCCGCGCGCTGAACGAACTCGCCGTTGCTCAACCAGGCTGGGATGCTGTCTGAGGTCGCTGTGCCCGGGCCGAAGATCGAGCCGCCGCCGGCCTTGTTGATCCGGTCCTGGAGCTCGCTGCGGTTCCGTGCGCCCTGGGCGATGACGATGTTGCGGCCGGCGACCTGGGCTGCGAGCAGGTCGAGCTTCAGCAGCCGCGCCTGCTCGCGGGCTTCCCGCATCCCGGGGGTGTCGACGTTGATCGCCTTGTTGGTGGGGATCTGGATCAGCTGGTCGGCGAGCTTCTTCGCCTCGCCCTTGGTGGCGCCCATGGACTCGGCGATCTTGATGAAGTCGTCACGGAATCCGGTGTAGGCGCCCTTGGCGTTCTTCACCGCGTTCGCCGAGCTGTTCCACTGGCCGGCGAGCTGGCCGAGCGCGTCGCGGTTCTTCAGGCCGGCCTCGGTGTTGATGTCCAGGGTGCGGGCGCCGTCGGCGGCTTCCTTGCGGGCGTCGCGCAGCTGCTGGGCCAGGGCGGTGGCGTCGTTGAACTGGCCGAGGAGAGCGTTGTGGCGCTTGTTCTCCGAGGCGATCAGCTTCTGGATCGAGGTGTTGGCCTTGTCGACCTCGGAGACGTAGGTGCCGGTTGCTGAGGCGGCCTGCTTGGTCGCGATCGTGTTGAGGTCTTCCTGGTGCTTCAGCTCGGAGATCTGGTCCTTGATCTGACGGACTTTCTCGTCCGCGGTCTTCCAGTCGCTGCCGAAGTCGAACGGTGTGACTGTGGAGCCGAAGACGTGGAATGTCGGCCCGAAGGCGTCGTCGACGATCTGCTGCTGCTTCTTCAGCTCCTCGTTAAGCCTGTCGATCTGGTCCGGGATCTTCGGCCCGGCGAGTGCCTCGAGGCGGTCGACGTACCGCGCGACGGCCTTGTCGTCCGGGGCTAGGGAGTCGAGCAGCTTGAACGAGCCAGCGAGGAGGGCGACGCTCCCGGCTGTCTTCGCGAACGTTCCGACCACAGCCCCTGACCCTGCGGCGGCGGCCTTCACGGCCGTGTATGACGCGGCCAGGCGCCCGTTGGCCGCGGTGGCTCCGGTCGCAGCGCCGATCTCCTGCCGATAGACCCCGACCATGAACGAGGTCCGAAGCGCCAGCGACGAGACAGCAGAGCCAGCTGCTGCCGCACCGGAGGCAAGGGACGTGGTGAGCCCCAGAGCCTGTGCAGCCTTGAACGCTGCGACAGCCCCGGCGGCCTCCTTGATCGGACCAGGCAGCCCGTCCCACGCATGAGCGAAGTCCTCGACAATCCCACCACCCGTGCGAAGAGTTGGGATCACCTCGTCCGAGGTCGCCTCGGCGGCCTTGTCCAGAACGGGCAGCAGGACGGTGCCGAGGGACTCCTCGAGGTTCTTGACCGAGACTCCGAGGCGGTCGAAGGCGGTGGCGTTGGCGCCGGCCGCGCCGCCGACGTTGTGCTCGACCTGGGTGAGGATGATCTTCTGGGCATCCAGGAGCCGGTTGCTGTCGACCAGGGCCTTGATCTGGGCCTTCTGGCCGGCGGTGAACTGGACGCCGGCGCGGCCGAGCGCGGTGATGCCCTTGACCGGGTCGTTGAGTGCCTTGCCGAGCTGCTTGACCGTGGAGTTCAGGTCGGTGCCGAGCACCGTGGACAGGTCGAGGCTGGCCTTGGTGGCGCGGTCGAAGATGTCGTTGCCGGCGCCGACCTCATTGCGGACCTTGCGGAAGGTGAGCAGGACGTTCTCGCCGGACTGGATGACCTCGTCGTCGATCGCCGCGTACTCGGACATCTGGTTGGCCAGCTCGTTGACCTGGCCTGCCGTGACGTGCGCTGCGCCGCCGGTGGTGGCGATCTCCTGGGCGGTGATCTTGGTGACCCGGATGGCCTGCTCGGACTCCTCGATGATGGAGTCGAAGAGCCGCTCGACACCGAGGCCGGCGACGATGCCGAGGCCGATCCCCGACAGGCCTTCCTTGAGGCCATGGCCGAGGCGGGTGGACATCGTCTTCGCGGCGGAGTCGCCAGCACGGCGGCCAATGTCGGCGCCTGCGCGCTCGAAGTCGCCGCCGGCCTGGCGGACGATCGACGCGCGGACGTTGCGCAGGACGGGCTCGACATCGAGTTCTGCGACGAGATCGTCAGCCAAGGTGGTCACCTCCCGCTAACAGTCGGAGGTTGATCAGGTCCTCGCGGGCCTGGGTGATCATCGCTCGAAGAAACTGAACGGCGTCCTGGTCCTTCTCCAGGAACAGCACGACGACCGTCCCGATCGCCAGGAAGGCGATCCCAGCAAGATCGGGCTCGGCAGCGAGAACCTCTCGAGGGTGTCGCGGGTCGGCGCGTTCGGGATCCAGAACCATTTGCGCGAGCTCGAGCATCCGGATCTTTGCCTCGCCATCGCTGATCGCGGCCCGCGCGAGACTATTCATGACTCATGCCCGCCCATGTCGGCGTCGCGGAGAACCAGCTCTGCGCTGTAGACCGCGGCCATGCCCTGCGCACGCGTAACAGCACCGTGGAAGGCCCTTGCTAGGAGCTCGTGGTCTTCACCTAGTTCCCGGGAGATCGACGCACGGAGCTCGGCCCCGAGGCACGCCGCGATCCAGCACAGCTCGACAGAGTCGGCCCCGGCGAGCAACTTGAGGGCAGCTTCGTCGTCACCGGCGGCAATGGCCTGGATGTAGAGGGCGGCTAGCCGCATTCCCGCGTATGCCTGGAGCTCGTCGTTCGAACTGACGGCGAGTTCGGCCGAGCTGTAGACCGACCGGGCGCCTCGGGACGGGTCGTCCGCCCCGCCGTTTCCCGAGGCGCCCGGCGAGCGTCGGCGCGCAGCTTGGAGCCGTCCGTCTAGGCCCCGAAGGAGAACCCAGCCGGCTCGAATCGCGCGCCAGATCGTCACGCTCGATACCCGTCCCGTGCGTCGAGCCTTTGGACGCCCTCTCGGATTGCCTGGAGTTCAGCTACGTGCTTCTCCTTCGCCTTCTTCTGCGCTGCGGCGATCGCCGCCTCGCGCTTGGCTTCTGCCTCCGCAGGAAACATCGAGTCGTAGGCCGAGTTGATTGCCTTCATCCGCGCGGGCGATGGGTTGAGCTTGTCCTGGTCCTTGCCGGTGACCCAGTCGGAAACGCGGATGAAGTACTCCTGGTTCGCCTCATGGTCGATATAGCCGGCGCCATTCACCGACTCTGTCTCGGCGATGACGAACCCGCCATCGCCCGAGAGGTCCTCGACCATCTGGAAGAGTTTCGCCCCATCGGCCTTGGCAGCCGCGTGACGGGCGTTCCATGGCAAGCGCAGCAGAATCGACGGGTCAGTTCCGGACGCGATGAACGCGGGGAGGTCACCGCCCGCCTTGAAGAGCTTCGGGACGGGTCCCTCTGTGAGGGCGGCCGCGTAGTCCATCGGAAGGGATTGCCGCGCGTCCTCGGCCAACGGGTTGCGGCCCCACGGGTCGATCCTGACGACCACGCCGCTGTTGAACATCGAGTCCATCTCGACTTCGCGGCCGGTAGCGGCTTGGGAAGTTGGGAGCGAGAGCTCAAGCCGCGGCCGCGTTAACTGCTCGGCTCGGCGCTGATTCATCTCCTCGAGGCGCGCGATGATCGCCGTCCCCAGCTTGTCGTGGGGCATGCCGGCCGGGAACCCCAGCATCTTCGCCATCTTTTCCTCAAACGGCAGTGCCTCGAACTCGGCCTCAGCTACACGCCGAGCCTGGGCGTCCTCGGCCACCTTCACGGCTCCAGCGGCGATCTCGTCCGCAGAAGCGTTGGGATCGAGTCCCAGCAGGTCGCGGATCCCAGCGGTCATCGCCACACGTTCGGGCGTGTGCATGTGGACGTCTGTGGCGGCGCTGTTCCCGTGGGCCTTGTCCGCCTTCGGCCTGTTGCGAAACCTCATGCTGATCTCCTTTCCTTTGCCAGTGCGGCGATCTCGTTGGCGTCGAACTTCCACCGGCCGCGGATTTTGCGGGCCGCCAGGAGCGAACCGTCCTCAGCCAGTCGGCGGCAGTGACGTGGTGAGATCCGTAGCGCTTCGCCTGCCTCCGTGCTGTTGATCCACGATGTTGCACCGACCGGCGTCGGGCGGACGTCCGCATGTCCGCCGTCGTCGGGATGCACTAGTCCGTTTAGAGCTACATACCGGCAGACGTCACGAATGTGGCGCAGCGATGGCGTCAGCGGTCGCTGCGCCGAGCGCTCGAGCTGGGCGGCCATGACGGCGACGATCGCGGCACCCTGTGCACTTAGCAGGACGCGGTCCGAAGAGATGGCGATCGCGAAGCCTTCCCAGGATCTAACCTCCGTCGCGGATGCGTTTGTCACCATTGCATTCCCGCCGGCCCCGGATGGCCGCGTGGTTCGTCATCGTTCTTCATCGGAAACGTGACGCCTGGGCGACGAATACCAACTCGGTGGTAGTTGTCCGGCGCGCCGAGTTCTTCGACGGCGAGGAACTGGAAGCAGTCTGGGCAGTAGACATGGTCTTGCTCGTTGATCAGGACGTCCTGACCCCAAAGGCGCACCAGACGGACACGGATCATTGCGGTGCCGTGGCCGGACCGGAGAGGAAGCCGTTGGTCATGCCAGGGCCGCGCCGAGGATTCAGGCGGTGGCCACGGATCAGACATTGGTCGCACCGCCTTCGACCGTTCCGACCAGGCGATACCCGCGGGTGTTCTTCGGTCTGAAGCGCCGAACCTGAACCCGCCAGGTGCGGCCGACCGTGCTGACTCGGGCTCCGGTCGAGCCCGCGACCACTCGGCACGTTGCGAAGTCGCCGTCGACTGCGACCACCTCGACTCGGAAGCCGGCGTATCGCCTGTCCGCGCTTTCCCAGAGCTGGCCAACCGCGACAGGTGGCGCTGCGGTGCAGCTGCGGCAGACCCGCTCAGCATCAGGCCGGGTTGTGGGCCCTGACCAGAGCAACTGGCCACATCGGGTGCACGGGATCGTCGGGCGCTTAGCCACGGCGGCCGCCTCGCACTGGCCGGGAGCTGCGATAGAAGAGCCAGAACCAACGTAGTTCCAGGTCCGATCGCGCTCCCAGGGTCTGCCGGGGGGAGAGGACCGGATAGTCCAGTGCACCGCTCGTTGGGGCGGTGGCTGGATTTCTTGGCGGTCCAGACAGCGCCTCGGAACCTTCGTCATCTGGCACTACGTGGGGATAGCGTCTAGCACCATGCCGGATGCTGTCTGGGCTGCGCTGATCTCGGCCGTTAGCGGTCTTGTGGTCTTGGTCGCAAAAGAGTCGATGGCGCGCGGCTCGAAGGCCGCGCGGACGCGCAACCAACTCATGGGTGACCTGGACCTTCTGGCCAAGGTCCCGGACGACATGGACGGCGCCGACCAGCTCAAGCAGAAGATCCAAGAACGGCTCGTTGAATACGCGACCCCGCCAACGCCCGCAGACACGGCCACCGATGTGCAGTCCACGGCGGTGTTGATGACGCTGGTTTCGCTGGCAGCTGGCAGTCTTGGCGCGGCGCTGATGGGCTGGGACACGAATGGATCCATGTTCTCGGCTGACACTTGGAAGCTCTTCGGGGTCGCGGCCGGAGTGGCTGTCCTGATGGCTGCCGGTTACGTGATCGCCCGGCGGGAAATCAAGCTGTAGGCGTGCGTGACTGAGTTCGCTCTTGTCGACGGCATTCGGTTCAGTCATCGTGGTTAGCCCTTTTCTTGAGGGGTGGCGGGGTGTGAGGGCATCCGGGGCAACACGAGCCGATTTCCGCGCGGCGTGCCCGGCAATGCGATGCCCTATCGCCGCAGGTCGGACAAGGCGCGAGCCACGGGCGACAGGTCGGACAAGGTCGCGGCAGGTCCGAGTTCGGGTCAAGAAGTCCGCCAGTGCATTCGTCGCACCCGGTCGTCATGCCGACTCCGCCGTTAGGTGGGTGCGCCCGCAGCAAGTGCCGTCGGGCGCGATCGGTGATCCGTTTGCGCACCGTAGCCGGGTCTGCCCCCCGTCCCGGCTCTGGGCCGGGACGGGCAGGACGGGGGAGTGTGACCCACTCTGTGACCCACGCGTCTTGTCACGCGTGACGGGATGTGTGACCAGCGCCCGGCACCGTGCGCCCGGGAGGCAGAGTGAGTGGTCGCCGGCGAGGTGCTTGCGACTTCGCCGCTTGCGCTCCTTCGTTGCATCTTGCCGGTCCCTCACGTCGGAGGCACTCTCTTGGTCGGACCAGTCGACCTGGTAGGCGCGGCCGTTCTCGACGAGCGTCACCCACCCTGCACTCTCGAGCTCGAGCAGCTCCGTCTCTGGGTCGGTCGAGTCGGTGAGGCGTCGCACAGCCCCAGCCGCGATTCGGCCGTCAGTGAGCATCCGGTTCGAGTAGACGATCAGCTCGATGAGGAGCATCCGTGCACTGCGCGAGATCTCGAGCAGTTCGGGGCGATCGGTGAAGTCGTCCGAGAGTTTCGTCCAGGTCATGTCACGCCGATCTGTCGGGGCGCCGTGACATGGTCAGCAGTGTTTTCGTAGGCGACCGCCCAGTTTCGCCCTGGGCGGTCGTTTGCGTTCGCGGGCATCAGGCCGCAGGACCGGCCGCAGGGATCGGCCGGAGGAGCGCGTCGAGCTCGTTCAGGTCGACTCGGATCACGCGCGGGCCCATGCGGTAGCCGGGCAACGAGCCGTCAGAGATTCGCCGGCGGATGGTCCGCGGGTTCACGTCGGCGTACTGGGCCGCGGCGGCGATCGTGACGAGCCGGCGCTTGTTGGTGGGGGAGTCCTTGGAAGCCATGAGGCCGCTCCTGGGGGTGGCTAAATCACACCCCACCGGGTAAGCGGGTCTGGCTGTGCGCTTCGTGTCCGGTAGCGCCTCGGGGTCACCGGAGCGGACTCTCGGTGACAGAACGTCACTCTAGGTCGCGCACGTCGATCGCCGTGTCCCCGACACGCAGGGCTTCGTGGAATCGCTGCTTGAAACGATCTTCGTTGACGAGCTGGTCGAGGGTCGGGCAGCTCGGACAGGTGATCCGCCAAGCGTGCTCGTCCCATCCGGGCAGTGACTCGTCG
The DNA here is from genome assembly GCF_003725775.1 of Nocardioides marmorisolisilvae. Taxonomy (GTDB): domain Bacteria; phylum Actinomycetota; class Actinomycetes; order Propionibacteriales; family Nocardioidaceae; genus Marmoricola; species Marmoricola marmorisolisilvae. The sequence continues at coordinate 1,054,396 of NZ_RJSG01000002.1, forward strand.
TCGAGCAGGTAGCTGGGTGGTTGAACCCAACGCCAGGTGTCCTCTCGAGCTGTCGATGACTGCAGGTGTCCGTCGAGGCTGGTGTATGCGGCGAGTACCTTGCCGCGCTCGGCGGCCATGATCTCCCCGCGGTCGTCCAGGTACAGGCTGATCAGAGCGCGCGGCTTGTGCGGAGGTCGGCGATCAGTGGTGCCACCAGAACAGACGAGCTTCATGCCTCGAGTCCATCGGCGAGCGCCGAGAGTCGGCGGGCGATCTCCATGTCTCGGTCTTGAGCTGCGTGCTGGTAGCGGAGCGCGGCTCCCGGTGTCGAGTGTCCGAGCCTGCCCATGAGCTCGGCCAAGGTTGCGCCGGTTTGCGCGGCCAGAACGGCGCCGGTGTGGCGGAGGTCGTGGAAGCGCAAGTCGGGTCGGCCGGCGGCGAGGCGGGCCGGGTAGTAGACGCGGTACAGGCTCGAGGGCTGCAGGTGGCCGCCGCCTCGAGCAGGGAACATGAGCGCACCTCTGCCTGGCGCGGCGTGCTTGAGCAGATGTTCGCGCACTAACGGCAGGAGATGTGGGGGGATCGCGACGTCGCGGATCGATGAGTCGGTCTTCGGCTTCTTGACGATCGTCTCGCCGGCCGCGCGCACCACGCCTCGGCGGATTCGGATGACACCGGTCTTGGTGTCGACGTCTTCGCGTCGGAGTTCTGCGAGCTCACCGAAGCGCATCGCGCACCAGGATGCGAGCAGGACCATGAGCCGGTAGCGCTCGGGCATCGCGTTCACGAGTTGCTCGAGCTCGGCGAGGGTGGCCGGTTCGACCTTCTTGGCGCGCTTGGCGTTGCCGGCGCCTCGGATGTGGCAGGGGTTGGCCGGGATCAGTCCGTCGCGCTCGGCCTGGCCGAGGATGGTGCGGAGCAGGCCGTAGGCGTGGCTTCGAAGCGTGGGTTTGTCGAGAGCCGTCGTCGAGTACCAGGCGCGCACCAGGTCGGGTGTGATGTGTCGGACGGCGAGGTCTTCGAAGGTAGGGAGGATCTGGCGATCTAGCAGTGCTCGGTAGTGGGCCCGGGTGCGGGCCTCGAGGGTGCGGCCGCCCAGCCACGCTTCGGCGTAGGTGCCGAAGCGGAGCTGCTTCCGAGGTCCTGCCGCCAGGGTGGGGTCCCAACTGTCACGGACGATGTCGGCGCGGACGGTGGCCAGCCAGGTCTCGGCGTCCCCGATCGTGTCGAAGGTTGTCGGCGCTGTGTGCGACCCCCCGTCGGGGCCGGTGTAGCGGGCCTGGACGCGGCCGCTCGGGAGTCGCCGGGTACTGCCGAAGCGGGCCTTGCTGCCCTTGGCGTTCGCCACCGGGGGAGTCCTCTCGTCGTGCCAGATACGTGCCAGATCGAGAGTAAAAGCGTGTCTTCCTGTGTCCATGAGCGACACGCGCTACTGTACGGTTTTAAGCGTGAAACTGCGGTGAAAACCCAGGTCAGGCCCAGTAACGCAAAGCCCTACGGAAACTGGTTCGAACCCAGTATCGCCCACCGCAGCACGAAGGCCCGGCCGAGACGGCCGGGCCTTCGTCGTTGGCGCGCAGGTCAGTCGGTGAGCTTCGGCAGGCCCTTGGCGAGCCCGGCCTGGAGCTGCTTCGCGACGATGCCGGCCATGCCGGGGATCTTGGAGTCGAAGCCGATCGTGTAGACGAGCTGGGTGCCGCCGTCCGCGGTGGGGGAGAGCTCTTGGCGGCCCCAGTGACCCTTGAGCGGGCTGCCCTTGGTGATGCGGTACTCGATGAGGGAGTACGGCTCGGCGGTCGTGGTGGTCTCCTCGAACGCCGGCAGCGGACCGATCTTGAGGCGGCGTACCGAGCCGGCGCCGTTGCGGGAGGTGGTGCCGTCGCTGAGGCGCGTGATGTTCGCGCCGAAGACCGGACCGAGGTTCTCGTGCTCGGCCAGCTTCTCGAAGACGGTCTGCGGGTCGGACTTGAAGACGTGCGTCACGCGGACGCGCTCAGGAGTAGCCATGCCTGGATCCTAGGACTAGAACACGTTCCACTTTCGTTCTATGGTCGACCCATGATCTCGACGGTCGTCTGGGGCACCGGAAACGTCGGACGGTTCGCCGTCCGGGCTGTCGCCGCGCACCCGGCCCTCGAGCTGACGGGTGTGATCGTGCACAACCCGGACAAGGTCGGACGCGACGCCGGCGAGCTCGCCGGGCTCGACCGCGACCTCGGCGTGGCCGCGACCGACGATGTCGACGCCGTGCTGGCGGCCGGGCCGCAGGCGATCGTGTACGCGGCTTCCGGTGACATCCGCCCCGATGACGCGCTGGCCGATGTCGAGCGCGCGATCAGGGCAGGGGCGGTCGTCGTGACCCCGGCGCTCTACGCGCTCTACGACCAGGCGAACGCGCCGGCCGAGATGCGCGACCGGTTACTGGCAGCCGTCGCCGAGGGAGGCGGCTCGCTCTTCGCCTCCGGTGTCGACCCGGGCTGGGGCAACGACGTGCTGCCGGTGCTGATCAGCGGTCTGGGCACCGAGATCGACGTGATCCGCTGCCAGGAGATCTTCGACTACACGACCTACGACCAGGAGGACTCGGTCCGCTACCTCGTCGGCATGGGGCAGCCGATGGAGTACGACGCCCCGATGATCGCGGCGACGGTGCCGACGATGGTCTGGGGCGGACAGGTCCGGATGATCGCCCGGGCCCTGGAGGTCGAGCTCGACGAGATCCGGGAGGTCGTCGAGCGCCGGCCGCTGGAGGCGACGGTGAACACCGAGGCCATGGGGGTCTTCGAGGCCGGCACGCAGGGCGCGATCCGGTTCGAGGTGCAGGGCATCGTGGGCGGCGAGCCGCTGATCGTCGTCGAGCACGTCACCCGCATCCACGCCTCCTGCGCCCCGGACTGGCCGGTGCCGCCGACCGGCGACGGCGCGCATCGCGTGATCATCGAGGGCGTGCCGCGCATCGAGGTCAGCGTCGAGGCCACCGATGAGAAGGGCAACCGCGCGGACGGCGGAAACGCCACCGCGGTCGGACGGCTCGTCGGCGCGATCGACTGGCTGGTCGCCGCCCACCCCGGTTTGTACGACGCACTGGACATCCCCCTACGACCGGCTGCCGGGCGACTCGGCGCGGCCGCACAACAGAGGAGCACGGCATGAGGATCGACATCCCCGAGGACAAGGACCCGATCAACTACGTCTGGGGCGAGATGGTTCCCGGCATCGGCATCGCCGCCTCGATGTTCGCGATGGCCGTCTACGAGCACAGCACGCTCGGCCTGCGCGAGTTCGAGGCTGCCCGGCTGAAGATCGCCCAGGTCAACGGTTGCCTGTTCTGCCTGGACTGGCGCACCGAGCGGGACGGGGAGAAGGTCGAGGAGGAGTTCGCCGAGGCCGTCACGAACTGGCGCACGACCGACCGCTTCGACGAGCGAACCCGCCTCGCCGCGGAGTTCGCCGAGCTCTACGCGACCGACCACCACGCCATCGACGACGCGTTCTGGGACCGGATGTTCGAGCACTACACCCAGGCAGAGACGGTCGAGCTGAGCATGTGCATCGGCTCGTGGATGGGCTTCGGTCGGCTCAACCGGATCTACGGCCTGGACGCCGCCTGCGTGCTGCCGACCCACCGGTGACGGGCCCTCGTCGGAGTCTCTGACCGATCTGGTCGTCCATGGGCAGGATGCTCAGCCATATTGGTGAGAATCGCGGAGAGTGACGTCGCTAGGCTTGCCCGGTCCGTTCCCTTCTCCTCCAGGAGCACCTGTGTCCGACGTACTCGTCACCGTGATCAGCCCAGCCGGCAAGGCCGAGCAGGCGGTCACCACGGGCACGAAGGCCTGGGAGCTCTTCAAGGACGAGCCGGACGTGATCGCGGCGAGGGTTTCGACAGCCTCAACCAGCGAAGCCTCGCTCAAGGACCTCGCCTACGAGCTCGCTGACGGTGACGAGGTCGAGGGCGTGCTGATCGAAAGCGCGGACGGCCACGACATCCTGCGGCACTCGACCGCGCACGTGATGGCCCAGGCGGTCCAGGACCTGTTCCCGGACGCCAAGCTCGGCATCGGCCCGCCGGTGGAGAACGGCTTCTACTACGACTTCGACGTCGAGACCCCGTTCGTGCCCGAGGACCTCGCGAAGATCGAGACCCGGATGCGCAAGATCATCAAGGACAACCAGCGGTTCTCCCGCCGTCCGGTCTCCGACGACGACGCCCGCGTGGAGCTTGCCGACGAGCCGTACAAGCTCGAGCTGATCGGTCTCAAGGGCTCGGCCGCCGAGGCTGCCGAGGGTGCCGACGCCGAGGTCGGTGCCGGCGAGCTGACCATCTACGACAACCTCGACCGCAACGGCGAGGTCGCCTGGAAGGACCTCTGCCGCGGTCCGCACCTGCCGACCACCAAGCGGATCCCGGCCTTCAAGCTGATGCGGAGCGCTGCTGCGTACTGGCGCGGCAACGAGAAGAACAAGCAGCTGCAGCGCATCTACGGCACCGCCTGGGAGTCCAAGGAGGCGCTCGAGGAGCACCTGCACCGGATCGAGGAGGCCGAGCGCCGGGACCACCGCAAGCTCGGCCGCGACCTGGACCTGTTCAGCTTCCCCGACGAGATCGGCTCCGGTCTCGCGGTCTTCCACCCGAAGGGCGGCGTGCTGAAGCGCGTCATGGAGGACTACGTCCGCCAGCGCCACATCGAGGAGGGCTTCGAGTACGTCGGCACTCCGCACATCACCAAGGACCAGCTCTTCTACACCTCGGGTCACCTGCCGTACTACGCGGACACCATGTTCCCGCCGATGGAGTTCGAGGGCTCGAACTACATGGTGAAGCCGATGAACTGCCCGATGCACAACCTGATCTACCGCTCCCGCGGTCGGTCCTACCGCGAGCTCCCGCTGCGCCTGTTCGAGTTCGGCTCGGTCTACCGGTACGAGAAGTCCGGAGTGGTGCACGGCCTGACCCGCGTGCGCGGTCTGACCCAGGACGACTCGCACTCCTACGTCACCGCCGAGCAGGCGCCCGGCGAGATCAAGCACCTGCTGAACTTCGTGCTGGGTCTGCTCAAGGACTTCGGTCTCGACGACTTCTACCTCGAGCTCTCCACCCGCGACGACTCCAAGCCCGACAAGTTCGTCGGCTCGGACGAGGACTGGGCGATCGCGACCAAGGTGCTCGAGGACGTCTGCATCGAGTCCGGTCTCGAGCTCGTGCCCGACCCGGGTGGTGCTGCGTTCTACGGGCCGAAGGTCTCCGTGCAGGCCCGTGACGCGATCGGTCGCACCTGGCAGATGTCGACCATCCAGTACGACTTCAACCAGCCGGCCCGCTTCGGCCTGGAGTACAACGGTGCCGACGGCCAGAAGCACCAGCCGGTGATGATCCACTCCGCGAAGTTCGGCTCGCTCGAGCGCTTCTTCGGGGTCCTCGTCGAGCACTACGCCGGCGCGTTCCCGCCCTGGCTGGCGCCGGTGCAGGTGCAGGCGATCCCGGTCGCCGACACCTTCGCCGACTACCTGTACGACGTCGCGGCGAAGATGAAGGCGCAGGGTCTGCGCGTCGAGGTCGACGACTCCGACGACCGGATGCAGAAGAAGATCCGCAACGCCCAGCTCCAGAAGGTGCCGTTCATGATGATCGCCGGCGCCGACGACGTGGAGGCAGGTGCGGTGTCCTTCCGCTACCGCGACGGACGCCAGGACAACGGGGTGCCGATCGACGAGGCCATCGCCCGGGTCGCGGCTGCGGTCGCCGACCGGATCCAGGTCTGACCGTGACGGATCCGGAGCAGGTCCACCAGGACGGCGTCGGCGAGCCCGACCAGCTGGAGAGGCTCTGGACGCCGCACCGGATGGCCTACATCCGCGGGGAGAGCAAGCCGGCCGACGACACCGAGGACGAGTGCCCGTTCTGCCGGATCCCACGTCTGGCGGACGAGGACGGGTTGGTCGTGCACCGGGGAAACACGGCGTACGTGGTGCTGAACCTGTACCCGTACAACTCCGGTCACCTGATGGTCTGCCCGTTCCGCCACGTCGCCGACTACACCGACCTCACCGAGGCGGAGACCCACGAGGTCGCCGCGCTGACCCAGACCGCGATGCGCACGATCCGGGCCGTCAGCGGCGCCCAGGGCTTCAACCTCGGCATGAACCAGGGTCCGATCGCCGGTGCCGGGATCGCCGCGCACCTGCACCAGCACGTGGTGCCGCGCTGGTCCGGGGACGCCAACTTCATGCCGGTGATCGGGCGCACCAAGCCGCTGCCGCAGCTGCTCACCGAGACCCGGAGCCTGCTCGCGGAGGCCTGGCCGACCTAGCGGCTCACGGGCCGACGGCTACTGGGGGCACGGCCCGCCGGCGGTGAATGTCCTCGGGGCGCTGGTGGTGGTGTTGCCGCGCCCGTCGGTCGCGACCGCGCGCACCGTGACGGTTCCGATCGCGGTGACCGGTCCGAGGCTGCCGTGCCAGGTGGTCGGCGACGAGGTCAGCTGGGTCGATCCCGAGACGGCACCGCTCCAGATCAGCTTGACCGATGTGACACCGGCCGAGACGTCCGACGCCTTCACGGTCACCGCGTAGAAGCGGTTGGAGCCGTTGCAGCTGTCCGCACCGATCCTCGGGGCCGAGACGCTCGGCGGGATTTCGTTGTCGCCGGTCAGCTTCACGTACGCCGCCAGGCTGCCGGAGGTCACCGAGATGGTCTCGTCGATCGGCCCCTCGACCAGCTGACCGCGCTTGACGACGATGCTGACCTTCGCGCTCGCGCCCGGGTCGAGGATCTTCGAGGCGGGCGAGACGGTGACCGCAGCGGTCCCGGTCGAGGCCAGGAACGAGAGCGCGGTTCCGCCGGTGTTCGTCACGGTGAAGGACGCGCTCGAACGGGTTCTCCCGAGATCGATCCTCGCCGTGGAGAGCTTGAGTGCTCCCGCAGCCGCGGTCGCCGTCGCGGCCGTCGCGCTCGGAGGCACGAGGGTAGGCGGCACCAGCGACGGTGTCGGGATCGAGGACAACGTCGGAGTGGGGAGCGTCGGGGTCGGCACCGACGGAGTTCCGCCGCCGAGAGGCTGTCCGGCGATCAGGTCGTCGGACTTCGTCGCGTCGTCGTTCGAGGGCCAGAAGTAGACGGCGCCGCCGATCAGCAGGACGGCCGCGATCCCCGCGGCCGCGAGGCGACCCCGGCGCCGGGGCGCGACGGTCGGCACTGCCTCTCCACCGGCCTGAGCCCCGGCGCCGCCGGAACCGGGTTCGACGTACGCGACCAGCTGGGTGTCGTCGAGGACGCGGCGACGCAGTGCGGCCGGTGCTGCGAACAGCGGGATGCCGGCCAGCAGCGCCCACGGGCTGAGCATCCGCTTGCGACGCTCGCCGCAGATCTCGCAGTTCTCGATGTGCCGGGCCACCCGCTTGCGGATCAGCGGCGAGAACGAGCCGTCCCAGCTGCCCAGCATCTTGTCCAGCTCGGCGCAGTCCTCGCGACCCAGCCGGGCGACCAGCAACGCGCCCAGGGACTTGTCGACCTGACCCTTGAGCCGGTTGAGCATCACGTAGGCGTTCGACGCGCTGACGCCCATCGCCTCGCCGAGCTCGGAACCCTCCAGCCCCTGGCGCAGGTGCAGGTCGAGCAGCGCCCGGTCGCGGTCCGCCAGGCCGGCGGCCGCGTCCCAGACCAGCTTCTGCAGCGCCGCCTGCTCGGCGGCCTCGTCCGGAGTCATCGCGCTATCCGCGATCTCGGCGAGCTGGTCGTCGTCGCCGTAGCTGACCCGCTTGCGCTGCTTGAGCCGGCGCAGGCACTCGCTGCGCACGATCGCGTACAGCCAGGGGCGCAGCCGGTCGGGTTCGCGCAGCTGCGGCAGCTTCTCCGCGAAGGTCACGAACGAGTCGGCCACCGCGTCCGCAGCGTCCTCGCGCTGGCGCAGCATCGAGTAGGCGAAGTCGTAGAGCCGCGGACCGTAGCGGTCGTAGACGACCGCGAAGGCTTCCCGGTCGGCCTGCAGGACGAGCCCGACCAGCTCGGCATCGCTGGCTTCGGGCAGCCCGAGAGGAGCGGTCACGCTCGGATCCTACGGGCACCAACAGGCCCGCACCGGTGTGCTCCGACATTCCTCGCTCCTTCCTCGGTCAGGGGTAGGAGCACCGAGGGAGCGGATCCTTACCACTTCTCGGAATCGAATTTCAGACCTTGTGCAGGTGCCCTACCTCACGCCTGAATGGTTCCCGCGGTGACTGTGCAGCGGATTTCGGTGCTGCCACAGTCGAGGCGTCCGATTCTTCGAGGAGGTTGCGGTGCTCGCCATCACGCTGGCCGACCTGCGCTACCGGTCACGGCAGTTCCTGATCGCCGTGGTCGGGGCCGGCGTCGTGTTCGCGCTGGCCGTGCTGATGTCCGGGATGGCGAACGGCTTCCACGCCGAGATCACGAAGACCGTCAACAGCACCCACGCCGACCGCTGGGTCGTGCCGACGAGCTCCTCCGGACCGTTCACCTCGGTGCGGGCGATCCCCGAGAACCGGGTCGGCGCGGTCCGGTCCGCCAAGGGCGTGAAGTCCGCGGCCGGGATGGTGATCTCCCTGCAGACCGTCGACCGGGGGAGCAAGGGCCTGATCCGGGTGATGATGCTCGGGGCGCAGCCGGGCCCGACCACGTTCGTGCCCTCCCGAGGCTCCGCCGTGGTCAAGCCGGGGGACGCGGTCGCGGACGAGCGCCTCGGTCTGGACATCGGCCAGCACTTCACGCTCGGCACCCAGCGGTTCACCGTGGTGGGGCTGACCTCGGGCCACACCATGCTCGGCGGGACGCCGGACGTCTTCGTGGGGCTGCGGGCCGCGCAGCAGGTGCTGTTCGGGGGGCAGCGCCTCGTCACCGCGGTCTCGGTCCAGGGGACGCCGACGAGTCTGCCGAAGGGCCTGAAGGAGATGAGCATCGCGTCGGTGGAGAAGGACAGCCTCGGCCCGATGGCCGACTCGGTGTCCTCGGTGGAGAACACCCGCTACCTGATGTGGGCGGTGGCGGTGATCATCGTGGCCGCGCTGATCTACGTCTCGACCCTGCAACGCACCCGCGACTTCGCGGTCCTCAAGGCGGTCGGAGCCAGCGGCCGCGACCTGTTCGTCAGCGTCGCGGTCCAGGCGGTGCTGGTCACCCTCGGCGCGGCCGCGCTGGCGGCGAGCACGGCTTGGTTGTTCCGGCCGCTCTACCTGGTGCCGCTGGTGGTGCCGGCCTCGGCGTACTGGTCGCTGCCGGTGATCGCGGTCGTGGTCGGCCTGATCTCCTCGCTGATCGCGATGAGACGGGCCGTCACTGTGGACCCGGCGCTCGCGTTCGGAGCCGGCGCATGAGCGGGCTCGAGATCCGTGACCTGACCGTGGAGTACAACTCCGGCGGGATCCTGGTGCGCCCGCTGGTGAACAAGTCGATGGACGCCGGCGACGGGCAGCTGGTCGTGCTGCTGGGTCCGAGCGGCTGCGGCAAGACCACCCTGCTCTCCTGCATCGCCGGTCTGCTGACGCCCACCTCGGGCAGCATCAGGGTCGGGGGCAAGGAGGTCGTCGGGCTGGCGGGAGCAGCCCTGGCGCGCTACCGGCAGGAGCAGGTGGGGATCGTCTTTCAGGCGTTCAACCTGCTGCCCAGCCTGACGGCCCACGGGAACGTGGTGGCGCCGATGGCGCTCGCCCGGGTCCCGCGGGCCGAGGCCTCGCGCCGGGCCGACGAGCTGCTGGCGCGGGTCGGGCTCGCCGAGCGCAAGGACCACCGGCCCTCGGCCATGTCCGGGGGACAGCAGCAGCGGGTCGCGATCGCCCGGGCGCTGGTGCACGACCCGCCGATCGTGCTCGCCGACGAGCCGACCGCGCACCTGGACCACGTCCAGGTCGAGGGCGTGCTCCAGCTCATGCGCGAGCTCGCCTCACCCGGGCGCACGCTCCTGGTGGCCACCCACGACGATCGCGTCACCGACATCGCGGACGCGGTGATCGAGCTGGTGCCGCCGGCGCAGAGCGCGCACTCCGCGGTCGACCGCGAACCCGAGCACGTGCAGCTGGACGCTGCCGAGGTGCTCTTCCGCCAGGGCGACCCCGGCGATCTGGTCTACCTCGTCAGGTCCGGGCGGATCGAGATCTTCCGCGAGCTCGCCGACGGCCGCGAGGACCGGGTCACCGTCGTCGGTCCCGGGCAGTACTTCGGCGAGCTCGGCCCGCTGCTGCGGCTGCCACGCAGTGCCTCGGCACGAGCGCTCGGCCCGACGGAGGTGGTCGGCTACACCGTACGCCGCTTCCGCTACGAGCACCCGGACCTGGCCAACAACCTGGGCGGCTGGGCCCGCAGCGCCCGGCACGCGGTGGCAACCGGGGAGGACCTGGTCCGTTAGCCTCTTCCCACCATGCTCGAGAGATTCCGCCAGTTCTGGACCAACGTCTGGGCGCCCCTGGCCAACCTGTTCCTCACGTGGGGGATCAGCCCCAACACGGTCACCTTCGTCGGCACGATCGGCGTCGTCGCGGGGGCGGTGATCTTCTTCCCGCAGGGGGCGCTGCTCACCGGCGTCCTGGTGATCACGGCGTTCGTGTTCAGCGACATCATGGACGGCTACATGGCCCGCGCCTCGGGCAAGGTCTCGACGTTCGGCGCGTTCTGGGACTCGACCCTGGACCGGATCGGCGACGCCGCCATCTTCGGTGGTCTCGCGATGTACTACGTCGGTCCCGGTCACAACAACTGGTACGCCGGCCTGGCGATCTACTGCCTCTCGATGGGCTCGGTGACCTCGTATGCCCGGGCCCGTGCGGAGTCGCTGAACATGACCGCGAAGGTCGGCATCGCGGAGCGCGCCGACCGGCTGGTGTTCACCCTGGTGACCACCGGGATCGCGGATCTGATCCACCTGCTCACCGGCAACGAGGACTGGCTGATCGCGATCCCGATCATCCTGGGCCTGATGGCACTGGCGAACACGATCACGGTCATCCAGCGCGTCCAGACGGTCCACCAGCAGGCGCTCGCGATCGACGCGGCCCGCGAGGCCGCGGAGAACTGATCCACGCCCCTCACCCAGGTGAAAAGGGCTGGCGGTCCGGGCCTAAACTGGCCTCATGGCAGCAGACCACATCACTCCAGACACTGACCTGACCGGCACCGGGACCTCGCGCGTGAAGCGCGGGATGGCCGAGATGCTGAAGGGCGGCGTGATCATGGACGTGGTCACGCCGGAGCAGGCGAAGATCGCCGAGGACGCCGGAGCCGTCGCGGTGATGGCCCTCGAGCGGGTTCCCGCGGACATCCGTGCGCAGGGTGGCGTGTCCCGGATGAGCGACCCGGACATGATCGACGGCATCATCGAGGCGGTCTCGATCCCGGTGATGGCCAAGGCGCGGATCGGTCACTTCGCCGAGGCGCAGGTGCTGCAGTCCCTGGGCGTGGACTACATCGACGAGTCCGAGGTGCTGACTCCGGCCGACTACGCCAACCACATCGACAAGTGGGCCTTCACCGTTCCCTTCGTGTGCGGTGCGACGAACCTGGGTGAGGCGCTGCGGCGGATCACCGAGGGTGCGGCGATGATCCGCTCCAAGGGCGAGGCCGGCACCGGTGACGTCTCGAACGCGGTCACTCACATGCGCACGATCCGCGGGGAGATCCGCCGGCTCGGTGCGCTGCACGACGACGAGCTGTACGTCGCGGCCAAGGAGCTGCAGGCGCCGTACGAGCTGGTCAAGGAGGTCGCCGAGAAGGGCAAGCTCCCGGTGGTGCTGTTCACCGCCGGTGGCATCGCGACCCCGGCGGATGCGGCGATGATGATGCAGCTGGGCGCCGAGGGTGTCTTCGTGGGCTCGGGAATCTTCAAGTCCGGCAACCCCGCCGAGCGGGCCGAGGCGATCGTCAAGGCCACCACCTTCCACGACGACCCCGACGTGGTCGCCAAGGTCTCCCGCGGTCTGGGTGAGGCCATGGTCGGCATCAACGTCGAGGACATCCCGCAGCCGCACCGCCTGGCCGAACGCGGCTGGTGAAGCCCCGCCCCGAGGACACCCAGGCCTGGGTGGCCAGCGCGCTGCGCTCGGGTCTGGAGGACCCGGACGCGCTCCGGGACCAGGTCGTCGACGTGATCCGCGCCGACCACCCCGGGCTCGATGCCGTCTCGACGGCCGACGCCTGGCTCGCGCACGCCCGCGAAGCCTGGGTCACCGAGTCCGCGGCCTGGCCGACGACGACCGACCACGACCGGTTGACCGAGGCGTTCGGCAGCCTCGAGGCCGCGGGCATCGTCGTGCTCGCGGGTTGTGCCGACCACTGGTCGGCGCGCGACGAGCTCGCCGGACGCGAGCCGACGCCGCGCGGGATCGCCTGGTTCACGCCGCAGGACGTCTGGCACGCCGTCGACGAGGGCATGCTCGAGGTGAACCTGTGGCACGGCAGCACCGCGAACGCCGCGCCGGGGGACCCGTTGCTGGACGACGCCCTGGCGGCGTTCGCCGCGGCGGGCCTGGAAGGGCACTTCGACGAGGGTCGGATCGAGGTCTCGGCGTACTGGCAGCGCCATCCGGACGGTCTCGGACCCGCGTGACCTGAGCCACAACCCCCGCGGGGAATCGATACATGTGACACGAAGTCACGTGTATCTCTTTACTTGTGACACCGCGTCTCACTAACCTCGCAGCATGACAGCGATCCAGACGTACGAAGAGAAGCTGCTCACCCTCTCCGAGGGCTCGGTGCACCAGCACTTCGATCCGTGGACGGACATCGACTGGGACAACCCGGACTACGCGATCGACGCCGACGACCCGCGCTGGGTGCTGCCGAAGGCAGACGCGCTGGGCCGCAGCGACTGGTACCAGTCGCTCCCGCTGGAGCGCCAGATCGAGATCGGTCTGTGGCGCCAGGCCAACGTCGCCAAGGTCGGGCTGCAGTTCGAGAACATCCTCATCCGCGGCCTCATGGAGTACGTCATGGGCCTGCCGAACGGCTCGGCGGAGTACCGCTACGTGACGCACGAGGCGACCGAGGAGACCCACCACACCCAGATGTTCCAGGAGTTCGTGAACCGCTCGGGCGTCGACGTCCCCGGCGGTCCGCGCTACTTCCGCGTGCTGGCCCCGTTCCTGCCACTGGCCGCCCGGCCGCTCTCGATCGTGTTCTTCATGGGCGTGCTCGCCGGCGAGGAGCCGATCGACCACCTGCAGAAGGCGATCCTGCGCGAGGGCGACCGGATGCACCCGCTGCTGCAGCGGATCATGCAGATCCACATCGCCGAGGAGGCTCGGCACATCTCGTTCGCGCACGAGTACCTCAAGCGGAACGTGCCCAAGGTCGGCAAGATCCGCAAGGGCGTGCTCTCGGTGGTGTTCCCGGTGATCATGCGGCTGCTCGGCGACGCGATCATGGTGCCGAGCAAGGACATGACCCGGCAGGTGGGCGTCCCGAAGAAGGTCCTCAAGGAGATCTTCTGGGACAGCCCCGAGGCCCAGGACATGCTCAGCGACGTCTTCTACGACGTCCGCGCGCTGGCCGAGGAGCTCGACCTGATGAACCCGGTCTCGCGCCGGGTCTGGAAGGCGCTGCACATCGACGGTCCCGGTGCGCGCTTCCGCAGCGAGCCGGTGAACGCCGGCGCCAAGGCCGCCTGACCGCGGTCCCTCGAGGAGGAACGTGCCATGCCGTACGTCGTCACCCAGTCCTGTTGCAGCGACGCGTCCTGCGTCATCGCCTGCCCGGTCAACTGCATCCACCCGGCCCCGGGTGAGCCCGGCTTCGCCGAGGCCGAGATGCTGTACGTCGACCCGAAGGCGTGCGTCGACTGCGGCGCCTGTGCGACCGCGTGCCCGGTCGACGCGCTCAAGCCGCACACCAAGCTGAGCGCCGACGAGCTGCCGTTCATCGAGCTCAACCGGCTCTACTACGCCGAGAACCCGCACGCCGACCGGACGCCGCTGGCGGTGATCCCGAAGCGCCGGGCGCTGCCGACCGACGCCATCCGGGTCGCGGTCGTCGGCTCCGGTCCGGCCGGCCTGTACGCCGCCGACGAGCTGCTCAAGCACCCGGGTGTGACCGTCGACGTCTTCGACCGCCTGCCCACGCCGTACGGACTGGCCCGCGCGGGGGTCGCGCCCGACCACCAGCACACCAAGCAGGTCACCAAGCTGTTCGCGGCGATCGAGGGGCAGCCCGGGTTCCGCTACCGGCTCGGTGTCGAGGTCGGCGCCGACATCAGCGACACCGAGCTCGCCGAGCGCTACCACGGCGTCATCTACGCCGTCGGCGCCTCGTCCGACAAGGCGCTGGGCATCGAGGGGGAGGACCTGCTCGGCAGCGTGCCCGCGACCTCGGTCGTCGGTTGGTACAACGGCCACCCGGACCACGAGGACGCCTTCGTCGACCTCGGTGGCGAGCGGGTCGTGATCGTCGGCAACGGCAACGTCGCCCTCGACGTCGCCCGGGTGCTCACCGCCGACCCGGCCAGGCTCGCGACCACCGACATCGCGGACCTGCCGCTGGCGACCCTGCGGGGCAGCCGGCTCTCCGAGGTCGTGGTCATCGGCCGCCGCGGACCGGCCGAGGCTGCCTTCACGCTTCCCGAGCTCGTGGGTCTGGCTGGCCTGACCGACGTCGACGTGGTGGTCGACGACGCGGGCGTCGGGTTCGACCTCGCCACCGCCAAGGGCCGGATGCTCGCCGAGATCGCTGCGCGCCCGAGCACGCCGGGTCGGCGCCGGATCGTGCTCCGCTTCTGCGTCGCGCCGGTGCGCATCCTGGGCACCGAGTCGGTCACCGGCGTGGAGCTCGAGCGCACCCGGCTGGAGGTCGTCGACGGACGCACCGTCGCGATCGGGACCGGCGAGACCGAGATCCTCGAGGCGCAGATGGTGCTCCGCTCGGTCGGGTACCACGGCGAGCCGGTGGCCGGACTGCCGTTCGACGACGCGACCGGCACGGTGCCGAACACCGAGGGCCGCGTCGAGCCGGGCCTGTACGTCGCCGGCTGGATCAAGCGCGGACCGACCGGCTTCATCGGCACCAACAAGTCCTGCTCGGAAGAGACCGTCGCGGCACTGTTCGACGACCTGTCCGCCGGACTGCTCACCGAGCCGGACGCCGACGCCGAGGAGCTCGAGCGCTGGCTGGCCGAGCGGGTGCCTGCCCACATCGGTCTGGCCGGCTGGCAGGCACTGGACGCCGAGGAGCGCCGCCGCGGTGCCGAGCAGGGGCGACCGCGGGTGAAGCTGCTCGACGTGGAGGAGATGCGAACGGTCGCCACCGCGGGCCTTCCGCGAGCGCGGGGCCGAAGGTCATTACCCTTCACCCTGTGACCGAGAAGCCCACCTCCGCGCCCGACGGGCGTGACGAGCGCTGGGCTGCGCACCGCGAGGAGCGTCGGGAGATGATCCTCGACGCAGCGATCGCGGTCATCGAGCAGACGCCCGAGGGCGAAGAGATCCACGTCCGCCAGATCGCCCAGCAGGCCGGGCTCGGCCGGGCGGTGCTCTACCGGCACTTCGCCGACAAGGCTGATCTGGACCGCGCCGTGCAGCGCCGGATCCTGGAGATGCTGGTCGACACCCTCACCCCCGAGTTCGAGCTGAGTGGCTCGATCGAGCAGATCATCACGCGGATCGTGCACGCCTACGTGGCCTGGGCGGACGCCCACCCCGCGCTGCACCGGATCGGCGCCGCCGAATCGCAGGACGGTGAGCGTCTCTCCGACGTGATGCAGACGACCAAGCAGATCGGTGACCTGATCGCGGCGCTGGTCACCTCGGGTGCCAGCCTGCTCGAGGTCGAGCTGACCGCGGAGGACCAGCTGATCCTCGACCCGCTCGTCTTCGGCATCGTCGGCCAGGCCGTCGGCACCGTCCGGTTCTGGCTGGCCCGCGACGTGCGCGAGCCCTCGGTGGAGGTGCTCGCCTCGCACCTGTCCCGCTCGGTCTGGTTCCAGATCGACGGCCACGCCCGCGACCGCGGTGTGGAGCTGGATCCCAGCACGCCGATCGAGGACCTGATCCTCGCGGCGCTGCGCGGGGAGTGAATTTCCTGATCGTTTCCGGTCAGGTGCTCTGGTCCTGGTGCCGATAGGGGTGCTGACGGGGTCCCGAAGCCGACTCCGGAAGGAGCACGGCAATGAACCAGGACACACCCACGAAAACCAAGAAGTCTCGGCGTACCGCTGCGCTCTGGGGGAGCGGCGCGATCGCTGCGACGGTGCTCGTCCTCGGCGTCAACGGGACCCTGTCCTCGTGGACCTCGGCGCTGATCACCAACAGCAACGACACCGCGGGCGCCACCGCCAGCTACCTGGCCCTCGTCGAGACCGACAACACCAACACGTGTGACACCACGACCGCGCCGAACAACACCATCGCGGCGTGCTCGAGCATCAACAAGTACGGCGGCAACACCACCATGTCGCCGGGTGACAGCTCGGTCGTCTCGGTCACCTTCACCAACCCGGGTACCGCGGTCGGCAACACCTTCGCGTACACACCCGGCACCTGCACCCCGACCAACGGCACCGGTGGCATCGACCTCTGCTCGCAGGGCGACCTGACGGTGGCGGTGGCCTGCTCGACCGGCACCAGCTACAACGCCGGCAACGACATCGCCGCCCTCGGTCAGAGTGCCGCGGCGCCGGGCTCCCTGGTCGCCAAGACGTGGACCTCCGCCCCGGCCCTGGACGCCGCCTCGGCGACCGCGATCACCTGCCGGTTCACGACCACGCTCGACGCGGCATCGCCGCCGGTCGACGCCGGTTCGCAGGTCTCGCAGCCGATCGCCTGGCAGCTGGACGCGGTCTGATCCGATGACCGCACGACGCGCCACCCGACGCCCACCTCGCACCGCGAGGTGGGCGTCGGCCCGCGCGTCCGAAGGACGGCCCGGGCGTCGGGCAGCCCGACGCGGCCCCCGCCCCGCGCGATGGGCGTTGGGGAGCAGCGCCATCGCCGCGACGATCCTCGTGCTCGGCGTCAACGGCACGCTGTCGTCGTGGACGAGCGCGGTGATCAGCAACGACACCAACACCGTCGCGACCGCCTCCGCGGTGATCCTGCGCGAAGTCGGGCCGAGCGCCACCTGCCTGTCGAGCAGCGGAACCTCGAACAGCTACACCTGCAGCACGGTGAACAAGTACGGCGGGACCAGCAGCCCGCTGGCTCCGGGCGGCAGCCAGGTGACCGACGTGGTCTTCAGCAACGTCGGATCGGCCGCCGCCTCGACGTTCGTGCTGACCACGGGTTCCTGCACGCAGTCACCGACGGCCGGGTCCGGCACGCCTCCGGCCGCGAACGTCTGCACCTCAGGTGACCTGACGGTGGCGATCTCGTGCTCGAACGGGGCCACCTACTCCGCCGGCTCGGCCTGGGCCGACCTGGTCTACGCGGCCGGCGCGCCCGGCAGCATCGGGGCCACCCTGACGCACACCGCCACCCTGGCCGCGGGCTCGTCCTTCACCTGCCGGTTCACGGTCGCGCTCTCGGCGTCCGCCTCAGTGCTGGCCCAGGGGATCACCGCGAGCCAGGCGCTGACCTGGACGCTCAACGTCTGAGCCGGCGATGACGCCGCTCCTCACGCCAGCCCGGGTCTCGGTGCTCCTCGCCGGAGCCGCCGTCCTGCTCGTGCTGACCGGAACGTCGGCCTCGTTGAGCGGCTGGACCGCGGCGGCCGTCAGCAACGGCACCAACAACGCCGCTGACGCCAGCCTCGCCTTCACGCACAGCTACCCGACCGGCAGCTGCTCGCTGACCGCTCGGACGTCCGGGACCGTCTCGTGCTCGGGGTCCCCGGCCCCTGCCGCGGCGTCCTCGGGGTCCACCCAGACGGCCGTCGACTCGATCACCAACGACGGCACCCTCACCGCTGCGCAGCTGGTCTCGGACTTCCGGGCGACGTCCTGCGCCCCGGTCCAGCTCGCGAACAGCAAGACCGCCGCCGACCCGATGCTGCCGCGCTACAGCACGTCGTTCGCCGGGTCGGACCCGTGGGCGGGTGCCGGCGCGATCGGCCTGTCGGGCGGTGCCTACGCGGCCGACGTGCAGGCCACGAACACCGGCACGCTTCTGGGAAGCAGCTACGCCCTCGGTGTCTGGTTCAAGGTCGCGAACGGGTACGCCTCGGGCGGACCGCTGCTGAGCCTCGACGTAGCGGCGGACAACGGCACATCGGCGGCCGGGACGCCGATGATCTACATGGACACCGCCGGCAAGATCCGGTTCCGGGTCACCGGCACGCTGGGTACCTCCAGCAGCGGGGTCTCCGCCGCGGCGTACAACGACGGCTCCTGGCACTTCGCGCTCCTCAGCGTGGCGGCGACCCTGGTCTCGACCCCGACCCTGTACGTCGACAACGCCGCCGGCGTGAGCGGTCTCGGTCTGGCGGCGCTGACCGGTGGCAACGCGTACTGGCACCTCGGCTGGGCCGACTTCACCGGCGTCGGCAGCCCGCCGGCGAGCACGCTCACCGGATCGCTTGCCGGAGCCTTCGTCACCGCTGCCACGGTCAGCTCGGCGACCCGTACGTCGCTGTTCGGCACCGCGTCGAGCAGCGCGTACGCGACCGCGGTGCTGGCCCTGTCGGGGATCACGCACTTCTGGCCGCTGACCGATGCGGGCACGTCGACGTACGGGGGCTCCCTGCCGGTGATCGGGGCGACCTCGCCCTGCACGATGCTCGACATCGGCTGGGCGACGACCTCGCCCGCGGGGACGGTCGTCGCAGCCGGCACCAAGGTCTCGACCTTCGCGGACGGCACCTGGCACACGATCGGTGCGCCCGCACCGGCGGCGACCCAGACCTCGACGATCTCGCTGAGCCGGGACGCGACCTGGAACTCCTACATCGCCGGGCTGCGTCTCTACCTGCCGATCGGGCACCGGGTGCAGGCCTCGCCCGGCGGCGGGAACTGGGCCGCGACGCTGACCTGGGCCGGCTCGGGGGCGGTGGTGCTCGGATGACCCGGCGGATCGCGGCCTGGGCCGGGGTGGCGTTCCTGGTGGCCTTCATCGTCGTGCTCGCCGGGTGGCGTGCTGAGGGCGGCCGCTGGGTCCGCGTCGAGACGCCCTCGATGGGCACCCGCGCGCCGGTCGGGACGCTGTTGTGGGTCAAGCCGGTCACCTTCTCGTCGCTGAAGCCCGGCGACCTGATCACCTTCACACCGCCGGGCGGGCACGGCGTCACCTACAGCCACGAGGTGAAGAAGGTCTTCCCGGACGGGACGTTGGCCACCCAGGGCCGGATCACCGCGCAGGACCCGTGGCGGCTCGGTCCGCAGAACGTGGTCGGCAAGACCGTGATGCGCTGGCCGGGGGCGGGCTGGCTGGTCCTGGCGGCCCCGGTGCTGGTGCTCGGCTCGTTGGTCGTGGCCGGGGTCGCCGGTCGGGTCCGCGAGCGGGAGGCCCGGATGCCGGTCCTGCTGGTCGGAGGTGCGCTGGTGATCGTGACGGCCCTGGTCGTCTACCGACCGCTGACCCAGGCCGACCGGTTGTCCTTCGTGCCGGTCGGTTCCGGCGCCAAGGCGACCTACGTGTCCACCGGGATGCTGCCGGTGAAGCTTTCTGCGAAGGGATCCGAGCCGGTCGTGCTCGCGGACGGCGAGGTCGGGTCGATCGTGGCCAAGCACGCCACCGGGGTCGAGGCGGGTAAGCAGTTCACGGTCTCGGTGCAACCCGCCATCCCGATGGGGTGGTGGATCGCCCTGGTCGCGGCGTGCTTCGTGCCCGGGGTGGCCTCCACGTTGCGGCGCCGGACGAACCTGCCTTCCTAGCCCACTTTCGGAACGGACGGGGTCCGTTGACGAAAGTGTCCGAAAGGTCGCATCGCCGGACTGGACAGATTATCGCCAATCGGTCAGATCACCTAGGCATAACGGGCTATAAACGGGCGCAAGGTGCTAACTCCTCGAAGGGGACGTCGTTGGCTCGGTACGTCAACAAACCTCGACCTCCCTGGAGGAAACACCATGAAGAAGTCCACCAAGGGCGCCCTGGCCGCCGCGGCTGCAGGAACCCTTCTGCTCGGAGGCGCCGGCTCGCTCGCGTACTGGACCGACAGCTCCACCGTCTCGGGCACCAGCATCACCAGCGGGTACCTGGACCTGAGCACGCCGGACTGCAGCAGCGCCGGCCTGCACGACTGGCAGATCGACGGCGGCACCGCCTACGACCCGGCCACGATGCGTCTGGTTCCCGGCGACACCCTCACCAAGAAGTGCAACATCACGGTCAACAAGGCCGGCACCCACTTCACCAGCGCCGACTTCACCGTCGCGCAGGGTGCCACCAGCGGGTCCTCGCAGCTGTTCGGCGACGAGCTCACCCTGACCGCGGCGTACAGCAAGGGCGCCGTCTCGCTGGGTTCGGGCTCCGGCACGACCACCAACGTGGCGGTTCAGAACGGCGACACCGTGACGGTCGACCTGACCATCACCTGGCCGTACGGCGTCGAGGACAACAGCTCGAACGCTCCGACCGCCGGTCTGGCTGCTGCGCTGGACGCCATCACCATCACCGCCAAGCAGAACCACAACTGATCGAAGTCCGGGGAGTTCGTCGATGAGCCTGCGCACCGTGCGCACCGTGACCGGCAAGGCAGTCGCCTTGCTGGTCACGGGGCTCGTCGTCGTGGTCCTCGCGCTCGCCGTGGTCGTCCCGAAGCTGATGGGTGCCACGTCGTACACGATCCTGACCGGTTCGATGCGACCCAAGATGCCGCCGGGCACCCTGGTCGTCGTCAAGCCGGTCGAGCCCGACCAGGTCCGCGTCGGTGACGTGCTGACCTACCAGATCGAGTCGGGGAAGAAGGCCGTCGCGACCCACCGCGTGGAGCGCGTCGAGGTCACCTTCTCCGGCACCTACTCGTTCATCATGAAGGGCGATGCGAACCAGGTGGCAGATCCCTCCCCGGTCCGGCCGGAGCAGGTGCGTGGCAAGCGCGTCTACGCCGTGCCGTACCTGGCCTATCCCTCGCTGCTCGTCGACGGCGACGTCCGCGAGCTCGTGGTGATGGGTTCGGTGGTGCTGCTTCTCGGCTACGCCCTGTTCTCCTTCGCCGGAGCGGCCCGGGACCACCGGGCAACCCGGCGCCGCCGGACCGAACCCGGGACGGCGGCACGCGAGCTCGAGGAGGTCGGGTCATGACCTGGCGCGCCCGTCTCGGCCTGATGATCGCTGCAGCCACCGCTTTGATCGGCCTGGGAGTCCCTCCTGCTTCCGCGGCCGGCGAGCTGGGGCTGAGCCCGGACGGCGTCACCTGGGGGGACGCCCTGCCGGGACCCCTGTTCGACCCGGCCTTGCGCTGGGTGCCGGGCGACTCCGAGGTCCGCACGTTCTACGTCCGCAACCAGAGCAGCGACGACGGCGTCCTGGACGTCACGCTGCTCACCGGACCGGTCGAGTCGCTGATCGACACCGGTGACCTCTCCATCTCCGCCAAGGTCGGCAACGGCGACTACACCTCGGCGGCCACCGCCGGGGACCACCAGCTCGTGAAGCAGGTCGTCGTTGCCGCCGGAGCGGTGCGCAAGCTCTCGGTAAAGGTCGACTTCGACCCGGCCTCGACGAACAGCTCGCAACAGCTGCGGCTCGACTTCCGGTTCAAGGTCAGCCTCAGTCAGGACACCACCGCCGTCCAGCCGCCGTCCAACGGCGGAGGCGGAAACAACAACGGGAACGGTGGGCACGGCGACCTGCCGGGCACCGGCACCGTCGTCACCCCGACCATGCTCCTTCTCGGTGCGCTGCTGGTCGCAGCGGGCACCGGACTCATCGGCTACAGCCGCCGACGCGTCACCCGTCTCGAGGAAAGGCCCTCCCATGCCCAAGCTTGATCTCGCCCGCCGTCTCCGGAGCACGCGTGCCCGGGCTGCACTCAGCCTCGGACTGGTCCTCGGCACGGCGGCGACCGGGACGTTCGCCTTCTGGAGCGACAGCGCGACGGTGACCGGTACGACGATCACCACCGGCAGCATCGACCTCCAGGTGAACAACCTGACGACGAACGACTCGGCGTACACCCAGCTGAACCTGACCGGGATGGTGCCGGGCAACACCGTCGCCGGCGTGATCACCGTCAAGAACGCCGGCAACTCGCCGTTCACCTACTACGTCGACGCCACCGCCTCGAACGCGGACACCAAGGGCCTGGGAGCCGCACTCGTGGTGAAGGTGACCGGCGCGAGCACGGTCACCGGCAGCGCACCGAGCCGCACCTGCGGTGGGGCGACGCTGGCGAACACCGGCACCGCCTTCGCGGCGAGCTTGGTCTCCTCGACCACGCCGCGCCAGCTGGCCGTGGGCGCCACCGAGACGCTCTGCATCCAGGCGACGCTGCCGACCGGCGCTTCGACCTCGCTGCAGAACGCGACCACCAACGTCGGCTTCACCTTCAACGCGAACCAGCTGCCGTGATCCGAGACCGGGCGTCGCAGACGCTGCACCGAGCGGGACAGGTGGCGCTGAGCGTCACCGCGGTCCTGGGTGCCGTCGCACTGCTGCTCACCGTCCTGGCGCTGGTCACCGGCGTGCGGCCGCTGATCTTCCGCTCCGGCTCGATGTCTCCGGGGATCCCGACCGGCTCTCTTGGCTTCGCGCGCGGCATCGACGCCCCCGACATCAAGGTCGGCGACGTGGTGACCGTCAAGACCGCGCGCGGTGACCGGGTCACCCACCGGGTCGTCGACGTGACCTACCACGACGACGTCTCCACGCTGCGTCTGAAGGGCGATGCCAACAACGCGCCCGACGACGCCCTGTACCGGGTCACCCACGCACAGCGGCTCTGGTTCTCGGTGCCGCGCGCCGGGTACGTCGTGAGCTGGCTGTCGAACGCTCCCGGCAGCTACCTGCTGGCGCTGTACGTCGCGGGAATGCTGCTGCTCGTCGCCCGGCGACGCCCTGAGCAGGGCGGCGACGGCCCCGCGCCGGTCGAGCCCGAGTCCGAGCCCGCTCCGCTGCTCGAGGAGGTCGGGGACGAGACTCCGCCGCGCCGGCCGGGTCGCGGCCCGGCCCGGATCGTGACGGCCGGCGCGCTGCTCGCCCTGGGTGTCGCGGTCGTCTCCGGGTGGGGCCAGTCGACCTGGGCGTTGTGGAGCGACCAGGCGACGGTCGGCACGTCGACGATCAGCTCGGGTACGTGGGGTCCGGTGATCACCGCATGTTCGCGCAACACCTCATCGGGAGAGATCACGGTGACGTGGACCGGTGTCACGGGAGCCACCAGCTACAACGTCAACATCAGCAACCCGAGCAGCACGCTGACGAACAAGACCTCGCCGTTCACGACCACCACCATCGGGAAGAACGGTGCCGGCGGCACGGTGTCGATCACTGCTGTCACGCCCGGAGGCAACCTGACGTCGGTTGCCTGGTTCTACGACGGCTCGGGCGCGAACCAGGCCTGTCACGCCTAGCGCTCTGCGCGCTTCTAGAATCGAGGGATGACCTCCCCGACCATCGGCGTGTTCGCCCTCCAGGGCGACGTCCGCGAGCACCTGCACGCGCTCGCCGGTCTTGGTGTCGAGGCGATCGGTGTGCGGCGGCCGTCTGAGCTCGAGCGTTGCGACGGCCTGATCATCCCGGGCGGCGAGAGCACGACGATGTTCAAGCTGGCTCGCACCTTCGAGCTCTTCGAGCCGATCCAGAAACGGATCGCCGGCGGAATGCCGACGTTCGGGACGTGCGCCGGGATGATCATGCTGGCCGACCGCATCGTCGACGGCACCTCCGACCAGGAGACCCTCGGAGGCTTGGACATCACGGTGCGGCGCAACGCGTTCGGCCGCCAGGTCGACTCCTTCGAGGGCAACCTCGACTTCACCGGACTCGACGACCCGGTGCACGCGGTCTTCATCCGTGCGCCCTGGGTGGAGCAGGTCGGCGCGGACGTCGAGGTGCTCGCACGAGTGGCGAGCGGCGACGCCGCAGGTAGGATCGTCGCGGTCCGTCAGGGACCGTTGCTGGCGACGTCCTTCCACCCCGAGGTGGGCAGCGACAGCCGCATCCACCGGGTCTTCGTCGAGATGGTGGTTTCGACAAGCTCAACCGCCGCAGGGCTAGGAAAGGGACGCTGATGTCTGGCCACTCCAAGTGGGCGACTACGAAGCACAAGAAGGCTGTCGTCGACGCCAAGCGCAGCAAGATGAACACCAAGCTCATCAAGAACATCGAGGTCGCGGCCCGGATGGGTGGCGGTGACCCGGCGGGCAACCCGACCCTCTTCGACGCGATCCAGAAGGCGAAGAAGTCCTCGGTCACCAAGGACAACATCGAGCGCGCGGTCAAGCGGGGGTCCGGTGCCGAGGCGGGTGGCGCCGACTACACCACGATCATGTACGAGGGCTACGGCCCGAACGGCGTCGCGATCCTCATCGAGTGCCTGACCGACAACAAGAACCGTGCCGCGATGGAGGTCCGGACCGCGACCACGCGCAACGGCGGCTCGCTGGCCGACCCGGGTTCGGTGTCGTACCTGTTCCACCGCAAGGGCGTCGTCGTGCTGCCGAAGGCTCAGGAGGGCAAGGACGTCAGCGAGGACGACGTGCTCGAGGCGACGCTGGACGCGGGTGCCGAGGACGTCAACGACCTCGGCGACTCGTTCGAGGTCGTCAGCGAGGCCACCGACCTGGTGGCCGTGCGCTCGGCGCTGCAGGAGGCCGGGCTCGACTACGACTCCGCCGAGGCCTCGTTCGTGCCGTCGATGCAGGTCGAGCTGGACGCCGAGGGCGCCACAAAGATCTTCAAGCTGATCGACGCGCTCGAGGACCTGGACGACGTCCAGAACGTCTTCGCGAACTTTGACGTATCCGACGACGTGATGGCCTCCATCGAGGCCTGAGCGTTACCGGCCTAGAGCCAGTAGTTGTCGTGCCGCAGGAAGAAGGCGGCCTTCTCCTCCTCGGTCATGGTCGCGGTGCCGCCGGCGAACAGCGTCTCGAAGTACTCCTCGCGCGGCGCACCGGGGGTGAAGAGCAGCAGCATCGAGGCCGGCTCGCCCGACTCGTTCTTGAACCCGTGGATGCCGCCCGGCGGGACGTGCACGAAGTCGCCCGGCGCCTGCGGCTTCCACCCGTCGCCGTCGTGGATGAGCACCGTCCCGGACAGGATGTAGAAGGACTCGGAGACGGTCTTGTGGAAGTGCGGGTCCGGGCCGCTCACGTGCGGGCCGAAGTTCCACCGGTACAGCCCGAAGGCGCCGTCGGTGGCGGCGTGGGTCGCCAGGTAGTCGACCGTGTTGCCCGGAGGCGTTCCGAGGTCCGGGGGATCGGAGGACACGCGTCCGAACGCGCTTCGCTCGCCGGGTCCGTCGTACTGGGGTGCCGGGTAGGACATCTCGCCATCGTGCCACCGTCACGATCGGGTTCGGTGTGTCGGCGTCGCGCGGCAGGCCGGGTCTGGTTAAGTTCTATCCGAACAGGTGTTCGTACGACGGCAACCAGGAGTGGACCACCATGCGTGTGCTGGGGATCGACCCGGGACTGACCCGCTGCGGCGTCGGCGTGGTCGAGGGCGGCATCGGGCGGGCGCTGACCCTGGTCGAGGTGGGAGTGGTCAAGACGACCCCCGAGCTCCCGATCGAGGACCGGCTGCTGCTGATCTCGCGCGGCATCGACACCTGGATCGACGCCACCGCACCGGATGCGATCGCGGTCGAGCGGGTGTTCTCGCAGGCGAACGTGAAGACCGTGATGGGCACCGCTCAGGTCAGCGGTCTCGCGCTCGTGGCCGCGGCGGCGCGCGGTATCCCCGTCACCATGCACACGCCCAGTGAGGTGAAGGCCGCGGTGACCGGCAGCGGTCGCGCGGACAAGGCTCAGGTCGGAGCGATGGTCGCGCGCCTGCTCCGGCTGGACGCGGTGCCGAAGCCGGCGGACGCCGCCGACGCGCTCGCGCTGGCGATCTGCCACATCTGGCGCGGCCCAGCCACGAACCGGATCCAGGCGGCGGTGGCTGCCCAGGCAGCAGGAGGCGCGCGGTGATCGCGTTCGTCAGCGGACGGGTCGCCGCGATCGGGCTGACCTCGGCAGTGCTCGAGGTCGGTGGGGTCGGTCTGGAGCTCCAGTGCACCCCGAACACTCTGGCTGCACTCTCGACCGGGGGAGCCGCGACGCTGCCGACGAGCATGGTGGTCCGCGAGGACTCGCTCACCCTCTTCGGCTTCGCCGACGAGGACGAGAAGCAGATGTTCGAGCTCGTGCAGACAGCCAGCGGCGTCGGACCCAAGCTGGCCCAGGCGATGCTTGCGGTGATGAGCCCCGAGTCGATCCGTCGTGCGGTGAGCACCGACGACGTCAAGACGCTGACCGCTGTCCCCGGCATCGGGCTGAAGGGTGCTCAGCGGATCATTCTCGAGCTGCGGGATCGGATCGGTGCGCCGGGGTCGACGGTCACCAGCACCGCCGCGACCACGGTGACGGGGTCCGGGTGGCAGACCCAGGTGCACGGTGGCCTCGTCGGGCTCGGTTGGTCCGGCAAGGAGGCCGACAAGGCCGTCGCCGCCGTCACTCCCGAGGCTGACCAGATGGAAACCCCGGACGTCGCGCGCCTCTTGCGGCTCGCGCTCCAGACTCTGAGCAGGGCGCTGTGACCGAGAAGCCCGAGTCCTCGATCCAGGCGGCCCTGGAAGAAGCAGAGCTGGAGCTTCTGAGGCAGCGCAGCCTGGAGCAGCGCTCCGCGCTCACCGGCGGCGAGGCCGACGCCGACGAGCGTGCTGTCGAAGCCGCACTGCGCCCCCGATCGCTGGACGAGGTCATCGGCCAGGAACGGGTGCGCGAGCAGCTGTCGCTGGTGCTCCAGGCTGCCCGGTCCCGGGGCCGCGCGGCCGACCACGTGCTGCTCTCCGGTCCGCCCGGCCTGGGCAAAACCACGCTGGCGATGATCATCGCCGCTGAGCTGTCGGCTCCGCTGCGGCTCACGAGCGGGCCCGCGATCACCCACGCCGGCGATCTCGCCGCGATCCTGTCCGGTCTCAACGAGGGCGACGTGCTGTTCGTCGACGAGATCCACCGGATGTCGCGTCCCGCCGAGGAGATGCTCTACCTGGCGATGGAGGACTTCCGTGTCGACGTGGTCATCGGCAAGGGGCCGGGAGCGACCGCGATCCCGCTGGAGATCCCGCCGTTCACGCTCGTCGGCGCCACCACCCGTGCCGGCCTGCTGCCGGGCCCTCTGCGCGACCGTTTCGGCTTCACCGGGCACCTGGAGTTCTACGGTGCCGACGAGCTCGACGAGATCGTCCGGCGTTCGGCGGGACTGCTCGAGGTCGAGACCCTGCCGGACGGCACCGCGGAGATCGCTTCGCGCTCGCGCGGCACCCCGCGGATCGCGAACAGGCTGCTGCGGCGGGTGCGCGACTACGCCCAGGTCCGCGCCGACGGCGTGGTGACCCGGGACATCGCCCGGCGCGCGCTCGACCTGTTCGAGGTCGACGAGTCCGGCCTGGACCGCTTGGACCGTGCCGTCCTGGACGCCCTGTGCAGCCGGTTCGGCGGGGGACCGGTCGGCCTGAGCACCCTCGCGGTCGCCGTCGGCGAGGAGCGCGAGACGGTCGAAGAGGTCGCCGAGCCGTTCCTGGTGCGCAACGGGATGCTCGCGCGCACGCCCCGCGGGCGAGTCGCCACCGCCGCCGCGTGGGCTCACCTCGGTCTCGACGTACCGGCACCGGCGCAGAGCGATCGTCAACCGGGCCTGTTCGACGGTTGATTAGACCGCTTCTCCTTATCGCAGCACCGATGGTATTTCGGTGTTACGTTCCGGAAGTCATAACGAGTTTTGACTCTCGGAACCAAAAAGCAAATAGGAGTCTCGGTGCTAAAGAACCTTCTTCGCTCGATGGCGGTAGTCATCGGTGTCGTCCTCTGTGTGGCCTTTACCGGTCCCGCTTCACAAGCTGCGACAACTACTACGGTCACGTTGGCCACGACCCTTGGCGGGACGCCGAAAGGCCAAGCCAAGGCAACCATCAAGATCACATGGACGAGTGCCACGACCGTCACTCTCACCGGAACAATCACCGATGTCTGCCCCGCGGACGGTGCCGGCGCCTACTTGGTACTTGACGGTGTAACCAGCGCCTCGATGAACAACGCTATCGGTCCGATTACCTTTGTTAAGGACACAGACGGTTGCGGGAATGGGTCTGTCTCCTTCACGAACTACAAGGTTCCGAACTACGGGTACAAGATCAGGTCTGTCTGGTTGACGCTGCAGGAGCGCGACGCCAACGTGGCCTGCGACAACAGCGGCTGCGAGGTCGGGACCACCCGTTCGAACCCGTACAGCTGACATCAGGGCTGTCTAAGAACGCGGGTCTTCATCCAGGTCCCCGAGGTCGAAGCCTCGGGGACCTGGTCCTTCATGCCGCGTAAGGTGGTTACACTTCCCGGCGGTGCCAATGCCTGCTGATGGGCGCACCAGACCCCCCGAACCCGATCCGAGAGTCCACCGTGTCCCCAGAGCTGGCGCAGTTCCTGGTGTTCCTGGTTGCCCTGGTGGGCCTCGGGTACCTGGTCACGCGGCCGGCGCGCCGGCAGCAGCGGCAGATGTCGGAACTTCAGGCGGACATCGAGATCGGCGACGAGGTGATCCTCTCCGCAGGTATCTTCGGCACCGTCCGTTCCGTCGATGACGACCGGGTCGGGCTCGAGATCGCCGAGGGCACCGTGATCACGGTGGCCCGGCAGGTCGTCGTACGACGTGTGCCCGACCAGGTGGACGAGACCGAAGCACCACCCGCAGAGCACGAATCCGAAGACTGAGGAGACGCTGGACCGTGGCCAAGAAGACGTCCCGACCGGGACGCACCCTGATCACCTTCTTCCTGGTGGTCGGCGTGCTCTACGGTCTCGCCGCCCTCGGTGGCACGTTCAAGCCGAAGCTCGGCCTGGACCTGGAGGGTGGCACCCGGATCACCTTGCAGGCCGTCGGTAACGGCGTGACCAAGACCAAGATGGACCAGGCGCGCAGCATCATCGACCAGCGCGCCAACGGCACCGGTGTCACAGAGGCCAACGTGACCGTCCAGGGCAGCCGCAACATCGTGGTCGAGATCCCGGGCAAGAACAGCGGCAGCCTGGTCGACTCGGTCAAGCGCACCGCCCAACTGCGGTTCCGCCTGGTGGCGCAGTGCGGGGGCCAGTCGTGCGCCGGCGACGGTAGCCCGGTGGCGCCGACGCCGAGCGCGACGGCGACACCCACGGCGACGCCCACGGGCAAGTCCACGGCGAAGTCGACGCCCACCGCGACCCCGACCACGAGCGCCACCTCGACGCCCAAGCCGCGTCCGGCTCCCAAGCTGGCCGACGCGACCCCGACGGCGACTCCGACCGGGACCTCGACGGCCAAGCCGACGGCAACCCCGACGCCGACGACGCCCGCCGGCGTGGACAAGGGCGCCTCGATCAACGACCCGATCAAGTGGGCCGCGGACCCGGGAACCGAGTGGCTGACGAAGTTCGCGGCCTTCAAGTGCCCGAAGAACGGCGACACCACCCCGGTCGCCGACAACCCGGACCAGCCGCTGATCACCTGTGACCCGACGAACAAGGTCAAGTACCTGCTCTCGAAGGCGGTGATCGAGGGCACCTCGCTCAAGAGCGCCTCGGCCGGCATCCCGCAGAACCAGGCCGTCTGGGCGGTCAACCTGGCGCTCAAGGGCAAGGCGGTCGGCGTCTTCGCCAACATCAGTCGCACGCTGATCAACAACGGTGGCCAGTTCGCGATCGTGCTGGACGGCAAGGTTCTCTCGAACCCCGGGTTCAACGGGGTCATCACCGACGGGTCCGCGCAGATCACCGGAAGCTTCAACGAGAAGACGGCGTCCTCGCTGGCGAACTCGCTGAAGTACGGCGCACTGCCGATCCGTTTCGACTCGCATCCGCAGGTGGAGATCATCGGTCCGTCCCTCGCCGGTGACCAGCTCTCCGCGGGCATCCTCGCCGGCATCATCGGTCTGGCGATCGTGATGATCTACTGCCTGCTCTACTACCGCGGCCTCGGCCTCGTGGTGATCTCCTCGCTGATCGTCGCGGCGGGCGTGACGTACGCGCTGGTGCTGCTGCTCGCGAAGGCGGCCGGCTTCACCCTGACGCTGCCCGGTATCGCCGGTCTGATCGTGGCGGTCGGTATCACCGCGGACTCGTTCATCGTCTACTTCGAGCGCATCCGTGACGAGATGCGTGCGGGCAAGTCGATGAGGGTCGCCGTCGAGTCCGGCTGGGTCCGCGCCCGGAACACCTGCCTGGCCGCGGACGCGGTCTCGCTGATCGCGGCGGTGGTGCTCTACATCTTCGCCATCGGCGTCGTGCGCGGCTTCGCGTTCGCCCTCGGTCTCTCGACCCTGATCGACCTCGCGGTGTTCTTCTGGTTCACCAAGCCGTCGGTGACACTGCTCGCCCGGCGTCCGTTCTTCAACTCCGGACACCGGTTCTCCGGCCTGTCCGCCGAGACCCTCGGTATCGACGGAGACCACCCTGCCGCGGTGCAGGCCGGTCTCGTGGGAGGTAAGGCCTGATGG
Organism: Nocardioides marmorisolisilvae; assembly: GCF_003725775.1. Taxonomy (GTDB): domain Bacteria; phylum Actinomycetota; class Actinomycetes; order Propionibacteriales; family Nocardioidaceae; genus Marmoricola; species Marmoricola marmorisolisilvae. Next base: position 1,084,859 of record NZ_RJSG01000002.1, read on the forward strand.
GCAAGTTCAGCAGGCTCGGAAACGCCCTCTACGAGGGCGACACCTCGATCAACTTCGTCGGGCGCAAGTACCTCTGGTACGCGATCTCCGGCGTGATCCTGGTGCTGTCGGTCAGCGGTCTGTTCGTCAAGGGCCTCAACCTCGGCATCGAGTTCCAGGGCGGCGCGGAGTTCACCGTGTCGCTGCCGCAGTCGCAGGTGACCCAGACCAACGCCGACAAGGTCCGCGATGCCGTCGCAGGAACCGGTATCAAGGAAGCGTCGTCGCCGATCGTCACCACGGCGCGCAAGTCCGGTATCCGGGTGCAGGTCGAGGAGGTCTCGCCGGATCAGGCCGACCAGATCACCAACGCGATCGCGACCAAGATGAACGTCGACGCGAACTCCAAGATCTCCAAGACCGAGGTCGGCGCCAGCTGGGGCCAGCAGGTGCGCGACCGGATGATCAAGGGTCTCGTCGTCTTCCTCATCCTGGTCGTGCTCTTCATCTGGGGCTACTTCCGCGAGTGGAAGATGTCAGTGGCCGCACTCGTAGCGCTGATGCACGACATCCTCATCACCGTCGGCGTCTACGCGCTCTCCGGCTTCGAGGTGACACCGGCGACCGTGACCGGTCTGCTCACCATCCTCGGATTCTCGCTCTACGACACCGTCGTCGTCTTCGACAAGGTGCGTGAGAACACCAAGGACCTGCGCAGCAGCCGGAAGACCTACGCAGAGCTCGCCAACCTGGCCGTGAACCAGACTCTGGTCCGCTCGATCAACACCTCGATCGTGGCGCTGCTGCCCGTCGGCGCGCTGCTCTACGTCGGCATCTTCTCCCTCGGCTCGGGTGCCCTGAAGGACCTGGCGCTGGCGCTGTTCGTCGGCATGGCCGTCGGTGCCTACTCCTCGATCTTCATCGCGACGCCGCTCGTGGTGCAGCTGAAGACCGCGGAGAAGGAGATCAGCGAGCAGGACCGACGCGCCAAGGCGCGGCTCAAGCGCGACGCTGACCGGTACGCCGACGTCCCGTCATTCGTCGAGGGCATGCCGGTCGCCGACCCGGTCGCGGGCGAGGAGCCCAGCGCCCCGGTCGAGGAGCGCCCGACCACCCCGCGTCCGGTCAGCCGCCCGCCCGCGAGCGGCTCGGGTCGGGTCGTTCCTGAGGCCAAGGCGCCGGTCCGCGACTCGGCGTCGGCCCACCGCCCGCAGCCGACGAAGCAGCCCCGATCGAAGCGCGGCAAGTGACCTCGTCCGACATCGATCGGTACTTCGACGCGCTGATCCGCGACATCCCGGACTTCCCGAAGCCGGGGGTGCTGTTCAAGGACATCACCCCGCTGCTCGCTGACCACGACGCGTTCACCGCGACCGTGCAGGCGCTGGCCGCGGCCGGCCGGGACGAGTCCGGGGCGACGGTCGTCGACAAGGTCATCGGCATGGAGGCGCGCGGGTTCATCCTGGCCGCCCCGGTCGCTCTGGCCCTGGGCGTCGGGTTCGTGCCGGTGCGCAAGGCCGGCAAGCTGCCGTCGGCGACGTACGCGGTCAGCTACGAGCTCGAGTACGCCCAGGCCACCCTGGAGATGCACACCGATGCCCTCGAAGCGGGGGACCGGGTACTGCTCGTCGACGACGTCCTCGCCACCGGCGGCACCGCGGCCGCGACGCAGAAGCTCGTCGGGTACGCCGGTGCGACGGTCCAAGCCCTCGCCGTCCTGATGGAGCTGTCGTTCCTGCACGGCCGGGAGGTGCTGGGCCAGACCCCGCTGCTCGCACTTCGCACGTTGTGACTCTCCGCCGCCCGTAGACTTGGTTCATGGCGGAGGATCCGGTCGTAGCTGACGCAGTCTCGACTGCGCCTGCGCCCGCGCCCGTCTCAGCACCTGCGCCGGTGGTGCCCCGCGAGGACGGCCCCTCGCCGAGCGGCAACGCAGTGGTCGGCGGAGGACGCGGCGTACGGGCGCGTCTGGCCCGGATCGGCACCAGCAAGCAGGTCGGAAACCCCGAGCTGGAGCCGCTGTTCCGTGCGGTGAAGGCGAACCACCCGAAGGCCGATCTGGGCCTGCTCGAGCGCGCGTACGCGACCGCCGAGTTCCACCACCGCGGCCAGATGCGCAAGAGCGGTGACCCGTACATCACCCACCCGCTCGCGGTGACCACGATCCTGGCCGACATCGGTATGACCGAGCCGACGCTGGTCGCCTCGCTGCTGCACGACACCGTCGAGGACACGGCGTACACGCTGGAGCAGCTGGAGAAGGACTTCGGCGAGGAGGTCGCCCTCCTGGTCGACGGCGTGACCAAGCTCGACAAGGTCAAGTACGGCGACTCGGCGCAGTCCGAGACGATCCGCAAGATGATCGTGGCGATGAGCCGGGACATCCGGGTGCTCGTCATCAAGCTCGCCGACCGGCTGCACAACATGCGCACGCTGCGCTACGTGAAGGCCGAGACCCAGGAGCGGAAGTCCCGCGAGACCCTCGAGATCTTCGCCCCGCTCGCGCACCGGCTCGGCATGAACACGATCAAGTGGGAGCTCGAGGACCTCGCGTTCGCCACGCTGCACCCGAAGATCTACGACGAGATCGTCCGGATGGTCGCCGAGCGCTCGCCGTCGCGCGACCAGTTCATGCGCCAGGTGATCGGTGTCGTCGAGGCCGACCTGAAGACCGCCAAGATCAAGGCGAAGGTCACCGGCCGGCCGAAGCACTACTACTCGATCTACCAGAAGATGATCCACGGCGGCCGCGAGTTCACCGACATCTACGACCTCGTCGGCATCCGGATCCTGGTGGAGAGCGACCCGGACTGCTACGGCGTCCTCGGGGTGCTGCACAACCGCTGGAACCCGATCCCCGGCCGGTTCAAGGACTTCGTGGCGATGCCGAAGTTCAACATGTACCAGTCGCTGCACACCACGGTGATCGGCCCGTCCGGCAAGGCCGTGGAGATGCAGATCCGTACCTTCTCGATGCACCGCCGCGCCGAGTACGGCGTGGCGGCGCACTGGAAGTACAAGGAGGACACCCGCAACGGGGTCGACACCGACAAGTCGCTGGCCGAGACCGCGTCGGGGGACATGCCCTGGGTGCGCCAGCTGCTCGACTGGCAGAACGAGGTCGAGGACCCGGGCGAGTTCCTGGAGTCCCTGCGCTTCGAGATCAACGCCGCCGAGGTCTACGTCTTCACCCCGCGCGGCGACGTGATCGGGCTCCCGACCGGCTCGACGCCGGTCGACTTCGCCTATGCCGTGCACACCGAGGTCGGCCACCACACCATCGGCGCCCGGGTGAACGGCCGCCTGGTGCCGCTGGAGTCCAAGCTCGACCACGGTGACGTCGTCGAGGTCTTCACCTCCAAGTCGCCGAACGCCGGCCCGAGCCGCGACTGGCTCGGCTTCGTGAAGTCGCCGCGCGCCCGCAGCAAGATCCGGCACTGGTTCACCAAGGAGCGCCGCGAGGAGGCGATCGAGCAGGGCAAGGACCAGATCGCCCGGCTGATGCGCAAGGAGGGCGTCTCCCTCAAGCGGGTGATGACCCACGAGTCGCTGACGCAGGTCGCGAACGAGTTCCGCCTGGCCGACGTCTCCGCCCTGTACGCCGCGGTCGGCGAGGGCAACCTCGGCGCCCAGGCCGTCGTGCGCAAGGTCATCGAGATCTTCGGCGGGGCCGAGGGCGCGGCCGAGGACCTGGCCGAGACCGTCACCATCACGCGTCCGCGCCGGCCCCAGAAGAGCACCGGCGACTCGGGCGTCATCGTGAAGGGCGCCAGCGACGTGCTGGTGAAGCTGGCGAAGTGTTGCACCCCGGTGCCGGGCGACGACATCCTCGGCTTCGTGACCCGCGGCGCCGGTGTCTCGGTGCACCGCAAGGACTGCACCAACGCCGCCGACCTGCTGGGACAGCCGGAGCGGCTGATCGACGTCGAGTGGGCGCCGACCTCGACGTCCACGTTCCTGGTGCAGATCATGGTCGAGGCTCTGGACCGGGCCCGGCTGCTCTCCGACATCACGCTGGTGCTCTCGGACCAGCACGTGAACATCCTGTCGGCGTCGCTGAACACCAGCCGCGACCGGATTGCGAAGAGCAAGTTCACCTTCGAGATGGGCGACCCCAAGCACCTGGGTGCAGTGCTGAAGGCGGTGCGGTCGATCGACGGGGTGTTCGACGCCTACCGCGTCACCCACTGACCGATCAGCTGAACTCGGAAGCGGTCTGCTTCGCCATCTCCAGGAACGCCTTGCGCGACTCGAGGTTGTCCTCGAGGTCCTTGACCTTCTTGGCGTCGCCGGCGCTGCGGGCCTTCTCGAGGTCGGCCTCGATCTTGGCGATCGCGTCCTGGAGCTGCCCGACCATGCCGTCGGCGCGCGCCGACTTCTCCGGGTCGGACTTCTTCCACTGGGCGTCCTCGAGCGCGCGGATCTCCTGCTCGACCTTACGGATGCGGGCCTCGAGGGACTTGATCTGGTCGCGCGGCACCTTGCCGGCGGCGTCCCAGCGCTCGGAGATGTCCCGGAACGCCTTCTTGGCCGCCGACAGGTCGGTGACCGGCAGCAGCGCCTCGGCCTCGACCAGGATCGTCTTCTTGACCTCGGCGTTGGCGGCGAACTCCTGGTCCAGCTCGGCGTTGGCGGCGTCGCGGGCGCCGAAGAACTGGTCCTGCGCTCCGCGGAAGCGCTTCCAGAGCGCGTCGTCGACGTCCTTGGGCGCCGGACCGGCCGCCTTCCACTCCGACATCAGGCTGCGGTACTTCGCTGCGGTGCCTCCCCAGTCGGTGGACCCGGCGAGCGCCTCGGCCTCCTTGACCAGGCGCTCCTTGGCCACCCGCGCGCTGTCGCGCTGCTCGGAGACGACGGCGAAGTGCGCCTTGCGCGCGCGGGTGTAGCTGGTGCGGGCTCCGGAGAACCGGTGCCAGAGCTCGTCGTCCGCAGCCTTCTCCAGGCGCGGCAGCTCCTTCCACTCCGCGAGCAGGTCGCGCAGCCGGTTCGCGCCGTTGCGCCAGTCGGTGCCGGCGGCGATCTTCTCGGCCTCGGTGACGATCGCGTTCTTGCGCTCCCGCGACTCCTCGACCTTCTGGGCGCGCTCCTCGCGGCGCTTCTCGCGCTGCATGCCGATGATCGGCTTGAGGGCGTTGAGGCGGGCTGTCAGACCGGTGAAGTCACCGACGGCGTTGGGCACCTCGAGCTGGTCCGCGACCTTCTTGATCGAGGTGGTGGCCTCGTCGGGGGACATCGCACCGGTGCGCACCCGCTGCTCGAGCAGGTGCACCTCGAACTCGAGGCCCTCGAACCTCCGGGTGTAGAAAGCCAGTGCTTCTTCCGGCGTACCCTCCGGGTACTGCCCGACGACCTTCTCCTCGTCGCCGATGCGGACGTACACGGTCCCGTCTGCCTCGACGCGACCGAAGCCGGCGCCTTCGTTGCCCTGCGCGGTCACTGTGACCCCTCCGTTGGCCTGTGGAGCATCAGTTGCGGGGTTCATCGTACGCATGACGGCCGTCGGCGGTGCTGCCAGTAGGCTTGGGCCCGTTGTCCACCACCCCTGAGCAGGAGATTCGTCAGTGCTGATCGCAGGCTTCCCGGCCGGGCCGTGGGGCACCAACTGCTACGTGGTGGCGACCGGTGCGGGCGCGGAGTGCGTCGTGATCGACCCCGGCAAGGACGCGGCCGAGGGTGTCGACGCGGTGATCCGCGAGCACAACCTGAAGCCGGTCTCGGTGCTGGTGACCCACGGGCACGTCGACCACATGTGGTGCGTCGCCCCGGTGGCCGGCACCTACGACGCGACGGCGTACATCCACCCCAGCGACCGGCACCTGCTGGCGAACCCGATGGCGGGGATGTCAGCCGAGACCACCGCGATGCTGCTCGGCGGCAAGTACGAGTTCGCGGAGCCGGACAAGGTCGAGGAGATCGTCGACGGCCAGACCCTCGAGCTCGCCGGCCTGGAGTTCCTCGTCGACCACACCCCGGGCCACACGCCCGGCTCGATCATCTTCCGCACCCCCTATGGCGACCAGGACCCTTCGACAGGCTCAGGACAAGGCATCGCCGAGGTGATGTTCTCCGGCGACCTGCTGTTCGCCGGGTCGATCGGGCGTACCGACCTGCCCGGGGGCGACCACGGCGCGATGCTGCAGAGCCTGCGCGACAAGGTGCTGCCGCTGGCCGACAACATCGCGGTGCTGCCCGGCCACGGCGAGCAGACCTCGATCGGCCAGGAGCGGATGAGCAACCCGTTCCTGCTCGACCTCATCGACGACGGTCCCCTCGGCCAGGTCACCAGGGGACTGTGATGGCCAAGCCCACACCGCTCAGCGGGTTCCCCGAATTCCTGCCGGCCCAGCGCTACGTCGAGACGACGGTGCTGGACACGCTGGCGACCGTCTTCGAGCTGCACGGGTTCGCGAACATCGAGACCCGTGCGGTCGAGCCGATGGACCAGCTGCTGCGCAAGGGGGACACCTCCAAGGAGGTCTACGTCCTGCGCCGGCTCCAGGAGGAGGACGGCGGCAAGGACAAGGGCCTCGGACTGCACTTCGACCTCACCGTGCCGTTCGCCCGCTACGTCCTGGAGAACGCCGGCAAGCTCGAGTTCCCGTTCCGGCGCTACCAGATCCAGAAGGTCTGGCGCGGCGAACGTCCCCAGGACGGCCGCTACCGCGAGTTCGCCCAGGCCGACATCGACATCGTCGGGGCGGGCGAGCTTCCCGTTCACCACGACCTGGAGATCGCCCGGGTGATGCTGGACGCGCTCGGACGCATCGCGCACCCCGACGTGCTCGGTCTGCCGGGCTTCCGCCTCCAGGTCAACAACCGCAAGCTGATCCAGGGCTTCTACGCGGGTCTCGGTATCGACGACCTCGACGAGACCATGCGGCTCATCGACAAGCTCGACAAGCTGCCCGCGGACGCCGTGCGCACCCAGCTCGTCGAGTCCGGCCTCTCGGAGGAGCAGGCCGACCGCTGCCTGGAGCTCGCCACCATCTGCACCCCGGACACGTCCTTCGTGGACAAGGTCCGCGGCCTCGGCGTGGAGCACCCGCTCCTCGACGAGGGGCTGGCCGAGCTGGCCGACGTGGTCGCCGGGTGCGCGGCGCTGGTGACCGACCGGGTGCGCATCGAGGCCGACCTCAAGATCGCGCGCGGGCTGGACTACTACACCGGCACCGTCTTCGAGACCCGCCTGGACGGGCACGAGTCGCTCGGCTCGATCTGCTCCGGCGGCCGCTACGACTCCCTGGCCAGCGACGGCCGGACGACGTACCCCGGCGTCGGCATCTCGCTCGGCGTGAGCCGGCTGCTCGTCCCGCTGCTCAACCGCGGCGAGCTCGTCGCGGACCGCAGCGTGCCGAGCGTGGTCCTGGTCGCGCTCACCGACGAGGCCGGCCGGGCCGACAGCGACACGCTGGCGACCCAGCTGCGCAGCAGCGGCGTCCCGTGCGAGGTCGCGCCCTCTCCGCAGAAGTTCGGCAAGCAAATCCGCTACGCCGAGCGCCGCGGCATCCCGTACGTTCTCTTCTCCACCGAGGACGGTCCCCAGATCAAGGACATCCGCAGCGGTGAGCAGGTCGCGGTCGACCCGGCGACCTGGACGCCGCCGCCTGCAGACCTGAAGCCCCGCATCACGGTTTCGACCAGCACAACCAACCAGATGGAGACAGAGAAGTGATCCGCACCCACGACGCCGGCGCCCTGCGCGCCGAGCACGTCGGCCAGACCGTGACCCTCGCAGGCTGGGTGGCCAGCCGACGCGATCACGGCGGGGTGACGTTCATCGATCTCCGCGAGGCCAGCGGCGTGGTGCAGGTCGTCATCCGCGACGACGAGGTGGCGCACAAGCTGCGCAACGAGTACTGCCTCAAGATCACCGGTGAGGTCGTCCGGCGCGAGGAGCGCAACGTCAACCCGAACCTGCCCACGGGTGAGGTCGAGGTCGTCGCCGCCGACGTGGTCATCCTCAGCGAGGCGGCTCCGCTCCCGTTCCCGATCGACGAGCACGTCGAGGTCGGCGAGGAGGCGCGCCTGCGCCACCGCTACCTGGACCTGCGCCGCCCGGCCCCGGCGGCCGCGCTGCGTCTGCGCAGCGAGGTCAACAAGGCAGCGCGCGACGTGCTGGCCGCCCGGAACTTCGTCGAGATCGAGACCCCGACGCTGACCCGGTCGACCCCGGAGGGCGCGCGCGACTTCCTGGTCCCTGCACGTCTGCAGCCGGGCAGCTGGTACGCGCTGCCGCAGAGCCCGCAGCTGTTCAAGCAGCTGCTGATGGTGGCGGGCATGGAGCGCTACTACCAGATCGCACGCTGCTACCGGGACGAGGACTTCCGCGCCGACCGGCAGCCGGAGTTCACCCAGCTCGACGTCGAGATGAGCTTCGTGGACCAGGACGACGTGCTCGCCCTGATGGAAGAAGTGCTCGCCGCGATGTGGGCGCTGATCGGCCACGAGATCCCGCGACCGATCCCGCGGATGACCTACGCCGACGCCATGTCGCGCTTCGGTTCCGACAAGCCAGACCTGCGGATGGGTCTCGAGCTCGTCGAGTGCACCGAGTACTTCCGCGACACCACGTTCCGCGTCTTCCGGGCGCCGTACGTCGGTGCTGTTCTCATGCCCGGCGGCGCGAGCCAGCCCCGCAAGCAGCTGGACGCGTGGCAGGAGTTCGCCAAGCAGCGCGGGGCCAAGGGCCTGGCCTACGTGCTCTTCAACGAGGACGGCACGCTCGGCGGTCCGGTCGCCAAGAACCTGTCCGAGGCCGAGCAGGCCGGTCTGGCCGCGCACGTGGGAGCGAGCGCGGGGGACTGCGTGTTCTTCGCGGCCGGCCCGGTGAAGTCGAGCCGAGCCCTGCTCGGTGCTGCCCGGCTGGAGATCGGACGACGCGCGGGCATGCTCGACGACTCGGTGTTCGCCTTCACCTGGGTCGTCGACGCCCCCCTGTTCGAGCCGAGCTCGGAGGCCGTCGCCAGTGGTGACGTCGCGGTCGGCGCTGGTGCCTGGACCGCCGTGCACCACGCGTTCACGAGCCCGAAGCCGGAGTTCCTCGACACCTTCGACACCGACCCGGGCAGCGCCCTGGCCTACGCCTACGACATCGTCTGCAACGGCAACGAGCTCGGCGGCGGGTCGATCCGTATCCACCGCGGTGACATCCAGAAGCGCGTCTTCGGCGTCATGGGCCTGTCCGCGGACGAGGCGCAGGAGAAGTTCGGGTTCCTGCTCGACGCCTTCCAGTACGGCGCGCCGCCGCACGGCGGCATCGCCGTGGGCATGGACCGCATCTGCGCCCTGCTCGCAGGCACCGACTCGATCCGCGACGTGATCGCGTTTCCGAAGAGCGGCGGCGGGTACGACCCGCTGACGGCTGCACCGGCCCCGATCACGGCGGCGCAGCGCAAGGAAGCGGGCGTCGACGCGAAGGCCGAACCCGCTTCCTAGGGAGTTCTGCGCCACGCGTGGAAAGGTGACGGAAGACGGTTCCCACCGTGTCCATATCGTTACCGCCACGTGACCGTGGATGCGCTGTGCGTCACATAGAGTCGCCGACGGATGCGGGCGATCCTCGCACCGGCAGCGGTGTCCACGGGAAAGATTGAGGTCAACATGTCTCTTTCGGCGTCAGATCTGTCGAGTCACGAAGCACAGCACGACGCTGACTCGCTGGAGCCGGTAGGGACCAGCGGTATTGCAGGCCTCTCTCCGACCAAGTTGGCGCTGCGTCGGTTCCGACGCGACAAGCTGTCGATGATCTCGTTCTCGATCGTCGTGCTCTACGTCGTCGCCGCCATCGCGGCCCCGCTGCTGGTCAAGCTCAAGGTCCTGAAGCCGAACACGCCGCACTCCGACCTTCTCGATGTCAACCAGGGCGGTATCCCGCTCGGCAAGTTCGGTGGAATCACCTGGCACCACCCGCTCGGGATCGAGCCGGGCCTCGGGCGTGACGTGCTCAGCCGGCTGTGGCTCGGCATCACCTACTCGCTCGGTATCGCGCTCTCGGCGACGATCCTGGCCGTTCTGATCGGCACCGTTCTCGGCATCGTCTCCGGCTTCGTCGGCGGCATCGTCGACTCCGTCGTCGGTCGGATCATCGACCTGACGCTGTCGTTCCCGCAGACCCTGATGCTGCTGGCCCTCTCCGGGACCATGGTCGGCTTCCTCGGCGGCACTCTGCACATCCCGAAGGGGGAGAACGGCAACACGGTCCAGGCCGTCTACGTGATCCTCGTGCTCGCGCTGTTCGGTTGGCCGCCGATTGCCCGACTCGTACGCGGCCAGGTGCTCTCGATCCGCGAACGTGAGTTCATCGAGGCCGCGCGGGCCTTGGGCGCCTCGAAGTGGCGGATCTACTTCAAGGAGATCGTGCCGAACCTGTGGGCGCCCCTGCTCGTCTACTTCACCCTGACGATGCCGGCCTACGTCTCGGCCGAGGCCGCGCTGGCCTACCTCCAGGTGAGCGTCAAGCCGCCGACGCCGACCCTCGGCAACGTGCTGACCGACTCGATCGCCTACTCGGTCTCCGACTTCGAGTTCTTCTTCTTCCCGGCGGCGCTCATCGCGATCATCGTCGTCAGCTTCAACCTGCTCGGTGACGGTCTGCGCGATGCGCTCGACCCGAAGAGCACCAACTAGCACCACCCAATTGCCAGTTCACAACTAAATGGCCCACGAGTTTCGGCAGCAAACCGCTGCCGGAAGTGTCCGCCGGACCCGGCGCGTCACAGAGAAGGAGATCTAATGGCTAGCTATCGAAAGCCGATCGCCGCAATTGCGGCAGCGGCTGTCGTCTCGGTAACGCTCGTCGCGTGCGGAAGCAGCTCCGACGGTGGGAAGGGGAAGACGACTGACGCCAAGGGCGGCACCCTCTACTACCTGACCAAGCGCCCGGCCGAGCACCTCGACCCGCAGCGGATGTACATCGGCCGCGACCTGGCTGACATGAACCGTCTGGTCTACCGCCAGCTGGTCAGCTTCCCGGTCACGACCGACAAGGCTGCTGCCGTCGTCCCGCAGGCGGACCTCGCCACCGACACCGGCACGTCGTCGAACGACGGCAAGACCTGGAAGTTCACGATCAAGGACGACGTGAAGTGGCAGGACGGCAAGGCCATCACGTGTGAGGACTTCAAGTACGGCGCCTCGCGCACCTTCGCGACCGACGTCATCATCGGTGGCCCGAACTACATCCTGGGCTTCCTCGACGTCCCGAAGGGCAAGGACGGTCTCCCGCTCTACGACGGTCCGTACAAGAACGACAACGCTGCTGACTTCGACAAGGCGATCACCTGCGACGGCAACACGATCACCTACAACTTCAGCAAGCCGTTCCCGGACTTCCCGCTCGCGATCGCGTCGCTGAACTCCTTCGGTCCGTACCGCAAGGACCAGGACCAGGGCGACAAGTCCAACTACGCCGTGTTCTCGAACGGTCCTTACAAGCTCGAGGGCACCTGGGACGTCGCCAAGGGCGGCACCTTCGTGCGCAACCCCGAGTGGAGCGACGACAACATCCGCAAGGCGCTGCCGGACAAGATCGTGTTCGAGCAGGGTCTGACGAACGAGATCATCGCGGACCGTCTCATCGCTGACGTCGGTCAGGACAAGACCGCGATCACCGACCGCGCCATCCCGCCGGCCTACTACACCCAGATCACGGGTGCGGTTGCCGACCGGGCGACGCTGACGGAGTCGCCGTTCGTGGACTACGTGCTGCCGAACTTCAACAAGATGAAGAACCCGAAGGTTCGTGAGGCGCTGAAGCTCTCGACCAACATCAACGGCTGGATCACTGCCGGTGGTGGCGACAAGGCCTACAAGCCGGCCCAGTCGATCGTGAACCCGGCGCTGGTCGGTTACAAGCCCAACCCGAACTTCTCGATGCTCCCGGCCGGTGACCTCGCCGCCGCGAAGCAGGCGCTGAAGGACTCGGGCGAGAAGCTCCCGTACCCGATCAAGTTCACCTACTCGGGTGGCACGCCGACCAGCGACAAGCAGGCGGCGGCGCTGAAGGATGGTTGGGACGCGGCCGGCTTCAAGGTCACCCTCAACCCGCTGACCGACACGTACTACGACATCGTCCAGGACCCGACTGCGGACTTCGACGTGACGTGGGGCGGTTGGGGTGCTGACTGGCCGTCGATCGCCACGGTGATTCCGCCGCTGTTCGACAGCCGGATCAACCTGACCGCGAAGTCGAACGGTCAGGACTACGGCAACTACAAGAGCGACACCGTCAACAGCATGATCGACGAGGCCGCTCAGATGGGTGACGTGAACGACCAGGCCGCGAAGTACGCGGAGATCGACGACCAGCTGGGCAAGGACGTTGCCTACATCCCGCTGGAGATCACTCTGTTCTACTTCCTGCACGGTTCGGACGTTGCGAACTACATCAGTAGCCCGGCATCGAACGGCTACCCGGAGCTGGGTGGAATCGGCGTCAAGCAGTAGTAGCTGATCCATCCCGTCCGACACGTGAGTCGGGTGGTCCGCCACGAGCGGGCCACCCGACATGCCGGGGCGGGGGCCCGTGCCCCCGCTCCGGACACGTGAGCCACAACGTCCGGCCCGAGCCGGACTCCGTTCAAGCGAGGGCTGATCCGGCCCTCGGAGGTGGTTGCCCGTGTTCGCCTACATCGTTCGTCGCACCATTTCGGGACTCGTCCTCCTGGTCGTGATGACTCTCGTGACAATGATGTTGTTCTTCTCCGGCCCGCTTCACCCCGAGCGCCACGCCTGCGGCAAGATCTGCTCGCCGGCCCAGATCGCGGTGACGAAGAAGGCCTTCGGCTACGACAAGCCCGTCCTGGTCCAGTGGGGCCAGTTCATGCAGGGCATCGTCAAGGGCCGCAACTTCCCTGAGGACAAGAAGCTCGAGAAGGATCACCCCGAGCTCGTCGTCCACTGCACCGCGCCGTGCCTGGGGTACTCCAAGTACTTCACCCAGAACGTGACGACGCTCATCAAGACCTCGTTCCCGATATCCCTCTCGCTGGCCATCGTGGCCTTCATCCTCTGGATCACCGGCGGCGTCCTCTTCGGGGTGATAGCCGCCTTGAGAAAGGGAACGATCATCGACCGCGGGATCGTCGGCATCTCGCTGATCTTCTACGCCTTCCCGACGTTCTTCATCGGGCTCTTCCTCTACAAGTTCGTCTCGATCAAGTGGCAGCTGGTCCCGACACCCGAGTACATACCGTTCTCCCAGAACCCGTGGAGCTGGCTCACCGGCCTGATCCTCCCGGCGCTCACGCTGGCGCTGTTCTTCATGGCGGGCTACGTGCGTATGACGCGCGCGTTCGTGCTCGAGTCGATGTCCGAGGACTACATCCGTACCGCCAAGGCGAAGGGTCTGCCTGCGCGCCGGATCCTCACCAAGCACACGATGCGAGCGGCCTTCACGCCGCTGGTCACGATGGCCGGTCTCGACCTGGCCGGCCTGCTCGGCGGCGCGATCATCACCGAGACGGTGTTCAACTTCAACGGGCTCGGGGGTCTCGCGGTCGCTGCTGCGACGAACAACGACCTGCCCATCCTGGTCGGACTGGTGATCGTGCTGGCGTCCTTCGTGATCCTGGCCAACATCATCGTCGACGTGCTCTACGCAGTGATCGACCCGCGGGTGCGGGTCGGCTGAGGGGAACTGAGGAATGACCACCACCACGAACGCGGACGTCCTGCTGTCCGTACGCGACCTGAAGGTCCACTTCCCGACGATGGACGGCATCGTGAAGGCGACCGACGGACTCAGCTTCGACCTGGCGAAGGGCACCACCCTCGGCATCGTCGGCGAGTCGGGCTCGGGCAAGTCGGTCTCGAGCTCGGCGATCCTCGGACTGCACCGCGGCACGAACGCGATCGTCAGCGGCGAGATCCTGCTCGACGGCGAGGACCTGCTCCAGCTCAACGACGAGCAGATGCGCCGTCGTCGCGGCCAGGACGTCGCGATGATCTTCCAGGACCCGCTCTCGGCGATGCACCCGTACTACACGGTCGGCAACCAGATCGGTGAGGCCTACCTGGTGCACAACGACGTCAGCAAGAAGGCGGCGCGCACCCGTTCGATCGAGATGCTCGATCGCGTCGGCATCCCGCAGCCGGACCGCCGTGTCGACGACTACCCGCACCAGTTCTCGGGCGGCATGCGCCAGCGCGCGATGATCGCGATGGCACTGATGAACGACCCGGGCCTGCTGATCGCCGACGAGCCGACCACCGCGCTCGACGTGACCGTTCAGGCGCAGATCCTCGACCTGCTCCAGGACCTGCAGCGCGAGTTCAACTCGGCGATCATCATCATCACCCACGACCTGGGCGTGGTGGCCGAGATGGCAGACGACGTGCTGGTGATGTACGCCGGCCGGGCCGTCGAGTACGGCCCGTGCAAGGAGATCCTCACGCACCCGGAGATGCCCTACACCTGGGGACTGCTCTCCAGCGTGCCGGACGTCCAGGGCGACACCGACGCCCGGCTGATCCCGATCCCGGGCAGTCCGCCCAGCCTGCTCAGCCCGCCCAAGGGCTGCGCGTTCCACCCGCGCTGCGTGCACCGCGACAAGGTGCCCGGCGACCTGTGCTTCACCGAGCTTCCCGACCTGACCCCGGCGCGCAGCGGCGGCAGTCACGTGAAGCGCTGCCACCTGCCCAACCCGGACGAGGTCTACCGCGTCGAGGTGCTGCCCGAGATCGCTCCCGACCTGGTGGAGGAGACCCCGTGACCGACATCAACCTGACGCCGGCCTCCGAAGACATCCCCGACGTCCCCGAGGTGGTCGTCGGCGCTCCGCCGCCGCAGCTGGACCCGTCGGCCAAGCCGATCCTCGAGGTCGACGACCTGAAGATGTACTTCCCGGTGAAGTCCGGCGGCATCATCAACCGCACGGTCGGCCACGTGCAGGCCGTCGACGGGGTCTCGTTCCAGGTGCCCGAGGGCAGCTCCCTCGGTCTGGTGGGCGAGTCCGGGTGTGGCAAGTCGACGACCGGACGACTGATCACCCGGCTGTACGACCCGACCGGTGGTTCGATCAAGTTCGACGGCAAGGAGATCGCGAACATCTCCCAGCGGCAGATGCTGCCGATGCGCCGCGACATCCAGATGATCTTCCAGGACCCGGCGACGTCACTGAACCCGCGGCACTCGGTCGGCGCGATCATCAGCGCTCCGCTGAAGATCCACAACGTGCTGCCGGACAACAAGATCAAGGCCCGGGTCGAGGAGCTCCTCGAGATCGTCGGCCTGAACCCGGAGCACTACAACCGCTACCCGCACGAGTTCTCCGGCGGCCAGCGCCAGCGCATCGGCATCGCCCGCGCGCTGACCCTGCAGCCGAAGCTGCTCGTCGCGGACGAGCCGGTCTCAGCACTCGACGTGTCGATCCAGGCGCAGGTGATCAACCTGCTCCAGGACCTGCAGCGCGAGTTCAACATCGCGTTCCTGTTCATCGCCCACGACCTCGCGATCGTCCGGCACTTCTGCCCCGAGATCGCGGTGATGTACCTGGGCAAGATCGTCGAGATCGCGGACCGGGAGACGCTCTACGGGCGGCCGCACCACCCGTACACCCAGGCGCTGCTCTCCGCCGTCCCGGACGTGAAGCAGGCCCAGATCGGCGGTCGGCGCGAGCGGATCCGGCTCAAGGGCGACGTCCCGAGCCCGATCAACCCGCCCTCGGGGTGCCGGTTCCGCACCCGGTGCCAGTTCGCCCAGGAGATCTGCTCCCGGGTCGAGCCGCCGCTGCTGCAGATCGGTCCGCGTCACAAGGTGGCCTGCCACTTCGCCGGCGAGCTCGGTGCGCACCCGGCCGAGCCGATCCCGCAGAGCGCGAACGGCGGCGAGGGTGCTCCGGCCAACCAGCCGGGGTTCGAGGACCACTGGCTGAACCTGTCGACCGGACAGACGGCTAGCGCCTGAGCCCTTCGAGACGGTTGCTGCGCAACCCCTCAGGACTTCGGCTTCGCCTCAGCCTAGGCTGGCTCCGTGGACGACGAAGGGCTGTTCGAGGCTGCGCCACCGCCCGCTCCGGCGGGCGGCGGCACCCTCGCGGGCAACGTGCACGCCTCAGCGCCGCTGGCCGTCCGGATGCGCCCGCGCACCCTGGACGAGCTGGTCGGTCAGCAGCACCTGCTGGCGGCCGGCTCGCCGCTGCGGCGACTGATCGAGGGTGACCAGCCGATGTCCTTGCTCCTGTGGGGGCCGCCGGGCACCGGCAAGACCACGATCGCCGCGATCGTCTCGGGCCAGACCAACCGGGTCTTCGTCGAGGTGTCGGCGGTGGCAGCCGGCGTCAAGGAGGTTCGTGCCGCCATCGACGGCGCTCGTGCTCGGCTGGCGGCCACCGGGCAGGAGACGGTGCTGTTCGTCGACGAGGTCCACCGGTTCACCAAGGCGCAGCAGGACGCGTTGCTGCCCGGGGTGGAGAACCGCTGGGTGACCCTGATCGCGGCGACCACCGAGAATCCGCACTTCTCAGTGATCTCGCCGTTGCTGTCCCGCTCGCTGCTGCTCACCCTGGAACCGTTGACCGATGACGACGTCCGCGACGTCCTGCGCGCGGCCATCGCCGACGAGCGCGGCCTGGACGGCGCCGTGAAGGTCAGCGAGGACGCCTTCGATCACCTGGTCAGGCTCGCCGGGGGAGACGCCCGGCGTTCCCTGACCTACCTGGAGGCCGCCGCCGGAGCAGCCCAGGCGCAAGGTCTCGCCGAGGTGGACCTCGGAACGGCAGAGACGGCGGTCGACAAGGCCGCGGTGCGCTACGACCGCGACGGCGACCAGCACTACGACGTGATCAGCGCGTTCATCAAGTCGATCCGCGGGTCGGACGTCGACGCGGCGCTGCACTACCTGGCCCGGATGATCGAGGCAGGGGAGGACCCGCGGTTCATCGCGCGGCGGCTGGTGGTCTCGGCGAGCGAGGACATCGGCCTGGCGCACCCGGCCGCCCTGACCACCGCGGTCGCCGCGGCGCAGGCGGTGCAGCTGATCGGCATGCCCGAGGCGCGGATCAACCTGGCGCAGGCGGTGATCGAGCTGTCGCTGGCGCCGAAGTCGAACGCGGTGATCAAGGCGGTGGACGCGGCTATCGCGGACGTGCGCTCAGGCAGGATCGGCGCGGTTCCGCCCCACCTGCGCGACGCCCACTACCCGGGCTCGAAGGCGCTGGGTCACGGTGTCGGGTACGTGTACGCGCACGACGAGCCCTACGGGATCGCCGAGCAGCAGTACGCCCCGGACGTCGTCCTCGACGCCGAGTACTACCAACCGACCGCGCTCGGGGCCGAAGCCGGGTTCCGCGAGCGTTGGGAGCGGATTCGGCGGATGATCCGCGGCAGGTAGGGTCAACCCCCATGGGAACGGTGATCCTGGCTGCCGTGGGCGGCGCTCTCGTGGCGCTGCTCGGAGTCGGGCTGGTCACCGTCGTCCGCAGGCGCAGCCGGACCCGGGCTGATCTCGAAGCGATGCTCGCCGCCGCCCAGCACGAGGCCGACGACCTGCGGGCGCGACTCGAGGAGCTGACCGCCCTGGTGACCGTCGCCCCGGAGGGTGAGGAACCGGCGTACCTGATCACCGACGTCGGGGTGGTCCGCGCTCCGGCAGTCCCCGAGGACCAGATCCAGGTCCCGGACCGGCTCGTGCTCTCCGCCACGATGGGGGAGCCGCTGGTCAAGGTGGCTGCGCTCGGCCACGGCCTGCGTCGCGCGCTCTCGCCGGAGTCGCGCAACCGGATCTGGTTCGAGATGCGGCGCGAGGTGCGCGCCGCCCGCAAGCGGCGCCGCCAGCTGCTCAAGCAGTACCAGCGCGACATCCGTGCGGCGGAGCGCGCCCAGGAGGGTCTGGCGTGAGGCGCGGTTTCTGGTTCGTGGCCGGTGCCGGCGCCGGCGTCTACGTGATGATCCGCGCCCGGCGCGCGGCCGAGGCCTTCACCCCCGACGGCGTCCGCGACCGACTGGCCGGACTCCAGGTCGGGGCGCACCTGTTCCTCGACGAGGTCCGCACCGGGATGGACGAGCGCGAAACCGAGTTGCGCGAGCGATTTGCCCTCCTGGAACGGCACAGCGTGCTTGATGGTCCTCTCGAACTGACCGCGAGCACCACCGACGAATCACCGCTGCACCCCTACGATCTCCCCGGGACGCACCCCGGCACCCCTGCGCTGGAAGGCAAGCACTGATGGACCCCGTTGGAACGTCGGCCGACATCCGCCGTCGCTTCGTCGAGCACTTCGAGGCCGCCGGCCACACCGCCGTGCCCTCGGCACCGCTGCTGGTCGACGACCCCAACCTGCTGTTCGTCAACGCCGGCATGGTGCAGTTCAAGCCGTACTTCCTCGGCCAGGAGACGCCGCCGTACACCCGTGCGGTGAGCATCCAGAAGTGCGTGCGGACGCCCGACATCGAAGACGTCGGCAAGACCACCCGGCACGGCACCTTCTTCGAGATGTGCGGCAACTTCTCCTTCGGCGACTACTTCAAGGCCGGAGCCATCGACCTGGCCTGGGAGTTGGTCACCAAGCCGATCGCCGACGGCGGTTTCGGGCTGGAGGAGTCCAAGCTGTACCCGAGCGTCTACGAGGAGGACCCCGAGGCGGTCGACCTGTGGCGCAAGGCCACCGGTCTGCCCGACGACCGGATCATCCGGCTCGGGAAGAAGGAGAACTACTGGTCGATGGGCGTCCCGGGTCCGGGCGGCCCGTGCTCGGAGATCCTCTACGACCGCGGGTCGGCGTACGGGGCAGACGGCGACTTCAACGCCGAGGACCGCTACCTGGAGATCTGGAACCTGGTCTTCATGCAGGACGAGCTCTCCGCGGTGCGCAGCAAGGAGGACTTCGACATCGCGGGGTCCCTGCCGAAGCAGAACATCGACACCGGCATGGGTCTGGAGCGGGTGGCCTTCCTGCTCCAGGACAAGCAGAACATGTACGAGATCGACGTGATGTTCCCGGTGATCGAGCGCGCGATGGAGATGACCGGGCGCCGCTACGGTGCCGACCCCGGTGACGACGTCCGGTTCCGGGTCGTCGCCGACCACGTCCGCAGCTCGATGATGCTCATCGGTGACGGCGTCACCCCGGGCAACGAGTCCCGCGGCTACGTGCTGCGGCGCCTGCTGCGCCGCGCGGTGCGCTCGATGCGCCTGCTCGGCTACGAGGACCGCGCCCTGCCGGAGCTGTTCCCGGTCAGCCGCGACCTGATGGCGCAGGGTTACCCGCAGCTCCAGGCCGACTGGGAGCGCATCGCCACCGTCGCCTACGCCGAGGAGGACGCCTTCCGGCAGACCCTCAAGACCGGTACGACGATCTTCGACCTGGCCGCGGACGAGGCGAAGTCGGCCGGGGTCAGCGTGCTCTCCGGCGACCGCGCGTTCGCACTGCACGACACCTACGGCTTCCCGATCGACCTGACCCTGGAGATGGCGGCCGAGAAGGGCCTGGCCGTCGACGAGGACGGCTTCCGCCGGTTGATGGCCGAGCAGCGCGACCGTGCCAAGGCCGATGCGAAGTCCAAGAAGGGCAAGCACGCCGAGACCGGCGCCTACCGCGAGATCGCCGACGAGCTCGGCCGTGCGGTCGAATTCACCGGCTACGAGGAGGTCGTCTCCGAGGGCGCCGTCCGGGGTCTGATCGGCGCCGACGGCTCGGTGATCTCCTCGGCCGGCGAGGGCGCCGAGGTCGAGCTGGTCCTGGACCGGACCCCGTTCTACGCCGAGGGTGGCGGCCAGCTCGCCGACGAGGGCGTCATCGAGCTCGGCAACGGTGCTCGCCTGCAGGTGCTTGACGTGCAGTCGCCGATCACCGGCCTGATCGTGCACCGGGTCAAGGTGCTCGGCGGCGAGGTCGGCCTCGGCACGCCCGCACAGGCGCTGGTCGACATCGAGCGGCGCCGCTCGATCAGCCGCTCGCACACCGCGACGCACATGGTGCACAAGGCATTCCGCGAGGCGCTCGGCGAGACCGCGACCCAGGCGGGCTCGGAGAACGCGCCCGGGCGCTTCCGCTTCGACTTCTCGGCCACCGGCGCCGTGCCGCAGACCGCGATGGAGGACGTCGAGGCCCGGGTCAACGACCTGGTGCTCGCCGACCTGGCCGTGCAGGCCGAGCTGATGTCCCAGGCGGACGCCGTGAAGTCCGGCGCGATGGCGCTGTTCGGCGAGAAGTACGGCGACGTCGTCCGGGTCGTCTCCGTCGGCGACTGGGCCCGCGAGCTCTGCGGTGGCACCCACGTGGAGCGCTCCGGCCACCTCGGCGTGGTCAAGCTGCTCGGCGAGTCCTCGATCGGCTCCGGTGTCCGTCGGGTCGAGGCGCTGGTCGGTTCCGACGCGTACCGGTTCCTGGCGCGCGAGCACGTGATCGTCGCCCAGCTCAGCGAGACCTTGAAAGCGCGGCCGGAGCAGCTGCCCGAGCGCATCGACGACCTGCTCGAGCGACTGCGCAGCGCCGAGAAGGAGATCGAGAAGGTCCGCCTCTCCCAGCTGCTGTCCGCCGCTGGTGACTTCGCCGCGCGCGCGGTCGACCTCGCCGGGGTCTCGTTCGTCGGTGAGATCGTCGAGGGCGCCGGTGGCGGCGAGGCGCGCACGCTCGCGCTGGACGTCCGGGGACGGATGCCGGCCGACCGCCCCGCTGCGGTGCTCGTGATCGGCGTCCAGGACGGCAAGCCGTCCGTGGTCGCCGCGGTCAACGACGCCGGCCGCGCTGCCGGGGTCTCGGCCAACGACCTGGTGCGCGCCGCTGCGACGCTGCTCGGCGGCAAGGGCGGCGGCAAGGACGACGTGGCCCAGGGTGGTGGAACCGACGCCGCCAAGGTCGCCGAGGCCCTCGAGGCCGTCCGCGGAGCGATCTCCGCACGCTGAGATGGGTGATCTCGAACCGGTGAGCGTGCCCGGAGTGCGCCTGGGCATCGATCCGGGGGACGCCCGGATCGGGGTGGCCACCTGCGATCCCTCAGGGATCCTCGCGACACCGGTGGAAACCGTGCCGCGCGCCGACGGCGACCTCGAGCGACTGGCCGACCTGGCCGACGAGCTCGGCGCCGCGCTGCTGTACGTCGGGCTGCCCCGATCGCTGGCCGGGGGCGAGGGACCAGCGGCGGGTAAGGTTCGAGCGTTCGCCCAGGAGCTCGCGGTCCGGGTGGCACCGCGTCCGGTTCACCTGGTCGACGAGCGGATGAGCACGGTCACCGCCGAGGCGGTGCTCCGGGAGCGCGGCAAGAAGGGCAAGAAGCGTCGGGCAGTCGTGGATCAGGCCGCAGCGGTGGTGATCCTGCAGGGGGCGATCGACGCCGAGCGCACGCTCGGCAGGCCGACCGGGGAGCAGGTCCAGGTGACCGGAGAGCGAGAAGAGACGCCGTGAGCGACATCGGAGTGGGCGGTTTCGCGGCCGAGGAGCACGAGCCCGAGCCGGACTCGGTCGCGCTGCCGCGGGCCGGGTCCCGTCGTGCCGAGTCGACCTCGCGCACCCCGCGCGGGTGCATCCCGATGCTGCTGGTGCTGGTGCTGGTCATCGGCGGCGCCTTCCTCGGCGGCGGCTGGGCCGTCGACAAGGTGAAGTCCCTGGTCGGGGTCAGCGCCGACTACGCCGGGCCGGGTTCCGGGTCGGTGGTCGTCCAGGTGCACTCCGGCGACAGCTCGACCGCGATCGCGCAGACGCTCAAGGACGCCGGTGTGGTCAAGAGCGTCGGAGCGTTCACCGACGCGGCACGGGCGGACAGCCGCTCGCGCAGCATCCAGGTCGGCTACTACCAGCTGAAGAAGCAGATGAAGGCCAAGGACGCCCTGGCCGTGCTGATCAACCCCAAGAACCTGGTCCAGGCGCTGGTCGTCGTCCCCGAGGGCTACCGCGTCAAGGAGATCGTCAAGGCGATCGCCAAGAAGACCGACATCACCGCCGCCCAGCTGAACGCGGCCCTGAAGCACCCGGCCGCGCTCGGTCTGCCCGCCTCGGCGGGCGGCAAGGTCGAGGGCTACCTGTTCCCGGCCACGTACTCGGTCGTCCCGGGAGAGACCGCCAGCGAGCTGCTCAAGCAGATGATCGCCAAGACCAAGGAGGTCACCGCGAGCCTCGACCTGGCCGCACGGGCCAAGGCGCTCGGGTACACCCCGGAGCAGATCCTGACGATCGCCAGCATCCTGGAGTACGAGGGAAGCCGCGACCAGGACTACCCGAAGATCGCGCGGGCGATCTACAACCGTCTGGACAAGGGCATGGCGCTGCAGTCGGACGCCACGGTCGCGTACGCGAACAACCTCACCGGCACGGTCTACACGACCGACGCGCAGCGCCAGATCGACTCGCCGTACAACACCTACAAGAACACCGGCCTCCCGCCGGGCCCGATCGGGTCGCCGGGGGAGAAGACCATCGAGGCCGCACTGCACCCGGCCAAGGGGTCCTGGCTGTACTGGGTCGTGGTGAACCTGAAGACCGGCGAGACCCGGTTCGCGGACACCTTCGCCCAGCACCAGGCCAACGTGAACCTCTTCCACCAGTACTGCCAGACCTCGGACGCCTGCTGACGATGGTCGACCCGGTGATGAAGTGCGCGGTGCTCGGTTCCCCGATCGAGCACTCCCTGTCGCCTGTCCTGCACCGGGCGGCGTACGCCGAGCTCGGCCTGCGCTGGACCTACCAGGCGATCGACATCGAGGAGCGCGAGCTGCAGGGTTTCGTCGACGGCCTCGACCGCTCCTGGCGTGGTCTGTCGCTGACGATGCCGCTCAAGCGCACCGTGATGCCGATGCTCGACGTCGTCGACGACTGGGCCCGGCTGTCGGGTGTGGCGAACACCGTCGTCTTCGACGGAGCGATCCGGAAGGGCTACAACACCGACATCCCGGGCGCGATCGCCGCGCTCCGCGAGCGCGTGCCCGGACCGTTCACCAACGCCGTCGTCCTCGGCGGTGGAGCGACCGCGGCCTCGATGCTGCTGGCCCTGGGTGAGCTCGGCTGCGAGAACGCCCGGCTGCTCGTGCGCGAGCCGTCGCGCGCGGTGGAGACCATCGAGGTCGTCGCCCGCGCCGAGAACGGCCCCGAGATCCAGGTCGGCACCCTCGGCGACCCGGTCGGCGCGGTCGACCTCGTCGTCTCCACGATCCCGGCCGCCGCGCAGACGGACTGGCTGGTGCACAGCGCCGACCCGTGCCCGGTGGTCTTCGAGGTCACCTACGACCCGTGGCCGACACCGCTCGCCGCCCGTGCCCTGGTCTCCGGCCGGATCCTGATCAGCGGGCTCGACCTGCTGATCAACCAGGCCGCGCTCCAGGTGAACCTGATGACCACGATGACCGCCCCGACGGCCGCGATGCGTGCTGCCGGCGAGGGCGCCCTGGCGGCACGGTCCCCGCGATGACGTGGGACGCCGAGACGATCCAGGCCGGGATCATCGGGTTGGCCTCGGGTGGCCTCGGCGGCCTGACCGTGCGACCGCTGATCGGACAGCTGCCCGAGCCCGAACCCGAACCCGAGCCTGAGCAGGAGCCGGACAGCGACGACGTGGCGGCCGAGGTGCCGGAGCCTGCCGAGCCGCCGCCCCCCAAGATCCTGTACGCCGACCTGGCCGACGCGCCGGGCCTGACCATCCGAGCGGTGCTGGCAGGGGCGGTCGTCGGTGCCGTCCTCGGTCTGGCGCTCGGCCGGGAGTGGACGCTGCTGCTGGCGCTGCCGCTGATCGGCGTCGGGATCGCCCTGGCCGTGATCGACGCGCGGACCCGCCTGCTGCCGACCCGGCTGGTGCTCCCCGCCACCGGCGTCGCCATCGTGCTCGGGACCGTGGTGGCCATCGCCCAGGACGACCGCCACGCCCTGGTCCGGGCGTTCATCGGGCTGGTCGTCGTCCGCAGCATCTTCTGGGTGCTGTGGTGGTTCCGCTCCTCGGGCATGGGCTTCGGAGACGTCCGGCTGGCCGCGCTGCTCGGCTTCGTGCTCGGCTACCTCGGCTGGTCCGAGGTGGTCATCGGTGTCTACGCCGCGTTCCTGGAGTTCACCGTCCCCGGACTGGTGCTCGCCGCGGTGCTGCGGGACAAGTCCCGGCTCAAGGCGCGGGTCCCGTTCGGACCGTTCCTGCTCGTCGGCGCGGTCACCGGGATCGCCTTCGGTCCGTGGGTCGCGAGCAGTCTCGGCTACTAGGCCACGCGGGAAACCAGGTGCGCCCGCGTGAAAGACTCACGCCATGCTCCGTTGGCTGACCGCGGGGGAGTCCCACGGCCCCTCACTCGCTGCGATCCTCGAAGGCCTGCCTGCGCACGTGCAGGTGACCTCGGACGACATCGCTGACGCGCTCGCGCGTCGGCGGCTCGGCTACGGCCGCGGAGCGCGGATGAAGTTCGAGCAGGACGAGGTGACGATCACCGGCGGTGTCCGGCACGGTCTGTCCCAGGGCGGCCCGGTCGCGATCCAGATCGGCAACACCGAGTGGCCGAAGTGGGAGACCGTGATGTCGGCCGACCCGGTCGACCCGTCCCTGCTGAAGGAGACCGGCCGCAACGCCGCGCTGACCCGTCCGCGCCCGGGGCACGCCGACCTCGCCGGCATGCAGAAGTACGACTTCGGCGAGGCCCGGCCGATCCTCGAGCGCGCCTCCGCCCGCGAGACCGCCGCACGCGTGGCGCTCGGACGGGTGGCCACGAACTTCCTGGAGCAGGTCGGCGGGATCACCGTGCTCTCCCACGTCGTCGAGCTCGGCGGCGTACCGGCTCCGGCAGGGTCGGTCCCGCAGCCCGGCGACACCCCGCGCCTCGACGAGGACCCGGTGCGCTGCCTCGACCCGGACGCCTCGGCCGCCATGGTGGCCCGGATCGACCAGGCGCACGAGGACGGCGACACCCTGGGCGGCGTCGTCGAGGTGGTCGTGCACGGTCTGCCGCCGGGCCTCGGCTCGCACGTGCACTGGGACCGCCGCCTGGACTCCCGCCTCGCCGGCGCGCTGATGGGCATCCAGGCGATCAAGGGCGTCGAGGTCGGCGACGGCTTCGAGCTCGCCGCGACCCCGGGTTCGCTGGCCCACGACGAGATCGTCACCGAGGACGGGCACCTGCGCCGGGTCTCGGGCCGCTCGGGTGGGACCGAGGGCGGCATGTCGACCGGCGAGACCCTGCGGGTGCGTGCGGCGATGAAGCCGATCGCGACCGTTCCGCGGGCCCTGCGCACGGTCGATGTCGCCACCGGTGAGGCAACGGTGGCCCACCACCAGCGTTCCGACGTCTGCGCCGTCCCGGCGGCGGGCATCGTGGCCGAGGCGATGGTCGCCCTCGTGATCGCCGATGCGGTGCTGGAGAAGTTCGGCGGGGACTCGCTCGGCGAGACCAAGCGCAACCTCGAGAGCTACCTGGGCTCGCTGAGGTACTCGTGACCACCGCGGGGCCACGCGTGGTCCTGATCGGGTCCATGGGTGCCGGCAAGACGACGGTCGGCGGCCTGGTCGCCGCTGCGCTCGGCGTCGGGTTCGCCGACACGGACCAGCTTGTCGAGGACGAGGTCGGGAAGCCGGTCGCGGAGATCTTCGTCGATGACGGCGAGGCGCACTTCCGCGCGCTGGAGCGTGCCGCGGTGGCTCGTGCCCTGGAGAGCCACGACGGCGTGCTCGCCCTCGGCGGTGGTGCCGTGCTGGACCCGGACACGCGGGAGCTGCTGGCGGCGCACGAGGTCGTCTTCCTGGAGGTCGGTCTCTCGGATGCGGCCTCCCGCGTCGGGCTGGGAGTTTCCCGGCCCCTGCTGCTCGGCAACGTGCGCGGCCGGATCAGGCAGCTGCTCGACGAGCGCACCCCGATCTACACCTCGGTCGCCCGCCACACCGTGCCCACCGACGGCCTCAGCGCCGCCGAGGTTGCTGACCGGGTGCTCGCGCTGGTGCAGGATGGTGGTCATGCCCATGACCGGTAGCGAGACCCGGATGCACGTGGCCGGCGCGTCCCCCTACGACGTGGTCGTCGGGCACGGCGTGCTCGGCGAGGTCGCCCGGATGATCGGCGACCGCCCCGAGAGGGTCGCGGTCTGCTACCCGGAGCCGCTGGTGCACCTGGCCGACAAGGTCATCGCCGGGCTGGACGCCTACGACGTGCTCCGGATCGTGCTCCCCGACGGCGAGGTCGCCAAGACCGGCGGCGTCGCGCTCGAGGCGTGGGAGCAGCTCGGTGCCGCCGGGTTCACCCGCTCGGACGCGGTCGTGACCGTCGGCGGCGGGGCCACCACCGACATGGGCGGGTTCATCGCCGCGACCTGGCTGCGCGGCGTCCCGGTCGTGCACGTGCCGACGACCCTGCTCGCGATGGTCGACGCGGCGGTCGGCGGCAAGACCGGGATGAACACCGGTGCCGGGAAGAACCTGGTCGGTTCGTTCCACGAGCCGGCCGGCGTGGTCTGCGACCTCGACGTCCTGGGCACGCTGGCCGAGCCGGAGCTGATCGCCGGCCTGGGCGAGGTGGTCAAGTGCGGTTTCATCGCCGACCCGGCCATCCTCGAACTGATCGAGAAGAACCCCGCCGACGCGCTCGAGCCCCGCTCGGCGGAGCTGCGGGAGCTGGTCGAGCGGGCCATCGCGGTCAAGATCGCCGTGGTGGTCGACGACCTCAAGGAGACCGGCGGCAGCGGCGGCCACCCCGGCCGCGAGGTGCTCAACTACGGCCACACGATGGCGCACGCGATCGAGAAGGCCACCGACTACCGCATCCGGCACGGCGAGGCGGTCGCTCTCGGCATGGTCTACGTGGCCGAGCTGGCCCGGCTCTCGGGTCGCACCGACGACGAGCTGGCCGCCCGGCACGCGAGCGCGCTGGAGGCGGTCGGCCTGCCGACCCGGTTCGACCAGGCCGCCTTCGAGACCCTGCTGGCCACCATGCGGGTGGACAAGAAGTCCCGCGGGTCGCACCTGCGGTTCGTGGTTCTGGACGGTCTCGCGCAGCCGGCGATCCTCGCCGACCCCTCCGAGGAGCACCTGCGGGCGGCGTACGAGCACCTGGCGGGTGTGCGATGAACAAGGTCCTCGTCCTGAACGGCCCGAACCTGGGGCGCCTGGGTCGCCGGCAGCCGGAGATCTACGGCTACACGACCTTCTCCGAGCTTGCCGACCTCTGCGTCGGCTGGGGCCAGGACCTCGGCCTGGAGGTCGAGGTGCGTCAGACCAACCACGAGGGCGAGCTGCTGGACTGGCTCAACGACGCCGCGGACAACGAGAACCCGGTGGTGCTGAACGCGGCAGCCTGGACGCACTACTCCTACGCGATCTTCGACGCCTGCGGGCAGCTGGTCGCGCCGCTGGTCGAGGTGCACATCTCCGACCCGGAGAAGCGCCCGGAGGTCTTCCGGCACACCTCGGTGGTCACCCCGCACGCCGCCGCGGTGATCGCGGGCTACGGCATCGACGGCTACCGGATGGCCCTGGAGCACCTGGCCCGCACCTGACCAGGCATCGCGGTCGGGCTAGACTCTCCCGTCGGCCTGCTCCCCGTGAGCGCCCGACCCACCGACAACATCCCGAGACACGACAAGGTTCCTGCGCGCATGGCAACGACGAACGACCTCAAGAACGGCATGGTTCTCAACATCGAAGGCCAGCTGTGGCAGGTGACCGAGTTCCAGCACGTCAAGCCCGGCAAGGGCCCGGCGTTTGTCCGCACCAAGCTGCGCAACGTCGAGTCCGGCAAGAACGTCGACAAGACCTTCAACGCCGGCACCAAGGTCGAGACCGCGAACGTCGACAAGCGGACGATGCAGTACCTGTACAACGACGGCAGCAACTACGTCTTCATGGACACCAGCTCCTACGAGCAGACCGAGGTCAGCCCTGAGCTGGTCGGCGACGCCAAGAACTTCATGCTGGAGAACCAGGAGGCGATCGTCGCCACCAACGACGGCCGCGTGCTGTTTATCGAGCTCCCGGCCTCGGTCGAGCTCGAGATCACCTTCACCGAGCCGGGCCTGGCCGGTGACAGCGCCACCGGTCGCACCAAGCCGGCCACCCTGGAGACCGGTCACGAGATCCAGGTCCCGCTGTTCATCAACCAGGGCGAGAAGATCAAGGTCGACACCCGGGACTCCTCGTACCTGGGTCGCGTGAAGGGCTAATGAGCGCACGTTCCAAGGCCCGCAAGCGCGCCCTCGACCTGATCTTCGCGGCGGAGGCGCAGGGCCTCTCGGCGGTCGAGCTGCTCGATGCCGGTGAGGCGCCGGCGAACGAGTACACCGGCGAGCTGGTCCGCGGCGTCGAGGAGAAGCGCGACGAGCTGGATGCGCTGATCGCCGACAACGCCCAGGGCTGGTCGCTGGACCGGATGCCGGCGGTGGACCGCAACGTGCTGCGCCTGGCGGCCTACGAGATCCTGTTCGTCGACGACGTCCCGGACGCGGTCGCGATCAGCGAGGCGCTGAACCTGGTGCGCGACCTGTCGACCGACGAGTCGCCCGCGTTCGTGAACGGCGTGCTCGCCAGCGTCGCCCGCCGCTGAACCTCACGCACTGAACCTCACGCGCTGAGCCTCACCGGCACTGCACTGCCAGGCCGATGACCAGCGCTGCGGCCGCTGCGCCGACCAGCAGGGCGTGGCTGACAACGGACCGTGCGGCCTCGGCGAGGTCGTCACGGATCGCCCGGGTGGATCGCGTGGCCAGCACCTTTCCGGTCACCACCAGGACCGCGGTCGCGAGCCCGGACGTGGCGGTCAGGGCGAGCGGGTCAGCTCCGGGCATGGCGGCCACAGCGACGGCGCCGCAACCCAGGCACGATCCAGCCGCGAGGCCGTACCAGGCCGCCTGACGAACAGCGGCGTGCTCCAGGGATGCGCGTGCCCGGGCAAGCGTGGCGGAACGACGGGGTGCCAACGGCGCACGTCGGTCCTCGACGACCAGCGCGAGGACCACGACGCCGAGCAGTCCCGCGCAGGAGCCGGCCACGATGCCCCCCGGCACCTCGTCCAGCAGCGCGGCGACCAGGGCGACGAGCTGACCGAGGACGAGGCCGGTGCGGCGGGCGGTGCCGGCTGCGTCCGCGGCCCCGGAGACCTCGGTCAGGGCGCGCCAGGCCGGATGGCACAGACCGAGCGCCGCCGTCCCGACCAGCAGCACGGCCATCAGCGGGGCCGCCTGCGTGCAGTGGAGGAGCAGCACCGCCGAGACCACGGCGACGGAGGCCCCGCCGCTGACGAGGCCCAGGCGGCCGGGCGTCCGCCCCGCCAGGTACCGACCGACTGCCAGTGCGATCACGGACGTGTCGACGGCGACGGCCCCCAGCGCCCCGTACGCCGCCGGTGCCAGGCCGAGGTCGAGCACGAGGTGGGCCGGCAGGAGCACGAGCACCGCCTGGCCACCGGTCGTGAACAGGAAGGCGGCGAGCGCGATCGCACGGCGCTGACGGTCGGAGGGGTGCACGCGGGTCCTTCGCGGTACGGACAGGGTCTGAGTACCTGAGGCCCGGGGACCGACGTCCTTACGCGGCGTTCGTGAGACCTTCGTCATCTCCGGGGGTGGTCGCGGCTTCCGGCGCCTGCTTGGCTGGACGCATGAGCGATGCGGTCGAGTGCGATGTCGTGGTGATCGGTCTCGGGCCCGGTGGTGAGCACGCCGCCGCGAGCCTGGCGAAGGCCGGGCTGGAGGTGGTGGCCGTCGACGAGCGCCTGGTCGGAGGCGAGTGCCCCTACTTCGGGTGCGTCCCGTCGAAGATGATGATCACCGCCGCACGCACGCTCCAGGAGTCAGCGCGGGTGAACCAGCTCGCCGGCACCGCCACGGCCACGCCCGACTGGTCGCCGGTCGCGGCCCGGATCCGCGACGAGGCCACCGACGACTGGGACGACCAGGTGGCGGTGGACCGGCTGGTCGCTGCCGGTGCGACGTTCGTGCGTGGCCGCGGACGGATCACCGCCCCGCGTACCGTGGCGGTCGGGGAAGCCTCGTACGTGGCTCGCCGGGGGATCGTGCTGAACACCGGCACCACGCCCTCGGCCCCGCCGGTGCAGGGCCTGGCGGACACGCCGTACTGGACGAACCGGGAGATCGTCCGCGCCACCGAGCTGCCGGAGTCGCTGGCCGTCATCGGGGGTGGCCCGATCGGCTGCGAGCTGGCGCAGGTGATGGCGTCCTTCGGCGTCCGGGTCACCGTGATCGAGGTTGCCGACCGGATCATCGCCCCCGAGGAGCCGGAAGCCTCCGAGGTGCTCACGAAGGCGTTCCGCGACGCCGGGATCGAGGTCCTGACCGGCGTGCACATCGACTCGGTGACCCACGCCGACGACCGGTTCAGCATCGCGCTGGAGGAGGACCGCACCGTCGAGGCCGACCGGCTGCTGGTCGCCGCCGGGCGACGCAACAACCTCGGTGACCTCGGCCTGGAGCACGTCGGGCTGGATCCGATGGCCCGGGTGCTCGAGCCCGACGAGCGGATGCGGGTCGCGGACGGTGTCTGGGCGATCGGCGACATCACCGGCAAGGGAGCCTTCACGCACGTCTCGATGTACCAGGCCGACATCGTGGTCCGGGACCTCACGAACAGCGACGGTCCCTGGGCCGACTACCGGGCCGTGGCGCGGGCGACCTTCACGACCCCGGAGATCGGGTCGGTCGGGCTCTCGGAGGCGAAGGCGCGCGAGCAGGGCATCGACGTCGTGGTCGCCACCGGTGACCTGGGCACCCGGGGCTGGCTCGCCGAGGAGCCGGGCATGGTCAAGCTGGTCGCCGACCGCGCGCGGGGCGTCCTCGTGGGTGGCTGTGTCGCAGCGAGCACCGGCGGCGAGATCGTCGCGCTGATCCAGACCGCGATCCAGGGCGAGGTCCCGATCGCGGCCCTGGCCGAGATGCACTTCGCCTACCCGACGTACTACCGCTCGCTGCTGCCGGTGCTGCGCGCGCTGCTCTGACTCAGCCGGCGGCCTTCTCGAGGTCGTCGAGCGCGTCGTGGGTGTAGATCGCCAGGCGCTGCAGGTGCGGGATGGTGTCGCGGCACCCGACGAACCCGAGCGTCACCTTGTCGCCGTACCCGATCAGGGTGACGTTGAGGCCGTAGCCGTCGGAGAGGAACGAGACCGGCACCATGCTGACCAGCTTCGCGCCGGCCAGGTAGAGCGGCTCCTTGGACAGGACCAGGTTCGAGACCACGAAGTTGAACAGCGGCGGCGCCGTGACGACCTTCTGCGAGAAGGCGATCGGCAGCAGCCCGGCCAGCGTGAACTGCTGCAGCGCGCTGGGGGAGAGGGCGACCAGCTCCTTCTTGCCGCGCGAGGTCACCGCGTTGATCCGGCGCAGCCGCTCCACCGGGTCCTCGATGTCGGTGCCGAGCGGGCACACGAACCCGGCGGCCGCGTTGATGGTCTCCTCGTCGCGGTCGATGCCGACCGGGACCGAGGCGGTCAGCGAGCGCTTCGGGAGCTGCTCCTGCTCGGCGAGGTAGCGGCGAACCGACCCGGCCAGGGCAGTGAGCACGACATCGTTCACGGTGGTGTCGGTCGCCTTCGCGATCGCCCGCATCCGGCCGAGGTCCAGCTCGGCCTTGGCGATGCGCCGGTTCCGGGTGACCCGCTTGTTGAAGGGGGTGCGGGGGGTGCGCAGGGCTCCGAGGACGGCGCTGTTCGCGCCCATCGCCATCTCGAGCACCTTGCCGGCCATCTCGCCGGTGGCACCGAGGCTGGAGACGATCCCGCGTGCGACGCGGATCGCCGCGCGGTCCGCCTTCTCGAGCTCCTTCTTGTCCGGGGCGTCCTCGCCTCCGGGACCGCCGAGACCGTTCGGGTCGGTGCTCAGCCACTGCTTGATCGTGCGCATCGCACCGAGGCCGTCGGTCGCCCCGTGGTGGGCCTTGAAGTAGAAGGCGAAGCGGTTGCCTTCCAGCCCCTCGATGACGTGCGCCTCCCACAGCGGCTTGGACAGGTCGAGCGGGTTCGAGTGCAGCCGTTCGATCAGCTGGCCGAGCTGGGCGTCGTTGCCCGGGCTCGGCAGCGCCGAGAGCCGGACGTGGTACGACGGGTCGGGCCGGGTCTTGACCCAGCGGGAGAGTGCGTTGGCCGGGCCGTGGTCGACCACGCTGTCGTAGGGGAAGGGCACCCAGTCGAGCTGGGCGAAAGCCTGGTGCAGGTCACGGACGAACCCGGGGCCGGCGCCCTCGGGAAGCTCGAAGATCGCGCCGCAGCCGATGTGCAGGGGAGCGCGCGAGGTCTCCATCCGGACGAACATGCTGTCCACGGGGCTGAGCAGCTTGACCACAGAACCTCCCTCCGACGGGTGCAGGCGCCATCGTAGGGGCGCGGAGGGGTTTCGTGGGCGGTCAGACCGCCGCGTCGTACGCCGTGCGGGCTGCCTCGACCTGGTCCATGTGCTCCTCGGCCCACGCCTTGAGCACCAGCATCGTCTCCTGGAGCGAGTGCCCGAGGTCGGTGAGCTCGTAGTCGACCCGGACCGGGACCGACGGCGTGACGACCCGGAAGACCAGGCCGTCGCGCTCCAGGGTGCGCAGCGTCTGGGTGAGCATCTTCTGGCTCACCCCGGCCAGGCGGCGGCTGAGCTCGGAGTAGCGCTGCGGTCCCTCGGAGAGGCTGGCGAGCGCCAGCGCGACCCACTTGTCGCTGATCCGGTCCAGCAGCTTGCGGCTGGGGCAGTCAGCCATGAACGCGTCGTACTCGCGCTTGGCCTCCGCCCGGCGGCGCTCGGCGGTCATCGTCGGCATGGCTCTCCTCGGGGTACCTGACGCACTTCCAAGTACGTACTTACCAAAAGAGAGTAACCCATCCAAGATGAAGTTACTACCCCTCAGAACCAAGGAGAACACCATGAAGGCGATCACCACCCTCGGCAACGGCTCCACCGAGCTCACCGAGGTCCCGACCCCGCAGCCGGGCACCGACCAGGTGCTGGTGCGGGTCCACGCCGCGACCGTCAACCCGATCGACGTCGTGCTCACCGCGGGCGTGTTCCACCAGATCGGCGTCATCACCCACGACCGGCCGATCGGTCTCGGCTGGGACCTGGCCGGCACCGTGGAGGCCGTCGGCTCCGGGGTCACCGCGTTCGCGGTCGGCGACCGGGTCTCCGGACTCTTCCCGGCCATCAACGTCCCGCTCGGCGGTCTCGCCGACCACGCCCTGGTGCCGGCCGACGACCTGGCGCTGGTGCCGAGCGGCTTGAGCGACGTCGACGCCGCCTCGGTCGGGCTCAACGCGCTCACCGCCCAGCAGGCGATCCGGCTGCTCGGTCCCGCTGAGGGTCGGTCCCTGCTGGTGACCGGTGCTGCCGGTGCGGTCGGCGGGTTCGCCCTCGAGCTGCTCGCCGGCGCCGGCTGGGAGCTCAGCGGACTGGCTCGGGACGCCGATGCGGAGTTCGTGACCGCCCGCGGCGCCAAGCTGGTCACCGACCTGGATGCGACCTACGACGTGGTCTTCGACGCCGCGGCGCTCCAGGAGCCCGCCCTCACGGCCGTCCGACCCGGTGGCCTGTTCGTGGGCGTCCAGCCGTCGTTGCCGCTGGAGGCCACCGAGGGCCGCACCGTCACCGCCGTCGGGGTGGTGCCCGACGGCGCCGCGCTGGCCGGTCTGCTGGAGCAGGCCGCGACCGGTGAGCTGACGGTCCGGGTGGCCGGATCGGTCCCGATCGAGGACCACGCGACGGCCTTCGCGTACGTCGCGGCCGGCGGCAACCGCGGTCGCTGGGTGGTCACCGCCTGAGTCCGTCACGACAGCGGCGGCACCGGTCCGAGGGCTGGTGCCGCCGCTGTCGGCGTCCCCGGAGGCTGCTAGGGTGGGACCCGAGTTCGACATCCTTTAACGAGCCGTCCTGTGAGGCGGAGAAGGAGGTCAGGCGCGATGCCGCCTACCCAGCCTGCGCTGCCCGACGAGGCTTCTGCCCCGGGTTCCAGCGAGGGACGCACCGTCCTGGACGCCCGTGACATCTCCCGGGCACTGTCGCGCATCTCCCACGAGATCCTCGAGCGCAACAAGGGATCCCAGGACCTCGTCCTGCTCGGCATCCCGAGTCGCGGGGTCCACCTCGCGCAGCGGGTCGCCGCGAAGATGTCCGAGGTCGAGGGCGCCGAGGTGCCGGTCGGCTCGCTGGACATCACCATGTACCGCGACGACCTGCGGATGCGTCCGGCCCGGACGCTCTCACCGACCGAGATCCCGGCCGGCGGCATCGACGACAAGGTCGTGGTGCTGGTCGACGACGTCCTGTACTCCGGCCGCACGATCCGCTCGGCGCTGGACGCGCTCAACGACATCGGCCGCCCGCGCGCGGTCCAGCTCGCGGTCCTGGTCGACCGCGGTCACCGGGAGCTGCCGATCCGGGCGGACTTCGTGGGCAAGAACCTGCCGACCTCGACGGCCGAGAAGGTCGCCGTCCGGCTCGGCGAGTACGACGGGGAGGACGCGGTGACGATCCGATGAAGAAGCACCTGCTCAGTGCGGGCGACCTGACCCGTGACGACGCGGAGCTGGTCCTGGCCACCGCCGCGGAGATGCGGGCGCTGGCCGACCGGCCGATCAAGAAGCTGCCCGCCCTGCGCGGCCGCACGGTCGTGAACATGTTCTTCGAGGACTCCACCCGGACCCGGATGTCCTTCGAGGCGGCTGCCAAGCGCCTGTCTGCCGACGTGATCAACTTCGCCGCCAAGGGCTCCTCGCTGTCCAAGGGCGAGTCCCTGAAGGACACGGCGCTCACTCTCGAGGCGATGGGCGCGGACGCGGTCGTCGTCCGGCACTGGGCCTCCGGGGCCCCGCACAACCTGGCGAACGCCGGCTGGTCGACCTCGAGCGTGGTCAACGCCGGGGACGGCACCCACGAGCACCCGACGCAGGCGCTGCTCGACGCCTTCACCATGACGCGCCACCTCGGCGACCTGGACGGCCGCCGGATCGCCATCGTCGGCGACGTGCTGCACAGCCGGGTGGCGCGCTCCAACGCGCTGCTGCTGCAGACGCTCGGCGCCGAGGTCACCCTGGTCGCGCCGCCGACGCTGTTCCCGCTCGGGGTGGAGACCTGGGGCGTGCAGACCTCCTACGACCTGGACGCTGTGCTGCCGAAGGCCGACGCGGTGATGATGCTGCGGGTCCAGCGCGAGCGGATGAACGCCTCCTACTTCCCGAGCGTGCGCGAGTACTCGCGCCGCTACGGCCTGGACGCCCGCCGGATGGGCGCCCTCCAGGACCACACCATCGTGATGCACCCCGGCCCGATGATCCGCGGCATGGAGATCACCGCCGACGTCGCCGACTCCGAGCGCTCGGTGATCGTCGAGCAGGTCACCAACGGTGTCGCCGTCCGGATGGCCGTCCTGTACCTGCTGCTGGGCGGCTCCGAGCCGGCGGTTTCGACGAGCTCAACCAACGAAGGCGACGAGGAGAACAACGCGTGAGCCGCTACCTGCTGAAGAAGGCCCGGATCCTGGGTGGCGAGGCGACCGACATCTACCTCGAGGACGGCCGGATCTTCGCGATCGGCAGCGACCTCGCGGTGGCCGACGCGATCGCGCCCGAGGTCGAGGTCATCGATGCCACCGGCCTGATCGCCCTGCCCGGGCTGGTCGACCTGCACACCCACCTGCGTGAGCCGGGCCGCGAGGACGCCGAGACCGTCGACACCGGCACCCAGGCCGCGGCGCTCGGCGGCTTCACCGCCGTGCACGCGATGGCGAACACCGACCCGGTCGCCGACACCGCCGGCGTCGTGGAGCAGGTCTGGCGGCTCGGCCGCGAGGCCGGTCACTGCGACGTCTTCCCGGTCGGTGCGGTCACCGTCGGCCTCAAGGGCGAGCAGCTCGCCGAGCTCGGCGCGATGGCGGACTCCGCCGCCCGGGTGCGGGTGTTCTCCGACGACGGCAAGTGCGTCGCGGACCCGGTGCTGATGCGGAGAGCTTTGGAGTACGTCAAGGCGTTCGACGGCGTCGTCGCCCAGCACGCCCAGGAGCCCCGGCTGACCGAGGATGCCCAGATGAACGAGGGCGAGCTCTCCGGCCGGCTCGGCCTGCGCGGCTGGCCCGCAGTCGCCGAGGAGGCGATCATCGCCCGCGACTGCCTGCTCGCCGCCCACGTCGGATCCCGGCTGCACGTCTGCCACCTGTCCACCGCCGGCTCGGTCGAGATCGTCCGGTGGGCCAAGTCGAAGGGCTGGAACGTCACCGCGGAAGCCTGCCCGCACCACCTGCTGCTGACCGACGAGCTGGCCGCGACGTACGACCCGATCTACAAGGTCAACCCGCCGCTGCGGACCGCGGCCGACGTCGAGGCGGTGCGCGCCGGTCTGGCCGACGGCACCATCGACATCGTCGCCACCGACCACGCCCCGCACCCGCACGAGGACAAGGACTGCGAGTGGCAGGCCGCCGCCTTCGGGATGCTCGGCCTGGAGACCGCGCTCTCGATCGTGCAGGCCACGATGGTCGACACCGGAGCGCTCACCTGGGCCGACGTGGCCGAGCGGATGTCCTACGCGCCGGCCCGGATCGGTCGGCTCGAGGATCACGGCCGCCCGCTGGCCGAGGGCGAGCCGGCCAACGTCGTGCTCTACGACCCGGCGGTGACCCGGACCGTGGAGGCCAGCGAGATGGCCTCGCTCTCGCGCAACACCCCGTACGCCGGCATGGAGCTGCCCGGCCGCGTGGTGGCGACCTTCCTGCGGGGACGGCCGACCGTCCTGGACGGGAAGCTGGCCTGACGTGGGTCTGTTCAAGCGAGCCTCGGACGGGATAGCGGAGCTGGTGCCGATCCCGCCGATCGCCGACCTGCCGCCGGCGAAGCTGCAGGCGAGCGCTCGTTACCTCGGCACCCTGGATGCGGACGGGCGCCGGGTCATCGGGCACAGCCTGTCGGCCCGCAGCGCGGCGCGGCTGTCGTTGTCCGCCGAGGCCATCGACGTGGTCCGCATCGCGGGGTCGTTCCGGATCCGTACCGAGGCACTGCGCGGAGCGCGCGGCGACCGGCAGTTCGGCGGCAAACCGGTGCCCGACCTGCTGGTGATCCGCTGGCAGCACGACGGCCGCGACTGGGAGACCGGGTTCCGCCTCGACGCCGCCAAGAGCGTGCGCGACGTGGCCAAGGCCCAGCTCGGCAAGAACACCGGTCCCGCCCAGCCCGAGGTCGGCGCGTGGGTCAGGACCATCTCGAAGCTCGTGAGAACCAACACCAACGGCAAAGCAGGGGAGAGCAATGACTGAGGCCATCCTCGTCCTCGAGGACGGACGGACCTTCCGGGGCGAGACCTACGGCGCCGAGGGGGAAACCTTCGGCGAGGCGGTGTTCTCGACCGGCATGTCCGGGTACCAGGAGACGCTCACCGACCCGTCGTACCACCGGCAGGTCGTGGTGATGACCGCGCCGCACATCGGCAACACCGGCATGAACGACGAGGACCCGGAGTCCCGCCGGATCTGGGTCAGCGGCTACGTGGTGCGCGACCCTGCCCGGGTCCCGTCGAACTGGCGCTCGGTGCGCAGCCTGGACGCCGAGCTCAAGGAGCAGGGCGTCGTCGGCATCAGCGGGATCGACACCCGCGCGCTGACCCGGCACCTGCGCGAGCGCGGGGCGATGCGGGTGGGCATCTCCAGCACCGAGACCGACCCGAAGGCACTCCTCGAGCGGGTGCTGGCGAGTGCGGAGATGACCGGCGCCGAGCTCTCCGACGAGGTCACCACCTCCGAGGCCTACGTGGTCCCGGCGATCGGCGAGAAGGTCGCCACGGTCGCCGCGGTCGACCTCGGCATCAAGGCCAACACCCCGCGGATGATGAGCGAGCGGGGCATCGAGGTGCACGTGCTGCCCTCGACCGCGACCATCGAGGACGTGCTGGCGGTCAACCCCGACGGGCTGTTCTTCTCCAACGGCCCCGGTGACCCGGCGGCCACGACCGGCCAGGTCGAGCTCCTGAAGGAGGCGCTCGGTCGGGACCTGCCGTACTTCGGGATCTGCTTCGGCAACCAGCTCTTCGGCCGGGCGCTCGGCTTCGGCACCTACAAGCTCAAGTACGGCCACCGCGGCATCAACCAGCCGGTGATGGACCGCACCACCGGCAAGGTCGAGGTCACCGCCCACAATCACGGGTTCGCCGTGGACGCACCGCTGGAGGGCAGCACCTCCACGCCGTACGGCGAGGTGACGGTGAGCCACGTCTGCCTGAACGACGACGTGGTCGAGGGCCTGGAGCTCCGCGACGGGGAGGGCGCGCTGAAGTCCTTCTCGGTCCAGTACCACCCGGAAGCAGCGGCGGGTCCGCACGATGCGGCCTACCTGTTCGACCGTTTCCTGACCCTCATGAACGACCGGAAGGCCTGACGTGCCGAAGCGCGACGACATCAAGTCCATCCTGGTGATCGGCTCCGGGCCGATCGTCATCGGCCAGGCCTGCGAGTTCGACTACTCGGGCACCCAGGCCTGCCGGGTGCTCAAGGAGGAGGGCATCCGGGTCATCCTGGTGAACTCCAACCCGGCCACGATCATGACCGACCCGGAGTTCGCCGACGCGACGTACGTCGAGCCGATCACGCCCGAGTTCGTCGAGAAGGTGATCGCCAAGGAGCGTCCGGACGCGGTGCTGCCGACCCTGGGCGGCCAGACGGCGCTGAACACCGCGATCGCGCTGCACGAGAACGGCGTACTCGAGAAGTACGACGTCGAGATGATCGGCGCCAGCTTCGAGGCCATCCACCGCGGCGAGAACCGCGAGCTGTTCAACGCCATCGTGAACAAGGTCGGCGGTGAGGTCGCCCGCAGCTTCGTCTGCCACTCGATGGACGACGTCGAGAAGGCGGTCGTCGAGCTCGGCTACCCGGTCGTGGTGCGCCCCTCCTTCACCATGGGCGGCCTCGGCTCCGGCATCGCCTACGACGAGACCGACCTGCACCGGATCGCCGGTGCCGGCCTGTCCGCCAGCCCGACCACCGAGGTCCTCATCGAGGAGTCGATCATCGGCTGGAAGGAGTACGAGCTGGAGGTGATGCGCGACAAGGCCGACAACGTCGTGATCATCTGCTCGATCGAGAACTTCGACCCGATGGGCGTGCACACCGGTGACTCGATCACCGTCGCCCCGGCGCTCACGCTGACCGACCGCGAGTACCAGCACCTGCGCGACCTGGCCATCGGGATCATCCGCGAGGTCGGCGTCGACACCGGCGGCTGCAACATCCAGTACGCCGTCAACCCGGCCGACGGCCGCGTGATCGTGATCGAGATGAACCCGCGGGTCTCCCGGTCCAGCGCGCTGGCCTCGAAGGCGACCGGCTTCCCGATCGCCAAGATCGCCGCCAAGGTGGCCGTGGGCTACACCCTCGACGAGATCCCGAACGACATCACCGCGGAGACCCCGGCCTCCTTCGAGCCGACGCTCGACTACGTCGTGGTCAAGGTGCCGCGGTTCGCCTTCGAGAAGTTCCCGACCGCCGACCCCGTGCTCACCACGCACATGAAGTCGGTGGGCGAGGCGATGGCGATCGGGCGCAACTTCACCGAGGCGTTCAACAAGGCGCTGCGCTCGCTGGAGAACAAGGCTGCGCCGTTCGTGTGGGCCGGCGAGCCCGGTGACAAGGGTGCGCTGCTCGAGGCCATCGCGGTGCCGCATGACGGCCGCGTGCAGAAGCTGATGCAGGCGGTCCGCGCCGGTGCCACGCAGCAGGAGATCCACGACGCCACGAAGATCGACCCCTGGTTCGTCGACCAGCTGTTCCTGATCAAGGAGGTCGCGGACGAGGTCGGCGCCGCCGAGGCCCTCGACGCCCGGGTGCTGCGGCTGGCGAAGCGGCACGGGTTCTCCGACGCCCAGGTGGGCCAGCTGCGTGGCCTCACCGAGGCCGAGGTCCGGGCCGCCCGGCTCGCGGCCGGGGTCCGCCCCGTCTTCAAGACCGTCGACACCTGCGCGGCCGAGTTCGCCGCGGAGACGCCGTACTACTACTCCTCCTACGACGAGGAGACCGAGGTCAAGAAGCGCGCCGAGGGCAAGCAGGCGGTCATCATCCTCGGCTCGGGGCCGAACCGGATCGGCCAGGGCATCGAGTTCGACTACTCCTGCGTACACGCCTCGCTGGCGCTCGCCGAGGCCGGCTACGAGACCATCATGGTCAACTGCAACCCGGAGACGGTCTCCACGGACTACGACACCTCGGACCGGCTCTACTTCGAGCCGCTGACTCTGGAGGACGTGCTCGAGATCTACGAGGCGGAGAAGGCGGCCGGCCCGATCGCCGGCGTCATCGCGACCCTCGGCGGTCAGACCCCGCTCGGGCTGGCCCAGGGACTCCAGGACGCCGGTGTCCCGATCGTCGGCACCAGCCCCGAGGCGATCGACCTCGCGGAGGAGCGGGGCGCGTTCGGTCGGGTCCTCGCCGAGGCAGGCCTGGTCGCCCCGAAGCACGGGACCGCGGTCACCTTCGACGAGGCCCTCGCGATCGCCCACGAGATCGGCTACCCGGTGCTGGTGCGGCCGTCGTACGTGCTCGGCGGCCGGGGGATGCAGATCGTCTACAGCGACGACGCGCTCGAGGCCTACATCCACGCCGCGACCGAGATCAGCCCGGACCGCCCGGTCCTGGTGGACCGGTTCATCGACGACGCGGTCGAGATCGATGTCGACGCCCTGTACGACGGGACCGAGCTGTTCCTCGGCGGCGTGATGGAGCACATCGAGGAGGCCGGTATCCACTCCGGCGACTCCTCCTGCGCGCTGCCGCCGATCACGCTGGGTGACTCCGAGATCCGCCGGATCCGCGAGGCCACCGAGGCGATCGCGCGGGGCGTGGGCGTACGCGGGCTGATCAACATCCAGTTCGCGCTGGGCTCCGACGTCCTCTACGTCCTCGAGGCCAATCCGCGGGCCAGCCGCACGGTCCCGTTCGTCTCCAAGGCGACGGGCACCCAGCTGGCCAAGGCGGCCGCCCGGCTGATGCTCGGCGAGTCGATCGCCGAGCTCCGGGCCTCCGGCGCCCTTCCGGCGACGGGGGACGGCGGCACGCTGCCGGCCGACGCCCCGATCGCGGTGAAGGAGGCGGTGCTGCCGTTCAACCGCTTCCGGACCAAGGAGGGCAGCTTCGTCGACACGGTCCTCGGGCCGGAGATGAAGTCGACCGGCGAGGTGATGGGCTTCGACGCCGACTTCGGCACCGCGTTCAGCAAGTCGCAGGCCGCGGCGTACGGCAGCCTGCCGACCAGCGGGCGGGTCTTCGTCTCGATCGCGAACCGGGACAAGCGGACGATGATCTTCCCGGCGCGGGTGCTGGCCGACTACGGCTTCGAGATCCTGGCCACCCAGGGCACCGCCGAGGTGCTGCGCCGCAACGGGATCGCGGCCACCGTGGTGCGCAAGCACTTCGAGGGCACCGGGCCGTCGGGGGAGAAGACCACCGTGCAGATGATCCTGGACGGGGAGATCGACCTGATCGTGAACACCCCGCACGGCTCCACCGCGGGCGGCGACTCCCGGATCGACGGCTACGAGATCCGCTCGGCCGCGGTGCTCACCGGCACGCCGTGCATCACCACCATCCAGGGCCTCGCCGCCGCGGTGCAGGGCATCGCGGCGATCCGGTCCGGGTCGATCGGGGTCCGGTCGCTGCAGGACTGGGCGGCAGGCAACGCATGACGGGTCCCTACCGGTTCCTTTTCGACAAGGTGCTCACGCGGGTCGACCCGGAGCAGGCCCACCACGCCGCCTTCGCGGGCATCCGTGCCGCCGGTGCCGGCCTGCGGGGGGCCGAGCGGGTGCTGCCCAAGCGCGCAGGCGTCCGGACGATGGGCCTGGACTTCCCCGGCGTGCTCGGCCTGGCAGCCGGGTTCGACAAGAACGCCGTCGGGATCGACGCCCTGGCCGCGCTCGGGTTCGGGTTCGTGGAGATCGGCACCGTGACCGGGGAGCCGCAGCCGGGCAACCCGAAGCCGCGGTTGCTGCGACTGCCGCAGGACCGCGCCGTGGTCAACCGGATGGGCTTCAACAACGACGGCGCCGAGGTCGTCGCCCAGCGGCTCGCGGCGCGCGCCAAGCGGGCGCAGCCGGGTCGCGGCCCGGTCGTCGGGGTCAACATCGGCAAGACGAAAGTGGTGCCCGAGGACGCCGCGATCGGCGACTACGAGAAGAGCACCACGCTGCTCGCCCCGTACGCCGACTACCTGGTCGTGAACGTCTCCTCGCCCAACACCCCGGGCCTGCGCGACCTGCAGGCGGTGGCCAAGCTCGAGCCGTTGCTGACCGCGGTACGCCGCCGGGCGGACGAGGTGACCGAGGCGCGCGTCCCGCTGCTGGTCAAGATCGCCCCGGACCTCTCCGACGAGGACGTGCTCGCCGTGGCGGACCTGGCGACCTCCATCGGGCTGGACGGCATCGTCGCCACCAACACCACGATCAGCCGCGACGGTCTGGCGTCCTCGGCGACCGAGATCGAGCGCGCCGGGGCCGGGGGACTCTCCGGGGAGCCGCTGCGCAAGCGCTCGCTCGAGGTGCTGCGGCTGCTGCGAAGCCAGGTGCCGGGGGACATGACCCTGATCGGCGTGGGCGGCATCGCCAGCGCCGAGGACGCCGTGGAGCGTCTGGCGGCCGGGGCGGACCTGCTCCAGGCCTACACCGCGTTCATCTACGAGGGCCCGTTCTGGCCCCGGAAGGTGAATGCCGCGATCGCGAAGGAGCAGCGGAGATGAGCACGTTCGGAGCACGGCTGCGCAGCGCCATGGACGAGCGCGGACCGCTGTGCGCGGGGATCGACCCGCACGCCGGCCTGCTCACCGCCTGGGGCCTGCCGGAGACGGTCGAGGGACTGCGCTCCTTCGCCCTCGGTGCCGCGGAGGCGCTCGGCCCGGTGACCGCTGCCGTGAAACCGCAGTCGGCGTTCTTCGAGCGCTTCGGTGCGGCCGGCGTGGCGGTGCTGGAGGAGACCATCCGCATCTGCCGGGAAGCCGGCGCGCTGGTCGTGCTGGACGTGAAGCGCGGCGACATCGGCTCGACCGCCCAGGCCTACGCC
The DNA here is from genome assembly GCF_003725775.1 of Nocardioides marmorisolisilvae. Classification (GTDB taxonomy): domain Bacteria; phylum Actinomycetota; class Actinomycetes; order Propionibacteriales; family Nocardioidaceae; genus Marmoricola; species Marmoricola marmorisolisilvae. The sequence goes on from NZ_RJSG01000002.1 coordinate 1,127,723, forward strand.
GACGCCTACCTGGACCAGTCGTCCCCGATCGCGGCCGACGCGATCACCGCCAGCCCCTACCTGGGCTTCGGCAGCCTGGACCCGATGATCGAGACCGCACGCAAGAACGATGCCGGGGTCTTCGTGCTGGCGCTGACCTCCAACCCCGAGGGCCCGCAGTTCCAGCACGCGAGCGGGGCCGACGGCCGGACCGTGGCCCAGACCGTGCTGGACTCGCTCCGGGACGCGAATACGGGGGAGTCCCCGTTGGGGTCGTTCGGGGCCGTGGTCGGCGCGACCATCGAGGACCCGACGGTCGCCCTGGACATCAACGGCCCGCTGCTGGTGCCCGGGATCGGCGCCCAGGGAGGCACCGCGGACGACGTACGGCGGATCTTCGACGGGGTCCTGCACCTGGTGCTCCCGTCGAGCTCGCGGGAGATCCTCGGGGCCGGCCCGGACACCGCTGCGCTGCGGGCGGCTGTGGAGTCGACCGCCGCGTCCTTCGCCGCCCTGGTTCGATGAGGTACGTGAAGGCGCGTCTCCTGGCCCTGGCAGCGGTCCTCGTGCTGCTGCCCACCGGCTGCGGTGGCAACAGCGAGGACGCCTACTGCGCCGCGCTGAAGAGCGACCAGACGATCTTCGCCGACGACGGCACCGGGGTCGCGCTGATCACCAACCTCCCGAAGCTCCTGAAGCTCGAGCAGAAGTCGCCCGACGACCTCGACGACGAGTGGCAGACCTTCACGACCTCGCTGGAATCGCTGCGCGATGCGATCAAGGCCGCCGGACTGAAGCCGAGCGACTTCGTCGACGGCAAGCCGCCGGCCGGGACGTCTGCGGCGGCGCGGACCGCGATCGCGCAGGCAGCCGACCAGCTCTCCGACGACGACGTCGTCACCGCGGCCAGCGGCATCGAGCAGCAGGCCAAGGACGTCTGCAAGCTCCAGCTGGGCCTGTAGAACGGCCTGCGGATCAGCCGTTCGGCTGATTCTCACGCGAGCTAACGCGATTGGTTAAACCCCCGCGTTGCAGCCAGCGCGCGGCACGCCTTAGATTCTCCTGCACACCCGATGCGCTCTCCAGAAGTCTGAAAGAGGTCCTCCGTGGCACTGCCACCGCTCACCCCCGAACAACGCCAGGCGGCCCTGGAGAAGGCTGCGGCGTCGCGACGGGAGCGGGCCGCGGTGAAGAACCGGCTGAAGCACTCGGGCGCCTCCATCGCCGAGGTGCTGGCCGAGGGGGAGAACAACGAGGTCATCGGCAAGATGCGGGTCAGCGAGCTGCTGCAGTCGATGCCGGGCCTGGGCAAGGTCCGTGCCGCCCAGGTGATGGAGCGGCTGAAGATCTCGGAGAGCCGGCGCGTGCGCGGCCTCGGCGCCAAGCAGGTCGCGGCGCTGGTGGCAGAGTTCCCCGACCAGTGAGCGATGCCCGGAGCGAGGTTGGTTCGCCGACCCGGCTGACGGTTCTCGCCGGCCCGACCGCGGTCGGCAAGGGGGCGGTGACGTCCTGGCTCCGCGAGAACCACCCGGAGATCTGGATCTCGGTCTCGGCGACCACCCGCAAGCAGCGGCCCGGCGAGGTCGACGGCGTGCACTACCACTTCGTCGACGACGCGAGGTTCGACGCGATGGTCGCCTCCGACGACCTGCTGGAGTGGGCAGTGGTGCACAAGCAGGCCCGTTACGGGACGCCGCGCGGTCCGGTGCTCGAGGCCCTGGCCGAGGGTCGGCCGGCGCTGCTGGAGATCGACCTCCAGGGTGCTCGTCAGGTCCGTGAGCGGATGCCCGAGGCCCGTTTCGTCTTCCTGGCCCCGCCCAGCTGGGAGGAGCTGGTGCGCCGCCTGGTCGGCCGCGGGACCGAGGACGAGGCCGAGCGGGAGCGCCGCCTGGAGACCGCGCGGGCCGAGCTGGCCGCGGAACCGGAGTTCGACGCAGTGGTCGTGAACCACACGATTCCCGCTGCGGCGGAAGAATTGATAGAGTTGATGCGGTCCTGAGGCGAATCCGCCCGGGACCCCGCCTGCCAACCCCGTCTGAGAGGCTCGAATGAGCGTGTCCGGCAACCAGCCCGTCGCCCTCGGGATCACCAACCCCCCGATCGACGACCTGCTGACCAAGACCGACTCCAAGTACAAGCTGGTGCTCTACAGCGCCAAGCGTGCTCGGCAGATCAACGCCTACTACTCCCAGCTCGGCGAGGGCCTGCTGGAGTACGTCGGCCCGCTGGTGGACACCCACGTCCAGGAGAAGCCGCTGTCCATCGCCATGCGCGAGATCAACGAGGACCTGCTGGTCTGCGAGGACATCGACCCTGAAGAGGCTGCAGCGGAGGCTGCGGCCGAGTGACCTGATGGTCACCACCCCTGCTGACCGGTCCCGCCCTCACGTCGTCCTCGGCGTGAGCGGCGGGATCGCTGCGTACAAGGCCTGCGAGCTGCTGCGCCGGTTCACCGAGTCCGGTCACGACGTCACCGTCGTCCCGACGGCGGCAGCGCTCGAGTTCGTCGGCGCCCCGACCTGGGCCGCGCTGTCCGGCAAGCCGGTGAGCACCGAGGTGTGGACCGACGTCCACGAGGTGCCGCACGTGCGGATCGGGCAGACCGCCGACCTGGTCGTGGTGGCTCCCGCCACTGCCAACACGCTGGCCAAGGCTGCCCAAGGGCTGGCCGACGACCTGCTCAGCAACACCCTGCTCACCGCGCGCTGCCCGGTGGTGTTCGCCCCGGCGATGCACACCGAGATGTGGGAGCACCCGGCCACCCAGGCGAACGTGGCCACGCTCCGCGAGCGTGGCGCGCTGGTCATCGAGCCGGCCGAGGGCCGCCTGACCGGTGCGGACACCGGCAAGGGCCGGCTGCCCGACCCGGCGGAGATCTTCGCCGTCGCCACCGACGTGCTCGCCCGCGGCGGCATCGGCGTCCGCGACCTCGCCGGGAAGCACGTGGTCGTCTCCGCCGGCGGCACCCGCGAGTTCCTCGACCCGGTGCGGTTCCTCGGCAACCGGTCCTCGGGCCTGCAGGGCTACGCGTTGGCCCGGACCGCGGCGTCGCGCGGAGCCGAGGTCACCCTGGTCGCGGCGAACGTGAGCCTGCCCGACCCGGCCGGGGTCAAGGTCGTCAGGGTGGTCACCACCGCCGAGATGCAGGAGGCCGTGGTCGCTGCGAGCCGCACCGCGGACGTCGTGGTGATGGCTGCAGCGCCCGCCGACTTCCGTCCGACGTCGCTCGCGGAGTCGAAGATCAAGAAGTCCGAGGACGGCAGCGCCCCGGTCGTGGAGCTGACCCAGAACCCCGACATCCTCAAGGGACTGGTCACCGACCGGCCGAACCCCGGCCTGGTCGTGGTGGGCTTCGCCGCCGAGACCGGGGATGCCAACGGCACCGTGATGGACCACGCCCGGGCCAAGCTCGCCCGCAAGGGCTGCGACCTGCTCGTGGTCAACGACGTCGGTGGTGGCAAGGTCTTCGGTTCCGAGGACAACGAGGCCGTGGTGCTGGGTGCCGACGGCACCGCGACGCCCGTCCCGCACGGCACGAAAAGCGCACTGGCACAGGTGATCTGGGACCGCGTGACCGATTTGCTACGGTCTCGTTGAGAAGTTCACGGGGGAACATCTGAGACATGCGTCTCACCATGAGGACGTTTCGTTAATCTGACCAAAATCGGGCGACAAACGCCCGACCATGTACGCACCGGCCGAGATCCGGCCCGGTAACCCCCCTTTCAGGAGAATTTGAAGTGACTGGACGCCTGTTCACCTCGGAGTCCGTGACCGAAGGTCACCCGGACAAGATCGCCGACCAGATCAGCGACACCGTGCTGGACGCACTGCTGACCGACGACCCGCACAGCCGTGTCGCCGTCGAGACGCTGATCACCACGGGCCTGGTCGTCGTCGCCGGCGAGGTGACCACCAAGACCTACGCCCCGATCGCCCAGCTGGTGCGCGCGAAGATCCTGGACATCGGCTACGACGCCTCCGAGAAGGGCTTCGATGGCGCGTCCTGCGGCGTCCAGATCGCCATCGGCGCGCAGTCCCCGGACATCGCCCAGGGCGTGGACAAGGGCTTCGAGGCCCGCGTCGACGGTTCCGGCGACGAGCTCGACAGCCAGGGCGCCGGTGACCAGGGCCTCATGTTCGGCTACGCCTGCGACGACACCGCCGAGCTGATGCCGCTGCCGATCTCGATGGCCCAGCGCCTCTCCGAGAAGCTGACCGAGGTCCGCAAGAACGGCACGCTGGACTACCTGCGCCCCGACGGCAAGACCCAGGTCACCGTCGAGTACGACGAGAACGACCGCCCGGTCCGCGTCGACACCGTGGTCCTCTCCACTCAGCACGCCGAGGGCATCGACCTCGAGAACACGCTGGCCCCGGACATCAAGAAGCACGTGATCGACCCGATCCTGGAGACCTTCGACATCCCGTCGGAGGGCTACCGCCTCCTGGTGAACCCGACCGGCAACTTCGTGGTCGGCGGCCCGATGGGTGACGCCGGTCTGACCGGTCGCAAGATCATCGTCGACACCTACGGCGGCATGGCCCGTCACGGTGGCGGCGCGTTCTCCGGCAAGGACCCGTCCAAGGTCGACCGCTCGGCCGCGTACGCGATGCGCTGGGTCGCCAAGAACGTCGTCGCGGCCGGCCTGGCCACCCGTTGCGAGGCGCAGGTCGCCTACGCGATCGGCAAGGCCGCCCCGGTGGGCGTCTTCATCCAGACGTTCGGCACCGGCGTGATCTCCGACGAGGCGATCCAGAAGGCCGTTCTCGAGGTCTTCGACCTGCGCCCGGCCGCGATCGTGCGCGACCTGGACCTGAAGCGCCCGATCTACGCCAAGACCGCGGCGTACGGTCACTTCGGCCGCGAGCTCCCGGAGTTCTACTGGGAGCGCACCGACCGGGCCGACGCCCTGAAGGCCGCTGCCGGCATCTGATCAACAGGCTGCTGACGAGCCCTCCCGACCACAGCGGTCGGGAGGGCTCGTTGCATGTCGAGGGCGGCTGGTTGGATGGTGCGCGTGCCCGACCCAGACGACCAGCTCTCGCTGCCGGGGATCGCGCGCGCCGAGGCGCGCAAGGCCAAGCCCCCGGTCGAGAAGAAGCTCTTCGAGCGGGCCGCGGTGGATCCGGTGGCCCAGGTGCTCGTCGACCTGCCGCTGGCCCACCTGGACCGGCCGTTCGACTACGCGGTGCCGGCGACGATGGCCGACACAGCCCTGCCGGGCACGCGGGTGAAGGTGCCGTTCGCCGGTCAAGCGGTGGACGGGTTCGTGCTGGCCCGGATCGCGGAGAGCGAGCACCCGGGACGGTTGCAGCCGTTGCGCCGGGCCGTCTCGGCGGAGCCGGTGCTCGCGCCCGAGATCGCCGAGCTCGTCGGTGACGTCGCGGCGCGCTACGCCGGCACCCGCTCCGACGTCCTGCGCCTGGCCGTGCCCGCCCGGCACGCGACCACCGAGAAAGCCGACAGCGTTCCCGCGGGGACCGTCCCGCCCCCGGACCTGGCGGCGTGGTCGACGTACGAGGGCTCGGCTGCGCTGGCCGGGCTGGCGGCGGGGGAGAGCCCACGTCTCGTCTGGACGGTGGGCCCGGGCGACGACGGCATCGAGCTGCTCGCCGACGCGGCCGTGGCAACGGCGTCGGCCGGCCGCGGCGCACTGGTGTGCCTGCCCGACGTCCGCGACGTCGCTCGCCTGGACAAGGCCCTGGTGCAACGGCTCGGGAAGGGCCGGCACGTCGTGCTGACCGCGGACGCGGGTCCGGCCAAGCGGTACGCCGCGTTCCTCGCTGTCGCGCGCGGAGCGGTGCGGATCGTGATCGGGACCCGGGCCGCCGCGTTCGCCCCGGTGCACGACCTCGGCCTGGTCGCGATCTGGGACGACGGCGACGACCTGTACGCCGAGCCGCGGGCGCCGTACCCGCACACGCGCGAGGTGCTGCTGCTGCGCGCCCAGCGGGCCGAGACCGCCGTCCTGCTGGCTGCCCACGCTCGCAGCGTGGAGGCTGAGTACCTGGTTCGGAGCGCCTGGGCCACCTCGGTCGCCCTGCCGCGGGACGAGGTCCGCCGCCGGGCAGCCGTGAGCGTCACCGGCGACTCCGACCTCGACCTCGCCCGGGACCCGCGCGCCCGCAGCAGCCGGCTGCCCAAGGAGGTCTTCGAGGTCCTGCGCGAGGCGCTGACCGTCGGGCCGGTCCTGGTGCAGACGCCGCGCGCCGGCTACGCCACCCGACTGGCGTGCGAGAGCTGCCGGACGCCGGCGTCGTGCCCGGCGTGCCACGGCCCGCTCCGCATCGGTGCCGCCCAGGCGCCGCCGAGCTGCACCTGGTGCGGGACGGTCGCGACCGGCTGGAGCTGCCCCGAGTGCGGCGGGCGCGGCCTGCGGGCGCCGGTTCTCGGTGACCGCCGCACCGCCGAGGAGCTGGGACGGGCGTTCCCCTCGATTCCGGTGCAGACCTCGAGCGCCGAGCGGATCATCGATCGGGTCAGGGCCCGCCCGGGGATCGTGGTGGCGACCCCCGGCGCCGAGCCCCCAGCCGAGGGCGGCTACGCGGCCGTGGTCCTGCTGGACACCTGGCTTCTGCTCGCGCGATCGGACCTGCGCGCCGAGGAGGAGGCGCTCCGACGCTGGCTGAACGCGGCAGCGCTGGTCGGTTCCACCGCCGACCGGCCCGGCCGCGTGGTCGCCGTGGGTGACCCCGCCCGCGGCTCGTTGCAAGCGCTGGTCCGCTGGGACCCGGCCGGTTTCGCCCAACGCGAGATCGCCGAGCGCCAGGAGGCACACCTGCCGCCCGCGTCCCGGGTCGCGACCCTGACCGGGCCCGCCGAGCTGCTCGAGGGAGCCCTGGCCGTGCTCCAGCTGCCGGCCGGTGCCGAGGTGCTCGGTCCGGTCGAGGTGGGGGACGGGAGCGAGGAGCAGCGCTACGTCGTCCGGGTCCCGCGCACCGCGGGCGCCCAGCTCTCCGCGGCCCTGGTCGCGCTGCAGGCGAGCCGGTCGGCCCGCAAGGAGCAGCACCTGCGGGTGGACGTCGACCCCGTGACCCTCGGCTAGTCGGAGCCGGCCTCTAGACTCGTCCGGTCCAGGAGTGAAGGAGAACGAGTGTCCATCAGGCCGATCCGGTTGTTTGGCGACCCGGTGCTCCGCACGCCCGCGGCCGCGGTGACCTCCTTCGACAAGGAGATCCAGACCCTGGTCGCCGACCTGACCGACACGATGCTGGACGCCCCCGGCGCGGGGCTGGCCGCTCCGCAGATCGGCGTGGGTCTGCGGGTCTTCACCTGGAACGTCGAGGGGCAGGTCGGCCACCTGATCAACCCGGTGCTGACGCTGTCCGACCTGACCCAGGACGGACCGGAGGGCTGCCTGTCGATCCCGGAGCTCTCCATCGACTGCGTCCGGGCCCAGTCCGTCGTCGCGGCCGGCTTCAACATGCACGGCGACCCGGTCACCATCGAGGGTTCGGACCTGCTGGCCCGCGCGATCCAGCACGAGACCGACCACCTCGACGGGATCCTGTTCATCGACCGGCTCAGCCAGGAGTCCCGCAAGGCCGCGATGAAGATCATCCGCGAGTCGGAGTGGTTCGGCCCGGATACCCAGGTCAAGGTCTCCCCGCACGCGACCAACGGCTTCGGCTTCTGATGCGGGTCGTCTTCGCCGGGACGCCCGAACCCGCGCTGCCCGCCCTCCAGGCGATCGCCGACAGCCCGCACGAGCTGGTCGGGGTGGTGACCCGGCCCGACGCCCCGGCCGGGCGCGGCCGCAAGCTGGTCGCCTCACCGGTCGCGCAGCTCGCCGAGGAGCTCGGGGTGCCGGTGCTCAAGCCGGACCACCCGCGCGACCCGGAGTTCCAGGAGGCGCTCAAGGCCCTTCGGCCGGACTGCTGCCCGGTCGTCGCGTACGGGGCGCTGCTGCCGCAGTCGGCCCTCGACATCCCCACCCATGGCTGGGTGAACCTGCACTTCTCGGTGCTGCCGCAGTGGCGGGGTGCTGCCCCGGTGCAGCACGCGATCATGGCCGGCGACGAGGTCACCGGCGCGACCACCTTCCGGATCGTCTCCGAGCTGGACGCCGGGCCGACCTTTGGGCTGATGACCCAGCTGATCCACGACGACGACACCGCGGGCACCCTGCTCGTGAAGCTCGCCGAGGGCGGTGCCGGACTGCTGGTCGCGACCCTGGACGGGATCGAGAACGGCAGCATCGAGGCCCGTGAGCAGCCGGCGGAGGGGATCACCTTCGCGCCGAAGATCCTGGTCGAGCACGGCCGCATCGACTGGGACGACCCGGCGCTCGGCATCGACCGCCGGATCCGCGGGTGCACCCCGGCGCCCGGTGCCTGGACCACGTTCGAGGGCGAGCGGATGAAGGTCGGCCCGGTTCGGATCACCGACCGGGACCCGATCGCACCCGGCCTGCTCGAGGTCACCAAGAACGACGTGTACGTCGGCACGGCCACCGCACCGGTCCGTCTGGGCGAGGTCAAGGCGTTCGGCAAGAAGCAGATGCCGGCCGCCGACTGGGCCCGCGGCGTCCAGATCGAGCCCGGCACGGTGCTAGGCGAGGAATGATGGCCTGATGGCGCGCAAGGCGAGCGCGAAGGACGTGGACGCGATCTGCGGCGACCTTCCCGAGAACTGGTTCGGCACCAGCTGGGGCGACGTGCCCACCTGGCTGGTCCCGCACCGGGTCCGCGACGGCGTCGACAAGGGCCGCGGGTTCGTCCTGTACCGCACGCCGCGCCACGACGCGGTCGACCCGGCAACGGGCGCCGAGTACGACGACCTCCTGGTGATCCGCACCGCCAACGCGGACGACAAGCAGGCGCTGGTCGAGGACGACGGACCGTTCTTCACCATCGACCACTTCAAGGGCTACAACGCCGTGCTGGTCCAGCTCTCCCGGCTCGGCGAGATCACCCGCGACGAGCTGGCCGAGGTGCTGACCGAGGCGTGGCGGGCGTGCGCGCCGAAGTCCCTGGTGAAGACGTTCGATGCCGAAGGTTCCGGTGCCTAAGGTCGACGGGGCCCGCCTGGTCGCCTTCGACGTGATCCGGGCCGTGGCGGAGAAGGACGCCTACGCCAACCTCGAGCTGTCCCGGTTGCTGCGCGAGCACCGTCTTGACGGCCGCGACGCCGCGCTGGCCACCGAGCTGGTCGGCGGCACCCTGCGGCTCCAGGGCAGCTACGACGACGTCCTCGACCGGCTGGCGAAGGGGAAGCTCGACCCGCCGGTACGCGACGCCCTGCGGCTGGGCGCCCACCAGCTGCTCTCCATGCGGGTGCCGACCCACGCCGCGGTCGCGACCACTGTGGACCTGGTCAAGGACCGGATCGGTCACCGGCCGGCTGGCCTCGTCAACGCGGTGCTGCGCAGGGTGAGCGAGCGGTCGCTCGACGACTGGCTCACGAATCGGTCGTTGGCGGCGCGGACGTCCCACCCGCAGTGGATCCTGGATGCCCTGGCCGAGGCCCTCGCCCGCCCGGAGGAGCTCGACGCGCTGCTCGCCGCCGACAACGAGCGCCCGGGCGTGGTGCTGGTCGCCCGCCCCGGGTTGTGCGACCCGGCCGAGCTGGGCGGCGCTCCCCACCCCGTCTCGCCGTACGCGGTGCAGCTGGAAGGCGGAGACCCGGGAGCGATCCCCGCGGTCCGAGAGGGCCGTGCCGGGGTCCAGGACGCCGGATCGCAGCTGGTCGCGCTGCTGCTCGCGCGTGCCGAGGTCGACGGCCGCGACGAGCGCTGGCTCGACGTCTGCGCCGGCCCCGGGGGCAAGGCCGCGCTGCTGGCCGCCATCGCAGCGGAGCGCGGCGCCCGGGTTCTCGCGAACGAACGACAGCCGCACCGCGCCACGCTCGTCGCCCAGGGTGCCCGCGCTGCCCGGGCCGGACTCGCCGGTGTCATTGCGGGGGACGGGACCCGACCCGCCTGGGCCGAGAGCTCGTTCGACCGGGTGCTGGTCGATGCGCCGTGCTCCGGACTCGGTGCGCTACGCCGCCGCCCGGAGAGCCGTTGGCGCCGCACGGAAGCCGATGTCACCGAGCTCGTGCCGCTCCAGGTGAGCCTGCTCGACTCGGCGGTCGGTGCGCTGCGCCCGGGTGGCGTCGTCGCGTACGCGACCTGCTCTCCGGTCGTCGCGGAGACCGCCGGCGTCGTGCAGGAGGTTCTGGCCCGACGCCCCGACGCGGAGCTCGTGCCAGCCACGTCGTACCTGGAAGGCATCGCGGACGCCGAGAGCGCTCACCTGCCCGGCGCGGTCCAGCTCTGGCCGCACCGGCACGGCACCGACGCGATGTTCGTCGCCCTGCTGCGCCGCACCTGAGGGGTCGTACCGCAGGGCTAGCGTGGCGGGCATGGCGTACCCGCAGCTTCTGCACACGGTGCTCGACACGACCGACGTCCGCGGCCTGGCCGAGTTCTACCGGGAGTTCCTCGGCCTGCAGTACCGGCCCGGTGACGAGCCGCCGCTCGACGGTCCGGACGACGAGGACTGGCTGGTGCTGGTGGGCGAGGACGGCCGACGGCGACTCGCGTTCCAGCTGGTCGACCGGCTGGAGCCGACCACCTGGCCCGAGCACGACGTTCCGATGCAGCTGCACGTCGACTACACCGTCCCCGACGTGGCCGAGCTGGAACGCCACCGCGACCGGGCGCTCGCCCTCGGTGCGCGTCTGGTGCTCGACCGCACGGACAACCCGGACGAGCCGCTCTACGTCCTCGCCGACCCGGCGGGGCACCCGTTCTGCATCTTCGTCGCCTGACCGGGCCGCGCGTCCGCGGCCACTAGGATCAGAGCCCTCATGGGAATCCAGATCACGCCCAGCGTCCTGAACGCCGACCTCTCCCGCCTCGCGGACGAGGTCGCCCGCATCCCCAGCTCGGACTGGGTGCACGTGGACGTGATGGACGGCCACTTCGTGCCGAACCTGACCATCGGCGTCCCGGTGTTCGAGTCGCTGGTGAAGAACACCGACCTCCCGCTGGATGCCCACCTGATGATCGAGGACCCCGACCGCTGGGCTCCGGCGTACGCCGAGGCCGGGGCGAAGTCGGTGACCTTCCACGCCGAGGCCGCCAAGGCTCCGGTGCGGCTCGCCCGCGAGCTGCGCGCCAAGGGCGCCCGCGCGTCGATGGCGCTCAAGCCCGCCACCGGGATCGAGCAGTACGCCGACATGCTCGGCGAGCTCGACATGCTGCTGATCATGACCGTCGAGCCAGGCTTCGGCGGCCAGAAGTTCCTCGACGTGTGCCTGCCGAAGATCCGCCGCGCCCGCGAGCTGATCTCGGCCGCCGGCCTCGAGGTCTGGCTCCAGGTCGACGGGGGAGTCTCCCTGGACACCATCGAGCGCTGCGCCGAGGCCGGCGCCGACGTCTTCGTGGCGGGTTCCGCAGTCTTCTCCGCGGCCGACCCGGACGCCATGGTCCGCGACCTGAAGAAGGCGGCCGAGGCAACCAACTCGCTGTGACAACCATCTGAGTGGTTCAACCGCTTTCTCCAGGTGAGGAGGCGTCGATGAGCGGAACGGTGGTGGTCCAGCACGTGAGCACGGCCGATTTCGACGCTTTCGTCGCCGAGCGCGGTGACGCGCTGTGGCGCAGTGCCTGGCTGCTCACCGGCGATGCTCATCGGGCCGAGGACCTGGTCCAGACCGCGCTCGGCAAGTGTTGGCCGAAGTTCGAGCGGGTCAGCGCTAACGGCTCCTTCGAGGCGTACGTACGCCGAACGATGTTCACGACCTACACCGCTTGGTGGCGGCGCCGATGGAACGGCGAAGTGGCCACTGCGACGTTGCCGGAGTCCGCGACCGTCGCTGCGGATGTCGATGCCCGCACCGACCTGATCTCGGCCCTCGCGACCCTGCCCAAGGGACAAAGGGCCGTCGTCGTGCTCCGCTACTTCGACGACCTGACCGAGCAGCAGACCGCGGACGTCCTCGGCTGCACCATCGGCACCGTCAAGAGCCAGACCGCGCGAGCGCTGGTGGCCCTGCGGGCGTCCCGCGCACTGACCGAGGAGGACGCGTGAGCGAGAGCGAGCTGCGCCAACTGCTGACCGATGCCGTGCCCGAGGCGTCTCCGGCAGGGGACCGCGCCGAGGCAGCCCGGACGTGGGCCCGGCGGCGACGCAACCGCTACGTGGCCGGCGTCAGCATGGCCGCGGTCGCCATCGCCATCGGTATCCCGGTCGGGCTCGCCCAGAGCTCCCACCAGCGGGTGGAGCCGGCACCGCAGCTGAAGGAGTTCGCGTGCCCGCCGGTCCAGCAGCAACCAGCTGCGCCGCAGTCACTCAGCAGTACGCCGGGCCGGCTCAGCAACGGCCCCATCGCCGTACGTCTCTGTGGCTCTGACCGCGGATACCAGTCGCCCGTGGACGCCCTGGTCGGACAGGCGGCTGACGATCTCGCCTCAAGCGTCCGCGCGGTCGGGCCGCAGAAACCTCCCTCGGGCGTTGCTTGCAACTTGGCCCTCATCGAAGGAAGGCGTCTCTCGTTCGTGTTCTCCTATCCGGATGGGCACACGGAAGGCGTCACCGTTGATCGAGGCTGCCCTGGCGGCGTGTCGATCGGCAACGGCCAGGTCCGCGGCCTCGCCCAGGACGCGGTTGCAATCTTCAAGCAGTTCAACGCTGCGCTGCTCGCGCAGCGATTGGGTCAGCAGCCCCCATCAGGTGCCCAGACCACGGTTAGCTGTGCCAGTGGTGACCATCTCGGGGACGGGAGGAGCCAGCTCGACCAGGGAGACGTCCCCAGCCTCACCTCTGCGGTGCTGTGCTGGGACGGGAATCTCTTCTCCCAACAGCCGACCCAGGAGGACGCGTTCGACCCCCAGGACCTCCGGCTGGTGCTGGACAGGATGAGGAGCGACACGTCCCAGGGTTCGGTCAGGAGGGACTGCGGGAAAGGCTCGGTGAACTACCGCATCGTGGGGGAGACCGCCTGGGGAGACCGCTATGTGCTCTACGGCGATTGCGGCAGTTTCGAAGTCGGGAGCGGGGACGACTTCCGGATCTGGAAGCCCCAGGGCGAGGCGGCTGCGATTCTCGCGAAGATGGTCGCAACCGGGAGCACGACGCTCGAACTTCCCGCACCGGCGACATCGGTGGAGCAGGTGCTGTTCACCTGGGCGGACCTGGTCAACGCGGGCGACCCTCGGGCTGATGACCTCTGGGTCCACGGACAACCGTCCGGGGTCGCAGACGTGAACCCGGTCTTCATCTCACCGGGCAAGGGCGATGTGCTGCCGAACGGCCAGCGCGTCACTGCGGTCGCGGGATATGCCCAAGCGGTCGAGATGGATGCCCTGTGGGGCGACAGCACGGCGACCTGCCCGGACAACCGCGCGAAGACCTTCGTGCTGGTGCGGCAGTCCGACTTCGAGCCGTGGCGGATCTTGTCGTGGTCGGATCACGGGTTGTACCAGCACGGTCTCGGCTGCTGACCCGGCGTGAGGGCCCTCACATGAAACGACCTGACCACTTCTGTCCGGGTTGTGGCAGGCTTATGCCTGACGAGTGAAAGCTCGCGTGCACTGGGATCGGTGAAAGTCCGAGCCGGCGGTTAAAGTCCGCGACCCGACCACAGCCAGTGGCCGGTTGACCAGGTGAAACTCCTGGACCGACGGTGAGAGTCCGGATGGGAAGTTGCACGCTGGGTCGTCAGTACGCGTTTTCGAACGCGGGCTGCGCCCGTGCGTCCCTTCTCCTCAGCGCCCGTGAGCCTGAGACGAGAAGGCGGACCATGAGCACCGAGCAGCAGAACCTCGAGCGCGCCATGCGGCGTGCCCTCGAGCTCGCTGCCACGCCGGGCGTCCCGCTGGGGCCGAACCCGCGGGTCGGCTGCGTCCTGCTCGCTCCGGACGGTTCCGAGATCGCCGAGGGCTTCCACCGCGGCGCCGGCACCCCGCACGCCGAGGCCGCCGCGCTCGCCGCCGCTGGTGAGTCGGCCCGGGGCGCCACCGCCGTCGTCACCCTGGAACCCTGCAACCACACCGGACGCACCGGTCCGTGCGCACAGGCGCTCATCGAGGCCGGTGTCGCGCGCGTGGTCTTCGCCCAGCCCGACCCCAACCCGGTTGCCGCCGGGGGAGCCGAGACCCTGCGCGCAGCGGGCGTGGCCGTCGAGCTGGGGCTGCTGGAGCGCGAGGCACGCCGCCTCAACCGGGCCTGGACGTTCGCCCTGGAGCACGGACGGCCGTTCGTCACCTGGAAGTTCGCGACCAGCCTGGACGGGCGCAGCGCGGCCGCCGACGGCTCGAGCCGCTGGATCTCGAACGAGACCGCTCGCCGCGACACCCACCGTCTGCGGGCCGAGTGCGACGCGATCCTGGTCGGCACCGGCACCGTGCTGCGCGACGACCCCGAGCTGACCGTCCGCGATGCCGTCGACGCACCGTTGGCGCGCGAGCTGCAGCCGCTGCGGGTCGTGATGGGTGACCGCGACATCCCCGCCGACGCCCGCGTCCTCAACGACCTGGCCGAGACCGTCCAGCTGCGCACCCGCGAGCCCAAGGCCGTGCTCGCCGAGCTGCACGCCCGCGGTCGCCAGCACCTGTTCCTCGAGGGTGGCCCGACCGTGGCCGCCGCCTTCGCTGCGGCCGGCCTCGTCGACGAGGTCGTCGCCTACGTCGCCCCGAAGCTGCTGGGCGCGGGCACCAGCGCCGTGGCGGACCTGGGAATCGGATCGATCTCCGAAGCGCTGGACCTGAAGGTCACCGACATCACCGTCCTGGACGACAACGTCCGGATCACCGCCACTCCACGGAAGAAGGCCTGACATGTTCACCGGCATCGTCGAGGAGCTCGGTCGCGTCGAGCACATCGAGCCCCAGCACGAGGCGGTCCGCCTCTCGGTGAAGGGACCGGACGTGACCAGCGACGCCCGCGCCGGCGACTCGATCGCCGTCAACGGCGTCTGCCTGACGGTGGTGACGAGCAAGAAGGGCGTCTTCACCGCCGACGTGATGCTGCAGACCCTCGCGCACACCTCGCTCGGTGCCCTCAAGGTCGGCACCCGGGTCAACCTGGAGCGCGCCGTCACCCCGGCCACCCGGCTGGGCGGGCACATCGTGCAGGGGCACGTCGACGGCACCGGCGAGATCCTGGCCCGCACCCCGAGCGAGCACTGGGAGCTGGTGAAGATCTCGCTGCCCTTCGAGCTGAACCGCTACCTGGTCGACAAGGGCTCGATCACTGTCGACGGCATCAGCCTGACCGTGGCCGAGGTGGACGCCGAGTCGTTCACCGTCAGCCTCATCCCCGAGACCCTGGCCCGCACGACGCTGGGCTTCAAGCAACCCGGCGACCCCGTCAACCTCGAGGTGGACGTGATCGCCAAGTACGTCGAGAAGATGGTGAAGGCACATGACTGAGAACAACCCCGCAGACCGGCAGCACGTCGGCATCCGCCTGGACGACGTCGAGGAGGCGATCGCCGACATCGCCGCCGGCAGAGCCGTGGTCGTCGTCGACGACGAGGACCGTGAGAACGAGGGCGACATCATCTTCGCTGCTGCGAAGGCGACCCCCGAGCTGATGGCGTTCACCATCCGGCACTCCTCGGGCGTGATCTGCGTGCCGATGCCCGCCGACATGCTCGACCGCCTCGAGATCCCGCTGATGACGCCGCACAACAAGGACAAGCTGCGCACGGCGTACACGATCTCGGTCGACGCCCGCGACGGCGTCTCCACCGGCATCTCGGCCGCTGACCGGGCGCACACCGCCCGGGTGCTGGCCGACTCTGCCACCGAGCCTTGGGAGATCACCCGTCCCGGCCACGTCTTCCCGCTGCGCTACCGCGAGGGCGGCGTGCTGGTCCGTCGCGGCCACACCGAGGCGGCCGTCGACCTGGCTCGGATGGCCGGGCTGACTCCCGCCGGCGTGCTCGTCGAGGTCGTGAACGACGACGGCACCATGAAGCGCGGCCCCGAGCTGCGGGCCTTCGCCGACGAGCACGGCCTCAAGATGATCTCGATCGAGCAGATGGTGCACTACCGACGCCGGACCGAGCAGCACGTGGAGCGGGTCGCCGAGACCCGGCTGCCCACGGCGCACGGCGACTTCACCGCCTTCGGGTACCGGATCACGGTCGACGACTCCGAGCACATGGCGCTGGTCTTCGGGGACCCGGCCGAGCTGCGCAACGGCGAGCCGGTGCTGACCCGGGTGCACAGCGAGTGCCTGACCGGCGACGTCTTCGGGTCCTCCCGCTGCGACTGCGGGCCGCAGCTCGACGAGGCTCTGGACCGGGTCGCCGCCGAGGGCCGGGGCGTGGTGATCTACCTGCGCGGCCACGAGGGCCGGGGGATCGGGCTGCTGGCGAAGCTGCAGGCCTACCAGCTGCAGGACGGCGGTCGGGACACGGTCGACGCCAACCTCGACCTCGGCCTGCCCGCGGACGCCCGCCACTACGGTGCCGCGACCCAGATCCTGCGCGACCTCGGGGTGACCTCGGTCCGGCTGCTGACCAACAACCCGGACAAGACCTCGAGCCTGTCGTCGTACGGGATCCCCGTCGTCGAGCAGGTCGGGCTGACGCCGCGGCCGAACGACCACAACATCGCCTACCTTCGGACCAAGCGTGACCGGATGGGTCACGACCTCCCGGACCTGACGACAGGAGTCACGCCGTGAGCGGCGAAGGCAGCCCCACCGACCGTCCGTTCGACTGCCACGACCTGCGGGTCGCGGTGGTTGCGGCCAGCTGGCACGAGAAGGTCATGAACGGCCTGCTGGAGGGCACCCTGGACGCGCTCAAGCGGCACCAGGTCGAGCAGCCGGTGGTGGTCCGGGTCCCGGGCTCCTTCGAGCTGCCGGTGGTCGCCGACGCCCTGGCCAAGCAGGGCTTCGACGCGGTGATCGCCCTGGGTGTGATCATCCGCGGCGGCACCCCGCACTTCGAGTACGTCTCCTCCGCGGCGACCGACGGCCTCAACCGGGTCGCGCTCGACCACGGGATCCCGATCGGCTTCGGGCTGCTCACCTGCGACAACGAGGAGCAGGCGCTGGACCGGGCCGGCTTGGACGGCTCGAAGGAGGACAAGGGCTACGAGGCCACCTCCGCGGCGCTGCAGACCGCGATCACGCTGCGCAAGATCCGCCGCCGCGAGCATCTCGGCGGCTGACCTGTTGTTCGTCGAGCTTGTCGAGACGTGGTGAGACCGGCGGCAAAACCGGTCGCGCCGCCCACTAGGCTTGTCTTCCGTGAAGACGTTCGAAGAGCTGTGGGCCGAGCTCAGCCAGAAGGCTGAGGCGCGTCCCGAGGGCTCCGGCACCGTGGCGGCGCTGGACGCCGGCGTGCACTTCATCGGCAAGAAGCTGGTGGAGGAGGCCGCCGAGTCCTGGATGGCGGCCGAGCACGAGGGCCATGAGCGGGCGGCCGAGGAGATCAGCCAGCTGCTGTACCACGCGCAGTGCCTGATGCTCGCCGCCGGAATCTCGCTCGACGACGTCTACGCCCACCTCTAGGACTTCTGATGGTTTCGACAAGCTCAACCAACGCGGGAACAAGCTCAACCACCGCGGGAACAGGCTCAACCAACGGCGGCAGCAACGGCGGCCTGCTCCGGGTCGCGCTGCCCAACAAGGGCTCGCTGTCCGACGCGGCCTCGAACATGCTCCGTGAAGCCGGCTACCGGCAGCGCTCGGACTCCAAGGAGCTCACGCTCCTCGACGCGGCCAACGGCGTCGAGTTCTTCTACCTGCGCCCGCGCGACATCGCGCTGTACGTCGGTGAGGGCACCCTCGACATCGGCATCACCGGCCGTGACCTGCTGCTCGACTCCGGCTCGGCCGCCGTCGAGGCGATGCAGCTCGGCTTCGGTCGCTCGAACTTCCGCTTCGCGGCCCGGCCGGGGGAGCTCGACACCCTGGCCGACCTGACCGGCAAGCGGATCGCAACCTCGTACGTCGGGGTGGTCGAGCGCTACCTGGCCGAGCAGGGGATCGACGCCCGCGTCGTGCACCTGGACGGCGCGGTGGAGACCAGCATCCAGCTCGGCGTCGCGGACGCGATCGCCGACGTGGTCGAGACCGGAAGCACCCTCAAGCAGGCCGGCCTGGTGATCGTCGGCGACGTGATCATGGAGTCCGAGGCGGTGCTGATCAGCCGCGAGGGTGCCGAGCCCAAGGGGCTGACCACCTTCCGGCGCCGGCTCGAGGGAGTCCTGGTCGCCCGGTCGTACCTGATGATGGACTACGACATCCCCAGCGACCGGCTGGAGGAGGCGATCAAGCTGACCCCCGGTCTCGAGGGTCCGACGATCTCACCGCTGCATCGCGAGGGCTGGGTCGCGGTCCGCTCGATGGTTCCGCGCGCCGGCGCCCAGCAGCTGATGGACGACCTGTACGAGATCGGCGCCCGCGCGATCCTGCTCACCGACATCCACGCCTGCCGGCTGTGATGCCGGCCGTGGAGGTGGACGCGTGAGCGACAAGCCGGTCACGCTGCCGCACACCTGGCGGCCGTTCGGCGCGCGGATGATGGGCGGGGTCCTCGGCGCGATGCTGCTCGCCATGGTGACCACGGTCTGGTTCGCGCTCGGCGCGGAGATCCGCGGGAAGTTCACCGTCTTCCAGGAGGGCACCCTGGTCTTCCTCGGGCTGATCGCGCTCGGCGTCTGGTTCGCGCTGATGCGCTGCCGGGTCAGCGCCGACGAGCACGGCATCGTGGTGGTCAACGGGTACCGCCGTCGCGAGTACGCCTGGTCGCAGCTGGTCGCGGTCAACCTGCGTCGGGGGGCGCCCTGGGCCGGGATCGACCTGTCCGACGGCACCTCGATCTCGGCACTGGCGATCCAAGGGTCCGACGGTGACCGGGCGAAGCAGGCCGTCGTGAACCTGCGTCGGCTGATCGCCGAGAACACGAAGATCGAGCGGCCCGAGTAGGCCCTCAGCCGGTGCGGAAGGACAGGTCGGCGCGCTCGCGGACCTGCTCGGCGCTGAAGTAGGCATCCTCCGCCGCCGCCCACCCGGCCCACTGGTCGCGGAAGTAGTCGCCGTCGCGCTCGAAGGCGCGCGTCCTGCGCTGGCCCACCTCGGCGTCGACCCAGACCAGGGTGGTCGTCCAGCCGGCGATCGACCGGGCGCCGGCGCCCAGACCCTCGATGAGCAGCACCGGGGCGGGGTCGACCTCCACGGTCTCGGCGAGCCTGTCGCGGATCCAGTCCCACTCGCGGAACCGGCCGGTGCGTCCCTCGGCCAGCGGCGTGAGCAGCGTCGACAGGATCGCCGGCACCGCAGGAAGTCCGTCCCAGCCCGGGCAGAGCTGGTCGGTGTGCACCACGGTCGCGGGCACCAGGCGGACCAGGCGATCCGCCAGCGTCGTCTTGCCCGACCCGGACGGGCCGTCGATGCAGATCAGCTTCCCGGCGCCGAGGGTGGCGGGGCGGCTGTTCACGTGCTCGGCGACCTGGGCCGCGGCAAGGCTCGGAGCGGTCACCAGGACAGGCCCAGGCCCCGGTACGTCGGCACCGAGGACACCACGGCCTCGCCCGAGACCAGGTGCACCTGATTGGTGTGCTCGGCGAGCTCGCCCGACTTGGCGTGCCGGAACCAGACCCAGTCGCCGACGCGCAGGGAGGCCGCACCCGGCCCGCTCAGCGGGGTCTGCACCTCTCCGGCGCCCTCGAGGTTGGTCAGGTGGAGACCGTCGGGAGCCCAGGGAGTGGGCAGGCGGTCCTTGCCGGCGGCTCCGCTCGCGATGAAACCGCCACCGGCGACGGTGGCGATGGTTTCCGACGGTCGCCGCACCACCGGAACGCCGAAGAACGCTGCCGGCCGGGGAGCGAAGCTCTGGTAGTGGTCGAACAGGGTCGGCACCAGCAGGCCCGAGCCCGCGGCGATCTCGGTGACGGCGGCATCAGCAGCGGTCGCGGCGATGCTGCCGGAACCGCCGGCGTTCCAGAACTCCAGGTCGACCAGGGGCCGCAGGCCCGCGGCGATGGCACCGCGGCGCTCGGCGAGCTGGGTCATCGAGGCGTCCTTGAGCCGGCGGATGACCGCCGACTTCGCGCGCTGACCCGGGACGTCGTCCTGGACACCGGCGACCTGGCCCTCGTAGGTCATCACGCCGACCAGCCGGAAACCGGGCCGGGCCAGCACCTGGCGGGCGAAGCCCAGCACCTCGGCGGGGTCGTGCAGCGGGGAACGCTTGGGGCCGACGTGCCCGCGGCCCAGGCGAAGCCCGGCGTCGATGTCGAGCGCGACCCGGACGTCCTCGTGGGTCCCGGGTTTGCGGCAGGTGTCGATCAGGTCCAGGTGCGCCACGTCGTCGACCATCAGCGTGATCGCGGACCGGGCCGAGGCATCGGCGAGCAGTCGGCGTACGGCGCCGCGGTCGACGGTGGGGTAGGCGACCACGACGTCCGCGGTGACCTTGTTCGCGACCAGCCAGAGCGCCTCACGCAGCGTGTAGCCGAGCACACCGGCGTAGCCGGGGGTGGCCAGCGCCCGCTCGATCAGAGCCGGGACGCGGAGCGACTTCGACGCGACCCGGATCGGGGTGCCGCCGGCGCGGCGGCGCAGGTCGTCGGCATTGGCGTCGAACGCGTCCACGTCGACGACGACCATCGGGGTCGCCGGGTCCTCGAGGGCGTTCACGGCGACGGCCAGGCGCTGGGCCAGCCGGGCCCGGGCGGCGCTGCGCGGGGTCGGGGTCGACTTCTGCGTCACGGCCCCCAGCCTAGGGGGACCGCCCGGTTTGGGAGGATGGGGTCCGTGCCCCTCGAACGCGTGATCCCCGACCCCGGCTTCGCCGACGACGACGGGAACGCTCCGGCCGGGATCGCCGACGCGCTGGCGGCGTACGACGCGGACCCGGACGCCCTGCACGCCCCGACCCTGGCCCTGCTGCAGGACAGCCGGGTGCTGGTGCCGGTGGTGGCGGTGCTCGGCGAGGTCGAGTACGACGAGAACGGGCTGGCTCACGACAAGACCAGCGACATGGCCACGGTGCTGATCACCGGCCGCGACGGGCGCACGGCGCTGCTCTCGTTCACCTCCACGGCCAGCCTCACCGCCTGGAACCCCGAAGCCCGGCCGGTCGCGGTGACGCTGCGCAAGGCCGCGCTCTCGGCGATCCAGGACGGCGCGGACGCGATCGTCCTCGACATCGCCGGACCGGTCCTGTTCGCGGTGGAAGGTCCGGAATTGCGCTCCCTGGCCGAGGGTCTGGTGCTGCAGCAGGTGCAGGCGGAGCAGGGCACCGGGTGGGGCTGGACGCGCTCGATGTGACTCGTGGGCGGGGAGCCTGTACCCTTGTGAACGACCGATCGGCGTCCGCGGAGCAATCCGGGGGAGCCGATCCGACAAGTGGAGGCCTCCTCCCACCCGCATCGACCGCCGCTCAGGACAACCAGGGCACAGGTCGTCGGGTCCGGTCCAACGGCGCGAAGCGTGCTTCGTGCCGTGGTTCCAGGGGCTTCCGTGCGTCGGCGCGGAGGCCCTTCTTGCTTGAGGGGTGACCCGGGTGGTCGTGAAGAGAAATCCGACCCAGGAGGACACATCAGCACCGAGCT
This sequence comes from Nocardioides marmorisolisilvae, assembly GCF_003725775.1. Lineage (GTDB taxonomy): Bacteria > Actinomycetota > Actinomycetes > Propionibacteriales > Nocardioidaceae > Marmoricola > Marmoricola marmorisolisilvae. The sequence continues at coordinate 1,149,211 of NZ_RJSG01000002.1, forward strand.
GCGCATCAACGACCGGATCCGGGTACCCGAGGTCCGTCTCGTTGGCCCCAACGGCGAGACCGTCGGCATCGTGCCGACCGACCAGGCGCTCAAGCTTGCCCAGGAAGCCGACCTCGACCTCGTCGAGATCGCTCCCCAGGGACGCCCGCCGGTCTGCAAGCTCATGGACTACGGGAAGTTCAAGTACGAGAACGCCCAGAAGGCCCGTGAGGCTCGCCGGAACCAGACGAACGTCGTCATCAAGGAGATGAAGCTCCGCCCCAAGATCGACTCGCACGACTACGAGACCAAGAAGGGTCACGTCGTGCGGTTCCTCCGCCAGGGCGACAAGGTCAAGATCACGATCATGTTCCGCGGCCGCGAGCAGCACCGCCCCGAGCTCGGGTTCCGGTTGCTGCAGAAGCTGGCCGAGGACGTCACCGAGCTGGGCTTCGTGGAGTCGTCGCCCAAGCAGGACGGCCGCAACATGATCATGGTTCTGGGCCCGCACAAGAAGAAGGCCGAGGCCAAGGCCGAGGTGAAGGCCGAGAAGGTCGAGGCCGCCGCCGAGAAGGCAGCCGAGCAGGCCGCGGTGGACGCCGAGATCAAGGCAGCACACACCGGGCCGGCCGCCCAGAAGAAGGTCCGCAAGCGTTCAGAGAACCTCGATCCCGAGATCGAAGCCTGAGAAGAAGGAAGACAGATGCCGAAGAACAAGACGCACTCCGGAGCCAGCAAGCGGTTCCGGGTCACCGGGTCCGGCAAGATCCGGCGCCAGAAGGCTGGCATGCGCCACAACCTGGAGAAGAAGCCCTCCAAGCTGACGCGCCGCCTCTCGGGCACCGACGAGGTCGCCAAGGCCGACGTCCCCCGCGCCAAGAAGCTGCTCGGTCTCTGAGCCCCACCCGGAATTTGAAGGAGTAACACAACATGGCACGCGTCAAGCGGGCGGTAAACGCCCAGAAGAAGCGCCGGGTCGTCCTCGAGCGGGCCTCCGGCTACCGCGGTCAGCGTTCGCGCCTGTACCGCAAGGCCAAGGAGCAGGTCACCCACTCGCTGGTCTACAGCTACAACGACCGCCGCAAGAAGAAGGGCGAGTTCCGCAAGCTCTGGATCCAGCGGATCAACGCCGGTGCCCGTGAGAACGGGATGACCTACAACCGCTTCATCCAGGGTCTGACCCTGGCGGGCGTCGAGGTCGACCGGAAGATCCTCGCGGACCTGGCTGTCACGGACACCGCCGCCTTCGCCGCCCTCGTCGAGGTCGCCCAGGCCGCGCTGCCCGAGGACGTCAACGCTCCGGTCAACGCCTGACCCTGATGGTTTCCCCTCTGGCGGCGGGCAACGCCCGCGTCAAGGAGGCACGGAAGCTCAGCCGCCGCTCGGTCCGTACCGAGCGGCGGCTTTTCCTTGCCGAGGGCTGGAAGGCCGTCGCCGAGGCAGCCGCGGTTCCCGGGTGCCTGGTCGAGGTGTTCGTGACCGCCGACGCCCGGACCGAGCACGCTGCGCTGCTCGATGGCCTCAAGGTGCCGGTCCAGCTCGCTGACGACCGTGCTGTCGCCTCGCTCTCCGGTGCGGTCAGCCCGCAGGGGCTGGTGGCCGTCTGCCGGTTCGTCGACCGGCCGCTGGAAGCCGCTCTGGCCGGCTCGTTGCTGGTGATCTGCGCGGACGTCCGTGACCCGGGCAACGCGGGCACCATCATCCGGACCGCCGACGCCGTGGGCGCGGACGGCGTGGTCCTGGCCGGCAGCAGCGTCGACCCGTACAACGACAAGACCGTGCGGGCCAGCGTCGGCTCGCTCTTCCACCTGCCGCTGACCACCGGCGTCCCGGTGCTCGAGGCGGTGCGGGCGGCGCAGGCCGCCGGTTACCGGGTGCTGGCCGCTGACGGCGCCGGCGAGACCGACCTGTTCTCGGCCGGCGAGCTGTTCGACGGCCCGGTCGCCTGGCTGTTCGGGAACGAGGCCTGGGGCCTGCCCGAGGAGATCGCCGCCGCGGCCGACGCGCGGGTCGCGATCCCGATCCTGGGCCGCGCCGAGAGCCTGAACCTCTCGACCGCCGCGGCCGTGTGCCTCTATGCCTCCGCCCAGGTGCGTGGCACCGTGGAGGGATGAAGGGTTCCCTGATCACCCCGTTGGGCCTGGTGATGGTCCTGGTCGGGTGCGTCTGGTTCGCCCAGGGCATCGGGTGGCTGCACGGCAGCTCGATGACCGACGAGACCCTCTGGGCCGTCGTCGGACCGGTGGTGGCCGCCGTCGGGGCGATCATCGCGGGCGTCGGGCTGACCGCGACCGCGCGGAAGAGGTCCGGTGATGGCTGAGCCCACCGAGCCCCGAACGCGCCCGGACTACCGGCACCTGCCCGAGCCCGTCCGGCTCGAGGACACGATCGCCGAGCAGGAGACCCGTCCCGTGCCCGACCCGGACGGCGACATCAACCCGGACACCGCCTTCCTGATCCGGTACGGCGCACTCTGAGCCACGGCTTCGAGGCCGTCAGGCCCTAGGGTGGCGAACGTGGACGAGCGGGACGCGGGGCTCTGGGACGCCCTCCCGGACGGCGTGGTCATCGCCGACGGGAACGGTGTCGTGCTGCTCGTCAACGCCGGTGCCCGCGAGATGCTCGGCGACGCGGCCCACGTGGGTGCCGACCTGGCAGCCGCCGTTCCGCTCCAGGACCAGGACGCGGCCGACTGGTTCAGCGTGGTCCGCCCGTTCGAGGGTCTGGGCACCCGGTCCGGCGTACCGGAGCAGTCGTGGTTGCTGCCCGACGGGTCCGAGGTGCTGGTCACCACGCGGCTGCTGCGCAGCGCCCCGAACGGCACCGTCGACCGGGTCGCCCTGGTGCTCCGGTCCGGGCGGGGCCGTGCCCGGCTCGACCGGGAGCGTTCCGACCTGGTCGCCACCGTCGCCCACGAGCTGCGCTCGCCGCTGACCGGCGTCAAGGGCTTCGTGACGACGTTGCTGAGCAAGTGGGACCGGCTCAACGATGAGCAGAAGAAGCTGATGCTGACCACGGTCAGCACCGATGCCGAGCGGCTCTCGCGGCTGATCACCGAGCTGCTCGACGTGGCCCGGATCGACACCGGCCGGCTGCCGCTCTACCGGCGCGAGCTCGACGCGACCGGGGTGATCGAGCGGGTGATCGCCTCGGTGCAGACGGGGACCAGTCGTTCGGTGCTCCTGGATGCCGAGGACGGGGAGCACCCGGTGTTCGCCGACCCGGACAAGTTCGTGCAGGTCGTCACCAACCTGGTCGACAACGCCGTCCGGCACGGGGAGGGCACGGTCCGGGTGCACCTGGAGAACACCGCCAGCGGGTTGCGGCTGACCGTCGACGACCAGGGCGAGGGCATCCCCGAGGCGCTCCGCTCCCGGGTCTTCACCAAGTTCTGGAAGCACGGCGTGCGGGGCGGCTCGGGCCTGGGCATGTACATCGTCAACGGCCTGGTCCGGGTGCACGGCGGCGAGCTGCGGATCGGCGACGCGCCCGGCGGGGGAGCCCGGATCACCGTCGACTGGCCGTCCGCGGACCCGCGAACCTGACGGCGCAGCCACGGGGGAGCGGAGCGACCGACCGTATCCGGTTCGTGGGTGCGGTGCTCCGCTCCCTAGACTCATCCCGCGAACACCCCGATGTGAGAGGCCTTTGACGTGTCCGGACCGAACAGCTCCTACGACCCTGTGCAGGTGACCCCGCTCGGGGAGGAGCAGGTCTTTGCGATGCGCGACGAGGCGCTGGCGGCCATCGAGGCGGCCGCCGACCTGGAGGCCCTCAAGCAGGTCCGCAGCGACCACGCCGGGGACCGTTCGCCGCTCGGGCTCGCCAACCGCGAGATCGGCGCGCTGCCGCCCCAGGCCCGCAAGGACGTCGGCATGCGCGTGGGCCAGGCCCGCGGCGCGGTGAACCAGGCGCTGGCGGCCCGCCAGGAGGTCCTCGAGGAAGCGGCCGAGGAGCAGATGCTGCTCACCGAGACCGTCGACGTCACGCTGCCCTGGGACCGGCGCTCGCGCGGCGCCCGGCACCCGATCACCACGATGTCCGAGCGCATCGCCGACACGTTCGTGGCGATGGGCTGGGAGGTGGCCGAGGGTCCGCTCGTCGAGGCGGAGTGGCTCAACTTCGACGCCCTCAACCTGGGTGCCGACCACCCGGCCCGCACCATGCAGGACACCTTCTGGACCGAGCCCGCCGAGAACCACGTCGTGCTGCGGACCCACACCTCGCCGGTGCAGGCGCGCACGATGCTGACCCGTACGCCGCCGATCTACGTCGTCTGCCCGGGGCGGGTCTTCCGCACCGACGAGTACGACGCCACCCACAGCCCGATGTTCCACCAGGTCGAGGGCCTGGTGATCGACGAGGGCATCACGATGGCGCACCTCAAGGGCTCCCTGGACCACTTCGCGCAGGCCACCTTCGGTGAGGGCATCACGACCCGGTTCCGGCCGTCGTACTTCCCCTTCACCGAGCCGAGCGCCGAGGTCGACCTGATCTGCTTCGTCTGCCGGGGCTCGGGGCTGAACGAGACCGGAGACGCCACCTGCAGGACCTGTCGCGGCGAGGGCTGGATCGAGTGGGGCGGCTGCGGTGTGGTGAACCCGCGGGTGCTGGTCGCCTGCGGGGTCGACCCGGAGCGCTACACCGGCTTCGCCTTCGGCATGGGCATCGACCGGACGCTGATGTTCCGCCACGGGGTGGAGGACCTGCGGTCCTTCTTCGAGGGTGACGTCCGCTTCTCCCGCGCCTTCGGAACGGAGATCTGAGCGATGAAGGCCCCTGTTTCCTGGATCCGTGAGTACGTCGACCTGCCGGCTGACGTGTCCGTCGAGGACCTCGCCGCGCGCCTGACTGCGCTCGGCCTCAAGCTCGAGGCGCTCGAGAAGCCCGGTGCCGACGTGACCGGACCCCTGGTGGTCGGCCGCGTCCTGACCATGGACCCCGAGCCGCAGAAGAACGGCAAGACGATCAACTGGTGCACGGTCGACGTCGGCGCAGCCAACGGCACCGGGCAGCCGCAGGGGATCGTCTGCGGTGCCCACAACTTCGCGCCCGGCGACCTGGTCGTCGTGGTGCTGCCGGGCGGCGTTCTGCCGGGTGGTTTCGAGATCTCCGAGCGGAAGACCTACGGGCACCTCTCCGCGGGCATGATCTGCTCCGCCAAGGAGCTGGGCCTGGGTGACGACCACTCGGGGATCATCGTGCTGCCGGCCGACGCCGGCGAGCCCGGCGACAGCGTGCGCGAGTACCTGCTGCTCGACGACGACGTCATCGAGTTCGAGATCAACCCCGACCGCGCCTACGCGCTCTCGCTGCGCGGCGTCTCCCGCGAGGCCGCGCTGGCCACCGGCGCGATGTTCACCGATCCGGCGGCGCGCAACGTGCCCGCGCCGAACGGTGAGGGCTACCCGGTCGAGATCGACGACCTCGAGGGCTGCCCGGTCTTCGTGGCCCGCACCGTCTCCGGGTTCGACCCGACCGCATCGACCCCGCGCTGGATGGCGCGACGGATCCAGCTGGCCGGGATGCGACCGATCTCGCTGGCGGTCGACGTCACCAACTACGTGATGCTCGAGATGGGCCACCCGATCCACGGCTACGACGCCGACAAGCTGCAGGGCACCGTCCGGGTCCGCCGGGCGACGCCGGGGGAGAAGCTGACCACCCTCGACGACGTCGAGCGGACCCTGGACGCCGGCGACCTGGTCGTCGTCGACGACTCCGGCCCGATCGGGCTCGGCGGTGTCATGGGCGGCGCGACCACCGAGATGTCGGACGCCACCACGAACATCATGGTCGAGGTCGCCTCCTGGGACCCGGTGTCGATGTTCCGCACCGGCAAGCGCCACAAGCTCTCCTCGGAGGCCGGCAAGCGCAACGAGCGCGGCGTCGACCCGACGATCCCCGAGGCCGCGGCCGACCGGGTCGTCGAGCTGCTCGTCGAGCACGGCGGCGGCACCGCAGGTCCCGGCGTGACCAAGGTCGGGACCGCGCCGACCAGCCCGGTCGTCACGATCCCGGCCAGCCTGCCGGCCCGGATCACCGGGATGGACATCGAGCCGGCCACCGTCATCGAGAACCTGACCGCGATCGGCTGCAACGTCGACGGGGACGAGACGCTCGTCGTGGTCCCGCCGCCGTGGCGCCGCGACATCTCCGACCCGTTCGACCTGGTCGAGGAAGTGGCCCGGATCGTCGGCTACGAGAACGTGCCGTCGGTGCTGCCGCCGGCCCCGGCCGGACGTGGTCTGACCCAGGGTCAGCAGCTGCGCCGTCGCGTCGGCCGGACCCTGGCCGGAGCCGGGTACGTCGAGGTGCTGACCTTCCCGTTCGTCGGCCCGGAGGCGTTCGACACCCTCGAGCTCGGCGCCGACGACGTACGCCGGACCGCCCTGCGGCTCGCGAACCCGTTGTCCGCCGAGGCGCCGCTGATGACCACCACGCTGCTGCCGGGGGTCCTGGAGACGCTGGCCCGCAACGTCGGGCGCGGCACCACCGACGTGGCGATCTTCGAGGCCGCGACGGTGACGTTGCCGCACGTCGGCATCGCCTCGCCGATCCTGCCCGTCGACCGACGCCCGACCGAGGGCGAGTGGGACGACCTGAACAAGGCGTTGCCCGACCAGCCGCTGCACCTGGCCCTGGCGCTCACCGGTGACCGCGACCCGGCCGGCTGGTGGGGCGGGGGTCGTCCGGTCAGCTGGAGCGACCCGATCGAGACCGTGCGGGAAGTCGCCGCGGCGCTCGGCGTCGAGGTCGAGATCCGCACCGGGTCGGCCCAGCCGTGGCACCCGGGCCGATGTGCGGAGGTGTTCGCCGGCGGACGTTCCCTCGGCCACGCGGGGGAGCTGCACCCGCGGGTCTGCAAGGCGCTGGGCGTCCCGGCGCGGACGGCGGTCGCCGAGATCGACCTGAGCGCGCTGCTCGAGCTCGCGGTCGCGGTGGCCCCGGCTCCGGAGTTCTCGACGTTCCCGGTGGCGAAGGAGGACGTCGCGCTTCAGGTCGCGGTCGAGGTCGCGTCCGAGGACGTGGCCGCGACCCTGCGCGAGGGTGCCGGCCCGCTCTGCGAGTCCGTCCGCCTCTTCGACGTCTACACGGGCGAGCAGGTGGGCGCGGGTCAGAAGTCGCTGGCGTTCGCCCTGCGCTTCCGGGCTCCCGACCGGACGCTGACCGAGGCGGAGACCGGCGAGGCCCGGGCTGCCGCGGTGGCGCTGGCCGCCGAGCGGCACGGAGCCGTCCAGCGCTGATCGGCAGCGATCAGGACGTCCTGCGTGCTCCGGTGAGCTGCGCGGTGACGAGGACGACCGTCCCGGTGCGGTCGCCCGAACGGTCGTAGCGGATCCCGACGAGCTGCAGCCTGCCCGGGACGCGTTGGGTGAACGTGGAGTCCTTGGTCAGCCCGGTCGCCTTGTGCCCGACGACCGTGTGCACCGTGTAGGTGAGCACCCCGGTCTGGGTGCGCAGCGTGATCTGGGCTCCGCGGTGCAGGTCGGGCAGCTTCTCGAAGGCGCCGCCGGAAGAGACCTTGCCGATCAGGAACACGGTGTCGCTGCTGGGGCTGCCCGGGACACCGCGTCCGCCCCAGCGGGCGATCTCGGCGGTGGACAGGGGCGTGAGGACGCCGTTCTTCGGGGACACCGTGCTGTCGAAGCCGACGTCGAGGACACCGCTGACCACCAGCCGCTTCGGGGCGGACGCCTTGACCCGGGGGAGCGGCTTGGGGGTCCTGGTCCGGGTGGGAGTCGCGGTCGGTGTCGGTGTCGGCGTCGGGGTCAACGTCACCGTCGGCAGCGCCGTCGGCGTCTGCGAGGCCGGAGGGGTCGCACTCGAGCCGCCCGGGTCAGGGTCGTCCTGACGGGCGCGGTTCAGCGCGTAGCCGCCGCCGATCACCACCGCGACGATCGCCGCGATCCCGAGGGTGCGTCCGAGCCGACCGGTGCGCCGCGGAGGCGCTTCTGCTCGGTGACTGCCGGCCATGGGAAAATTCTAGGGTCGAGCAGGCGTCCAGCGCGGGAGCGAACCGCCTCGCGCAAACATGCATAACTCTGTATAGTCATGCACATGAGTCCGATTTCCGTCGCCGTCGCCGGCGCCAGCGGGTACGCCGGTGGCGAGGTGCTGCGGCTGCTCCTGGGCCACCCCGAGGTGCAGATCGGCGCGCTCACCGCCGGTGCCAACGCCGGTGAGACCCTCGGTTCGCTGCAGCCGCACCTGGTGCCGCTCGCGGACCGCGTCCTGGAGGACACCACCGTCGAGGTGCTCAGCGGTCACGACGTCGTCTTCCTCGCGCTCCCACACGGGCAGTCGGCCCAGTACGCCGCCGCCCTGGGCGAGGACGTGGTGATCATCGACTGCGGCGCGGACTACCGGCTGACCGACCCGGGCGTCTGGGAGAAGTTCTACGGCACGCCCCACGCCGGGTCCTGGCCCTACGGCCTCCCGGAGCTCCCCGGTCAGCGGGCGCAGCTGACCGGCGCCCGGCGGATCGCGGTCCCGGGCTGCTACCCGACGGTCTCCTCGCTGGCCCTGGCCCCGGCTGTGGTCGCGGGCCTGGTCGACACCAGCGACATCGTGGTGGTCGCCGCCTCCGGCACCAGCGGCGCCGGCAAGGCCGCCAAGCCGCACCTGCTCGGCAGCGAGGTGATGGGCAGCATGACGGCGTACGGCGTGGGCGGGGTGCACCGGCACGGGCCGGAGATCGTGCAGAACCTCGGCACACTCACCGACCAGCCGGTCAAGGTCAGCTTCACGCCGCTGCTGGCCCCGATGCCGCGCGGCATCCTGGCCACCTGCACGGCCCCGGTGGCCGAGGGCGTCACGCTCGAGGACCTGCGGACGGCGTACCTCAAGGCGTACGCCGACGAGCCGTTCGTGCACCTGCTGCCCGAGGGCCAGTGGCCGGCCACCAAGGCCGTGCACGGCTCGAACAGCGTGCACCTCCAGGTCGCACTCGACGAGGACGCCGGGCGGGCCGTGGTGATCGGCGCGGTCGACAACCTCGCCAAGGGCACCGCCGGTGCGGCGGTGCAGTGCATGAACCTGGCGCTCGGCCTGCCCGAGGCAACCGGCCTGTCGACGGTAGGGGTGGCCCCGTGAGCGAGTCCTCGAGCGACGTCACCTACACGCTGAACCAGTACCCCGAGAAGCTCATCGTGGCCCAGCTCGGCCCGGGCGCCGACGTGCCGGCCTGGGCGGAGTCGTCCTCGGTGTTCGCCGTCATCGCCACCGCGACCGAGACCACGGTCGTCTGCGCCGGACGGTCGGTCCCGGCCAAGGTCGTCAAGCAGGGACCGTTCACCGCGTTCGCGGTCGCGGACACCCTCGACTTCGCGCTGACCGGCGTCCTGCACGGGCTGCTCGACCCGATCGCCGAGGCCGGGATCAGCATCTTCTCCCTCTCGACGTACCCGACCGACTGGATCCTGGTTCCGACCGAGAAGGCCGACGAAGCGGCCGAGGCCTGGCGACGACGAGGGCACACCGTCGTCCCCGCCCCCGTCGTTTCGTGAGAAAGAGCTGATCCATGTCTGTCACCCACCCCGCCGGCTTCGTTGCCGCCGGCGTACCCGCCGGCTTGAAGTCCACCGGCGCCAAGGACCTCGCCCTGGTCGTGAACCAGGGCCCGACCTTCGACTCCGCCACCGTGTTCACCTCCAACCGCTGCAAGGCCAACCCGGTCCTGTGGAGCCAGGAGGTCGTCAAGGACGGCACCGTGAAGGCCGTCGTGCTGAACTCCGGCGGCGCCAACTGCTACACCGGCCCCGAGGGCTTCCAGACCACCCACGCGGTCGCCGAGCAGGTTGCCTCGGGACTCGGGATCGGAGCGATCGACGTCGTCGTCTGCTCGACCGGCCTGATCGGCCTGGCGAACCCGCGGCAGAACCTGCTCGACGGGGTCGACGCCTGCGTGGCGGGTCTCGCCGCCGACGGCGGTGACGACGCAGCGCACGCCATCATGACCACCGACACGGTCTCCAAGCAGGTCGTCGTCGAGGGCGCGGGCTGGAGCATCGGCGGCATGGCCAAGGGCGCCGGCATGCTGGCCCCGCAGCTGGCCACGATGCTGGTGGTCATCACCACTGACGCCGTGGTGCCCGCCGTCGACCTCGACACCGCGCTGCGGGCCGCGACCCGGGTCAGCTTCGACCGGCTCGACTCCGACGGCTGCATGTCGACGAACGACACGGTCACGGTGATGGCCAGCGGGGCCAGCGGGATCACACCGAGTGCCGACGACTTCACGCACGCCCTGACCCAGGTCTGCACCGACCTGGCGATGCAGCTGCTCAAGGACGCCGAGGGCGCCGACCACGAGATCGCGATCACGGTCCTCAACGCGGCCAGCGAGGACGACGCGGTCGAGGTCGGTCGGAGCGTCGCGCGGAGCAACCTCTTCAAGGCCGCCGTGTTCGGCAAGGACCCGAACTGGGGCCGGGTGCTGGCCAGTGTCGGCACCACCAGCGCTGCCTTCGACCCGGCCGACCTGGACGTGGCGATGAACGGCGTCTGGGTCTGCAAGCAGTCCACCCCGGCGGAGGATCCGGCGGGCGTCGACCTGGAGCCGCGCGAGGTGAGTGTGACCATCGACCTGAAGACGGGTACGCAGCGGGCGACGGTGTGGACCAACGACCTGACCCATGCCTACGTCCACGAGAACAGCGCGTACAGCTCATGACCGCCCCGGAGATCGGCGAGGAGAACGAGATGCGGCCCGCCGTCGAGCCCGCCAAGGCGAGCACGCTGGCTGCTGCGCTGCCCTGGCTGATGAAGTACCACGGCAAGATCGTGGTGGTGAAGTACGGCGGCAACGCGATGGTCGACGACGAGCTGAAGAAGGCGTTCGCCGAGGACATCGTGTTCCTGCGGATGGCCGGGTTCAAGCCGGTCGTGGTGCACGGCGGGGGACCGCAGATCTCACAGATGCTCGACCGGCTCGGCATCAAGAGCGAGTTCAAGGGCGGTCTCCGGGTGACCACGGACGAGGCGATGGACGTGGTCCGGATGGTGCTGGTCGGTCAGGTGCAGCGCGAGCTGGTCGGCCTGATCAACCAGCACGGACCGCTGGCGGTCGGCCTGTCCGGCGAGGACGGCGGCCTGTTCACCGCCAAGAAGACCAACGTGATCATCGACGGCGAGGAGGTCGATCTCGGCCTGGTCGGCGAAGTCGCCTCGGTCCGGCCCGAGGCGGTGCAGGACGTGATCGACGCCGGCCGGATCCCGGTGATCTCCTCGGTGGCACCCGACGAGGACGGCGCCGTGCACAACGTGAACGCGGACACTGCCGCTGCCGCGCTGGCGGCTGCGCTCGGGGCCGAGAAGCTGCTGGTGCTCACCGACGTCGAGGGCCTCTACCGCGACTACGGGAACAGCGACGACGTCATCGGCGAGATCAGCCCCGAGGCGCTCGCCGAGCTGATGCCGTCGCTGGAGAGCGGGATGGTCCCCAAGATGGCGGCGTGCCTCGCAGCGCTCAACGGCGGCGTGCCGCGGGCCACCGTCGTCGACGGTCGCGAACCGCACGCCGTGCTGCTCGAGCTCTTCACCGACGAGGGCGTCGGCACCCAGGTGCTGCCCGGGGTCGCCACCAAGATCCGGAAGGCGAAGGGGTCGGCATGAGCGTCAAGAGCCGGTACGCCGAGGCCGTGATGAACACCTTCGGCCCGCCCAAGGTCGCGCTGGTGCGGGGCGCGGGTGCGCACGTGTGGGACGAGGACGGCCACGAGTACGTCGACCTGCTCGGCGGCATCGCCGTCAACGCCCTCGGGCACGGACACCCGGCCCTCGTCGCCGCGGTGACCGAGCAGCTGCAGACGCTCGGGCACGTCTCGAACTTCTTCACCTCGCCGCCCGCGGTCGAGCTCGCCGAGAAGCTGCTCTCGCTCACCGGCCGGGAAGGTCGGGTGTTCTTCACCAATTCCGGGACCGAGGCCAACGAGGCGGCTCTCAAGATCACCCGGCGCACCGGCCGGACGCACCTGGTGGCCGCGACCGAGGCCTTCCACGGCCGGACGATGGGCTCGCTCGCACTCACCGCCAAAGCGGCGTACCGGGAACCGTTCGAGCCGCTGCCGGGCCACGTCACCTTCATGCCGTACGGCGATGCCGCCGCACTCGCTGCGGCCGTCACCGACGAGACCGCGGCCGTCATCCTCGAGCCGATGCAGGGTGAGGCCGGCGTCATGGTCCCGCCCGCCGACTACCTCGCCGCTGCCCGGCGGATCACCGCCGAGCACGGCTCCCTGCTGTGGCTCGACGAGATCCAGACCGGGATGGGACGGACCGGTCGGTGGTTCGCCGCAGCGGCGGACCCGGAGGTCGCGCCCGACATCGTCACGGTGGCCAAGGGCCTGGCCGGCGGGTTCCCGATCGGCGCCTGCATCGCGCTCGGGGACGCGGCGTTCCTGCTCGAGCCCGGGAACCACGGCACCACGTTCGGCGGCAATCCGCCGGCGTGCGCGGCTGCCCTGGCCGTGATCGGCACGCTGGAGTCCGAGGGCCTGCTGGAGCGGGCGACCGTGCTCGGCGAGAAGCTCCGCGACGGTCTCCGGGCCGACCCGCGCGTGGTCGAGGTCCGGGGTGAGGGCCTGCTGATCGGGCTGACGCTGACCGAGCCGCTGACCGCCGAGGTCGCAGCGGCTGCGCTGGCTGCCGGCTTCATCCTCAACAACGCCACCCCGGACCGGATCCGGCTCGCTCCACCGTTCGTCCTGACCGACGCTGACGCGGAGGCGTTCCTCGCGGCGTGGCCCGCGATCCTCGACGCCGCCTACGAGGGGGAGAAGTGAGCACGCCCAGCCCGATCAAACACTTCCTGCGTGACGACGACCTGACTGCTGCCGAGCAGGCGGAGGTGCTCGACCTGGCGGCGGCTCTGAAGGCTGCTCCGTACGACAGCAAGCCGCTGGCCGGACCGCAGACGGTCGCGATCATCTTCGACAAGCCGACCCTGCGGACCCAGGCCTCGTTCGTGGCCGGCATCGCCGAGCTCGGGGGCCACCCGATGGTGGTCGACGGCAACCTCGCCCAGATCGGCACCCGCGAATCGATCGCCGACGTCGCCCGGGTCCTCGGTCGGCAGGCGAGCCTCATCGTCTGGCGCACCCACGACCAGAGCCGGATCGAGGAGATGGCCGCCTACGCGGGCGTGCCGGTGGTGAACGCACTGACCGACCAGTTCCACCCCTGCCAGACGCTGGCCGACCTGCTCACGATCCGCGAGCACAAGGGTTCGACCGCAGGCCTGACCATGACCTTCCTCGGGGACGCCGCCTGCAACATGGGCCACTCCTACCTGCTCTCCGGTGCTCTCGCCGGGATGCACGTGCGGGTCAGCGGCCCGGACGGTTTCCAGCCGGATCCGGCGATCCTCGCGCGGGCCCAGGAGATCGCGGCCGGCACCGGAGGCTCGGCGCAGATCGTCGACGACCCGAAGCAGGCTGCCGAGGGCGCGGACGTGCTCATCACCGACACCTGGATCTCGATGGGCAAGGAGGCCGAGTCGGCCGACCGTGCCGAGGTGTTCCGGCCCTGGCAGCTGAACGCCGACCTGCTGGCGCTGGGCAACGACGCGATCGTGATGCACTGCCTGCCGGCGTACCGGGGCAAGGAGATCACCGCCGACGTGCTGGACGGACCGAGCAGCGTGATCTGGGACGAGGCCGAGAACCGGCGGCACGCCCAGAAGGCGATCATGCAGTGGCTGGTGACCCGATGAGCCAGATCCCGCTGACCAAGAACGCCCGCCAGCAACGCATCATCGAGCTGCTCGCCACCGAGGAGGTGCGCTCGCAGACCGAGCTCGCGGACCTGCTCTCGGCCGCCGGCGTGGTGGTCACCCAGGCCACGCTGTCCCGCGACCTGGTCGAGCTGGACGCGGTCAAGGTACGCGCGGCCTCGGGCGCGCTGGTCTACGCGGTGCCCGGGGAGGGCGGCGACCGCACCCCCCTGGTCGCCCGTGAGACCGCGGCCTCGGAGGCGCGGTTGGCGCGGTTGTGCGCCGAGCTCCTGGTCGCCGCCGACGCCTCGGCCAACCTAGTGGTGCTGCGGACCCCTCCGGGGGCGGCGAACTTCCTGGCTTCTGCGCTCGACAAGGCCGAGCTCGGGGCGGTGCTCGGGACCATCGCCGGCGACGACACGGTGCTGGTGATCTCCCGCGACCCGCTCGGCGGCGAGGCGCTGGCCCAGCGGCTGCTCGACCTGGCGAACAAGACCCACGGACACGAGGACTGATGAACACCACCAACGAGGGCAAGCTCTGGGGCGGTCGCTTCGCCGGCGGACCGGCGCCTGAGCTCGAAGCGCTCTCCCGCAGCACCCACTTCGACTGGCGGCTGACGCCGTACGACCTCGCCGGGTCGAAGGCGCACGCCCGGGCGCTGCACACCGCGGGGCTGCTGACCGACGCCGACCACGACGAGCTCCAGCGCGGGCTCGACGCGCTGGGTGAGCGCTTCGCCGCCGGCACGCTGCACCCGGACCCCTCGGACGAGGACGTGCACGGCGCGCTCGAGCGCCTGCTGCTGGACGAGGTCGGCACCGAGATCGGTGGCAAGCTGCGGGCCGGACGGAGCCGCAACGACCAGATCGCCACCTTGTTCAAGGTGTTCCTGCGCGAGCACGCCGCCGTGATCGCCGGGCATGTGCTCGACCTGGTGGACGCACTCGCTGCCCAGGCAGAGACGCACCACGGAGCGATCATGCCGGGGCGCACGCACCTGCAGCACGCCCAGCCGGTGCTGCTCTCGCACCACCTGATGGCGCACGCCTGGGCGCTGCTGCGCGACGTCGACCGGCTGGGCGACTGGGACGCACGCGTCGCCGCGGAGTCGCCGTACGGCGCCGGTGCGCTGGCCGGCTCCAGCCTCGGTCTGGATCCCGAGCAGGTGGCCGCGGACCTGGGTTTCACCGGCTCGGTCGCGAACTCGATCGACGGCACCGCGTCCCGGGACTTCGTGGCCGAGTTCGCCTTCGTGACCGCGATGATCGGCGTCGACGTCAGCCGGATCGCCGAGGAGGTCATCCTCTGGGCGACCAAGGAGTTCGGGTTCGTCGCGCTCGACGACGCGTTCTCGACCGGGTCGAGCATCATGCCGCAGAAGAAGAACCCCGACATCTCCGAGCTCGCGCGTGGCAAGTCCGGCCGGTTGATCGGCAACCTCTCCGGCCTGCTGGCCACCCTGAAGGCGTTGCCGCTCGCCTACAACCGGGATCTCCAGGAGGACAAGGAGCCGGTGTTCGACTCCGTCGACACCCTCGAGGTCCTGCTCCCGGCCTTCGCGGGGCAGGTCGCCACGCTGCGCTTCGACACCGACCGGATGGCCGAGCTGGCACCGCAGGGCTTCTCGCTCGCCACCGACATCGCCGAGTGGCTGGTCCGGGAAGGCGTCCCGTTCCGGGTGGCGCACGAGGTCGCCGGTGCGTGCGTACGGCGCTGCGAGGAGCTCGGCATCGAGCTGCACGAGCTGACCGACGAGCAGTTCGCCGCGATCGACGAGAACCTGAAGCCCGCGGTGCGGGCGGTACTCACGGTCGAGGGCTCGGTCTCGTCGCGGACCGGCCGCGGCGGCACGGCGCCGGTGCGGGTGGCCGAGCAGCTGACCGAGCTCCGGGCCCGTGCGTCCGCAGCCCGCGACCGGCTCTGACTCAGCGCCGTCCCAGGGTGTAACGCATGTTCCAGATCAACCGGCACGGTTGGTCTGCGCTTGTCCGGGTCGACTCGAGGATCTCGTCGGCCTGAGCCAGGATCCGCGGCTTGTCCTCCTCGGGCATCCGCATCCACATCGCCCGCTGACCGGTCGAGAGCGAGAACCGCTGCCAGTGCAGAACGTCGGGGAACTCGAGGGTCGTCGGCACGAGGGTGGTGGACACCTCGCGCGCGCCCGCGTCGCCGAGCAGGCGCTCCATCCCGCTCTCGCTGGTGAAGGGGCTCTCGGCGGCGACGAACTTCGGGTCCCGGTACGTCGGCGGCACGTACGGGTCGAGCAGGTCGACCAGGGCGTTGCTGGCCTCGTCCTCGACGCCGAAGGTCACCAGCCCGATCCGGCCGCCGGGCGCGAGCCGTTCGACCCAGGTGCGCAGCGCGCTCGCCGGGTCGGCCAGGAAGAACAGCACCAGCGAGGACGCGACCACGTCGTGGTCGGCGGGCAGGTGGCTCAGGTCGCCCGCGTCGGCGACGTCGAAGGTCGCCTGGGTCAGGCCTGCTCGGGCCGCGAGCCCGCGGGCTTCCTCCAGCATCCCGGGGGAGACGTCGACCCCGTGGACGCTGCCCCCGGCTCCCACGGCTGCAGCGAGCGGCAGGGTGACCGCGCCGCGCCCGCACCCGACGTCCAGGCAGCGCTCGCCGGGCTGGGCGTCCAGCAGCTCGACGAGCTTCGCGCCGACCGGGCCGAAGAACTCCACCCCGGTCTGGTCGTAGGTGCTGGCGAGCATGTCGAAGACCTGGGCGACGGTCGGTGTCTGCTTCTCGTCCATGGCACCGATCCTGCCCGGGTCAGTCGAGTTCGGCCAGGTACTGCGCGGCGACCTTCTTCGGCACGCACATCGTCCAGGCGTCGATGATCAGCTCGCGCAGCTCGTCGACCTCGAGCGCCTCCATCCGGGCAGCCACCCACTGGTAGCGCATGTCCGAGGGCCGCGGCAGCATGAACTTGTCGGGCTCGCTGTCGACCAGTGCCTGCCGCTCCTCGCGGGGGAAGCCGAAGCCGAGCCGTGTCTCGTCGGGGGAGACGGCCGCGAACACGATGCTGCCGACGCGGAACTTGGTCGCCTCCCGCACCGTCGCCTCGTAGGCGCGCGGCAGGGTGAGCGCGATGTCGCGCACGTCCTCGAGGCTCACGGGCATGGACCTACCTTCACACCGACCACCGACAACGGGGAGGATCGGTGCATGGCCACCCTCGCCGACGTGCTCGCCGGCCCCGTCCTGGAGGTGGCCCCACGACTGCTCGGGGCGACCCTGCGACACGGCGACGTGGCGGTGCGTCTGACCGAGGTCGAGGCCTACGACGGGACGAACGATCCGGGCAGCCACGCGGCGAACGGGCCGACACCGCGCAACGAGATCATGTTCGGCCCGCCCGGCTTCCTCTACGTCTACTTCATCTACGGGATGCACCACTGCGCGAACGTCGTGTGCGGCCCGGACGGCCATGCCTCGGCCGTGCTGCTCCGAGCCGGCGAGGTCGTCGAGGGGGTCGAGACCGCGCGCGCCCGGCGTACCGGATCCGCCCGGGACCTGGCGCGCGGGCCGGCACGGCTCTGCGACGCGCTGGCGATCGACCTGCGCGACAAGGGGACGAGCCTGGTGGACGGGCCGGTCCGGTTGGAGCTCGGCGATCCGCTCGACACGGCCGCGATCTCCACGGGTCCGCGCGTCGGCCTGCGGCCGGCGGCGGAACGTCCGTGGCGCTTCTGGATCACCGAGGACCCGACGGTCTCCCGTTACGTGCCGGCCAAGCCGCGTTCACGCACGACGAACTAGTTTGGGCGCGCCGCGAGCGCGGCCCCGATCCCAGGAGAGCGGCAGTGAAGAAGATCCCCGTCATGGTGGCAGCCGCGCTGCTCGGCTCCAGCCTGGTCTCCGGCTGCGGCGGCAGCTCGGGCTACTGCGACACCGTCAAGGCGGACGCCCAGACGCTCACCGACTTCACCTCGCCGGCCGTCCAGCCGGACTTCGCCAAGATCCCGGCCTTCCTCAAGGACGCGAAGGACCTGGAGAGCAAGTCCCCGAAGGAGGTGAAGGAGGACTGGAGCGTCATCACCAGCACCCTGCAGAGCCTCAGCGACGGCCTCGCCGACGTCGGGATGACGTACGC
Organism: Nocardioides marmorisolisilvae; assembly: GCF_003725775.1. Lineage (GTDB taxonomy): Bacteria > Actinomycetota > Actinomycetes > Propionibacteriales > Nocardioidaceae > Marmoricola > Marmoricola marmorisolisilvae. Next base: position 1,167,003 of record NZ_RJSG01000002.1, read on the forward strand.
CCAGTTCGCCACCTTCCTGAGCACCGGCACGCTGCCCGACGGGGTCACCCAGGCGCAGACCGCCGGCCTGGCCCTGAAGTACCAGCAGCTCGGCGCGGACATCGTGACCAAGGCAGCCAACGAGATCACCCAGCACGCAGCCCACTCCTGCGACGTGGACCTGACCCGCAAGGGCTGATCGAACCGGGCTGGACCAGCCGTACGGACGGTTCCCAGGTCCGTGGCGAACCACTAGGTTGGCGCCGTCCGCGTGCGGCGGACCTGATCGAGGGAGTACGGCATGCGTAGGTTCTCGGCCCTGACGGCCACGGCGGTCCTAGCGACCGGTCTCATCACCGGGTGCGGAAGCAGCAGCGGTGGCGGCAGCGGAAGCAGCAGCAGCGACTACTGCAAGGATCTGAAGTCCTCGGCAGCCGGCATCAAGGCCTTCACCGCGGACAACGCCACTCCGGACTTCGCGAAGGTCGCGGACTTCATCGACAACGCGCACGGCCTGGCGAAGAAGGCGCCGAGCGACATCAAGGACGACTGGGCGACGATGGTCGCCGCCATGGACGCGCTGACCGACGCGCTCAACGAGGCCGGCCTGAAGGTCGAGGACATCGGCACCCTGATGACCGGGCAACTGCCCGCCGGCGCCGACCCGAGCAAGCTGGCCGGACTGACCAGCAAGCTCCAGGAGATCGGTTCGGACAAGGTGCAGAAGGCCGGGGCGGCGATCGCCAAGCAGGCGAAGGACACCTGCAAGATCGACCTGAAGTCCGCCGGCTGACACGTCGGGGAGCAAGGGACCGACTCGTGACGGAGCCGGTGACAGCAGAACTAGAACGCGTTACAGTTTGTCCATGACTCTGCCCGCGTCCGTCACGCCCGAACTCCTCGCCAAGCTCACCGGCATGGTGGTCTCCACCAGCGGTCGCAGCTACCCGCTGACCGAGGTCTACACCGGCGAGAAGGTGCTCGACCTCCCGCAGTCCAGCCCGGAGGACGTCGAGACGGCGTACGCCGGCGCGCGCAAGGCCCAGGCGGTCTGGGCGTCGTGGCCGCTGAAGCAGCGCATCGACGTGATGAAGCGCTTCCACGAGCTGCTGCTGCGCGACGGCCTGATCATCGCCGACCTGATGCAGGTCGAGACCGGCAAGGCCCGGCGGATGGCGTTCGAGGAGACCTGCGACGTCCTGATGGTCACCAGCCACTACATCAAGGCCGCGCCGCGGATCCTCAAGGAGAAGAAGCACGGCGGCGTCGTGCCGCTCGTGTCGACCTCGACCGAGGTCCGCGTGCCCAAGGGCGTCATCGGCCTGATCTCGCCGTGGAACTTCCCGTTCGCGACCAGCCTGTCCGACGCGATGCCGGCGCTGATCGCGGGCAACGGCGTCGTCCTCAAGCCGGACAACAAGTCGACCCTGAACGTCGCCTACGGCGTCGGCCTGCTCTACGAGGCCGGAATGCCGCAGGGCCTGGTGCAGATCGTCTGCGGCGAGGGCCCGGACATCGGTTCGACCATCGTCGAGAACGCCGACTTCGTGATGTTCACCGGCTCGACCGCGACCGGTCGCGTCATCGGCGCGCAGGCCGGCCAGAACCTGATCGGCTGCACCCTGGAGCTCGGCGGCAAGAACCCCCTGATCGTCCTGGACGACGCGAACCTCGACGAGGTCATCCCGGGCACGATCATGGCTGCGTTCCTCAACACCGGCCAGGCCTGCATGCACATCGAGCGGATCTACGTCTCCGAGCAGCGCAAGGACGAGTTCACCCAGCGCTTCGTCGAGGCAGCCCAGGCCATCGGTGTCGACGCCAAGTACGACTTCAGCCCCGACATGGGATCGCTGGTCTCGGTACCGCAACGCGAGCGCATCGAGTCGCACGTCGACGACGCCGTGGCGAAGGGTGCCACGGTGCTGACCGGCGGCAAGGCCCGCCCGGACCTCGGCCCGGCCTTCTACGAGCCGACCGTGCTCACCGACATCACTCCCGACATGATCCTGGCGAAGACCGAGACCTTCGGGCCGGTCACCTCGATCTACACCTACAAGACCGTCGACGAGGCCGTCGCCCTGGCGAACGACACCGACTACGGCCTGAACGCCAGCGTCTGGGGCAAGGACCTCAAGGCCGCCGAGGCGGTCGGGCGCCGCATCGAGGCCGGCAACATCAACATCAACGACGGCCTCGCGGCGTCGTACGCCTCGAAGAAGAGCACCTCCGGTGGTTTCAAGACCTCCGGTGTCGGCAGCCGCCACGGCGACGCCGGCATGCTCAAGTACACCGACGTCCAGAACGTCGCGGTCCTCAAGAAGCAGGTCCTGAGCAACCCGCCGGACACCGACTGGACCAAGCAGGTCGACCAGACGGTCAAGGGACTTCGGTTCATGCGGAAGTTCGGGATCCGCTGACGTACTTGCTGGTTGAGCCTGTCGAAACCCGGTGCGGCGAACAGCGGCCCCATACGGCAGGCTTGCCCTGTGACTGTTGATCCCCAGCTCCTGGACGACCTCGAGTGGCGCGGCCTGATCGCGCACTCGACGGACCTCGACGCGCTCCGTGAGGCGCTGACGTCGGGGAGCGTCCGGTTCTACGTGGGCTTCGACCCGACCGCTCCCAGCCTGCACATGGGCAACCTGGTGCAGATCCTCACCGCGCGCCGCCTGCAGCTGGCCGGACACACGCCGTACGCGCTGGTCGGCGGTGCCACCGGGATGATCGGCGACCCGAAGGAGTCGGGGGAGCGGACCCTGAACTCGCTCGACACGGTCAAGGACTGGGTCGACCGGGTCCGTCGGCAGATCGAGCCGTTCCTGTCCTTCGAGGGCGAGAACGCCGCGACCATGGTGAACAACTACGACTGGACCGCATCGCTCTCGACGATCGACTTCCTGCGCGACATCGGCAAGCACTTCCCGGTGAACCGGATGCTCGCCCGGGACGTGGTGAAGAGCCGCCTCGAGGCGGGCATCAGCTACACCGAGTTCAGCTACATCCTGCTCCAGTCGATGGACTTCCTCGAGCTGTACCGCCAGCACGGCGTGACGATGCAGTTCGGTGGTTCCGACCAGTGGGGGAACCTGACCGGCGGGGTCGAGCTGATCCGGCGGGCCGACGGTGGCAGGGCCCACGCGTTCGCCACCCCGTTGATCACGAAGTCCGACGGCACCAAGTACGGCAAGACTGAGGGCGGCGCGCTGTGGTTGGACGCCACGATGATGTCCCCGTACGCGTTCCACCAGTTCTGGTTGAACGCCGAGGACGCCAAGATCGGCGAGCTGCTGCGGGTCTTCACCTTCCTCTCCCGGGCCGAGATCGAGGACCTGGAGAAGCAGACCGCCGAGACGCCCCACCTGCGGGCCGGCCAGAAGGCACTCGCCGACGCGGTCACCACCCTGGTGCACGGCGCGGAGGAGACCGAGAACGCCAAAGCGGCCGCTGCGGCGTTGTTCGGTGGAGGAGCGCTCGTCGACCTGAACCCGGCGACGCTGGCCTCGGCGCTGCGCGAAGCTGGTGCCACCCAGGCATCGCTGGGGACCTCGTACGTCGACCTGCTGGTCGGCTCGGGGTTGGTGAAGAGCCGGGGCGACGCGCGGCGGACGATCGCCGAGGGCGGTGCCTACCTGAACAACGAGCGGGTCACCGATCCCGAGCTCGTCCCGGACGAGAGCCACCTGGTGGCGGGCGGTTGGTTGGTGCTGCGGCGCGGCAAGCGCAACCTGGCGGGCGTCGAGATCGGCTGAGTCGTGGAACAGCGGTGGCAGGACGCCCTGGTGGCGCGGGCACAGGAGCGCCTGCCCGCCGCCGTGTTCCGCTACTTCGCCGACGGAGCCGGTGACGGCCTCACCACGGCTGAGGCCGAGCAGGCCTGGCTCCGGGTCCGACTGGCACCGCGCGTCCTGACCGACGTGAGCCGGGTCGATCTGAGCTCGGAGGTCCTCGGTGCCACCGTGACGACTCCCATCGCGATCGCGCCCAGCTCGCTGCAACGCCTGGCCCACCCCGACGGCGAGCTGGCCATGGCCCGTGCCGCGGCCGCCACCGGCACCCTGCTCTGCGTGCCCAGCAACGCCGGGACGCTGTTCTCCGAGATCGGGGACACCGGAGCCACCTGGTGGTTGCAGCTGTACGTGCCCGAGGACCGTTCGCTGATCGAGCCGGTGCTCGAGCGCGCCGCGGCTGCCGGCGCGCGCGCGATCGCCGTGACCGTCGATGCGGCCGGGACCCGGGTCCGCGCCGATCTGGACGAGGCGCTCGACGAGGAGGCTGCCGGTTACCGGCTCAACCACGACGACCCGGCACTGCTCGGTCCGCCGGGCCATGCGGCCGACCTCGGACCGGACGATCTCGCCCGCGTGGCGCGCCTGACCGGACTCCCGGTCGTGGTGAAGGGCGTCTCACGGGCCGATGACGCGCTGCGGTCCGTGCAGGCCGGTGCCGACGCGGTCTGGGTGTCGAACCACGGCGGCCGCCAGCTCGACCGGACGGTCGCGACCGCACAGAGCCTGGGAGCGATCCGCGACCAGCTCGCCCGTGATGTCCCGGTGTTCGTCGATGGCGGCGTGCGCAGCGGGCTCGACGTCCTCGCCGGACTTGCGTTGGGTGCCGATGCTGTTTTTCTCGGACGACTGCCGCTCTACGGCCTGGCCGCCGGGGGAGAAGCGGGGGTCGTGGAGGTCCTGGAGCGGGTTCGCGAGGAGCTCGAGAGCGCGCTGCGTCGAGCCGGGTGCACCCGTCCGGAGGACGCGCGAGGACTGGTCGCGAACCAGACAAACGGGCCCTGACCTGCGACAACGCGGAATGTGGCCCGGACCACACCGTCTCGATTTGACGCGCGTGTAACTCGCCCATAATGTTCTCTCCTGTCGCCAGGGAGCGGCGGGACGCAAGGCCAGAAGGCCGGGCGGCCGGCCCCGAGGCGAAACCCCCTTCGCAAGACCCCCAAACCGGGGCGGAACGAGTGCGCGCTTTGACGGCCTCAGACCAGCTCGGTGGAGGTCGCCAGGAGCGGGGATCCGGACGAAGAAGTCGATTTGACTCGACTGACCGAGACCGGTAAGTTTTACCAGGTTGCCCCCCAGCCAGGCCGAGAGGCCGAACTGCGGTGCGCGCTTGATCCTTGAGAACTCAACAGTGTGCCAAAAGTCGACGAATTAGTTTGATACCCGTTCGACTGGTTTGTCCGGTTCGCCGGACGGTTAGTCGACGGTTCCTTTGTAGGAACAATAATTCTGACATATGTCAGTTTTTGATCCCGCTAGAGGAAAACGATCTAAGAGATTTGTCAGCCGCTTCGGTGGTTGGCGCAAGATTTCAATGGAGAGTTTGATCCTGGCTCAGGACGAACGCTGGCGGCGTGCTTAACACATGCAAGTCGAGCGGTAAGGCTCCTTCGGGAGTACACGAGCGGCGAACGGGTGAGTAACACGTGAGCAATCTGCCCTTCACTTTGGGATAACCCTCGGAAACGAGAGCTAATACCGAATACGACCACTTCAGGCATCTGATGGTGGTGGAAAGTTCCGGCGGTGAAGGATGAGCTCGCGGCCTATCAGCTTGTTGGTGAGGTAATGGCTCACCAAGGCTTCGACGGGTAGCCGGCCTGAGAGGGTGACCGGCCACACTGGGACTGAGACACGGCCCAGACTCCTACGGGAGGCAGCAGTGGGGAATATTGGACAATGGGCGAAAGCCTGATCCAGCAACGCCGCGTGAGGGATGACTGCCTTCGGGTTGTAAACCTCTTTCAGCGGGGACGAAGCGCAAGTGACGGTACCCGCAGAAGAAGCACCGGCCAACTACGTGCCAGCAGCCGCGGTAATACGTAGGGTGCGAGCGTTGTCCGGAATTATTGGGCGTAAAGGGCTCGTAGGCGGTTTGTCACGTCGGGAGTGAAAACTCAGGGCTTAACCCTGAGCCTGCTTCCGATACGGGCAGACTAGAGGTATGCAGGGGAGAACGGAATTCCTGGTGTAGCGGTGAAATGCGCAGATATCAGGAGGAACACCGGTGGCGAAGGCGGTTCTCTGGGCATTACCTGACGCTGAGGAGCGAAAGTGTGGGGAGCGAACAGGATTAGATACCCTGGTAGTCCACACCGTAAACGTTGGGCGCTAGGTGTGGGACTCATTCCACGAGTTCCGTGCCGCAGCTAACGCATTAAGCGCCCCGCCTGGGGAGTACGGCCGCAAGGCTAAAACTCAAAGGAATTGACGGGGGCCCGCACAAGCGGCGGAGCATGCGGATTAATTCGATGCAACGCGAAGAACCTTACCTAGGTTTGACATATACGAGAAGCCTCTAGAGATAGAGGTCTCTTTGGACACTCGTATACAGGTGGTGCATGGCTGTCGTCAGCTCGTGTCGTGAGATGTTGGGTTAAGTCCCGCAACGAGCGCAACCCTCGTCTTATGTTGCCAGCACGTAATGGTGGGGACTCATAAGAGACTGCCGGGGTCAACTCGGAGGAAGGTGGGGATGACGTCAAGTCATCATGCCCCTTATGCCTAGGGCTTCACGCATGCTACAATGGCCGGTACAAAGGGCTGCGATACCGCAAGGTGGAGCGAATCCCAAAAAGCCGGTCTCAGTTCGGATTGGGGTCTGCAACTCGACCCCATGAAGTCGGAGTCGCTAGTAATCGCAGATCAGCAACGCTGCGGTGAATACGTTCCCGGGCCTTGTACACACCGCCCGTCACGTCACGAAAGTTGGCAACACCCGAAGCCAGTGGCCCAACCGTTTACGGAGGGAGCTGTCGAAGGTGGGGCGAGCGATTGGGACGAAGTCGTAACAAGGTAGCCGTACCGGAAGGTGCGGCTGGATCACCTCCTTTCTAAGGAGCTTTATCTGGCAGGCTCAACCTGTCCAGGGCGTTCGGTTTGTGTAGACACACGTTCTACCGCCGAGCACTGCTCACTAGTGGAACGTCGACTATTTGGCTTGTAGACGGAAGACGTCTCGTCAGTACAACCGCCCACCTCGTGTGGGATCAACGGAGTGGAACCTCGAGGCCGGCGCCGCATACGAATCAGGCACACTGTTGGGTCCTGAGGGATCGAGAGATCGAACCTTCTAGGGCCACCATCCCCTCGAACTTCTCGTTCCATCCGTGAGGATGTGAACGGGAAAGCGTGGAACCGATGGCGGCACCGCCCGTATCTTGAGAACTACACAGTGGACGCGAGCATCTTTGTAGCAAGACAAGCTACTAAGGGCACATGGTGGATGCCTTGGCACCAAGAGCCGATGAAGGACGTATGAGCCTGCGATAAGCCCCGGGGAGTTGGCAACAGAGCTGTGATCCGGGGATTTCCGAATGGGGAAACCCAGCTGGAGTCATGTCCAGTTACCTCTGCCTGAACACATAGGGCAGTTGGAGGGAACGAGGGGAAGTGAAACATCTCAGTACCCTCAGGAAGAGAAAACAAAAGTGATTCCGAGAGTAGTGGCGAGCGAAATCGGAAGAGGCCAAACTCAAGCAGTGTGATAGCCGGCAGGCGTTGCTGTTTGAGGGTTGTGGGGCCGTTTAGTTGATTCTGCCGAGTCAACACAGAGTAAGAAATCATTGATGAAGTCGAAGAGGACTGGAAAGTCCCGGCGTAGAGGGTGATACCCCCGTACACGTAAGTCAATGACTCTGAAGCGTCACCCCAAGTAACACGGAACCCCTGAAATTCCGTGTGAATCTGGCGGGACCACCCGTTAAGCCTAAATACTCCTTGGTGACCGATAGCGGACAAGTACCGTGAGGGAAAGGTGAAAAGTACCCCTGGCGGGGAGTGAAATAGTACCTGAAACCATGTGCCTACAAACCGTTGGAGCGGGTGTTTACACCTGTGACAGCGTGCCTTTTGAAGAATGAGCCTGCGAGTTAGCGGTGTGTCGCAAGGTTAACCCGTGTGGGGTAGCCGTAGCGAAAGCGAGTCCGAATAGGGCGATTGAGTGGCACGCTCTAGACCCGAAGCGAAGTGATCTATCCATGGGCAGGTTGAAGCGCGGGTAAGACCGCGTGGAGGACCGAACCCACTTAGGTTGAAAACTGAGGGGATGACCTGTGGATAGGGGTGAAAGGCCAATCAAACTTCGTGATAGCTGGTTCTCCCCGAAATGCATTTAGGTGCAGCGTCGCGTGTTTCTTGCCGGAGGTAGAGCACTGGATAGTCTAGGGGGCCCACAAGCTTACCGAAATTAGCCAAACTCCGAATGCCGGTAAGTTAGAGCGCGGCAGTGAGACAGTGGGGGATAAGCTCCATTGTCGAGAGGGAAACAGCCCAGACCATCAGCTAAGGTCCCTAAGCGATAACTAAGTGGAAAAGGATGTGGAGTCGCACAGACAACCAGGAGGTTGGCTTAGAAGCAGCCACCCTTGAAAGAGTGCGTAATAGCTCACTGGTCAAGTGATTCTGCGCCGACAATGTAGCGGGGCTCAAGTTATCCACCGAAGCTATGGTATTCGTGCGTAAGACAGGCCTTCGTGGTCCAGTTGCACGGATAGGTAGGGGAGCGTCGTGTCGCGAGTGAAGCGGCGGAGTGATCCAGCCGTGGACGCGACACGAGTGAGAATGCAGGCATGAGTAGCGAATGAAGAGTGAGAAACTCTTCCGCCGAATGATCAAGGGTTCCAGGGTCAAGCTAATCTGCCCTGGGTAAGTCGGGACCTAAGGCGAGGCCGACAGGCGTAGTCGATGGACAACGGGTTGATATTCCCGTACCGGCAAAATAGCGCCCATGACGAACCCGGTGATGCTAACTGTCCGAAACCTTGCTTATCAGACCCTTCGGGGCGAGAGGGCAAGGCGGAGCACAGAACCCGAACCGGTAGTAGTCAAGCGATGGGGTGACGCAGGAAGGTAGTCGAACCGTGGCGATGGTTGTCCACGGGTAAGTGCGTAGGGTTGGTGATAGGCAAATCCGTCACCTATATGCCTGAGACACGATGCCGAGCTCTTATGAGCGAAGTCGATGATCCTATGCTGCCGAGAAAAACCTCTAGCGAGCTATGCGCCGCCCGTACCCCAAACCGACTCAGGTGATCAGGTAGAGAATACCAAGGCGATCGAGTGAACCATGGTTAAGGAACTCGGCAAAATGCCCCCGTAACTTCGGGAGAAGGGGGGCCGGATATGTGTATGCACTTGCTGCAGAAAGCATTGATGGCCGCAGAGACCAGGCCCAAGCGACTGTTTACTAAAAACACAGGTCCGTGCGAAGTTGTAAGACGATGTATACGGACTGACTCCTGCCCGGTGCTGGAAGGTTAAGGGGACGTGTTAGCACTTGTGCGAAGCGCAGAACTTAAGCCCCAGTAAACGGCGGTGGTAACTATAACCATCCTAAGGTAGCGAAATTCCTTGTCGGGTAAGTTCCGACCTGCACGAATGGAGTAACGACTTGGGCGCTGTCTCAACCATGGACTCGGCGAAATTGCAGTACGAGTAAAGATGCTCGTTACGCGCGGCAGGACGGAAAGACCCCGGGACCTTTACTATAGTTTGGTATTGGTGTTTGGTTCGATTTGTGTAGGATAGGTGGGAGACTTTGAAGCTTGGACGCCAGTTCAGGTGGAGTCAACGTTGAAATACCACTCTGATCGCTCTAGACATCTAACCTAGGTCCATTATCTGGATCAGGGACAGTGCCTGATGGGTAGTTTAACTGGGGCGGTTGCCTCCTAAAATGTAACGGAGGCGCTCAAAGGTTCCCTCAGCCTGGTTGGCAATCAGGTTTCGAGTGTAAGTGCACAAGGGAGCTTGACTGTGAGAGTGACAGCTCGAGCAGGGACGAAAGTCGGAACTAGTGATCCGGCGCTGGCATGTGGAAGCGGCGTCGCTCAACGGATAAAAGGTACCCCGGGGATAACAGGCTGATCTTCCCCAAGAGTCCATATCGACGGGATGGTTTGGCACCTCGATGTCGGCTCGTCGCATCCTGGGGCTGGAGTAGGTCCCAAGGGTTGGGCTGTTCGCCCATTAAAGCGGCACGCGAGCTGGGTTTAGAACGTCGTGAGACAGTTCGGTCCCTATCCGCCGCGCGCGCAGGAAACTTGAGAAAGGCTGTCCCTAGTACGAGAGGACCGGGATGGACGAACCTCTGGTGTGCCAGTTGTTCCGCCAGGAGCACGGCTGGTTAGCTACGTTCGGAAGTGATAACCGCTGAAAGCATCTAAGCGGGAAGCACGTTTCAAGATGAGGTTTCCCACCGGGTTAACCGGGTAAGGCCCCCAGTAGACGACTGGGTTGATAGGCCGGAGGTGTACAGCAGTAATGCCTAGCCGACCGGTACTAATAGGCCGAGGGCTTGTCCCTCAAAGATGTTGCGCGTCCACTGTGTGGTTCCCGAGTTACGGTCGGGAACCTGAGAAATCAGGCTTCGATATAACTCAATAGAGTTTCGGCGGCCATAGCGAACGGGAAATACCCGGCTCCATTCCGAACCCGGAAGTCAAGCCGTTCAGCGCCGATGGTACTGCAACCGGGAGGTTGTGGGAGAGTAGGACGTCGCCGGACATATTTTTAGCAAGGGTCGCCCCTCCGGGGGCGGCCCTTGCGTCATTTTCGGGCTTGTTGCGCTGGGATTCGTGTTCCAAACTCGACCTGCAGCACCTAGCCAGCACCGAACCAATTCAAGAGTGTCGTACCACCCAGGAGGAGCCGTCGTGCCCGAAGATCGTCAGCCCAGAAGCTCCCGTCCGTCCTCGGGCGGTGGACGCAGCCAGGGTGGTCGCGCGGGTGGGCGGCCGCAGGGTGGTTCTTCGCGGGGCGCGGCTCCGAGCAGGGGCGCCGGCGGACGCTCGGCGTCGCGGGACGGGGACAAGCCCTACGCGAAGCGCGACGGTGACAAGAAGCCGTACCCCAAGCGGGACGGCGACAAGAAGCCGTACGGGAAGCGCGACGACGCGCGGGGTGGGTCCCGGCCCTACAGCCGTGACCGGCGGGACGACCAGCGCCCGCGGCGTACGGACGCTGAGCGCACCGAGGACCAGAAGCGGTACGACGGACCGGAGATCCCCGAGTGGATCACCGGCAAGGAGCTGGACCGCTCGGTCGTCGACCAGCTCAAGTCGCTGCCCGAGAAGCTGATGCTCCGGGTCGCCCGCCACCTGGTCGCTGCCGGCGAGCTGCTCGACAGCGACCCCAAGACGGCCTACCAGCACACCCTCGCTGCGCGCAGTCGCGCCGGGCGGCTCGCGGTCGTGCGCGAAGCCGTGGGCGAGGCCGCCTACGCCGCGGGTGACTACGCCGAGGCGCTCTCGGAGCTCCGCTCGGCCAAGCGCATGAACGGCGCGCAGGAGTACATCGCGATCATGGCGGACTGCGAGCGGGCCCTGGGGCGCCCGGACCGGGCGTTGACCCTGCTCAAGAACGCCTCGCGGGAGAACTTCGCGCCGCCGCTGCTGGCCGAGGTGCTCATCGTCGAGGCGGGGGCCCGTCGCGACCGCGGCGAGCTCGACGCCGCGTTGCGCACCCTCGAGAACGGTTCGCTGAACTCGCGCTCGCGGGCTCCGTGGGTGGCGCGCCTGCGCTACACCTACGCGGAGACCCTGCTTGCCGCCGGGCGTCCCGAGGACGCGTTGGAGTGGTTCCACCGGACCGAGGCGACCGACATCGAGGAGATCACCGACGCCGGAGCGCGGGCCCTGGAGATCGAGCGAAGCCTGCCCAAGGACTGATCGTGGCTGCGACCGGAGCCGTGGACGCTTTGGTGGCGTCGTACGACGTCGCCCTGCTCGACCTCGACGGGGTTGTGTACATCGGGGCCAGCGCGGTCCCGGGTGCGGTGGAAGCGCTGAACGCCGCCCGCGAGTCCGGCCTGCACCTGGCCTACGTGACGAACAACGCCGCCCGCACGCCTGACTACGTCGCCGAGCACCTCAGCGAGCTCGGCATCGCCACGGCGGCGAGCGACGTGGTCACCAGCGCCCAGGCGGCGGCCCGGTTGGTCGCCGAGCAGGTGCCGGCCGGGAGCCGGGTGTACGTGATCGGCGGCGACGGGCTGCACGCGGCACTGCGCGAGCGCGGCCTGGTACCGGTGATCGACCTCGACGAGGAGCCGGTTGCCGTCGTGCAGGGGTACGGCCCTGACATGCCGTGGCGCCAGGTCATCAACGGAGCGATCCTGGTCCGCCGAGGGCTGCCGTGGGTCGCCACCAACCTGGACCTCACCGTGCCGACGCGTCACGGTCCCGGTCCGGGCAACGGCACCCTGGTGCGGCTGGTGGCCGAGTACGCCGACCGCAGCCCGGTCGCGGCGGGCAAGCCGGCGAAGCCGCTCTACGAGGAGTCGCTGGCCCGGGTCGGCGGGGAGCACCCGCTCGTCGTGGGGGACCGGCTCGACACCGACATCGACGGCGCGCTCGCAGTCGGCTGGGACTCCTTGCTGGTGATGACCGGAGTCACCGGCCTGACAGAGCTCGCATCGCTGGAGGCCGCGCGTCGACCGACCTACCTCGGAGCGGACCTGAGTGCCCTCCTGGTACCCCCGGCGGAACCGGGCAGCTGGGTGGCCTCGGTGCGTGACGGCGCGCTGGAGGTCGACGGCTCCGGCGACCTGCACGGGTGGTGGGCCGCGGTCGCTGCGGCTCTGTGGTCGCACCTGGACGACACCGGCCGACCGGCGACGACCACGGGAGTCCAGCCGGGTAGCGTGACCCCATGACCGAGTACCAGCCGGAGGAGCCCGTCGCCGACCTCGAGGAGGCCCCGGAAGAGGACCCGGAGAACGTGCTCGAGGACGCCCCCGGTGAGGTCGAGGAGACCGCCGAGGAGCGCACTGCTCGCGAGGACGAGCTGCTCGCCGAGGAACCCGACCCGGGAGTCGGCCTGCCGCGCGACGAGGACGGCGACATCCAGACCGGTCACCCAGCGGTCGACGAAGTGCTGCGCTCACTCGGGGCACTCGACGGCACGCCGGTCGACGAGCACGTGGCCGTCTTCGAGCAGGCTCACGAGCAGCTGCGGCGCACGCTGTCCGGCGCCGGCGACGACCAGGCCTGACCGGAGGCGCTGATGGGCGTCCGGCGTCTGCGGCTCGACGCCGAGCTGGTCCGACGCGGCATGGCGCGTTCCCGCGACCACGCGGCGGAGCTGATCGCCGAGGGCCGGGTGAGCGTGCAGGGCCAGCGTGCGACGAAGCCCGCGACAGCGGTGACCGTCGACGCGGACCTGGTGGTCCGCGCTGATCCGGAGAAGCCCGACTACGTGAGCCGCGGCGGGCACAAGCTCGCCGGCGCGCTCGCGGCGTTCGCACCGGGCGGCCTCACCGTGTCCGGACGACGCTGCCTGGACGCCGGGGCCTCGACCGGCGGGTTCACCGACGTGCTGCTGCGCGCCGGAGCCGCCGAGGTGGTCGCCGTCGACGTCGGCTACGGCCAGCTCGCCTGGTCCCTTCAGTCCGACGAGCGGGTCGTCGTGCACGACCGCACCAACATCCGTGAGCTCAGCACCGAGCTGATCGGCGGACCCGTCGACCTGGTCGTGGGTGACCTGTCCTTCATCTCCCTGCGCCTGGTGCTCGACGCCCTGATCGGGGTCACGGCTCCCGACGGCGACCTCGCCCTGATGGTCAAGCCGCAGTTCGAGGTCGGCAAGGAACGGCTGGGCAAGGGTGGGGTCGTGCGCGACCCGGCGCACCGGGCCGAGGCGGTCCAGGGGATCGCCGACGCTGCGGCGGAGCGCGGCTGGGGCGCGGTCGGGGTCGCGGTGAGCCCGCTGCCCGGTCCGTCCGGCAACGTCGAGTTCTTCCTCTGGCTCCGGGCCGGCGCAGCAACCGTGGACGCGGCGGACATCGCCGCCGAGGTGAGCCGCTCCACGGTCCTGGGGGAGCCTGGTGAGAGGCTTTGACCATGAGCACGGGCGATCACGGGTCAGCGGTCCGCCGGATCCTGCTGCTCGCGCACACCGGGCGCGACGAGGCGGTGGTCGTCGCCCGCAAGGTCATCTCGGCGCTGGGTGACCAGGCGCTGGTGGTCCGGGTGCTGGCCGACGAGGCCGCAGAGCTGGGCCTGAGTGCTTCTGACGGGGTCGAGCTCGTCGACGAGAACGGCGCGGCCGACGGCGTCGAGCTGGCCGTGGTCATCGGCGGCGACGGCACCATCCTGCGGGCTGCCGAGCTGACCCACTCCACCGGGACGCCGCTGCTCGGGGTCAACCTCGGGCACGTCGGATTCCTGGCTGAAGCCGAGAGCGAGGACGTCGAGGCCACCATCGAGGCCATCGTCGAACGTCGGTACACCGTCGAGGACCGGCTCACCATCGATGTCGCCGTCTACCAGGGCAAGGAGCTGGTCTCCTCGACGTGGGCGTTGAACGAGGCCAGCGTGGAGAAGGCCGCCCGCCAGCGCATGCTCGAGGTGGTCTTCGAGGTCGACGGCCGCCCGCTCAGCCGGTGGGGCTGCGACGGTGTGGTCTGCGCGACCCCGACCGGCTCGACGGCGTACAACTTCTCCGCCGGGGGCCCGATCGTGTGGCCCGGCGTCGAGGCGCTGCTGATCGTGCCGATCAGCGCGCACGCACTGTTCGCACGACCGATGGTGGTCGCGCCGGACTCGGTCCTCGCCGTCGAGGTGCTCGCCCAGACCCAGGGCGCCGGCGTGCTGTGGTGCGACGGTCGACGCACCGTCGAGCTGCCGCCGGGTGCCCGGATCGAGGTCCGCCGGGGGAGTCGACCGGTGCGCCTCGCCCGCCTGCACCAGGCCCCCTTCACCGACCGGCTGGTCGCCAAGTTCGACCTGCCCGTCGAGGGTTGGCGCGGTGCGGCGGGTCGTCGGCGCAAGAGCTCCGACGGCGAGACGGCATGATCGAGGAGATCCGGATCGCCTCGCTCGGTGTGATCGACGAGTCGGTCCTCGAGCTCGGTCCCGGGCTCAACGTCGTAACGGGTGAGACCGGGGCCGGCAAGACCATGCTGGTCACCGCGCTCGGCCTGCTGCTCGGTGCACGCGCCGATGCCGGCGCGGTCCGCAGCGGGGCGAAGGCTGCCCGTGTCGAGGGCATCGTGACGGTCGCTGACCCCACCAGTGCCGTGGCGCTGCAGACCGACGAGCTGGGCGGCGTGGTCGAGGACGGTTCTCTGGTCCTCGCCCGTCAGCTCTCCGCTGAGGGCCGTTCGCGCGCCTTCCTGGGCGGGGCCTCGGTGCCGATCTCGGCGCTCCAGGGCGTGGCCGACCACCTGGTCGCCGTGCACGGCCAGTCCGACCAGCACCGGCTGCTGCAGGCCGAGGCCCAGCGCGCGGCGGTCGACGGTTTCGCCGGCGCCGCTGTGGCGGAACTACGAACCCGGTACGCCGAGCTCTACCGACGGCTCAAGGAGGTCGAGAGCGAGCTCGCCGAGGTCGTCGGGGCCGCGCGCGAGCGGGCTCGGGAGGCGGACGTGCTGCGCCTGGGCCTGGCAGAGATCGAGGCCGTCGAGCCGCAGCCGGGTGAGGACCAGCGCCTGGCCACCGAGGAGTCACGCCTCGGTTTCGCCGACACGTTGCGCACCGCCGCCGAGCTGGCTCGCGAGGCGTTGTCGGCCGAGCAGGACCAACCCGACGCCCTCGGCGCGGTGGCCGCAGCGCGCCGTGCGCTCGAGTCGGTGCGCGAGCACGACGAGGAAGCCGGTCGGCTCGCGGACCGGGTCGCCGAGCTCAGCTACCTGCTCTCCGACGTTGCCGCCGACGTCGCGGCCTACGCGACCGCCGTCGACACCGATCCGGCGCGGCTCGCGGTGGTCTCCGACCGTCGCGCAGCGTTGACGGCCCTGACCCGGAAGTACGGCGAGACCATCGACGAGGTGCTGGCGTGGTCGGCGTCCTCGGCGCAGCGGCTGCTGTCGCTCGACAACTCCGAGACCCGCGCCGAGGAGCTGCGGTCCGAGCGTGCCGAGCTCCGGAGCGCGCTGGCGGCGACGGGTAGCGACCTGAGTCGGGCGCGCGCGGAGGCCGGCGACCGGCTCGCCGCCGCGGTCAGCGAGGAGCTCACCGCGCTGGCGATGCCGCACGCCGAGGTCCGAATCGCCCTGACCCGGACGCCGGACCCCGACGGCCTCGAGGTCGACGGGGAGACGTGGCGGTTCACCGCCCACGGCCTGGACCAGATCGAGATCCTGCTCGCGGCCAACACCGGCGCCGAGCCGCGACCGCTGAACAAGGGCGCCTCGGGAGGTGAGCTGTCCCGGGTGATGCTCGCGATCGAGGTCGTGCTCGCCGGGACCAGCCCGGTGCCGACGTTCGTCTTCGACGAGGTCGATGCCGGCGTCGGTGGCAAGGCCGCGGTCGAGATCGGGCGCCGGCTGGCCGCCCTCGCCGCCTCGGCCCAAGTACTCGTGGTCACCCACCTGCCGCAGGTCGCCGCCTTCGCTGATCGTCACGTGGTGGTGCAGAAGTCCAGCGACGGCCGCGTCACCACCTCCGGCCTCGAGGTGCTCGACGACGAGGGGCGGGTGCGCGAGCTCTCCCGGATGCTCGCCGGCCTGGAGGAGTCCGAGACCGCGATGGCGCACGCCCAGGAGCTCCTCGACGTCGCCCAGCAGGCCCGCCAGGCTCGCCCCCGTCGCTGACCGGGAGCGACGCACCACGGGAGCGTCCGACAAATCGGGCGATCCGCGTGCGACCATGCAGGGGTCATGTCCTTCCCCAAACGCCGTCCTGCCCTCGATCCGAACAACCCCGAGCGCGACCTCGTCGTGCGTGCGCACCGCAATCTCGGCACGCTGCTCGCCCGCCTCGAGGAGGGCGACCTGGCGGTGATCGACCGCCGTGACCTGGATGCCTCGCTCGCGCAGGCGCTGCTCGCGCGCCGACCGGCCGCGGTGCTCAACGCCTCGGAGTTCATCTCCGGCCGGTTCGCCAACCAAGGACCGCGGATGCTCGCGGCCGGCGGCGTCACGCTCCTCGAGGGCAATCGCGACCAGGTCCTCGGTCTGCGGGACGGGCAGCGGGTCCGCCGTCAGGGCACGAGCCTGTTCGACGGCGCGGTGCTCGCTGCGGACGTGCGTGAGGTCGGGTCCGACGAGATCGAGCAGCGGATGGACGCCGCCCGCGTCGGCCTGGCCAGTCAGCTGGACACCTTCGCGCACACGGCGAGCGAGTTCCTGCGCCGCGAGGAGGGGCTGCTGCTGCACGGCACCGGCGCTCCGGAGCTCCGGACCGACCTGGACGGACGGCTCGTGCTCGTGGTCGGGCCCGCGGCCACGGTCGGCGAGCTGAAGAGTCTCGGCACCTTCGTCCGCGAGCAGAAGCCCGTCATCATCGCCGTCGACCGCGGCGCCGAGGTGGCGCGGGCGCGACGGCTGCGCCCGGACGTGCTGGTGCTCACCGGCGACGGCGCCATCGAGGACAAGGCCCTCGCGCGCTGCCGGGAGGTCGTCCTCAACGGCAGCGGCGACGCCGTGCGGCGCCGCCTGGAGAAGCTGAACCTGCCGACCCACACGATGCAGACCAGTGCCGCCGGCGCCGACGTCGGGCTGCTGCTCGCCGAGCTCGGGGGCGCACGGCTGGTCGTGCCCGTGGGCACGCCCGCCACGCTCGAGGACTTCATCGACCGCAGCCGCAGCGACCAGGCCAGCGCCGTGATGGCGCGGCTGCGGGTCGGCTCGCGGCTGGTCGAGGCCGGCGCCGTACCGCTGTTGTACACGGGCAAGGTCCGCCGCTGGCACCTCGCCCTCGTCCTCCTCGCCGCTGCCGCCGTCGTGGCCTACGCCACGGCCGTCACCCCGATCGGCAACGACTGGTGGCACGACCTGCACCAGCACCTCCCGGGGGTGCTGGGCGGATGAGGTCCTGGGTCATGCGCCTGGTCGGCGTGGCGCTGGTGCTCGCCCTCGGCATCGCGATCGGCGCTGGGCCGCTGCAGAAGAGCAACCAGACCCGCGACGACGAGCTCACCGCCCAGAAGCGCAAGGTCGTCGAGAAGGAGCACCAGATCGCCTCGCTCCGGGCCGGGGAGAAGTACAGCTCGGCCTACGCCGCGGCCACTGCACCGGATCTGGTCCGCAACGTGCTCAAGGGCCGTTCGGTGACCGTGCTGGCCCTTCCCGGAGCCGATCCGAACACCGTCGGTGGGGTGCGGAACCTGATCGCGGCGGCCGGGGGGAAGGTGACCGCGCAGGTCACCTTCAAACCGGTGATGGGGCGGGCCTCGAGCCGTCAGCTCGTCGAGGCCCTGACCAGCCAGATGGCCACCCAGAACCCCGACCTGCAGATCCCGGCGACCGCGAGCGGGTTCCAGCGCTTCGGGCTGCTGCTGGCCCGGGCCGTCGGGCTCCCGGCGGACTCGGCTCAGGACACCGCGCCGTACGACGAGACGGCGGTCGGGATCGTCTCCGGGCTGCAGACCGCCGGCCTGGTCACCGCCACCGACCCGACCGCGCGGGCCGACCTCACCGTCGCGGTCACCGGGCCCGCGGCCGAGAACGCAGATGCCGCCGGCGCGAACGCCGTTCCCGCGACGATCCTGCAGTCCTACGCCGGTCAGGCGCCCGTCGTCGTGGCCGGACCGGCCAGTGCGGCCGGGCCGCTGGGCGTGCTCGGGTCGCTCCGGTCCGGGGGCGCCGTCGCCGGTCTGAGCACGGTCGACACCGCCGAGTCCGTCTCGGGCCAGGTGACCACGATCCTCGCGCTGGCCGCCCTGGGCCGGGGGAACACCGGGTCCTGGGGTGGCGTGGACGCCAAGGACGGGCCGGTCCCGCCGCTGTCGTGACCATCTCCGGAGCGTCGTGGGAACGAACTCCGGAATTCTTGATAGGGTTGAACCCCGTGGAGATGACGGAGTCGTGAGGCTCCAGGTCCCGCACCTTGATGCGACAACACCACGGGAGTCACCTTGGCACCGAGCCAGCCGACCAAGCACGTATTCGTCACCGGCGGGGTCGCCTCCTCGCTCGGCAAGGGACTGACCGCCTCGAGTCTCGGCAACCTGCTCAAGTCGCGCGGACTGCGGGTCACGATGCAGAAGCTGGACCCGTACCTGAACGTCGACCCCGGGACGATGAACCCGTTCCAGCACGGTGAGGTCTTCGTGACCAACGACGGCGCCGAGACCGACCTCGACGTCGGCCACTACGAGCGGTTCCTGGACACCGACCTCAACCAGATCGCCAACGTCACCACCGGGCAGGTCTACTCCACGGTGATCGCCAAGGAGCGCCGTGGCGACTACCTCGGCGACACCGTCCAGGTGATCCCGCACATCACCAACGAGATCAAGGACCGGATCCGCGCGATGGGCGGTGAGGGCGTCGACGTCGTGATCACCGAGATCGGCGGCACCGTCGGCGACATCGAGTCCCTGCCGTTCCTCGAGGCCGCCCGCCAGGTCCGCCACGACATCGGTCGCGACAACTGCTTCTTCCTGCACGTCTCCCTGGTCCCGTGGATCGGCCCGTCGCAGGAGCTCAAGACCAAGCCGACCCAGCACTCGGTCGCCGCGCTGCGCTCGATCGGTATCCAGCCGGACGCGATCGTCTGCCGCGCCGACCGGCAGATCCCGGACAGCATCAAGAAGAAGATCTCCCTGATGTGCGACGTCGACCAGGACGCCGTGGTCACCGCCGCCGACGCGCCGTCGATCTACGACATCCCGAAGGTCCTGCACCGCGAGGGCCTCGACGCCTACGTGGTCCGGCGCCTGGACCTGCCCTTCCGTGACGTCGACTGGACGCTGTGGGACGACCTGCTCCAGCGGGTGCACCACCCCGACGAGGAGGTCACCGTCGCGCTGGTCGGCAAGTACATCGACCTGCCCGACGCCTACCTGTCGGTCGCCGAGGCGCTGCGCGCCGGCGGCTTCGCGCACCGCGCCAAGGTCAACATCAGCTGGATCGCCTCCGACGAGTGCGCCACGCCCGAGGGTGCAGCCAAGCACCTGTCCGAGGTGGACGCGGTGCTCGTCCCCGGCGGCTTCGGCATCCGGGGCCTGGAGGGCAAGCTCGGCGCCCTCACCTACGCCCGGACGAACAAGATCCCGACGCTGGGCATCTGCCTGGGCCTGCAGTGCATGGTCATCGAGTACGCCCGCAACGAGGCCGGTCTGCTCGACGCCGCCTCGACCGAGTTCGACCCCGAGTGCGCCGAGCCGGTGATCGCGACCATGGCCGAGCAGCACGCGTTCGTCGAGGGCGCGGGCGACCTGGGCGGCACCATGCGCCTGGGCTTGTACCCGGCGAACCTGGCCGAGGGTTCGGTCGTGCGGGCGGCGTACGGCGCTCCGATGGTCGAGGAGCGGCACCGTCACCGCTACGAGGTCAACAACGCCTACCGCGACAAGCTCGAGGCCGCCGGCCTGGTCTTCTCCGGGCTGTCCCCGGACCACAACCTGGTCGAGTACGTCGAGCTGCCCGCGGAGGTGCACCCGTACTACGTCTCGACGCAGGCGCACCCGGAGCTGAAGTCCCGTCCGACCAAGCCGCACCCGCTGTTCGCCGGCCTGGTCGGTGCCGCGATCACCCGTCAGCGCGAGCTGCGGATCCCGATCGACGAGTCCGGGCTGCGCCGTCGCGCCGACGATGAGTGAGGCCGGCGCCGAGCTGCGCGACGAGCCCCTGAGCTGGCCGGTCGCCTCGACCCGCGACATCCACCGCGACGACTGGGTCGTGGCGGTGCGCAAGGACACGATCAGCAGGCCCGGGCACCCCGAGGAGGAGTTCGGCCGGATCGTGGTCGAGGATCCCGGTGCCGTGGTCATCCTGGCGATCGACGACCAGGACCGCGTCGTCGTGGTCCGCCAGTACCGCCATCCCGCGCAGATGCGTCTCGTCGAGCTGCCCGCGGGGAAGCTGGACCAGCCGGGGGAGGACCCGCTGGTCGCCGCCCGGCGCGAGCTGCTCGAGGAGGCCGGGCTTGAAGCCGCGGTCTGGACGCACCTGATGACCACCTGGGCCTCCCCGGGGATCACCTCGGAGACCCACGCGATGTACCTGGCGACCGGTCTCCAGGAGGTCGACTCCGGCTACGAGCCGCACCACGAGGAGGCGGAGATGATCCTCGAGCGGGTGCCGCGTGCCGAGCTGATCGAGGCCGTTCTGGACGGCCGGGTCGCCGACGCCCCGCTGATCACCGCGATTCTCGCCCACGAGACACTCCTGGCCCGCGGTCGACTCTGAGTCCACCCTCACCCCTAGACTCCGAATACCGGCACAACGTGGTGCCGTCGTCGAGCTGGGAGGACCGTCGTGAGGGTCGGCGTACCGAAGGAAGTCAAGAACCACGAGTACCGGGTGGCGATCACCCCGGTCGGCGTCCACGAGCTGGTCGCGCACGGGCACGAGGTGTTCGTGCAGGTCGGCGCGGGCATCGGTTCCTCGATCGAGGACTCGGAGTACGCCGCCGCCGGCGCGAAGCTCCTCGAGTCGGCCGACGAGGTCTGGGGCAACGCCGAGATGGTGCTCAAGGTCAAGGAGCCGGTCGCCGAGGAGTACCACCGGATGCGTCCGGGTCTGCTGCTCTTCACCTACCTCCACCTGGCCGCGGACGAGCCGCTCACCCGTGAGCTCGTCGCCCGGGAGGTCACCGGGATCGCCTACGAGACCGTGCAGCTGCCCTCGGGCGGGCTGCCACTGCTCTACCCGATGTCCGAGGTCGCCGGCTGCCTGGCGCCCCAGGTCGGCGCCTACTCGCTGCTGAAGGCCCAGGGCGGCCGCGGCGTGCTGATGGGCGGCGTCGGCGGGGTCGCGAACGCCAAGGTCGTCATCCTCGGGGCGGGAGTCTCGGGCCAGAACGCGGCGAACATCGCCCTCGGGATGGGCGCCGACGTGACCCTGCTCGACACCGACCTGGACAAGCTCCGGATGTCGTTCTGGCGCTACAACAACCGGGTGCACGGCCTGGCCTCCTCCAAGCTGGCGATCCAGCAGCAGGTCCTGGAGGCGGACATGGTCATCGGCGCCGTGCTCATCCCGGGCGCCAAGGCCCCCAAGCTGGTCACCAACGATCTGGTCGCCGCGATGAAGCCGGGCTCCGTCCTGGTCGACATCGCCGTGGACCAGGGCGGCTGCTTCGAGGACACCCACGCGACCACGCACGCGGACCCGACGTACCAGGTGCACAACTCGACGTTCTACTGCGTGGCGAACATGCCCGGTGCGGTGCCGAACACCTCGACCTACGCGCTGACCAACGCCACTCTGCCGTTCGCGGTCGCGCTGGCCGACAAGGGCTGGGAGAAGGCCTGCCGCGACGACGACGCGCTGGCGCTGGGCCTGAACACCCACGCCGGCTCGGTCACCAACGGGCCGGTGGCGGAGGCGCACGGGATGTCGTCGGTCTCCCTGGAGGCAGCGCTTGGCGGCTGAGGGCTCCAGCCCGCTCGTCCGGGCCGTGCGGACCTACCTCGACCACCTCGGGGTCGAGCGCGGCCTGGCGGCGAACACGCTGACCTCCTACAAGCGCGACCTGCGCCGCTACCTGGGCTACCTGGACTCCGTCGGGGTCGGGGACTTGGACGCGGTGACCGAGCAGACCGTGCTCGGCTTCCTGATGGCGCTGCGCGAGGGTGACGCCGAGCACCCGCCGCTGAGCGCCACCTCGGCCGGCCGGACCGTCGTGGCCGTGCGCGGCTTCCACAAGTTCGCGGTCAAGGACGGTCTGGCGCGCCTGGACCCGTCCGCCGGGGTCAGGCCGCCCAGCCCCGCCAAGCGGCTGCCGAAGGCGCTCCCGCTCGCCGACGTCGAGTCGATCCTGGATGCCGCCGGCGCTCCGGGTACCGTGCTCGCGCTGCGCGACCGGGCCCTGCTCGAGCTGCTCTACGGGACCGGGGCGCGGATCTCCGAGGCGGTCGGCCTGGACGTGGACGACCTCGACCTGAACGAGACCGACGGCTCGGTGGCCGGAACCGTCCTGCTGCGCGGCAAGGGCGGCAAGGAGCGGATCGTGCCGGTGGGCCGGTACGCCCGGGAGGCGATCGCGGCCTACCTCACCCGGGCGCGACCCGAGCTGGTCGCGGCCGGAACCGGGACGCCAGGTCTGTTCCTCAACGCCCGGGGCGGACGGCTCTCGCGCCAGAGCGCCTGGACGGTGATCGTGAAGTCGGCCGAACGCGCCGGTGTCACCGCCGAGGTCTCGCCGCACACGATGCGGCACTCGTACGCGACCCACCTGCTCGAAGGCGGTGCGGACGTCCGGGTGGTCCAGGAGCTGCTCGGGCACGCCTCCGTGACGACCACCCAGGTCTACACCCTGGTCACGGTCGACAGCCTGCGCGAGGTCTACGCCGCGGCCCACCCGCGCGCCCTTTCCTGAGGTTTCCGAACCCACAGACTTATGCACAGTCCGGTCGCCTTCTGTGCATCCAAGCGTGGCTCTGTGCACACGGTTTCCCCAGATTTGGCGCGAGGGTTGCGAGTCTTCCCACTCGCCTTGTGAGCGCCGGACCGACGGGCCTAGAGTCGCGCCACTGCACGACATGGCGGTATGTCGACAAGTCGCAGAACCACCGTAGACAAAGGGGAATCGGACCATGAGCGGTGCCGACGGATTCGGCGGACAGTCCACCAGTGCTTCCGAGGTACCACCCCTGATCCACAATCCGGTCGCCGAGCAGGGCCAGAGCGAGCAGCGCGACGCCACGGTGCTGCCTTACCGGGATTCGTCGGTCCCCGGGTCCACACTGGACGGATCCGAAAGTCGACAATTGCAGGAGAACACCGTGACCACCGTCGAGGAGTCCGAGGCCGTCATCGGCCCGACCGGACGCCCGCTGCCCGTCTTCCCCGAGCCGGTCCGCCCGGCCGTCCACGGCAACGCCCGGGTCATCTCGATGGTCAACCAGAAGGGTGGGGTCGGCAAGACGACCACCACCATCAACCTGGGTGCCTCGCTGGCCGAGTACGGCTACAAGGTGCTCCTCGTCGACTTCGACCCGCAGGGCTCGCTCTCGGTGGGGCTTGGCCTGAACCCGCACCAGATGGAGAAGACCGTCTACAACCTGCTGATGCAGCGGGACGTGGCGGTCGACGAGGTCGTCGTTCCCTCCGGCGTGGACGGGATGGACCTGCTGCC
This sequence comes from Nocardioides marmorisolisilvae, assembly GCF_003725775.1. Taxonomy (GTDB): domain Bacteria; phylum Actinomycetota; class Actinomycetes; order Propionibacteriales; family Nocardioidaceae; genus Marmoricola; species Marmoricola marmorisolisilvae. The sequence goes on from NZ_RJSG01000002.1 coordinate 1,190,962, forward strand.
CTCGAACATCGACCTCTCGGCCGCCGAGGTGCAGCTGGTCCACGAGGTCGCCCGGGAGCAGACGCTCCAGCGGGTGCTCGCGCCGGCGCTGGAGAAGTACGACGTCATCCTGGTCGACTGCCAACCCTCGCTCGGCCTGCTCACCGTGAACGCCCTGACCGCGAGCGACAGCGTGATCGTGCCCCTGGAGTGCGAGTACTTCGCGCTCCGTGGCGTGGCCCTGCTCAAGACCACCATCGACAAGGTCCGCGAGCGGCTGAACCCGAAGCTCGAGATCGACGGCGTGCTCGGCACCATGTTCGACGGGCGCACCCTGCACGGCCGCGAGGTGATGGAGCGCCTGGTGGAGGCCTGGGGTGACACCGTCTTCCACACCGTGATCCGGCGCACCGTGAAGTTCTCCGACTCCACCGTCGCCGGTGAGCCGATCACCAGCTACGCCTCAGACTCCACCGGTGCGGACTCCTACCGCCAGCTGGCCCGGGAGGTGCTCGCTCGTTGGCAGCGCGACGTGTGAGCCTGCCGACGGCCGACGACCTGTTCCGGCCGACCGGCGAGGAGAACGAGGAGAGCATCGAGACGGCCGAGGCGGCGAAAGCGCCCCGGCCCGTCAAGGCGTTGCCGAAGCAGGCTGCCTCCACGGCGGCCAAGGCGGCGAAGGCGCCCCGGACGTCCAGCGGCCGGGTCCGTCACGACGAGAAGATGACCGTCTACGTGACCGCGGACGAGCTGGTCGACATCGAGCACGCCCGGTTGGCGCTCCGTCGTGACCACGGCCTCGCGGTGGACCGCGGTCGCCTGGTCCGCGAGGCGCTGGCGATCGTGCTGGCCGACCTCGAGCACCACGGGGACGACAGCGAGCTCGTACGCCGGCTGATCGGGTGAGCCAGGTGAGCACTGCGACCTCCGAGCTCACCGAGCCCGGCGGCCTGGAGGGTGACGGGCTGGGGGAGACCCTCGGTACCGGCTTCGCCGTCCGGCTGGACAACTTCGAGGGCCCCTTCGACCTGCTGCTGAACCTGATCGGCAAGCACAAGCTCGACGTCACCGAGGTGGCGCTGTCCAAGGTCACCGACGAGTTCATCGCCCACATCAAGGCGGCCGGCGACGTCTGGGACCTGGAGCAGACGACGTCGTTCCTGCTGGTGGCCTCCACGCTGCTGGACCTGAAGGCGGCCCGGCTGCTGCCCTCGGGCGACGTCGAGGACGAGGACGACCTGGCGCTGCTCGAGGCCCGCGACCTTCTCTTCGCCCGGCTGCTGCAGTACCGGGCCTTCAAGCAGGTCGCCACGGTGCTGGAGACCCGGATGGAGGCCGAGGCGCTGCGCCACCCGCGCGCGGTCGGCCTGGACGAGCGGTTCGCCACCCTGCTGCCCGACGTGCTGATCGGGCTCGGGCTGGAGGAGTTCGCCGCCCTGGCCTTCAGGGCGCTGGAGCCCAAGCCGGAGCCGGAGCTGTCGCTGGCGCACATCCACGCCCCGGCGGTGAGCGTGCGCGAGCAGGCTCACGTCGTCGTGGAGCGGTTGCGGGTGCACGGCACGCTGACCTTCCGCAAGCTCGCCGCGGACGCCCCGGACACGATGACCAAGGTGGCGCGCTTCCTGGCGCTGCTCGAGCTGTTCCGGGAGGGTGTGCTGGCCTTCGACCAGGTCACCCCGCTCGGGGAGCTCACCGTCCGGTGGACCGGCAGCGAGGACGAGGAGATCGAGATCAACGACGAGTTCGACGGGACCCCGCTGTCACCGGACCCGGCAGCTGCCCTGAACGACGACGAGAACGAAGCGGAGACCGACCAGTCATGAGCGAGACCCAGACCGCTGAAGACCTGGCCGCCCAGGACCGCGAGCAGGCGGAGGTCGCTGAGGCCGTCGACGAGGCCGTCGACGAGGCCGTCGAGGAGACCGGGGACCCGACCCGGGAGTCCGAGGGCGAGGCGCTGTCGATCCCGCTGGCCGACCTGCGTCCGGCGCTGGAGGCGGTCCTGATGGTCGCCGACCAGCCGATGGACGAGGTCAGCCTGGCCACCGCGGTCGGCTACCCGGTCGGCGAGGTCACCACGGCCCTGGCCGAGCTGGCCGCCGAGTACGACGAGCAGGTCCGCGGCTTCGAGCTGCGCAACGTCGCCGGTGGGTGGCGGTACTACACCCGTGAGGAGTTCGCGCCCGTCGTGGAGCGCTTCGTCCTCGAGGGGCAGCAGGCCCGGCTGACCCAGGCGGCCCTGGAGACGCTCGCGGTGGTCGCCTACAAGCAGCCGGTCAGCCGGAGCAGGGTCTCGGCCATCCGTGGCGTCAACGTCGACGGCGTGATGCGCACGCTGCTCACCCGCGGGCTGGTCGAGGAGGCCGGCACCGACGCGGAGACCGGGGCGCACCTGTACCGGACCTCGACCTACTTCCTCGAGCGGATCGGCATCACCTCGCTCGACGAGCTTCCCGAGCTGGCCCCGTTCGTGCCCGACATGGACGAGTTCGACGACGAGGAGTTCGCGGCTGCGGTTCCGTCCGCGCTCGCCGGGGACGCACCTGCGGCCGACGACCACGACGAAGCACCCGAGCCGGACGCCGGTGAGTGATCAGGTCGAGCTCGACGGGGACGGCCTGATCCGTCTCCAGAAGTTGCTGGCGACCTCCGGGGTGGCCAGCCGGCGCAAGTGCGAGGAGCTCATGCTCGCCGGAGAGGTCGAGGTCGACGGGGAGATCGTGACCCGGCTCGGCACCAAGGTCGACCCGCGCACCGCGGTGATCCGGGTCTCCGGCAAGCGGCTGCCACCGATCTCGCCGAACGTCTACCTGGTGCTCAACAAGCCCCGCGGCGTCGTCTCCACGATGTCGGACCCGGAGGGGCGGCCGACGCTGACCGACTACGTCGCCGACCGTCCGGAGCGGCTGTTCCACGTGGGCCGGCTCGACACCGACACCGACGGCCTGATCCTGCTCACCAACGACGGCGACTTCGCCCAGCGGCTCGCGCACCCGTCGTACGAGGTGGAGAAGACCTACGTCGCCGAGGTGAAGGGCGCCGTCGACAAGGCCACCGTGCGGACGCTGCTGGCCGGCGTCACGCTGGAGGACGGCCCGGTCGAGGTCCGTCGAGCCCGGGTCATCTCGAGCACCACCAGCCGGGGGATCGTCGAGCTGGTCATCCACGAGGGCCGGAACCGGATCGTGCGCCGCCTGCTGGCCGAGATCGGCCACCCGGTGCAGCGGCTGACCCGGACCGCGATCGGACCGGTCCGGATCGGCAACCTGCGCGAGGGCACCCTGCGCGAGCTCAGCGCCGACGAGGTCGGATCGCTCCTGGACTCCGCCGACCTATAGGGTCGTGGACGTGTCCGTACGCGCGATTCGTGGAGCGACCCAGCTGGTCGAGGACACCCGGGAGCAGATGCTCGAACGGGTGACCGAGATGGTCACCGAGGTCATGTCCGCCAACGGCCTGGACGTCGACGACTTCATCTCGGTCATCTTCACCGCCACCTCCGACCTGGTCGCCGAGTTCCCGGCGTACGCCGCCCGCAGGCTGGGGTTCGGCGAGATCCCGCTGCTGTGCGCCCGCGAGCTCGAGATCGACGGCTCGATGCCGCGGGTCGTGCGGATGATGGCGCACGTGGAGACGCGACGCGCCCGCAGCGAGATCACCCACGTCTACCTGCACGGCGCCGCCGCGCTGCGCTCCGACCTCACCCGGGTGCGCTCGCTGCCGGACGAGTCCGATGGCTGACGGCTCACCGACCGGGCGGCTGACCGGACCGTTGCACGTCATCGGCGCCGGCCTTCTCGGTACGTCCCTCGGGCTCGCCGCTCGCCGGCAGGGCCTCGAGGTCTGGCTCAGCGACGTCAACCCGGAGCACGTACGGACGGCGGTCAGCCTGGGTGCCGGGGAGCCCGCTCCCACGGACGGCGTCGCCCAGCTCGTCGTCGTCGCCGTTCCGCCGGTGCACATCGCGGAGGTCGCGGTGGCCGCGCTGGCCACCGGGGCGGTGGTGACCGACATCGGCAGCGTCAAGGCGCAGCCGCTGGAGCAGATCTCCGACCACGTGGACGAGGCCGACCTGGCCCGCTACGTCGGCAGCCACCCGATGGCCGGCAGCGAGAGGTCCGGTCCGCTCGCGGCGAGCGCCTCGCTCTTCGACGGACGGCCGTGGGCCGTCACTCCGCACGTGCACGCCGATCCGGACGCCGTGACCCTCGTGGAGGAGCTGGTGGCGCTGAGCGGGGCCAGCGCGGTCCGGCTCTCGCCGGTCGAGCACGACCTCGCGGTGGCGCGGACCTCGCACCTCCCGCACCTGCTGGCCGTGCTCGCGGCCGGACAGCTGACCGACGCGGTTCCCGAGCACCTCTCGCTCTCCGGTCAGGGGGTGCGCGACGTGACCCGCGTGGCCGCCGGTGACCCGGACCTCTACGGGCAGATCATCCGGGCGAACGCCGGCGTGGTCGGCGAGCTACTCCGCTCGCTGCGGGGCCAGCTCGACGAGCTGATCGACGCGGTCGGCGCCGGCTCGTCCGACGACCTGGTCGAGATCCTCAACCGGGGCGTCTCGGGTACCCGGATCATCCCCGGCAAGCACGGTGGCGCCCCGATCGAGACCGGTCCGGTCTACGTGCTGGTTCCCGACCACCCCGGCGAGCTCGCCCGTCTCTTCGGCGACATCGGCGAGATCGGCGTCAACGTCGAGGACCTGCGGATCGACCACGACCCCGGCCGCCTGGTGGGACTGGTCGAGCTCCAGGTCGAGGCGAGCGCCGCCGAACGCCTGCGCAGTGCTCTCGAGGCGAGGAACTGGACCGCTCACCGGTAGGCTGCACCTTTCGAGGTTCGCACGTCCGGCAGGAGCAGAGCAGTGGGTGACACCGTCGTCGTGGCGATGGACGGACCTTCGGGGTCCGGCAAGTCGAGCACCTCGCGCGGCGTCGCCGACCGGCTCGGGCTGCGCTACCTCGACACCGGCGCCCAGTTCCGCGCGATGACGCTGTGGATGCTGCGCCACGAGGTCGACGTGCACGACCCGGCAGCCGTCGCCGCACGCGCCGGCGACCCGGTGCTCGAGTCCGGGACCGACCCGTTGGACCCGACGATCACGCTGGACGGCCAGGACGTCGCTGAGGCGATCCGGTCCGAGGCCGTCACCGCCGCCGTCAGCCCGGTCGCCACCGTGCCGGCGGTCCGCGCGCGCCTGCTGGACCTCCAGCGCCGGATCATCTCGGACGCGCTCGACGACGGCGGCATCGTCGTCGAGGGTCGCGACATCGGCTCGGTCGTCTGGCCCGAGGCCGAGGTGAAGCTGTACCTCACCGCCGACGCGGCGGCCCGCGCCGCCCGTCGTACGGCGGAGAACGGGTCCGGGTCGGTCGAGGCCACCGAGGCCGAGCTGCTCCGCCGCGACCAGATCGACTCCTCCCGGGCGACGGCTCCGCTGAGCGTCCCCGAAGGCGCCGTCCACCTGGACACCACGCCGTACGACCTGGCCGAGGTGATCAGCCGGGTCGTCGCGATCGTGGAGCAGGTGCGCGGGACCGCCGAGGCCTCGACATGACCACCGCTCAGCAGAGCGTGCACCACCAGCTGCCGAGCACACTCGACGTGCGCCACCCCGCCCGGCTGATGCTGCACGGGCTGCGCCCGGCGTTCGCCGCCGTCGCGCACCGGCGCTGGGACCTCGAGGTGCTCGGGGCCGAGAACGTGCCGGCCCGTGGACCGGTCGTGACCGTCGGGAACCACATCGGCTTCCTGGACGGCCCGCTGATGGCCATCGTCGGGCCGCGTCCGGTCCACGCCCTCACCAAGAGCGAGCTGTTCTCGGGTCCGCTCGGGGCGTTCCTGACCGGCTCCGGTCAGATCCCGACCAGTCGTGACGAGGTCGACCCGGCGGCGATCAAGAGCGCCCTGCGGGTGCTGCGCGAGGGTGGTGTCGCCGGCGTGTTCCCCGAACGCACCCGCGGGGCCGGCACCCTGGCCGAAGCGGCCGGCGGCGCGGCGTACCTGGCGCTGGTCACCGGCGCCCCGGTGGTCCCGATGGCGTTCCTCGGGACCCGACTGCCCGGGTCTGCGGCGACGTTCCCGCCTGCGGGAGTGCGGATCGTGGTGAGTCACGGATCACCGCTCACCGTGGAACAGCAGGACTGGCCGCGGCGTTCGCACGAGGTAGCCGCTCTCACCGAGCGGATCAGGCTGGCCATCATCGCGACGGTGCAAGAAGCCGTGCGGGCCAGCGGTGTGGAACTCCCGGGAGACCTCCCGGAAACGGACGGAACTAGCCCCGGTGTGGGGCCGGCGTCCGAGCGCAGCAAGGAAGAGCAGTGACTGAGCAGGATGAGTTCGAGGCGGACTCGCAGCAGGACGTACGGACCCCGATCCTGGCGGTGGTGGGACGGCCGAACGTCGGCAAGTCGACCCTCGTCAACCGCATCATCGGCCGCCGTGAGGCCGTCGTCGAGGACCGACCGGGCGTGACCCGGGACCGGGTCTCCTACGACGCCAACTGGAACGGCCGCGCGTTCACCGTGGTCGACACCGGCGGCTGGGACCCGGAGGCCGAGGGTCTGGCCGAGCGGATCTCCGCCCAGGCCGAGGTCGCGGTCACGCTGGCAGATGCGGTCCTGTTCGTCGTCGACGCCACGGTCGGCATCACCGATACGGACGAGGCCGTCGTGAAGGTCCTGCGCAAGAGCGGCCGGCCGGTCGTCCTGGCCGCGAACAAGGTCGACGACCAGCGCACCGAGGCCGAGGCCTACGGGCTGTGGAACCTCGGGCTGGGTGAGCCGTTCCCGGTCTCGGCCCTGCACGGCCGCGGCTCGGGCGACCTGCTCGACGCCGTCCTGGCCGCGCTGCCGGACACGCCGCCCGAGTCGTTCCAACCGGTCGGCGGGCCGCGCCGGATCGCGATCATCGGCCGCCCCAACGTCGGCAAGTCCTCGCTGCTCAACAAGCTGGCGGGGGAGGAGCGCGTGGTCGTCGACGACGCCTCCGGAACCACCGTCGACCCGGTCGACGAGCTGGTCGAGCTCGGCGGCAAGACCTGGAAGTTCATTGACACCGCGGGCATCCGCAAGCGCGTCAAGACCGCTTCGGGGCACGAGTACTACGCCTCGCTGCGCACCACGACCGCGATCGAGCGGGCCGAGGTCACGGTGCTGGTGATCGACGGCAGCCAGTCGATCTCCGAGCAGGACATGCGCATCATCCAGGTGGTCCGCGACTCCGGGCGTGCCCTGGTCATCTGCTTCAACAAGTGGGACCTGGTCGACGACGAGCGCCGGTACTACCTCGAGCGCGAGTACGAGCGCGAGCTCGTGCAGGTTCAGTGGGCGCCGCGGATCAACGTGACCGCGCGCACCGGGTGGCACATCGACCGCTTGGTTCCGGCGATCGACAAGGCACTGGAGGGCTGGGAGACCCGGATCAGCACCGGCCAGCTGAACTCGTTCCTCGGACGTCTGGTCGCCGAGCACCCGCACCCGGTCCGGGGCGGCCGTCAGCCGCGGATCCTGTTCGGGACCCAGGCGCAGACCTCGCCTCCCACCTTCGCCCTGTTCACCTCGGCCAAGCTCGACGCCGGCTACGAGCGGTTCATCGAGCGCCGTCTGCGCGAGGAGTTCGGCTTCGTCGGGACGCCGATCGCGCTGCAGGTCCGGCCACGGGAGAAGCGCAAGCGTACCTAGCGGAACCGTGACAAACCGGGCATCTGCTGTGACCATGGTCAGGTGAACCGCACGCGGAGCTCGGTCCTGGTCGTCGCACTGGCCGCTGCCGTCGCGATCCCGGGCACCGGAGCCGTCGGAGCGAGCACCCCCGTGGGCAAGCCGATCGCGGGGACCAGCTGTCATCCGTTCCCGGCGAGCAACTGGTGGCACGCCGACATCCGGTCGCTGCCGGTGCACCGCTCGAGCCGGACCTGGCTCTCGCACATGTCGACGAGCGTGCGGTTGCACCCGGACTTCGGGCCGTCGTACGGGGACGGGCCGAACTACGGCATCCCGATCACCGTCGTCGACGGCTCCCACCCGAAGGCGAGCGTGACGTTCGACTACTCCGACGAGAGCGACCACGTCGGCTACCCGCTGGGGAACGACACCAAGATCGAGGGCGGCCGCAACTCGTCGGGGGACAAGCACGCGATCGTGGTCGACTCCAGCACCTGCCGCCTCTACGAGACCTGGAACACCCGGGTCGTCAGCGGTTCGTGGCGCGCAGGTTCAGGCGCCACCTGGTCGCTGACCAGCAACGCGCTGCGCCCGAACGGCTGGACCTCGGCGGACGCAGCAGGTCTGCCGATCCTGCCGGGGCTGCTGCGCTACAACGAGGTCGCCGGCGGGTACGTCGACCACGCGATCCGGTTCACCACGAACCTGACGAGCAGCCACCACTACTGGCCCGCACGTCACGACGCCGGCTCCACCAGCAGCTGGGTCTACCCGCCGATGGGGACCCGGTTCCGGTTGAAGTCGAGCTACGACTCCTCGAAGCTGAGCTGGCAGGCGCGGGTCGTCGTCGCGGCGATGAAGCGCTACGGGCTGGTGCTCGCGGACAACGGGTCGCCCTGGTACTTCCAGGGGGAGCAGGACGCGCGCTGGGGTGACCAGCTGATCAGCGACCTGAAGAAGATCCCGGCAAGTGCGTTCGTGGCGGTGGACACGAGCTCGCTGGTGCCGTGAAGCCCGGCACCTGGTAGTCGCCGTAAGCGGACAGGTTGATGGTGCCGAAGCCGGCGACGACCTTCAACGGGATCAGGTAGCAGGCGTAGTCACCAGCCACGATGAAGAACTGATCGATCTCGTCCGAGGTGTAGACGTGCGACTCCTTCCGATTCGTTCGGAGCTGGACCGTCCAGGTCGCGCCTGAGCGGCGGGTGGTCGTCTTGACCTGAATGCGGTCAGCACGCCCGTTGCGCCACACGATGAGGTCGTACCGACAAGGCTCGAGCGGCCAGGAGACGGCGTGTCCGCAGAGCTCGAACCAGGCCGCGGCCAGGAGTGAACCCGCACGCGAAAGGTGGCGGGTACTGGGGGCAACATCAGCGTCGTCGCGCGGTGGAACCCGGCGGGGTTCGAGATGCCCGGTCGCGAGGCCCAGTCGGAACGCATGGCTCCGCACGTTCGCCAACGTTGCGCCCGATGTGCTGGCCAGACCCAGGGCGAGCGCCACCTGGGACCAGCTGGAACCTGCACGGACTGCGGCGCTGAGGTCGCCGTCGGACCACCGTCGCTGGCCGGTGAAGTGCGAGTAGGAGATCGCGAGCTGATCGGCCCTTCTCCGAGCGGCGCGCATCGACCCCGCCGAATCTCCTTTGAGGCCCAAGGCGCGGAGAACTCCGCGCCACGACCGCGAATCCCGGATCGCTCCTGCGAGCTGTTCGTCGTTGTAACTGCGCATGAAACGACGTTATGTACACCCACCGACACCCGCCCGATGTCACACCCAGGGCGTGTCCCCTGTACAGTTCCTTCCGCTCCGCGGAGAACAACGGGCTGTAGCTCAGCTTGGTAGAGCACTTGACTGGGGGTTAAGGGGTCACAGGTTCAAATCCTGCCAGCCCGACCGGAGCCGAAGGGCCTCTGGCCAGCGGAAACGCTGCGCTGGGGGCCCTTCTGTAATCTCGCGCCATGGAGGAGTTCAAGGCCCGCCGCGTGGTCGACGCCCTGCGCGACCGCGGCACGAACGCCGACCTCGCCCGGGTCGGGGTCTACCAGTTCGGGATCACCATCAAGCTGCCCGACGGGCGCGAGGTCACCTGGGACTCCGACAACACCGCCTCGCTCGAGGCGCAGGTGATGCGCAACGGCGTCCTGGTCGGGTTCGTCCCCGAGATCGAGGGCTCCGAGGACTACACCGAGGAGCAGATCGTCGACGCGATCGTGCGGGCCGACTACGACACCCCGATCGCGACCGAGCGCAAGACCGCCCCACCGCCGGAGGCGCCGCTGCCGCGCAAGGGCGGCGTCTTCCGCCGCTTCATCGACGGCTTCCGCTACCAGTAGGCGCGGCCTAGAAGCCGGTGTCCGGCAACGAGTGCCCGCCGCCCGCGGTGTTCTCGACCGCGACGACCTCGCAGCGACCGATGTGGGTCGAGGCGACCGTCGTCTCGCCGGCGCGGAGGACCAGGTCCCCGGTCGTGCCGAGCTCGAAGGTGCTGTCGTAGGTCTGGTTCTCGGCGTCCAGCGTGAAGGTGGCGAGGACTTCCTCGACCCCGACGGTGCTCACCCGGGGCGCCGGGTCCGGGGCGGGGTCGGTGCCGTCGCCCGTCCCGTCGTCCGTGCTGTCGCCGGGGTCGTCGACCGGGTCGTCGGTCGGGGTGAACACGACCTGGAACTCCACCGGCTGCAGGTCGTCGGTGTCGCCGGCGATGGCCTTGTTGGAGGCGCTGACCACCCCGGTGTACTCGCAGCCGTCGTACACGTCGCCCTTGATGTTCGTGTACGGACCCTCCGGGGCCACGTCGCAGGCGACGCTGATGTCGGAGCTGGCGACGGTGTCGCCGTCGGAGTCGCCGACGAACGCGAGGACCTCGACGGTGTGGTCGCCGTCCTCGAGCCCGGTGACCACCACCTGCCCGGTGCCGGCCGCATCCACCTCGGTGTCGTCGCCGTACGACGATCCGTCGACGAGGACGGTGAAGGTGGCGGCGTCGGAGTCGCCGGCCTGCAGGTCCACGGTGACGGTGCCGTCGGTGTCCACGCAGCTCACGTCGCCGATGGTCGCGCTGGCGTTCGGCGCGGCGCCGGCGGGCGAGGCCGGGCCGATGAGGGCGGTCGCGGCCGCGAGGAATCCTGCGGCCACCAGGGAGAGTCGACGTCCGGAGGGGTTCATCTCGGGAAAGTAGCGCCTCGCGTACGGGGTGCGCCGCCCCGGACTAGACGTGCAACCGGTTCCCGGTGACACCCGACAAGATGGGTGCATGGATCCGCTCGCGCGGCTGACCGCGCTCGCCGACATCGCCAACCTCGTGGCACGCCGGTGCCGGAGCCTGGACGCCCAGGACTGGGACGGGTACGCCGCCTGCCACACCTCCGACGTCGTCTCCTGGGCGATCGGGAGCGAACAGGGCGTCGAGGAGCCGACCCGGGGGATCGAGGCGGTGGTCGCCTTCCTGCGCGAGCAGCTCGCCGGGGCGACCACGGTGCACCACGTGCACTCACCCGAGATCTCGCTGACCACCGACGCCACTGCGAGGGGCACCTGGGCGATGGAGGACCGGCTGTGGTGGACCGCGGACGGCCAGGAGCGCTGGCTGCACGGGTTCGGGCACTACGAGGAGACCTACGAGAAGCACGACGGGCACTGGCTGATCGCCAGCAGGCGCCTGGTCCGGACCCGCGTCGACCGCGGCTGATCAGCCGAACGGTCCGTTTGTCCGGATTCGGCTGACGGGAGTCCGGGGCCGACCTAGGGTCGGGATCGCTGGGCTCGGGACTGGTTGCGTCTGCCCGATCGACCCGATGAGCCCGAGGCGGCTCCCGTGTCCGCGGGAGCCGCCCATGGCGTTCCGGGGCACAGTTCCGGCGCGATAGCCTCCGCGCGTGTCCTTGATCCGTCGCCCGGCGAACCGCGCGATCCACGCCGTCCACCGGTGGATCCGTCGCACCGGCGCGGTCGTTCCCGGTACCTACCTCGCCGACCGCTTCGGCACCTTCGGCGCGCGCAGCCTGCTCAACTTCCCGGTCGCCACCCTCTTCGGCGAGCGCGGCATCCACATCGGGTCCGAGACCCTGATCGGGCCGTACTCGACATTGTCGGTCGGCCACACGCCGGACGACGTGCACGCGCCCGAGCGCGGCCTGGTGATCGGCGACCGCTGCGTCATCGGCGCGCGGGCGATCCTCACCGCCCACGAGTCGATCGTCATCGGCGACGACGTCTGGTTCGGTCAGAACGTCTTCGTCTCCGACGCCAGCCACGGGTACCAGGACGTGGAGACCCCGATCGGGCTCCAGCTCGGCTGGGCGCACCCGGTCGAGATCGGCGCCGGAACCTGGATCGGGCACGGCGTGATCGTGCTGCCGGGCTCCCGGATCGGCCGCAACGTCGTGATCGGCGGCGGATCGGTCGTCGGCGGCGATATCCCGGACCACTCGGTGGCGGTCGGCGTGCCGGCCAAGGTCGTCCGGCGCCTGGATCCCGCGAAGGGCTGGGTGTCCAGCACCGACCCGGGTGACGTACGTCCTGCCTGGACCGCGGAACAGGCGGCGCGGCTGCTCTCCGGTGAGGAGTAGGTTGCAGCCACCCGAACCCGAACGAGGAGTCCGATGTCCACCACCGTGACCGCCACTGCCACCGTCCCGAAGCCCGTCGAGCACGTCTGGGCGGTCCTCAGCGACCACGAGGGCATGTCGAGCTGGGGCCCCGGGCTGAAGGTCACCCTCGTGGAGGAGGGCACCGGCAACCGCAACGGTCTTGGCGCCGTACGCCGCATCGACGCGCCGGGTCCGGCTCCGGCGATAGTCGAGGAAGTCGTCGTCTTCGACGAGAACAGCGCCCTGGGCTACCGCGCGAAGGCAGGCGTCCCGTTCAAGAATTACAGCGGCCTGGTCAAGCTCACCCCGGCCGGGAGCGGCACGCGGGTCGACTACTCGATCACCATCGATCCCCGGGTGCCGGTCGTCGAGAAGGGTGCGGCTGCCGCGGTCGCCCGGGTGCTGCTGACCGCGCTCGTCCGCGCCAGCAAGCGCTGAACGATCGCGGGCGTCTCCTAGGCTGACGCCCGATGGACTGCCGCCACTACGACGCCGGCCGGTGCCGCTCGTGCACCTGGCTGCCGATCCCGTACGCCGACCAGCTGGCCGCCGCCGAGCGGGACTGCCGGGAGCTCCTCGGGGAGGACCTGGACTGGCGCGCGCCCTTCGCCAGTGTCGAGGAGGGCTTCCGGAACAAGGCCAAGATGGTCGTCACCGGTTCGATCGAGGAACCCCGGCTGGGCATCCTCGGCGAGGGCGCCACCGGCGTGGACCTGCGCGACTGCGGACTGCACGAGCCCGCGATCCAGGCAGCGCTGCCGGTCCTGGCCGGGTTCGTCACCCGCGCCGCGTTGGCGCCGTACGACGTGGCGCAGCGCCGCGGTGAGCTGAAGTTCGTGCTCGTCACCGCCGCACCGAGCGGCGACCTGATGGTGCGGTTCGTCAGCAGGTCCCAGGAGCCGGTCACCCGGATCCGCAAGCACCTGCCCTGGTTGCTCGACGCGCTGCCCGGTCTGCGCGTGGTCACCGTGAACGTGCAGCCCGAGCACAAGGCGGTCCTGGAGGGCGAGCTCGAGATCGTCCTCACCGAGCACGCCGCACTCGCCCTGGAGGTCAACGGCCACACCCTGCTGCTGCGGCCCCAGAGCTTCTTCCAGACCAACACCGCCGTTGCCGCCGGCCTCTACCGCGAGGCTGCTGCCTGGGTCGACGCGTTGGGACCTGCCTCGCTGTGGGACCTCTACTGCGGGGTCGGCGGCTTCGCGCTGCACCTCGCGGCACCGCACCGCACCGCGATCGGGGTCGAGACCAGCGTGGAGGCGATCGCCAGTGCCCGGGAGACGGCGCGCCGGTCCGGAGCGGCGGCGGAGTTCGTCGTCGGCGACGCCACCGCGTTCGCCACCTCCGCGCAGGAGCTGCCGGACCTGGTGGTGGTGAACCCGCCGCGCCGGGGGATCGGCACCGAGCTCGCGCGGTGGCTCCAGGAGTCCGGGATCAGGCACGTCCTGTACTCCAGCTGCAACCCGGCCTCCCTCGCCTCGGACCTCGAGGCGATGCCGGGCCTGCGCGTGGTGCGGGCCCGGCTCTTCGACATGTTCCCGCAGACCGCGCACAGCGAGCTGCTCGTGCTGCTGGAACGTCACGGCGATGCAGTAGGTTCGCGGCCATGACGACGGAGCGGCTGCACCCGCGCGCGTTGAGCGTGCTCCTGGGACTGGCGGCGTTCACGGTCGCGATGGCCGGCGTGAAGGGCATCTCCGGGATCCTCGGGCCGACCTTCCTGGCACTGGTGCTGATCATCACCGTCTACCCGGTGCGCGTGTGGCTGGTGCGCCGGGGTGTTCCCGGCATCCTCGCCTCGACGGTGCTGCTGCTCTCGGTCTACCTGCTGATGGTGCTGATCACCCTCGCGCTGGTGGTCTCGGTCGGCCGCCTCGCGGTCCTGATCCCGGACTACACGCCGCAGATCAACGGGTACATCCACGACGTCGCCGACTGGCTCCAGGCCCGCGGGGTCGGCGACAAGCAGGTCAACGCGATCACCTCGCAGTTCAACGTCGGCAGCCTGGTCGGCGTGGCCACCAGCATCCTGTCCGGTGCGCTCGGGGTGCTCTCGGACCTGTTCTTCATCGCCACCCTGCTGCTCTTCCTGGCCTTCGACTCCGCGCCGGCGATGCACGCGCTCGGTGCCCTCGGCGACCGCAAGCCCGACATGGTCGACGCGCTCGCGAACTTCGCCCGGGGGACGCGCAGCTACATGGCCGTCTCGGCCGGGTTCGGTTTCGTCGTGGCGGTCATCGATTCGGCGGCCCTGGTCATCATGGGCGTCCCCGGGGCCTTCATCTGGGGTGTGCTGTCCTTCGTCACGAACTTCATCCCCAACATCGGGTTCGTCATCGGCGTCATCCCGCCGGCCCTGATCGCGCTCCTCGACGGCGGTCCGGGTCTGATGATCGCGGTCGTCGTCATGTACGTCGTGGTCAACTTCCTGATCCAGACGGTGATCCAGCCGCGGATCGTCGGCGACGCTGTCGGCCTCTCGGCGACGCTCACCTTTCTGTCCCTGGTCTTCTGGAGCTGGGCGATCGGCCCGCTGGGAGCCCTGCTCGCGGTCCCGCTCAGCCTGCTGCTCAAGTCGCTGCTGATCGAGGCGGACCCGGAGGCGCGCTGGCTGCTGCCGCTGATCTCCGGGAAGCCGGAGGCCGAGGCGCGCGAGGAGGCCGGCCTCGACGCCGACCCCGAGCCGGCCGAGACGGAAGCGCCCGAGACGGAACCGGAACCGGCCGAGTAGCCGTAAACCCCTCAGATCCGGCGCACGGCTGCCGTTCAGAAGAACGGGCCAGGGACGGGCCGGGACGACAGGGGAGTCAGATGGGGAGCACAGCGACCAGGCACGAGCTCTGTGTCTGCGGGCAGGACATCGAGGACACGGACCGGGACTTCTGCCCGCGGTGCGGTTGCGAGCTGGCCCGCGTCTGCTGACGCCGTACGAGACTCCCGGTCAGCGGGAGAAGTGCTCGATGACCTGCACCTGCAGCTCGCCGACGAGCCCGCCGAGCAGACCACCGACGGCGATCATCATGACCTCGTCGTCCTTGAACACCGGGCGCAGGATCGCCTCGTACTGAACCGTGTCCAGGGCGTTCATCTTCTCGATGATGGTGTTCTCGATGTCCAGCGTCCGGGTCGCGTACTCGCCGGCGACGGCCATCGTCTCGGGGAGCTTGGCGAGCATCACCGAGATGACCGACTGCTTCATCTCGCGGTAGCGCTGGGTCCCGACCGCGAGCACCACCAGCGGCCGGGCGATCCCGGTCTGCTCGTCGATCGCGCGGGAGACCTCGCGCTGGAGGGTGTCGAACAGCTTGTCAGCGGTCGGCCCGTTCAGGATCCCCTCGAACAGGACGTCGGGCGCGAACAGGTCCTTGGCGAGGATCTTCGCGTAGTCCTCGGTGATCTGCTGGCGCTGCTGGTGCAGGATCCCCTTGAACGGGATGAAGCCGAGGTACTTCTTGGTCTCGTGCGGTCTGAAGAGCATCGTCAGCGCCAGCCAGTCCGAGGCGAAGCCGACACCGAACCCGAACGCCGGCATGATCCAGGGATTGTGGATGAAGCCCCAGGCGGCCATCTGCACCAGACCGATGGCGAAGCCGAAGTAGATGCCGCTGCGACGGACGAAGCCCATCGCCCGTCCGCCGATCGTCTTCATCAGCTCGTTGAGCTGCTCCTTGTTCTTCACCAGTGTCGTCACGGTGAGGAACTGGAGGTCGATGTAGCGCGACAGGTCGGAGCGCATCTCGGCGAGCAACCGGTCGACGATCACCGGAGCCTGGCCGTGGATCCGGTTCAGCAGGGCGCGCCGGCCCGCCTCGGGAAGCGAGTCCCACAGCCCGGGACGGATCTGCTCGGCCACCTCGCGGGCGATCTCGTCGACGGTGCCCTCGAGCGGTCCGCGCAGCTCCTCGAGCGCCTGCTGGGCGTCGAACTTGTCGAGCAGCTCCTCGGGTCGCAGCAGCTTGGCGGTGAGGATGTCGATCGTGGTCGCGGCCACCTTGCCGGCACGCCGCGGCACGATGCCCTGCCAGCCGAACCAGCCGATGCCGCGGAACTCCAGCGGCCGGTACATCATCTGCAGGAACAGCAGCTTGGTGGTGTAGCCGACGAAGGCCGCGACGAACGGCATCGAGAGGTAGATCGCCCAGTTCAGCGAGAAGTCGTGCTTGAGCTCGCCCCAGGTCTGCAGCAGCGGGACGACGGCCGCCGTCACCTCAGCGCTCACTGCGCCGGGCCCATCGAGGCCGCCCACAGCGACTGCCCGAGGGCCGAGAGCCGGACGGTGCGCTTCTCCACCCGGGCCGGCAACGGCCCGCGGGAGCCGGCCTTGATGGCCTTGAGGACCGCGGTGTCGGCGCTCAGGATCTGGTACTCGTCCTTGAGGTCGGAGTCCTCGGGCCCGGTCTCGAGCAGGCCCAGCGCCAGCAGGTGGCCGACGTAGGTCGGGGTGAGGGCGGGGAGTGCGACGTTGGCGGTGCGACCCACCAGCGAGGCGTTCTCGATCAGCGCCTCGCCGAGCAGGCCGGCACGGCTCAGCGCGTGCACGCTGACCAGTGGGGAGACCGAGCCGTCCGAGAGTGCGCTGATGATCCGGGCCTCGTCGGGGACGATCTGGTCGAGGATCCGGTGGAAGAGCTCGTCCTTCCCGGCAGCGGTGCTCTGCTCCAGCGCCCGGGACAGCAGGCCGGTCATCTTCGCCTCGAGCGCGGCGTCGGTGTCCGGGGCCACCGGGGCCGGCGGCGCTGACGCGGGCTTGACCTTCGCAGGCTTGGCCTCGGGACGCGCTGCGACCGGCTTCGGTTCGGCCGCCGCGCCGCCCGTCCAGCCCTCCACGAAGGCGCCCGCGATCTCCCGGGCCGCGTTCACCGACGCGCTCACCAGGCCGAAGGGGTCGAGGGCTGGACTCACCGTCGAAAGTTACCGCGCGACGCGGACCCGGTGCGCGCAGTCTCAACGGGCGGGGCACGGATAGTGTGGCCCCGACATGAGCAGCACCAGGGGCACCCGCACGGCCGGCAGGGAACCGTACGCATCGGTCGTATGGACGCTGCCGAACGCCGTCAGCATGCTCCGGCTCCTCGGCGTACCGCTGTTCCTGTGGCTGGTGCTCGGCCCCGAGGCCGACGTGCTGGCGCTGCTGGTGCTGATGCTGTCCGGGTTCACCGACTGGCTCGACGGCTACCTAGCCCGTCGGTTGAACCAGACCTCGAAGCTCGGCGAGATCCTCGATCCCGTGGCCGACCGGCTCTACATCCTGGCCGTGGTGATCGGGCTCGGGTACCGCGACATCATCCCGTGGTGGGTGGTGATCATCCTGCCCGCGCGCGACGCCTTCCTCTGGTGCCTGGTGCCGTTCCTGCGCACCCGCGGTTACAGCGCCCTGCCCGTGCACTTCCTCGGCAAGGCCGCGACGTTCAACCTGCTCTACGCGTTCCCGCTGCTGTTCATCGGTGACCCGAACGACCACCACATCAACGAGCACGTGCAGACGCTCGGCCAGGTCTTCGGCTGGGCGCTGGCGATCTGGGGGATGGGCCTGTACTGGTGGGCCGGGCTGCTCTACGCCTGGCAGGTGCGCAAGCTGCTCGCCGACCGCGACCGGCGGGCGCCCGAGCTGCCGATCGCCGGAAGCGGAACGGACTGACGGGTCGTGGCCGAGGAGGAGCAGACCCGGGTGCTGCCCGAGCGGGTCACGATGGGCCTGCTGCCGTACATCAACGCGCACGCGATCGACGAGGACTACGCCCTTGCCGCGGAGCGACGCGGCACCGACCCGGCCACACGGCCGCGCAAGGTCGGCAGGTCTGCCGGCGTCGTGCTCGCGGTCTTCGCGATCCTCGCGGTGACCGCTGCCGTGCAGACGTCCCAGGACAGCGTCTCGGAGGAGAAGGAGCGCCGGGCGCTCATCGAGCAGGTGAAGGACCGGCGTGCGCTGCTGGACTCCCAGCGCACCAGCATCGCGGCGCTGACCAAGCAGACCCAGCAGCTGGAGTCCGCGCTGCTGCGCGGCAACCAGGACGCCGGGGGTCTGCTCGCCGACGTGACCCGACTCAGCCTGCGCAGCGGCATCGGCCCGGCGACCGGTCCCGGGGTGCAGGTGATCGCGGACGACGCCCCCGACGCGGAGAGCGACCGCAACCGGGTGCTCGACAGCGACCTGCAGAAGCTGGTCAACGGGCTCTGGCATGCCGGGGCCGAGGCGATCTCGATCAACGGCGAGCGGCTCACCACGCTCTCCGCGATTCGGCACGCCGGCAGCGCGATCACCGTGAACTACACCTCGCTGAGCCGGCCGTACAAGATCCTGGCCATCGGTGACCCGAAGACGTTGCCCACGCGGTTCGGCAACACGACGACCGGGCAGGCGTGGTTGGATCTGGTCAGCGAGGTCGGTCTCGACTACTCGATGACCACCAAGAAGTCGCTTCGGCTGCCGGGCGCCGAGGTGCCCGACCTCCGCTACGTCGACGAGGACGAACCGGACCGCGTCGGGTCCGGCGGAAAGGGAACATCGTGATCGCGATCATCGGGTTGCTCGTGGGCGTCGCGCTCGGACTGTTCCTCAAGCCGGACGTCCCGATCGGGATGGAGCCCTACCTGCCGATCGCCGTCGTGGCCGCGCTGGACGCTGTCTTCGGCGCGCTGCGGGCGTTCCTCGACGGGTTGTTCGACGACAAGGTCTTCGTGGTCTCGTTCGTCAGCAACGTCTTCATCGCGGCACTGATCGTGTTCCTCGGCGACAAGCTCGGCGTCGGCGCGCAGCTCTCCACCGGCGTCATCGTCGTCCTCGGGATCCGCATCTTCGCGAACGTCGCCGCCATCAGACGACATGTGTTCCACGCATGAGCGAGCCTGACGCAGCGGCCACCGAACCGACGGCCGAACCCACCGCACCAGCCCCGAGCGCGTACCAGCTGATCCGTCGCGCGCTGCTGCACCCCGGCCGCGGCCAGGTCTCGGCGGCGGTGCTCCTGGTCATCCTCGGCATCGCCGGCGTCACCCAGGTACGGCTGGCCGGCAGCGACGACGAGTACGCCGGCATGCGCCAGGCCGACCTCGTCCAGGCGCTCAACGGCCTCCAGGCGGCCTCGCGGCGCAACGAGCAGGACATCCGCGACCTGCAGAACACCCGGGACTCGCTCAAGGACAACAACGACAAGACCGCGGCGGCCCTCAAGCAGGCCCGCGACGAGCTCGTCACCCTCGGGATCCTGGCCGGTACGTCCACGGCGACGGGACCGGGAGTACGGATCACCGTCACCGTGGCGGAGGACGGCCAGCTCACGCTCAACAACCTGCTGGACGGCATCGAGGAGCTGCGCGACGCCGGTGCCGAGGCGATGGAGATCAACGACGCCGTCCGGGTGGTGGCGCAGACCTCGTTCGAGACCGCCGACAACGGCATCAACGTCGACGGCAGGGTGCTGACCGCGCCGTTCGTGATCGACGCGATCGGCGATCCGGACAGCCTGGCCACCGCTCTGAACTTCCCGGGCGGGTTCGTCGACGACCTGCGGCCCGACCACGCCCACGTCGGGATCAAGAAGCGGCAGAAGATCGAGGTCACCGTGCTGCGGCGGGCCGTCGAGCCGCGGTACGCCGAGTCGCCCTGACCGGTCGCGTCGGCCAGCGGTAGGTTTACCTCCACCAGACCCGAGTCCCGCCGAACTCCTGAGGAGCAGCGTGTTTCCCGACGACCTGAAGTACACCGCCGAGCACGAGTGGGTCCGCACCCCCGGTGAGACCGCCGGCTCGGTCCGGATCGGCATCACCGACTACGCCCAGGACGCCCTCGGCGACATCGTCTACGTGCAGCTGCCCGAGGTCGGCACCGCGGTGAACGCCGGTGACGCGGTCGGCGAGCTCGAGTCCACCAAGTCGGTCTCGGACGTCTACTCGCCGGTCTCCGGTGAGGTCGTGGCGCGCAACGACGCCCTCGACGCGACCCCCGAGCTGGTCAACAACGACCCGTACGGCGAGGGCTGGTTGTTCGAGGTCGCGGTGGCCGACGGAGGCGCGACCTCCGAGCTGATGGACGCCGCTGCGTACGCCGGGACCGTCGGGTCCTGAAGCCCGGAGGACTTCCGAGTTTCTGCTCCTCCTCGGTTGAGCGGCACTGATAGGTTGGCCGCAGAAACCATGAACCTCCACTGACAGGTGAAGGTTTGACGGAGCACATCTTGAGGGCACCTCGGGAACGGACAGGGGAGGCGCGGGACATGCAGACCTGCTCGCAGTGCGGGAGCGAGAACAGCGACGAGGCCCGGTTCTGCTCGCAGTGCGGTAGCGCGCTCCCGCAGCAGAGCGAGGTACCTGCCGCTGGCGCGGGGGAGACCACCGCGACGATCACCTTCGGCGCCGTGGCCGGCAAGTCCGAGGAGGACCGCTCCGCCCTGAACGAGGCCGACGCGGCAGCTGCGGACGCACTGCCGGCGGGGAGTGCACTGCTGATCGTGCAGCGCGGCCCGGGCGCCGGGAGCCGGTACCTGCTCGACACCGACACCGTCAGCGCCGGGCGGCACCCGGAGAGCGACATCTTCCTCGACGACATCACGGTCTCGCGACGCCACGTGGAGCTCCACCGCGAGGGTGGCTCGTTCCGGGTCCACGACGTGGGCAGCCTGAACGGCACCTACGTGAACCGCGACCGGATCGACGACGCGCTGCTGCAGAACGGCGACGAGGTTCGCATCGGCAAGTTCCGCCTGGTCTTCTTCGCCAGCGCAGCGACGGGCGAGTAGTCAGGTGCGGCAGACCGCCCGCAAGAGCATCGGCCAGGCGCTCGCGGACCTCTCGGCGGAGTTCCCCGAGGAGGACATCAAGGAGTCGAAGCTCCGGTTCCTCGAGTCCGAGGGACTCGTCGAGCCCGAGCGCACCCCGTCCGGCTACCGGAAGTACTCGGTGGACGACATGGAGCGGCTCCGGTTCATCATCCGGATGCAGCGGGACCACTACCTGCCGCTGAAGGTCATCAAGGAGCACCTCGACGCGATCGACCGCGGCCTCGAGCCGCCGGCGCTGAACGGCTCACCCCGGGTTCCCGCCGGAGTCCTCGGCGACCCGACCACCGCGACCGACCTGCTCCGCGGTGACCGCAGCGACGTGCGGATCTCCCGGCGCGAGCTGGTGAAAACGGCGGAGATCACCGAGGAGCTGCTCGTCCAGCTCGAGGGATTCGGCCTGGTCCGGACCCGTCCGGGTTCCAAGCACTACGACGCCGACGCCGTGGTGATCGCCCGGGCGGCCGGCGAGCTGGCCGCGTTCGGGATCGAGCCGCGCCACCTGCGGGCGTTCAAGACCGCGGCGGACCGGGAGGTCGGGCTGGTCGAGCAGATCGTCTCGCCGATCAGGCGCAGCCGCGAGGACGGGGCCGAGGGCCGGGCCGCGCAGGCGGTCGAGGACATCGCCGCACTGTCGCTCAAGCTGCACGCGACGCTGGTCCGCACGGGCCTGCGGTCCATGCGCTGAGCCAGGCACGACCGTCTAGGCTGGCACCGTGCGCGAGGTAGAGGTCGTCGGAGTCCGGGTGGAGATGCCGTCCAACCAGCCCATCGTGCTGCTGCGCGAGGCGGAGGGCGAGCGCTACCTGCCCATCTGGATCGGTGCCGTCGAGGCCACCGCGATCGCGTTCGCCCAGCAGGGCGTGATCCCGCCGCGGCCGTTGACCCACGACCTGCTCAAGAACGTCCTGGAGTCGACCGGCAACACCCTCACCGAGGTCCGGATCACCGAGATGACCGACGGGGTGTTCTACGCCAGCCTCGTCCTGGACTCCGGCGCCGAGATCGACGCCCGTCCGTCGGACTCGATCGCGCTCGCGATGCGTACCGGCGCGCGGATCGTGTGCTCCGAAGGGCTGCTCGACGAGGTGGGCATCGCGGTGCCCGACGAGCGCGAGGAGGAGGTCGAGAAGTTCCGGGAGTTCCTCGACCACGTCTCGCCCGAGGACTTCGAGAGCTGAGCGGGAACTCTCAACCCGCGATTTAAGGTTGGCGACACGCCGATGAGTGTCTTTGACCAACCCTCAACCTGAGGTTTACCTTTCAGGTGTCTTCGCTGTAACTCCATGGATGCAACTTCTGCCCCGCAGACGTGCCTCCAACCCTTCCCCAGGGGTTACGCTCAGCGGAGCGAGACTTGGAGGTCGTAGTGGGCACGAACAACGGAGACGGCAAGTCCGCTGCCGAGATCGACGCGCAGGCAGTGCTTGCCGCCGAGAAGGCAGCGGAGGCCGCGGACGAGCAGGGTCTGCTCTTCAGCGATGACGTTTCGCCGCTGCCGGACGACCTGGGCTACCGGGGACCGACCGCGTGCAACGCCGCCGGCATCACCTACCGCCAGCTGGACTACTGGGCCCGCACCGGCCTGGTGGAGCCGACCGTGCGCAGCGCGACCGGTTCGGGCACCCAGCGCCTGTACGGCTTCCGCGACATCCTGCTGCTCAAGATCATCAAGCGCCTGCTCGACGCCGGCGTCTCGCTGCAGCAGATCCGCACCGCGGTCAACCACCTGCGCGAGCGCGGCACCGACGACCTGACCCGCGTCACCCTCATGAGCGACGGCGCCTCGGTCTACGAGTGCACCAGCAACGACGAGATCATCGACCTGCTCCAGGGCGGTCAGGGTGTCTTCGGCATCGCCGTCGGCGGGGTCTGGCGCGAGATCGAGGGCTCGCTGGCCGAGCTCCCGTCCGAGCGCACCGCCGAGCAGCCCTCGCACGACAGCTCCGACGAGCTGGCCGCGCGCCGCCAGGCGCGACTCTCCGGCTAGTTCCGCTTCCTCCAGTCTCATCCGGCCCCGTCTTGGTCCTCGACCAGGACGGGGCTGGTATTTTTGGACCTGCTGACAATCCCGCACGGGAGAGTCTCCGGCGGTACCCCAGCACCACGGGGGCACCGAACCGGAGCGCCGAAGGGGCAATTCCTCCCCGGAACCTCTCAGGCGCCAGGACCGTGCGGACGAGGCAACTCTGAAGGGCATCCCGTCCGACAGAGGGGGAGGCGACCCACGCGACTCTTTTTGGGAGCCTCATGCCGGACCAGCCCTCGATCCCGACCCTCGGCGCACGTGCGTTCGTCGACCGCCACATCGGTCCCGACGAGACCGCGATCGCGGAGATGCTCAAGGTGGTCGGTTTCGACTCCCTCGAGGCGCTCATGGACGCCGCCGTCCCCGGTCGGATCCGCTCCAGCGAGGTGCTCTCGCTGCCGGAGGCCGCCTCGGAGGCCGAGGCCGCGGCCGAGCTGCGTGCCCTGGCCGGTGCGAACGTCCCCGGGACCTCCCTGATCGGGCTGGGCTACCACGGCACGATCACGCCGCCGGTGATCCGCCGCAACGTGCTCGAGGACCCCAGCTGGTACACGGCCTACACGCCGTACCAGCCCGAGATCAGCCAGGGCCGTCTCGAGGCACTGCTCAACTTCCAGACGATGGTGGCCGACCTCACCGGCCTGCCGACCGCGAACGCCTCGCTGCTCGACGAGGGCACCGCGGCGGCCGAGGCGATGACCCTCGCGCGCCGCGCTGCGCCGAAGGCGAACGGCCCGTTCGTCGTCGACGCCGACGCGCTGCCGCAGACCATCGAGGTGGTCCGCACCCGCGCGGAGGCGATGAGCATCGAGGTCGTGGTGGCGGACCTGTCCGACGGCCTGCCGGACGGCGACGTCTGCGGCGTCCTCGTCCAGTACCCGGGGACCTCGGGCCGCATCGTCGACCCGCGCGCGGTGATCGAGGCGACGCACGAGCGCGGCGCGCTGGCCGTGGTCGCCTCCGACCTGCTCGCCCTGACCCTGATCGAGGCTCCGGGCACGCTGGGGGCCGACGTGGTCGTCGGTTCCTCGCAGCGCTTCGGTGTCCCGCTGTTCTACGGCGGCCCGCACGCCGGTTTCATGAGCGTCCGCGCCGGCCTGGAACGCCACCTGCCGGGTCGTCTGGTCGGTGTCTCGGTCGACGCGTCCGGCCGTCCGGCGTACCGGCTCTCGCTGCAGACCCGTGAGCAGCACATCCGGCGCGACCGGGCCACCTCCAACATCTGCACCGCGCAGGTGCTGCTGGCGGTCACCGCGGCCATGTACGCCGTCTACCACGGCCCGGACGGCCTGCGCGCCATCGCGCGCGGGGTGCACGAGCTCGCGGCCCGCACCGCCGCCTCGCTGCAGAACGCCGGCTTCACGGTCCGGACCGACACCTTCTTCGACACCTTCGAGGTCGCGGTCCCGGGTCGGGCCGACGAGATCGTCGCGGCCGCGCGCGCCGAGGAGGTGCACCTGCGCCGGGTCGACGCCGACACGGTGGCCCTGTCGTTCGGCGAGACCGCGGACGCGGCCACGCTGCGCGCGATCCACACCGCGTTCGGGGTGACCCCGCAGGCCGTCGAGCCGGCCCGGGTGCTGCCCGAGGGCCTGGTGCGCACCACGGAGTACCTGACCCACGAGGTGTTCAACACCCACCGGTCCGAGACCTCGATGCTGCGCTACCTGCGTCGGCTCTCGGCCCGCGACTACGCGCTGGACCGGGGCATGATCCCGCTCGGCTCCTGCACCATGAAGCTCAACGCGACCTCCGAGATGGAGCCGATCAGCCTGCCCGGGTTCGCTGACCTGCACCCGTTCGCCCCGGCCGCCGACGCCGGAGGCTACGCGCGCTTGGTCGCCGACCTGGAGGGCTGGCTGGCCGAGGTCACCGGGTACGACCGGGTCTCGATCCAGCCGAACGCGGGCTCCCAGGGTGAGCTGGCCGGTCTGCTGGCGATCCGCGGCTACCACCTGGCCAACGGGGACACCCACCGCGACGTCTGCCTGATCCCGTCCTCCGCGCACGGCACCAACGCGGCCTCGGCCGTGATGGCCGGCATGAAGGTCGTGGTCGTGAAGTCCGCCGAGGACGGTTCGGTCGACCTCGACGATCTGCGGGCCCAGGTGGAGGCGCACGCGAGCGACCTCGCCGCGATCATGGTGACCTACCCCTCGACCCACGGGGCCTACGAGGACACCATCACCGAGCTCTGCGAGCTGGTGCACAGCCACGGCGGCCAGGTCTACGTCGACGGCGCGAACTTCAACGCGCTGCTCGGGCACGCGCGGCCCGGCAAGTTCGGCGGCGACGTCAGCCACCTGAACCTGCACAAGACCTTCTGCATCCCGCACGGCGGCGGTGGCCCGGGCGTCGGCCCGGTCGCGGTCCGCGAGCACCTGGCTCCGTACCTGCCGACGCACCCGATGCACCCCGAGGCCGACAGGCGCGCGGGCATCGGTCCGATCTCGGCGGCGCCGTACGGTTCGGCCGGCATCCTGCCGATTTCCTGGGCCTACGTGCGGATGATGGGCGCGGAGGGCCTGACCCGGGCCACTGCGGTCGCGGTCCTCGCGGCCAACTACGTCGCGGCGCGTCTCGACGAGCACTTCCCGGTGCTCTACCGCGGTCACAACGGGCTGGTCGCGCACGAGTGCATCCTCGACGTCCGCGGGATCTCCAAGGAGACCGGCGTCAGCGTCGACGACATCGCCAAGCGGCTCATCGACTACGGCTTCCACGCCCCGACGATGAGCTTCCCGGTGGCCGGGACGCTGATGGTGGAGCCGACCGAGAGCGAGGACCTCGCCGAGCTCGACCGCTTCTGCGAGGCGATGATCGCCATCCGCGCCGAGATCACCAAGGTCGCCACGGGGGAGTGGAACGCCGAGGCGAACCCGCTCACCGGAGCCCCGCACACCGCGGACGCGATCAACCAGGACCTGCCCTACGACCTGGCGACCGCGGTCTTCCCGAACGGCTTCGACCCCGATAAGTACTGGCCGCCGGTGAACCGGATCGACCAGGCGTACGGGGACCGGAACCTGGTCTGCTCCTGCCCGCCGCCGGAGGCCTTCGCCTGAGCCGCGAGGACCGACGGGACGAGCAGGGACGCCTGCAGGCGGTCGTGGACCGGGCCCAGGGGCTCGGTCGGCTGCCGTCGGTGGTGGGCGCCCGGGTCGAGGAAGGCCGGGTCGTGCTGCGAGCCGGGGCGGGTGCGCACGGTGACCTCGACGCCCAGTACCGGATCGGGTCGATCACCAAGACCCTGACCGCGGTGCTGGTGCTGCAGTGCCAGCAGGACGGGCTGTTGGCACTGGAGGACCGGGTCCGTGATCACCTTCCGGAAGCCGGGTACGGCGACGCGCGCCTGCGGGACCTGCTCGCGCACACCGCCGGCCTTCAGGCCGAGCCCGTCGGGGACTGGTGGGAGCGCTCGCCGGGAGTGGACGTCCCTACACTGCTGGAGCGCAACGACGGGTCGGGCCGGGTGTTCGCCGCCGGCGAGGCCTTCCACTACAGCAACCTCGGCTTCGCCCTGCTCGGCGAGGTCGCGGCGCGGCTGCGCGGGCGCACCTGGTGGGAGCTGGTCCAGGAGCGCCTGCTGGAGCCGCTGGGGATGACGAGGACCAGCTACCACCCGCAGGTCCCGAACGCCCAGGGCTACAGCGTCGGTCACTTCACCGGAACCCTCACCGAGGAGCCGCATGCGGACACCGGTGCGATGGCACCGGCCGGCCAGCTGTGGAGCACGGTGGACGACCTCGCTCGCTGGCTCGACTTCCTGGCCACCGGGCACCCCGAGGTGCTCGGTGCCGACGCGCTGGCCGGGATGTGCATTCCCGGGGCCCCGGGAATCGACTACGGGCTCGGCCTGCGCCTGCTGGACGGTCTGGTCGGGCACACCGGCTCGATGCCGGGCTTCCTGGCCACCGCGTTCGTCGACCGCGCCACCCGCAGGGGAGTCGTGGGATTCGCGAACGCGACCACCGGTCTGGTCACCGACCAGTTCGCCTGCGACCTGCGCGACGGTGTCGACCGCAACGACACCCCGCTCTGGGAACCGAGCGTGTCGGTGCCGCCGGAGGTGGCCGAGGTCCTCGGGATCTGGTTCTGGGGCAACAGCGCGCACGCGGTGCGCTGGCACAACGGCCGGCTGGAGCTCCGCGACCTCAACGATCCCGAGGACCTCGGCGTCTTCACCGATGGGGCAGGAGTCCACGGGCGCGCCGGCAGTTGGCGCGGCACCGAGGGCTACCTCCTCGGGGAGACCTTGCAGGTCCGCCGGGACGGCTCCGGGCAGGCGGTCGAGCTCGAGTGCGCGACCTTCCGTTTCACCCGGACGCCGTACCCCGACGCCCCGTAGGCGTTCCTGGCTGCTACTGCAGGACCATGTTCGGTTCGCCGTTGGCGTTGAGGCCGTTGGCTCCCCGGACGCAGGTCCCGCTCTTCGGCGTACCGCCGTTCCAGGCCTGGCGCACACAGTTGCGCAGCGCCTTCTCGCCCCAGTAGTTCGGGTGCAGCGACTCCTGGATGTAGTAGTTGCCGGTCGCGCTGACGGTGCGGATCGTGTTGATCCACTCGGTCTTGTCGACCGCGCCGGCGCTGGTCCAGTTGGCCAGGCCCTTCTCCTCGATCAGGCCGACGGTGTTCTCGCAGAGCCGGCGCCCGTTGAACGCGGTCGACAGGTTCAGGCTCTTCACGTTGGTCAGCCCCGAGTTCGTGATCGCCTCGCTGATCGTCTGGTTGATCTTCGGGAGCAGGGTGCCGTTGGCGTAGTCGGCGTCGGCGTTCCAGAAGCCGCAACCGCCGGTGCTCTGCCGGGTGTAGCCGGACTCGGAGTAGCGGAAGCCGGAGCCGTTCGGGATCGGCGACATGTAGTTGCTGACCAGCAGGGTCCAGGCGTTGTCGGCGTACCCGGCGTTGCGCATCGCGGTGCGAATGTTCTGGAAGGCGCCGGCGATCTCGGCACGGCGGGAGTTCACCGCGGAGGTCGACATGTTGTTGGTGACGACGCTGTCGTCCTTGCAGTAGTCCGGCCACCACGACGGCGACCCGGCCCAGTCAGCCACGCACTGGGTCACGATGTCGGCGAAGTGGAAGTTGTTGCCGCCGATGCTGACCTCGACCATCTTCACGTTGTGGGTCGCCGCGAAGCTCTGCAGCATCAGGGCCTGGCCCTGGTTCCCGCCGGAGTTGTAGAAGTCGATACCGGGCTTGAAGTAGCTGCCGCTGGCGTCGGTCGACGTGGTGGCACCGGAGCAGGCCAGGTTGAGGCTGTTCACGCCGCCGCCGATGTGGATCTCGGCCGCCTTGCTGCGGTGGCAGCGGGTGATCTGCTCGGCGGTGTTGGAGGCGTTGTCGTAGTACGCCGTGTTGCCGAGGGCGTCGTGGTACGACTCGCCGTTGTTGGTGTTGCCGGCCCAGCGGCCCGCCTCACCCGAGATGTAGGAGTCACCGACCGAGATGACCCACGGGGTCCCGGACCCGGGACCGTCCGCGTGGGCGGCCGTGCCGGTGAACGAGAAGAACGCGAGGGGGAGGGTGACGAGGGTGAGGAACGTCAGGCGCGTCAGTGAGCGCCTGCGTACGCCGCGGGAGGACAGCACAAGAGACTCCTGGGAGGTGAGAGCTCGAGCCTCGGTCGAGGCCCACGCGCACGTTAGTGGCCTGGGTCACACGAAAGGGAGCCTTGTTCTTGTGGTTAGTTACTGCTAAGTAACCGAGTGCACAGGTGTTCTCAGAGGGCTTGCGAGACCGAGCTCATGTTGAAGTCGGGGATCCGCAGCGCCGGTGTTGCGGTCCGGCTGAAGTAGTCGTCGCCCCACTCGCGCGAGAAGCTCGGGACGGTCGCCGAGGCGGCCGTGTAGCGGCGCAGGAGGTCGATGGGGCTCTCGTTGAACCGGAAGTTGTTGACCGCGCCGGTGATCTCGCCGCCCTCGACCCGGTAGACCCCGTCGCGGGTCAGCCCGGTGAGCAGGAGCGTCTGGGGGTCGACCTCGCGGATGTACCAGAGGCAGGTCAGCAGCAGCCCGTCCTCCAGGTCGCCGACCAGGTCGCCGATGGTGCCGGTCCCACCCACGTCGAGCACCAGGTTGTCGATCCCCGGAGTCGTCGGGAGCCCGGTCAACGCCGCTGTCTCACGGGTCTGGATCAACGAGGTCAGCACCCCGTTCTCGATCCACGAGGTCGGCTCCAGCGGCACGCCGTTGTCGTAGACGCTGCTCTCGTTGGAGGACCCGCTGGCGACGACGAACGGGGCGCACTGGAGCGCGGGGTACGCGGGGTCCGAGAAGAGCCGAACCGCCGGGTTGGTGAGCGTCTCGCCGATCCGGGTGCCGCCGCCGGGCTTCGCGTAGACGGTCTCGCCCTCGTGCGCCAGGCGGGCGCCGGCGCTCCAGTAGGCGTCGATCATGAGGTCGGCCACGGCCGTCGGCGGCAGCACCGTGTCGTAGCGCCCCGCCGGCAGGTCGATCCGCCGTTCACCCCAGGAGAGACGGGTGGCGAGCTCGCTGGCCATCCGGTCCGCGGCGACGTCGCTGAAGTCACGGGTGGCGCCACCGACCCAGGCGCTGTTGGTCAGCGCGGCGTTCTTGCCGGTGCAGCCGTAGTGGCCGGTCGGCTGCTCGTGCCGCAGCCGGAGCCCGGTGCTCGATCCGAGGTAGGTGGTGGTGACGTCGTGACTCACGAACCCGTAGAGGATCCGGCCGGCGCTCTCGGCGGCGCCGAACTCCTCACCGAGCGCCGTGCTGAACGCGCGGAACACCTCGATCGACGTGCTCCCCGGCGCCTGGTCCCAGTCGGCGGAGGTGACATCTGCGAGCAGCTCGGCCCGGTCGGACGCCGGATCCGCGTCCCGGGCTGCTGCATCGGTCAGCCCGACCAACCGCTCGACCTGCTCCGGTGTGGACACCGCGGCGCTCAGCGAGGCGTTGCCGTCACCCTGGAACGCGATCACGGTGACCGAGACGCTGTGCATCACCCCGTTCGTGGTCAGGGTGTTGTTGGCCCAGCGCAGGTTCACCCCGGTCGAGTCCTGGGCGATCACGATGCACGCGTCCGACGTGGAGGCGGCCAGACCGCGCTCGACCAGGTCCTGGGGGAGTGCCGCGACCATCAGCTGTCCTCACCTTCGTCGTTGACGTTCAGCACCCGTACGTCGCGGAACAGGGCGCTCGGGCACCCGTGACTCACCGCAGCCACCTGCCCGGGTTGCGCCTTGCCGCAGTTGAACGCCCCGGCGAGGACGAAGGTCTGCGGGCCGCCGACGGCCTCCATCGAGCCCCAGAACTCGGTCGTCGTGCCCTGGTAGGCGAAGTCGCGCACCTGCCCGGCGAGCTCGCCGTCCTTGATCGCGTAGGCACGCTGCCCCGTGAACTGGAAGTTGAAGCGCTGCATGTCGATCGACCAGGAGCGGTCGCCGACGATGTACAGACCGTTCTCGACCCGGCTGATCAGGCCGGCGGTGTCGGGTCCGTCCGGATCCGGTTGCAGGGAGACGTTGGCCATCCGCTGGATCGGGATGTGGCCAGGAGAGTCGGCGTAGGCGCAGCCGTTGGAGCGGCCACCGTTGAGCGCCTCGCCGAACGCAGCGGCCATCGGGCGGTCGAGCTGGTAGCCGACCAGGACGCCGTCCTTGACGATGTCCCAGCCCTGCGTCTCGACGCCCTCGTCGTCGTACCCGATGCTCGCCAGGGCGTGCGGGGCGGTGCGGTCGCCGGTGACGTGCATGAACGGGGCCCCGTACTGGAGCGTGCCGAGCTTGTCGGGGGTGGCGAACGAGGTGCCGGCGTAGTTCGCCTCGTACCCGAGCGCTCGGTCGAGCTCGGTCGCGTGACCGATCGACTCGTGGATGGTCAGCCAGAGGTTCGTCGGGTCGATGACCAGGTCGTACCTCCCGCTCGCGACGCTCGGGGCCGCGAGCTTCTCGGCCAGCAGGCTCGGCAGCTGGGCGCGCTCCCCGGCGAAGTCGTAGCCCCCGTCGGTCAGGTACTCCCACCCGCGACCGACCGGCGGGGCGATCGAGGCCATCGAGTCGAACACGTCGCCGCGGGAACCGTGCACCTCGAGGTGGGGTTGCAGCCGGACTCGCTGCTGGGTCGTCGAGGTCCCGGCGAGGTCGGCGTAGTACTTGTTCTCCTGGACCTGCTGGAGGCCGCCGCTGGCGTGCTCGACGGACTCGCCGCGCAGCAGCTCTGCGGTCCAGTCGCAGAAGAGGCCGGTCTTCTCGGAGAGCGGCACCGCGAACGGATTGATCTCGTACGCCGAGCGCCAGACAGCGTCGGCGTGCACCGGTTCGGCGGCGAGCTCGATGGGGGAGCGCGACATGCCGGCAGCGACCATCGCCACCGCGACGGCCTCCTCGGCCAGCCGGACGGCCTCTTCGGTGCTCACCCGTACGCCGGCCGCGAAGCCCCACGCCCCCTGGTGCACCACCCGGACGGCGAACCCGAGGTCCTCGACGTTCTCCGCTCCCTGGAGCCGGCCGTCCCGGACGGAGAAGTGCTCGTAACGCACCCGCTCGAACCGGAAGTCGGCGTG
Organism: Nocardioides marmorisolisilvae; assembly: GCF_003725775.1. Taxonomy (GTDB): domain Bacteria; phylum Actinomycetota; class Actinomycetes; order Propionibacteriales; family Nocardioidaceae; genus Marmoricola; species Marmoricola marmorisolisilvae. Next base: position 1,222,515 of record NZ_RJSG01000002.1, read on the forward strand.
CGTGACGCCGAGGTCACGGGCGCGGGAGAGGGCGGCGTCCGCGAGCTTGCGGTACGGCAGCGCGGTGAAGGTCGGATCGATCAGGTCGTTGTCCGCCGTAGCCATGCCGCGACCCTACCCAGCCGGCGGCTGGTGGTCGCCCGGTTAATGGTCACCCAGCGCCGCGCGCACGCTCGACCCGGTGCGGCCCTTGCTGACCTCGAGCTGGGTGCTGATCCGGCTGCGCAGCTCGGGCACGTGGCTGACCAGTCCCACCACCCGGCCTCCGTCACGCAGGCTGTCGAGGGTGTCCATCACGTCCTCGAGGGTGTCGGCGTCCAGCGAGCCGAAGCCCTCGTCGATGAACAGGGTGTCGATGTCGGTGCCGCCGGCCTCGTGGGCCACCGTGTCGGCCAGACCGAGCGCGAGGGCCAGCGAGACCACGAACGTCTCGCCGCCCGACAAGGTCGCCGGGTCGCGGGTCTCCCCGTTCCAGTCGTCGCGGACGCGCAGGCTCAGCCCGCCGCGCTGCTCGCCGACGCCACGGTCGTCGGAGTGCTCGAGCGCGTAGCGCTGGTCGGTCATCCCTGCGAGCCGCTCGTTGGCAGCGGCCACGACCTGGCGCAGGCGTTCGGCGAGGACGTAGGCGGCGAGGCGCATCCGGAGCGGGTTGTCGACGCTCTTGCCCTCGACCAGCGCGGCGAGCTCCGCCACCGTGCGGTGCCGCTCGCGCAGGGGTGCCCACGCGCGCAGCCGGTCCGCGGCGTCACGGGAGAGCACCCCGACGCGGTCCCGGCGCAGCTCGGCGGCGTGCCGGGCGGAGGCGGCGAGACGGGCGGCTTCGGCGAGCTGGGCGCGGGTGGCGGCCGTGCTCTCGAGCTCGACCGGTGCCGCGGACAGCGCCTCGGCCACCGCCGGGTCGGCGAGCACCTGCTCGGCGGTCCGGGTACGGACCTCGGCGCGGGTCAGCCGGTCCTGGGCGCGGTCGGCGTCCTCCTCGGGCAGCAGGGCGGACAGGGCGGCGGCGAGATCCTCGAACCCGGCGTCCAGCGCCGCGCAGCTCAGCTCGGCCTCGGCCTCGCGGGCCCGGCGATCGGCCTCGGCCAGGGCGTCCAGGTCGGCGACGGTGTCGTCGTAGCCGGCCGCCAGGCGGGCGCGCCCGGCCACGATGAGGGCCAGACCCGCCTCGGGGTCCTCCTCCGGAGCGGCGCCCGGGTCGGCGAGCACGGCCTCCCACTCGTCAGCGATGCCCTCCAGCAGAGCGCCGAGCTGGTCCTTCTCGGCAGCCAGGGCGGCCCGCTCGAGCAGCGCCTCGGCACGCTTCTGCTCGGCCTCCCGCAGACGGGCGCGGCAGGTCAGCTCGCGATCGGTGAGCACGTCGAGGGCGGCGACCAGCGGCTCGAGGCGCTCGGACTCGGCGCGGGCGGCGTCCAGGGCACTCGGCAGGCCGGCCCGGTCGACACCGTCGAGGCGCTCGTCGAGAACGGCCAGCTCGGACTCGAGACCGGAGAGCACCACCTCGCGGCTCTGCAGGACGAACGCCGCGTCCTCGTGGACCTTGCGAGCCTGGTCCTCGTCGCTGCGGTTGACGCTCCCCGCGGAGAGGGTGGCCGGGGACGGGTGCTCGGCGCTGCCGCAGACCGGGCACGAGCAGCCGACCGCGAGCTGTCCGGCCAGCTCGCCGGCCATGCCGTTGATCCGCGCCTCGCGGACGTCGAGGTAGATCTCGCGGGTGAGCTGGGCCTGCTCGGTCGCCTCGATGACGTCGGTACGAGCAGCGCTGAGCTCCAGCTCGACGAGCTCGGCCCGGCGGGCGGCGTGGTTGAGCTCGTCCAACCGGACGATCTTGCCGGCGACGACCGGGTGCCGTGCGGCGGCGGCGCGGGCCTCGTGGACGGCCGCGACGGCCTCGGTGATCACCGCCGGGAGCTCGGCGATGACCACCTCCAGCTCGGCGACGCTCGCCTCGAGGGACTGGAGCTCGGCACGCACAGCAGCGCTCCGTGCCTCGGCCTCACGGCCCGCCTCGGCCCGGGCAGCATGCGCCGACGCCCGGGTGTGGGCGGCGTGGGCGCGCCGCTGGGCGGCGAGCAGGTCGTCGCGGTCGACGTCGTCCGCCAGGCCGAGTGCTGCCAGGAACCCGACCCGTTCGGCCCACCGCTGGCGGGCGCGCTCGAGGGCCCGTCCGGCGTTCGTCGAGCTGCTGCTCAGGGCGGCGAGCGGCGCAGCCCGCCGGTGCTCCTCGAGGCGGTTCGCGAGTGCGGTCAGAGCATCGGCCTCGGACGCGAGCAGCGCCAGGTCCGCCTGCGCTGCCAGGGCACGCCTGCGGTGGTCGTGCTGCGCCGTCGCCAGGGTGAGAGCTGCCTCAGCAGCGGCCAGCGCCTCGTCCGCGGCGGTGGACCGGACCACTGCGGAAGCCGCGGCAGCGGTGCTGCGCTCCTGCAGCGCGCGCGTCCACTCCGTCACCGCGCCGGACTCGGCGGCACCGACCAGATCACCGGTCCAGCCGGGCTCGTTCGTCTCGCCGGCGGCCTCCCGCACCCGGTTCAGGGTCTCCAGGACCGCGTCGGCACCGGCCTCGCTGGTCCGGCGGGCCGCCGTACGACGCTCCACGAGCCAGCGCTCGACCCGTTCGAACCGGTCGGTGCGGAAGAGCTGCTGGAGCACGCTGTGCCGCTCGGCCGACGTCGCCCGCAAGAAGGCCTGGAACCGGCCCTGGGGGAGCATCGCGACCTGGGTGAACTGCGTCGCGGTCATGCCGAGCAGGTCGGTGACCAGCAGCCCGGCGTCGTCGAGCCGGTTGGTCAGCGTCGTCCAGGTGCCCTCCCGCAGCTCCTCGACCAGGACGCGGGCCTGCTCACGGGTCTCGCCGCTGCCGCGCAGCTTGGGGCGGTCCCAGGCAGGGGAGCGGGTGAACAGGAATTGGCGGTCGCCGATGCTCAACCGCAGGCTGACGCTGGGCGCGACCTGCGGCCCGGCGTGGTCGCTGCGCAGGTGCTTGGCGCCGGCGCGGTCACCGGGGACGGCGCCGTACAACGCGAAGCACACCGCGTCGAGCACGCTGGTCTTGCCGGCTCCGGTCGCCCCGGTCAGGAGAAACAGGCCCGCGGCGGACAGCTCGTCGAAGTCGACCTCGACGGTGTCGGCGAACGGCCCGAACGCGGTGACGGACAGGTGGTGCAGCCGCATCAGGCACCTACCTGGGTGTCGGCGTCCGGATCGGCTGCGCACGCCTCGCAGGCGTCCCGCAGCAGGTCGCTCTCGACGGCGGACGCGGGCTCCCCGCGCACGTCGGCCACGAACGCGAGGGCGATGTCGTGGTCGGAGCGTCCTTCGACCGGGCGCGCGGTCGAGAGGCCGTCGGTCGCTTGCAGGGCGAAGCCGAGGGCCACCAGGTGGGGGAACCGGGCCTGGAGCCGGGCCATCGCGCGCGCCGGTCGGACCGGGTCGGTCAGGGTGACCTGGAGCCAGGCGTCCTCGGCCTCGGCGTACCGGGGGTGGCTGAGGAGGTCGTCGATGGCGCCGGAGAGCCGGACCAGCCGCCGGGGGACCGGGGCGTCGACGAACTCGGCACTCAGGCCGGCGGCCTCCAGGTCGATCAGCCAGCAGCCCTTGCGGTGGGCTGCCTCGGAGAAGGAGTAGGCGAGCGGGGAGCCCGAGTAGCGGATCGAGTCGGTCAGCGTGTGCCGCCCGTGCAGGTGACCGAGCGCGACGTAGTCGATCCCCTCGAACACCGAGGTCGGGACGGCCGAGACCCCGCCGACGGCGATGTCGCGCTCACTGTCGCTGGCCTCGGTGCGTGCAGTTCCGCCGACCACGAAGGCGTGCGCCAGCACCACCGAGCGGGTCCCCGGCTCGCGGGTGGCCAGGTCCGCGCGGATCCGGGTCATCGCCTCGGTGAGCGCGGCCTGGTGGGAGCGGGTGCCCAGGTCCCAGGCGCGCTTGACCTGGTCCGGCTCCAGGTAGGGGATCCCGTAGACGGCGACGGGCCCGTGCGCGTCCTCGAGCAGGACGGGCACGTCGACGCGGTCGACGTCGGTGCGCAGGTGGAACCCGGCCGCGTCGGCGAGGCGGGCGTTGAACCCGAGCCGGCGCGCGGAGTCGTGGTTGCCGCTGGTCAGCACCACCCGTGCCCCGGTGGCGGCCAGGCGCGCGAAGGCGTCGTCGGCCAGGGCGACGGCGTCCACCGGGGGCAGCGCGCGGTCGTAGATGTCCCCGGCGATCACCACCAGGTCGACGGCGCGCTCGGTCACCGTCGTGATCAGGTGATCGACGAACGCGGCCTGGTGGCCCAGCATCCCCTGCCCGTGGAACTGGCGCCCGAGGTGCCAGTCGGAGGTGTGGAGGATACGCACGGCTCCACGCTAGGAGCACGGGCCGACAAACCGCGGGTCACACGCCGAAGCGAGCCGCCCCGGCGTACGCGACGCAGCGGTCCGAGCGGGTGAACCCGGCCAGGCCGACCCCGGCGCGCTCGGCCAGCGACACCGCGAGCGAGGACGGCGCACCGACGGCGACGACGGCGGAGATCCCGCTCACCACGGCCTTCTGGACGAGCTCGAAACCGACCCGACCGCTCAGCACCAGGACGGGGGGCACGTCCTGGCCCCCGAGCAGGCGGGAGCCGACCGCCTTGTCCACGGCGTTGTGGCGCCCGACGTCCTCGCGGACGACGACCGCGGTTCCATCCGTCTCGAACAGGCCGGCGGCGTGCAGTCCACCGGTCCGGTCGAAACCGGGCTGGGCCGCCCGCAGCGCCTCCGGCAGGGCGCGCACCACGTCGAAGGGGACCACCACGGTGCTCGCGACCGGTGCAGCCGCGCGCAGTGCGTCGTCGATCGACCCGGTCCCGCACACCCCGCACGCCGAGCTCACCGTCCGTGCCGCCGGCAGGTAGGCCGGAGCGACTGAGCTGTGCACGGTCACGACGTTGAACTCCTCCTCCTCGGCCAGGTCGGCGTCGGTGCAGTACCGGACGGACTCGATCGCAGACGCCGGCACGATCTGCTCGTGCACGAGCCACCCGGCTGCGAGCTCGAAGTCGTGGCCCGGGGTCCGCATCGTGACCGCGAGCCGCTCGGCGACGGCTCCGGGCCAGGCCAGCCTGATCTCCAGCGGCTCCTCGGTGGCCAACCGGTCCTCGTGCTCGGTGACCGTGTCCCCGTTGACCTCGACGACGCGGGTGCGCACCGTCGGACCGGGACGACGAGCCCGGGTGTCGCTCATCGGTGGTAGCGCTCCACGGCGCGCAGCCGGGAGCGCAGCTCGTCCCCGGCGTCGACGAGGACGCGGCGGATGCTGGCGTTGAGCTGCTGGTCCGCGATGAGGGCGTCGGTGCGGTCGACGACGTCCTGGTCGAGCTCGGTGATGGGGTAGAAGAACCGCGCCCCGTCGGCCAGCCCCCAGCCGGCGCGAACCGCCGTGGTGCCGGGCAGCTCGGCGAAGTACCGGTCGACGTACGGCCCGACCAAGGCCTCGTGTCCGGCCTGCCAGAACCCGGTACCGATCGCCTCGACCTCGTAGTTGGAGGCCGCGACCTCACCGGTGAAGCGCTGCCAGGCCCAGGCCTTCGCCTCCGGATCCGGGATCCGTGCGTGGCACCAGGCGTGCGCGACCTGGGACTTGGCGTCGTTGGCCAGCGCCAGCGCCCGGTCCAGCTCGTCGAGGTCGGTCCCGCCCAGGGAGGTCAGCCGCTGGAGCACCTTCCAGCGCACGCCGGCATCGAGCTCCATGCCGGGCCAGAGCCCGCCCTCGAGGAGCCCGCGCAACCAGTCGACGTCCTCGCCGGTGCCGATCGCTCCGTCGGCGGCCGCGAACTGGATCTCCGATCCTGCGGGTGCACTGTCGGCACGCTCCCGGAAGGCCCGGTGGATCCGCTCCCGAGCGGCGCCGGCGTCCCGCACCACCGGCAGCAGCTTCTCGTGGACCACGCCACGCGCGCCGTAGCCGTCGTCGGCCGCCCAGATCGCGAGGGTGTTCAGCGCGGTGTCCTGCTCCTCGCCCGGGATGCCGGCGACGAGCAGCTCGACGGCGACCGCAGGGTCCAGGGTGCCCTGGTAGACGGCGTTGCGCGCGGTGATCCAGAGCGTCGCGCGGAGCTGTTCGCCGACGCCCGGGAGCAACGTCGGAAGAGCAGCCGCGGTCACGTCGTCGAACGTCAGGTCGGCCCAGGCCTCGTCCGCCGGATCGAGCACGACCGGTGCGTCCTGCGGGATCTCCACCGGCGTCCGGGGAGACTCCACCAGGACCGACGAGCGCAGCCAGGCGCTGCCGTCCCAGACCGCCAGTCCCAGGTCGTGCCCGCGGTCCGCCGGGTCGGCGGCCTGGGCGGTCCGGACCAGGGCCCCGGCCGAACGGTCCAGCTCGATGCGGTCCAGTCCCGCGGTCCGCAGCCAGGCGTCGGTCCACGGAGTGAGGTCGCCGGCCCCGGCGCGCTCCCACGAGGTGAACAGGTCCTTCATCGTGGCGTTGCCGAAGGCGTGCTTCTCGAAGTGGTCGCGGACGCCGCCGAAGAAGACCTCGTCGCCCACCCGGCGGGCCAGCTGGGTGAGCACCGCCTGACCCTTGGAGTAGGAGATGCCGTCGAAGTCCTGGAGCGCCGCATCGGCGTCGACCGCGCCCGTGCCCGCGACCGGGTGGGTCGAGGGCCGTGAGTCCGCGGTGAGGCCCCAGTTCTTGCGCACCAGGGAGGCCCAGACCAGGGCGTCGGTGAACTCGGTGACCTCGGCGGTGACCCGGTTGCCCATGTACTCGGCGAAGGCCTCGTTGAGCCAGAGGTCGTCCCACCAGCGCGGGGTCACCAGGTTGCCGAACCACTGGTGCGCCATCTCGTGCGCGACCGTGGTCGCTCGCTGCACCCGCACACTGCGCGGAGCCTTCGTCGTGAAGAGCAGACCTTCGCGGAAGGTGACGCAGCCGGGGTTCTCCATCGCGCCGGCGTTGAAGTCGGGCACGAACGCCTGGTCGTACTTGTCGAACGCGTAGCGGATGCCGAAGACCCGGTGGAACTCGTCGAAGCACTGCCGGGTGATCGTGAACAGCTCCTCGGCGTCGACGTCCAGGGCGGCGGCCATCGAGGAGCGGCACAGGAAGCCGAGGTCGATGCCGTCGTGCTGGCCGGTGACGCGGTGGTACGGCCCACCGACCAGGGTGACGAAGTACGTCGACAGCGGCTGGCTCTGCCCGAACTCCCACCGCCCCGGCTCGACCTGCTCGCCGCGCGCGTTCGCGACCACGACCCAGTCCTGCGGCGCCAGCACGTGCAGGGTGTACGGCGCCTTGAGGTCGGGCTGGTCGAAGCAGGCGAAGACCGAGGGAGCCGCACTCATGAAGCTCATCTGGTAGACGTACGCGCGGCCGTCGCTCGGGTCCACGGCGCGGTGCAGGCCCTCGCCGTCGTTGCGGAACGCCATCGTCGCCGCCACCTCGAGCCGGTGCTCGCCGGCGGGGAGGGACAGGGGAAACCTGCCCTCGGACCACAGCGCCGCTGGCAGCGGCACGCCGTCCAGGGTGATCGACTCCAACGACTTCGCCTTGAGGTCCAGGAACGTGTCGCCGCCGCGCGAGGTCAGCTCGATGACCGTGCGGCTGGAGAACGTGTCCTCACCGCGCAGGTCCAGGGACACGTCGTACGACGTGAGCGTGATGAGCTCGAACCGGGCCACCGCTTCATCGCGTTGCAGGCTGCGCATCTCCCCACCCTAGGCTCGGCTGCCCGAAGACGTGAGGGGGCGTGGCAGTCTGTCGCCATGACCGACGCCACGTTGCCGGACCGTCCCACCTACCGCTACGTCGACCTCACCAAGATCGGCGACGCGCGCTACAAGGCCACCAACCGTCGCGGCGGGGTGCTGCCGATCGGGGAGGGCGACGACCCCGACTTCACCCCGGTCGAGCTGCTGCTGGCCGCGATCGCGGGCTGCACCGCGATCGACGTCGAGTACATCACCCGCAAGCGCGCGGTGGCCGAGTCGTTCTCGGTGCGGGCCGAGGGCGACAAGGTGCGCGACGAGAACGGCAACCACATGACCAACCTGCGTCTGATCTTCGACGTCACGTTCCCCGACGGCGAGGCCGGCGACGCGGCCCGGGAGAACCTGCCGGACGCGATCGCGAAGTCGCGGGACCGGATCTGCACGGTCAGCCGCACCGTCGCGCTCGGCAGCCCCGTCGAGATGGTGCAGTCCAGCGAGGTGGAGTGAGCCTCACTTCACGCTGGTGATCGTCACCGGCTCCTTGGGCGCGCCGTCACCGGGGCCCATCCCGCTCGGCGTACCGATGCCCTTGGCGGCGATCGCCTTGATGACCTTCAGGCCCGAGGCGTCCAGGTGCCCGAACACGGTGAAGTCCGGCGGGAACCGCGAGCTGCCGTAGACGAGGAAGAACTGCGACCCGTTGGTGTTCGGGCCGCGGTTGGCCATCGCGACGGTGCCGGTCCCGTAGGTGCAGTACGCCTGGCCGCCGGCGTTGCCGCAGGGCTGCAGGCGCGGGTCGTTGTCGAGCAGCTCGTCCTTGAAGGAGTACCCGGGCCCACCCTGACCGGTGCCCAGCGGGTCGCCGCACTGGAGCACGTAGTAGCCCTCGGTCGTCAACCGGTGGCAGGAGGTGTTGTCGAAGTAGCCCTGGGTGGCCAGCGCGACGAACGAGTTCACCGCGCACGGAGCCTGGTCGGGCTCGAAGGTGATCGGGATGGTGCCGCGGTTGGTGGTGATCACCATCGACGCCGGGTTCGCCGGGTCTGGCGTGCTGGGCGGCAGGTTCACGGGCTTGGCCGCCTTGGAACCGTCCTTGGTGTACGAGCACGGGCCGGAGTCGGCGGTCTTGTCGGCCGCCGGCTTCTTGGAGCCGCTCCCGCACCCGGCCACGAGCAGCAGCGAGACGAGCAGGAGCACCACGGCGGCAGTGAGACGTCGGATCACGGTGCGATGGTACGCAGAAGGCCGCGGGCACCTGCCCGCGGCCTTCTGGAGAAAACGCTGAGAAATCACATCTCGTAGTGCTCGTCCGGGTCCCCGCCGAACAGCCGGCCGTCCTCACGACCCAGGCCGCTGATGGCGTCGACCTCGTCGTCGCTCAGCTCGAACTCGAAGATGTCACCGTTCGCGAGCTGGTGCTCGGGCACGGTCGACTTCGGGATCGGGACCGAGCCGAGCTGGAAGTGCCAGCGCAGCACGACCTGGGCGGGGGAGACCCCGTGCGCCTCGGCGGCCGCACGGACGACGTCCTCCTCGAAGAGCGCCTTGGCCTTGGCCAGCGGGCTCCAGGCCACGGTGCGGATGCCCAGCGAGTCGTGAACCGCGCGCAGCTCGTCCTGCGGGAAGTACGGGTGCATCTCGATCTGGTTGACAGCGGGCACCACGCCGCTGGTGTCCATGATCCGGTCGAGGTGCTCGGCGCTGAAGTTCGAGACGCCGATGGTGGTGACCAGGCCGTCGCGCTGCAGGTCGACCAGCGCGCGCCAGGCCTCGCTGTACTCGTCCCGCTTCGGGTTCGGCCAGTGGATCAGGTGCAGGTCGATGTGCTCGAGACCGAGACGGCCCAAGGACTCGTGCGTGGAGACGATCGCGTCGTCGTACGCGTGGTGACGACCCGGCAGCTTGCTGGTGACGCGGAACTCCTGGCGCGGGACGCCGGAGCGGCGGATGGCCTCGCCCACGGTCATCTCGTTGCCGTAGTTCACGGCGGTGTCGAGGAGCCGGTAGCCGTTCTCAGCAGCGGTGAGGATCGCCTCGAGGCCGTCCGCTCCCTGGAGGCCGGTCGTTCCGAAGCCGACGGCGGGAAGCTCGGTGCCGTCATTGAGGTCATAAATCGGGATATCCATCGAACTCTCACGTTTCTGGTCGCAGGCCTTCAGGACTCGCTCGGCCACCTCGCTACTTCTCCCCGGTGACCGGGTTCGATCAAACCCTAGCGAGTCCTCGCGGCGCTGGCACGCTCTTCCGATAAGGAAATATCAGACTATCTAGACAATTCTTCGGGCACCGCGGGGCACATCTGGGCGCTGCGAGCCCCGATCTGCCGGCCAGCTGGGCCAGGGGATTGACTTATGCAGGCAAATACCTGCATATTAAGTCTCGTGAGCAGCGCAGACATGGATCCGGTCTTCAAGGCGCTGGCGGACCCCACCCGCCGGACGCTCCTGGACCTGCTGCGCGAGCAGAACGGTCAGACGCTGGGGGAGCTGTGCGCGCGGGTCGACATGACCCGACAGTCGGCGACCCAGCACCTGGACCAGCTCGTCGCCGCGAACCTCGTCACCGTCGTACGACGGGGGAGGGAGCGGTTGCACTACCTGAACCCGGCCCCGATCCACGAGATCGAGGAGCGCTGGATCTCCGGGTTCGACCGTCCGCGGCTGGAGGCACTCCGTGCCATCCGGCAGCGGGCAGAAGCGCAAGCACTGGAAACGCACGCCCTGGAAGAGAGAGCACTCATGGAAGCAACAGCTACGCAGATCCCGTCGTACGTGTACGTGACCTACATCCAGGCCAGCGCCGAGCAGGTCTGGGAAGCACTCACGGACGCCGACCTGACGGCCCGGTACTGGGGCCACCGCAACGTCTCGGACTGGCAGGTCGGGTCCGGCTGGGAGCACCAGCGCCTGGACGGTTCGGGCAACGACGTCGTCGGCACCGTGGTCGAGGCCGAGCCGCCGAGCCGGCTCGTGGTCACCTTCGAGGACTCACCGGACGAGGAGCGGGAGAACGGCCCGTCGCGCGTGGTTTTCGAGATCGCCGCGGACCAGGACATCGTCCGGCTCACCGTCACCCACGAGAACCTACCGAACGTGGAGATGCTCAACGGAATCTCGTCCGGGTGGCCGGCGGTCCTGGCGAACCTCAAGTCGCTGCTCGAGACCGGCAACGTGCTCTCGACCGCACCGTGGGAGATGGCCCGATGAACGCGACGAGCTTCGACATCGTGCACGAGGTCGGCGTCCGCGACGCCTCGCCGGACAAGGTCTACGACGTGCTGACCACGCTGGACGGCCTCGCGGGCTGGTGGGCCAGCACCACCGACGGGTCCCCGGAGCTGGGCGGCGTCATCGACTTCCACTTCGGTCCTGGCGACATCAACATGAAGGTCGTCGAGCTGGTTCCGGCCGAGCGCGTCGCCTGGGAGGTCGTCGGGGGACCGGAGGAGTGGATCGGCAGCACCGTGACCTTCGACATCCACCAGGACGGCGAGTGGACCATGCTCGTCTTCGCCCACCGCGGCTGGCGCGAGCAGGTGCCCTTCATGCACCACTGCAGCACCAAGTGGGCCGTCTTCCTGCTCAGCCTGAAGTCGCTGGTGGAGACCGGTACCGGAGCGCCGGACCCGCGGGACGTGAAGATCAGCAGCTGGAACTGAAGAGTTGTCCTCGCGGCCAGCAGATCGGTACCTGCGGCGGAGGGGAGGGGCGGCGATCCTGCCTAGCGTCGAGGCATGCGCTGGTTCTCCGCCTTCCTCCTCGCCCTGTACGCCGTCTTCGTCGCCCGCCTGACGCTGGCCGACCCGTCCGCCGGCCGCCCGGTCTTCTCCGCCTTCAACTACTGGTCCGAGCTCTTCGCCGGGGGGCGCCTGGACGGCTCCCAGCTCGAGGTGATCGCCAACGTGCTGCTCTTCGTGCCGGCCGGTCTGCTGCTGGCGATCGTGCTGGGCCGCCCGTTGCTCACGATCGCCCTGTGCGTCCTGGCCTCGACCGGGATCGAGCTGGCCCAGCGGACCTGGTTCCCGATGCGGGTGCCGAGCATCGCCGACGTCGAGCACAACGGATTCGGCGCGATCATCGGGGTGCTGATCTTCGCGGTCGTCGGCTGGGGGATCAGCTGGCTCAACGGCCCTGCGAGCCCGACGCCGGTCCCGACTCCTGGCCCTGCGCCGCGTTCAACCGGGCTGCCTGTCTGACCAGGTGGTCGCGCTCGGCCGTGTTCGGCGCCTGGCGAGCCGCTTCGGCGTACAGGCGGGCTGCCGTCCGTACGTCGCCGTCACGCTCGTGCAGGTGCGCCGACACCGCGGTGTAGCGGGGAAGTGCGGGGTCGAGCCCGGACAGGGCGGCCAAACCCGAGCGGGCACCGTCGGCCTCGCCGACCGCGACCGCTCGATTGAGCCGCGCGATCGGGGAGTCGGTCAGCCGGACCAGCTCGTCGTACCACTCGACGATCTGCACCCAGTCGGTCTCCTCGGCGCTCTGGGCGTCAGCGTGCAGGGCGGCGATCGCGGCCTGTGCCTGGAACTCGCCGAGCCGTTCCTGCGCCAGAGCCGTTTGGAGGATCTGCACCCCTTCGGCGATCAGCACGGTGTCCCAGAGCCTGCGGTCCTGATCGGCGAGAGGAACGAGTGACCCGTCGCTCCCGGTCCGCGCCGGTCGACGGGCATGGTGCAGCAGCATCAGCGCGAGCAGCCCCGAAACCTCGGGGTGATCGATCTGTGCCGCCAGCTGGCGGGCCAGGCGGATCGCTTCGGCTGCCAGGTCGACGTCGCCGGAGTAGCCCTCGTTGAAGACCAGGTAGAGCACGCGCACCACAGTGGCGACATCGCCAGGGGAGTCGAGACGGACCTCCGAGACCGTCTTCTTGGCCCGCGAGATCCGCTGGCCCATCGTCGCCTCGGGAACCAGGTAGGCCTCGGCGATCTGACGGGTGGTCAGTCCGCCCACTGCGCGCAGCGTGAGAGCCACCGCAGAGGACGGCGTCAGCGAGGGGTGGGCGCAGAGGAAGTAGAGCTGCAGCGTGTCGTCGAGACCGGATGCCGCCTCCGGGACCGGTTCTTCGGCGACCCGTTCCTCACGGCCGCGACGGGAGCCCTCCGATCGGGTGAGGTCGAGGAACTTCCGCCAGGCGACGGTCACCAGCCAGGCCTTCGGATCGCGCGGGGGATCCGAAAGCCACGAGCCGACGGCCTGGATCAGCGCCTCCTGGACCGCGTCCTCGGCCGCCGCGAAATCGGCTCCGCGGCGGACGAGGATCGCGATGACCTGAGGAGTCAGGGCCCGCAGCAGGGCTTCGTCCACCTCAGTGGCAGGTGGCGTCGGCGGCGGTCGGCGGCTCGGACATGACTGGGCGGACCTCGATCCACTCGTGGATCGGCTTGCCTCCGGCGCCCGGCGCTGCGGAGAGCTCGGCAGTGAGCTCGACGGCCCGCTCGTAGCTGTCGACGTCGATGAACATCCAGCCGGCGATCAGGTCCTTGGTCTCCGCGAACGGTCCGTCGGTGACCGGGGGACGTCCCTCGCCGCCGTACTGGACCCAGGCGCCCTCGGGCGCGACGGCCTCGGCCGCGACGAACTCGCCGCTCTGCTCGAGCCGGGAGGCGAAGTCCCGCATGAACTGGATGTGGTTGGTGATCTCCTCAGGCGTCCACTGGTCCATCGGCACGTCGTTCACCGGAGCAGGTGCGCCGTTGTAGTGCTTCAGCAACAGGTACTTGGCCATCTGCGAATCTCCTCGGTTGCGGTGCGACCCATTCTGGCCGCGTCTGTCCCAGGGACGGAGTCGTCAGACGCTTTCCTACATCTGAGGTGCCAGAAACCTGGAAAAGGGGAGGTGGAACCCGTTCTCCCGCGTAAACGTGTTGACATAATGTCCCTTATCGGCGACATACCTACTCACGGGGGTCTACCGGGAGAAGGGCCAGATCCACGTACTCAGCCCCGTCGACGACGTACCTGTCGATCTCACAGAACCAGTTCCCCACCGCGAACCGCATGCCGTCGACGTTCGCGACCAGGACGACGGTCTCGATCCGCTGCGAGCCGAGCTGACGTGCAACCTCCAGCATCTGTGCCAGGTATTCGGTCCCGTACCCCCGGTTCCTGTACTCCGGCAGGATCTTGACGATCACTGTTCGGGTGTCCGAATTGTCGGTAGGCGAGCGCACCGTGGCATTCCCGACCAGGTCCTCGCCCGCGTAGGCCAGGGTCAGAAGGTTCACCTGCCGGCGCTCGCTGATCTCCTCCGCCGACAACGGCGAGGCCGGAATGATCGTGTTGTGGATCTGCCTCCAGGCATCCTCGGTCTCCTCGGTGACCTCGACGATGCGCAGCTGCTTTCCCACACCGCCATCTTCGGTCATGCTGCGCCCATGGAACGTGTTCTGGGCATCGGCGGTTTCTTCCTGCGCGCGGACGACCCGGCAGCGCTGAACGCCTGGTACCGCGACGTGCTGGGTCTGGACGCTGGTGAGCACGGGATCTGGACCCAGGAACCCGGCCCGACGGTGTTCGCCACGTTCGACGCGGACACCGACTACTTCGGCCCGGGTTCGGCACCCAGCATGCTGAACTTCCGAGTTGCGAGCCTGGACGCGATGCTCGCCCAGTTGCGCGAGGGCGGCGCCGACGTCGCTGACCACGTCGAGGCGATGGAGGGTGTCGGTCGCTTCGGGTGGGTCACCGACCCGGCCGGCAACCGGATCGAGCTCTGGGAACCCGCCTGACGACACGCGGGTGAACATTGCCTGAAAACGCTTCCCAAACGGCACCGGAGGCGTTTTATTGCTCTCACGGGGACGCCACTTCGGCGTCCCCTTCTCGTTCCCCCGCACCCAGGAGCGTTCAGATGTTCGAAGGCATGACCCGCCGTGATGTCGTGAAGCTGATGGCAGGAGCCGGCAGTGCGGCGGCCCTCAGCTCGCTGGCCGGACCGATCCTGGACCGGGCCTATGCCGCGGACCCGTGCGGCGGTTCGCTGTCGGACATCGAGCACTTCGTGTTCCTGATGCAGGAGAACCGGTCCTTCGACCACTACTACGGCACGTTGTCCGGGGTGCGGGGCTTCAACGACACCGCGGCGATCAACGCCGGGCTCTTCAACCAGAAGGGCTACAACATCGCCACCAAGCAGGCGGACCCGAACTCCTACGTGCAGCCGTTCCGCCTGGACACCACCCGGGGCGCCACCCTGGACGGCGAGGCGATCAACGACCCGGACCACGGCTGGGCCGGCGCGCACCAGTGCTGGAACGGCGGTGCGATGGACCAGTGGGTGAAGTCGCACGTGGCCACCGACGGCCTGGCCAACGGTCCGGCGACGATGGGGTACTACACCCGCGAGGACATCCCGGTGCACATGGCGCTGGCCGATGCCTTCACGATCTGTGACCACTACTTCTGCTCGGTGCTCGGGCCGACGGACCCGAACCGGCTCTACTGGATCTCGGGCACCATCGACCCCGACGGCACCCACGGCGGTCCCCTGCTCGAGACCCCGACACTGGTCCCCCGCAACAAGTACTCCTGGCGCACCTACCCGGAGAACCTGCAGGACGCGGGCGTCTCCTGGAAGGTCTACACGAGCCAGCAGGCACCGATCGTCTCCGGTGCGGTCCTGTCCGGCATGCTCAGCGCCTTCAAGAACTTCCAGAACCCGCTCTCGCAGCTCTACTTGCGCGGCCAGGCGCCGATCTACCCGGTCAACTTCGCCTCGGACGTGAAGAACAACAAGCTGCCGAAGGTCTCCTGGATCATCCCGGACCTGCTGGCCTGCGAGCACCCGGCGCTGCCGCCGGCGTTCGGCGCGGTCGGCATCCTGCGGGTGCTGGACATCCTGACCTCCAACCCGGCGGTGTGGGAGAAGACGGCCCTGATCATCAGCTACGACGAGAACGGCGGGTTCTTCGACCACGTGGCTCCCCCGACGGCTCCCCCGGGAACGCCGGGCGAGTACGTGACGGTGAACCCGCTGTCGAACGTGAAGAGCTCCGCGGGCATCCGCGGGCCGATCGGTCTCGGCTTCCGGGTCCCGGGCCTGGTCATCTCGCCGTACTCGCGCGGTGGCCTGGTGGCCAGCGAGACCTTCGACCACACCTCCCAGCTGCGCCTGGTCGAGTCCCGGTACGGCGTCGAGGTGCCGAACCTGACGTCCTGGCGCCGTTCGGTGACCGGTGACATGACCTCGGCGTTCAACTTCGCCGCGGCCAAGGACGCCTCGAACCCGAACATCCAGCCGCGTCAGGAGATGGGCACCGGCCAGGTGCTGATCCAGACCCACGCCGGCCTGGACGTCATCGCCGGGACCTTCTTCGCCTCCCAAGCGCTCACTCCCTACCCGGTTCCGCCGAACTCGATGCCGGTCGTCGAGTCCGGACCGGCCCGGGGTGTGCCGAGCGGCCCCGACGGCTGCTCGCCGGTCGCCTCGCAGGACAGCACGCCGAGTGCGGTCGACGGTCTCGAGGACCTCTCCATCGAGCCGGTGCAGACCCGCATCGGCAAGGCCGGTGAGGAGATCCGCGCCGCGGTGCTCGACAAGACCTCCCCGAAGACGAAGGCCTGATCAGCGCTCGGGCGTCAGCACCGGCTTCACGTCGAGGATCGGGGTGCCGTCCAGCGCTTCGAGGGCGCGCACCCGGATCCTGGTGCCGCTGACCTCGACGACCTGGACGTCGTGCAGGCCGATCGGGTTGGGGCGCGACGGCGAGCGCGTGGCGAACACCCCGGTCAGCGGTCGGTCGGTCTCCCCGCGCGGGTGCACGGCGAGCGTGTCCCGGTCGGCCCGGTCGAGCCAGGTGATCACGACCAGATCGTGCCCCGGCTCGATACCGGTCAGCGCCGCGGCGTACGGGTCCTCGAGGACGAGCCAGGCCTCGGGCGCGCCCTCGTCCGCCTGTCGGGGCGCGTCCGCCAGGGAGGTCAGCGTCGAGCTGACGTGACCGATCGGGCGTACCTCGAAGCCGGTCACGACGCGACGTACTCCGCGAGGTGCTTCCCGGTCAGCGTCTTCTTCTTGGCCGTCACCAGGGCGCGCGGCGTGCCCTCGAAGACGACCTTCCCGCCGTCGTGGCCGGCGCCCGGACCCAGGTCGATGATCCAGTCCGCGTGCGCCATCACCGCTTGGTGGTGCTCGATGACCACGACCGACTTCCCGGAGTCGACCAGACGGTCGAGCAGCCCGAGGAGCTGCTCGACGTCGGCCAGGTGCAGCCCGGTGGTCGGCTCGTCGAGCACGTAGACGTCGCCCTGCTCGGCCATCTGGGTAGCCAGCTTGAGCCGCTGCCGCTCTCCCCCGGACAACGTGGTGAGAGCCTGGCCGAGGTTCAGGTAGCCCAGCCCGACGTCGGCGAGCCGCTCCAGGATCTTGTGAGCGGTGGGTGTGGCGGCCTCGCCCTCGGCGAAGAACGTCAGCGCCTCGGTCACGGGCATCTCCAGGACCTCGGCGATGTTCCTGCCACCGAAGGTGTACTCCAGCACCGCCGCCTGGAACCGTCGTCCCTCGCACTCCTCGCAGGTTGACTCGACCGTGGCCATCACGCCGAGCTCGGTGAAGATGACGCCGGCGCCGTTGCAGGCCGGGCAGCCACCTTCGGAGTTGGCGCTGAACAGTGCCGGCTTGACCCCGTTGGCCTTGGCGAACGCCTTGCGGATCGGTTCGAGCAACCCGGTGTAGGTCGCGGGATTGCTCCGGCGCGAGCCCTTGATCGCGCCCTGGTCGATCACGACGACGCCATCGCGCCCGGCCACCGAGCCTTGGACCAGGGAGCTCTTGCCGGAGCCGGCGACTCCGGTGAGGACGCACAGCACCCCCAACGGGATGTCGACGTCCACGTCCTGGAGGTTGTGCGTGCCGGCCTTGCGGACCTCCAGCTGACCGGACGCCGTCCGGACCTCGTCCTTGAGGACCGCGCGGTCGCCCAGGTGCTTGCCGGTGACGGTGCCGCTGGAGCGCAGGCCCGACACGGTGCCTTCGAAGCAGATCTGGCCACCTCCGGCACCGGCCCCCGGGCCGAGGTCGACGACGTGGTCGGCGATCGCGATCGTCTCCGGCTTGTGCTCGACGACGAGAACGGTGTTGCCTTTGTCGCGCAACTGGAGGAGCAGGCCGTTCATCCGCTCGATGTCGTGCGGGTGCAGCCCGATCGTGGGTTCGTCGAAGACGTAGGTGACGTCGGTTAGCGACGAGCCGAGGTGGCGGATCATCTTCGTCCGCTGCGACTCACCGCCCGACAGCGTCCCGGCTGGCCGGTCGAGCGAGAGGTAGCCCAGGCCGATCTCAGCGAAGGCGTCGAGCAGGTCCTGGAGGCCGGAGAGCAGCGGCGCCACCCCGGGCTCCTTGACCGTGCGCAGCCAGGCGGCGAGGTCGCTGATCTGCATCGTGCAGACCTCGGCGATGTTCTTGCCGTTGATCGTCACCGAGCGGGCCTCGGCCGACAGCCGGGTGCCCTCGCACTCCGGGCAGGTGGTGAAGGTGACGGCGCGCTCGACGAACCGTCGCACGTGCGGCTGCATGGCCTCGACGTCCTTGGCGAGCATCGACTTCTGGACCTTGACCAGCACACCCTCGTAGGTGAGGTTCACGCCCTCGACCTTGATCTTCTCCGGCTCGCCGTACAGCAGCTTCTTGAGGTCACGGGCGGAGAACTTGCCGACCGGCTTGTCCATGTCGAAGCCGGCGCCGGAGAAGATGCGCCCGTACCAGCCGTCCATGCTGTAGCCGGGCACGAGCAGGGCGCCGTCGGCCAGGGACCTCGTCTCGTCGAAGATCGCGGTCAGGTCGAAGTCGTTGAGCGCTCCCATGCCCTCGCACCTGGGGCACATCCCGCCCTGGTAGACCTGCTGCTTGACGACCTGGGTCTTCCCCTTGGTCGTCTCGGTCTTCATCATCCCGCTGGCGATCCGCGTCGGGACGTTGAAGGAGAACGCTTGCGGGGATCCGATGTGCGGCGTGCCGATCCGGCTGAACAGGATGCGCAGCATCGCGTTGGCGTCGGTCGCTGTGCCGACGGTCGAGCGCGGGTTGGCGCCCATCCGCTCCTGGTCGACGATGATCGCGGTGGTCAGACCCTCGAGATGGTCCACCTCGGGCCGCGCGAGCGTCGGCATGAACCCTTGGACGAACGCGCTGTAGGTCTCGTTGATCAACCGCTGGGACTCTGCGGCGATGGTGTCGAACACCAGCGAGCTCTTGCCCGAGCCGGAGACCCCGGTGAAGGCGGTCAACCGCCTCTTCGGGATCTCGACGGTGACGTCCTTGAGGTTGTTCACCCGAGCCCCGTGCACCCGGATCAGGTCGTGGTTGTCGGCCTTGTTCATCGTGCTCTCCCCAGATCCCGTCTCACACCAACCAGTCCCCGTCGCGCATGAGCGTACGGCCGGCGATCTCGTTGGACTCCCGCCACGCCTGGAGCCGCAGCGGACGCAGCACCAGGAACCGGTAGCTGCTCCCCTGCCGGGGGTCCCAGTCCGCCTGCCCCACGTACGCCGCCCAGAGCTCGTCGTCATCCTCGACCGCGACGTCCCGCTCGAGAACCGCGTCGATCATCACCACGTCGCGAGTCGGGCCGACGGCCAGGCGTGCCGCGCCCGAGGCCACCAGGTTCCGTGCGGTGCGCGAGGTCGGTTCGACCGCGATCACGGCCCGCTCCCCCGCCCAGCACAGCGAGAGGGGCACCAGGTGAGCCTGGCCGGCGGCTGAGGCCGTGGCCACCCAGACGTCGATCGCGTGGGTGGCCAGCAGCGCGAGCGCGTCGGCCTTGCGGGTCAGCGGGTCGCGGGCGTCCTCGGTCAACGGCTCTCCCAGACGAAGCCGTCCGGGTCGGCGAACGCACCGAGCGAGCCGAGGACGGCGAGCCGGTGCGAGCCGGACCCCTCGGGGCTCACCCCGGCGTCCTTCGCCGCGGCCTTGCGACCGTAGAGCGCCAGCTTGACCGGAGCGGCGTCGAACTCGACGTACTTGCTGCCGAAGCTCTTGGCCACGCCCAGACCGCGGTCGGCGTAGAACTGCTTGGTCGCCTTCACGTCCGTGACGCCCAGCAGCAGGACCAGGTCCTCGAAGCGCTGCTCCACCGGCGCCGTGTCCTTCTTCGAGGACGCCGCGACTTTCCACAGGGTCCCGTCCGGGGCCTGGAGGACCGCGCCGTAGCCCCAGAAGCTCTTCGCAGCCGGCTTGATCGTCGTGGCTCCGGCGTCCAGGGCCGCGGTCACGAACGCGTCCACGTTCCCGGGCTGGGAGCAGACCAGCGAGACGGTGAAGCCGCGGAAGCCCGAGGTGGCCTCGGTCGTCTCACGCACCTCGATGCGCTCCTCGACGCCGAGCGCCTTGTAGAAGACCTGGGCGGCGGCGACGTCCTCGACCTCGAGGACCAGCGTGTCGACGGTCCCCATCACGACACCTGGTTGATGCGGATGAGGTTGCCGAACGGGTCGCGCACCGCGCAGTCCCGGATGCCGTACGGCTGGTCGATCGGCTCCTGGACGATGTCGATGTCCGCGGCCTGGAGGCGCTCGAAAGCCGCGTCGAGGTCCTTGCTGGCCAGCGTAAGGATCGCGTAGGTGCCCTTGGCCATCATCTCGGTGATGGTCGCGCGCTCCTCGGCGGTCACGCCCGGGTCGGCGGCCGGCGGGGTGAGCACGAGGTTCACGTCGGGCTGGTCGGCCGGTCCCACGGTGAGCCAGTGCATGCCGTTGTAGCCGACGTCGTTGCGCAGGTCCATGCCGAGCTTGTCGCAGTAGAACTCGACCGCGGCGTCCCGATCGGTGTGCGGGAGGAATGCTGAGTGAATGTTGATGTCCATGACGTTCACGCTAGAGGCGGGCGCGCCACGGGTGCTTCTCGATTCCTGATCAATGCTGCCGGACAGGCCGCGTGACCTTCTTGGCCTCGCACGCGGGGATGCCCGAGAGGTCCTCGCCCCCGGACTCGCGGTACACGCTCGGCGGTACGCCGACCAGCTCGGTGAACCGGGTGCTGAAGGTTCCCAGTGAGGAGCAGCCCACCTCGAAGCAGACCTCCGTGACCGAGAGGTCGCCGCGACGGAGCAGAGCCATCGCGCGCTCGATCCGACGGGTCATCAGGTAGGCGTACGGCGACTCGCCGTACGCCAGCTTGAACTGCCGGCTCAGGTGCCCGGCGGACATGTGCACGCCACGCGCCAGCGCCTCCACGTCGAGCGGCTGGGCGTACTCCCGGTCCATCCGGTCGCGCACCTGGCGCAGCAGCGCGAGGTCACGGAGTCGGGCTTCGTCGGTGGGCACCCCTCGATGCTAACGAGGAGCAGGGACAGTCGCCGCACTCCGCGGGTCGATCAGGATCTTCGCGTGGGTCTCCGGGTCGGCCAGGGCGTCGAACGCGCCCGCCACGCCGTCGAGGCCGACCACACCGGTGACCAGCGGCTCCGGGTCGACCTTGCCCTCGGCGAGCAGGGTCAGCGCGTCACTGAACTCCAACGGGGTGTAGCCGAGCACGAACCGGAGGTCGATCTCCTTGTTGATCGCCATCGCCGGCCGGATCCTGTCGGGCTCCATGCAGACACCGACGACAACGACGCGGGCGTAGATCGGGGCGTGGCTGATGATCTCTTCGACCACGCCCGGCACACCGACGCACTCGAAGACGACGGGGTGCTTCGGCGTGGCTGCACCGGCCTTGTCGGCGACGCGCCAGACCGACTGCCAGGGCACGAACGGCAGCTTGCGGAGCTTCTCCACGCTGGAGACACCGAGCTCGAAGACGTCAGGAGCGTGGGTGAGGTGCCCGTGCCCGTCCGCTGCCGACCACGGCGACTCGACCTTCGGGTCGACGACCACGTCCGCGCCCATGGTCTCGGCGAGCCGCCGGCGGCCGGCGGAGTAGTCGCTCGCGATCACGGTCCGCACACCCTTGGCCTTGAGCATGGCGATGACGGCCAGTCCGACCGGTCCGCAGCCGATCACGATCGCGACCTGGCCCTTGCCGACCTCGCCGCGGTTGACCGCGTGCAGGCCGACCGCCATCGGCTCGGTGAGGGCTGCCAGGTCACCGGCCAGCCCGTTCGGCACGGCCAGCGAGAGAGCGTCCTGGACCAGCACCTGCTCCGCGTACCCGCCGGGCGCGTGCGGCGAGAGACCGGTCGTGTGCACCGCTCCCCCAGCGCGTAGCAGCGGGAAGGAGACGACCGTGCTGCCCTCGGAGATCCGGGTCCCCTTGCCGCGGCCGGTCACCACGCCTGAGAACTCGTGACCGAGCACGATCCGGTCCGCGGTGCGCATCATGCCGTCGTAGCCGACCTCGCCGGCGACGTCAGCCAGCGCGTCGGCGTACCTGCGCGCGTGCAGGTCCGAGCCGCAGATCCCGCAGCGGGTGACGTCGAGCAGCAGCTGCCCGGGGCCGGGGACCGGGTCCTCGACCTCGCCGACGCTCAGCGCCTCGTTCTCGCAGATGACCGCCTTCATCTCGCCTCCGCCTCCACGATCTCCTTGATCCGTTCCAAGGTCTGGCGCATGCCCCGCTCGTTGGTCTTCCCGCGGGCCCAGCCCAGCAGGGCCCAGTACGCCTTGGACCAGGCCTGGGTCTCCAGCCGGAACGACTCGGTCACCTCGGTGCCGCCGTCGGTGGCCCGCAACTGGTAGCGCCAGTGATTGGTCGGCCGGTCGCCGACCAGGACCACGAACCCGAAGTCCTCGCCGACCACGCAGTGCTCCACCTGGCACTTGGTCCAGTAGACGGGGCCGACGCCGTTCCGCTTCACGTGCCCCTTGAAGTACGCCCCGAGCTCTGGCCCGGTGGCGCCACGCAGCCAGACGGCTTCGAAAGTCTCCGGCGACAGCTCGCCGATCCGGGTCACGTCGCTCACCAGGCTCCAGACGACCTCCGGAGGAGCAGCCATGTGGACGGTCACAGATCCCTGCATGGGACGGAACCTAGCAGCGGATGTTCCGGGCGGGTCAGCGCGGGCGCCAGCGCTTCCAGAGCGCAGAACCGGTGGCCCGGTCCTTGCCGTCCCACTCCAGGCGCACGTGCGCGGTCATCTCCGCCTCCGAGGCGTCCACGACCTCACCGACCAGCGTCACGGTCGCATCCAGCGGCGCCGGCCGGAGGTAGCGGACGTCGAGTCCCGAGGTCACGTACGGCAGGTCGGCACCGGGCAGCGGCGGCCAGCCGTTCTCGAAGGCGGTGTGGGTCACCGCCGCCGCGCTGTGGCAGTCGAGCACCGTGGCGATGATCCCGCCGTTGAGGAACCCCAGGCCGTTGTTGTGCTCGGCCCACGGCGTGAACTCGGCCCGGATGAGGCCGTCGTCGTCGACGAAGCTCTTCAGCCGCAGACCGCGGTCGTTCGCCGGCCCGCAGCCGAAGCACGGCAGCTCGGGGAAGTAGGTGTCCTGGAGGCTCTTGCGCTCGGGGTCGTCCACGCGCGGAGCCTATCGAGCGCCCGCCGAGCGCCAGCGAGGTGAGGCCGAGTGGGCGACGTCGCGTTGACGAGCGCAGCGAGGATCACCTAGGCAGCGTGCAGGACGTTGGCGATCACGTCCAGCAGGTCCCGCATGCTGCCGCCCTTGACGACGTAGCGGTCGGCGCCGGCGGCCATCGCCTCCTCCTCGAGCGTGGCCTGGTTGAACCCGGACAGCACGATGACTCGTACGTCGGGCACGGCCTCGCGGATCAGCGGCAGGGCCTGCAGGCCGTCCATCCGGGGCATCGCCATGTCCAGCAGCACCAGGTCGGGACGCAGCTCGCGCGCCCGGTCGACAGCGTCCAGTCCGTCGACCGCCTCGCCGACGACGTCGTAGGCGCCCTGGTTGGCCAGCTTGAGGCGCAGCAGCATCCGGATGTCCTCGGCGTCGTCGACGATCAGGATCCGCGGGTGCGCCGTCTCCCCCACCACCGGGTCGGAGGCGGTGATCGCCTCGACCGGGATCACCGGCTCGAGCTTCGCGGCATGCTGCCGGATCAGGTCGCCCGGACGGATCTGCTGGCCCTGCGGCTCGAGCAGGTCGTCCATCATGTGCCGGGCGGCATGCAGGGTCCGATCGACGAAGGACCGGGCGGCGAGGACGTCGTGGTGCTCCAGCGAGTACGCCGCGGAGACGAGTCCCTGGACGACGTTGTCGTTGATCTCCAGCGCCTGGCGCCGTCGCTGCTGCGACTCGCCCAGCCGGGTGGCCATCGCCTCGCGCTCGAGCCGGGGCCGGGCGTCCGCCAGGAACAGCGCGGTCATCGTGCTGAGGTCCGAGGCCCGCAGCCCGACCGTGGCCACGTCGAGGACCAGGCCCTGCCCGTCCTGACGGAGGCCCGCCAGAGCGCGGCCGTCAACGATCCCCTGGGGCAGGAAGTCCCGCAGCGGGCGGTCGGATGGGTCGGCGCCGAGGATCTCGGCCGCACGCGGGTTTGCCTGCACGATGCGCTCCTCTGAGTCGGCGACGATGATGGCCTCGGGTGCTGCGTCGACGAGCTGCTGGAAGCGCTCGGTCACGCGCTCGCGCTCCTGCTCGGCGAGCACCCGGTCGGTGATGTCGATGCAGGTGCCGCGCATCCGGACGGGGTTGCCGCTCTCGTCCATGATCACCTCGCCGTTGGAGGAGAGGTAGCGCAGCTCTCCGTCGGGCCGGACGATGCGCTCGACCATGTGGTACGGCTCGCCGGTGGCGTAGGCCTGCTGGTGCACGGCCTGGATCCGTTCCCGGTCCTCGGGGTAGATCGCGGAGAGAAATCGCTCGTAGGACGCGTTGAACGACTGCGGCTCGTGCCCGTAGATGCGAAACAGCTCGTCGGACCACTGGTTGGTGTCCGAGGCGATGTGCCAGTCGTAGTCACCCATCGTGGCCAGGTGCTGGGCACTGTCGACGCGTTGGACCAGGTCCGCCAGGTCGCGTTCGCAGACCATCTTGCTGACCGACATGGTCACCAGCTCGAGGACCACGTTGAGGTCGCGGTGGGCCGCCTCGGCGTCGGCCTGGCTCGTCCACCCGATGAGCAGGATGCCGCTGTGTCCGGCCAGGCGCTGGGCGATGACGTGCTCGACGCCCACGGCCCGCCAGGTGTCCGGCGTGAGCACCACCGAGCGCCCACCGTTGGCGACCACCGACGTGCCCTCGGCCGGAACCGCGAGGCCGTCGACGTGCTCGAGGACCGGCCCGTCCGGACTCGGTACCTGCACCGCGATCACCGCCGCGCTCACGAACCGTCGGACCTTGGGCAGCACGGCGTCGAGGAACGCCTCCTGCCCTGTGGTGGCCGCGCACGTGTGCACGATCTCGATCAGAGACCCACTCCCCTGGATCTGATCCATCCCTCTGCTCCTCCCACACCCCCGTTCGCGATCGTATGCCTGTGCAGGCCTGGGTGTCCGAGCTTCGCTAGACCGGTCATTAGGCTCGCGTCATGAATGGCGAAATCTCCGTCGTACGTCGGTTCTTCACGCTCCTGGAGGACGAGCAGGCCGCGGAAGCAGTCGCGCTGCTCGCCCCGGAGGTCGTCTGGAAGAACACCGGGATGCCGACGATCTCGGGGCGCCGGGTCGGCGGGATGCTGCTGGACATGCAGCGTCGCAACATCGGGTTCCGCGCCGATCTGCACCACATCGCCTCGGACGGTCCGGTCGTGCTGACCGAGCGCACCGACTACCTGACCTACCGTCGCTGGGAGTCAGCGTTCTGGGTCTGCGGCACCCTCGAGGTGCACGACGGGCTGATCACGCTGTGGGACGACCACTTCTCCCCCGGGGGCTTCGTGGCGGCGTCCCTCAAGGGGCTGGTCGGCGCTCTGCGGCGCTGACCGTCAGTGCCAGCGGGCCAGCCACTCGGCCGAGACGCCGGCCAGCTGCATCTGCCAGATCGGCCCGAAGCTGATCCTCCCGGCTCCTGCCCGCGCGTACATCGCCAGGTCACCGTCGACGGGGTTCGCGATGGCGTTGACCGGCAGCGGCAGTGCCGCACAGATCCGGGCCAGGGTCTCCTCGTCGTGGAACCCGACCGGGTACAGCGAGTCGGCGCCGGCCTCGGCGCACGCCTTCATCCGCTCGATCGCGATGTCGACGCGCTCCTCGTCGGTGCCGAGCTTGTTCTTGAAGGTGTCGGTGCGCGCATTGATCACCACGTGCACGCCGGCGGCGTCGGCCGCGGCCCGCAGCTCGCCCACGAACGCGGCATGCTCCTCCGAGCTCCGCATCCGGCCGCCCTCGCTGTGCACCGTGTCCTCGATGTTGAGGCCGACGGCCCCTGCTGCGAGCAGGCCGCTGATGAGGGTCGTCGCCGACTGCCCGTAGCCCGACTCGATGTCGACCGAGACCGGCAGGTCGACCGACCCGGTGATCTGGGCGACCCGGGTCGTGACCTCCTCGAAGGTCGCGCCCTCCCCGTCGGGTCGTCCGATCGAGTCCGCCAGCGGGTGACTACCCACGGTCAGCCCGCGGAAGCCCGCTCCCGCGGCGACGTTGGCGGACCAGGCGTCCCAGACGGTCGGGAGCACTCCGGGTTCGCGGGGCTTGTGCAGGGCGAGCAGGGCGTCGGCAAGGCCGGCGAGCTTCGTGGTGTCGGGCATCGGTTCTCCTCCTACGGCTGCAACAGGACCTTGATCGAGCGCCGCTCGTCCATCGCCTTGTAGCCCTCGGCGACCTCCGACAACGGCAGTACCGAGTCGAACACCAGACCCGGGTTCACTGTTCCGCTGGTGACCAGGTCGAGCAGCTCGGGCAGGTACCGGCGGACCGGCGCGACCCCGCCGGCCAGGCCGACGTTCTTGGAGAACATCTTCCGGATCGGCAGCTCCACTCCGTGCGGTACGCCGACGAAGCCGACCATCGCGCCCGGGCGCGCGGCCGCGAACGCGAGCTGCATGGCGTCGTCGGTCCCGACACACTCGAGCACGGCGTCGGCACCGACCCCGCCGGTGATCTCCTTGATCCGCTTGCCGCCCTCGACGCCGCGCTCGGCGACGATGTGGGTGGCCCCGAACGCGGTGGCGACCTTCTGCCGGCTCTCGTGCCGCGACATCGCGATCACCTTCTCCGCGCCCATCTGGGCCGCGGCCAGGACGCCGCACAGCCCGACCGCTCCGTCACCGACCACGACGACGGTGTCGCCCTTCTTGACCCCGGCGGAGACGGCGCAGTGCCACCCGGTCGGGAACACGTCGGAGAGCGTCAGCAGCGAGGCGATGAGGTCGTCGTCCGGCATCCCGTCGGTCTTGACCATGGAGCCCTCAGCCTGGGTGACCAGGCCGTACTCCCCCTGGCCCCCGGTGGTGAACCCGCCGTTGACGCAGGCCGAGTGCGCGCCGTTGTCGCAGTGCGGACAGGTGTTGTCGCAGGTGCAGAACGGCACGATGACGAAGTCGCCGGGCTTGAAGGACCCGACCTCCGCGCCCACTTCCTCGACGACGCCCACCATCTCGTGGCCGATGGTGTCGCCGGGCGTGATGGGGTTCTCCCCCCGGTACGGCCACAGGTCCGAGCCGCAGATGCAGCCCGCCTTGATCTTGATGACGGCGTCCGTCGGGGCGGTGATCTGCGGCACCGGCCGGTCCTCGAGTCGGATGTCGCCGGGCGCGTGGATCGTCGTTACTCGCATGCCCCCACCCTGCCAGGAACGTCCTACATTGGCCGTATCTCATATGTGAGATACCGTCCGACCATGAGCGTCGATTACCTCGGCCAGATCGGCACCCTGATCCGCAGCGCCCGGCAGCACCGGGGCTGGACCCAGCAGCAGCTCGCGGACGCCCTGAGCACCTCGCAGAGCGCGGTGAACCGCATCGAGCGCGGGCACCAGAACGTCTCGCTGGAGATGCTCGCCCGCATCGGCGAGGCCCTGGACGAGCAGCTGGTCAGCATCGGCGCCGGCCCGGTCCACCTCCGGGTGACGGGACCGACGACACTCTCCGGCTCGATCGACGTCAAGACCTCGAAGAACGCCGGCGTCGCGCTGCTCTGCGCGGCGCTGCTCAACAACGGCCGCACCACCCTGCGCCGGGTGGCCCGGATCGAGGAGGTCAACCGGCTGCTCGAGGTGCTGGCGAGCATGGGCGTGCAGACCCGGTGGCTGAACGACGACAACGACCTGGAGATCGTCCCGCCGGCGCACATCGACATCGCGGGCATCAATCACGACGCGGCGCGCCGCACGCGCTCGATCATCATGTTCCTCGGCCCGCTCCTGCACCGCAGCGCCGACTTCGAGCTCCCGTACGCCGGAGGCTGCGACCTCGGCACCCGGACCGTCGAGCCGCACATGACCGCACTGCGGCCGTTCGGCCTGGAGGTGAAGGCCACCGAGGGCAGCTACCACGCAGTCGTCGCCGAGGACGCGGCGCCGGTCCGGCCGATCGTGCTCACCGAGCGCGGCGACACCGTCACCGAGAACGCCCTGATGGCTGCGGCCCTGCACGAGGGCACCACGGTGATCCGCAACGCCAGCCCGAACTACATGGTCCAGGACCTGTGCTTCTTCCTGCAGGAGCTCGGCGTCGAGATCGACGGCGTCGGTACGACCACGCTCACCGTCACCGGCCGCTCGGAGATCGACGTGGACGTCGAGTACTCCCCGAGCGAGGACCCGATCGAGGCGATGTCGCTGCTGGCCGCCGCGATCGTGACGGGTTCGGAGATCACCATCCGTCGGGTCCCGATCGAGTTCCTGGAGATCGAGCTGGCGCTCCTGGAGGAGATGGGCTTCCGCTACGAGCGCTCCGAGGAGTACCAGGCGGCGAACGGCCGGACCCGGCTGGTCGACCTGACCACCCACGTCTCGGTGCTGCACTCCCCCATCGACAAGATCCACCCGATGCCGTTCCCCGGTCTCAACATCGACAACCTGCCGTTCTTCGCGGTCATCGCCGCCGTGGCCAACGGCCAGACGATGCTGCACGACTGGGTCTACGAGAACCGCGCGATCTATCTCACCGAGCTCGGCAAGCTCGGCGGCAAGGTGACGCTCCTGGACCCGCACCGGGTGATGATCGACGGGCCCACGCACTGGTCAGGTGCGGAGATCGTGTGCCCGCCCGCGCTGCGTCCGGCCGTGGTGATCCTGCTGGCGATGCTCGCCTCGAAGGGCACGTCGGTGCTGCGCTCGGTCTACGTGATCAACCGCGGGTACGAGGACCTCGCCGAGCGCCTGAACCAGCTCGGTGCGCGCATCGAGACGTTCACCGACCTGCGCTGAGCCGTTCGAGACGGTTGCTGCCCAACCTCCTCAGGACTTCGGCTCCGCCTCAGCCCTTGAACAGGGTCTCCACGAAAGCCCGCGTCCGCTCGGGGGCGACCGGCGGGGTGTCCATGTCCGAGGTGATCCGCGGCAGCGTGGCCGTGTTCGGCGACTGGAACGCGTGCCAGTCCGTCTCCGCCTCGATCAGGGCGCCCAGGTCGGCACGGGACAGGAACACCCCGGAGCAGTCCGCGCACCGGCGTACGGACACGTGACCGAAGGTGCGCACGGCCATCGTCCCCTGGCACTGCGGGCAGGTGAGTTCGTCCACTCCCCGAAGGTACTCCTCGATCCGGGCACGTCTGAGTACCCGTACGGATGTGCCGCGGTCGTGTCGGGGACAGGCTGGGGTCATGACCGCGATACTGCTGACGGAGCGGAGGGGCTGAGGGGGCATGGGACGACCGACGACAGGCTTCGCCTACCTGGACGGGGCGGCACCGGTGATCGCGTTCGCGCACCGGGGTGGGGCCGAGCACCCCGACCTGATCGGCCTGGAGAACACCGCGCACGCGTTCCGGCACGCGGTCGCACTCGGGTACCGCTACCTGGAGACCGACGTGCACCTGACCGCCGACGGACGGCTGGTCGCCTTCCACGACGAGGTGCTCGACCGGATGACCGACGCGGCCGGGCCGATCGTCACCGCCTCGCGCGAGGTGCTGGACGGAGCCCGGATCGCTGGTGAGCACGCCCTCCCGCTGATGGCCGACCTGCTCGACGAGTTCCCCGAGGCCCGGTTCAACATCGACCTGAAGTCTCCCGGTTCCGGGCCGGCCCTGATCGAGCTGGTCGAGGCGCGCAACGCGTTCGACCGGATCTGCGTCGGCGCGTTCTCCCTGGAACGGATGCACGAGTTCCGCAGGCTCGCCCGTGGAAGGATCGCCACGGCAGCGACCCCGGTCGAGGTGGTCGCCTTCCTGCAGCCGAGTGCCCGGCTGGCGCGCCTGCTCACCCGGGGCCAGGTGTCCGCCCTGCAGGTGCCACCCCAACGCAACGGGTTGCCGATCGTGACCGCGTCGTTCGTACGCCGGGTGCACGCGGCCGGCGCGCAGGTGCACGTGTGGACCATCGACGAGGAGTCCGAGATGCACCGGCTCCTGGACCTGGGGGTCGACGGGATCTTCACCGACCGCACCGATCTGCTCAAGGCGGTGCTCACCGAGCGCGGCCAGTGGCAGGACCGGTCGTGACCACCACCCTGGAGCCGGCGGCCGATCGCCTGCGCCAGCAGAAGGCGTGGAACTGGTACGACTGGGCGAACTCGGCGTTCTACACGACGGTCCTCTCGGTGATGTTCGCGCCGTACATGATCACCGTCGCCGGCAAGGCGGCCGGCTGCGTGGATGCGGACGAGACCTGCAAGCGCACCGTCGACGTGCTGGGCCTGCACCTGGCGTCCGGATCCCTGCCCAGCTACCTGACCAGCTTCGCCACGATCAGCAGTGCCTTCGTCCTTCCCGTCGTCGGGTCGTTCGTCGACCGCTCGGCGCACAAGAAGTGGCACATGGCGGCGTACGCGTGGGCCGGCGCGCTGGTCGGTGGCCTGCTGTTCTTCCTGGCCGGTGACCACTGGCAGCTCGGCGCCGTCGCGGTGGTGGTGAGCAGCATCCTGGCCGGGTGCTCCCTGGTGAGCTACTACGCGATCCTGGTCGACATCTCCACCGAGGACGAGCGGGACCGGGCGTCCTCCCGCGGGTGGGCCTGGGGGTACCTCGGCGGCGGCTTGCTGCTCGCGCTGAACCTGGTCCTGTTCCTGGGCCACGATACGTTCGGGCTGTCCAAGTCGATATCCGTGCGGATCTCGCTGCTCTCCGCGGCCGTGTGGTGGGCCGCGTTCACGGTGATCCCGTTCGTCCGGCTGCGTGACTACGCACCGTCCGCGGTAGTACCCGAGCCCGGGGGCGTCCTGCGGCGCAGCTTCGGCCAGCTGTTCGCGACGTTGCGCGACCTGCCGAACTACCCGATGACGCTGACGTTCCTGCTCGCCTACCTGTTCTACAACGACGGCATCCAGACCGTGATCTACGCCGCGTCGACGTACGGCGAGAAGCAGCTGGGCTTCGGCACCTCGGTCCTGATCGCCACGATCCTGCTGATCCAGTTCGTGGCGTTCGGCGGGGCGCTCTTCTTCGGTCGGCTGGCGCAGACCTACGGCGCCTACCGCTCGATCCTGTGGGGCACTGTCGCCTGGATGGTGATCGTGGTGGCGGCCCTCGCACTCCCCCGCAAGAACGTGGTGCTGTTCGTGCTCGTCGCCATCGCGATCGGCCTCGTGATGGGCGGGACCCAGGCGTTGTCCCGGTCGTTCTTCAGCCTGCTGATCCCCCGTGGTCGCGAAGGCGAGTACTTCGCCCTGTACGGCGCGGCCGAGCGCGGCACGTCCTGGTTCGGCACGCTGCTGTTCGGGGTGGTGTTCCAGATCACCGGCTCCTACCGCCCGGCGATCCTCGCCCTGATCGTCTTCTTCGTGCTCGGGGCGTTCTTCCTCCTGCGGCTCGACCCGGAGCGCGGCATCCGGGAGGCCGGCAACGAGGTCCCGGTCACACTTCCCGCCGGGTAGACCAGTTCAGCCCGTTTCGGGGATCGGGAATCCTCAAACTCCTTGGGTCGTTGACGATCCTGAGGTTGACTGATTCTGGGCCGCCTCAGGGGGGGGGGAACCGACCAGCCGGACCGACCGTCCGACGTCACGATCCCCTTGCCTGGCCGTCCTGAAGGTTGTACGCATGAGTAAGGCCACGATCTGGCCTGAAGACATATTGGAGGAAGCACCATGGGAGACCGCACACTGCGAGGCGCGCGCCTCGGTGGCCAGAGCTTCGAGGACGAGCGTGGCATCGAGTTCGCCGCACGCCAGCAGGTCGGCTACCAGTGCGCGAACGGCCACCACTTCGAGATCACGATGTCGGTCGAGGCCGAGGTGCCCGCGAACTGGGAGTGCCCGCGTTGCGGCGCCCTGGGCCTGAGCGTCGACGGCATCCTGCCGGAGGAGAAGGTCGAGAAGCCGGCCCGCACGCACTGGGACATGCTGCTCGAGCGTCGCTCCATCAAGGAGCTCGAGGACATCCTCACCGAGCGCCTGGAGCTGCTCCGCGGCGGCGAGATCGGGCCGGCGCACCTGCACCGCCCGGTCAAGAAGACCGCTGCCAAGAAGAAGGTGAAGGCCTAGCCCTCACCGATCCTCGGGATCGATGACGTCGCCCTGGACCACATCCGGTCCGGGGCGACGAGCATTTCCGGGCCCGTTCCCCGGCCCGTTCCCCGGTCCGTTCCCCGGCCCGAAACCGGCGCCGGGGCCACCCTGGACGAAGACCAGGCGACGAGCGAGCACCCGTGAGAGCAACCGGCGGCCGAGCGGCCGGGTCAGCGGCAGGATCAGGAAGATGCCGAACACGTCGGTGACGAAGCCGGGGCTGATCATCAGGGTGCCGCCGACGACGATCAAGATCCCGTCAGCCAGCTCCTTGGCCGGCATCCGCCCCTCGGCGAGCGCGATCCGGAACGCCGTCCACGCCCGGGCGCCCTCGCGCTTGAGGAGCCAGGAGCCGAGGATGCTGTCCGCGATCAGCAGCAGGATCGTCCACCACGGGCCGATCACCTGCCCGACCTGGATCAGCACGTAGATCTCCGCGATCGGGACCAGGATGAACGCGATCACCAGGAACAGCGGGAGGCGGCGCATCACTCGCCCACCGTCCCGTCGACCGACTCGCGCAGGAGGTCGGCGTGCCCGTTGTGCCGGGCGTACTCCTCGAGCATGTGCAGCAGGATCCACCGCAGGCTGAACGGGGCGTCGTCGGTCCGGCTCGGACGCGCTGAGAGCGAGTCCAGGCCCCCGTCGGCCAGGGCCGTCGCGACCTGGGAGCGCGCCAGGCCGACCGCGGCGTCGTAGGCCGCGAACAGGTCCGCGGACGGATCGGTCGATCCCGTCCGCCACTCCCAGTCGGGGTCGTCCTTCCAGTCCACGGAGTCCCAGGGTTCGCCGAGCTCGCCGCCGAGGTAGACCCGGGAGAACCAGCTGGCCTCGACCAGGGTCAGGTGCTTCATCATCCCGCCGAGCGTCATCGTCGACGGGCCGACCGTGGCCGCCAGCCCGGCCGGGTCCACGCCGGAGACCTTCGCCCGGAAGGTGTCGCGGTGGTAGTCCAGGAAGGCCACCAGCGTCTCGGCCTCGGTCGCGCGCAGCGGCGGGTCGACGCGTTCGCTCATGGCCTCACGCTAGCCGGAGGGTCAACCCGATACCCGGGGACCGAAGATGGGCGGCGGGGGGAGGAACGGGACCTTCGGACCGCCCGCACGATGACTGGATGCCACCGGGCGACCGTTGTCTACTGGCGCCGCACTCCCCCCGTGTTCTCCCGTCCCGGTCACGAGGCTCCGACTCGCCGAGGAGGTCCGCCCACACCGCGGCGGCCGGTGAGGCTTTCCTGCCCATGTCGAAGCTCGCAAGCGAGACGATCTGCCTGGAGGAACGACGTAACCCAACTCATCCGGAGCCGTCCTGTCAACCACTCGCTGACCTGCGGGGATGGTGCAAAAACGCAGGTCAGACCTAAGACGTTCCGGCGAACAATTGGTGAATGAATTTTTTGGCCGACGGCGTGTCCTGCTGGACACGCACGAAGTACGAGTTGAGAGTTCGCGAGCTCAGGCCGGGACGACGCAGGTGCCCCGTGCCGTCGTCGCCACCAGTGGCTCGTCGAGCACGCGCGCTGCGGACTCGGAGACCTCCGGGGTGCCGCGCGCGATCACGGTCGCGGTGAACGCGATCTCCCGCGACCGGCTCCCGACCCTGACGAGCTCGGCCCGCACCTCGAGCACGTCGCCGGCCCGTACCGGGTTGAGGAACTGCACCTCGGCGTACGACGCGAACAGGCCTTCGTCCTCGTCGGTGGTGATGCACAGCTCGGTGGCCACGTCACCGAAGAGGCCCAGGCTGTACGCGCCGTCGACCAGGTTGCCCGCGTAGTGCGCGTGGCTGAAGGGCACGTAGCGCCGGTGGGTGATCACCAGTCCCGGCTGGCAGGCGTCGGTTCGCATCATTACCTCGGTTCCTGAGGAGGCGCTCCAGCGCCGTCTCGAAGGGTCATGCGGTGCACCAGGAAGCTGGCGACCTCGCCGGGGGTGGTTCCCCGTCCGTAGATCCGGTCGACACCGAGCTCGGCGGCCATCGCCTCGTCGAACCGGGGGCCGCCGACGACCAGCAGCGGCCGACGGTCCGGCGGGAACGCCTCACGGAAGGCGGCCGACATCTCGCGGGTATTGAGCAGGTGCGCCTCGCGCTGGGTGACCACCTGGCTGACCAGGACGGCGTCAGCCTTCTCGGCGATCGCTTTCTCGACCAGGTCGGGCACCGAGACCTGGGCCCCGAGGTTCACGACCTTGAGCTCCCGGTAGTACTCGAGCCCCTTCTCCCCCGCGAAGCCCTTGATGTTGAGGATCGCGTCGATGCCGACGGTGTGCGCGTCGGTGCCGATGCAGGCGCCGACGACGACCAGGCGGCGCCGGAGGGCGGCCTTGACCGCGCCGTTGACCTCCTTCGGGGTCAGCAGCGGGTAGTCGCGCTCGACGACCACGACCTGGCTGGGGTCGACCAGGTGCTTGACCGGCCCGTAGACGACGAAGAACGTGAAGTCGGGACCCATCGGCTTGGCGTGCACCACCAGCGCGGGCTCGATGCCCATCTTCGCGGCGAGCTGGGCTGCCGCGCCCTCGGCGACCTTCGAGTGCGGCATCGGCAGGGTGAAGGACACCTGCACCATCCCGTCCCCGGTGGTGTCGCCGTACGGGCGGACCAGGCCGGTCACGGGGTGCCGTCCAGAAGGTCCATCGCCGGGTTGAAGAACCCCTCGGCCTTGCGGAACACGCCGTCCAGCCCGCGGCCGCCGTCGGCGGGCCGCTTCATCAGTCCGAAGGTGCCGTCGGCGATCGCCTCGAGGAGCGGGGCCTTCCCCGGCTCGTCGGCGATCCGCTCGAGGAGACCGATGGTCTCGGCGAGCACCTGGTTCGCGCGGCGGACGATGAACCCGTCCGGCGCCGGGACGAAGTCCTCGTGCAGGTCCCCGGCCGCGTCGAGCACGTAGCGCACGTTCTGCAAGGCCAGGTCGCGGTCCGAGAGCCACGGGGTGACCACCGCCTCGGTCATCATCCCGACGAGCAGGATGCCCTGGCCGGTGAGCGCGCCGACGAGGTTGAAGAACCCGTCGAGCAGGTAGCCCCGGAAGACGTCGCCGGTCATGTGCCGGGTCGGCGGCATCCACTTCAGCGGGGCGTGCGGGAAGAGCTCGCGGGCCAGCAGCGCGTGCGCCAGCTCCAGGCGGAAGGACTGGGGCACCTCGGGGTCGATCTCGAAGGCGTGCCCGAGCCCGAGCTGCCAGTCCTCCAGGCCGGCCTCCTTGGCGAAGTACTCGTTGAGGAGCTGGCTGGTCGTCACCGTGTGCGCCGCCTCGACGGCATCAGCGGTGGTCAGGTAGTTGTCCTCGCCGGTGTTGATGACGATCCCGGCCCGGGCGTGCACCTGGCGGCTGAACCGCTGGTCCACGAAGGTGCGGATCGGGTTGATGTCGCGGAAGAGGATCCCGTACATCGAGTCGTTGAGCATCATGTCCAGGCGCTCGAGGCCGGCCAGGGTCGCGATCTCGGGCATGCAGAGCCCGGAGGCGTAGTTCGTCAGCCGGACGTAGCGGCCGAGCTCGCGGCTGCTGTCGTCCAGAGCGGCCCGCATCAGCCGGAAGTTCTCCTGGGTGGCGTAGGTGCCCGCGAAGCCTTCTCGGGTGGCTCCCTCGGGCACGTAGTCGAGGAGTGACTGCCCGGTCGAGCGGATCACCGCGATGACGTCCGCCCCGGCGCGGGCTGCCGCCTGCGCCTGCGGGATGTCCTCGTGGATGTCGCCGGTCGCGACGATTAGGTAGATCCACGGCGTCCGTGGGGCGTCGCCGACCCGCTTGATCATCCGGTCCCGGGCGGTTCGTTGCGCATCGATGCGCCGTACGCCGGCCCGCACCGCGCGCGTGGCCGCCGTGCGGGACCGCGTCGCGTCGCGTCCTTCGGGCAGTCGGAACGTCACCGAGCCCGCAGCCGCCTTCTGCGCCAACGTGAGCAGGTCCTCGGCCTCGCCGCGGACCAGGGCGTCCCAGACGGGAAGCGCGAGGCCGTGCTCCAGGCCGGTGTCCGCACGGACCACGTCAGCGAGTCGGTTCACCCACGGGGTGCCCTCGGCGTCGGCGCCGGCGAGTCCTGCCATCCGCAGCGTGGCTCGCTCGACCGAGACGGTGGTGTGCTGCTTGGCCAGCCGGACGATCGGGCTGCCGACCTTGCGGGCGAGCGAACGCGCCTGCCGTACGACGGCAGGGTCGAGGTCCAGCTTCCCCCTCATCGCCGGCTCTCGAACAGGCTGCGCACCCCGGGCTGGGAGCGGTAGAGGTCCAGCGCGAGGGCCGCGTGGCCGGGGACGTAGCCGTTGCCGACGAGCATCGTGACGTCCGCGGCCAGGCCCTCGGCTCCGAGGGCAGCTGCGGAGAACGAGGTGGCCATGGAGAAGAAGATCACCGTGCCGCCGGACGCGGTGGACAGCACGGCGCCACCCTCGCAGCCGGGTACGTCGACGCAGACCACGGTGACGGTGCCCGGTCCTCCGGCCGCAGTGACCGCGTCCCGGAGCCCAAGAGGATCACGGGCGTCCGCGAGCACCACGACGTCAGCGAGGCCGGAAGCCCGTAGCAGGCGCTCCTCGGTCTGATGGGGCACGACGCCGAGCAGCAGGTCGGCGCCGGCGTTGCGTGCGGCGGCCAGGCTCAGCGACCCCGACTTGCCGGCTGCCCCGATCACCGTGACCACGACCGGGTCGCCCTCCCGGGCGAGCTTGTGGCCGAGCACGACCCGGCGGGTCAGCGCCGGCGCCCCGCAGACGTCCATCACCGCGATGGCGTCCTCGGTCGCCAGGTCGTCAGGCAGGACCGCTGCGATCGAGCGGCCGAACAGGATCGCGTGGCCGTCGGCGGGCACCTGCTCACTGGTGCCGTCCCAGCGCGCCAGGCCGTCGGTGATGACCAGGGGGGTCAGCGTCAGCGAGACCAGGGTCGCCACCCGGTCCCCCTCGGCGAGGCCGAGCGGCGAGTCGGGCCCGACCTCCTCGACGGTGCCGATCAGCATCCCGCCCGACCCGGTCACCGGGTTCTGCATCTTGCCGCGCTCGGCCACGATCGCGAGCACCTCCGCGCGCAGCCCGTCGGTGTCCCCGGCGTGCTTCTCCCACAGCTGGCGGAACGAGGCTGCGTCCAGGTTCAGCCGCTCGACCCGGACCCGCACCTCGTCGGACCAGAGCTCGGGTCGGGTGTCCAACCGGGACGCCGCCTGCGGCAGGGCGCCGGACGGCTCCAGGACCCGGTGGCTGCCCACCGGATCTCCCTCGACCAACACCCGTTCCACGATCTGATCTCCCTCTGAAATCCGCTTTGCCAGGAAAATATCCCGTGTCGATGTGGAGAAACCGAACACTCTCTCCTACTCTGGCACTTGAGAGCCAGGTCACACAACCGACACGCGAGGAGGGACGATGAGCGTGCAGTCGCTTCCGGGCACTGCTGCCGAGCAGCCGTACCGGTACCGGAAGGTGGAGCTCGTCGAGCCGGACTGGCGCCGGTTCCCCGGCTGGCGGGACGTCACCGCCGAGGACTGGGCCTCCGCGCAGTGGCAGCGGGCGCACTGCGTCAAGAACGTCCGCCAGCTCCGCGACCTCCTCGGCGACCTCGTCGACGAGCGCTTCTACGCCGACCTCGAGCGCGACCAGGCCGAGCGGGCCACGATGTCGATGCTGGTCCCGCCGCAGATGATGAACACGATGGTCCCGCACCTGGCGCCTGCCGGTCCGGGGTCCCTGACCGACGCGTTCTACGCCGACCCGGTCCGCCTGTACATGCTGCCGGTCTTCTCCGACCGCCGGACCGACTGGCCCTCGCACCCGCACGCCACCCGCGACTCGCTGCACGAGCACGATATGTGGGCGGCCGAGGGACTGACGCACCGCTACCCGACCAAGGTGCTCGCCGAGCTGCTGCCGACCTGCCCCCAGTACTGCGGCCACTGCACCCGGATGGATCTCGTCGGGAACTCGACGGCCCAGGTCGAGAAGCTGAAGTTCACCGCCAAGCCCGGAGACCGGCTCGAGTCGATGCTCGAGTACCTCCGCCGCACACCGGAGGTTCGCGACGTCGTCGTATCGGGGGGCGACGTCGCGAACCTGCCGATCGCCCGGCTCGAGGACTTCCTGCTCCAGCTGCTCGAGATCGAGAACATCCGCGACATCCGCCTGGCCACCAAGGCGCTGATGGGGATGCCGCAGCACTGGCTCCAGGACGACGTCCGGGCCGGCGTCGAACGGGTGGCGACGCTGGCCCGGACGCGCGGGGTCTCCCTCGCGATCCACACGCACGTCAACCACGCCAACTCGGTGACGCCCCTGGTGGCCGATGCCGCCAAGGCGATGCTCGAGGCGGGCGTCCGCGACGTACGCAACCAGGGCGTGCTGCTCAACGGGGTCAACGCGGCGCCGCACGAGCTGCTCGACCTGTGCTTCGCACTCCTCGACGGCGCCCAGGTGATGCCGTACTACTTCTACATGTGCGACCTGATCCCGTACTCGGAGCACTGGCGGGTCTCGGTCGCCCAGGCGCAGTGGCTCCAGCACCAGATCATGGGTTACCTGCCCGGGTTCGCGACCCCGCGGATCGTCTGCGACGTCCCGTTCGTCGGCAAGCGCTGGGTGCACCAGCTCGCCGAGTACGACCGCGAGCGCGGCATCTCGTACTGGACGAAGAACTACCGGACCTCGATCGAGGCCGAGGACGCCGAGGCCCTGTCGCGGTACTACGAGTACTACGACCCGATCCACACGCTTCCCGAGGCCGGGCAAGCCTGGTGGCGCGAGCACGGCGGGCTCGACGAGAGCGCGCTCAAGGCCGCCGAGGTGGCTGAGGCGTCACGCCGGACGGCGGCGCTCCAGGCTCACTGACGCGCGTCGGTGATGGTGGTGACCAGCCGGGCGATCGGGGTGTCCAACCCCCAGCGCTCGGCCAGCACCGTGAGGGCGTCCGCGTCGACCGGTGTCGGCGGCAGCGTCAGGTCGAGCTCGCCGAGCGGGATGTCCCGCGCGACCGCCACGACCGTCGGGGCCACATCGAGGTAGTCGGCGGCAGCCACGATCTTGCTCCGCGGGCCGGGCGCCAGGTCGCTGTCCGGGTCCAGGGAGGCCGCCCGGATGCCGTCGATGCTGCCGAACCGGTTCAGGAGCGTTGCGGCAGTCTTCTCCCCCACCCCGGCCACGCCGGGAAGGCCGTCCGAGGCGTCGCCACGCAGGGTCGCGAAGTCGGCGTACTGGTTCGCCTCGACGTCGTACTTCTCGCGCACGACCGCGTTGGTCACCTTCTCGTGCCGACCGACGCCCCGCGCGGTGTAGAGAACCCGGATCCCCAGGTCGTCGTCGACGAGCTGGAACAGGTCGCGGTCACCCGTGACGATCTCGACGGGCATCCCGGCGTCGGTGGCGAGCGTCCCGATGACGTCGTCGGCTTCGTAGCCGTCGGCCCCGACCACCGCGATGCCGAAGGCAGCGAGCACCTCGATGATGATCGGGATCTGCACCTGCAGCGGGTCCGGCACCTCTTCGATGTCCGATCCGCCCGGCACCTCTGCCTCGACCCGGTGTGCCTTGTACGTCGGCAGCAGGTCCACGCGCCACTGCGGGCGCCAGTCGTTGTCCCAGCAACAGACCAGGTGGGTGGGCTGGTACTCCTCGACGAGCCGGCTGATGAAGTCCAGCAGCCCCCGCACCGCGTTCACCGGGGTGCCGTCCGGAGCACGCATGGTGTCCGGGACGCCGTAGAAGGCTCGGAAGTACAACGAGGCGGTGTCCAGCAGCATCAGGGAGCTCACAGACCCACCCTAGGGTTAGCCTCGGACACATGACCTCTCGGAGCACCCTGCGTGCGGTCCTCGCCGCCGTCGCGTCCCTCACGCTTCTCGCCGGCACCGCCAGCGCAGCCCATGCTGATGCGTTCCGCCACCGGGATCCCACCGGAGACGTGTTGATCAGCACCGCGGACGAGAACGGTCCGCACTACTCACACGACTCCCGGCGCCGACTGCCCGATATCCAGCAGTTCACGGTGCTGCACACCCGCTGGACGGTCAGCGTCGCCACCGCGCTCCGCGGGCTGGACGCGATCGACGACGCGTGGAGTGCCACGGTCGTGACCTCGAAGGGCGACCGCTTTCAGGTCGGTCGCAATGTCAGCACGGGCTCGTTGGACGGTTTCACGCCGTTCGTGACGGCGTCCCGTAACGGATACCACTTCAAGTGCGACGGGATCACGGCAACGCGCACGCGCTCGGGCGTCATCGCCAAGATCCCGACGCGCTGCCTGGGGAACCCGTGGAAGGTACGTGTGGGGGTTCAGGCAAGTTCGACCTACGCCGAGTGCTGCCCCGAGGTCACCGGTCTCGACGACGCACTCCTCAACGGCGCCTACACCGACCGCAAGCCCGCCCTGAGCCCCTGGATCGCACGGTGATGACCGAGCTACCACCGTGGGAACCCCCGTTCAACGGCACCGAGGCCGAGGCGATCTTCGGTGCGCTCGACCGGCAGCGGGTGACCTTCCGCTGGAAGGCGGCCGATCTCGACGAGAAGGGCCTGCGCGCGACGATCCCGTCCTCGACGATGACGCTGGGCGGCCTCCTCAAGCACCTGGCGCTGGTCGAGGACCTGTACTTCCACCGCAAGATCCTCGACGAGCCGATGCCGGAGCCGTGGGCCTCGGTCGACTGGGAGACCGAGGGCGAGGGCTACGACTGGCGGACAGCGGCCGAGGAGTCCGCCGCGGACCTCTACGCGCTCTACGACGCCGCAGCCGACCGCTCCCGGGCACTCGTGGCCCAGATCATGGAGCAGGGCGGGCTGAGCTCCCCCTCGAACGCGACCCTCCCGGACGGCACCCGGGCCAACGTGCGGCGGGTTCTGATGGATGTCATCGAGGAGTACGGCCGGCACACCGGCCACGCCGACCTCCTGCGCGAGGCGGTCGACGGACGGACCGGCGAGGACCCGCCCTGGCCCGCGTGAGCCGGTCCTGACGCCCGGTCGTCGAACCAGCCTGTGGAAAAGTTCGGGCCGGTGATCCGTGTAGACCAGTAGGCTCAGCGCCGTGGAGAAGATCGATCGGAAGATCCTGCTGCTGCTCGCGGGCGATGGCCGGATGTCCTACACCGACCTCGGCAAGGCCACCGGGCTGTCCACCTCGGCGGTCCACCAGCGCGTGAAGCGCCTCGAGGAGCGCGGCCTGATCACCGGGTACGGCGCCTCGATCGACCACGCCCAGGCAGGTCGGCCGCTGACCGCGTTCATCTCGATCACGCCGTTCGACCCGTCCGCGGCGGACGACTACCCGGAGCGCTTGGCGGACATCGAGGAGATCGAGAGCTGCTGGTCGGTCGCCGGCGAGGAGTCCTACATCCTCAAGATCCGCACGGCGACGCCGGCCGACCTCGAGGAGCTCCTGGCCCGCATCCGGACCACGGCCAACGTCGCCACGCGCACGACCATCGTGCTCTCGACCGCGTTCGAGAACCGCCCGATCAGCTAGTCCGGGCGCTAGTCGCTGACCGAGCTGTAGGCGACCACTCCCCGGCGCAACCGCTCGGTGGCCTCGCGAGCGTTGTCCCGGAGCACCGGGTCCCCGGCCGCGTCCCCGATCTGACCGGCGAGGTCGAGCAGCTGCTTGACCCAACGGACGAAGTCACCGGCGGCCAGACCCGTGGCGTCGAGCACCTCGTCGAGGTCGTCACCCTCGGCCCACCGGAACGCCGCCCAGGCGAACCCGAAATCAGGCTCCCGCAACTGCTCCAGCTTGTGCTCGCGCTCCAGCGCGTCCAGGTCGGACCAGAGGGAGGTCATCTCCTTGAGCACGTCGCGGACCTTGCTGCCCGGGATCCGCGGCGCCGCGGTGTCGTCAGCCTTCCGTGACTCGAAGACCAGCGTGGACAGCACGGCCGCCAGCTGGCTCGGGTCGAGGTCCTTCCAGAGCCCGGCCCGGAGCGACTCGGCCGTCAGCAGGTCGAGCTCGTTGTAGATCCGCATCAGCGCCTTGCCGCGCTTGGTGACGGTGTCCCCGTCCAGGTACTCCAGCGCGGTCAGCACCTCGCAGATCCGGTCGAACTGCCGCGCGATGGTGTTGGTGCGCTGCTCGATGCGCCGTCGCAGCGTCTTGGCGTCCCGGTCGAGCTTGTACCAGCGCTCCATCCAGCGGGCGTGGTCCTCGCGCTCCGGACAGCTGTGGCACGGGTGGTCGCGCAGCCGCTGCCGCAGCTCCTCGATCTTGGCCGAACCCTCCCCTGACGGCGTACCGGTGGCGCCGCGGCGGCTGGGCGGCGGCGGGGTGAAGTTGTGCGTCCGCGACCGCAGCGCGCTCGCCAGGTCCCGGCGCGACTGCGGGTTGCGGCCGTTGAACGTCTTCGGGATGCGCATCCGGTCGAAGGCAGTCACCGGGGTCGGGAAGTCGACCAGGCTCAGCCGCCGCGCGTGCCGGTCCGCGGTCAGGACGTAGGGGCGTGGGCCTTCCCGGTCCCCCTGGTTGCCGGGGTCGATGACGACGGCCATCCCGGAGAAGCGGCCGGCCGGCACTTCGATCACGTCGCCGGGGCGCAGCGCGTCCAGGGAGGCGATCACCTCGGCGCGCTTGTCGTGCCGGCGAGACTTCGCCAGCCCCGCCTCGGTGTCGGACAGCTCGCGGCGCAGCCGGGCGTACTCGCCGAAGTCGCCGAGGTGGCACTTCGCGGAGTCCGCGTACCCGTCCAGGGCGTCGTCGCTCTTCCGCAGCTGGCGGGCCAGGCCGACGACGGCCTTGTCGGCCTGGAACTGGGCGAAGGAGGACTCCAGGAGCTCGCGCGCACGCTCCCGGCCGAACTGGTGCACCAGGTTGACCGCCATGTTGTACGACGGCGCGAAGGAGGACCGGAGCGGGTACGTGCGGGTCGAGGCGAGGCCGGCGACCGACTTGGGCTCCAGGCCGGGCTGGTAGAGCACCACCCCGTGGCCCTCGACGTCGATCCCGCGGCGACCGGCGCGTCCGGTCAGCTGGGTGTACTCCCCCGGCGTGATGTCGGCGTGGGTCTCGCCGTTCCACTTCGACAGCTTCTCGATGACGACCGACCGGGCCGGCATGTTGATGCCCAGGGCCAGGGTCTC
The DNA here is from genome assembly GCF_003725775.1 of Nocardioides marmorisolisilvae. GTDB lineage: Bacteria > Actinomycetota > Actinomycetes > Propionibacteriales > Nocardioidaceae > Marmoricola > Marmoricola marmorisolisilvae. The sequence goes on from NZ_RJSG01000002.1 coordinate 1,265,606, forward strand.
GGTGGCGAAGACCACCCGGCACAGGCCACGCAGGAACAGCTCCTCCACGCACTCCTTGAACGTCGGCAGCATCCCGGCGTGGTGCGCGGCGATGCCGCGGGTGAGGCCGTCGAGGAACTCGTGGTAGCCGAGCACCTGGAGGTCCTCGTCCGGCAGGTTCGAGCAGTGCTCCTCGACGAATGCGAGGATCTCGTCGCGCTCCTCCGGAGTGGTCAGGCGCAGGTTCGCGTTGAGGCACTGCTGGACTGCTGCGTCGCAGCCGACCCGGCTGAAGATGAACACGATCGCGGGGAGCAGTCCGGCGCGGTCAAGCTGCTCCACCACGTCGGCGCGACTCGGCACCCAGACCCGGCGGCCGTTCCCGCTCTGGCGTGCGCGGTCGGGTCGCCGCTGACCCTTGGGCGAGCGCCGGTCCCGCATCCGGCCCGCCATGTAGTCGTCGCGGGCCACCCGGAGCAGCTGCGGGTTCACCGTGCCCTCCTGCGGAGCGGTGGGTCCATCGGCGAACAGGTCGAACATCTTCCTGCCCACGAGCACGTGCTGGTACAGCGGCACCGGCCGCTTCTCCTCGACGATCGTCACGGTCTCGCCGCGCACGGTGCCGAGCCACTCCCCGAACTCCTCGGCGTTGCTCACGGTCGCAGAGAGCGAGACCAGGGCCACCGAGTCGGGCAGGTGGATGATCACTTCCTCCCAGACCGCGCCGCGGGATCGATCGGCGAGGTAGTGCACCTCGTCCATCACGACGTAGCCGAGGCCGGTCAGGGTCCGCGATCCGGCGTACAGCATGTTGCGGAGCACCTCGGTGGTCATCACCACGACCGGGGCGTCGCCGTTGATGCTGTTGTCCCCGGTGAGCAGTCCGACGTTCTCGGCGCCGTAGCGCTCCACCAGGTCGTTGAACTTCTGGTTCGACAGCGCCTTGATCGGCGTGGTGTAGAAGCACTTGCGCCCGCTGCCGAGAGCCAGGTGGACGGCGAACTCGCCCACGATCGTCTTGCCGGACCCGGTGGGAGCCGCGACCAGGACGGAGTGCCCGTCCTCGAGCACCCGGCAGGCGCGCAGCTGGAAGTCGTCGAGCGGGAAGTCGTAGTGCGAGGTGAAGTCGGCGACCTGCGGGTGGTCCTTGTTCCGGCGGTACCGCGCGTACTGGTCCGCGGGCGTCGGGTCCGAGGCGGTCATGGGACCAGGACGCGCAGCGCCGCCGGCGCGACCTCGACCGTGAGCGGGAGCGCGGACATCCGCTCGCCGTCGGCGTAGGCGGTGATCCCGGGTGCGGCCACGGTGACGACCTTGCCCGCCCAGTGCCGGTACTTGGGGTGCTGGACGTGGGTGCCGCTGAACAGCTTGGGGAAGGTCCGGATCAGCTCGAGCTTGCTCATCGGCATGATCGCGACGACGTCCAGGATGCCGTCGTCGATGACGGCTCCCTCGGTGATCCGCATCCCGCCACCGAACGACTCGCTGTTGCCGACCGCCACCATCATCGCCTCGAACCGCTGCTGCTCGCCGTCGACCTCGATCACGTACGGGATCGGGCTGAAGGTGCGCAGCTCGGCCAGCGTGGCCAGGTTGTAGCGCATCTGGCCCTTCGGCCAGGTCATCTCGTTGGCGCGCTCGTTGACGATCGCGTCGAAACCGGCCGCGAGCACGGTCACGTAGTACTTGTGACCGGCCTTGGCCAGGTCGATCGCCCGCTCCTTGCCCCCGATGATGACGTCGGTGGCCGCCTCGGCGTCCTTGCGGGGCAGGCCGAGCGCGCGGGCCACGTCGTTGCCGGTGCCGGCCGGGACCAGGCCCAGGCGGGTCTGCGAACCGGCGAGTGCCTGCACGGCGAGGTGCACCATGCCGTCGCCGCCGATGACCACCAGGGTCTCGACCTGGTCCTCGACACACTGGCGGGCCAGGTCCAGCGCTTCGTCGCCGTCACGGCCCTGCAGGGCACGCACCTGGTAGCCGGTGTCGGAGAGCCGGCTGTGCACGACGTCGCCGATGCGCCCGCCGCGGCCCTTGCCGGAGGTGGGATTGGTCAGGACAGCGATCACGGTCACGCTCGAACCCTATCCGGCGACGGGCCGCTCAGAGCGCCGACGCGGTGTCGTCGTCGAGCCCGGCTTCTTCCTCGGCCCGGCGGCGGCTCTTGCGGCGGTCGAGCACCCGAGCGATGACCTCGGAGACGAGGAACAGGACCGTCATCGGGACGGCGAGCAGGGTCATCGAGAACGGGTCGGTCGACGGGGTCGCCACCGCGGCGAAGACGAAGACGCCCACGATGATCCAGGAGCGGTAGCGCGCCAGCTGGGCACCGGTCACGACCCCCACCAGGTTGAGCAGCACCACGAACAGCGGGATCTCGAAGGAGATGCCGAAGACCAGCAGGGTCCGGATGACGAAGGTGTAGAAGTCGTTGAAGTTGTTGAGGTTGGTGAAGTCAGCGGGCGTGTTGAGCGAGATCAGGAACTTCAGGCCGGCGGGCAGGACGTAGTAGCCCACGGCCACGCCCAGCAGGAACAGCGGACCCGCGATGGCCACGAAGACCCGGGTCCACTTCTTCTCCTTGGGGTGGAGGCCCGGCAGGACGAACGCCCAGATCTGGTACAGCCAGTACGGGCTGCTGACGACCACGCCGGCAGTCGCGCAGAGCTTCAGCTGCAGCATCAGACCGGCGGCGATGCCCGAGAGCACGATCGAGGAGTCGACCTTGCGCTTGCCGCCGAGCATGTCGACGGCCTGGTTGTACGGGTGCACGAACAGGTCGAGGAGCTGGTCGTAGAAGAAGAACGCCACGATCGTGACGACGATCAGGACGAGCAACGACCGCATCAGCCGGGCACGGAGCTCCCGGAAGTGGTCGGCCAGCGCCATCCGGCCGCCCTCGCCGGTGGGTTTGGTCTGGATCTGAAAAAGGCGCAGTGCACCCACGAACGACACCGCTGCGCCCCGATCCGTCAGTCGGTGGGCTTGGCCTGCGTCTCGGCGTCCGCCTGGGTCGGGGTGGCCTCGACCTCACGCGCCTCGATCGGCTTGGGGGTGGTCGGCGTCTCGTCGTCCTCGTCCATCAGGCCCTTGGTCTCGGCCTTGAAGATCCGCAGTGCGCGACCGGAACCACGGGCGAGCTCGGGCAGCTTCTTGCCGCCGAACAGCAGGATGACCACTGCGAGGATGATGATGATCTCGGTGGGTCCGATTTGCCTGAACACTGCCGTGCCTCATTCCGTCCGGGTGCCCGACTGGGAGTACGGGGCACCGTCCGCCCTCATCCTACGCCGTGGCCTGCTGCAACCGGAGCGCATCCCGTGCCACGGCCCGGACCCGTTCGTCCAGGTCAGCGGGCTCCAGCACGCGCAGACCGCCGCCGAAACGCAGGGCCAGCCGCAGCAGCCAGCGCTCGTCGGAGACCGCGAGGGTGACCTCCAGACCGCCCTCGGGCGTCTCCGCGGTGGTCAGCACCGGGTAGTACTCCGCGAACCACCGCATCTGCGGGCTGAGGCGCAGACGCACCACCAGGTCGTCCGGGCTGGCCTCGAACAGGCCCTCGGCGAGATCGCGCGGTTCCAGGTCCGGCACCGCGCGGGGCGAGTCGAGGACCTCCACGGCGGTGATCCGGTCAACCCGGAACAGCCGGCGGTCGTCGGCCAGGTGGCACCAGGCGTCCAGGTAGGTCTTGCCGTCGTTCTGGAGCAGCGCGATCGGGTCGACGACGCGCTCGGTGACCTCGTCGCGGGTCGGCACGAGGTAGCCCAACCGTGCCTGCCGGTCGGAGGTGATGGCCCGGGCGAGGCTGTCCCGCGCCTGCTTGAGCGCCGGCGGCGGCTCCGGGACCCGTACGTCGACCAGCGGCGTGGCGCCCTCCTCGGTCGCGGTCTCGAGCTTGGCCAGGGTCCGTTCGACGACCTCGCGGGAGGCGACCGTGCTCGAGTCCAGCAGCGCCCGCAGCGCCACGATCAGCGCCGTCGCCTCGCTGCTGCCCAGGCGCAGCGGTCGAGCCAGGTAGTCCGCGTTGTCGATCCGGACCAGGCCCTCGGGGTCGCTCTCCAGCGCCTCGACGTTGATGTCGATGAGCTCGCCGGGCCCGAAGCCGGGCAGCCCGCACAGGTACAGGACGCGGAGGTCCTTGAGCATCTGGGCGCTGGTCACCCCGAAGTCGGCGGCGACCTCCGACAGCGGTACCTCCCCGCGGGTCTGCAGGTAGGGCGCGAGCGCGAGCAGCCGGGACAGCTGGTCCCGGGTGGATGCCCCGCTCACTGGTCCACCCCGATCAGCTCGGACAGCGAGTCGGCGACCATCGCGCGCAGCTCGGGCGGTTCGACCGCCACCACGTCGCCGAGGTGCCCGCGGACGTCCTCGGCCAGCTCGCGGTGCGAGTACGTGCTGACCTCGAGCCGGTCCCACGGTGTCTCGGTGTCCGGCCCCGGAACGTCCTCGACGACCGAGAGCGCACGGCGGCGCAGGAACACCGCACTCCCCTTGCGGGCGAGCACGGTCGCGGTCGTGGTCGACCGGGTCGGCGTGAGACCGGTCGTCAACGCTCGGATGTCGGTGCCTTCCGGCACGGTGAACGCTCCGGGCTTCCCGTCCGCGACCACGTCACCCTCGATCCGGCTGAGCCGGAACATCCGGACCTGCTCCCGGTCGCGGTCGTGCCCGATCACGTACCAGCGCTCCTTGGAGGTCACCACCCCCCACGGCTCGAGGTGCCGCAGCGTCGTCTCGGTCTCGGACGGGCGCTTGTAGTGGAACCGCACCGGGGTCCGGCTGATCGTCATCTCCCACATGGTGTCGAAGGCAGGCTCGTCGGCCGCGACCGTCGGCTGCAGCACGTCCAGGGCGTCCCGGTCGACGTCGTACCCGGCGGCGCGGAGCTTGACCAGCGCGTCCGAGGTCACCGACGCCAGACCCGCGTGCTGCCAGACCCGGGCAGCGAGGCCCAGCACCGCGACCTCGTCCGGCTCCAGGTTCAGGTCGGGAAGCTCGAAGGCGTTGCGGGCGATCCGGTAGCCCTGCTCGTCCTCGAAGAACTTGTCCACGTAGCCGAGCTCCAGCGGGATGCCGAGCGCACGCAGCTCGGCCTTGTCGCGCTCGAACATCTTCTCGAAGGCCTCGTCGGAGGCTCCCTGGTAGCCCTCGATCACGTCACGGATCCGTTCCTTCGTGACGTAGTTCCGCGACACCAGCAGCATGATCACCAAGTTCAGAAGTCGTTCCGACTTCGATGCGGTCACGCAGCCACCTTCCTCATCCCGACCCCTTCAGCTCACACCCAGCACGTCGACCACCCAGGCGATCATGCCATTCCCGTCGGGTCCGTAGAGGACCAGGCGCGAGCCCCGGTGGACACCGACCAGCAGCTGGTCCCATGCTGCGGGTGCCGTACCCGCTCCGATGGCCACCTGCTCCGGCTCCTTGAAGAAGGTGTCCTCGAACGGGTCGTGCTGCCGGGAGCGCTGGGCGACGAAGTGCACCGTGACCAGGTCGTGGGCCGCGATGGCCGGGCCGCTCCCCTGCACCAGGACCTGGGCGACCGGCTTGGCGGGACGGCGTACGCCGGTGAAGTCGATCCCCGCCACCAGTCCTGCGGACACCACCGGCGCAGGGGTGCCGGCCGCCGGAGTGACCGCCGTCCCGTCGATCACCTTCAGGACGGTGGCCGGCGGAACCGCCACCACGTCGGCCACCACGACCACCGGGTCGTCGCGGCGCACACCCTTGGGAGGTACTCCACCCGTCGCGAAGGCGTCAGCGGCGGTGGCGGCCAGGACGAGCCGGCTGCCCTGCCGGACGCCGACCAGGGCGTCGCTGAGCGCCGGGAACAACCGGTCGTCCGAGCTCTTCGCGGCCACCGCGACTCCGGTGTCGTACGTCGACAAGGCGAGCTTGCCGGTCCGGGCGTCGTACAGGGTGAGCTCGAGAACGAACAGCTGGTCCACCTGGATCGGGGCGCCGGTACCGGTCACCGTCACCCCGGAGGTGGTGTCGTCGACCTTGAGCGGGGTGCGCATCCGCACCGTCGGGGCCGTCCCGGGCTGGCCGGCGACTGTGAGCCCGGTGATGACGCTCTCGGAATCCTGGAGATCGCCCTGCCGCACTGATCCCGAGCAGGCGGACGCCAGCAGGACGAGCGCGCCGACCAGCACCCCGGCGACGCCGCGCTCACATCCCCTCAATGAGCCTCTCCACGCGCTCGTCGTGGGACCGGAACGGGTCCTTGCACAGGACGGTCCGCTGCGCCTGGTCGTTGAGCTTGAGGTGCACCCAGTCGACGGTGAAGTCGCGCCGGCGCTCCTGAGCGCGCTTGATGAAGTTGCCGCGCAGCCGTGCCCGGGTGGACTGCGGCGGCACCGACTTGGCGGCGAACACGTCGAGGTCGTTGGTCACCCGGGCCACCGCCCCCCGCTTCTCCAGCAGGTAGTAGAGCCCGCGGTCGCGGTGGATGTCGTGGTAGGCCAGGTCCAGCTGGGCGATCCGCGGGTGTCCCAGCGAGAGGTCGTTCTGGGTGCGGTAGCGCTCGATGAGCTTCCACTTGATCACCCAGTCGATCTCCCGCTCGACCAGCGACAGGTCACCGGACTCGACGGCCTTCAGGCCGCGCTCCCAGAGGTCCAGGGTGCGCTCGATGACCGGGGTGTGCAGCTCGCGCCGGTCGACGAAGTCGCGCGCCCGCGACAGGTACTCGGTCTGGATCTCCAGCACGCTGGCCTCGCGGCCGTTTGCCAGCAGCACCTTCTTGCGCCCGGTCATGTCGTGCGAGATCTCGCGGATGGCCCGAATCGGGTTCTCCATGGTGAGGTCGCGCATCACCACGCCCTCCTCGATCATTCGCAGCACCAGGTCGCAGCTGGCCACCTTGAGCATCGTGGTGGTCTCGCTCATGTTCGAGTCGCCCACGATGACGTGCAGCCGACGGAACCGCTCGGCGTCCGCGTGCGGCTCGTCGCGGGTGTTGATGATCGGACGGGACCGGGTGGTGGCGCTGGAGACGCCCTCCCAGATGTGCTCGGCACGCTGGCTCATCGAGTACGACGCCCCGCGCGGGGTCTGGATGACCTTGCCGGCCCCGCAGATGACCTGGCGCGTGACCAGGAACGGGATCAGCACGTCGGCGAGCTTGGAGAACTCCCCGTTGCGGCTGACCAGGTAGTTCTCGTGGCAGCCGTAGGAGTTGCCGGCCGAGTCGGTGTTGTTCTTGAAGAGGTAGACGTCCCCGGAGATGCCCTCGTCGTGCAGCCGACGCTCGGCGTCGATCAGCAGGCCCTCGAGGATCCGCTCCCCCGCCTTGTCATGGGTGACCAGGTCGACGATGTCGTCGCACTCGGGGGTGGCGTACTCGGGGTGGCTGCCCACGTCCAGGTAGAGCCGGGCACCGTTGCGCAGGAAGACGTTGCTGCTGCGACCCCAGCTGACGACCTTGCGGAACAGGTAGCGGGCGACCTCGTCCGGCGAGAGACGCCGCTGCCCCTTGAAGGTGCAGGTGACGCCGTACTCGTTCTCGATCCCGAAGATCCGCCGGTCCACACCAACCAGCCTAGGTCCCCGCCAGCATCCCGGTGAGGGAATCGCCGTCGAGGCGCCGGAACTTCCGCGGCTGGGTGCGGCTGCGGTCCAGCACCGCGACCTCCAGGTCGTCGGCCGGGATGGACCGGTCCTCGGTCGAGGAGTGCCCGAGCGCCGCGACGGCCAGCCGGACCGCCGCGTCCAGGCCCAGCCCTTCGGAGAAGTTCTCGGCGAGGTACCCGCCGACGGCTTCGGCGTCGCCACCCATCGCCCCGTAGCTGTTCACGTCGGCGACCTGGCCGTCGTAGGTGAGCCGGTAGATCTGGTCCTCCGCGGCCGTGTCCCCGACCTCGGCCACGAAGATCTCGACCTCGTAGGGCTTCTCGCCGCCGGAGGAGAAGATCGTGCCCAGCGTCTGCGCGTAGGCGTTCGCCAGCCCGCGTCCGGTGACGTCGCGTCGGTCGTAGGAGTACCCGCGCAGGTCGGCCAGTCGTACGCCGGCGATCCGGAGGTTCTCGAACTCGTTGTAGCGACCGACCGCGGCGAAGGCGATCCGGTCGTAGATCTCGCTCACCTTGTGCAGCGCGGCGGACGGGTTCTCGCTGACGAACACGACCCCGTCGGCGTACTGGACCACGGCGACCGACCGACCGCGGGCGATGCCCTTGCGGGCGAAGTCGGCCCGGTCCTTCATCAGCTGCTCAGGACTTACGTAGAACGGCATCGACATGTCTGCTCAGTCCTCTCAGCTCAGGGCCGCGTTGGGGCCGTCGGGGCGGATCATCCGGGCGGCGACCACCTGGTCGGCGATCGCGGCCACCTCGGCCTCGGGGACGCGCCGCTGGCCGTCGCCGGTGATCACGTGCACGACCGGGAAGATCCGGCGGGTCAGGTCAGGTCCGCCGGTCGCGGAGTCGTCGTCGGCGGCGTCGTAGAGCGCCTGGACGGCCGCGGTGACGCACTGGGTGGCGTCGAAGTCGTCGCGGTAGAGCTTCTTCAGCGAGCCGCGGGCGAACATCGAGCCGGAACCGACCGAGTGGAACGCCGTCTCCTCGTAGCGCCCGCCGGTGACGTCGTAGCTGAAGATCCGGCCCTGGGAGGCGCGCTTGTCGTAACCGGCGAACAGCGGCACGACCGCCAGGCCCTGCATCGCCATCGCCAGGTTGTTGCGGATCAGGGCGGAGAGCCGGTTGGCCTTGCCGTCCATGGAGAGGGTGCTGCCCTCGATCTTCTCGTAGTGCTCGAGCTCGGTCTGGAACAGCCGGACCATCTCGACCGCGAGGCCCGCGGTACCCGCGATGCCGACGCAGGAGAACTCGTCGGCCGGGAAGACCTTCTCGATGTCGCGCTGGGCGATGACGTTGCCCATCGTGGCGCGCCGATCACCGGCCATCACCACACCGTCGGTGAAGGTCGCCGCCACGATCGTGGTGCCGTGCGGGGCGAGGTCACCGGCGTTCACGGCCGGGAGCGCCCGGCGGGCAGGGAGGAGTTCCGGAGCCACCGCGCCGAGGAAGTCGGCGAAGGAGGAGGTCCCGGGGGTCAGGAAGGCGTCGGAGAGACGAGGCTCGCTCACTGGCCGCCCTTCTGGATGAACGACTTCACGAAGTCCTCCGCGTTGACCTCGAGCACGTCGTCGATCTCGTCCAGGATCGCGTCGATGTCCTCGTCGAGCTGCTCCTTGCGCTCGGCGACGTCGGAACCGGTCGACTCCTCGACCTGCTCCTCGGACTCGGTCTGCTTGCGCGGCTGCTTGTGCTCCTGTGCCATCAGCGTCTCCTCTCCTTCTTGTATCGACCCTATCGAGTCAGGGCTGAGAAAAGTGCGAGAGCGGTCTCACTCTGCTCGATCAACTCCCCGACGTGCGCTTTGCTTCCGCGCAGCGGATCGATGGTCGGGACCCGCTGGAGCGAGTCGTGACCGGGAAGGTCGAAGATCACCGAGTCCCAGGACGCGGCGGCGATGCTGTCCGGGTACTTGTCCAGGCAGCGGCCCCGGAAGTAGGCCCGGGTGTCCTCCGGCGGGTCGTGCATCGCGGCGGTCACGGCGTCGTCGTCGAGCAGTCGCTGCATCCGGCCCAGACGGACCAGGCGGTGGTACAGGCCCTTCTCCGGGCGCAGGTCGGCGTACTGGAGGTCGATCAGGTGCAGCTTGGCGTCGTCCCAGTCCAGGCCGTCTCGGTCGCGGTAGGACTCCAGCAGGCTCAGCTTGGCCACCCAGTCCAGCTCGGTCGCGCACTCGCGCGGGTCCCGCTCGAGCCGGGTCAGCACCGACTCCCAGCGCTCCAGCACCGCCGCGGTCTCCTGGTCGACGGCGTTGCCGTCCCGCTCGGCGACGTACTCGCTGGCCAGGTGGAAGTACTCCCACTGGAGCTGGACCGCGGTCAGGGTGCTGCCGTCCTCGCGCTCGAGCAGGTGGGTCAGCGTCGGGTCGTGCGAGACCGCGCGCAGCGAGGCGACGGAGTGCGAGACCGTCAGGTCCTTCTTGATGAACCGGTTCTCGATCATGTCGAGCACCAGCGCGGTGGTGCCCATCTTCAGGTACGCCGAGATCTCCGAGAGGTTCGCGTCCCCGATGATCACGTGCAGCCGGCGGTACTTCTCGGGGTCCGCGTGCGGTTCGTCGCGGGTGTTGATGATCGGCCGCTTGAGCGTGGTCTCCAGCCCGACCTCGACCTCGAAGAAGTCCGCGCGCTGGGCGATCTGGAAGCCGTGCTGGCGGCCGTCCTGACCGATGCCGACCCGTCCGGCGCCGCAGACCACCTGGCGGCTCACGAAGAACGGGATCAGGTGCCGGACGATCTCCCCGAACGGGGTGGACCGCTTCATCAGGTAGTTCTCGTGCGCACCGTAGGAGGCGCCCTTGTTGTCGGTGTTGTTCTTGTAGAGCACGATGTCCGGCTCGCCGGCCACCGAGGCGAACCGGCAGGCGTCGAGCGCGACCTGCTCCCCCGCCTTGTCCCAGAGGACCGCGGCCATCGGGTTGGTGACCTCGGGCGTGGAGTACTCGGGGTGCGCGTGGTCGACGTACAGGCGGGCGCCGTTGGTGAGGATGACGTTCGCCAGACCCATGTCCTCGTCGGTCAGCTGGCTCGGGTCGGCCAGCTCGCGGGCGAGATCGAAGCCGCGGGCGTCTCGCAGCGGCGACTCCTCCTCGAAGTCCCAGCGCGCGCGCCGGACGTGCAGCTCCGCGCTGGCGTAGGCGTTCACCAGACGGGTGCTGGCGACCATCGGATTGGCGTGCGGCTGCCCGACGACCGAGATGCCGAACTCGGTCTCGGTGCCCATCACCCGACGCACGCTCATACCTCGAACGCTATCGGTTCGCTGGTCGGCCCGAGCCGAGACGTGCTTACAGGTACTGACCCGTGTTGGCGACCGTGTCGATCGAGCGACCCGGCTCGGTGCCCTGCTTGCCGGTGATGAGCGTGCGGATGAAGACGATCCGCTCGCCCTTCTTGCCGGAGATGCGGGCCCAGTCGTCCGGGTTGGTCGTGTTCGGCAGGTCCTCGTTCTCCTTGAACTCGTCCACGCACGCCTGGAGCATGTGCTGGACGCGGAGACCCTTCTGGTCGTTGTCGAGCAGGTCCTTGATCGCCATCTTCTTCGCCCGGTCCACGATGTTCTGGATCATCGCGCCGGAGTTGAAGTCCTTGAAGTACAGGACCTCCTTGTCGCCGTTGGCGTAGGTGACCTCGAGGAACCGGTTCTCCTCGGTCTCGGTGTACATCCGCTCGACCGTGGCGGTGATCATGCCGGCGACGCAGGCGTTCCGGTCCCCACCGAACTCGGCGAGGTCGTCGGCGTGCAGCGGCAGGTCGGCCAGCAGGTACTTGGAGAAGATGTCGCGGGCCGACTCGGCGTCGGGGCGCTCGATCTTGATCTTCACGTCCAGGCGACCGGGGCGCAGGATGGCCGGGTCGATCATGTCCTCGCGGTTCGAGGCACCGATGACCAGGACGTTCTCCAGCAGCTCGACGCCGTCGATCTCGCTGAGCAGCTGCGGGACGATCGTGTTCTCCACGTCCGAGGAGACGCCGGAGCCGCGGGTGCGGAACAGCGAGTCCATCTCGTCGAAGAACACGATGACCGGGGTGCCCTCGGAAGCCTTCTCACGAGCACGCTGGAAGACCAGGCGGATGTGCCGCTCGGTCTCGCCGACGTACTTGTTGAGCAGCTCGGGGCCCTTGATGTTCAGGAAGTAGCTCTTGCCCTCCTGACCCGTCTTCGCGGCGACCTTCTTGGCCAGCGAGTTCGCGACCGCCTTGGCGATCAGCGTCTTGCCGCAGCCGGGAGGTCCGTAGAGCAGCACGCCCTTCGGCGGCTTGAGCTGGTGCTCCTTGAAGAGCTCGGGGTGCAGGTAGGGCAGCTCGACCGCGTCGCGGATCTGGTCGATCTGGTTGCCCAGGCCACCGATCGCGTTGTAGTCGATGTCCGGGACCTCCTCGAGGACGAGCTCCTCGACCTCGGACTTCGGCACCTTCTCGTAGACGTAGCCGGACTTGGCGTCCAGCAGCAGGGAGTCGCCGGCGCGCAACTTCTCCTGGAGCAGCGGGTAGGCGAGCCGCACGACCCGCTCCTCGTCGGCGTTGGCGATGACCAGGGCGCGCAGGCCGTCGGCGAGCAGCTCCTTGAACATCACCACCTCACCGACCTCTTCGAACTCGAGGGCGGCGACGACGTTCAGGGCCTCGTTGAGCATGACCTCCTGACCCTTGGTCAGGGTGTCGAGGTCGACGGCGGGGCTGACCGTGACGCGCAGCTTGCGGCCGCCGGTGAAGACGTCGACCGAGTCGTCCTCGTTGCGTGCCAGGAAGGTGCCGAAGCCGGTCGGCGGCTGGGCGAGCCGGTCGACCTCCTCCTTGAGCGTGACGATCTGGTCGCGGGCCTCGCGCAGCGTGCTGGCGAGGCGCTCGTTCTGCGCGGTGACCGCGGCAAGGGAGCGCTGGGTGTCGATGAGGCGCTGGTCGAGGAGGCGGGAACCCTCGGGGGCACCGTCAGAGGCAGCCGCGAGCCGCCGGCGCAGCTCCCCCACCTCGGCCTCCAAGTACGAGACCTGGCTGAGCAACTGCGCGGTGTCCTGTCCTTCAGCGCCTGCGCCTGTCATCGGGACTCACCTCCACGGGAGCGATCTTTTTACGACCCTACCTGCGGGGCGTGCTCCTCACCCATGAGATTCGACACGTGTTGGTCACGGTGTAGTGAAACTGATACATCGGCCCAGGTGGTCTAACCACCCCCCGGGAACCTGTCTACTCAGGCAGGCGACCCGCCGGCCTGCTCGTCGAGGACGTCAGCCGGACGCGGACCCGAGTAGTCCTCGCCGTACGCGCCGGGCGCCGGGCGACGCTTCTTGCGCGGTGCCGGGTTGCCCGGTGCCATCCGTCGCGCGGTCACCAGGAACCCGGTGTGCCCGTTCATCTTGTGGCTGGGCCGGACCGCGAGGCCCTCGACGTGCCACTCGCGGACCAGGGTCTCCCAGGGCTGCGGCTCGGTGAACTCGCCGTGGGCGCGCAAGGTCTCCACCGTCCGGCCGAGCTGGGTGGTGGTGGCCACGTAGGCGACGACGATGCCGCCGGGCACCAGGACCTCCGCCACGGCGTCCACGCACTCCCAGGGCGCCAGCATGTCGAGGACCACCCGATCGACCGAGGCGGGTGCCTCGACGCCCGGCAGCGCCTCGACCAGGTCACCGACGGTGAGCTCCCACGCCGGGTGGTCTCCCGCGAAGAACTGGGTGACGTTCTTGCGCGCGACCGCGGCGAACTCCTCGCGCCGCTCGAAGGAGGACACCCGTCCGCCCGGGCCGACGGCGCGCAGCAGCGAGCAGGTCAGCGCGCCGGAGCCGACGCCGGCCTCGACGACGCGGGCGCCCGGGAAGATGTCGGCCATGGCGACGATCTGGGCCGCGTCCTTGGGGTAGACGACCGCCGCGCCGCGCGGCATCGAGACCACGAACTCGCTGAGCAGGGGCCGGAAGACCAGGTACTCCCCGCCCGAGGTCGAGGTGATGGTGAAGCCCTCGTCGCGCCCGATCAGGTCGTCGTGCTCGATCCCGCCGCGGTTGGTGTGGAACTGCTTGCCGGACTCGAGGCAGATGTTGTGCCGACGGCCCTTGCCGTCGACCAGCCGGACCCACTCCCCGGCCCGCAGCGGCCCGCGGCTCACCCCGGACCAGGACTCGTCGGGGGTGCTGTTCTCGGTCATCGGTGGGCTCCTGCGTCGAAGGCGGCGTCCACGTCGGTGGTGACCAGCAGACCGTAGAGCGATCCGTCGGCCTCGACGAGGAGGTACTCGGTGGCCGGAGTTCGTGCCATCGCCCGGACCAGGTCCTCCCCGGTCAGGTCGGCCGGCAGCACCAGGCCGTCGGAGAGGCTACGCGTCACCGAGCTGACCGGGACCCACGGCCTCCGTTCCTCGGGGATGGAGAGCAGTGCGGTCTCGTTCACGATGCCGGTCAGACGCTCGTCGCTGTCGTGGACCGCCATCCCGCCGGCGCCCGCGTCCTGCGCCCGACGTACGGCCTCGGCAACGGAGAGCTCGTCCGGTACGACGACCACGCGGCGCGCGAGCGGGCGGGCCTGGAGCGCCGGCAGCCGGCGCCGGATCTGGGCGCTCGCCAGCGAGAAGTTCGCCGCAGACCAGAGGAACCAGAAGATCATGAAGGCGAAGACGTAGTCGAAGACCCGTGGGCGGACGCCGAACAGAGGCTCGGAGACGAACGGGTAGCCCAGCGCGAGCACCGCCGTGATGCGACCGCCCCAGGCGGCCACGATCGTCCCGGTGTGCATGTTCCCGCGCAGCTGCCAGACCGCGGCCCGCAGGACCCGACCACCGTCCAGCGGCAGACCCGGGATGAGGTTCAGGACGCCGACGACCAGGTTGGTCCCGGCCAGGCCCTGGATCGCCAGCTCGGTCAGACCGGACGGATTCGTCCAGACCAGGACCAGCAGCGCCAGCCCGCCGACCGCAAGGGAGGTGATCGGGCCGACGACGGCGATCCGGAACTCCTGCCCGGCGCTCTTCGCCTCGGCGTCGATGTGGGTGCTGCCGCCCAGGAACTCCAGCGTGATCGACCGGACCGGCAGTCCCGCCCGCTGCGCGACTACCGCGTGCGACATCTCGTGCAGCAGGATCGAGCCGTACAGGAGCATCGCGTAGCCGACCCCGGCGACGTACTTCCAGATGCCCAGTCCCGGGTGCACCTGCTCGATCCGCGGCTCCAGCAGCGAGGCGATCACCAGGGCGATCACGAACCACGAGGCCCGGACGAAGACGTCCACCCCGAACACCGAGCCCAGCCGGACGCTGCCCGGGGGCTGGTTCGACGGTCGCGCATCAGGGTGGGCCACCAGGAAAACCTAGCGTGCGGACCTTTGTCTCCGACCCGTAGCCTCTGTCCGTGATCTCCCTCGCCGAGCGGCTGCTCCAGCACCGCGGCATGCGCCAGCTGGTGAAGTTCGGACTGGTCGGCGGTACCGGCGTCGTGATCAACCTCGTGGTGATCATCGTGTGCAACAAGCTGGGGCCGGATCCGCACGGGATCGCGGTGAACCTGCCCTGGAGCCGGTTCAACATCCGCACCTACCACGTGTACGCGACGATCGCGTTCCTGGTCGCGAACCTGTGGAACTTCCAGCTCAACCGCTGGTGGACGTTCCGCACGTCGAAGCACGCTGCCTGGCTCACGGAATACTGGCCGTTCCTCCTGACCGGTCTGGTGGCGCTCGTCGGCAACCTCGCGGTCCTCACGGCGCTGCTGCACCCGAACTCGCCGATCTCGCTGCCGCACGGGTACTTCGACGACACCACCGGTCTGCGCAACCGGCTCTACTGGGGCCAGCTGATCGCGGTCGTCGTGGTGACCCCGGTGACGTTCCTGGTGAACAAGTACTGGACCTTCACCGCCGGGACGGTCAGCGCCGCCGCAGCAGCCGCCGAGCTGTCGTCCGAAGGCGCTGACGAATCTCGTTCACCCGCCACACCAGCACCCTGACCATCGCCTCCCGGGCGATCGTCGCCGTCATCTTCGACTGACCGAGGCGGCGCTCGGTGAACGTGATCGGGTACTCCTCGATCGCCAGTCCGGCCCGTTGCGCCCGCCAGGTGTTCTCGACCTGGAAGGCATAGCCGGTCGACTGCGACTGCGCGACGTGGCAGATCTCCAGCGCGTCCGCCGCCCACACCCGGAAACCGGCGGTGGCGTCCCGGACCGGCACCCGCAGCACCACGCGGACGTAGAGGTTGCCGCCGCGCGAGATCACCCGCCGGCTCAGCGGCCAGTTCTCGGTGCCGCCTCCCGGGACGTAGCGCGAGCCGATCACGAGGTCGGCCGAGCCGCCGTTGCCGCGGGAGGCCGCCAGCATCCCGGCGAGCGCCTCCGGTGGGTGCGAGAGATCGGCGTCCATCTGACCGATGACTGCGTAGCCGCGCTCCCGGGCCCAGGAGAACCCCGCCCGGTACGCCGCACCGAGACCGGCCTTGCCGGGTCGCTCGAGCAGGAACACCCGGTCGGTGAAGGCGGCGTGTGCCCGCACCAGGTCGGCGGTCCCGTCCGGGCTGGAGTCGTCGACGACCAGCACGTGAGCATCGGTTGCGGCGAGGACACGGTCGAGTGCCTCGAGCACCGATTCCGCCTCGTCGTACGTCGGGATCACGACGATGCTGGCCACGCCGGGAAGCATAGACGCCGGTCGCGGCCGAGCCGTCCGCGGAACTGTCCACCCGGACGCCTAGGCTCGGGGCATGGCGAAGTCGGTGACCGAGCAGGTCCGCAACGGGACCGAGGTCGACGGGGTGGACGTGGTCGGCGCCCTGTCCCCTAGCCGCGCCGGCGACTTCAAGACCTGCCCGCTGATGTATCGCTACCGCACCATCGACAGGCTCCCGGAACCGCCGTCGCCCGACGCCGTCCGCGGCACTGTGGTGCACAAGGTCCTCGAGGACCTCTTCGACCTGCCGGCCGCCGAGCGGACGCCGGACCGCGCCGAGGCGATGATCGACGGCGCCTGGGAGTACGTGCTCGGCGACGACGAGCGGGCCGAGGAGCTCTTCGCGCCCGACAGCGACCCCGCGGCCCAGGCGTCCTGGCTCGACTCGTGCCGGACGGTCCTGCGCAAGTACTTCGACCTCGAGGACCCCACCGTCCTGGAGCCGGCCGAGCGGGAGCTCTACGTCGAGACGCTCCTGGAGTCCAAGCTGCTGCTGCGTGGCTTCGTCGACCGGGTCGACGTTGCCCCGACGGGCGCGATCAGGGTGGTCGACTACAAGACGGGCCGGTCCCCCGGTGAGAGCTTCGAGGCCAAGGCGCTGTTCCAGATGCGCTTCTACGCGCTCGTCATCTGGAAGACCCGCGGGGTCATCCCGGCGATGCTCCGGCTCATCTACCTCGGCAACGGCGAGATGGTCAGCTACTCCCCCGACGAGCAGGACCTCCGGTCGACCGAGCGCCAGCTCGACGCCCTCTGGAAGGCGATCTCCCGAGCCCACGAGTCCGGTGACTGGCGCCCGAACAAGAGTCGGCTGTGCGACTGGTGCTCGTTCAAGGAGCACTGTCCCGAGTTCGGCGGGACGCTGCTCCCGCTACCGGTGGTTTCGACAGGCTCAACCAGCGAAGACGCGAGCGAGGCCGGCGAGGTCGAGCCCGGCGAGTGAGTCGCGGAACACCCGCCGCTCCCCCTCCAGCACCGGCACGTGGTTCGGCACCACCAGGACCGTGCATCCGGCCGCTTCGGCTGACTTCGCGCCCGTGTTCGAGTCCTCGATCGCCAGGCAGTCCGCCGGGTCGACGCCCAGCTCGGCCGCGGCGAGCAGGTACGGCTCGGGGTGCGGCTTGCCCAGCTCGACCCGGTCACCGGTGACGACGGTGGCGAACGAGCTCGGCGGCAGCGCCTCCAGGATCGGCGCGACGAACCGCTGCCACGACATCGTCACCAGCCCGCAGGGCACCCCGGCGAGGTTGAGCGCGGTGAGCAGCTCGACCGCACCCGGCTGCCACGGCACCTGCTGACGCACCCGCGACACCACGCCGTCCAGCAGCCGGTCGACGATCTCGGCCGGGTCCAGGTCGACCCCGCCGTGCTCGCGGATGTAGGCCCCCGAGACCAGCAGGTCGTTGCCGACCAGGTTCAGGGCGTGCTCCATCGACCAGGTGCCACCGAACTCAGCGACCAAGTTGAACTCGGTCTCGATCCAGTACGGCTCGGTGTCGACCAGGGTGCCGTCCATGTCGAACAGGACGGCTGCAGGCTCAGTCCTCAGGGTTGTAGCCGAGGTTCGACCCGAGCCAGCGCTCGGCCTCCTGCATCGTCCAGCCCTTGCGGGAGGCGTAGTCGGCGACCTGGTCCTGGGCCAGCCGGCCCACGACGAAGTACTGCGACTGCGGGTGCGAGAAGTACCAGCCGCTGACCGCAGCACCCGGCCACATCGCCATCGACTCGGTCAGCTCGATCCCGGCGTTCGCCTCGACGTCGAGCAGCTCCCAGAGCGTGCGCTTCTCGGTGTGCTCGGGGCACGCCGGGTAGCCGGGGGCCGGCCGGATGCCGACGTACCGCTCCCCGATGAGGGCGTCGTTGTCCAGGTCCTCGTCCGAGGCGTAGCCCCAGAACTCCTTCCGGACCCGCTCGTGCATGCGCTCGGCGAAGGCTTCGGCCAGGCGGTCGGCGATGGACTCCAGCAGGATCGCCGAGTAGTCGTCCAGGGCTGCCTTGAACTCCACGATCTTGTCCTGGCTCCCGAGCCCGGCGGTGACCGCGAAGGCACCGACGTGGTCGACGAGCCCCGTGGCCTTGGGTGCGATGAAGTCACCCAGCGACCGGTTCGGGACGCCGTCGCGGTGCTCGCCCTGCTGACGCAGGTTGTGCAGCACGTGGGCGACCTCGGTGCGTGACTCGTCGGTGTAGACCTCGATGTCGTCGCCGACCGCGTTCGCCGGGAAGAAGCCGATCACGCCGTTGGCGGTCAGCCACTTCTCCTTGATGAGCCGGTCGAGCATGTCCTGCGCGTCGTCGTACAGCTTGCGGGCGGCTTCACCCGACGCCGGGTTGTTGAGGATGTCGGGGAACTTGCCCTTCATCTCCCAGGCGTTGAAGAACGGCTGCCAGTCGATGTACTCGCGCAGCTCGGCGATGTCGTAGTCGCTGAACACGCGCACGCCGAGGCCCTGGGCCGGCGCCGGCGGGGCGTAGCCGTCCCACTCGACCGGGGTGCGGTTCTGGCGCGCCTTCTCCAGCGTCAGCATCGGCCGCTCGTGCTTCTGGGCGTGCCGCTCCCGAAGCGCCTCGTAGTCGGCCTCGTTGGCCTCGAGGAACCCCGGACGTTGGGCGTCGGAGAGCAGCGCAGCCGCCACCGGAACCGAGCGGGAGGCGTCCTTGACCCAGACGACCGGGCCACCGCGCCGCGGCGAGACCTTCACCGCGGTGTGCGCACGCGACGTCGTCGCGCCACCGATCAGCAGCGGGATCTCCAGACCCTGCCGCTCCATCTCCACGGCGAAGTTGACCATCTCGTCCAGCGACGGGGTGATCAGTCCGGACAGGCCGATGATGTCGGCGTTGTGCTCCTTGGCTGCGTCCAGGATCTTCTGGGCAGGCACCATCACACCGAGGTCGATCACGGTGTAGTTGTTGCACTGCAGCACGACGCCGACGATGTTCTTGCCGATGTCGTGGACGTCGCCCTTGACGGTCGCCATCACGATGGTGCCGTTGGTCAGGTCCTCGTCGCCGGGCTGCTTCTCGTCCTCGATGAAGGGCAGCAGGTAGGCCACGGCCTTCTTCATCACGCGGGCCGACTTCACGACCTGCGGCAGGAACATCTTGCCGGAACCGAACAGGTCGCCGACCACGTTCATGCCGTCCATCAGCGGGCCCTCGATGACCTCGATCGGGCGACCGCCGGCTGCCGCGATCTCGGCGCGGAGCTCCTCGGTGTCGGTCTCGACGTCGGCGTCCAGGCCCTTCACCAGAGCGTGCGTGATCCGCTCGCGGACCGGCAGGCTGCGCCACTCGGCCGCCTTGGGGTCCTCGGTCTCGCCCTGGGTGTTGAACTTCTCGGCGATCTCCAGCAGTCGCTCGGCGGCGTCGGGGCGTCGGTTGAGGACGACGTCCTCGATCCGCTCGCGCAGCTCGGGGTCGATCTCGTCGTAGACCACCAGCGCGCCGGCGTTGACGATGCCCATGTCCAGCCCCGCCTTGATGGCGTGGAACAGGAAGACCGCGTGGATCGCCTCGCGCACCGGGTTGTTGCCGCGGAACGAGAAGGACACGTTCGAGATACCGCCGGAGATGTGCACCCCGGGCAGGTTCTCCTTGATCCACGCGCAGGCCTCGATGAAGTCGATGCCGTAGGTGGCGTGCTCCTCGATACCCGTGGCCAGGGCGAAGCAGTTGGGGTCGAAGATGATGTCCTCGGGCGGGAACCCGACCTCGTCGGTCAGGATCCGGTAGGCCCGCCCGCAGATCTCCTTGCGGCGCTCCAGATTGTCGGCCTGGCCGTCCTCGTCGAAGGCCATCACCACGACGGCCGCGCCGTACTTGCGGCACAGCCGTGCCTCGCGCACGAACTTCTCCTCGCCCTCCTTGAGCGAGATCGAGTTCACGATCGGCTTGCCCTGGACGTTCTTCAGGCCGGCCTCGATGACCTCCCACTTGGAGGAGTCGATCATCACCGGGACACGGCTGATGTCCGGCTCTGCGGCGATCAACCGGGTGAACCGGTCCATCGCGGCGACGCCGTCGATCATGCCCTCGTCCATGTTGATGTCGATGACCTGCGCCCCGACCTCGACCTGCTGGAGCGCCACCGACAGGGCGGTGTCGTAGTCCTCGGCCTTGATCAGGTTGCGGAAGCGGGCAGAACCGGTGATGTTCGTGCGCTCGCCGATGTTCACGAAGAGCGAGTCCTCGGTGATGTTCAGCGGCTCCAGCCCGGACAGCCGGGTGGCCACGTCGATCGCGTGCAGGTCACGCTGCTTCTTGCCCTCGACCGCCTTGGCGATCTCGGCGATGTGCTCCGGCGTGGTGCCGCAGCACCCGCCGACGATGTTCACCAGGCCCGCGTCCGCGAACTCGGCGATGTAGGAGGCCTGCCGCTCCGGCGACTCGTCGTACTCACCGAAGGCGTTGGGCAGGCCGGCGTTCGGGTACGCCGACACGAAGGTGTCGGAGATCCGCGCCATCTCGGCCAGGTAGGGCCGCATCTCGGGCGCCCCCAGGGCGCAGTTGAGGCCGACCGCGACCGGCTTCACGTGCCGCATGGCGTTCCAGAAGGCCTCGGTGGTCTGTCCGGACAGCGTGCGACCGGAGGCGTCGGTGATGGTGCCGGAGATGACCACCGGCCAGCGCCGTCCACGCTCCTCGAAGAGGGTCTCGACGGCGAAGATCGCAGCCTTGGCGTTGAGCGAGTCGAAGATGGTCTCGATCAGCAGCAGGTCCGAGCCGCCGTCGACGAGGCCGTTGGCCGCCTCGAGGTAGGCCTCGACGAGCTGGTCGTAGGTGATGTTGCGGGCACCGGGGTCGTTGACGTCCGGTGAGATCGTCGCGGTGCGCGTGGTCGGGCCGATCGCGCCGGCGACGTAGCGCGGCTTCTCCGCGGTGGCGTAGGCGTCGCAGGCTGCGCGGGCGAGGCGGGCCGACTCGTAGTTCAGCTCGTACGACAGGTCGGCCATGTCGTAGTCGGCCATGGAGACCTGGTTCGCGCTGAACGTGTTCGTCTCGATGATGTCCGCGCCGGCCTCGAGGTACTCGCGGTGGATCGAGGTGATGATGTCCGGCTGGGTCAGCGTGAGCAGCTCGTTGTTGCCCTGGACGTCGCTGGGCCAGTCGGCGAAGCGCTCACCGCGGTAACCAGCCTCGTCCGGACGGTCGCGCTGGATCGCCGTGCCCATGGCGCCGTCGATCACCAGGATCCGCTCGCCCAGGGCACGGGTGAGCTCGTCGGTGCAGTCGGGGCGTACGTTCGGCTCCCAAGACCCAGCCCGGGACTCTGCACTGGCGTTCACGTAGGTTCCTTCCGGTTCGGAAGGCGTCCTTGGATCTGCCGAGCGTGGCGGACCCGGTGAACCGGCGGTCCGTTGCAACGCCTCTCGACCCGACGAGTCTACGTGGTGGCACGCCCGAACCCCCGGTGATTTCTCATGTTGGCGCCCACGTTCGCCGTAATCGTCGCTGCGCTCCTCAAACGCTCGTCGCTACGCCACCAACGAGCAAGCTCGGTGTGGCTCCACTCCCACGCGTAGGCTGAAGTCGTGATCGAGATCGACGTCGTCCGCCCCCTGGTGAACCCGGTGATGATCAGCGCGTTCGAGGGCTGGAACGACGCTGCCGGTGCCGCCACCGGCGTGCTGGACCACCTGATCGACGTCTGGGACGCCCAGCTGGTCGCGGCGATCGACCCCGAGGACTACTACGACTTCCAGGTGAACCGCCCGGTCGTGGGCACCAACGAGGAGGGCATGCGCCGGATCACCTGGCCCTCCACCCAGCTGTTCGTCGCCCGGCCGGCTGGTTCGCACCGCGACGTGGTCCTGCTGCGCGGCATCGAGCCGAACATGCGCTGGCGCGGGTTCTGCGCCGAGCTGCTGGCCGCCGCGGACGACCTCGAGGTGAACCAGGTCGTGACGCTCGGCGCCCTGCTCGCCGAGACCCCGCACACCCGGCCGATCCCCGTGACCGGGACCGCGACCGAGCTCGACCTCGACGACCGGCTCAAGCTCGAGCCGTCGACGTACGAGGGGCCGACCGGGATCGTGGGCGTGCTCCAGGACGCCTGCGCCCGTCTCGACATCCCCGCGGTCTCGTTCTGGGCCGCCGTCCCGCACTACCTGCCGCAGGCACCCTGCCCGAAGGGGACGCTCGCACTGCTGACCCAGGTCGAGGACCTGCTCGAGCTCTCGATCCCGCTGGGTGACCTTCCCGAGGAGAGCCGGGCCTGGGAGCGCGGCGTCGAGGAGCTCGCCGAGGAGGACGAGGACGTCGCCGAGTACGTACGCAGCCTCGAGGAGTCCAAGGACACCGCCGACCTCCCGGAGGCGAGCGGCGAGGCGATCGCGCGCGAGTTCGAGCGCTACCTCAAGCGGCGCGAGGACCCCGAGGACTAGAGCCGCAGACCCAGAGCCGCGTCGGCCAGGGTCCGCACGACGGCCCCGGCACCCGGCTCCGAGGTGTCTCCCGCGAGCGTCGCGGTCGCCCAGGAATCCAGCGCGATGAGGGCACCGGGAGCGTCCAGATCGGTAGCGAGGCAGGTCAGCACGCCTTCGACCACCGGCTCGGTGGCCGCACCCGCGCCGGACGCCACGGCCTCGCGGAGCTTCTCCAGGGTCGCGACCGCGGTCTGCAGCCCGGCCTCGGTCCACTCCCAGTCGGACCGGTAGTGGTGGGCCAGCAGCGCCAGCCGGATCGCCATCGGGTCGGTGCCGTTCTCCCGCAACCGTGAGACCAGCTCGAGGTTGCCCTTGGACTTCGACATCTTCTCGCCGTCCAGGGCGACCATGCCGGCGTGGACGTAGGCGCGCGCGAACCGGACGTCCGGCTCGGCCACCTGCGACTCCGCGGCGCTCATCTCGTGGTGCGGGAAGACCAGGTCGCTCCCGCCGCCCTGGACCTCGAAGCCACCGCCGAGGTGGTCGCGGGCGATCGCCGAGCACTCGATGTGCCAGCCCGGTCGGCCGCGTCCTAGCGCGGAGTCCCAGGCCGGGTCGTTCGGCCGCTCGGCCTGCCAGAGCAGGCAGTCCAGCGGGTCGCGCTTGCCGGGACGATCGGGGTCTCCCCCGCGCTCGGCGAAGATCGTCATCATCTGCTCGCGGTCCCAGCCGGAGACCGATCCGAAGGTCGGGTCCGCGTGCACCGAGAAGTAGAGGTCCTCCGACCCGTCCTCGTTCGGCACCCCGTAGACGGCGCCGCTCTTCTGCAGGTCACCGATCATGTCGACGACCAGCGGGATCGCCTCGACAGCACCGACGTAGGCCTTCGGCGGGAGCACCCGCAGCGCCTCCATGTCGGTGCGGAACAGCTCGGTCTCGCGCTCGGCCAGGGCTACCCAGTCCTCGCCGGTCGCGTTCGCGCGCTCGAGGAGCGGGTCGTCGACGTCGGTCACGTTCTGCACGTAGCGGACCGCGTGGCCCGCCGAGCGCCAGGCCCTGTTCAGCAGGTCGAAAGCCACGTACGTCGCGGCGTGGCCCATGTGGGTGGCGTCGTACGGCGTGATCCCGCAGACGTACATCCGCGCGACCCCGGACGGGGGCACCAGCTCGACGAGGCCACCGGTGGCGGAGTCGTGCACCTGCACCTCGGGCGCCCGACGACCCAGGGCAGGGACGTCAGGGGCAGACCAGGCGCGCATGCGTCGAAGACTAACGAAGACCTGTGCGGGCCTAGAACGGCGGCCAGGGCAGCGATGGCCAGCCTGGTCCCGGGTCCGGGAACCGACCGGCGCTCAGGAGCCGGTCGAGGCGACGGGCGGTCGCCCGGATCTCATCCCCGTTGAGGAGGAAGCCCAGGTCGTCGCCGGTGGGGCCGGACAGGCAGGCGGCCAGGCGCTCCAGCGCCGCGCGCTCCTCGGCGTGCAGGCGCCGGCCCTGGAATCCCCAGAGGACCGTGCGCAGCTTGTCCTCGACGTGGAAGCACACACCGTGGTCGACGCCGTACCGGTGGCCGTCGGTCATCGCGAGCACGTGGCCGCCCTTGCGGTCGGTGTTGTTCACCACGATGTCGAACAGCGCCATCCGCCGCAGCGGCTCGCTGTCCTCGTGCACGAGCATCACCGGACGCTCGTGGTTGTCGAAGGCGTCCAGGACGTGCAGTGCTCCGGGTGGGACCGGTCCTTCGGGCAGCAGGTCGACAGGTTCCTGCTCCGCGTCGGGCTCGCACCAGAGCTGAACCATCCCCGGGCCGGCCGGGCCCTCGCGCAGCAGCGTCGGCGGGACGACGGCCCAGCCGAGCGCCTCGGAGACCACCCAGGCGGCGTACTCCCGGTTGGCCAGGGTGCCGTCCTCGAAGTCCCAGAGCGGCCGCTCTCCCGACGTCGGCTTGTAGACGGCCTGCGGGCCGTCCCCCGCCGAAGTCTCTGGGCCGAGCCGGCACAGGTAGGTGTGGTTCGAGGCGGGCATGATCCGCCCGAGCACGGTCAGCTCGCCCTCGGCGAGCAGGTCGAGGTCGACCGGATCCGTGCTCACGGCTGTGTGCGCCGGTACCCGTTGGACCGGGGGCACAGGTGCCCGGACGGATCCACCGGACCGCCACAGAACTGGCACGAGGGTCGCCCAGCCTGGACGACCGACGAGGCGCGGGTCGCAAAGACCCGCGCCAGCACCGGGGTCAGCCGGACGACGAAGAGCTCCTCGGGCTCGGGCTCGTCGATCGGGAGGTCGACCAGATCGTCCTCGTCCGCCTCGATCGGTGCCTCCACCTCGACCACCGGGAACACTTCGACGACCACCCGCTCGTCCTCGGCGTCCCACGACAGCGTGATCGTGCCGGCGCGGAACTCCTCGACGATCGGCTGGTCGAGCGGGCCGTTGTCGACCGCCTCGACCGGGGTGATCGCCGGGATGACCGTCGCAACACCGCCGGCGCTCATCAGCTCGTCGAGCAGCTCGTCGATCCGCTCGCCGAGGATCTCCACCTGCTGCTTCTCCAGCGCGACGCTGGTGACCCGTGCGCCGGTGCGGGCCTGGAGGAAGAAGGTCCGCTGTCCAGGCTCACCCACCGTCCCGGCGATGAATCGCTCGGGCGGGTCGAACCGGTGCACGACGGGGGGCATGCCCAAGAGATTACTGGGCGCCTACGTGCGGCCTGGTCCTGCTCCTCCACCGAGTTTCTCGTCCGGCTTCTCCCGCTGGGTCGCCAGGTGCGTCAGCGAGCCTTCCTGGGTGTTCATGGCCAGCACGAAGGAGCGCTTCGGGGTGTAGCGGATCACCGAGAGGCTGCCCGGGTCGACCACGATCCGCTGGAACGCGTCGAGGTGCATCCCGAGCGCGTCGGCGAGCACCGCCTTGATGATGTCCCCGTGCGCGACGGCCAGCCAGACGGCGCCGTCCCCGTGCTCGGCTGCCACGGCGGCATCACAGGCCCGGACGGCCGAGACCGAGCGCGCCGACATCGTGGCCATCGACTCCCCTCCCGGGAACTCGACGCCGGCGGGATGGGCCTGGATGACCTTCCAGAGGTCTTCCTTGACGAGCTCCTTCATCGGTCGCCCGGACCAGTCGCCGTAGTCGCACTCGTTCAACCCGCGCTCGACCCGGGCCCGCAGGCCGGTGCCGTTCAGCAGCAGCTTGGCAGTCTCCTTGCAGCGGTCCAGGGGGCTGGTGAACGCGGCCGCCAGGGTGAGGCCCTCCAACCGGGCGGCCGCTGCCGTCGCCTGCGCCGTACCGACGTCATCGAGCGCGATCCCCGGGGTGCGCCCCGCAAGCACGCCGGTGGCGTTCGCTGAGGTGCGTCCGTGCCGGGCCAGGATGACCGTTGCCATGCCGGAGAGCCTACGGGTGCTGCACCGGCACGGGTTCTAACCTGGGGCCGTGATCGTCGACAACGCTCTCTACCGCCAAGGCGTGCGCGTCGACTGCGGGACGGCCACCTCGGATCTCACCGGGGTGCGGAGCCGGGCCACCGACGAGGGCGACTTCGTCTGGGTCGGCCTGCACGAGCCGACCAAGCACGAGCTGGAGACGGTCGCGCACCTCTACGACCTGCACCCCCTCGCGGTCGAGGACGCGCTGCTCGCGCACCAGCGACCCAAGCTCGAGCGGTACGAGGAATCGCTGTTCCTCTCGCTGAAGACGCTCTGGTACGTCGACGAGAACGACGCCGTCGAGACCGGCGAGATCAACATGTTCATCGGCGAGAACTTCGTGGTCACCGTCCGGCACGGTTCCGGCGGCGGTCTGCACGACGCGCGGCTGGCACTGGAGGGCATGCAGAACGTGCTGGCCCACGGTCCCTCAGCCGTCGTGTACGCGGTGTGCGACCAGGTGGTCGATGCCTACGAGGACGTCGCCAAGGAGCTCGTCATCGACGTCGACGAGGTCGAGGCCTCGGTCTTCGGGACCGAGCGCACCAACGACTCCGCGCGTATCTACGTCCTCAAGCGCGAGCTGGCCGAGATGCGCCGGGCCGTGCAGCCGCTGCGGGACCCGGTGAACCGCTTCGCCACCGGCGCCGTCCGCGGCGTCGACTCCGATGCAGCGCCGTACTTCCGCGACGTCGCCGACCACCTCAACCGGGTTGCGGAGACGATGGAGGACCTCGAGACGTTGCTGACGGCGGCCTTCCAGGCCCACCTGGCGCAGATCTCGATCCAGCAGAACGACGACATGCGCAAGATCTCCGCGGCGGTCGGTCTGGTTGCCGCTCCGACGCTGGTCGCCGGAATCTATGGCATGAACTTCACCCACATGCCTGAGCTGGCCTGGCACCTGGGCTATCCGATGTCGCTCCTGATGATGGCTGCGAGCTCGCTGGCCATCTGGATCATCGCCCGCCGCTCCGGCTGGCTCTAGGTCGCGGACATCACGTTCGTCGCCAGCAGCACCAGCAGCACGACGCCCAGACCGACCCGGTACGGCACGAACTTGCCGATGCTGTGGTGGGCCACGAACTTCAGCAACCAGGCGACCGAGACGTAGGCGACCACGAAGGCCACCGCCGTGCCGACGATCGTCGGACCCACGCCGATCCCGGACACGTCCTTCAGCTCGTACAGGCCGGCAGCCGTCAGCGCCGGGATCCCGAGGAAGAACGCCATCCGCGTCGCAGCGACCCGGTCCAGGCCCTGGATCAGGCCTGCGGAGATGGTGGCACCCGAGCGCGAGACCCCGGGGACCAGAGCGATGCACTGCACCAGGCCCATCACCAGTGCGTCGCGCAGCGTGAGAGCGTCCTCGCCGCGATCCTGCCGGCCTTGCTTCTCCGCGTAGATCATCACGGCGCTCCAGGCGATCAACGCCGCGGCCACCACCCAGAGCGAACGCAGGTCGCCCTTGATGAAGTCCTTGGCCGCGAAGCCGACGACAGCGATCGGGATGGATCCGACGATGATGTACCAGCCCATCCGGTGATCGGCGGTCCCCCGGTACTCGGGCTTGACCAGCCCGGCAGTCCAGGCCTTCGCGATGCGCCAGATGTCGCTCCAGAAGTACAGGAGGACCGCGGCGATCGCTCCCATCTGGATCACAGCAGTGAACGCCGTGACCGCGTCGGAGTCGACCTGCTTGCCCAGGATCTTCTCAGCGATCGTGAGGTGGCCGGTGCTGGAGACCGGCAGGAATTCGGTGAGTCCTTCGACGATTCCGAGGACGACGGCGTCGAAGTAGCTGAAGGGATCCACAGGCCGCGAGCCTACGCGCAGGAACCTGACTCTCACCTGACCGCCACCGGCGAGCCGACCGTGTCGGCGCGGATGCGCTGGCTAATCTGTGCGCCATGCAGCAGCGGTACCTCGGTAGCACCGGTCTGAAGGTCTCCCGACTCGGACTGGGCACGATGACCTGGGGCCGCGACACCGACGAGCACGAGGCCCGCGACCAGCTCGCGTCGTTCGTCGAGGCCGGTGGAACGCTGCTGGACACTGCTGCCGGTTATGCCAACGGCGACTCCGAGCGCGTCATCGGTTCGCTGATCGGCGACGTCGTCAAGCGCGACGAGATCGTTCTGGCGACCAAGGCCGGGATCAGCCGCCTTCGCGGCGAGCGCGAGACCAACGCGTCCCGGGGCTTCCTGATCAGTTCCCTCGACGCCTCGCTCAAGCGCCTCAAGGTCGACCACGTCGACCTGTGGCAGGTGCACACCTGGGTCGACGACGCACCGCTCGAGGAGACCCTGAGCGCGCTGGACTACGCCGTCTCGACCGGTCGCGCCAGCTACGTCGGGATCTCGAACTACACCGGCTGGCAGTCCGCCCAGGCAGCGACCTGGCAGCGTGCCGTGCCCGGGCGGGCCGTGCTGGCCTCCAACCAGGTCGAGTACTCGCTGCTGAGCCGGGCCGTGGAGACCGAGGTCATCCCGGCCGCGCAGGCGCTCGGCATGGGGATCCTGCCGTGGTCCCCACTTGGCCGCGGGGTTCTCACCGGCAAGTACCGCACCGGTACGCCGGCGGACTCCCGCGCCGCCTCCCCGCACTTCGCCTCGTTCGTCGGGCGCCACCTCACCGAGCGCAGCCAGCGCGTGGTCGAGGCCGTCGCCCGTGCCGGCGAAGGCCTGGGTTGGACACCACTGGAGGTGTCCCTGGCCTGGGTGCGTGACCGTCCAGGTGTGACAGCACCGATCATCGGCGCCCGGACGGCGGAACAGCTCAAAGGGTCTCTCACCGTGGAGGAGTGCGAGTTGCCGAACGAGATCATCGAAGCGCTGGACGACGTCTCCCGCAGCGACGCCGAGCCGGGCCAGGCGGAGCAGTGAGCACCGCCCAGCAGAGCCCGCGCCCGAAGGCGCAACGACGGGCCCTGCGCCCGGGCGTCGAGTACGAGTACGACCAGGTGTTCATCCACCGCGACGAGTCCCGCAACTTCGTCACCCGGCTGCTCGTGCAGCGTGCCGAGTCCGGAGGCTGGGAGGTCGACCGGCTACGGATCGGGCCCGACGGCAACCGCCGGGTCACGCTGCGCCGGAAGATCATTCGGCAGACGCAGCTGTACTTCTCCTGGGCCTAGACGGCACCCAGGAACCGGTCGAAGACCCGGGCGCCGAACTCGAGCGAGTCCACCGGGACGCGCTCGTCGACGCCGTGGAACAGCGCGGTGAAGTCGAGGTCCTCGGGCAGGCGGAGCGGTGCGAAGCCGAAGGACCGCATCCCGATCTCGGTCCAGTACTTGGCGTCGGTGCCGCCGCTCATCAGGTACGGCGCCACCAGGGCATCCGGGTCCTCGGCCAGGATCGCGGCCGTCATGGCGTCGACCACCTCGCCGTCGAAACCGGTCTCGGTGGCCGGCATCGCGGTCTCGCGGGTGAGCTCGATGTCAGGTCCGGCGAGCTGGGCCAGGGTGTCCCAGAACTCGTCCTCGTAGCCGGGAAGGAACCGGCCGTCGATCCGGGCGCTGGCCTCGGTCGGGATCACGTTCACCTTGTAGCCGGCGTCCAGCATCGTCGGGTTCGTGGTGTTGCGGATGACCGCGCCCAGCATCCGTGCGGCCGAACCGAACTCCTCGATCAGCGACTCGGCGTTCTCCGGCGTCGCCTCGGTGCCCGCGAGCTCGGCGACCGAGGCGAGCAGCACCTCCATCGTCGGGGTCAGCCGGACCGGCCAGGTGTGGGTGCCGATCCGGGCGACCGCGGCCGCCAGCGAGGTGACGGCGTTGTCCTTGTTGACCATCGAGCCGTGACCGGCACGACCACGCGCCGTCATCCGGGTCCAGGCCATGCCCTTCTCGGCGGCCTGGATCAGGTACAGCCGACGACCGCGCACCGTGGTGCTGAATCCCCCGACCTCGCCGACCGCGAAGGTGCAGTCGTCGAGAAGGTCGCGGTGCTCACGGGCCAGGAATCCCGCGCCGAGCGGGCCGCCGGCCTCCTCGTCGGCGGTGAAGCAGAGCACGAACGGACGCTGTGGCACCTGCCCGGCGCGCGCCCGGGCACGGATGCACGAGAGCAGCATCGCGTCGAAGTCCTTCATGTCGACCGCGCCGCGGCCCCACACCATGCCGTCCTTGACCTCGCCGGAGAACGGGTCGACCTGCCAGTCAGCGGCAGCCGCCGGTACGACGTCCAGGTGGCCGTGCAGCAGGATCGGGTCGCCCACGTCTCCGCCCCAGCGCCCGACCAGGGACGTGCGGCCCGGTTCGGACTCGAAGACCTGCATCTCGATGCCGACCTCGTCGAGCAGCGCAGCGACGTGCTCGGCCGCCTTGCGCTCCCCCGGCCCTGAGCTGTCCCCGAAGTTGGTGGTGTCGATCCCGATCAGGTCGCTGCAGATCTCGACGACCTCGGCAGCGGGGTCGTAGCCGGTGGGGGCATCGGTCATGAGTCCATCTTGCCCCAGACCCAGTGCCCGAGAGCGAGGCGCAGGCCCCACAGCATCGGGATCAGCGCGGGAGAACCGGCATCGATCGCGTGGAAGTCGCCGGCCAGGTTGGTCTTGTGCATCGATCAGGCTCCGTTCTTCGCCCTCTCCGTTGCCCGATCCGCCCGGACCTATGCGTCAGTCGAAGGCTGGACCTGCCAGCTCCGGCTGCCCGGCGTTGGCCAGCAGCACGAACCGGTGCCGTTCGGGACGACCGAGCGGCGGGGCGTACCAGCGAGTGACGTACGAGTGCCGTCCTGCCTTACGCCCCAGGTAGGTGACCTCGACGTGCCACCCGTTGTCGTCGGCGACCGGGTGCCAGGCTCCGGCACTCTCAGCCTCGACCCGGACCAGCGGTTCGTGCCAGGTGAGATCCCCCGGCGCGACGTCGGTCCAGGTCTGCTCCCAGAACGCATCCTCGGTCGGCGTCGCCTCGACGAAACGCACACCCCCGAACAGGCGCGAGGCGGAGACCCCGGTCGGTTCGGCCAGGTAGCGGTGCACCCCGAAGTCGAACGTGCGCGCCCGCGGCACCGAAGCGACCCCGGCAGCCAGGTCGTCGGCGAGCCGCCGGGCCTGACCTGCGACCCATTCCTGCTGCCGGGGCCCGAACAGCACCGAGGCGCCTTCGTAGTACTGAGCGGCGTACTCCTCGGGGGTGGTCAGGTAGTCCGTGTGGTCGTTGACCAGCGAGGACACGAACGCCGTCCGCACGTCCAGGCCCGAGGACTGCACCGCGCTGCCGATCCGCCGGCCCGCCTCCACCGTGGTCTCGAACGGAAGCCCCACCACGGCGGCGTGACCGAGCCGGAGGAGGTGGATCGGGATCACCGTCGGGAACTCCTCGGGCCGTCCGACGAGCCGGCTGTGGCCCAGCTCGGTGCCGGCGATCCGCTTCTCGCGGTGCGGCCCGCGGGGCTTCTTCGGGAAGCCGGCCTTGAACGGAGGAAACAGGTGCAGCACGGGCGTGGTGTTCTCACCGGCACCAGCGGTCTTCGCCCAGCCGATCCGGGGCGACTCCAGGTGGATCCCGTCCACGACCGGATCTTCGGTCAGGTCCAGCTGACGGAGCGTGGCCGCGACCGGCATCTCTGCCGAAAGCGCGCCCTCGAGGGTGGCGTGCAGCTCGGCGGCCGCCGCGCCGATCCCGCGGCCGACGCGCTCGGCCTCCGGGTAGACCAGCATCCCCGGCTTCACCGCCGGGGTCATGTCGCCGTGCGAGGCCACCACGGCTCCGCTGACCGGACGTCGCCCGGTGGCGGCCTCGACCCTGGTCGCCAGCTCGCCGTTCAGGTAGGCCCAGACATCGGCGTTGTAGGAGTGGTCGTGGTGGCTGACCCCGGTGCCGTGGATCGAGAACCAGTTGAAGGCTGCCAGCGGCCCCTCGGCGACGTCGACGCGGAGCAGGTGGAGGCGCGGATCGATGGCGACGTACTTGCGCTGGTCCTCGACGCGGCGGTCGGTCAGGTCCGCATTGCGCACGAAGGCACCCAGCGAGCGGTTCCGGGTCAGTCCGAACACCTCGGCGCAGCCGATCGCCGCCCGTGCCGGCCGACGGGTGCTCACGGCCTCGCGCACCGCGGCAGCGAGCTGGTCGACCAGGAACCGGGTGTACGCCGGGTCGAAGCCCCGTCGGTTCGAGGCCCAGTCGTTGTAGAACGCGCTTCCGCTGTACTGGCCCGGGCCGGCGTGGGTGTGCGTGGCCGCGAGGAACAGCCCGGACAGCGGAACGTCGAGGTCGGCGAGCTCGGCAGCGAGCGCGTGCTGGACGAACGCGGAGCCGGCCAACAGATCGAGTGCGATCAGTGCCACCGACGTCTGTCCGGTGCGCAGGTGGACCACGCGCGCCTTGATGCGCGTGCGGAACCCGGTGCCGTCGTGGGCGTTGCGCGAGTGCCCCGCCTTCGGCATCCCGGGCGGAGGGGTGATGTCGACCTCGGCTGCCCCCGCGAGCAGATCGCCGACGTCCGGCAGGGTCGGCTCGTCGAACGCCGGGAACGACATCCGGAAGCGGCCACCCTCGAGGTCGGCACCGGGCCAGTAATCCATGGCCGCACCCTAGTGCGCGACAGGGTGCCCCGATTCGGTACAGAGGGCTCCGCTTTGCTATGGTTGCGCGCGCTCGTCCGAGTGGCGGAATGGCAGACGCGCTAGCTTGAGGTGCTAGTGTCCTTTAACGGACGTGGGGGTTCAAGTCCCCCCTCGGACACCAAGAATTAGGCCCCTGACCTGCGGAAACGCAGATCCGGGGCCTTGTTCGTCCTGCACGTCCTGTCACAGCGCCGGGACCTTCTTCTGCCCCAAGCTGGTCGCGTCGCGAAGCAGCATCGCGTTGAAGGCCGCAAGGACGCGAGTGGTCTTCACCTGCTTGAAGTAGTACGTGCCGTTGGTCGAGCAGGAGACCACACCAGCCGCGTTGGTGACCCCGGTGCACAGGTTCGCGAAATCAAGGCCGCCGGAGCCGAACCAGATCTGAACACCAGAGACGGGCTCGCCCGTCTGAGTGCTCGTGACCCGCGCGCTCATGGTTGCGGATCCCGTGAACAGTGCCAGTAGAGGCGACGGTGCCTTGGTCACCGTGATGGTCTGCACGGCGTTGAGCGGGTCAGCCTGGGCAGGCGGCGTGAAACCAGCCAAGGCGACAACGGCGGAGAGCGCAGTTGCAAAACGGACGATGCGGAACGAGTTCGGCATGGGAACTCCCGAGAGGTTGGCGATGCGTGCTCCTTCATCGTCCGCTTTCGGAACTCGTGAGTACAGATTGCCTAGACCGCTCGTCCCCGTGTGGGGTGCGAACACCTAGTTCGAATGAGTACCCGTACGGATTCGGTGAGGTACCTCCGGACGGCACCTTTGAGGCATGCCGAACACACCTGCACCTTCCAAGAACACCCCCGCCTTCTTCGCCCAAGCCGGCGTCTCGTTCGCCGTCTCCCTGCTCGGACTCCTCTTCGCCCTGCTCTACCTGCCGGTCGACCCGTGGGTCCGCGCTTTCCTGGCCATGACCACCCTGTTCCTGGTCTCCTCCTCCTTCACCCTGGCCAAAGTCGTCCGGGACGCCCAGGACGACAAGTACGTCATCTCGCGTCTCGACCAGGCCCGCTTCGACAAGGTGCTCGCCGAGCACGACCTGACCAAGACGCACCCGTGACCCGGGCGGCATCCGGCCACTAGATTGGCCGGATGCCGAGCCTCACGAACAAAGTCGTCCTGATCACCGGAGGCGCGCGCGGCATCGGGGCCGCAACTGCGCAAGCCATCGTCGCCGCTGGCGGCAAGGTGATCCTCACCGATGTCGACCAGGAACCGCTGGACAAGCTGGCCGCCGAGCTCGGGTCGGAGGCTGCCCTCGGGATCGTCGCCGACGTGACCGATCTGCCGTCGATGGAGGCCGCCGTCGCTGCCGGGGTCGCGAAGTTCGGTGGCATCGACGTCGCGCTGGCCAACGCCGGCATCGCGACGTACGGGTCGGTCCAGAACGTCGACCCCGCCGCGTTCCGGCGCCTCATCGACATCAACATCAACGGGGTCTTCCACACCGTGCGAGCAGCGCTCCCCTCGCTCATCGAGCGCAAGGGCTACATCCTGGTGGTGTCCTCGCTGGCTGCGTTCGCACCCGCTCCGGGCCTCGCCCCCTACAACGCCAGCAAGGCAGGCGTGGAGCACTTCGCCAACGCACTGCGGCTCGAGGTGCACCACCAGGGCGTCGACGTCGGCGTCGCGCACATGTCGTGGATCGACACGCCGCTGGTCCAGGACGCGAAGTCCGACCTGAAGTCCTTCGGCCAGCTGATCGAGGGTCTGCCGACGCCGCTCAACAAGACCACGTCCGTCGAGGCCTGCGTGAAGGCGTTCGTGAAGGGCATCGAGACCCGCAAGCGCCGGGTCTACTGCCCGAGCTGGGTCGGCATGATCAGGGCTCGGCGCAACCTGATCGCATCCTCGATCGGCGACCGGACGACCCTGAAGCGGGTACCGACCCTGCTCCCCCAGATGGACGAGGAAGTGCGCCGGCTCGGACGCTCCTCGAGCGCCCGCAACAAGGTGTGACCTCCTAGGAGGCCATGAACAGGATCGACTCCCGGTCGTACTCGCGACCGGGGTGCTCGGCCGCGAGGTGGGCCTGGACGAGCTCGACCAGCTCGTCCTCGTTGGTCGCAGTGATGTACTCCCCGCACGGGCAGTTCAGACGGGTCTTCATGCCGGTGAGCCTAGCCGCTCGGCCACCCATCCCCCGAGCACCCGGGCGCTCGCGTCGACCAGCGTCGGCCAGTCGAACGCGCTCTCGTCAGCGTTGTCAGAGACGTGCTTGGCCAGCTCCACCGGGACGCTGAGACGCTGGCACGCCAGCACCACGCCGTAGGCCTCCATGTCGACCAGGTCAGCGACCTCCGCCAGCGCGGCCCGCACCGCCGGGTCGGTGACGAAGACGTCGCCGGAAGCCAGCACGGTGCCGTCGCCGTTGCCGAGGTCGAGCCGCTCCTGTGGGTCGTAGCCGAGCGCCCGGATCGCGTCGGCGCTCAGGTCGTGGTTGATCACCACGTCCGGCCGGAACAACCCGGTGTGACCGTCCTGGAGCGCACCGGCGGTACCGATGTTCAGCACGGTCAGCTCAGTGGTGTCCCCGTAGGACAGCAGGGCACGGGTGGTCTCGATCGCGGCGGAGGCCTTGCCCATGCCGGTGACGACGACCGGTACGCCGGCAGGCACGTACGCCGCCTCGGCCTTGGTTGCCGAGATGACCAGGAAGGCCATCACCAGCCTCCGGGCAGTGGTCGGCCCTCGGCGTACCCGGCAGCGGACTGGATGCCGACGACCGCACGTCCGGCGAACTCCGCCAGGTCGTGCGCACCGGCGTAGGTCGCTGCCGAGCGAACCCCGGAGCAGATCTCGTCGATCAGGTCCTCGACGCCGGGACGAGCCGGGTCCAGGAACATCCGCGAGGACGAGATGCCCTCCTCGTACAGGCCCTTGCGGGCGCGCTCGAACGCGTCGTCGGAGGCAGTCCGGTTCGCGACAGCGCGGGCCGAGGCCATCCCGAAGCTCTCCTTGTAGGCGCGGCCGTCGGCACTGCGCTGCAGGTCACCGGGCGACTCGTAGGTCCCGGCGAACCAGGACCCGATCATCACCTGCGAGGCACCCGCGGCCAGCGCGAGCGCCACGTCGCGCGGGTGGCGGACTCCCCCGTCGGCCCAGACGTGCTTGCCGTGCTCGCGCGCGGCCTCGACACACTCCAGCACCGCGCTGAACTGGGGGCGCCCCACGCCCGTCATCATCCGGGTGGTGCACATCGCACCCGGCCCGACACCGACCTTGATGATGTCGGCGCCGGCGTCGACCAGGTCGTGGACGCCCTCGGCCGCGACCACGTTGCCCGCGACGACCGGCACGTCGTGACCGACGCTGCGCACCGCCTTCAGGGCGTCGAGCATCCGGTCCTGGTGGCCGTGCGCCGTGTCGACCACGAGCGTGTCCACACCCATCTCGACCAGGCGCTCGGTCTTGGCCGCGACGTCGCCGTTCACCCCGATCGCTGCTGCGATCCGGAGCCGGCCCTGGGCATCCACCGCCGGGCCGTAGATCGTGGAGCGCAACGCCCCGATCCGCGTGAGCAGGCCGACCAGGGCTCCCGAGGAGTCCACCACCGGCGCCAGCCGGTGCCGCGTACTGGCGAGCACGTCGAACGCCGCCCGCGGGTCGAGGTCGTCGGTCAGGCTGACGATGTCGGTCGTCATCACCTGCTCGAGCTGCGTGAACCGGTCCACGCCGGTGCAGTCAGCCTCGGTGATGATGCCGACCGGTTTGCCGTCCTCGACCACGACCGCAGCCCGGTGGGCGCGCTTGGGCAGCAGCGCCAGCGCGTCGCTGACGGTCTCGTGCGGCGCCAGGGTGATCGGCGTCTCGAAGACCGGGTGCCGTTCCTTGATCCAGCGCACCACGTCGGCCACCACGTCGAGCGGGATGTCCTGCGGGAGCACGGCCAGGCCGCCACGGCGGGCCATCGTCTCGGCCATCCGCCGACCGGAGACCGCGGTCATGTTCGCGACCACGAGCGGGATCGTCGTACCGGAGCCGTCGTTGCTCGCCAGGTCGACGTCGTAGCGCGAGGAGACCGACGACCGACGCGGCACCATGAACACGTCGTCGTAGGTCAGGTCGTGCCCAGGCTTGGAGTCGTTGAGGAAACGCACCCCAGAAATCTAGCCGGACACCTCGTACGTCGCGACCGGGCGGGTGATCCCCTTGAACTGGCCCTCGCCCTTCGGGACGCAGTCGATCTCCTCGTTCACCAGCAGCCAGGTCGCGTGGCTGATCAGCACCTTCCCGGGCTCGCAGGTCGTCTGGATCCGCGCTGCGAGGTTCACGTGCTTGCCAAGGACCGCGTACTTCATCCGGTCGGTCGAACCGAAGTTGCCGATCGTCACCACCCCGGTGTTGATCCCCATCCGGACCGCGAGCGATTCTGTGATCCCGGCCTTGCGCCAGGCGTCGTTGAGTCGCGACACCGCCACCTGCATCTCCACCGCCATCCGCACTGCACGGAGAGCATGATCGCGATCGCTGGTCGCCACCGGGGCGCCGAAGAAGACCAGGATCGCGTCGCCGGAGATCTCGTCGACGGTCCCGCCGTGTCGGTGGGCGATCGCCAGCATCTCGGAGAAGTACTCGTTGAGGACGCGCGCCAGGTCCTCGGGCTCGAGCTCCTCGGAGACGTCGGTGAACCCAACCAGGTCAGAGAAGAAGACGGTGAGCTTGGTGCGGGCCGGACGGAACTCCTCGACGTCCGTCCCCGCGATGATCTGGTCGGCCAGCTGCGAGGGGACGAACCGACGGATCAGCTGCCCGCTGCGCTCGAGCTGGGCGTTGGCCTCAGCAAGGTGTTCATCCTGCAGCCGCCGCGCTGCGATCGTGAGCAGGCTGATCGCCACGGTGATCGTGAAGGTGAGCAGGAGAGGTACGAGGATGCAGATCGCCCAGGCGACCGAGTCCTGGGCAGCGACCCGACCATCGTTGAGACCCGGCGCGTAGTCGAGAACGTCGAGGGTTTGGAGAACACCGATCACGCAGACCAGCCCCAGCGCGTAGCAGGTCGCGAAAACGCCCGCCCGGACGCCGAAGAGTAGCGCGACGAAGAGTGGGTACAGCGCGTACCCGGCTGCAAAGGGAGTCGACCAGATGCCGAGCTGGTAGTTCAGGTACCCCGCCGCGGCGCCGTAGCTAAGGACGATCAGAACCATGGTCCAACGCCCGTCGGTTCCTCGACGTGCCGGCAGCCGGGTAAGCACGCCGACCACGACGAATGCTGCTGCGAAGAAGAGGTAGAACCGGTCGTTCAAGCTCACGTCGACGACCCCGGAACGGGTCGCAGCCACGTGCGTCGGCGGCACCATCGCGATGGCGCCGAGACCTCCGGCGACAGACACCCACGCCACCTTCCGGTAGGTAGGCCCGCCATCGATCTCGATGAACCGTTCGACCAGGGTCACGAACATGACGCTAGCGACGCAGCAGGGCCCCGACCAGTAGGTCGGGACCCTGCGCAGGGTGTCGTTCCGGTTACTTCAGCTCGGCTGACGACAGGCCGAGGATGCGGCGGGCCACGATCAGCTGCTGGATCTGCTGGGTGCCCTCGAAGATGTCGAGGATCTTGGAGTCGCGACCCCACTTCTCCAGCAGGTCGGTCTCGGAGAAGCCGAGCGTGCCGGCGAGCTCGATGCACCGCAGGGTGACGTCGCTGCCCATCCGCCCGGCCTTGGCCTTGGCCATCGAGGCCTCCATCGAGTTGGGCTGGCGGTTGTCCGCCATCCACGCCGACTGCAGGGTCAGCAGGTACGCCGCCTCCCAGTCCGCCTCGAGCTGGAGGAACGTCGCCGCGGCAGCCGACTGGCTGTACGCCGGCTTGTCGTAGTCGATCTCGATCCCGGCGTTCTTGAGGACGTCGCGGGTCAGGTCGAGCGAGGCGCGGGCACAACCCACGGCCATCGCCGCGACCAGCGGACGGGTGTTGTCGAAGGTGGCCATCGCGCCGGCGAAGCCCTCCTTCACGTCGATCTCCTCGTTGCCGAGGATGTTCTCCGCGGG
The DNA here is from genome assembly GCF_003725775.1 of Nocardioides marmorisolisilvae. Classification (GTDB taxonomy): domain Bacteria; phylum Actinomycetota; class Actinomycetes; order Propionibacteriales; family Nocardioidaceae; genus Marmoricola; species Marmoricola marmorisolisilvae. The sequence continues at coordinate 1,304,167 of NZ_RJSG01000002.1, forward strand.
GACCCGGCAGTTGTCGAAGATGATCACCGCGGTGTCGGAGGCGCGGATGCCGAGCTTGTGCTCGAGCCGCTCCACCCGCATGCCCTCGGTGCCCTTCTGGACCACGAACGACTTGATCGCGGCGCGGCCGAGGCTCTTGTCGAGCGTCGCCCAGACGACCACGGAGTCGGCCCGGTCACCGGCGGTCACGAAGATCTTCTCGCCGTTGAGGATGTACTCGTCGCCGTCCTTGACCGCGGTGGTCGTGATGGCGGCCGAGTCCGATCCGAAGGACGGCTCGGTGATCGCCATCGCGGCCCAGGTGCCCTCGAACTTCTTGAGCTGCTCGTCGTTGGCGACCGAGGCGATGGCGGAGTTGCCCAGGCCCTGGCGGGGCATCGAGAGCGTCAGTCCGACGTCGCCCCAGCACATCTCCATGATGGAGAGCACCGAAGCCAGGTTGGCGCCGTTCTTGTTGCCCGCCTCGACCGGCTTGTCGTCACGACGGACGCCGGTCGCGCCGGCGCCCTCGGAGGCACCGGAGTCGGCCAGGCCGTCGATCATCGCGGCCAGCATGTCCAGCTCGACCGGGTACTCGTGCTCGGCCTGGTCGTACTTGCGGGAGATCGGCCGCAGCATGTTCATCGCGACCTGGTGGGCCTGGTCGATGAGCGGGCGGATCTTCTTGGGGGTTTCCAGATTGATCATGATCGTGTCTCCTTCGCTGACCCGAGGTCAGACGAGGACCGCTCCTTCCATGAGGCCGATGGCTCGCAGGTCGCGGTACCACCGCTCGACCGGGTGCTCCTTGACGAAGCCGTGGCCACCGAGCAGCTGCACGCCGTCGTTGCCGATGCCCATGCCGCGCTCGGCACAGATCCGGCGGGCCAGGGCGATCTCGCGCGAGGCGTCCTTGCCCTGGGCGACACGGCTGGCCGCCTTGTAGGTCAGCAGGCGCATGCCCTGCAGCTCGATCGCGATGTTCGCGACCATGAAGGCCACCGACTGGCGGTGCGCGATCGGCTCACCGAAGGCGCTGCGCTCCTTGACGTACGGGGTCACGTAGTCGAGCACTGCCTGGCCGGTGCCGATCGCGAGCGCGCACCAGGCGAGGCGGGAGTTCTGCACGACCTCGCGGTAGGTGGCTGCGTCGCCGAACAGCGCGACATCCTCCAGCGCGACGTCCTTGAGCACGAGGCGGGTCAGACCGGCCGCGCGCACACCCATCGAGGGGTCCGAGACGACGGTGATGCCCGGCGTCGAGGACTCGACGAGGAACAGCTGCGGCTTGCCGTCGAGCTCGGCGCCGATGATGAACAGCTCGGCCTCGGCACCGCGCACGACACCGGACTTCTCCCCGTTGAGCACGAAACCGTTGCCCGATCGGGTCGCCTGGGTCGAGGGCGTCAGCGGGTCGAACAGAGCCGTCGGCTCGGCGAGCACCAGGGCAGCGGCCGGGACCTCGTCACCGGCGAACGCCGGGAGGTAGGTCGACTGCTGCGCGTCGGAGCCGTACAGCGAGAGGGCGGTGGCGACCGCGCCGGACGCGAGCGAGGCGACGGCCAGGCCCATGTCGCCCTGCGAGAGCGCCTCGTGGACCAGGACGCCGGCGACGGCAGACCGCTCGGCGGCGATGCCGCCCAGCTCCTCGGAGACGCCGAGGATCGGCAGGCCGATCTCCAGCGACGCCTTGAGCAGGTCCTCGGGGGCGGCGCAGGCCTCGTTGGCCTCCGCGGCAGCCGGGCGCACGACCTCGGTGGCGAACTCGGTGACCACGTCGACGAGCATCTGCTCGTCCTCACCCGGGGTCAGGTCGAACAGACCGGTGTTCTTCGCGGACGGGACGCGCTTTCCGCCACCGGCTCCCCCGGCGCGTGCGAACGCGCGGCCAGCGGCACTCGCGGTCTTGAACCCTGCGCTGGTCACCCGGAAGACCGTCTGCTCGCTGGTCTTGCGGATCTTCAGCCGGTCCAGGACGTCACTCTGCGCGAGCTTGTTCAGCGCAATGACGGCCAGGCCGATCGGATCACGTCTCTCGTTCTCACTGAGTCCGTGCTTGCCGCCAGCGGCCAGCACGCTCTTCACGGGGTTTGCCATGCCGGAAACTGTAACTCGGAGTTACACGTATTGCTACACCCGGGGCCGTGGCGCAGGTCACCGTGTCGCGACCCCTATCCTCGACCGCATGTCCGACGCAGAACCGACCGTCCTCCCAGCGGGCGGAACTATCCGTCCGATCACCCGCTGGGGCGAGGCGGTGATGCACCGACCGGCGCGCCCGGTGACCACGTTCGACGCGAACCTGCACTCCCTGGTGGCCGACATGGTCGCCACGATGTACGCCGCGGACGGCGTCGGACTGGCTGCCTGCCAGATCGGCGAGGACCTGGCCGTCTTCGTCTTCGACTGCCCCGATGACGACGACGTCAGCCACCAGGGCGTCGTCTGCAACCCAGTCCTGCACCTGCCCGAGGGCCGCGACCGCAAGCTCGACGACGACGACGAGGGCTGCCTGTCCTACCCTGGTGCGTTCGTCGCCTGCGCCCGCCCCGACTACGCCCGGGTGACCGGCCTGGACATCCACGGCGAGCCCGTGGAGTTCAGCGGCACCGGCCTGCTGGCGCGCTGCCTCCAGCACGAGACCGACCACACCACCGGCATGGTCTTCGGCGACCGGCTCTCCTCGCGTCTGCGCAAGAAGCTGCAGAAGCAGATGGAAGCCGAGATGGACTCCTACCCGCTCTCCTGGCCCGCCGAGTAGCCCGGTTAGCGGTCGCTCGCCGGCACTAAGCGCCCGTTCGGCGGGCGGCGACGTAACAGGCCACGGCAGAAGCGGCAGCGACGTTCAGCGAGTCGATTCCGGCCGCCATCGGGATGATGGCTCGCTGGTCAGCCGCCTGCTCCCAGCGCGCCGACAGCCCGCGCCCTTCGGAGCCGAGCACGAGCGCGAGCCGATCGACGCCGGCCACGGCCTCCTCGATCGGCACGGCGTCGGGAGCGAGAGTCAACGCCACGGTGTTGAATCCTCGGGCGGACAGGTCCGGCAGGGCCGAGTGCCAGTCCGGCAACCGGGTCCACCGCATCGAGAACACGGCCCCCATCCCGACCTTGATCGCGCGCCGGTAGAGCGGGTCCGCGCAGCGCGGAGCGAGCAGAATCGCGTCGAAATCCATCGCCGCGGCGCTGCGGAACACGGCACCGACGTTCGTGTGGTCGACGACGTCCTCGAGCACGAGCACGGAGCGGGCACCGTCGAGCACCTCGTCGAGCGAGGGCAGCGGCTTGCGCTCGAAGGCCGCGAGCGCACCTCGGTGCACGTGGAAGCCCGTCAGTTCCTCGGACACAGATTCGTCGACGACGTAGACCGGAGCCTCACCGAAGACCTCGGCGAGCCCGTCGATCCACTTCTCGGCCATCAGGAACGACCGGGGGGTGAAACCGGCCTCGACGGCCCGGCGTACGACCTTCTCCCCCTCGGCCAGGAACAGCCCGTTCTCGATCTCCAGGTGCTCGCGCAGCTGGACGTCCCGCAGGTCGCGGTAGTCCGCCAGGCGGGCGTCTGAAGGATCAGAGATCGGGGTGAGCAACCCTGACCACCTCGCCGATGACGATGATCGCCGGCGGGTTCACCTGGTGCTTGACCAGGTCCTCGGCCAGCGAGCCGAGGGTCGAGAGTACGGTCCGCTCGGTCGGCATCGTGCCGTCGCAGACGACCGCGACCGGGGTGGAGGCATCACGACCCTTCTCGACCAAGGTCGCAGCGATGGCCGGAGCGTTCTCGACGCCCATCATGAGGACAACGGTGCCGCGCAGCTTGGCGACGCCTTCCCACTCGACCAGCGACTCGGGATGCCCGGGCGGCAGGTGGCCGGAGATCACCGTGAACTCGTGGGTGACTCCGCGGTGGGTGACCGGGATCCCGGCGATACCCGGGACGGCGATCGGGCTGCTGATCCCGGGGATCACGGTGACGGGCACACCGGCCGCCTGGCAGGCGATGATCTCCTCGTAGCCGCGGCCGAAGACGAAGTTGTCGCCGCCCTTGTAGCGGGCGACACGCTTCCCGGCGAGCGCACGCTCGACGATGATCCGGTTGATCTCTTCCTGCTGCGCGGAGCGTCCGCGTGGGAGCTTGGCCACGTCGACGAGCTCCACGTCCGGGCTCAGGTCGCCGAGAAGCTCGCGCGGCGCGAGGCGGTCGGCGACCACGACATCGGCCTCCATCAGCGCCTTGCGCCCGGCCACGGTGATCAGGTTCGGGTCGCCCGGCCCGCCGCCGATGAGGACGACACCCGGTGCCGGCTTCGACGTACCGGTGTCCAGCTCGCCGGACTGCAGACCCTCGAGGATCTTGTCCCGCACGGCCGCCGTGCGCCGGGAGTCCCGGTACTCGCGCCGGTCGCCCAGGACCGCGACAGTGACGGCCCCGTGCCGACCGACCGCGGGGGTCCAGGCGCTGCTCGCGTGGGCGTCGTCGGAGCGCACGCAGAAGGTGTGCAGGGATTCGGAGACCTCGGTCACCCGGGCATTGACCTCGGCGTCCGCCGTGGCCGCGATGACGTACCAGGCTCCGGTGAGGTCACCGTCCTCGAAGTCACGCTGGATCCAGGTGATCTCACCCGACCCGACCAGGCCCTCGATCGCCGGGGTGACCTCCGGCGAGACGACGTGCACGTCCGCGCCGGCCGCGATCAGGCCGGGGATCCGACGCTGCGCGACGTGACCACCGCCGACCACGACGACCTTGCGGCCTGCGAGCCGGAGTCCGGAGGGGTACGTCGGAAAGTCGGTCACGAGTCCATTCTCCTGAACCGGGGCCGTGACGCGTGACCTGGGTTCACCCAGCGGACTAGGGTCGAAGCATGAGCATCGAGCGCCCCGTCAGCCCCGATCCGTACCCGCTGCTTCCGCAGGTCCCGTCGTTCACGGTGACCAGCGCTGATGTCACCGACGGCCAGCCGTTGAAGGACGACCAGGTGGCCGACGGGGGCAACACCTCGCCGCAGCTCTCCTGGAGCGGTGCCCCGGAGGGGACCCAGAGCTACACGATCACCTGCTTCGACCCGGACGCGCCGACGCCCTCGGGCTTCTGGCACTGGGTGCTCGTCGACGTCCCCGCCGATGTCACGTCCTTGGAGGCCGGCGCTGGCGCAGAGGGCGGCGCAAGCCTTCCGGCCGGTGCGTTCATGTGCCGCAACGACGCGAACCAGAAGGCGTTCATGGGCGCTGCTCCCCCGCAGGGTGACCAGGTGCACCGCTACTACTTCGTGGTGCACGCGGTGAACCACCCGACGCTCGGGGTCGACTCGGATGCCACGCCCGCCGTGGTCAGCTTCAACCTCGCGTTCAAGACCGCCGGCCGCGCGATCGTCCATGGCACCTACGCACACTGAGGCGGACTCAGGGCCCCAGGACATCCTTGGGGCGCCGTACGTCGCCAGGACCCTGCAGCTCAAGCCCGACTTCGAGGGCGAGGTCGTTGCCACCCTAGTCCACCGCCCCGCAGATGGGCCGTCCACCGGCAAGGCCGTCCTGCACGTGCACGGGTTCGCCGACTACTTCTTCCAGACCGCGGCCGCCGACTTCTGGTGCAACCGCGGCTACGACTTCTACGCCCTGGACCTGCGCAAGTACGGCCGGTCCCTGCGACCGCACCAGACGCCGAACTACGTCGACAGCCTGAGCACCTACTACGAGGAGCTCGACCAGGCTTTCGAGGCGATCAGCGCCAACTACCGCCACATCGTGCTGTCAGCGCACTCCACCGGCGGGCTGACGGTGCCGTTGTGGGCAGCCGAGCGGAACCTGCGGATCAACGGGATGGTGCTGAACGCTCCGTGGCTCGACATGCAGGGCGACGCCGTCGTGCGCAACGTGGCGATGCCGGCGATCCAGCGCCTCGGCGTACGACGACCGCTGCAGCAGATCCCGCGCAAGGTCAGCGGCTTCTACGCGCGCAGCATCCACCGCGACCACGAGGGCGAGTGGGACTTCAACCTGGACTGGAAGCCGCTGCAGTCCTGGCCCGTGTACGCCGGCTGGATCCGAGCCATTCGCGAGGGCCAGCTCAGGGTCGCTGCCGGCATCGAGGTCCAGTCCCCGATCCTGGTGCTGTCCTCCAGCCGGACCGGCAAACCGACCTCGGTCATCGACCCGGTCGTCCACAGCACCGACATCGTGCTGGACGTCGAGCAGATCCGGCGGCGCGCTCCCCTGCTGGGTCGGCACGTCACCCTCGCGCAGATCGACGGCGCCCTGCACGACGTCACACTGTCGCGTCCGGCAGTGCGCAAGGTGGTCTTCGAGGAGATGGCTACCTTCCTCTCGGCCTACGTCGATGGCTAACGTCCTCTCCATGAATCCCGTCACCGGTCTCGCCCTGGGTCGCATCGCCATCGGCGTCGGCGCCCTCGCCTCCCCCGACCTCGCCAGCAAGCTGTTCCGCCTCGACGGCGCGAACAACCCGCAGCTGCCGTACATGACGCGCATGTTCGCCTCGCGCGAGATCGCTTTGGGCGCAGTGACGCTGGTCGCCAAGGGCGCTGCCCGCCGCAAGCTGGTAGCGCTCGGGATCTTCGTCGACGGCGCGGACGCCTTCGCCGGGATCGAGGCCACCCGCAGCGGAGCGGTCAGCAACTCGGTCGGGGTCGGTCTGACCGCTCCGGCTATCGGTGCCGTCATCGCCGGCGGGATCGCGCTGGCCACCGGCAAGTAGCACCGTGCAGTCCAGCGGGCCTTCGGTCCGTGCATCGTTCGGCCGCCTCGACACCACCGCGGTCGAGACACGGATCCGCACCCTCGATGAGTTTCGCCGTTTCCTCGACGTTGCCTCAGAGCACGTCAGCGAGATGGGGAACCCGGCGGTCGTGCTCCAGCATCCGAACGGTTCGAGCCTGAGCTTCGCCTGGAACGAAAGCCATGCGTTCCTGAGCTGGATCGACCCCTTGGAAGTTGCGTACTCGTCCGAGGGAGGCGCGCCCCTGGACTTCTTGGTGTTCGGGTACTTCGGGAACTGGAGCGAAGCCCCGGGAGAAGCTCTCGTCCCGATCGAGAACGGCCTGGAGTGCGTCCGCGCCTATCTCGAGACCGGAACCCCAGAGCCAGCGGGAGTGCGGTTCGTTCCGGACTGACCGGCTCAGGTCAGGAACGTGACCAGCGCGGTCAGACCAACCACGACGATGAACGCCCGCAGCACGGGCGCGGGCAGTCGCTGACCGATCCGGGCGCCGATCTGACCGCCGAGCGCCGCACCGACGGCCAACAGCGCGACGATCAGCCAGTCCATGTGTCCCGAGAAGATGAAGATGACCGCGGCGAGCGTGTTGGACGAGGCCACGACCACGTTCTTCACGGCGTTCTGGCGCTGGAGCGGCTCGTGCACACCGGCGCCGAAGATGCCGAGGACGATCACGCCCTGCGCAGCGCCGAAGTAGCCGCCGTAGATCCCGGCTCCGAGGACCGCCGGCGGCACCCATCCAGCGTCCGGGGTGGTGTCCTGCCCGGCCGCTGCTGAACGCGCCGCGGCTGCTGCGGAGAGCCGAGGTCCGAGGACGACCAGGGTCAGCCCAAGCAGGATCAGCACCGGCACGATCGCCTTGAACGCCGAGGACGGCAGCACCAGGAGAAGGGTCGCCCCGATCGCGGAGCCGATCACCGTCGAGCCGACCAACCGCAGGATCCGCGCCTTCTGGCCAGCCAGGTGCTCGCGGTAGCCGATCGCTCCGGAGACCGAGCCCGGGACCAGGCCGAGCGTGTTCGAGACGTTCGCGGTCACCGGCGGCACCCCGAACGCCAGCAGCGTCGGGAACGTGATGAGGGTTCCCGAGCCGACAACCGTGTTGATCGTGCCGGCCGCGATGCCGGAGAGGAGGACGACGGACTCCTGCAGCAGCGAGAGGTCGGTCGTCACGCCCCGGAGTATGTCAATGGGTCACCAGATGAACGACGCCAGGGCCGCGAGGCCGACGACCACGATCACGGCGCGCAGCACGTGGGGCGAGAGTTTGCGCCCGAACCTGGCGCCGAGCTGCGCGCCGGTCACCGATCCGACCGCGATCAGCGGCACGACCTTCCAGTCCACGTCGGCGACCGCCACGAAAACCACAGCGGCGATTCCGTTGACGATCCCGGCGAGGAAGTTCTTGGTGGCGTTGTGGGTCTGCAGGTCGTCGTCGATGCCGATCCCGAGGATGGCCATGAGCAGGACACCCTGGGCGGCCCCGAAGTAACCGCCGTACACGCCCGCTCCGGCGACCGCGGGCCAGACGAAGCCTCGTTCCCCGACGTCCGGGGAACGCCGGGCCAGCCAACGGTTGATCCGGGGTCCGGCGATGACGAGGACCAGTGCCAGCACGATCAGCGCGGGCACGATCGCGTCGAACGCGTCCGAGGGCAGCACCAGCAGCAGGACGGCGCCGATGATCCCGCCCACCAGCGACGCGGTGCCCAACCGGAGCAGCCGGGCGCCGCGGCCGCGCAGCTCGGCCCGGTAGCCCCAGGCCCCCGAGAACGATCCGGGCGCCAGGCCGATCGTGTTCGAGACGTTCGCGGTGACCGGGGAGAGCCCGAACGCCAGCAGGGTCGGGAACGTGATCAACGTTCCCGACCCCACCACGGTGTTGATCGTTCCGGCTCCAACTCCCGAGAGGAGGATCGCGATGCCCTCCCACAGGCTCACTGCGTGGGAGGCTCCTGCGCCGGGGGTGCGGGCGGCTCGGTCGGCGGGATGTCGGCCGGAGCCGCTGCCTGCGCCTCGCGGAGCGCCTGCTGCACGCTCTCCTCGGCACTCGCGAGCGCTCCGCTGCCTCCGGCTTCGAGCGGCTCGGACGAGCCCATGTCGACGCGGTGCTTGACGCCCTCGGTCTTGAGCGGGATGCCGCCGACCTCGTGGATCGCTGAGCCGAGACCCTCGAGCGCCTTGGTGATCTCGGACGGGATGACCCAGAGCTTGTTGGCCTGGCCGTCGGCGATCTTCGGCAGCATCTGCAGGTACTGGTAGGCCAGCAGCGCCTGGTCCGGGGCCCCGTCGTGGATCGACTGGAAGACCGTCAGGATCGCCTGTCCTTCACCTTGGGCCTTGAGGATCGCTGCCTCCCGCTCACCCTGGGCGTTGAGGATCAGCGACTCGCGGTAGCCCTCGGCGTTCAGGATCGCGGACTGCTTGTTGCCCTCGGCGGTGAGGATCGCGGACTGCCGCTCACCCTCGGCGGTCAGGATCAGCGCGCGCTTGTCACGGTCGGCGCGCATCTGCTTCTCCATCGCGTCCTTGATGGACGGCGGCGGGTCGATGCTCTTGATCTCAACGCGCCCGACGCGCACACCCCAACGCCCGGTCGCCTCGTCCAGGACCGCGGAGAGGCCGCGGTTGATCTCCTCGCGCGAGGTGAGCGACTGCTCCAGCGTCATGCCGCCGACCACGTTGCGCAGGGTGGTCATCGTCAGCTGCTCGATCGCCGAGATGTAGTTGGCGATCTCGTACGTCGCGGCGACCGGGTCGGTGACCTGGAAGTAGATGACCGTGTCGATGCCGAGGACGAGGTTGTCCTCGGTGATCACCGGTGCCGGCGGGAAGCTCACGACCTGCTCGCGCATGTCGATGACGTAGCGCACCCGGTCGATGAACGGGGTCACCATGTTCAGGCCCGGCGAGAGCGTGGCCCGGTACTTGCCGAACCGCTCGACGATGCCCGCCCGCGCCTGCGGGACGATCCGGATCGTCTTGGCGAGGACCAGGATGGCGATGAGCGCCAGGACCCCGAAAAGAACCAGCAGGAACATCATCAACTCGTTTCTGTCGTCGAACCTTGGGGCGACTGCACCCGAAGCACGTAGGCGGTGGCGCCCTTGATCGACACGACGTCGACCGTCGCGCCGGCTTCGATCTGGTCGTCCTCGTCGTAGGGCTGGGCGGTCCAGACGTCGCCGCCGATCTTCACCCGGCCCGGCGAGGTGTGGGAGATGGTCTCCAGGACGTGCGCGCGCTTGCCGATGAGCGCCTCGGCACCGACCGCGAGAGTCGGGCCGGCGTGCAGCCGGTGCACCAGCGAGGGGCGCACGAACCACATGAGCGCGACGGAGACGCCGAGGGCGACGAGCATCGCGACGAGGAAGCTCCCACCGGCGATGGCGACCACCATTCCGGCGAACGCTCCGGCGGCGAGCATGATGAGGATCAGGTCGGTGCTGGCCAGCTCGAGCACGACAAGAGCCAGAGCGGCGATCAGCCAGGTCTCGGACGCGTGGTCCCGGATCCAGTCCATGACGAAACTCTAGCCACCCAGGTGTCGGCTCGTCCGTCGTCTGGCGGCGTACCGGCCGTCCTCGACGGTCAGCTGCAACGACATCCCGAACGTCGCCGACAGGTTCTCCGCGTTCATGGTCACGTCCAGCGGCCCGGCGGCCACCACCCGGCCCTCGCGCAGCATCAGCACGTGGGTGAACCCGGGCGGCACCTCCTCCACGTGGTGGGAGACCAGCACGATCGCCGGAGCGAGCGAGTCGTTGGCCAGGACGCTCATCGTGGAGACCAGGTCCTCCCGACCCCCGAGGTCGAGGCCGGCAGCCGGCTCGTCGAGGATCAGCAGCTCCGGGTCGGCCATCAGCGCCCGGGCGATCTGCACCCTTTTGCGCTCGCCCTCGCTCAAGGTTCCGAAGGTCCGGTCCAGCAGCTTGCCGGCGCCCACCTCGACGAGCAGGTCACGCGCACGCTGGTGGTCGAGCTCGTCGTAGTGCTCGCGCCAGCGGCCGACGATCCCGTACGACGCGGAGACGACGACGTCGCGGACCAGCTCGTCACGCGGGATCCGCTCGGCAACGGCGGCGCTGGTGTACCCGATGCGGGGTCGCAGCTCGAAGACGTCGACCGCCCCGAGCACCTCGCCGAGGATGCCGACGCGTCCCGCGCTGGGGTGCACCTGGGCCGAGCAGAGCTGCACCAACGTGGTCTTGCCGGCGCCGTTCGCTCCGAGCACGACCCAGCGGTCACCCTCGTTGACGGTCCAGCTGACGGCATCGAGCAGGGTCGCCTGGCCCCGACGGACACTCACGTCGGCGAGCTCGAGAACGGTGCTCATTCATCCCTCTGGTCGGCCCTGCGATCTTCCTGGCCCCCTACGGTCGCCAACCCTAGCCTGACTACCCTGCTCGCGTGGCTCTCCCTCGCAGCGCGTTCCTGACGCTCTGGACCGGCGCGTGCCTGCGGGGATCGGTCGGTCCGGACGACGCGGCCGTCGCCGTTCGCGGTGAAGACCCGCAGCACCTCGTCGTCGACTGGCCCGGGCGCCCCGAACCCTTCGAGCTCGCCCACCTGCCGGCCGCGATCAGCACCTTGCGCGAGCCGTCGCTGCGGCTGGCCCTCCCGGCTGCCGGAGACCCGCTCGGGCTCGCCGGTCCGCCGGCATTCAACGCCCAAGCACTGGACGCCGGCGAGGCGGTCATCGTGGTCGGCCTCGGGGCGGCGTACGGGCTGGTGCCCACCGAGGACGCCCGCACGGTCCTCTGGCACTGCTCCCCGGTCGAGGTGCCGCACCTGCTCGACCCGGGCGAGGCCTCCCGCACACTGCGACAGGTGCTGCTGACGGCGACCGCCGAGCTGGTCCGTCTCGACGTCGCGAGCTGGCAACCGGAGATCCCGGACCTGATGCTGAACCTCGCCCAGCGACCCGGACTCCCGCTCCCGCCCGGTACGCCGAACTCCGCGATCGAGACCCTCGAACGTGCGGCGCTCTGCGCCGAGATCGTCGAGCTCGCCCGGGCCGACGAGGGCGGTGCGCTCAGCAGCCACGAGATGGCGGCGCGGGCAGGGTGTCTCACGGATCTCGACGCGGCCGCACGTCGCGCGATCGTGGCGCTCTGCTCCGCTAGCCTCGGAGCGACATGAACGACGGAGTAGAAGCCACTGTCCTGATCACCCTGACCGGCAAGGACCGCCCGGGTGTCACCTCGACCGTGTTCGAGACCCTGGCCCGCTTCGGCGTCGAGGTCCTCGACATCGAGCAGATCGTGCTGCGGGGTCGCCTCATCCTCGGTCTGCTGGTGAGCTCACCGCGGGACTGGAAAGCGCTGCGCGACGCGGTGGAGAAGGTCGCCGACGACCTCGACATGAGCCTCGAGATCGAGCGAGGCGCCGGCGACAACCGCGCCCGTCCCGAAGGCCGCAGCCACGTCACGGTGCTGGGCACCCCGTTGAGCTCCAAGGCGGTCGCTGCGATCGCCGGCCGGATCGCCGACATCGGCGCCAACATCGACCGCATCGAGCGGATGGCGCGCTACCCGGTCACCGCGATCGACCTGCACGTCTCGGGTGCGGAGCCGGAGAAGCTCCGCGCGATCCTGGCCGAGGAGGCCGCGCGGCAGGGCGTCGACGTCGCCGTCCAGTCCGCCGACCTGCTGCGCCGCGGCATGCGCCTGATCGTCATGGACGTGGACTCGACCCTGATCCAGGGTGAGGTCATCGAGATGCTCGCCGCCCACGCCGGGTGCGAGGAGGAGGTCGCTCGGGTCACCGACCTGGCGATGCGCGGCGAGCTCGACTTCGGCGAGAGCCTGGCGGCCCGGGTGGCGCTGCTGGAGGGTCTCGATGCCGCGGCCCTCGACCGGGTCTACGACGAGCTGGTGCTCTCCCCCGGCGCCCGCACCACGGTGCGGACGCTCAAGCGGCTGGGCTACCGGTTCGCGATCGTCTCCGGCGGGTTCTCCCAGATCACCGACCGGCTCGCCGCCGACCTCGGCATCGACTTCGCCGCCGCCAACGAGCTCGAGATCGTCGACGGCAAGCTCACCGGCAAGGTCATCGGCGAGGTCGTCGACCGGGCAGGCAAGGCCAAGGCGCTGCGCCGCTTCGCTGCCGAGGCGGGCGTGTCCGAGGCCGCGACCATCGCCATCGGCGACGGGGCCAACGACCTCGACATGCTGAGTGCCGCCGGGCTCGGCATCGCCTTCAACGCGAAGCCTCTGGTCCAGGCGGCCGCGCACACCGCGGTCAACGTGCCCTACCTGGACACGGTGATGTACCTGCTCGGGATCAGCCGCGAGGAGATCGAGGCGGCCGACGCAGCGGCCGGCATCGTCACCCCGGCTCCACCACTCCCCTAGGACTGAAGGGCCTCACCGGGTTTCGACAGGCTCAACCAGCGCGACCGCGACCGACGTGGAAGGCGCTGATCCGCGCCCCACCGACATCGAGGTCCGACCACGCGCACGGCACGTCGAGCACAGCCATCGCCGAGGTCGGGTACCCGGCACTGACCCGGGCGAACAGCTCGGCATCTGCTCCGCCGTCGTCGAGCAGGTGCACCAGGTAGGCCATCGTCGGGTTGTGCCCGATCAGCAGCACGGTTTCGGCATCCTCGGGCGCGGCGTTGATGATCTCCAGCGCACCGTCGGTGCCAGCGCCGTACAGGCTCCGGTCGAAGACCGGCTCCAGCTCGAGCTCGGCTCCCGCCGAGAAGGAGGCCCAGGTCCCGCGCGTCCGCGCGGCCGAGGAGACCACCGCGTAGTCGGGGCGCAGTCCGGCCTCACGTGCCCAGTCGCCCGCGTCCTCGGCGTCGCGGTGACCCTTGTCGGTCAGCACGCGCTCGTGGTCGCTCGACGCGAACGGCTCCGCCTTCGCGTGCCGCAGGATGATGAGCTGGCGTGCTGGTTGCGTCACGGCTCCAGTGTCTCAGCAGTTGCCCGCAGCCCGTACCAGGAAACCAGACCTCCGCCGATCAGCAGTGCGGCGCACAGCCACTGTCCGTGCCGGAACCCGGCGGTCAGCACCGAGGCCCGTTGGTAGTCCTCCCCGGACAGCCCCACCACCGCCGGCAGCGCGGCGACAGCGAGCAGCGAACCCGCGCGGGCGACCGCGTTGTTGATCCCGGACGCCACCCCGGCGTGCCGGTCGGGAGCAGCGGCGAGGACCGCCGTGGTCAGGGGCGAGACCAGCGTCGTCAACCCGACCGCGAACAGCACCATCCCGGGGAAGACGTCGACCAGGTAGATGGCGTCGCGGCCGATGAACGAGAGCAGCAGCACGCCGGCCGCGCAGAACATCGGGCCGATGCTCATCGGGAACCGCGGTCCGGTGCGGGCGGCGAGGACGGCAGCCCGCGAGGAGAAGGTCAGCATCACGATCGTGATCGGCAGCGTCGCCAGACCGGCCTGCAGCGCCGAGTAGCCCGAGGTGACCTGGAGCTGGAGGACCAGGAGGAACAGGACAGCTCCGAGAGCGCCGTAGACGAGGAAGGTCATCAGGTTCGCTGCAGTGAAGACCCTGGAGGCGAAAAGCTCGACCGGCGCCATCGCACCCGGTCGCCGTTCGGCCAGCACGAAGGCGGTCCCGGCCAGCAGCGCCACCAGCGTTCCGACGGCGATCAGCCACCCGGGCAGGTCGCGCCAGGAGGTCAGCAGGTAGGTGATCAGCCCCAGGGATGCCGTGCCGAGCACGGCTCCCACGATGTCGAACGGCGCCCGCTCGTCCTCGTCGCGCGACTCCGGGACGTGGCGGCTGAGGACGATCACTGCGATGCAGAGCGGGATGTTGATCGCGAAGATCCAGCGCCAGCCGGCGTGCTCGACCAGGAAGCCACCCACGAACGGCCCGATCGCGGCGGCCACGCCGGTCACCCCGGCCCAGCGCCCGATCGCCGCCGGACGGTCCTCGTGGCGGAAGCTCGCCTGGATCAGGGCCAGCGCTCCGGGCGTCAGCAATGCACCGGCGATCCCCTGGAGCACCCGGAAGCCGATGAGCTGTTCAGGGGTCTGTGCGAACGCGCACATGATGCTCGCAACCCCGAAGGCCCCGACCCCGACCAGGTAGACCCGCTTGCGGCCGTGGCGGTCGCCCAGCGAGCTGCCGACCAGGATCAACGAGGCCAGGGCCAACAGGTAGCCGTTGAGCACCCACTGCACCTGGGACAGGCCGGCGCCGAGGTCGTCCCCGATGGTCCGGACGGCGATGTTGACGACCGTTCCGTCCAGCAGCGCGATCCCGGAGCCGATGATCACCGTCGCCAGGGTCCAGCGCCCACGAGCCGAGTTCACGTCGAGCAGGTCGGCCTCATCGGTCACCTCTGCACGGTACAGGGACGGAGCTCAGGCGCCCATGGCGTGGTAGCCGCCGTCGACGTGAACGATCTCACCCGTGGTGGCCGGGAAGAAGTCCGAGAGCAGCGCGACCACGGCCTTGGCGGTCGGGTCCAGGTCCACGTTGTCCCAGCCGAGGGGCGCGCGGGTCCCCCAGCCGGCCTCGATGTCCTCGAAGCCCGGGATCGCCTTGGCAGCCAGCGTCTTCAGCGGTCCGGCGCTGACCAGGTTGACCCGGATCCCGTCGGCGCCGAGATCGCGCGCCAGGTAGCGCGACGTCGACTCGAGCCCGGCCTTGGCCACGCCCATCCAGTCGTACGCCGGCCAGGCGACCGAGGCGTCGAAGGTCATCCCGACGATCGAGCCGCCCCGGCCCATCAACGGCAGGCACGCCTCGGACAGCGACGCCAGCGAGTACGCCGAGACCTGCACCGCCTGGGCCACGTCCGGCCACGGTCCACCGAGGAACTTGCCACCCAGCAACGTCTCCGGGTTGCCGTAGGCGATCGAGTGCACCACGCCGTCCAGCCCGTCGACGTGCTCGCGCACCAGGCTCGGCAGTCGGTCGAGGTGCTCGGGGTCGGTCACGTCCAGCTCGAGGACCGGAGCCTCGGCCGGGAGACGACCGGCGATGCGCTTGGTGATGTTCAGTGCCCGGCCGAAGTTGGAGATCAGCACGGTCGCGCCCTGCTCCTGCGCGACCTTGGCCACCGCGAAGCCGATCGAGGTGTCCATCGTGACCCCGGCCACGAGGATGCGCTTGCCTGCCAAGATCTGGCTGGTTGAGCCTGTCGAAACCATCAGTGCCCCATTCCCAGTCCGCCGTCGACCGGGATCACGGCCCCGGTGACGTAACCCGCGTTCTCCGCCGCCAGCCAGAGGACCGCGTCGGCGACCTCCTCGGCCGAGCCCATCCGGCCCAGCGGGATCTGCTCCTTGTAGGCCGCCTGCTGCTCCTCGGGGAGCACGGCGGTCATGTCGGTCTCGATGAAGCCCGGAGCCACGACGTTCGCGGTGATCGACCGGCTACCGAGCTCGCGCGCCAGCGAGCGGGCCATGCCGACCAGTCCGGCCTTGGACGCGGCGTAGTTGACCTGGCCGGGCGAGCCGAGCAGCCCGACCACGCTGGAGATGAAGATGATCCGCCCGCGCTTGAGCCGCAGCATGCCCTTGGCCGCGCGCTTGGCGACGCGGAACGACCCGGTGAGGTTGGTGTCGATGACCTCGCCCCAGTCCTCCTCGGACATCCGCAGCACCAGGGTGTCGCGGGTGATGCCCGCGTTCGCGACGAGCACCTCCACCGCGCCCTGGTGCTCCTCGACCGCGGCGAACGCGGCCTCGACCGAGGCCGGGTCGGTCATCTCGCAGGCGACCGCGAAGGCACCGTCGGGGGCCTCGCCGGAGCGGCTGGTCACGGCGACGTTGTCACCGTTCTTCAGGAACGCTTCCGCGATGGCGCGGCCGATGCCACGGTTGCCGCCGGTCACGAGGACAGATCTGCTCATGCTCCGACGGTAACCGCCGACTGTCGGCTACCTCCAAACGAAAGTTGCCGCAGGCACGCAACGCACAAGCATCGCGCGAAAGGCTTGGATAAACCCTACAAAAGCAGGGTCAGTCGTCCTCGAGGCGGAAGCCGACCTTGATGCCCACCTGGAAGTGCTCGACGGCACCGTCCTTGACCTGGCCGCGCACCTGGGTGATCTCGAACCAGTCGACGTGGCGCAGCGTCTTGGACGCGCGCTCGATGCCGTTGCGGACGGCCTGGTCGATCCCCTCGGGAGAGGTTCCGACGATCTCGGTGACTCGGTAGGTGCGATTCGACATGGGCCAAGGATGCCACGCATGGGAGCCGACCGGCACCGACGTACGATCGAGGGATGCGGTCGCGGAAGAAGGATGCGGATCAGGACGTCGTCCGGATCACCGACGCGCCCGTCAACCTCTCCGAGGACGTGGCCGAGCGCCAGCGCCGGTACCTGCTCTCGATGGCCGTCCGCACGGTCTGCTTCGTCGGAGCCGTCGTGAGCTACACCAACGGGTTGCACTGGCTCGCCTGGTTGCTGATCATCGCCTCGTTCGCGCTGCCGTTCGTCGCCGTGGTGGTCGCGAACGCCGCCTCGCCCCGGCTGCCCGAGGATGTCGACGGCCCCGGTTTCGACCCTGACCAGCACTACAAGGAGCTCGAATGAGCGTCGACCTCGAGCAGCCGATCTGCTCGGCCAAGGGCTGCACGTCGCCCGCGCAGTGGGACCTGCTCTGGAACAACCCGAAGCTGCACACCCCCGACCGCCGCAAGACCTGGCTCGCGTGCGAGGACCACAAGGCCTCGCTGTCGGACTTCCTCGGTGCGCGCGGCTTCCTGAAGGACGTCGAGCCCCACCGGGGCTGAGATCTATCCGCCGATCGCGGACATCGGTCGGTCGGGCTGCAGGAACGTCGGGTCGTCGATCCCGTGGCCGGCCCGCTTGCCCCGCATCGCCGTGACCCAGCGCTCGGCGAGCTCCTCGTCGCTGGCCCCCTCGCGCAACGGCGTGCGCAGGTCCGACTCGGTGCGCGCGAACAGGCAGTCGCGGACCTGACCGTCGGCGGTCAGCCGGACCCGGTCGCAGTCGCCGCAGAACGGACGGGTGACCGAGGCGATCACCCCCACCGTCGCCGGTCCGCCGTCCACGAGGAACTCCTCGGCCGGAGCACTACCGCGCGGCTCCCCGGTTGCCGTGAGCACGAACTCCCGCTCCAGGGACTCCAGGATCTCCTCGGCGGTGACCATCGCGTCCCGGTGCCAGTCGTGCTGGGCGTCCAGGGGCATCTGCTCGATGAAGCGCAGCTGGTAGCCGCGCTCCAGGCACCAGGCCAGCAGCTCGGGCGCCTGGTCGTCGTTGATGCCGCGGAGCAGTACGGCGTTGATCTTGATCGGGGCGAGCCCGGCGGCGGCAGCTGCCTCGACGCCGGCGATCACGTCGTGCAACCGGTCGCGGCGGGTGATGGTGGCGAAGTCAGCCGGACGCAGGGTGTCCAGGCTGACGTTGACCCGGTCCAGGCCCGCGTCGCGCAACGCCGGTGCGACCCGTTCGAGTCCGAGCGCGTTGGTGGTCAGCGAGACGTCCGGGGACGGCACCAGGTCCTTGGTACGCCGGACGATGTCGGCCAGACCGCGCCGCAGCAGCGGCTCTCCGCCGGTGAACCGGACCTCGCGGATGCCGAGCCGCTCGACCCCGACGGTGATCAGCCGGACCACCTCGTCGTCGGTCAGGGTGTCCTCGTGGGGCATCCAGTCCAGGCCGTCGGCGGGCATGCAGTAGCTGCAGCGCAAGTTGCACCGGTCGGTCAACGAGACGCGCAGGTCCGTCGCCACCCGTCCGTGGGTGTCCGCGAGTCGTAGCGCTGTCATCGCTCCATCCTAGGGCGGCTACCCTCGTGCCAGTGAGGTTCCTGTTCTCCCGCCGCTGGGTGCTCTTCGCCCTGACCGTCGGTCTCATGGCGTGGGGTGCGACGCTCCTGGGCCAGTGGCAGTTCCACCGCCTGGACGAGCGCAAGTCCGAGAACAGCCTGCTGAAGCGCAACCTCGACCAGCCTCCGGTTCCGCTGACCGACCTGCTCACCGTCGGCAAGGCCCCCAGCTCCGACGACGAGTGGCGCAAGGTCATCGTGCACGGCACCTGGGACGACGCCCACACCATCGTGCTCAAGTACCAGACCCGCGACGGCGGACCAGGCGTGGACATCGTCACGCCGCTGGTGACCGCGGACGGTCCCGCGGTCCTGGTCGACCGCGGCTGGATGAAGACCGAGAACAGCGGCGCCGAGCGTCCGAAGCTGCCCGCGGTCACGCCGGGCGACGTCACGGTCATCGGCTGGATCCGCAAGGACGGCTCCGGCCGGGCCAGCCAGGTCAACGACCTCGCGACCCGGGCCATCTCGTCGCAGACCGCCGCCAAGGTCGTGCCGTACCCGCTGTTCGGTGGCTTCCTCGACGTCGAGACCGAGAGCCCGAGCCCGGCCACGGCGTTGGGTGCGACCGAGCTCCCCGACGACACCAGCGAAGGTCCGCACTTCTTCTACGGGCTGCAGTGGTGGTTCTTCGGCTTCCTGGCGGTGTTCGGGTTCGGCTACCTGGCTTACGACGAGTGGCGACGGGCCCAGGAGGACTCAGAGCGCGCGCAGCATGCCACCGTCGACGGGGAGCATGACCCCGGTGACGAAGGATGACCGCTCGCTGAGCAGGAACGCCGCGGCCTGGCCGAACTCGGCCGGCTCGCCGTAGCGACTCAGCGGGATCCCCGCCACGGCCGCGTCCTTGGCCGCAGCCGCATCGCCGGTGGCGGCGTCCAGCTCGGCCACGCGATCGGTACCGATCCGACCGGGCAGCAGTCCGTTGACCCGGATGCCGCGCGGTCCGAGCTCGTCGGCCAGGGTCTTGGCCACCATCGCCAGACCGGGACGCAGTCCGTTCGAGACCGCGAGGTTCGCCAGCGGCGCACGCACCGAGCTGGAGAGCACGAACGCGATCGACCCGTGGCCTTCGATGGCGTCGGCCACGGCCCGCGCGATGCGCACCGAGCCGACGAAGACCGAGTCGAAGGCGCTGCGCCAGGTCTCGTCCTCGGTGCCCATCACCGTGCCGGTGGGCGGACCGCCGACCGAGATCAACGCTCCGTCGAGCCGGCCGAACCCCTCCACAGCCGCTGCGACCAGCCGAGCCGCCGATTCCGGGTCACCGTTGTCGGCAACGATCCCAACCGCTTTCCCACCCAGCGAGGCGACGGCTGCGTCGACCCGTGCGGAGGATCGCCCGCTGACGACGACGCGAGCTCCGTCAGCAACCAGCTGCTCGGCGGTGGCGAGTCCCAGGCCTCCGGTGCCCCCGGTGACCAGGAAGACCTTGCCCTCGACGCCTGTGCTTGTTCTCGGGCTCATCTCACACCGCCTGCGCGAACTGGGTGGCGTAGAGCACGGCATAGGTGCCGCCCTGCGCGAGGAGTGCCTCGTGGCTGCCCTGCTGGGTGATCCGGCCGTCCTCGACGACAAGGATCACGTCGGCGTTGAGGATCGTGGAGAGTCGGTGCGCGATCACCAGCGACGTCCGGCCCTCGAGAGCCTTGTCGAGCGCGTGCTGCACCGCCTGCTCCGACTCCGAGTCCAGGTGGGCGGTGGCCTCGTCGAGCACGACCACCGGCGGAGCCTTGAGCAGCAGCCGGGCGATCGCCAGCCGCTGGCGCTCGCCTCCGGAGAGCCGGTACCCGCGGTCCCCGACCACCGTGTCCAGGCCGTCCGGGAGGGACCGGACCAGCACGCCGATCTGGGCGGCGTCGAGGGCCGTCCAGATCTCCTCGTCGGTGACGGCCGGCCGGGCGTAGCGCAGGTTCTCCCGGATGGTGTCGTGGAACATGTGCGCGTCCTGGGTGACGTAGCCGACGGCGTCCTCCAGCGACTGCAGGGTCAGGTCCCGTACGTCGTACCCGCCGACCTTCACGGTGCCGGACGTCGCGTCGTAGAGCCGGGCCACCAGGTGGGTGATGGTGGTCTTTCCGGCACCCGACGGACCGACCAGGGCCACCATCTGGCCCGGCTCGGCGGTGAAGGTGACGCCGTGCAGGACCTGGACGTGGTCGCGGCTCTCGGCGCGCGCCACGGTCTCCAGGCTGGCCAGCGAGACCTCGTCGGCGCGCGGGTAGGTGAAGTCGACGTCGTCGAACTCCAGGCGCGAGGACCCCGCGGGCAGCACGACGGCGTCCGGCTTCTCCTGGACCGTCGACGGCAGATCGAGCACCTCGAAGACCCGGTCGAAGCTGACCAGCGCGGTCATCACGTCGACGCGGACGTTGGAGAGCCCCTGGAGCGGTCCGAGCAGCCGCAGCAGCAGCGTCGCGAGTGCGGTGAGGGTGCCGATCGTCAGCGTCGAGTCGATCACCAGGTGCCCGCCGATCCCCCACACCAACGCCGTGGCCAGCGCCGGGATCAGCATCATCGTGGCAGCGAACACCCGGGTCACCAGCGCGATCCGCACGCCGAGGTCGCGGACGACGCCGGCCCTCTCGGCGTACCGGGTGTCCTCGTCCTCGCGGCGACCGAAGAGCTTGAGCAGCAGGGCTCCGCCGACGTTGAAGCGCTCGGTCATCAGGTTGCCGAGGTCGGCGTTGCCGTTCATCTGCTGGCGGGTCAGCCCGGACAGCTGGCGACCGACCCAGCGCGAGGCGATCAGCAGCAGCGGGAACAGCGCCAGGCAGGCCAGGGTGATCTGCCAGGACAGGGCCACCATGGCCACCCCCACGACCAGCACCGAGATCGTGTTGGCGACGGTGCTCGACAGCGTCGAGGTGAAGGCGCGCTGGGCGCCGATGACGTCGTTGTTGAGGCGCGAAACCAGTGCTCCGGTCTGGGTCCGGGTGAAGAACGCCAACGACATCCGCTGCACGTGGCCGAAGACCTGGGTGCGGAGGTCGAAGATCAGGTTCTCCCCGATCCGCGAGGACAGGTAGCCGGACGCGACCCCGAGCACGGCGTCGAACAGGGCCACGCCGACCATCGCCAGCGCGACCCAGGTGACGACGCTGCCGTCGCGGGCGACGATGCCGTCGTCGAGCAGGTGCTTGACCAGGAGCGGGGTGACCACGACGAGCGCCGCGTCGAGGACGACGAAGAACAGGAACGCGAGGATGAGCCGGCGGTGCGGCGTGGAGAAGCCGACGACGCGGCGCAACGTCCGCCGCGTCAGCTTCTGGTCGACGACGGACGGGTCCGCGCGCATCGCACGCATCGCCGCCATCATCGGGCTCATCGCACTCATCGGGACACCACTAGTTGCCGCTGGCGATCTCGCGGAAGCGGTCGAACTGGACGGCCCGTTCCCAGGCGCGCTGCTCGTCGAAGGTGCGCTCGGTCGCCCCGAGCAGCACCCGCTTGGTGCCGCGCACGGCTCCGGCCGGGTGCGTGGTCATGGCGGTGACCGTCTCGGCGACGGCGGCGTCCAGCCCGGCCTCGGGCACGACCCGGTTGACCAGGCCCATCGCGAACGCCTCGGTCGCGTCCACGTTGCGTGCCGACGCGGTCAGCTCCAGCGCCCGCGAGTAGCCCACGCACTCGACCAGGTGCTTGGTGCCGGTGACGTCCGGGATGATCCCGAGGGCCGGCTCCCGCATGCTGAACTGGGCGCCGTCGGTCGCGATCCGCAGGTCGCAGGCCAGGGCGAGCTGGAACCCGCCGCCGACCGCGTAGCCCTGGACCGCGGCGATGCTGATGAACCGAGGGTCGCGCAACCAGAGGAACCCCTCCTGGAAGGTCGCGATCGTCTGGTCGAAGTCCTCCTGGGCCATCCCGAACAGGTCGGCGACCGGGGCCTCTCCCTCGATGCCGCCGCCCATCAGGACCCGCTTGTCGAGCCCGGCGCAGAACGACTCCCCGGCACCGCGGACGACGACCACACGGACGTCCTCGCCGATCGAGGCGCCGATGGCGGCGAAGGCTGCCCAGGTCGAGGGCCGCATCGCGTTGCGAATCTCCGGACGGTTCATCGTGACGGTGAGAACGGCGCCGTCCTGGGCGACGACGACGCCGCCCTGCTCGAGGAGTGCTTGATCCATGCCTGAAGCCTATTTCAGGGCCCTGACAGCCATCCGGTCAGGCGAGCGAGATCAGGTCGAGGTAGTCCTCGGACCAGAGATCCTCGTCGCCGTCCGGGAGCAGCAGCACCCGGTCCGGCTCGAGCGCCTGGACGGCGCCCTCGTCGTGCGTGACCAGGATGATCGCGCCCTGGTAGCTGCGGATCGCTGCCAGCACCTCCTCGCGCGAGGCGGGGTCCAGGTTGTTGGTCGGCTCGTCGAGGAGCAGCACGTTGGCCGAGGAGACCACCAGGATCGCCAGCGCCAGCCGGGTCTTCTCACCGCCCGACAGCACGCCCGCCGACTTGGTGGCGTCGTCGCCGCTGAACAGGAAGGAACCCAGGACGGTCCGGGTCTCCGCGTCGGTCAGCTGCGGCGCCGAGGTCCGCATGTTCTCCAGGACCGTGCGTGAGGTGTCCAGGGTCTCGTGCTCCTGGGCGTAGTAGCCGATCTTCAGGCCGTGGCCGGGAACGATGGTCCCGGTGTCGGGCTGGTCCACCCCCGCCATGATCCGCAGCATCGTCGTCTTGCCGGCACCGTTGAGCCCGAGGATGACCACCCGGGACCCCTTGTCCACGGCCAGGTCGACGTCGGTGAAGACCTCCAGGGACCCGTAGGACTTCGAGAGGCCCTCGCCCATCAGGGGCGTCTTCCCGCAGGGAGCCGGCTCGGGGAACTTGATCTTGGCGACCTTGTCGGCGGCCCGGACGCTCTCCAGGCCGTCCATCATCTTCTCGGCGCGCTTGATCATCGACTGCGCGGCCTTGGCCTTGCTCGCCTTGGCGCGCATCTTGTTCGCCTGCGCCATCAGCGTCTCGGCGGTCTTCTCCGCGCTCGCGCGCTCCTTCTTCCGCCGGTGCTCGTCGTTCTCGCGCTGCTGGAGGTAGTTCTTCCAGGTCATGTTGTAGAGGTCGACCTCGGCGCGGTTGGCGTCGAGGTAGAGCACCTTGTTGACCACGGCCTCGAGCAGCTCGACGTCGTGGCTGATCACGACGAGCCCGCCGCTGAAGGTCGCCAGGAAGTTGCGCAGCCACACGATCGAGTCGGCGTCGAGGTGGTTGGTCGGCTCGTCGAGCAGCAGGATGTCCGCCCCGGAGAATATGATCCGGGCCAGCTCGACGCGACGTCGCTGACCGCCGGAGAGGGTCTTGAGCTGTTGGCCGAGGATGCGCTCCTCGATGCCCAGCCCCGCGGCGATCTGCGCTGCCTCGGCTTCGGCGGAGTAGCCACCCGCGGCGTGGAAGGCGGCATCAGCCTTCTCGTACCGCTTCATGCCCTCGTCCCGGACCTGCGGGTCCTCCGAGGCCATCTGCTCCTCCGCCTGGCGCAGCCGAGCCACTGCGGCGTCGAGGCCGCGCACGGAGAGGATCCGGTCGCGGGCGAGCACCTCGGGGTCACCGGTGCGCGGGTCCTGCGGCAGGTAGCCGAGGGTGCCGGAGTTCGTCACCGAACCGGCGGCCGGTTGGCCCTCGCCGGCGAGGATCTTGGTCAGCGTGGTCTTCCCGGCGCCGTTGCGCCCGACCAGCCCGACCCGGTCTCCGGTGGCGATCCTGAAGGACACGTCCTGCATCAGGAGACGGGCGCCCGCACGGACTTCGAGGCTGTGGGCGGTGATCACGGGAGCACTAGTGTACGGACATGCGTTTCAACCCGAAGGCCCGCATCGACACCGGCCAGGTCGAGAACCGCAGCGGTGGCGGCGGAGGCTTCGGCGGAGGTCTCGGCGGCAGCGGGATGCGCATCCCGATCCCGAGCGGCGGAGGCGGCCGCGTCGGCCTCGGCACCGTCGTCGTGGTGATCATCTACATCGTCATCCAGGCGATCGGCGGCAACAGCCCGCTGTCCCCGCTGACCGACGGCAGCGACGGGACCTCGAGCACCGTGAGCGATCACTGCCAGACCGGTGAGGACGCGAACCGCGACCAGGCCTGCGCGATCGACCTGCTCACCAACTCGATCCAGAACTACTGGGCCCAGACGCTGCCGGACCAGCAGGGCACCCAGTACGTCGACATCAAGACCGTGAAGTTCCGGGGCTCGACGAGCTCGGGCTGCGGGCGCGCGGTCTCCGCGATGGGCCCGTTCTACTGCCCCAACGACCAGCGGGTCTACATCGACCTGGACTTCATGGACGACATGCTCACCGGCCAGCTCGGCGCCGAGGGCGGTCCGTTCGCTCTCGGCTACGTGCTCGCCCACGAGTACGGCCACCACATCGAGGACCAGCTCGGCATCCTCGGCCAGATGCGGACCCAGCAGGGACCCCGGAGCGACTCGGTCAAGGCCGAGCTGATGGCCGACTGCCTGGGCGGGATGTGGGCCAAGGACGCGCAGAAGACCACCGACGCGCTGGGTCAGATGATCATCAGCGACCTGACCCCCGACGACATCTCCCGGGCCATCAACGCCGCCCAGTCGGTCGGCGACGACCGGATCCAGAAGGAGTCCGGCGGGAAGGTCAATCCTGAACAGTGGACCCACGGGTCAGCGGCCCAACGGGAGCACTGGTTCAATACAGGTCTGAAGGAAGGGTCCCTGGAGGCCTGCGACACCTTCGCCCCCGGGGCGCTCTGAGCCTGGACGTCCCCCTGTAGTCACGAGGAGACCCATGTCCACCGCCGCCGAGGAAGCAACCGGGACGACCGCCGAGGACCGGGACATCCTGGCCATCGCGCGTGAGCAGGTGCTCGAGCGCGGCGTACCGCTGGACGAGACCCAGATCCTGCGGGTGATGCGGACCTCCGACGCCGCCCTGACCGACCTGCTCGCCCTGGCCCACGAGGTCCGGATGAAGTGGTGCGGCCCCGAGGTCGAGGTCGAGGGCATCGTGTCGATCAAGACCGGCGGCTGTCCCGAGGACTGCCACTTCTGCTCCCAGTCCGGCCAGTTCACCTCCCCGGTGCGCTCTGTCTGGCTGAACATCCCCGAGCTGGTCAAGGCTGCCGAGCAGACCGCGGCCACCGGCGCCTCGGAGTTCTGCATCGTCGCCGCCGTCCGCGGACCCGACGAGCGTCTGATGACCCAGATGCGCGAGGGCGTGAAGGCGATCAAGGAGGCCGTCGACATCGAGGTCGCCGCCTCGCTCGGGATGCTGTCCCAGGAGCAGGTCGACGACCTGGTCGACATGGGCATCCACCGCTACAACCACAACCTCGAGGCCGCGCGCAGCTTCTTCCCGCAGGTCGTCACCACGCACTCCTGGGAGGAGCGCTGGGACACTTGCCTGATGGTCCGCGAGTCCGGCATGGAGCTGTGCTGCGGCTGCCTGGTCGGCATGGGCGAGACCGTCGAGCAGCGCGCCGAGCTCGCTGCCCAGCTCGGTGAGCTGCAGCCGGACGAGGTGCCGCTGAACTTCCTGAACCCGCGTCCCGGGACGCCGTTCGGCGACCTGCCGCTGATGGAGTCCACCGAGGCGCTGCGCACCATCGCCGCGTTCCGCCTGGCGCTCCCCCGCACGATCCTCCGGTACGCCGGCGGCCGGGAGCTCACCCTCGGTGACCTCGGCACCCGCGACGGCCTGCTCGGTGGCATCAACGCCGTCATCGTCGGCAACTACCTGACCACGCTGGGCCGGGACCCGAAGGAGGACCTGGCCCTGCTCGACGACCTGAAGATGCCGATCAAGGCGCTCAGCAGCAGCCTGTGATGACCAAGCTGCACCTGTACTGCGGCTACTGCGGTCGGCCGCGCACCGAACCCGGTGAAGAATCCAGCCACGACGGGTGCGCCGAGAACCTGCGGATGGAACCGCCGCGCTACTGCTCGCAGTGCGGGCGCCGGATGCAGGTCCAGGTGTCGCCGACCTCGTGGACGGCCAAGTGCGTCGAGCACGGGGAGACCTCGAACCCGTAGGCACCATGGACACTGACTTCGACCGCGACCACCTCTGGCACCCGTACTCCTCGATGACGGCGCCGGGGATCGTCTACCCGGTCTCGCGCGCCAGCGGCACCCGGCTGACCCTGGACGTCGCCGGGGCCGAGCGCGAGGTGGTCGACGCGATGAGCTCCTGGTGGTGCGCGATCCACGGGTACGGCGTCCCGGAGCTCGACGCGGCGGCCCGCGCGCAGCTGGATGCGATGAGCCACGTCATGTTCGGCGGCCTGACCCACGCCCCGGCGATCGAGCTCGGCCGGCGCCTCGTCGACCTGGCCCCCGACGGTCTCGACAAGGTGTTCTTCGCCGACTCCGGCTCGGTCTCGGTCGAGGTCGCGATGAAGATGGCCTGGCAGGCGCACGCCGCCGGCGGGCTGACCCGGACCAAGTTCTTCACCATCCGCGGCGGCTACCACGGTGACACCTTCTCGCCGATGGGAGTCACCGACCCCGAGGGCGGCATGCACTCCATGTACGCCGGCCTGCTGGTCGAGCACGTCTTCGCGGAGCGCCCGCCGGCCATCGGTGAGCCGCTCGACGCCTGGGCCGAGGCGACCACGACCCTGTTCGAGCAGCACGCCGACGAGCTGGCCGCCGTCATCATCGAGCCGCTGCTCCAGGGAGCGGGTGGCATGCACGTCTACGACCCGGCGGCGGTCCGCCTCCTCGCGGACCTCGCCCGGCAGCACGGCGCGCTGGTGATCTTCGACGAGATCGCCACCGGCTTCTACCGGACCGGCACCCGCTGGGCGGGAGACGCTTGCGAGGTCACCCCGGACATCCTCTGCGTGGGGAAAGCCCTGACCGGGGGCTACCTCACCCTGGCCGCCGTGATCACCTCTGCCGAGATCGCGGCCCGGGTCGACGCCAGCCCGGCCGGCGCGATGATGCACGGGCCTACCTTCATGGCCAACCCGCTGGCCTGTGCGGTCGCTTCGGCGAACCTGGACCTGCTCGCCTCCTACGACGTGGAGGCCCGGGTCAAGGAGATCAGCAGTGGCCTGACCAGCGGCCTGACCGCGGCCCACGACCTGCGCTCGATCGTCGACGTCCGGGTGCTCGGCGCCGTCGGGGTGCTCGAGCTCGACTCCCCCGTCGACGTACCGGCGATCACCACGGCCGCGCTCGACCGCGGGGTCTGGGTGCGTCCGTTCCGCAACCTCGTCTACACGATGCCGCCCTTCATCAGCTCTCCCGAGGACGTCGAGACCATCACCAAGGCCATGGTCGGCGCGGTCGAGGAGGTGCACGGATGAGCTCGTACTCCGACTGGCTCGCCGAACGGGCCGCTGCCCGCGAGGAAGCCGGCCTCGTACGACGCGTGTTCCCGAGCGACGTCGGCGGTCCGATGATCGACCTGGCCGGCAACGACTACCTCGGCCTGTCCCGCGACCCGCGGGTCGTCGACGCGGCGGCGGTCGCGGCGCGCGAGTTCGGCGCCGGCGCCGGAGCCTCCCGCCTGGTCACCGGCACCCTGGCCGTCCACGAGCTCCTCGAGGCCGCGCTCGCCGGGTTCACCGGGTTCCCGTCGGCACTGGTCTTCTCGACCGGGTACCACGCCAACCTCTCGGTGGTGGCGGCTCTCGCCGACGCGGACACCTTGATCGTCAGCGACGCCCACGTGCACGCCTCGATGATCGACGCCTGCCGGCTCTCCCGAGGTCGAGTGCAGGTCGTTCCGCACAACGACGTCCAGGCGGTCGAGGACGCCCTGAGCCAGCGCACCGAGGCACGCGCGCTCGTGCTGATCGAGACCATCTACAGCGTCCTCGGGGACGCCGCCCCGGTGGCCGAGCTCGCCTCGGCCTGCGAGCGGCACGACGCCCTCCTCGTCGCCGACGAGGCGCACGCGCTCGGTGTCTGCGGCGACGGCGGACGCGGGCTGCTGCACCAGGCTGGTCTCGCCGGTGCCGAGCACGTGATCGCGACCCTGACCCTCAGCAAGTCGCTGGGCTCCCAGGGCGGTGCGGTGCTCGCCGTACCGGCCGTGCGTGAGCACCTGGTCAACACCGCCCGACCGTTCATCTACGACACCGGGCTCGCACCGGCGGCGACCGCGGCCGCGAACGAGGCCCTGACCGTGCTCGCCATGGAGCCCGAATGCGCCAGCCAGGTGCGTGCGGTCGCGGGCCGGCTGGCCGACGCGTGCGGGGTGCCCGCTCCGGAGGGCGCCGTGCTGGCCGTCCCGATGCCCGGCCCGCTCGAGGCGGTGGCCGCGGTGGACGCCGCCGCGGAGCACGGGCTGCGGATCGGGTGCTTCCGACCGCCGTCGACGCCCGACGGCATCTCCCGGCTGCGGCTGACGGCGCACGCGCACCTGTCCGACGAGGAAGTGTCCACGGCGACCAAGGTGCTGCGAGAGCTGTTGGGCCGATGACGGTCTGGTTCGTGACCGGCACCGACACCGAGGTCGGCAAGACGGTGGCCACAGCAGCCCTGGCCGTCGCCCTGCTCGCCGAGGGCCGCAGCCCGTACGTCATCAAGCCCGCGCAGACCGGGGTCGAGTCGGTCGACGCAGGTGACCTCGACGAGGTCAGGCGGCTGGCCGGAAACGTCGCCGGGCACGAAGGGGTGCGCCTGAAGGCGCCGCTCGCCCCGGACACGGCCGCACGGCTGGAGGGTGCGACGTTGCCCGGCCTGGCGGACCAGCGTGACGCGATCCTGACCGCCGCCGAGAGCCACGACGTGCTGGTCGAGGGCGCCGGCGGCGTCCTCGTGCCCGTCGGTGAGGCCTGGAACCTCCTCGACCTCGCGCAGACCGTGGCCCACGCCGGCACCGAGGTCGGGTTCGTCGTCGTCGCCCGCGCCGGGCTCGGCACCCTGAACCACAGCGTCCTGACCGTGCAAGCGATCCAGCACCGCTCGCTCACCGTTCTCGGTGTGCTCATCGGGTCCTGGCCCGAGCAGCCCGACCTGGCCGCCGAGCAGAACCTGCTCGACCTTCCGCTGATCACCGGGGTGCCGCTCCTCGGCCGCATCCCGGCAGGAGTCGGTGCTCTCGACGGGCCGACCTTCGCCGCTGCAGCACCGGAGTGGCTGACCCTGCCAGACTGACCGCCATGAGCGTGGAGCAGACCTCGGGGCAGACTTTCATCCGTTCGGACCTGGTTGTCATCGGCGGTGGCGCCGGGCTCTGCGTCCTGGCCGGCATCGCCCACTACGGCAACTGGAACTCGGTGGTCAGCTTCCTGGTCAGCGCTGCGGCCGTGTGCCTGCTGGCCAGCCTGGTCGGCCGCAGCGTCGAGCAGCTCGGCGATCGGTTCGGACCGGGAGCGACCGGGGTGCTCCAGTCAGCCCTCGGCAACCTGCCGGAGCTGTTCATCTGCATCTTCGCCCTCAAGTCCGGCCTGGTCGATGTGGTCCGGGCAGCGCTGATCGGGTCGATCCTGGCCAACTTGCTGCTCGTGCTCGGCCTCGCCTTCCTCGTCGGCGGCCTCAAGCACGGCACCCAGAAGCTCGGCTCGGAGCGCGCCCGCACGATCAGCGTGCTGATGCTGCTCTCGGTGACCGCGATGGCGATCCCGTCCATCGCGCACGAGGTGCACAGCCCGGCCGGATCGCACGAGGTGGCCTTCTCGGTGATCGTGTCCATCATCCTGCTGGCCCTCTTCGCGCTCTCGCTCCCGTTCTCCCTGCGCCGCGACCCGGACTCGACCGAGGTCGTCGAGACCGAACCGCCGCGCTGGCCGGTCTGGCTGGCGATCACCATGCTGGCGGTGGCGGGCGCCCTCGCCGCCTTCGTCTCCGACTGGTTCGTGAAGGCACTGGAGCCGGCGATGGACACCCTGAACATCTCACCGGTGTTCGCCGGTCTGGTGATCGTCGCGATCGCCGGCAACGCGGTCGAGAACGTGGTCGGCGTCCAGCTCGCCGCCCGCGGTCAGTCCGAGTACGCCTTCTCGGTGATCCTCAACAGCCCGATCCAGATCGCGCTGGTGCTCGCCCCGGCCCTGGTCCTGATCAGCCAGATCTTCGGTCTCGCGTCGCTGACCCTGGTCTTCGGACCGATGCTGGTGGTCTCGCTGATGCTCTCGGTGATCCTGGCCGCGGCGATCGCCCAGGACGGCGAGTCGACGTGGCTCGAGGGTGCGACCCTGATCGCGCTCTACGGGATCATCGCGACCAGCTTCTGGTGGGGCTAGTCCGCAGCAGCTACAGGAGCGCCTCGATCTGCGGCGCCTGCCGCTGCAGCGCCCGCAGGTGGGGTGCGACCGAGGGATGCTTGAACTTGCCGGCCAGGGCGCCCTCACCGGGCGCGACCCGGGACAAGGCCCACTCCGCCCGGCTGAACACCGTGTAGACCGCCATCACGCTGGCCGCCGTCCGCACCGCGTCCTTGTCGAGCGAGGCTCCGGACTCCGCGATCCCACCCAGGTAGGCGTCGAGCAGGACCTCGAAGTCCTCCCGCGCCGACAGGGCGTAGTAGCCGAGGTCGGTCCCGATCGGGCCGAAGCCGAAGCCCTGCCAGTCCACCGCGACGACGTCCTCGCCACGACCGGCCACGAAGTTCGCCGGAACGGCGTCCCCGTGCAGCCGTCCGGCCGGACCCTCGTCGCGCCGCGCCAGCCAGGAGCCGCGGCGCGACCACAAGGTGTCCGCGACGTCGGCCAGCGTCGTCCGGCCGAGCGTCGGCCACCCGCCCCGTGCCTCGGCGAAACCCAGACGGTCGGTCAAGGTCCGCCGCGCCGCCCAGGCCGGCGGTGTCACCGACTCCCCGGCGAAACGGCCCAGCGCCCGGGCCACGAACAGCGAAGGCGGCGGTTCGGCCACGACCTCGGTGGCCCAGACGGTGACGCCGTCGGTGTCCTCCTCCACGCGCAGGTAGCGCGGCGGCACCAAGCCCGGGCCGTCCACGACCTCGGGGTGCAGCGCGACCTCAGCCTCGC
Source organism: Nocardioides marmorisolisilvae (assembly GCF_003725775.1). GTDB lineage: Bacteria > Actinomycetota > Actinomycetes > Propionibacteriales > Nocardioidaceae > Marmoricola > Marmoricola marmorisolisilvae. The sequence continues at coordinate 1,335,572 of NZ_RJSG01000002.1, forward strand.
GGCGCCAGTACCCGGCGTGGGTGCGGTCCTCGAGCAGGGTCTCGTCCGGACCCGGTCGACGCAGCCGCTTGACGATCGCGGCCGTGCCCTCGTGCTCGCCCCGCCAGACACCGACGGTCGCGGGGCCACCGCCTGCGGGCAGCGCGGTCCACGCGGGGTCGGGCTGCCACATGCTCGGCTCCGATCGCGGAAGGTCAGACGTTGATGACGCTCATCGTGACAGAACCGGCGTCCAGAACCGCGTCTTCCAGGACCCCGCGTCGCGGATCCGGCACCGTGAGGAAGTCACCCACGACCCGCCCGGCAAGCCCGCGCAGGCGGGCATCGGCGAGCACGGAGTCGACCGCGACGGCATCTCCACCCACCACGACCGCCGGCGCGTCGGCGATCAGTCGGGCCGCGTGGTCGGCGGCAGCCTCGAACGCCGCCCTCGCCTGGTTCTCGCGACGGCGTGCGAACCGCTGCTGGCTCTGGCCTCCGGCCTTGGTCCGTCCCTGCACGTGCCGCTGACCGGTCTTGGAGTCGGCCATTGCGGCACCGTGCATCCGTGCGACCGCGAAGCCGCCCTTGCGGACGAGCAGGATCCCCCAGTCGGCCGGCGGGACGCAGGCCTCAGCGAATGCTTCCGCGGTCGCCGGTCCGGCGTACGCGAGCGAGAACGGCAGCGACGCCAGGAACGAGGAACCGTCCGGCGCGGTCCCGACGAGCGAGTGGCGGAAGATCGACAGGTCCGCGGCCCCGTGCCGGGCCTCGAAGTTCTGGAGCCAACGGGCCACCCGACTCGGCGGCACCAGGACGCTGGTCACGGGTCAGACGTTGAAGCCGAGGGCCCGCAGCTGCTCGCGGCCGTCGTCGGTGATCTTGTCCGGGCCCCACGGCGGCATCCAGACCCAGTTGATCGTCACGTCGCCGACCAGACCCTCGAGGGCGGTGTTGGTCTGGTCCTGGATCACGTCGGTCAACGGGCAGGCGGCCGAGGTGAGCGTCATGTCGAGCACGACGTTGGACTCCTGGTCCAGGTTCACGCCGTAGACCAGACCGAGGTCGACCACGTTGATGCCGAGCTCGGGGTCGACGACGTCCTTCATCGCCTCGAGGACGTCGTCCTCGGTCGCGGTCGCGGTCCCACCGCCGAGGTCCACGTCGGGGAGATCAGAGTGATCGGTCATGCGGGTTCTCCTTGGGCTTGCACGGCCGCGTCCTTGAACGCCATCCACGACAACAGTGCGCACTTCACGCGGGCCGGGAACTTCGCCACACCGGCGAACGCGATCCCGTCCTCGAGGACGTCCTCGTCGGGCTCCACCTGCCCCTTGCCCTGCATCAGCTCGAGGAACGCGGCGTGGGTGTCCAGCGCCTCGGACAGCGGCCGTCCGATGACCAGGTCGGTCATCACCGAGGCCGACGCCTGGCTGATCGAGCAGCCCTCGGCGTCGTACGAGACGTCGCCGACGGTGCCGTCCTCGTTGAGGTGCACGCGCAGGGTCACCTCGTCACCGCAGGTCGGGTTGACGTGGTGCACCTCGGACTCGAAGGGGTCGCGAAGGCCCGCGTGGTGCGGGTTCCGGTAGTGGTCCAGGATGATCTCCTGGTACAGGGCGTCGAGGTCCATGACTGTCTAACGTCACCCGACCTTGAAGTAGTTCTTGGTGTACTCGAGGCCGTCGATCAGAGCGTCGATCTCCGCCGGCGTCGTGTACAGATAGGACGAGGCGCGGGTCGAGGACTGCACCCCGAACCGCTTGTGGGCGGGCTTCGCGCAGTGGTGCCCGGCCCGTACGGCGATACCGCGGGAGTCGAGCAGCTGCGCCACGTCGTGCGGGTGCACGCCCGCCAGCTCGAACGAGACGGCCCCACCTCGATGCGCAGCATCGAGCGGGCCCAGCACCCGCACCCCGGACACCGACGCCAAGCCGTCCAGCAGGTGCGCGGTGATCGCGACCTCGTGCGCGTGGATCGCGTCCAGGCCGACGTGCGAGATGTAGTCGATCGCCGCGCCCAGACCGACGGCCTCGACGATCGGCGGCGTGCCGGCCTCGAACTTGTGCGGGATCGGCGCCCAGGTGGACTTCTCCATCGACACGGTCGCGATCATCTCGCCGCCCCCGAGGAACGGCGGCAGTGCGTTGAGCAGCTCGGTGCGGCCCCACAGCACGCCGATGCCGGTCGGGCCGGTCACCTTGTGCCCGGTGAACGCCACGAAGTCGGCGTCCACGGCCTGCACGTCGACCGGCAGGTGCGGAGCGGCCTGGGAGGCGTCCAGCACCACCACGGCGCCGATCTCGTGCGCCCGGCGGGCGATCTCGGCGACCGGGTTGATCGTGCCGAGCATGTTCGAGACCCAGGTCAGCGCGACGACCTTCGTGCCCGGCGAGAGCAGCTCGTCGATCCGGGAGAGGTCGAGCGTCCCGTCCTCGGCGATCCCGAACCAGTCCAGCGAAGCACCGGACCGCTCGCAGGCGAGCTGCCACGGGACGATGTTGGAGTGGTGCTCCATCTCGGTGATGACGACCCGGTCCCCCGGACCGAGGGGGAACGTCCGCGCGACCAGGTTCAGCGCCTCGGAGGCGTTCTTGGTGAAGATCACCTCGTCGCGCGACGGCGCGTTCAGGAACGTCGCGACCTTGTCGCGCGCACCCTCGAACGCCTCCGTGGACTCGGCACCGAGCTGGTGCATCGCCCGGGCGATGTTCGCGTTGTGGCGCTCGAGGTGGTCGACCATCGCGTCGATGACCACCTGCGGCTTCTGCGAGGTGTTGGCGCTGTCCAGGTAGACCAGGGGGAACCCACCCTCGAGCGTGCGCTCGAGGATCGGGAAATCCTTGCGGATGACCTCCAGGTCGGGCAGCAGCGCGCCGGCGGACATGATCAGACCGCCGCCGAGACGTACTTGTCGTAGCCGTTCGCCTCGAGCTCGTCGGCCAGCTCCGGGCCGCCCTCCTCGGCGACCTGGCCGTTGACGAACACGTGCACGAAGTCCGGGGTGATGTAGCGCAGGATCCGGGTGTAGTGGGTGATCAGCAGAACACCCTTGTCACCGTTCTCCTTGAACCGGTTCACGCCCTCGGAGACGATCTTCAGCGCGTCGATGTCGAGGCCCGAGTCGGTCTCGTCGAGGACGGCGACCTTCGGGTCCAGCAGCTCGAGCTGGACGATCTCGTGGCGCTTCTTCTCACCACCGGAGAAGCCCTCGTTCACGTTGCGGCTGGCGAAGGCGGTGTCCATCTTCACCCGGTCCATGGCCGCGTTGACGTCCTTGACCCAGGTGCGCAGCTTCGGCGCCTCGCCGTCGATCGCCGTCTTGGCGGTCCGCAGGAAGTTCGACACCGACACCCCCGGCACCTCGACCGGGTACTGCATCGCCAGGAAGAGACCAGCCCGGGCGCGCTCGTCGACCGACATCTCGAGCACGTCGACGCCGTCGAGGGTGATCGAGCCACTGGTCACGGTGTACTTCGGGTGCCCGCTGATCGTGTAGGCCAGCGTGGACTTGCCGGAGCCGTTCGGCCCCATGATGGCGTGCGTCTCGCCGTCCTTGATGGTCAGGTTGACGCCCTTGAGGATCTCCTTGGGACCGTCCTCGGTCTCGACCGAGACGTGCAGGTCCTTGATCTCCAGCGTTGCCATGTCAGTTCTCTCCTAGATCAACAAGTACGTCGTCACCGGCGATCTGCACCGGGAAAACAGGAACGGGTTCGGTGGCCGGCGGGCCGAGCGGCTTGCCGGTGCGGAGGTCGAAGCGCGAGCCGTGCATCCAGCACTCGATCTCGCAGCCCTCCACGTCGCCCTCGGACAGCGCGACAGCCGCGTGGCTGCACTCATCCTCGATGGCGTAGAAGTCGTCGCCGTCGCGCACGATGGCCACGTCGAGCCCGTCCACCTCGACCCGCACGGCGGAGCCGGCGGGTACCTCAGCGACGGAGCAGGCGCGGACGAACGCCATCAGCGGAGCACATTCTTCGCGAGCTCGGCCTCGACGGTCTCCCGCAGCTTGTCCTCCAGCGACTCGACGCCGATCTTGCCGATCAGGTCGTTGAAGAAGCCGTGCACCACCAGACGGCGGGCCTCGGCCTCCTCGATGCCGCGCGAGCGCAGGTAGAACAGCTGGTTGTCGTCGAAGCGACCGGTGGCAGAGGCGTGCCCGGCGCCCTCGATCTCGCCGGTCTCGATCTCCAGGTTGGGGACCGAGTCGGCCTGGCAGCCGTCGGTGAGGATGAGGTTGCGGTTCTCCTCGTAGGTCTCGATGCCCTCGGCGACCTTGCGGATCAGCACGTTGCCGATCCAGACCGCGTGCGCACCCTCGCCCTGCAGCGCGCCCTTGTAGACGACGTTGCTCCGGGTCTTGGGGGCGGTGTGGTCGACGAACAGCCGGTGCTCGATGTGCTGACCCTCGTCGGCGAAGTACATGCCGAGCATCTCCACCGAGCCGCCCGGACCGTCGTACTCGGCGGTCGCGTCGTGGCGGACCACGTCACCGCCGAACGAGACCGAGACGTGCTTGAGCGTCGCGTCCCGGCCGATCTTGGCGTGCTGGGTCGAGTGGTGCACGGCGTCGTCGGCCCAGTCCTGCAGCGAGACGACGGTCAGCTCGGCGCCGTCCTCGAGCACGATCTCGATGTTGTCGGCGAGCACCGCGGTGCCCTCGAAGTCGAGGACCACGGTGGCCTTGGAGAACTTCTCCGCCACGATCACGGTGTGGGCCGCGCCGGCGGTGTCCGCGCCGGTACCCACGTGCCGCAGGACCGTGGTCGCCTCGACGACGGCCTCGGCGGGCACGCGCACCAGGGTCACCCCGGTGGCGGCCTCCCAGGCCCGGGCCGAGACCCGGTCGGTCGGGACGAGCCCGGAGGTGCCGCGCACGACCGCGTCAGCGGCCAGGTGCTCCACGACGACGCCCGGAGCGGCCTCGGACTTGAGCACCACGGCGCCGTCCGCGAACGGGGCGGAGTCGTGCAGACCGCGCAGCCGCTTGAGCGGGGTGAAGCGCCAGATCTCCTCCATCCCGGTCGGGACCGGGTGGTCGGCCAGGTCGAACGAGCCCACCGGGTGCAGGTGGGAGGAAACATCGAGACCCATCAGCCGACGGCCCCTTCCATCTGGAGCTCGATGAGGCGGTTGAGCTCGAGCGCGTACTCCATCGGGAGCTCCTTCGCGATCGGCTCGACGAAGCCGCGGACGATCATGGCCATCGCCTCGTCCTGCTCCATGCCACGCGACATCAGGTAGAACAGCTGGTCCTCGGAGACCTTCGAGACGCTGGCCTCGTGACCCATCGAGACGTCGTCCTCGCGGATGTCGACGTACGGGTAGGTGTCCGAGCGGCTGATCTGGTCGACCAGCAGCGCGTCGCAGAGCACGTTGCTCTTGGAGCCGTGCGCGCCCTCGTTGACCTGGATCAGGCCCCGGTACGACGTACGGCCACCGCCGCGCGCCACCGACTTGCTCAGGATCGAGGACGAGGTGTTCGGGGCGGCGTGCACCATCTTGGCGCCGGCGTCCTGGTGCTGGCCCTCGCCGGCGAACGCGATCGAGAGGGTCTCGCCCTTGGCGTGCTCGCCCATCAGGTAGATGGCCGGGTACTTCATGGTGACCTTGGAGCCGATGTTGCCGTCGACCCACTCCATGGTCGCGCCGGCCTCGCAGACGGCGCGCTTGGTCACCAGGTTGTAGACGTTGTTCGACCAGTTCTGGATGGTCGTGTAGCGGCAGCGGCCGCCCTTCTTCACGATGATCTCGACGACCGCGGAGTGCAGCGAGTCGCTGGAGTAGATCGGCGCGGTGCAACCCTCGACGTAGTGCACGTAGGCGTCCTCGTCGACGATGATCAGCGTCCGCTCGAACTGGCCCATGTTCTCGGTGTTGATGCGGAAGTAGGCCTGCAGCGGGATGTCGACGTGCACGCCCTTCGGCACGTAGATGAACGAGCCGCCCGACCAGGTCGCGGTGTTCAGCGCGGAGAACTTGTTGTCGCCGACCGGGATGACGGTCGTGAAGTACTCCTTGAAGAGCTCCTCGTGCTCCTTCAGGGCGGTGTCGGTGTCGACGAAGATGACGCCCTGCTCCTCGAGGTCCTCACGGATCGAGTGGTAGACGACCTCGGACTCGTACTGGGCGGCGACACCGGCGACCAGGCGCTGCTTCTCCGCCTCCGGGATGCCGAGCTTGTCGTAGGTGTTCTTGATGTCCTCGGGCAGGTCCTCCCACGAGGCGGCCTGCTTCTCCGAGGAGCGCACGAAGTACTTGATGTTGTCGAAGTCGATCCCGTCGAGCTCCGCGCCCCAGACCGGCATAGGCTTGCGGCCGAAGAGCTTGAGGCCCTTCAGGCGCAGGTCGAGCATCCACTGCGGCTCGCTCTTCTTCGCGGAGATGTCGCGCACGACGGCCTCGTTCAGGCCGCGGGTGGCAGCGGCACCGGCCTCGTCGGAGTCGGCCCAGCCGAAGTCGTAGCGGCCGATCTCCTTCAGCTCGGGGTTCAGATCTTCGATGGAGGTCATCCGATCGACCTTTCCTGGTTGGGGATGCACGTCGTACACACACCGTCGCCGTGGGCGATGGTGGCAAGCCTCTGCACGTGTGAACCGAGAACGCGACTGATCGCTTCCGTCTCGGCCTCGCACAGCTGCGGGAACTCGTGGGCCACGTGGGACACGGGGCAGTGCTGCTGGCACAGCTGGTCTCCGACCACGGGCAGCCGGGTGACCGAGGCGGCGTAGCCCTCGCCGGTGAAGATGGCCGCCAGCACCTCGGCGGGCGACAGCTCCGGGTTGGCGGCGGCGACATCGGCGAAGCGCTCCTCGATGAAGCCGGCCCGCCGCTCGGCGAACAGCTTCACGGCGTCCTCGCCCCCGGTCTCGGCCAGGAACCGCAGCGCCTGGACGGCCAGGTCGTCGTACTGCTGGTCGAACTGGTCACGACCGTTCTCGGTGAGGATGAACAGCTTCGCGGGACGCCCGCGACCACGGACGGTGGCACGCGGCTCGCGCACCTCGATCGCGCCATCGGCGAGCAGGTGGTCCAGGTGACGACGCACGGCGGCCGGGGTCAGCGCCAGGCGCTCACCGAGGGCCGCGGCGGTCGAGGCGCCGTTCTCCAGGATCGACCGAGCCACGCGCTCACGCGTCGGCGCATCTGACCCTGCGGTCAGGCTCTGGTCGATTTCCACAACACCAGTGTGCCGTTAATGAATTCAAGGTTTCAAATAAGGCTCCCCTAACTCACATGCCCCGATCTTCCGCTGTGTTCCGCGTCACGTTCGCGCACCTGCACCGTCCCTTCTTCAACCAAGGGTCAACCAACACTCCCCGGCAGTTCGCCGGGTCGTTTTCCGGCACCTGATTCCCTTCAGTCGAACCGAGAACGGCCGATGGAACACCCGAGGCGGGGAGGGTGGAATGACGCTGCACAAGGTGCTGCACTCACGGGTGCTGCTGGTGCTCGGCACGGTGCTGGCTCTGGTCGTGCCCGTGTTGACGGTGCCCCGCCTCCCCCACGTCAGCCCCTGGCCGCTGCTCATCGCGATGGTCCCCTGGGTGCTGGCCAAGTACCTGCTCTGCCCGCTGCGCTGGCGGCTGCTGACGCCGCCCGGTCCGGACGGCCGCCAGAGCAACCTGTGGCACCTGCGCGCCTACGCCGAGGCCGAGCTGCTCGGACTCGCCACCCCGGGCCACGTCGGAGCAGACGTCTGGCGGATGCGGCGCCTGACCAAGGCCGGCCTGGGCCGCGGCGACGCCGTCCTCTCAGTCGGCCTGGACCGGCTCGTCGGGGCCGTCGGCCTGACCGTCTTCCTCGCCTTCGCCGCGACCGACCTGGACAGCCCGCTGGTGATCGTCGCGCTGGCTGTCGGCGTCGTCCTGGTCGTCGGCGCCCTGCTCGCCCGCCAGTACCGGCCGAGCCTGCTGCCCAGCGGCCCGTTGCCGAGCATGAAGGCGCTCGCCGTCGGCTTCGTCATCTCCGCGGTCTTCCAGGTCTCGATCGCCGGCCTGCTCCTCGGCGCCATCGCCGCGACCGGCCACTCGCTCTCGCTCTGGGCGATCTTCGGTGCCTTCGGGGCCAGCCAGCTCGCCGGAGCGGTGCCCGGTCCGAACGGCGCGAGCCCGCGCGAGGCCGCCCTGGTCGTGGCCCTGGCCGCTCTCGGCGTCCCGTGGCTCGCCGCCACCGCCGCGGTCACCCTCAAGGCCGCACTGGCCTGGCTGCCGGCCCTGGCTCTGGGTGGGATCAGCCTGATCCTGCTGCGCCGTCAAACCAAGGCCCTCAGCAGCCTCTCAGTCCCTGCCCTCTAGAATCCGCGGGTGCCTTCGTCCCCCGCAGTCGAGGTCGCCGGCCTCGTGATGCGGTACGGCGACAAGGTGGCCGTCGACGGCCTCGATCTCCGCGTCGAGCGCGGCACCATCACCGCGGTCCTCGGCCCGAACGGCGCCGGCAAGACCACCACGCTGGAGACCTGCGAGGGCTACCGGAAGCCGCAGGCGGGCACCGTCCGGGTGCTCGGGCTCGACCCGGTCGCCGACCACCGCGCGCTGCTCCCGCGCATCGGCGTGATGCTCCAGGGCTCCGGCGCCTGGTCCGGGGTGCGGGCGATGGAGATGCTGCGCCACATCGCCACGCTGCACGCGAACCCGCTGGACGTCGACATGCTGGCCGAGCGCGTCGGCCTCGGCGACTGCGGCCGGACGCCGTACCGCCGCCTCTCCGGGGGCCAGCAGCAGCGCCTGGGTCTCGCGATGGCCGTCGTCGGCCGGCCCGAGGTGGTCTTCGTCGACGAACCGACCGCCGGGATGGACCCGCTGGCGCGGCGCACCACCTGGGAGCTGCTCACCGAGCTGCGCGACGACGGTGTCACCGTCGTCCTCACGACCCACTACATGGACGAGGCCGAGCGCCTCGCCGACCAGATCCACATCATCGACCACGGCCGGATGATCGCCAGCGGTTCGCCGCTCGAGCTGACCCGGGGTGGCACCGCGACGATCCGGCTGGTCGTCACCAAGCCGTTCCCGGACGGCGCACCCGCCAGCCTGCAGGCCGCCCTCGGTGACGGCGTCGAGGTCACCCCGATCAACGAGGTCAGCCTCCTGGTCACCGGACCGGCCGACCACACCACGCTGGCCACCGTCGGTCGCTGGTGCGAGGAGCAGGGCGTGCTCCCGGAGTCGCTCAACCTGGGCCAGCGCAACCTCGAGGATGTCTTCCTCGAGCTCACCGGACGGGAGCTGAAGCCGTGAGCGGCACCTTCACCCCGATGCCCGGAGGCGCGCCCCTGCTCCGGCAGGTCGCTGCCCAGGCGAGCATGGAAGCCCGGTTGATGCTCCGCAACGGCGAGCAGCTGCTGCTGGCCGTGGTGATCCCGGTGATCGTGCTCATCGGCGGCGTCCAGGCGGCCAAGCACGAGGGGTTCGACTTCGGGCTCCCGCAGAAGCCGATCGACGCGCTGACCCCGGGTGTCCTCGCCCTGGCGGTGATGTCGACCGCGTTCACCTCGCTCGCCATCGCGACCGGCTTCGAGCGCCGGTACGGCGTCATCAAGCGCCTCGGTGCCTCGCCGCTCCCCCGGGCCGGACTGCTGGTCGGCAAGATCGGCGCCCTGTTCCTCGTCGAGCTCCTCCAGGTCGTGGTGATCAGCGCGGTCGCCTTCGCGATGGGCTGGAACCCGCACGGCGGGGTCGTGACGGTGCTGCTGGGTCTGGAGACGGTGCTGCTCGGCACGGCGGCCTTCGCCAGCCTCGGACTGCTCGTCGCCGGGACGCTTCGTGCCGAGGCGACCCTGGCCGCAGCGAACCTGATCTACCTGCTGCTCATGGCCGGCGGTGCCGTGGTGCTGCCCGCGTCGTCGTACGGGGCTGGTGAGCAGGTGCTGACGTTCCTCCCGTCCGGAGCCCTCGGCGAGGCCATGCGCGGCGCGCTCATCCACGGTGACTGCTACGGCCGCGACCAGCTCGTCCTGCTCGCCTGGGCCGTTCTCGGCACCGTGATCACCGCAAGGACCTTCAAGTGGGAGTGAACCTGGCGGGCCGTCTGCGCACCTTGGCGTGGGCGACCCTGATCGCCAACATCGTCATCGTGGTGACCGGAGGCGCGGTCCGGCTGACCGGGTCCGGCCTCGGCTGCCCGACCTGGCCTCGTTGCACCGACGACGCGCTCACCCCGCGGCACGCGCTCACCGCGCACTCCGCGATCGAGTTCGGCAACCGGTCCCTGACCTTCGTGCTCACCGCGATCGCCGTGCTGACGTTCATCGCGGCGTACCAGGCCGTGAAGGCCGGCGGGCGCACGCAGCTGCGCACGGTCGCGTTCTGGCTGGCCCTGTCGATCCCGGCCCAGGCCGTGCTCGGCGGCATCACGGTGAAGACGCACCTGAACCCGTGGGTCGTCGGGTTCCACCTGCTGTTCTCGATGTCGATCATCGGGCTCGCCGCCGTCTACATCCGGATGATGGACGGGCCGCTCCCGGCCCCGACGGCCGGCCGCCCGGTGACGCTGCTCGCCTGGGCGATGGGTGCCGCGGGCGTCGCCGTCCTGGTGGTCGGCACGATCGTCACCGGCTCCGGACCGCACGCCGGCGACGACCACTCCAAGCGCAACGGCCTCTCACCCCTGCAGCTCAGCCAGCTGCACGCCGACCTGGTGTTCCTCTTCGTCGGCCTCACGATCGGCCTGCTGTTCGTGCTCTGGGCCACGGGTGCGCGACCTGAGGCCCTCCGCGCTGCCAGACTGCTGCTGATCGTGGAGATCGCCCAGGGCGCCATCGGCTTCGTGCAGTACTTCACGCACCTACCGGTGGTCCTGGTCGGGTTCCACATGCTCGGGGCCGCGCTGATCATGGCGGTCATGACCTGGACGGTGCTGTCGACACGAGAGGCGTAGCGCGATGGGCGGAACCGGCGGACACCTGGTGTACGACGCCGACTGCGGCTTCTGCACCCGTTCCGCGCACTGGCTCGACGAGGCCCCCGTCGCCTGGCACACCCTGGACCTGGACGCCGTGCAGGTGACCCAGGCCGAGGCGGACGCCAACGCCGGCTACCTGGAGGGCGGGAAGATCACCCACCTCGGCGCCGATGCGATCGGCGCAGCGCTCCGAGCGAAGCGAGGAGGCGGCCGCCTGCTGGGGATCTTGCTCGCGACGCCCGGGATCCGCGAGATCGCCCACCTCGTCTACCCCCGGATCGCAGCGAACCGCCACCGGATGCCCGGCGGCACCGCCGCCTGCAAGATCGAGCCTCCGAAGGAGTCGCGATGAGCTACACCTACGTGCCGTGGCGCCTCCCGCTGGACGGCCGCGACCCCGACGAGGAGCACCGCGCCTCCACACCGCTCGAGCTGCTCTTCGACCTGAGCTTCGTCGTCGCGGTGGCTGCCGCCGCCGCCTCCCTGCACCACGAGCTGGAGTTCGGCCACTTCGACGGCCTGGTCCCGTTCGCGATGATGTTCTTCGGCATCTGGTGGGCGTGGCTGAACTACTCCTGGTTCGCCAGCTCCTACGACACCGGTGACGTCGTCTTCCGCCTGGTGACCTTCGTGATCCTGACCGGGGTGCTCGTGCTCGCGGCCGGGGTCCCGCGCGTCTTCGACGACGACCCGGACTTCAAGATCGTCGTGGTCGGCTACCTGATCATGCGGGCCGCACTGGTCCCGATGTGGCTGCGGGTAGCCCACGACTCCCCCGGGGTCCGCCCGATCGCCCTGCGCTACGCAGCCGGCATCACCGTCGTCCAGATCCTCTGGGTCGCCCGCCTCGGCTTCCCGGACGGCGCGGTCGGCATCCTCAGCTTCATCTCGCTGGCGGTCGCCGAGATGGCGATCCCGTACTGGGCCGAGAACAGCATCGAGGAGTACACGCCCTGGCACGTCGAGCACATCGTCGAGCGGTTCAGCCTGTTCACGATCATCGTCCTCGGCGAGGTCATCCTGGCCACCACCCAGGCGATCTCGGCCACGCTGGACGGCCACGGACTCACCTGGGACCTGACCGGCGTGATCGCCGGCGGATTGTTGCTCGTCCTCTCGCTCTGGTGGATCTACTTCAAGCGCTCCATGGAGGAGTGCATCAACGGCCGGAACGGGTTCGTGTTCGGCTACGCGCACTACTTCCTGCTCGGCTCGGTCGCCGCGCTCGGCGCCGCCCTGGCGACCTGCGTCAACGTGGTCGAGCACGACGCCGAGGGCATCGGTCCCACATCCGCAGCCCTCTGCGTCTCAGCCGCGGTCAGCGTCTACCTGCTGGCCCTGGGCAGCATCCACGCCTACGGCGATCGCAGCTTCCGCACGATGACCGGTCCGGTCGCGATCGCTGCGCTGACGTTCGTCGCCGCGTTCATCGGTACGGCGCTCACCGACCACGTCGGGCTGAGCGTGCTGCTGATCGGCGTCGTCGCCACCGGCGCCGTGGTCGACCACCAGGTCCGACGCGCGCCGCTGACTACCGGCTGAGCAGCGGGTCGAGGGCGACCGCGACGAACAGCAGCGACAGGTACAGGTTCGACCAGTGGAAGAGCCGCATCGGCTTGATCACGCTCAGGTCGTCGCTGGTGCGCGAGCGCGCCCACATCAGGTGCGCCTCGACGAGGAACGTCGCCCCCAGCACCACCGCGGCGATCGGGTAGAACACGCCCGTGCCCGCGATCGGCCACAGGGCCAGCGAGACCGCGACCATCACCCAGGAGTAGGCCACGATCTGACGGGCGACGGCCTCGCCCGAGCGCAGCACGGGCAGCATCGGGACGTCGACCGCCGCGTAGTCGTCGCGGTAGCGCATCGCCAGCGCCCAGGTGTGCGGGGGCGTCCAGAAGAAGACGACCAGGAACAGCACCACCGGCGCCCAGGCCAGCCCGTTGGTGACCGCGGTCCAGCCGATCAGAGCCGGGAAGCAGCCGGCGAGCCCGCCCCAGACGATGTTCTGGGTGGTCCGGCGCTTGAGCACCATCGTGTAGACGAAGAGGTAGAAGGCCGAGGCGGCCAGGGCGAGACCGGCCGAGAGCCAGTTCACCCAGAGTCCGAGCACCAGCGTCGAGACGATCGCCAGGACGATGCCGAAGACGAAGGCCGCCCGCGGGGACACGATGTGCCGCGGCAGCGCCCGGCGACGCGTGCGGCGCATCTGCTCGTCGATGTCGCGGTCGTAGACGCAGTTGAGGGCGTTCGCGCTCCCGGCGGACAGGGTGCCGCCGAGGACGGTGGCCACCACGAGCCCGAGCGACGGAACCCCCTGGGCGGCGAAGAACATCACCGGCACGGTGGTCAGCAGCAGCAGCTCGATGACCCGGGGCTTGGTGAGCCCGACGTAGGCCGCGATGACGTCCCGCAGGGTCGCTCCAACAGGCGTCTGTCCGGTGACGGACGCGTGGGAGTCGACCGCGGTCACGCAGGCCCTCGCCTTCTACTCGTCGCTGTAGCCCGCGTGAGTCTATCCCGGTTCCAACGGCCGTTCTGCCGTGGGTAGGCTCGCCCCATGAGCCGTGTCACCACGCTGGAATGGACCGATCTCGACAAGCGCGCCGTGGACACCGCTCGCTGCCTGGCCATGGACGCCGTGCAGAAGGTCGGCAACGGGCACCCGGGCACCGCGATGAGCCTCGCGCCGGCGGCGTACCTGCTCTTCCAGAAGAAGATGCGGCACGACCCGGCCGACCCGAACTGGTCCAACCGTGACCGTTTCGTCCTGTCCTGCGGCCACTCCTCGATCACCCTCTACACCCAGCTCTACCTCGGTGGCTGGGGTCTGGAGCTCGAGGACCTCAAGGCGCTGCGCACCTGGGGCAGCCGGACCCCGGGACACCCGGAGCACGGTCACACAGCCGGCGTCGAGACCACCACCGGCCCGCTCGGCCAGGGCGTCGCGAACGCGGTCGGCATGGCGCTGGCAGCGCGGCGCGAGAAGGGGATGTTCGACCCCGAGGGCACCGACGGTCCGTTCGACCACCACGTCTACGCGATCTGCTCGGACGGCGACCTCGAAGAGGGAGTCAGCGCCGAGGCCTCCTCGATCGCCGGCCACCAGGGCCTGGGCAACCTCACCCTCATCTACGACAACAACCGGATCAGCATCGAGGGCGACACCAACATCGCCTTCACCGAGGACGTCGCGAAGCGCTACGAGGCCTACGGCTGGCACGTCCAGCACGTGGACTGGACCCACAACGGGGACCACACCGACGCGAAGAACTACCACGAGGACGTCCCGGCGCTCTGGGAGGCGCTCAACGCGGCCGAGGCCGTCACGGACAAGCCCAGCCTGATCGTGCTCTCCACGATCATCGCCTGGCCCGCCCCCAACGCCCACAACACCGGCGCCTCGCACGGCTCGGCCCTGGGCAACGAGGAGGTCGCCGCGACCAAGAAGATCCTCGGCTTCGACCCCGAGCAGACCTTCGAGGTGCCGGCCGAGGTCATCGAGCACACCCGCACGCTCCTCGAGCGCGGCAAGGAGTACGGCGCCGCCTGGGACGAGCAGTACGCCACCTGGTCCGCGGCGCACCCCGACCGCGCCGAGCTGCTGCACCGGCTGAAGTCCCGGAGCCTGCCTGAGGGCTGGGACGCCGACCTGCCGACGTACGAGGCGAGCGAGGGCGGTGTCGCCACCCGCAAGGCGTCGGGCCAGGTGATCAACGCAGTCGCGGCGCACCTGCCCGAGCTGTGGGGCGGCTCCGCCGACCTGGCCGAGTCGAACAACACCACCATCGAGGGCGCTCCGAGCGTCACGCCGGACGCCTGGCAGACCACGTACTGGAGCGGCAACCCGTACGGCAGGGTGCTCCACTTCGGCATCCGCGAGCACGCGATGGGCTCGATCATGAACGGGATCACGCTGCACGGCGGGACCCGCGTCTTCGGCGGCACCTTCCTGGTCTTCTCCGACTACATGCGCCCGGCCGTGCGGCTCGCCGCGCTGATGGCGCTGCCGACGATCTACGTCTGGACCCACGACTCGATCGGCCTCGGCGAGGACGGCCCGACCCACCAGCCGATCGAGCACCTGGCCGCGCTGCGCGCGATCCCTGGCCTGGACGTGGTGCGGCCCGCCGACGCGAACGAGACCGTCGCGGTGTGGAAGGCCACCCTGAAGCACACCGACCGCCCGGTCGCACTGGCCCTGACGCGCCAGAACGTACCCACCTTCCCCCGCGGCGAGCAGGGCTTCGCCGACGCCGAAGGCGCCGAGAAGGGCGGTTACGTCCTGCTCGACACCGAGGGTCAGCCCGACGTCATCCTGATCGGCACCGGCTCGGAGGTGCAGCTGGCGGTCGCGGCCCGCGAGCAGCTCGCTGCCGACGGGATCAACGCCCGCGTCGTCTCGATGCCCTCGCTCGAGTGGTTCGCCCAGCAGACCCAGGCCTACCGTGACGCGGTCCTGCCGCCGATCGTCAAGGCACGCGTCAGCGTCGAGGCCGGCATCTCCCAGGGGTGGCGCGAGATCGTCGGCGACGCCGGTCGCAGCGTTTCCCTCGAGCACTACGGGGCATCGGCAGACTTCAAGACCCTGTACGCCGAGTTCGGCATCACCCCCGAGGCCGTCACGCTTGCCGCCCGCGAGTCGATCCGGGCCGTCGAGGCGCTCAGCAGGTAGCAGCACCGGGGTTCATTACTTTCGAAGAGGAGAGGGAGCACCATGTCCGACCGTTTGAAGAAGCTGTCCGAGGCGGGTGTCTCCATCTGGCTCGACGACCTGTCCCGCGAGCGCCTGGAGACCGGCAACCTCGCCGACCTGGTCAAGAACTCCTCGGTGGTCGGCGTGACCACCAACCCGTCGATCTTCCAGGCCGCGCTGGCCGACGGCGAGCGGTACGACGACCAGGTCCGCTCGCTCGCCGCTGACGGCGCCGACGTGGACCGCACCGTCTTCGAGCTCACCACGACCGACGTCCGGGACGCCTGCGACGTGATGCGCCCGGTCTTCGACGCCACCGACGGCGTCGACGGGCGGGTCTCGATCGAGGTCTCCCCCGACCTCGCCCACGACACCGACGCGACCATCGCCGAGGCCAAGCGCCTCTGGGACGCGGTCGACCGCCCGAACGCCTACATCAAGATCCCGGGCACTCCCGAGGGGTGGCCCGCCATCACCGCCACCGTGGCCCAGGGCATCGACGTGAACGTCACCCTGATCTTCGGCCTCGACCAGTACCGCGGGGTGATGGAGGCCTTCATCGCCGGCATCGAGCAGGCGCAGGCCAACGGTCACGACATCGCGAAGATCCACTCGGTGGCCAGCTTCTTCGTCTCCCGGGTCGACACCGAGATCGACGCCCGCCTGGAGAAGTCCGGCGCGGACAAGGCGCTGTTCGGCCGCGCCGGTGTGGCCAACGCACGCCTCGCCTTCGAGATGTTCGAGGAGTTCTTCGGCACCGAGCGCTGGGCGTCGCTCGAGCAGGCAGGCGCCCGCCGCCAGCGCCCGCTCTGGGCGAGCACGGGTGTCAAGAACCCGGACTACGACGACACTATGTACGTCATCGACCTGGTCGTCGAGGACACCGTGAACACGATGCCGGAGAAGACCCTGGACGCCGTCGCCGACCACGGTGAGGTGAAGGGCGACCAGGTCCGGCCGTTCTACGCGGACGCGCACCGGACGATGGACGAGCTGGCAGCCGCGGGGATCGACTACGACGACGTCATCGACGTGCTCATCCGCGAGGGCGTCGAGAAGTTCGTCAAGGCGTGGAACGAGCTCCTCGGGACCGTCGAGGCGAGCCTGGCCCAGGCCGGCCGATGAACGGACCGGTCGACCCGGTACACACCGACGGCTGGTCCCAGCTCGGCAAGCTCGCGGCCGGGTTCCAGCCGGACCTCCGCGCTGCCTTCGCCGACGATCCGGACCGCGCCCAGCGGTTCGCGTTCGCGGCCGCCGACCTGCACGTGGACCTGTCGAAGAACCTCGTCGACGCCGACGTCCTGGCCGCCCTGCTCCAGCTGGCCTCCGACGTCGGCCTGGAGACCCGCCGCGACGCGATGTTCCGCGGCGAGCACGTGAACGCCACCGAGAACCGCGCCGTGCTGCACACCGCCCTGCGGCTGCCGGAGGGCGCCACGCTCGAGGTGGACGGCAAGGACGTCGTCGCCGAGGTGCACGAGACGCTGCGGCGGATCTACGACTTCGCCGACCGGGTGCGCTCCGGGGCCTGGACCGGCGTGACCGGCCAGCGGATCCGCACGGTGGTGAACATCGGCATCGGTGGCTCCGACCTCGGCCCGGTGATGGCGTACGAGGCGCTCAAGCCCTACGTCCAGGACGGCCTGGAGTGCCGGTTCATCAGCAACATCGACCCGACCGACGCCGCGACCAAGCTGGCCGGCCTGGATCCGGCCACGACGCTCTTCATCGTCTCCAGCAAGACCTTCGGCACCCTGGAGACCCTGACCAACGCCCGGCTCTGCCGCAGCTGGCTCATGGAGAACCTGCCGCAGTCCGAGCGCAGCGAGGCCGTGGCCCGGCACTTCGTGGCGGTCTCCACGGCCCTGGACAAGGTCGCCGACTTCGGGATCGACCCGCAGAACGCGTTCGGGTTCTGGGACTGGGTCGGCGGCCGCTACTCCATCGACTCGGCGATCGGTACCTCGCTGGCGGTCGCGATCGGCCCCGCAGGCTTCGCCGAGTTTCTCGCCGGCCTGCACGCGATCGACGAGCACTTCCGCACCACACCGCTCGAGCGCAACGTCCCGGCCCTGATGGGACTGCTGAACGTCTGGTACACCAACTTCCTCAGCGCCCAGACGCACGCGGTGCTGCCCTACTCCCAGCTGCTGCACCGGTTCCCGGCGTACCTGCAGCAGCTCACCATGGAGTCCAACGGCAAGGGCGTGCGCTGGGACGGCACCAAGGTCGACACCGACACCGGTGAGATCTTCTGGGGCGAGCCCGGTACCAACGGCCAGCACGCGTTCTACCAGCTGATCCACCAGGGCACCCGGCTGATCCCGGCGGACTTCATCGGGTTCGCGAACCCGGCCTACCCGCTCAAGGACGGCGAGACCGACGTCCACGAGCTGCTGATGGCCAACTTCTTCGCCCAGACCCAGGCGCTGGCCTTCGGTCGCGAGGCGCCGCCGGACCAGCCGTACCGGAACTTCTCCGGCAACCGGCCGACCACCTCGATCATGGCGCCCGCGTTGACCCCGGCGGTCCTCGGCCAGCTGATCGCGCTCTACGAGCACATCACCTTCACCGAAGGTGCGGTCTGGGGCATCGACAGCTTCGACCAGTGGGGCGTCGAGCTCGGCAAGAAGCTGGCCCTCGACCTGGTCGACGTCGTCGCCGGCAAGGACGACGGCGCCAGCCAGGACGCCTCGACCCGAGCACTCGTCGACTACTACCGGGAGCACCGCTCGTGACCCAGGACGCGAACTCGTACGTGAACCCCCTGCGGGACATCGAGGACCGCCGCCTCCCGCGGATCGCCGGCCCCTGCGGGATGGTGCTCTTCGGAGTCACCGGAGACCTGTCGCGCAAGAAGGTCATGCCGGCGATCTACGACCTCGCCAACCGCGGACTGCTGCCGCCCGGGTTCAGCCTGGTCGGCTTCGCCCGCCGCGACTGGGCCGACCAGGACTTCGCGCAGATCGTGCACGACTCGGTGCGCGAGCACGCCCGCACCGAGTTCCGCGAGGAGGTCTGGAACCAGCTCGCCGAGGGGTTCCGGTTCGTCCCCGGTGACTTCAACGACGACCTGGCCTTCGACCAGCTGCGCCGCACGATCGAGGAGCTCGACGAGGTCCGTGGCACCGGCGGCAACCACGCGTTCTACCTGGCCATCCCGCCCACGTTCTTCGGCGACGTGGCCGCCCAGCTCAAGGAGCACGGCCTGGCGGAGCCGCAACCGGGTTCCTGGCGCCGCGTGGTGGTGGAGAAGCCGTTCGGCCACGACCTGGAGTCCGCGCGCGAGCTGAACGAGATCCTGGCGACCGTCTTCGACTCGGGCTCGATCTTCCGGATCGACCACTACCTGGGCAAGGAGACGGTCCAGAACATCCTGGCGATGCGGTTCGCCAACAACCTGTTCGAGCCGATCTGGAACTCCAACTACGTCGACCACGTGCAGATCACCATGGCCGAGGACGTCGGCATCGGCGGTCGCGCCGGCTATTACGACGGAGTGGGCGCCGCCCGCGACGTCATCCAGAACCACCTGCTCCAGCTGATGGCGCTGGTCGCGATGGAGGAGCCGGTCTCCTTCGACGCCGAGAGCCTGCGCACCGAGAAGCTCAAGGTGCTCAGCTCGATCTCCGCGCCGCCGCGCCTGGATCTGGCCACCGCTCGGGGCCAGTACGCCGCCGGCTGGTCCGGCGGCGAGAAGGTGATCGGGTTCTGCGAGGAGGAGGGCATCAAGAAGTCCTCCACCACCGAGACGTACGCCGCCGTGACCCTGAACGTCGACACCCGCCGCTGGGCCGGGGTGCCGTTCTACCTGCGCACCGGCAAGCGCCTGGGCCGCCGGGTCACCGAGGTAGCGATCGTCTTCAAGCGGGCGCCGCACCAGCCGTTCGCGAAGACCGCGACCGAGGAGCTCGGCCAGAACGCGATCGTGATCCGGGTGCAGCCCGACGAGGGCATGACCATCCGGTTCGGCTCCAAGGTTCCGGGCACCGCGATGGAGATCCGGGACGTGAACATGGACTTCGCCTACGGCGGGTCGTTCACCGAAGCCTCCCCCGAGGCCTACGAGCGGCTCATCCTCGACGTCCTGCTCGGCGATCCGCCGTTGTTCCCCCGGCACGAGGAGGTCGAGCTCTCCTGGAAGATCCTCGACCCGATCCTGGCCCACTGGGCGAAGAAGGGTAAGCCGGACCAGTACCCGGCCGGGACCTGGGGACCGGAGTCCGCTGACGCGATGCTGGCCCGCGACGGCCGAGTCTGGAGAAGGCCATGACCGAGCTGCTGAACACCAACTCCGCGCAGATCGCGGCCGAGTTCGTCCGCAGCCGTACCAAGGCCGGCAGCCCGGCGATGGGCATGGTGATGACCCTGGTCATCGTCGTCGACGAGGAGCACGCCCACGACGCCCTCGCCGCCGCTCGCCAGGCATCGCGCGAGCACCCGGCACGGGTCCTGGCGATCATCCTCGGCGACGCGCGGGGCGCGGCGGTCGTCAACGCCCAGGTCGGCATCGGCGACGACTGGACCGGGGAGACGGCGATCATCCGCCTCAAGGGCGAGGTGGTGAGGCACTCGGAGTCCGTGGTCCTGCCGCTGCTCCTCCCCGACTCCCCGGTGGCCGTCTGGTGGCCGAACGACCCGCCGTCGGACCCGGCCGCCGACCCTCTCGGCGCTCTCGCGCAGCGCCGGATCACCGACGCGGCAGCCGCGACCCGGAGCAAGACCCGCGCGATGCACACCCAGTGCGCGTCGTACACCAAGGGCAACACCGACCTGGCCTGGACCCGCATCACCCCCTGGCGAGCCCTGCTGGCCGCGGCCCTGGACCAGCAGCCGCTCAAGGTGCGCCGCGCCAGCGTCACCGCGGAGCGGATCAGCCCGAGCGCCGACCTGCTCCAAGCCTGGCTCAACGACCGCCTGCGGGTGCCGGTGGACCGGGAGAACTCCGCCGGCCCGGGGATCACCGAAGTCGTCCTGGAGACCCAGGAGGGTCCGATCCGGATCAGCCGCAAGGACGGCCGGCTCGCGACGTTCTCCTCGCCGGACCGCCCGGACCGACCGGTGGCCCTGCGCCGGCGCGACCTGCCCGACCTCCTGGCTGAGGAGCTGCGCCGCCTCGACGAGGACGACGTCTACCAGGCGACGGCCAAGCGGCTGCTGAAGATGCACCCATGACCCGCGACGTCGCGGTCCTCAGCGACGCCGAGGCCGTGGCCGAAACGGTCGCCCAGCGGTTCCTGGCCCGGATGGCCGCTGCCCAGGAACGCGGAGAGACTCCCGACGTCGCCCTCACGGGCGGCACCGTCGCTCGTCTCGTCCACCGTCAGATCGCCGCGCACGCGCACGAGCACCCGATCGACTGGACCCGGATCACCTTCTGGTTCGGCGACGAGCGCTTCGTGGCGGCCGACAGCCCGGACCGCAACGAGCTGCAGGCGCGGGCGGACTTCCTGGACGCCGTCGGTGCGACCCGGGTCAACGCCATCCCGAGCACGGCCGAGGCCTCGGGCGTGAGCGATGCAGCCGACCGCTACAGCGCGCAGCTCCGCTCCGAGGGAAGCGGCGAGTTCGACCTCGTCATGCTCGGCATGGGCCCGGACGGCCACGTGGCCTCGCTCTTTCCCGGCCACCCGCAGCTGGACGACCACGACCACATCGCCGTGGGGCTCACGGACTCCCCCAAGCCCCCACCCGAGCGGGTCTCGCTCACCTTCGACGCCCTGAACCGGGCCCGCGCCGTCTGGTTCCTGGTCACCGGGGCCGAGAAGGCCGAGGCCACCCAGCGGGCGTGGGCGTTCGACGGCAGCGTCGCCGAGACGCCGGCACGCGGGATCAGCGGGCCGTCGGTGACCTGGTTCGTCGACGAGGCGGCCGCGGGTGACCAGCGCTGACGCGTGGTTCGGGCTGCTGCCCGAGCTCGAGACCTGGGCGGAGGTCCAGGTCGGCGGACCCGACTCCATGACGTTGACCTGCGCCGGTGTGAGCCGCGAGCTCCGCCTGACGCCCGACCAGTGGGACGACATCGTCAGCATCCCCTTCGGCGGGAACACCGAAGGGGCCGCCGGACTGATCCGCGCCGCGTGGGGACGCGCTGGGGCCAGCGACCGCTTCCTGGTCTACGACGGCCAGTACGACGTACAGCCGTCACCGACCGCAGCGTGGGTCGATCCCGGCCGCGCAGCCTTCGAAGCAGCCGTCGATGAAGCCCTTCAGGCGGGACGACAGGGCTTGCACTGGTCAGCCGAGCGCGACCAGACCTGAATCAGAAGATGACGTCGCCGGACTTGCGGCGAGCCCGCAGCGTCTGGAGCGCCTCTTCCAGGATGTCCTTGGCCTCGGCGTCGGAGCGGCGCTCCTTCACGTAGGCCAGGTGCGTCTTGTACGGCTCGACCTTCTTCGGCGGCGGCGGGTTCTCCGAGTCGATGCTGGAGGGCAGGCCGCACTTGGGGCAGTCCCAGGACTCCGGGACCTGCGCCTCGACCGCGAACGCGATCAGGGTGCGGTGCTCCTGGGAGCAGAAGTAGGTGATGTTCTGCCGCGGGGCGGCCTCGCCGCGCTCCGCCTCGCCCATCGGGCCGGCACCGACGCGGCTGCCACGAATGGCGCTTCCTCCGCCGGCCATCAGGCGTTGGTCTTCAGCAGGAGGCCGAGGCCGATCACGCAGGCGAACCAGACCAGGCCGATGCCGATGGTGATCCGGTCCAGGTTGCGCTCAGCCACCGAGGATCCGCCGAGACCGCTCGAGACGCCGCCTCCGAACATGTCGGACAGGCCGCCACCACGGCCCTTGTGCAGGAGCACGAGCAGGACCATGAGGATGCTCGAGACGACGAGCAGGATCTGGAAGACGGTAATCACGGCGTGAATGCTAACTGAGAGAAGGCCAAAACCGGGGACCGGGCTTAGATGTTGGTCGGGATGTGCATCACGGTGCCGCCGTCCACGACGAACTCCGAGCCGGTGCTGAACGAGGACTCGTCGCTCGCGAGGAACACCACGAGCGCCGCCACCTCCTCCGGCTTCCCGGCGCGGCCGAGCGGGATCGGGATGAGGTTCTCGGGCATCTGGTCGGTCGCGGGAGTGCTGATCCGCCCCGGGTGCACCGAGTTGACCCGGATCCCGTGCGGGGCCAGCTCCATGGCCAGCGACTTGGTCAGCCCGGTCAGGCCCCACTTGCTGGCGACGTACCCGTGGGCCCACGGAGTACCGCGCAAGCCCTCGATGGACGACGTGTTGATGATCGAGCCCCCGCCCGCGGCGATGATCGCGTCCGCAGCGGCCCGGGCGCCCAGGAAGGCCCCGGTGAGGTTGACGTCGATCATCTCCTGCCACTGCGAGGTCTTGTAGCGCTGGAGCTGCCCGCCGTTGAAGATCCCGGCGTTGTTGAACAGGACGTCCAGCTTCCCGAACTCGGCCACGGCCAGCTCCACGGCAGCCGCCCAGTCCTCCTCGGACGTGACATCAAGGTGCACGTAGCGCGCAGCGTCGCCCAGCGAAGCGGCCAGCGCCGCGCCCTCGTCATCCAGCAGGTCCCCGATCACGACCCGAGCACCTTCGGCGACCAGCGCACGCGCCGAAGCGCCGCCGATGTTGCGGGCTCCGCCGCTGATCAGCACGACCTTGTCCTGTACGCGTCCCATCAGATGTTCCCGTCCTTCGCGAGGGTGGTGGCGAACACGCCCTTGGCCGTGTTCAGCGGCAGGTCCAGCAGGGTCAGGATCCGCGGCTCGGCCGCGACGACCGACGGGATCGCGTTGATCATCCGACCGACACCGGAGGCGATGCTGGCGTCGTTGTGGTCGCCGTACGCGCTGTCCTGGGTGACGTCGACGAGGTACCGCGGCTCACCGGTGATCTCCAGGCGGTAGCAGCCGCCGCCGTGTGCCGGCAGCGGCCAGTCCGGGCGCAGGTCCGGGTCCAGGCGGGTGGTGTGGTCGATGACCAGCACCTCCTTGCCGTTCGCAACCCCGATGATCTGGAAGCGCAGCGCGGCCACGGTGCCCTTGGGGATGTGGCCGGCCGCGACGTCGAACGCCTCGGGAGCAGGCTCCTGCTCGACGGACTCGCGGATCTCGTCGAGCTCGAAGCCGAAGGCGGCGGCGAGCTGGCGCAGCGAAATGCCCCACGCCGAGGAGAGCATGCCCGGCTGGAACAGCATGGGCATGTCGCCGATCTCGCGACCGAAGCCCATCACCTCGAAGATCACCGGAGCGCCCGAGTACGACGCGTAGTCGGCGATCTCCGAGCAGCGGATCTGCTCGATGCTCTGGCAGGTGCTCGCGATCGCCAGCGGCAGGATGTCGTTGGCCCAGCCCGGGTCGACGCCGGTGACGAACAGGCTGACGTCCTTCTCGCGGCACAGCTCCTGGTACGGGTCGATCATCGAGTCCGGGAGCAGCCCCCACGGGTACATCAGCGGGACCGGGGAGGTGGCCACCACGTTCGCACCGGCAGCCAGGCAGGTCTTGATGTCCTCGAGCGCCTCGAAGAACCGGGTCTCGGCCAGCGCGCAGTACGAAACGCAGTCCGGAGCGAGCGCCAGCGCAGCTCCAAGGTCATCGGTGGCGACGACGCCGGTCACGGCGTCCAGCCCCGCCAGCGACCCGGCGTCCCGTCCGACCTTGGAGGGGTTCGACACCACGACTCCGACGAGCTCGAACCGAGGATCCTCGATCAGGTGGCGGAGCGCGATCTTCCCGGCATTGCCGGTCGCGACGTGGACGACCCGGATCTTCTCGCTGGACACGTGTCCAGCCTAGAACACGTTCTACCTAGCGGCAAGGAGTCTCACGGGGAGCAGACGCAGAACTCGTTGCCCTCGGGGTCGCTCATCCGGAACCAGGTCGTCCCGAACATGTTCTGCGGCTCCTCATCGAGCCGGGTGGCACCCAGCGCGACCAGCCGGGCGACCTCGGCGGAGAGGTCCTCGGCGTGCAGGTCGAGATGCATCCGGTTCTTGCCGACCTTGGGTTCCTCGACGCGCTGCAGCAGCAGCTTCGGGCCGCCGTCCTCGGGCGGGAGCAGCACGCCGAAGGCGTCGAAGGTGCCCGCGTGGCGGTAGCCCAGAGCAGGCGCCCAGAACTCCGCCAGGCGCTCAGGATCAGCGCAGTCCAGCACCAGGCCGAGCTGCGCGCCGCTCACAGGACCGGCATGTCGTAGAAGCGGCAGATGCCACCGAACTCATCGGCCTGGAGGCTCGCTCCCCCGACGAGTGCGCCGTCGACATCGGGCTTCTGCATGATGCCGGCGATGTTCGCGGCCTTCACCGAGCCGCCGTACAGGATCCGGATGCCTGCGGCAGCCTCGTCGCCGGCCGTCTCGGCAATGCGCGCGCGCAGCGCAGCGCACACCTCCTGGGCGTCCTCGGGAGTCGCAACCTCGCCGGTCCCGATCGCCCACACCGGCTCGTACGCGACCACGAGCGACGCGAGTTGAGCGGACGAGAACCCGGCCAGCGATCCATCGATCTGCGCGACGCAGTGAGCGACGTGCTCCCCGGACTGGCGAACGTCGAGCCCCTCACCCACGCACACGATCGGCGTCATGCCGCCCGCGAGCGCCTTGTGCGCCTTGGCGTTGACCAGCGCGTCGGTCTCGCCGTGGTACTCGCGACGCTCGGAGTGGCCGACGACCACGTAGGAGCACCCGAGCTTGGCGAGCATTGCCGCCGAGATCTCTCCGGTGTAGGCGCCGTCGTCGTGCACCGAGATGTCCTGGGCGCCGTACTTGATCTGCAGCTGGCCGCCGTCGACCGTCGTCTGCACCGAGCGGATGTCGGTGAACGGCGGGACCACGACGACCTCGACCGCGCTGAAGTCGTGCTTCTTGTCGGCCAGCCCGAGCGCGAGCTTCTGGACCAGGTGAACCGCCTCGTGGTGGTTCAGGTTCATCTTCCAGTTGCCCGCCATCAGCGGGGTGCGCCCAGAATTCGATCCGCTCTTGGCAGCCATGGTCAGCCCTTCAGTACGTCGATACCGGGGAGGGTCTTGCCCTCGAGGTACTCCAGCGACGCGCCGCCGCCGGTCGAGATGTGGCCGAACTCGTCGTCGGAGAAGCCGAGCTGCCGTACGGCGGCAGCGGAATCGCCACCTCCGACCACGGACAGCCCGTCGACCCGGGTCAGAGCGGCCGCCACCGCGCGCGTGCCCTCGGCGAAGGCAGCCTGTTCGAACACGCCCATCGGCCCGTTCCAGAACACGGTCTTCGCGTCGGCGAGCGCAGCCGCGAACGCGGCCCCGGACTCCGGCCCGATGTCCAGCCCGACCTTGCCGGCCGGAATGGCGTCCGCGGGGACCACAGCAGCAGACCCCTCGTCACCGAAGGAGTCCGCGACGACGATGTCCGTCGGCAGCAGCAGCTCCACACCGGCCTTCTCGGCACGCGCCAGGTAGTCCAGGCAGGTGCCGAGCTGGTCCTCCTCGAGCAGCGAGGTGCCGATCTCCTTGCCCTGAGCCTTGAGGAAGGTGAAGAGCATCCCGCCGCCGATGAGCAGCTTGTCGGCCTTGTCGAGCAGGTTGTCGATCACGCCGAGCTTGTCCGACACCTTCGAGCCGCCCAGCACCACGACGTACGGGCGCTCGGGCGACTCGGTGAGCCGGCGCAGCACATCGAGCTCGGCGGCCACCAGGCCACCCATGGCCGACGGCAGCCGCAGCGCGATGTCGTAGACCGACGCCTGCTTGCGGTGCACCACGCCGAACCCGTCGCTGACGAAGGCGTCGCCCAGCGCGGCAAGCTCGTCGGCGAACGCACCACGCTCGGCATCGTCCTTGCTGGTCTCGCCCGCGTTGAACCGGACGTTCTCCAGCAGGACCACGTCACCGTCGCCGGCAGCCGCGACGGCGGCCTGCGCCGACGGACCCACGGTGTCGGTCGCGAACGCCACCGGCGCTCCGAGCAGCTCGCCCAACCGAGCAGCGACCGGAGCCAGCGAGTACTTGGCCTCCGGGGCACCCGAGGGCCGCCCCAGGTGAGCCATCACCACCACGCGCGCGCCAGCGGAGCGCAGCTCAGCGATCGTCGGCACCGACGCACGGATCCGGCCGTCATCGGTGATGACGGAACCGTCCAGCGGCACGTTCAGGTCCGAGCGGACCAGTACGCGCTTGCCCTTCAGGTCCTCGAGCGAAGCGAGGGACGACACGTCAGAGGGTCGCGCCGACGAGGGTGATCAGGTCACCCAGGCGGTTCGAGTAGCCCCACTCGTTGTCGTACCAGCCGGCGACCTTGACCTGGTTGCCGATGACCTTGGTCAGCGGCGCGTCGAAGATGCACGACGCCGGGTCGGTGACGATGTCCGAGGACACGATCGGGTCGGTCGAGTACTTGAGGAACTTGCCGTCGGCGGCGGCCTTCACGATCTCGTTGACCTCCTCGACGGTGGTCTCGCGCGCAGCCTCGAAGGAGAGGTCTGTCAGCGATCCGGTCGGGGTCGGGACGCGCAGCGCGTAGCCGTCGAGCTTGCCCTTGAGCTCCGGGAGCACCAGGCCGATGGCCTTGGCGGCACCGGTCGAGGTCGGCACGATGTTGATCGCGGCCGCCCGCGCGCGGCGCAGGTCGCTGTGGATGTTGTCCTGCAGGTTCTGGTCCGCGGTGTAGGCGTGAACCGTGGTCATCAGGCCCTTGTTGATGCCCAGGCCGTCGTTGAGGGCCTTGGCCATCGGGGCGAGGCAGTTGGTGGTGCAGGACGCGTTCGAGATGACGGTGTGCGCGGCCGGGTCGTACAGCTCGTGGTTCACGCCCATCACGATGGTGATGTCCTCGTTGGAGGCCGGCGCGGAGATGATGACCTTCTTGGCGCCGGCGTCGACGTGGGCGCGGGCCTTGGTCGCGTCGGTGAAGAAACCGGTGGACTCCACGACGATGTCGACACCGAGGTCGCCCCACTTCAGGGCGGCGGGGTCGCGCTCGGCGGTGACGGTCACGACCTGGTCACCGACGCGGATCGAGGAGCCGTCGACGGACACGTCAGCGTCCAGGCGGCCCAGGATCGAGTCGTACTTGAGCAGGTGCGCCAGGGCGGCGGGGTCGGTCAGGTCGTTGACGCCGACGATCTCGATGTCGGCACCCGAGGCACGAACGGCCCGGAAGAAGTTGCGGCCGATGCGGCCGAAGCCGTTGATTCCCACGCGGACAGTCACAGCGATTTACTCCTGGAGTACGAAAGAACGGGCTCCCCGACCTTATCGCGGCTCAGGAAACGTTCAGAATCCAGGTGGCGTGGTGCCGATCACGCCTCTTCGGCGAGCATCTCCGGGGTCAGCGAGGCCTCGGTGTCCGGGATGCCCAGCTCCTCGGCCTTCTTGTCGGCCATCGCCAGCAGGCGACGGATCCGACCGGCGATCGCGTCCTTGGTGAGGACCGGCTCGTGCAGCTGGCCGAGCTCCTCGAGGGAGGCCTGCTTGTGCTCCAGGCGGAGCCTGCCGGCCAGCTGGAGGTGGTCCGGGATGTCCTCGCCGAGGATCTCCAGCGCGCGCTCGACCCGGGCACCGGCAGCGACCGCTGCGCGCGCGGACCGCCGCAGGTTCGCGTCGTCGAAGTTGGCCAGGCGGTTGGCGGTGGCGCGGACCTCGCGCCGCATCCGGCGCTCCTCCCAGGCCAGCAGCGACTCGTGGGCGCCCAGGCGCGTCAGCAGCTGTCCGATGGCGTCGCCGTCACGGATGACGACCCGGTCGACCCCGCGGACCTCGCGCGCCTTGGCCGAGATGCCCAGCCGGCGGGCCGAGCCGACCAAGGCCAGCGCAGCCTCGGGGCCGGGGCAGGTCACCTCGAGCGAGGACGAGCGACCCGGCTCGGTGAGCGATCCGTGTGCCAGGAAGGCACCACGCCAGGCAGCGACCGCGTCGCACCCGGAACCGGACACCACCTGCGGCGGCAGGCCGCGCACCGGGCGGTTGCGCTGGTCGATGAGGCCGGTCTGCCGGGCGAGGGACTCGCCGTCCTTGGCGACCCGGACGATGTAGTGGGTGCCGCGGCGCAGGCCGTTGCCCTTGAGCAGCACGACCTCGGAGTCGTGACCGAAGACCTCGGCGATGTCGCGGCGCAGCCGACGAGCAGCGGCACCGGTGTCCAGCTCGGCCTCGACCACGATGCCCCCGTTGACCAGGTGCAGCGAGTCGGCGAAACGGAGCATCGAGGAGACCTCGGACTTCCGACAACACGTCTTCGTCACCGGGGTGCTGGCCAGCTCTGCCTTCACCTGTGCCGTCATCGCCATGCGCGTCACCTTAGTTCGCTCCGAGGATCGCCGCATAGGCGCGGGAAAGTTTCTCAGAATCATGTTGATCAGCGACGTCGTCCCGAGCGACATCACTCATCACGAGGCTGGCCCCGAGCTCCTCGCAGGCCGATCGCAGCGCGGCCTCGTCCGGTACCGAGCGGCGATCCGCCAGCACCACGTCAACCCGCAGGTCAGGCGCGTGCCGGTGCAGGACGGCGAGGTGGTCCTCTGGGGTGTAGCCCTCGGTCTCCCCCGGTTGCGCGACCAGGTTGAGGTTGACCAGCACCTTGGCCGAGGTGGTCGTCAGCGCCTCGCGCTGCTCGGGGACCAGCACGTGCGGGATCACCGAGGAGTACCAGGACCCGGGTCCGAGGACGACCCAGTCGGCGTCCGCGATCGCGCGCACCGCTTCCGGGCAGGCCTTCGGGTCCAGCGGGTCGAGCTCGACGTCGAGCACCTTCCCGGCCGTCCGCGCCACCTCGACCTGACCGCGGACCACCCGTACGTCGGCCCCGAACGAGACCGACGCGGTGATGTCCAGCGGCGTGATCGCCATCGGAAGCACCCGGCCACGGGCCCCGAGCAGGCCGCCGACCCAGTCCAGGCCGGCGACGTGGTCGTCGAGCAGCTCCCAGAGCGCGACGATGAGCAGGTTGCCGACCGCGTGGCCGTCCATCTCGCCCTCGGAGGTGAAGCGGTGCTGGAGCACCTTCGCCCAGGTCTGTCCCCAACGGTCGTCACCGCAGAGCGCGGCCAGCGCCATCCGCAGGTCACCGGGCGGGAGTACCCCGAACTCCTCGCGCAGCCGTCCCGACGAACCGCCGTTGTCCGCCACGGTGACCACCGCGGTCAGGTCGCCGGTCAACCGGCGCAGGGCGCTGAGCGAGGCCGCCAACCCGTGCCCGCCGCCGAGAGCGACGACGCGGGGTTCACTGCCCCAGGTCACTCGCGCCCCAGGTCGCGGTGGGTGGCCTCGGCCTCGGTCCCGCTCTCCCGCAGGCGCTTCGCGATCTCCTCCGACATCGCCACCGACCGGTGCTTGCCGCCGGTGCAGCCGATCGCGACGGTCATGAAGCGCTTGCCCTCGCGCAGGTAGCCCTCACCGACGGTCTCGATGACCGGCAGGTAGCGCTCGAGGAAGGCCTGGGCGTCGTCGCGGTCCTTCACGAACGTCGCCACCGACGGGTCCTGGCCGGTCAGGTCCTTCAGCTCGGGCACCCAGAACGGGTTCGGAAGGAAGCGCATGTCGGCCAGCAGGTCCGCGTCCACCGGGACGCCGTACTTGAAACCGAAGCTGACCACGGTCACCTTGAGCTGCACCCGCTCGGGCGTTCCGTACGCCGCGGCGACCTTGTCCTTGAGCTGGTGGACGTTCAGCGACGTGGTGTCGATGACGACCTCGGCGTCGCCGCGCAGCTGGGTCATCACCTCGCGTTCGCGGTGGATGCCGTCGAGCAGCCGACCACCCTCCTGGAGCGGGTGCGGGCGGCGCGCGGCCTCCTGGCGGCGGACCAGGATGCCGTCGTCGGCCTCGAGGAACAGCACCGAGGCGCGTCGGGTGGGCAGGTGCAGGGCGATCTGCTCGCGCAGCGCGTGGAACTGGGTGCCGCCGCGGACATCCACGACGACGGCGATCGGCTGGGCGCGCCCCATCTTCTCGTCGACGAGCCGGACCACCTCGGTGACCAGCTCGGGCGGGAGGTTGTCGACGACGAAGAACCCGAGGTCCTCCAGTTCCTTGGCCGCGGTGCTGCGACCGGCCCCGGTCATGCCGGTGACCACCACCAGCTCGCCGAGGTCACCGATCGCCGGGATCTCGCCTGTGTCTTCGGGTGACAGCGTCACAGTTCCTCGATCTCGCCGGTGGCCGTGTTGACGGCGACAGTCTTCCCTGCGGCTGCCTCCTTGGCGAGGGCCCCCACGATCGCGTCAGCGATCGAGGGTCCGATCCCCGGCACCTCGGCGATCTCCGCAGCAGACGCGGCCCGCAGCTTCTTCATCGAGCCGAAGTACTTCAGCACCGACTTGCGCCGCACCTCCCCCAGGCCTGGCACGTCGTCGAGCAACGACTCGACCATGGACTTGGACCGACGCGATCGGTGATGGGTGATCGCGAAGCGGTGCGCCTCGTCGCGGACCCGCTGCAGGAGGTAGAGACCCTCGCTGGAGCGCGGCATGATCACCGGGTCTGGCTCCCCGGGCAGCCAGACCTCCTCGAGCCGCTTGGCGAGTCCGCAGACCGGCACGTCGTCGATGCCGAGCTCGTCGAGCGCCCGTTGGGCCGCCGCGACCTGCGGCGGACCGCCGTCGACGACGACCAGTCCGGGCACGTAGGCGAACTTCTTCGCCTTGCCGGTGTCCGGGTCGATGAGCAACGGGCCGGACTCGGGATCGACCTCACCTCCGGTCAGGTCCGGCGCCTCGATCCGCTCGTCGAGCAGACGCCGGAACCGCCGGGTGATCACCTCGTGCATCGACGCGACGTCGTTCTGACCCTCGACGCCCCGAATCACGAACCGCCGGTACTCGCTCTTGCGCGCCAGGCCGTCCTCGAAGACGACCATCGAGGCGACCACTTCCGTGCCCTGCAGGTTGGAGATGTCGTAGCACTCGATCCGCAGCGGAGCCGACGGCAGCTCCAGGGCGTGCTGGATCTCCTCCAGCGCCTGGTTCCGCGCGGTCAGGTCGCCGGCCCTCTTGGTCTTGTGCAGGGCGAGCGACTGCGCGGCGTTCTGGGCCACCGTCTCCTGCAGCGACCGCTTGTCCCCCCGCTGCGGCACCCGGATGCGCACCTTGGACCCGCGGGCCTCGGAGAGGAGCTCCTCGAACACGCCGGCATCCTCAGGCAGGACCGGGACCAGCACCTCCCGCGGGATCGCGTCGCCCTCCTCCCCGGCGTACAGCTGGAGCAGGAACTCGGAGACCAGGCCGGGCGTCTCGAGGTCCTCGACGCGGTCCGCGACCCAGCCGCGTTGACCGCGGATCCGACCGGCGCGGACGTGGAAGATCTGCACGGCGACCTCGAGCGGGTCCTCGACCAGGGCGATCACATCCGCGTCGGTGCCGTCGCCGAAGACGACCGCCTGCTTCTCGAGCGCCTTGTGCAGCGCGCCCAGGTCGTCGCGCAGGCGGGCAGCCCGTTCGTACTCCTGGGCCTCGGAGGCGGCGTACATCTCCCGCTCGACCCGCTTCACGAACGCGTCCGTACGCCCCCCGATGAAGTCGCAGAAGTCCTCCGAGATCTGGCGGTGCTCCTCCTCGTCGACCCGTCCGATGCACGGCGCGGAGCACTTCTCGATGTACCCGAGCAGGCACGGGCGGCCGATCTGGGCGGAGCGCTTGAAGACCCCGTTGCTGCAGGACCGCATCGGGAAGACCCGCAGCAGCAGGTCGACGGTGTCGCGGATCGCCCAGGCGTGCGAGTACGGACCGAAGTACTTCACGCCCTTCTTCTTGGCGCCGCGGCCGACCATCACCCGCGGGAAATCCTCGTTGAGGGTCACCGCGAGCCACGGGTAGGACTTGTCGTCGCGGTACTTCACGTTGAACCGCGGGTCGTACTCCTTGATCCAGGAGTACTCGAGCTGGAGGGCCTCGACCTCGGTCTCGACGACCGTCCACTCGACCGACGCCGCGGTCGTCACCATGGTCGCCGTGCGCGGATGGAGCGAAGCGACATCCGCGAAGTACGACGAGAGCCGGGCGCGGAGGTTCTTGGCCTTGCCGACGTAGACGACGCGTCCGTCCTTGTCGCGGAACCGGTAGACGCCCGGCGAGGTCGGGATCGACCCCGGCTTCGGACGGTACGTCGACGGGTCAGCCACGCGTAAACCCTACGGGGCCGCGCCGACAGGAGGTCAGAGCTCGGCCAACCGTGGCACCAGCTCCTCGACCGCCTGGGTCGTCCACGCCACCGGGTCGTCGGTCAGCGGGTAGACCGTCACCAGGTCGACACCCAGATCTGCGAAGCCCGCGACGCGGCGAAGGAACTCCTCCGGGGTCTCCGGCCCCGTCGCCGTCCCGGCACCCATCACGGTCTTCCGGATCGCGTCGTAGTCGCGTCCGACGTCGTCGCAGTGCCGCCGCAGCACGTCCAGCTTGTGGCCCACCTCGTCGGCGGTGGACCCGAAGAGGTTGCACGCGTCGGCGTACTGGGCGACCAGGCGCAGTGTCTTCCGCTCGCCGCTCCCGCCGATCATCACCGGAGGCCCACCCAGGTGCCCCGAGCTCTGGTACGGCGGCGGCACGCACACCGTCTCGGCCAGCTGGAAGTGCTTCCCGTCGTACGAGGCGGCGTCGCCCCACATCGCGGCGCAGACCTGGAGCGTCTCCTCGAGCATCTCGAACCGCTCGGAGGTCGAGGGGAACGGCACCCCGAGCCCCCGGTGCTCACGGTCGTACCAGGCGGCGCCGATCCCGAGCATCGCCCGGCCGCGCGAGAGCCGGTCCAGGGTGGTCACGGTCTTCGCCAGCAACCCGGGATGCCGGTAGGTCACGCCCGTCACCAGCAGGCTCAGGCTGACCCGCTCGGTGATGCCGGCCAGGTAGCCGAGCGTCGTGTAACCCTCGAGCATCGGCTCAGGTGGACCGCCGAGGTTCTCCATCTGGAACCAGTGGTCCATGACCGTCACCAGGTCGATCCCGCCCTGGTCGGCGATGCGCACCGACTCGGTCAGGCGGTCCTCGAGGGTGTGCTGCCAGTCCGGGTGGGTGAAGTTCGCGTAGTGCAGACCGAGTTTCATGCCTCGAGCCTAGACACCGGGGCGAACCTCTTGGAGATATTTGTCTATCGGTTTAGTGTACTTATGTGCGATGTACCGCGCTCGACCCCAGGCTGACAACGTCGGCCGAGGCTGCCCAGGCCTACCGCCTGGGTCGCTGGGCCGAGGCGCTCGCACTGGACCCGACCTTCGCCCTGGCGCACGCCACCTTGGCCCTGGCCTGCTTCCGCGACGGGAGTGATGCTGTCGACCTGTGCAGCCGCCTCCGGGACGCCGAGCTGCACGCCCGCCGGTCCTCCCCCGAGGAACGCCGCCAGGTCGAGGCGATCGTGCGTCACCTGCGCGCGGAGCGCGTGCTCAGCTGATGGGCCTCAGCTGACGGTGATGGTGTCGCCGGTGACCTTCACGGTCTTCTCCGGCAGGGGCTTCGGTGCCGGGCCGCTCTCCACGGACCCGTCGGTGATCGAGTAGTGGCTGAAGTGGCAGGGGCACTGGATCTGCTTGTCCTCGACCTTGTTCACCAGGCAGCCCTGGTGCGTGCAGACCGCGGAGAACGCCTTGAAGACGCCGGCGGTCGGCTGGGTCACCACGATCTCCTCGCCCGCGAACACCTTGCCGCCGCCGACCGGGATCTCGCTCGTGGAGATGCCGGCCGACGATCCACCGTCCGAGCTGGTGACGCCGGTCTTGTCCCCGGACGAGTCCGAGGAGCCACAGGCGGCGATCACCGGTACGGCGGCCCCGACCGCCGCTACTCCCAGGATGACGTTGCGTCGGCTGGCGTTGGTGTCAGTCATGGCTTGAGCCTATTGGGTGAATCTTCAACACCGGCTGAGAGATGACTGTCAATTGGTACTAGTACCGGTCAGCCCCGGATCAGCCTCGGCCGCGCTCCAGCAGCGGCTTCAGGAACTCTCCGGTGAAGCTCTCGGCGTTGGCCGCGACCTCCTCGGGCGTGCCCTCGGCGACCACGGTGCCACCGCGGTTGCCACCGGCCGGCCCCATGTCGACGATCCAGTCCGCGGTCTTGATGACGTCGAGGTTGTGCTCGATCACCAGCACGGTGTTGCCCTGGTCGACCAGGCGCCCCAGCACCAGGAGCAGCTTGCGGATGTCCTCGAAGTGCAGGCCGGTCGTGGGCTCGTCGAGCACGTAGACGGTGCGCCCGGTCGAGCGCTTCTGCAGCTCTGAGGCCAACTTCACGCGCTGTGCCTCACCTCCGGAGAGCGTGGTCGCCGGCTGTCCGAGCCGCACGTAGCCCAAGCCCACCTCGACCAGGGTCTTGAGGTGCCGCGCGATCGCCGGGATGGCCGCGAAGAAGTCCACGGCCTCCTCGATCGGCATGTCGAGCACGTCGGCGATCGTCTTGCCCTTGTAGTGCACCTCGAGCGTCTCGCGGTTGTAGCGCGCACCGTGGCAGACCTCGCACGGGACGTACACGTCCGGCAGGAAGTTCATCTCGATCTTGATCGTGCCGTCGCCCGAGCACGCCTCGCAGCGACCGCCCTTGACGTTGAACGAGAACCGGCCCTGCTGGTACCCGCGCATCTTCGCCTCGGGTGTCGAGGCGAACAGCTTGCGGACGTGGTCGAAGACGCCGGTGTAGGTGGCCGGGTTGGACCGCGGGGTTCGCCCGATCGGCGACTGGTCGACGTGGATGACCTTGTCGACCTCGTCGATGCCGGTGATCTTGGTGTGCCGCCCGGGGACGGTGCGTGCGTTGTAGATCTGCTTGGCCAGCGAGGTGTAGAGGATGTCGTTGACCAGCGTCGACTTGCCGGACCCGGAGACTCCGGTGACCGCGACGAACAATCCCAGCGGGAACGTGACGTCGATGTCCTTGAGGTTGTTCTCGCGCGCACCGTGCACGGTGAGCTCGCGGCCCTTGGTGCGCGGCCGGCGCACCTCAGGCACCGGGATCGACTTGCGACCGGACAGGTAGAGGCCGGTCTCGGAGTCGCGGTGCTTGAGCAGCTGCTTGACGGTGCCGGAGTGCACCACTTGGCCACCGTGCTCACCGGCACCCGGACCGATGTCGACGACCCAGTCAGCGGTCTTGATGGTGTCCTCGTCGTGCTCGACGACGATGAGGGTGTTTCCCAGGTCCTTGAGCCGGACCAGGGTCTCGATCAGCCGCTGGTTGTCGCGCTGGTGCAGGCCGATGCTCGGCTCGTCCAGGACGTAGAGGACCCCGACGAGGCCGGCGCCGATCTGGGTGGCCAGCCGGATCCGCTGGGCCTCGCCGCCGGACAGGGTCGCGGACGGCCGGTCGAGCGAGAGGTAGTCGAGACCGACGTCGAGCAGGAAGCGCAACCGCTCCTGGATCTCCTTGAGCACCCGCTCAGCGATCTGCTTCTCCCGCGTGGACAGCTCGAGGTTGTTCAGGAAGTCCGACGCCTCGTTGATCGGGAGCGCGCAGACCTCGGCGATGTTGCGCCCGCCCAGGGTGACGGACATCGAGACCGGCTTCAGCCGCGAGCCGTTGCACGCCGGGCACGGGACCTCGCGCATGAAGCCCTCGAACCGCTCCCGGCTGGTGTCGGACTCAGCCTCGCGGTGCCGGCGCTCGACGTACGGGCGGACGCCCTCGAAGTTCGTGTAGTACGAGCGCTCGCGGCCGTACCGGTTGGTGTGCCGGACGTGCACCTTGGTCGGGTGCCCCTCGAGGATCGCGGTCTGCGCCTTCTTCGGGATCTTCGCCCACGGCGTGTCCATCGTGTAGCCGAGCTCTTCACCGAGCGCCTCGAGCAGGCGCGAGAAGTAGTCGGCGATGTGCGCACCGGACCACGGGCCGATCACGCCCTCGGACAGGCTCGCCTGCGGGTCGGAGATGATCAGCTCCGGGTCGACCTCCATCTTCGTGCCGAGGCCGTGGCACGTGGGGCAGGCACCGAACGGAGAGTTGAACGAGAACGACCGCGGCTCGAGCTCGTCGGTGTCGATGTCGTGCTCGTTCGGGCAGGCCATCCGCTCGGAGAACTTCAGCTCCTTGACGGCGTTCTTGTCCTTCGGGTCGGCGTCGACCAGGTCGAAGATCACCAGACCGGAGGCCAGGTTGAGCGCGGTCTCCACCGAGTCGGTCAGCCGGCGCTTGGCCGACGACTTCGCCGCCAGCCGGTCGACCACGACCTCGATGGTGTGCTTCTTCTGCTTGTCGAGCTTCGGCGGGTCGTCGAGCTGGTACGTCTCGCCGTTCACGCGAGCACGCGAGAAACCCTGGGACTGCAACGACCGGAACAGCTCGAGGTACTCGCCCTTGCGGCCCCGGATGACGGGTGCGAGCACCTGGAAACGCGTGCCCTCCTCGAGCTGGAGCACCCGGTCGACGATCTGCTGCGGGGTCTGCCGCTCGATCGGCGCCCCGCACTGCGGGCAGTGCGGACGGCCGGCGCGGGCGTAGAGCAGGCGCAGGTAGTCGTAGACCTCGGTGATCGTGCCGACGGTCGAACGGGGGTTCTTCGAGGTCGACTTCTGGTCGATGGAGACCGCCGGGGACAGACCCTCGATGAAGTCGACGTCGGGCTTGTCCATCTGACCCAGGAACTGGCGCGCGTAGGCGGACAGCGACTCGACGTACCGGCGCTGGCCCTCGGCGAAGATCGTGTCGAACGCGAGCGAGGACTTGCCGGACCCGGACAGGCCGGTGAACACGATCAGGGCATCCCGGGGCAGGTCGAGGGAGACGTCCTTGAGGTTGTGCTCCCGTGCTCCACGGATGATCAGCTGGTCGATCACTCAAATCCCCATCTTCGAACACGTGTTCGGTGCGGCATCAGTTAAGCACACAGGATGGCACGGGGCACCGACAACGTCGTTGCGTCGGGGTTAAGACTGGTCCCATGCCGACTGCCGAAGCGCTTGAGAGCCTGCACCACTCCGACCAACGCCTGCTCCGGACGGTGGATTCCCAGTCCGCCGGCGACTGGCGGGAGCCCTCACTGCTGCCCGGGTGGACCCGCGCGCACGTGGTCGCGCACCTCGCCCTGAACGCCGAGGGCTTCGCCGGCGCGCTCGAGGGCCTGACCACGGGCGAGCAGGTCGCCATCTACCCGTCCAACGATGCCCGGACAGCCGGCATCCACGAGCTGGCCCAGGCCGAGACCCCCGAGATCCGGGAACGGCTCTTCGCCGCTACCCAGCGGCTTCGGGACGTCTTCGGGCTCCTCACCGCCGAGCAGTGGGAGGGCACGGTGAACCGGCTTCCCGAGGGCCCGGTGTGGCCCGCCGTCGACCTGGTCGAGGCCCGCCAGCGGGAGGTCGAGATCCACCACGCCGACCTCGGCCTGGACTACACGCACGCCGACTGGCCGGTCGACTTCGCCACGACACTGCTGGACAGCAGCACCGCCACCCACGACCTGTCCCCGGACTCCCCCGCGTTCGCCGTACGGGCCACCGACCTCGGCCGAACCTGGCCGGTCGGCGCCGCGGCACCGGAGGTCAGCGGCGGCGCCAGCGCCCTCGGATGGTGGCTGATCGGCCGCGGCGACGGTGACGGCCTCGAGACCGACGGGGGCGTCCTGCCCGCTCTCGGCCCCTGGCAGCGCGCCCGCTAGGTGGACGACGACTAGGGACGGAAGATCTCGATCGCCGTCTGCGCGGTCGAGGAGCCCGGGAGCACCCAGAAGGCCATCGGCATGCCCTTGTGCTTGGCCGCGCCGGCCAGGAACGCTGAGCACGACATCGCCGCTCCGCCCGCGTCCTTGCCGAGCTCGACGTTGCCGACGCACTTCGTGCTCGAGTCGACGACGATCGTGCGCTTGGCGCCCTGGTCGGCGTCGTAGTAGTCGTTGGGGAACGGGTACGCGATCCCGTGCGCCTTGGCGTAGGCCTTGCCAGCCGCACCGGTGGTGTAGGTGTGGAACGGCTGGATGAGGACCTTCGAGCCGCTCACCGAGACCAGGTGCCCGGACACGTACGTCGGGAGCGCGACCCCGTCTGCGGCGAACTTCGCCGACGCCAGGACCGACGCGGTCTGGGAGTGCCCGATGTAGTCGAAGATCAGGACCTTCGACTTGGGCAGGAACCAGGCTTGCGGGTGGAAGGTGTGCCCGGCGCAGGACGCGGTCCAGCGGTTCCACGCGGCCTGGTGCGCCCCGACCGGCTTGAGGCCCTTGTCGAACCCGTCTGCCATCTTCATCGGGACGAGCTTTCCCTCCTGCGGCACGAACGGGCACTGGGCGACGTCGGTCCCGTGGTACCAGCCCTCGCCCTGGTTCGGCGCGTACTCGGAGTTCTCGGCACCCGGGAGGCGTGAACCGAAGTAGATCTCGATGCTGCAGCCGAGGCTCCGGTCAGGGTTGATCGCGCCGGACTTGGTCGGTTGGTTCAGGCAGACGCTCCCAGTGGTGCCGTTGAGGACCACCTCCGACGGAACAGCCGTCCAGCCCTTGGGCACGCCGAGGGACAAGATCGATCCGACGGTGACGGCCTGTCCCATCGCGACCGGCGTGACCGTCGGGGTGACCGACGGTGTCGGCGTACCGGGCGTGGCAGTCGGCGTACCCGAATCCGTCGAGGTCGGAGCCGTAGGCGTCGGCGACGCCGAAGGCGAGCCCCCACAGCCGGCAAGCAACAGCAGTGCAACCAGGCCGAGCACGGAACCCCGAGTTCTCATGGATCGGAACGTAGACCTCCCGCAGCCGACGGCGGAAGACATTTCTCGGGCCTTAAGGTGATTCTCATGACCTACACCGGCGAGGTGACCCCCGGCGGGACACCCGACACCCGCGAGCTCCAGCACCTGATCATCACGAAGGTCGCCGTCGACCCGCAGATGTCGAACAACGCCTACGTGCTGCGCTGCCGGGCCACCGACGAGCAGGTCCTCATCGATGCGGCCGCCGAACCGGAGACGATCGCCCGGATCCTCGGCGACGGCCGCACGACCAAGGTCATCACCACCCACCAGCACTGGGACCACCACCGCGCCCTGGCCGACGTGGTCTCCTCCACCGGCGCGGTCACCGTCGCCGGTGAGCCGGATGCCGACGCGATCACCGAGCAGACCGAGGTCACCGTCGACGACCGGGTCGAGCACGGCGACCTCATCGAGTTCGGTGACGTCCGCCTCGAGGTCATCCGGATCACCGGGCACACCCCCGGCTCGATCTGCCTGCTGTACGACGACCCGGACGGCACTCCGCACCTCTTCACCGGCGACAGCCTCTTCCCGGGCGGCGTCGGCAACACCTTCGGCGACGGCGACGCGTTCGTGAGCCTCATCAACGACGTCGAGGAGCGGATCTTCAAGCGGCTGCCCGACGAGACCTGGTTCTACCCGGGCCACGGCAACGACTCGCAGCTCGGTGTCGAGCGACCGCAGCTTGCGGAGTGGCGCGAACGAGGCTGGTGACCCCGCTCAGGACGCGAGCGGCAGGAGCGCACGTACCTGCCAGCCGCCCTCAGCGGTCGGCCCTGACTCGAAGGCACCCCCGAAGGTCCGCAACCGGGCGGCCATGCTCTGGGTGCCGTTCCCGCCCCCGGCGTTCTCCAGACCGGAGCGGGCTCCGGGCGGCGGCCCGTTGTGCACGATCACCTCGGCTGAACGTCCCTGCCGCAACACCGAGATGGCGATCTCCGCGCCCGGTGAGTGCTTGAGCGCGTTCGTCAGGCTCTCCTGCACCACGCGGTAGCAGGCCTTGGCCTCCTCGGCATCGAGCTCACTGATGCTGCCGTCCATCCGGAGCCGCACGTTCAAGCGAGCAGCCTTCATCCGGGCGACCAGCTCCTCGATCATCGCCACCCCCGGCTCTGTCACCTCCTCTGGCTCCGAGCCGAGCATCGCGACGAGGGCGGTGATCTCCTGCTCGGCTTGGGCCGCCACCTCGGCGATCGAGCTGAGGGCCTCGGCAGCCGCCTCGGGGTCGACGTCGGTCAGCCGGCGGCCGGCGCCGGCCTGGACGACGAGCACGCTGATGCAGTGGGCCACGATGTCGTGCAGCTCGTGCGCGATCCGGGCCCGCTCGAGGCGGACCGACTCGCGAGCGAAGATCTCGCGCTCCACCTCGAGCTCCTGGCCGCGGGCTGCGAGCTCGTCGTTGACCCGACGCTGGGACTTCATGATCCAACCGACCCCTGCCGCCCCCACGATCGCCACCGGGAAGAGCGGGATGATGTACGACGCAGTCGTCTCGCAACTGACCGTCAGCACGACCACCGCCAGCCCGGTGGCGAGCCACCCGAAACGCTCGGCGACGGTGAACGCGAGCAGAGCCGCGACGACGACCCCCAGGCTGGCTGGGTCGATCCCAGCGTGTTCCGCCTGCGGGCTGAACACGAGCGCGATCGAGGTGACGAGCACCGCAACGGCCGGGTACGTCGATCGCACCGTCACCCCGCCGGCGATGACGATGCCCCAGGCGAGGGATGCGAACGTCGAGCTGGTCGCGATGAACGCCTCGCTGAGCACCGCCGCCGCGACCAGGGCGACCCCGAGAACCAGGTCGGTGCGAGCAGGCTTCGCGACGCCCACGCCCTACACCCCGCTGGGCAGAGGCAGCCGCGCATGCACGTCGGCCCGGCCGAGCCGGGTGGTGCTGGTCAGCGTTCCGCCGTGCAGGGCCACCCGTTCCTTGGCTGCGGCCAGCGCCGTCCGGGCGGCTTCGCCGCGGGCCGACCCGGAGATCGCCAGCTCCAGTGCGTCGTCGCCGAACGTGACCGTCACCTTCACCTTCGAGCGCCTGTCCTCGCTCATCGCGGTCAGCAGGTGCTCGACGATCCGGTAGCCGGACAGCTCGATGCCGGCGGGCAGCTGACGGGGGTCTCCCTCGACGTCGAGGCGTGCATCCGCGACGGCAGCCCGGGCGACCAGCTCGGAGAGCTGCGCGAGGACCGGTTGTGGACCGTCAGGGCTCTCCTTGAGCGACCCGACCACCGAGCGCATCTGGTTCAAGGTCGAGCGGCCGCTCTCCTCGATGTCCTCGAGTGCCCGCCGCGCTGCTTCCGGGTCGTGGGCGAGCGCGTCGCTGCCCTCGGCCGCCCGGGCCGCGATTCCGCCGATCTGCTCGTGCAGGAAGCTGTCCAGGTCACCCGCAACCGCTTCGCGGTCCGCGGCGACGGCGAGCCGGGCGTTGGCCTCGCGCTGGACCCGCAGCTCGGCGTTGCTGGCGGCGAGCGCGACCGACGACTCCTGGCGCCGCAGCACCAGTCGGCCGGTCCCCCACGCACCCACGGTCAGCGGCAGGATCAGCACCAGCGCGGACAGGCCGAGCGCCTGGTCGTACTGCGCCTGCCCGACGACCCCGACCGCGCACAGCAACAGGCCGATCCGCCCCGACCGCTTGTCCAACCGCAGGCCGCACGAGTAGGCGATCAGGAACACCGCCGGCAGACCCGGACCACAGCGGACGAAGTCAGGGAAGGCCAGCCCGTTGACCCAGTCCGCGGCCGCGACGAACGCGGCGGCCTGGAACGCCCACTGCCGTCGCACCGCCACCGGAAGCGTCATCAGGACGGCGAGCGATCCGGCGACCACGCCGCCGGTCTCCACGTCAGCGCCGGGATCGATGATCCGGGTCGAGAGCGCGTAGACGAACACGCTCAGGGCGATCGCCAGGACGATGTCGATCTTGCTCGGCGCAGCGGGGCCGACCGACGAAGGTGAGGAGACGCTGGTCATGGGACCCTCCTGGTGCTTCTCGTCCGGGTGCCGGACGTGGGCGCCTTGCCCACCGACGACGTTAGGTTCGGTCGGTGCCGCGCCACATCGTGCGCAAGAGGTGGATCCCGAGGTCCAGCTCTCATCCGCAAGGATGAGGCACGGCCCGGTTCAGAGCCGTTAGATTCCTTCCGTGGCCGAACCAGCAGTCGTGACGGTGCTCTTCACCGACATTGTGGCATCGACCGAGGCCTTCCAGCGGCTGGGCGACGAGGCCGCGTCGCGCGCCCACGCGGACCACCTCGACGAGATGAGCGCGCTGGTCGACCAGTTCGACGGCCGCGTCGTGAAGTCGATGGGTGACGGCGTGATGAGCGTCTTCGCCAGCGCCAACCAGGCGGTCCAGTGCGCCGTACGGATGCAGCAGGAGGTGGCGGCGGCCGACGACGGGATCGAGATCCGGGTCGGGCTCGACTGCGGCGAGCCGGTCGAGCGCGACGGTGACTACTTCGGCAACCCGGTCATCGTGGCGAAACGGCTCTGCGACCTGTGTGACCCCGGACAGATCCTGTCCACCACGACCGTCCTGACCGTGGCAGGTTCGCGCCTCAACGACGTCCGGCTCTCCTCCCTCGGCCCGGTCGCGGTCAAGGGCCTGGAGAACCCCGTCGAGACCACCGAGGTGCTCTGGAACACGGAGGTCGGCACCGGGAAGTCGCAGTTCACGGTCGTGGTCGTCGACGACCAGAAGCTGCTGCGGGCCGGGTTCTCGGTGATCCTGCGCGCGGAGCGCGACCTCACCGTGGTGGGCGAGGCCTCCGACGGCCTCGAGGCGATCGAGGTGGTCCGCGAGCGGCGACCCGACGTCGTCGTGATGGACGTCCGGATGCCCAACATGGACGGGCTCGAGGCGGCTCGACAGATCCTCGGAGAATTCCCCGAGACCCGGGTGCTGATGCTCACCACCTTCGACCTCGACGAGTACGTCTACGAAGCGATCCGTGCCGGGGCGAGCGGCTTCCTGCTCAAGGACGTCCCCGGCGAGCAATTGGTCGACGCCGTTCGCACGATCGCGCGGGGTGAGTCGATCATCGACCCTGCCGTCACCCGTCGCATGATCGAGCAGTTCGCGAAGCCGCCCGCAGCCCCGGAGACCCCTGCGTTCGACGTCCTGACCGCCCGTGAGGCCGACATCCTCAAGCTCCTCGCGCGGGGGCTGTCCAACGCAGAGATCGCCACGGAGCTGTTCGTCGAAGAGACGACAGTGAAGACCCACGTCGGCAAGGTGCTGCACAAGCTCGGTCTGCGCGACCGGGTGCAGGCCGTCGTGTTCGCCTACGAATCCGGATTCCTCGCGCAGTAGGTCGCCGCCGCCGCTGACCCATTCCGCTCGTCGCGCCCCGCTGCTAGTTTCGGCCGATGAGTGAGACCGCCGATTTCGTCGTCGTCGGAGCCGGCTCGGCAGGCGCTGTCGTCGCAGCACGTTTGTCCGAAGACCCCACCACGCGGGTCATCCTGATCGAGGCCGGCGGAACCCCGCCGCCTGCGGAGCTCATGCCCGCCGCCTGCCCGGTGCTCCAGGTGAATCCGGAGACCGACTGGGCCTTCACCGCCGACGCCGGGGGTGCGGGGCTCGGCCTTGCCGAGGGCCGCATGGTCGTACCGCGCGGCAAGATGCTCGGCGGTTCCTCGGGCATCAATTACATGGCCTACGTGCGGGGCCACCCCGGCGACTTCGACGCCTGGGCCGCCGGCGGTGCCACCGGGTGGAGCTACGACGAGGTGCTGCCCTACTTCCGCAAGAGCGAGGGCCTGGTGCCCTCGAACGAGATCACGATCGACGAGGACGCCCACAGCGTCGCCGGACCCCTCGGCGTCTCGGTGCGCGCTCCTGTCCTGCCCGGTGCTCGAGCGTTCGTCGACGCGGCCGTCGAGGCCGGGATCCCCGTCGGTGACTACAACGGCCGGGATCGCGGAGGACCGGCCGGCCTGGTGTCCCTGCTGCAGACCACGACCCTCGACGGGAAACGAGCGAGCACCTACCACGCGTTCCTCGAGGGCAAGCCCGAGATCCGCCCGAACCTGTACGTCATCACCGAAGCTCAGGTGACCCGGATCCTGATCGAGGACGACGGTGGCACCCCGCGCGCGACCGGCGTCGAGTACGTCGACGGGTCCGGCACCGCGCAGGTCGTACGTGCCGGCACCGAGGTCGTGCTCAGCGGAGGCGCGGTCGGTTCCCCGCAGCTGCTGATGCTCTCCGGTGTCGGCCCCCGCGAGCACCTCGAGTCGCTCGGCATCGCCTGCCTGGTCGATGCGCCCGAGGTCGGAGCGCACCTCAAGGACCACCTCCAGCTCGCGCTGATGTTCGACGCCCCGGGGCTC
The DNA here is from genome assembly GCF_003725775.1 of Nocardioides marmorisolisilvae. Taxonomy (GTDB): domain Bacteria; phylum Actinomycetota; class Actinomycetes; order Propionibacteriales; family Nocardioidaceae; genus Marmoricola; species Marmoricola marmorisolisilvae. The sequence goes on from NZ_RJSG01000002.1 coordinate 1,380,079, forward strand.
GGGGTCTCCATGGCCGCCGTGGGTGTGGCGATGGGTCCCGATGCCCTGCGTGCCCCGGCCGGCCCTCTGCCGGCCGACCCTGCGGACGACGCGGCGCTCCCTCCCGAGCTGGCCGGACTGAAGGCAGAGGCAGAACGACAGCTCGGCGAGTGGTTCCTGACCGGGAGCGGGCTGGTCTCGTCGTCCCTGTACGACGCCAGCGCCTGGCTCTCGACCGGCCTGGGCGACGAACACACCCACGACGCCCAGATCGCTGTCTTCACCTGCGGCTACAACACCGACATCTGGCAGGGGTGCCTGCACGTCGACACCCACGAGTACTTCGCCGACCCGGACATGACGCTGAGTCCGACCGCCGAGAGCCTGATCGTGCTCGCCAACCCGGTCCAGCCGCACAGCGAGGGCGAGATCCGGCTCGCCAGTGCTGACCCGCTGGCGGCCCCCGATATCCGGATGAACTACTTCGGCGACCCGCACGACATGAAGGTGATGACCGCGGTCGTGCGTCGTGCTCTGACGATCGTGGATCGGATCCGAGCCAGCCACGGGACCGGAGACCTGCTGATTCCGCCGGCACTGGCTGCGAAGCACGGGCACGTCTCGGGAGGCGACCTCAGCGACGCGCTGATCGAGGATCTCGCCCGGCACTACGCCACCACCGTCTACCACCTGACGAGCACCTGCCGGATCGGGAGCGTCGTGGACCCGCAGCTCCGGGTGCACGGCGTGGCGGGCCTGCGGGTCGCCGACGCGAGCGTGATGCCGAACGTGGTCAGCGGGAACACCAACGCCGCCTCGATCATGATCGGCGAGAAGGCAGCCGAGCTGATCGCCCTCGACCATGGACTGGCGCTCGAGGAGATCGTCGGAAGTCCGGCCTGATCGACACCTGCTCGACCTGTTACCCACCCGTGACCGGTACCGCTGCGAGTGCTCCGAGAACTGTCGACGACCGCGGATAACGTTGTTCTCGAAGGGGTCGAACCTTCAACCCGGGGGAACCGCGTGACACCACCAGCAGTGCTGCCTTTGTCCGATCACGATCTGCTCGCCGCGAGTCTGGACGACTTGATGGCCGAGAACCGGCTGGCGGCCGCCAGGCAGAGAGCCATGGTCGAGTTCTTCCGACGACGCGCTCGCCACCATGAAGCCGTGCACGACGACCAGGACCCGACGCAGATCTCGGCGCGGAACGAGGTCGAGATCGAGCTCAGCGAGCTGTGGGCGCTCCCCGCCGGGCTCGTCCGCACCCAGCTGAACAACGCCCTCTGGCTCGACGAGCACTTCCCGTTCCTGCGAGACCTCGCCGCCGATGGAAGGGTCGACCAGTACCGCGTGAAGCTGATCGTCGAAGCCGCGCGCCACGGACTCGACACACCCGAGGAATGGGCTGGTCTTGCGCGGCGGATCGAATCGTTCCTCACCAAGCACCTTCGCTCCGGCGGGATCCTCGGGTGCAGCCACCGTCAGCTGCGCAACCGCTTGGCCTACGTCATCAAGCTGCTCCGTGCGGCGGACGCCGAGGCGCGGTTCCGGAACGCCCACGGGCTGCGCAGCGTGGAGGTCAACGACGGCGACGACGGGATCTCGTGGCTGACCCTCGCGGGCACCACTGACCAGGTCCAGCTCGCCGCCCACCGCCTCGACCTGTCCGCCCGAGCCGCGCGAGCAGCCGGCGACCCGCGCACCCTCACCCAGCTGCGCACCGACCTGGCGCTCGATCTGCTCATCAACGGGAGCACGGGCGAGGCGCCCGTTCCCCAGTTCGCCCGGCCGATCATCAACCTCACCGTGCCGATCCAGACGGTGATGGGTCTCTCGGACCACCCCGGCACGCTGTCCGGCGGCAAGGTAGTTCCGGCTGGCCTGGCCCGGGTGATCGCCCAACGACCCGGCGCCACGTGGCACCGGATGCTGACCGACCCGGCCGGGACAGCTGTCGAGCTCTCCACCGAGCGCTACGTACCGACCCGCGCGATCTGGGAGCACGTGGTCAGCACGCAGAGCACCTGCTTCCGCTCCAACTGCGATCACGAGTCCACCGCCTGCGATCTCGACCACCGCACTCCGTGGCCCCTCGGCCCGACCTCGACCAGCAACCTCTGGCCAGGCTGCCGGACGGATCACCGCGCCAAGCACTCGGACGGCTTCTCCATCGAGCAGACCGAGAACGGCGGCTTCGCTCTTCGCACCCCGGCAGGTTTCAGGTACGCGACGACCCAGGACGATCACCCGAGCAGCGACGACTGGGAGGAGCCGCCGGTGCTGATTCAGTTCTCAGCGACTGAACTTCACGAGGCGCTCTCCGATCTGCGCCGTCGAAACGCCGAGAGTCGTCCGGAGCGGCCCGAGATCGCGTGGGAGTTCGACATCGACATCTCCTGGCACCCGGCCGCCTGAAAAGGGCTATTGCGCCCGCACTCCGGTAGGTTCGTGGGCGTGAAAATCAACGGAGCCAGGGTGCTGCTGACCGGCGCCACCGGGGGAATCGGGCACGCCATCGCGCGACGCCTGAAGGCCGAGGGGGCGGAGCTGGTGCTGACCGGTCGACGGACCGACGTGCTGCAGCCGCTGGCGGACGAGCTCGGGGCACGGGCCGTCGCTGCCGACCTCAACGACCCGGCCGCCCTGGACGGCCTGCTGGCCGAGGCCGGCGACCTCGACATCCTCGTCGCGAACGCCGCCCTGCCGGGCATCGGGCGGATGGACACCATCGCCGTCGAGAAGATCGACGCGAACCTGAACGTCAACCTGCGCGCCCCGATGCTGATGTCGCGCGCCCTGCTCCCCCAGCTGCTCGAGCGCGGCTCCGGCCACCTGGTCTTCATCGGATCGGTCTCCGGCATCGTCGCGTCGCCGTGGAGCTCGATGTACAACGCGACCAAGTTCGGGCTGCGCGGGTTCGTCTCCGCGATGCGCCAGGACCTGCACGGCACCGGGGTCAGCGCCTCGATCGTCGAGCCCGGGTTCGTGCGCGACGCGGGCATGTTCGTCAACAGCGGCATGGAGACCCCCAAGGGCACCCGAACGGTCTCGCCGGAGCAGGTCGCCGCGGGCGTCGTGAAGGCCGTGACCAAGGACAAGGGTGAGGTCGTGGTCGCCCCCGTCGAGATCCGGGCCGGCGCCCGGTTCGGCTCGCTCTTCCCCTCCATCAACGACGCTGCCCAGCGCATGGGCGGCGCTGCCGAGATCGCGAGCAAGCATGCCGACAACGATTGATCGCGAGGCGTGGCCCGCGGCCGCGGTCGGCGCGGTACCGGCTGCGCTCGCCCTGCTGACCGGTCGGAGGCGCCTCTCGCTGGCGCTCGCGGCGCTTCCCGTGGGCATCGTGGCGTTCTTCCGGGATCCTGAGCGGGCAGTGTCGGCTGACGCGGACACGGTGCTGGCCCCGGCTGACGGCAAGGTCATGCATGCCGGACCCGGGCAGCCGGGCGTCGCTCCCGGGGGCGACTGGCAGCAGATCAGCATCTTCTTGTCGGTCTTCGACGTGCACATCAACCGGACTCCGTACGGCGGCACGGTGACCGACGTCCAGTACCGGCCGGGCAAGTGGCACGCGGCGTACAAGTTCGAGAGCGCCACCGAGAACGAGCGCAGCGACATCACGATCGAACGGGCCGTCGGCACCGAGATCCGCAAGGTCCACTTCCGGCAGATCGTCGGGCTGGTGGCCCGTCGGGTCGTCACCCGGATCGGGGTCGGCGACGTGCTGGAGACCGGCGACCGCATCGGCCTGATGAAGTTCGGCTCCCGGATGGACATCTTCGTCCCGCCGGAGGTCGAGCTCGCCGTCTCGGCCGGCGACCGGACCGTGGCGGGCGTGACCGTGCTGGGACGGTGGCCTTCGTGAGCGAGCCCGCAGCCCCGGAACGCCGCCGACGCCGCCTGCTGCGCCGTCGACGCTTCCGGATCGCCTCGCACTCCGGTGCCGAGGTCGTCTCCCTGCGCCAGCTCCCGCCCAAGGAGCGGCTCCGCGTCACCGCGCCGAGCATGTTCACCGCCGCGAACATGGCCTGCGGGTTCTCCGCCGTCCCGCTGGCGTTCAACGGGCACAGCCACTGGGCGGCGATCCTGATGACCGTCGCGATCGTGATGGACATCTGCGACGGCGCGGTCGCCCGCCTCGTCGGTGCCACCTCGCCCTTCGGCGTCCAGCTCGACTCGCTCGCCGACCTGATCTCCTTCGGTCTGGCGCCGGCGGTCCTCGTCTACACCTGGGTGCTCCCCGAGTGGCCGGTGGTCGCCTGGATCGCGGCGTACTTCTGGCTCGCGTGTGCCGGGTTCCGGCTCGCTCGCTTCAACTTCACCATCGACCCGCACGCGGACAAGCGCTACTTCATCGGGATGCCCTCGCCGGGCGCCGCGGCGGTCGTGATCGCCACGGTCTTCGCGCTGGACTTCCCGAAGGACAAGGTCGGTCCGTCGATCCTGCTCCCCGCGGTGATCAGCGTGGTCCCGGCGCTGCTGATGGTGAGCACCGTCCGGTTCCGGTCGTTCCGGAACCTGATCTCACCGCAGACCCAGCAGGCGCGTGTCATTACCGCGCTCGTGGGCCTCGCGGTGCTCGTCGGCCTCGTACTCGAGCCCGCCGGAACCATGCTGGTCCTGGCGTACGCGTACGTGCTCACCGCACCGGTGGGGGTGCTGACCGGTCCGCTGCGTCGGCGCCTGTTCGGCGCTGACTCGGTGGCTCCGCCCCGGGTCAAGCAGCAGTCGGTGTTCCTCCCGCTGCACGACGACAGCGAGGAGGCCGACGACGACGAAGATCAGCCGTTGTAGCTGATCTTGAGCGTGTCGGTCAGCGGCAGCCCCTGGCAGGTCAACCGGATGCCGTCGGCGAGGTCGTCCTTGTCCAGGACGTCGTTGTGCTTCATCGCCAGGTCGCCCTCGAGGACGACACAGGCGCACGAGCTGCAGTTGCCCTCGCGGCAGGAGAAGGGTGCCTGCACGCCCTTCTTCTCCAGGAACTCCAGCAGCACCTCCTCGCCCTTCCAGTCGTCGAAGGCGTACTGCTGGCCGTCGAGCTCGACCTCGAGTGCCACCGGCCCGGCGAACGCCGGCTCCTCGGCTTCGCCCTCGTCGTCGGCGTCGTCCGCCTCAGCGAGCGTTGCTTGCGCTGCGAGGACCTCCTCGACGTCGCCGAACGGGTTGCCGCCCAGGGAGACGAACTTCTCCTGGTGGCGACGCTCGCGGGGGAACTCCAGGTTCCGCAGCGCGGTCGAGACCGCCTTCATGAAGGGCGCAGGTCCGCAGCAGAAGGCGGTGTAGGTGGTGAAGTAGCTGGCGAACAGCTGGAGCCCGGCCTCGCTCGGCAGTCCCTGGACCGACTCGAGCCAGTGCACCACGGTGAAGCGCTCGGCGTACTCGGCGCTGAGCTCGGTGAGCTCGCGCGCGAAGATCACCGAGTCCTGGTCGCGGTTGGCGTAGAAGAGGACGACCTTGCCGGTCCCCTTCTCCAGGGCGGTCCGCGCGATCGAGATCACCGGGGTGATGCCCGAGCCGCCGCCGAAGAGCAGGAAGTCGGCGTCGACGTCCTTCGGGGTGAAGATCCCGCTCGGCGGCAGCAGCCGCAAGGTGTCGCCGGCCTTGAGGTTGTCGCAGATCCAGTTCGAGGCGTACCCGTCGACGGTCCGCTTGACCGTGATCTGGTGACGGCCGCTGTGCGGGGAGCTCGACAGCGAGTAGCAGCGCGCGGCGAGTCCGGTCTGGTCGCTGGGCACCGCAACGGTCAGGAACTGACCGGGCGTGTACGCGAACGTCTCCTGGAGCTCGGACGGCACCTCGAACACCACGGATCGGGCGTCGGCGGTTTCCTCGATGACCTCAGTGACCTTCAGGACGAAGGACTCAGTCGCCATTGATCAGTAACCATCCTCTGCGCCGATCTCGATCTCGCCGTCCTTGACGGCCTGTTCGATCGAGGAGCGTAGTCGTGAGCAGGCGACCCGGACGGGTCGTCCCTCGGGCTGGGACGCGGCCTTGCGGAACTCCGCGCAGTGCGCGAGCGCCTCGGCGTTCCACTGGATCGCGGTGTGCTGCTCGCTGTTCTTCTTCACCCGCACCACGGCCAGGCAGTCCAGGCAGGCGACCTCGACCAACCGCGCCTCGGTGTAGAGGCGCTGGTCCTCGGCGGTGGCCGGACTGGTCGGGGCGAAGCTGACCATCAGTGGTGCGCCGGCTTCCCGGCGAGCTCGTCTTCCTCGGCCTTCTTGCGGAGGTTCTCGGCGACCTCCTCGTGCCAGAACTCGTTGGCCTTGGTGGTGTCGACCTCGAACTCGAAGCGCTCGACCATCTCCGGGACGATGTCCGCCTGGTCCACGTAGAACTGCTCGTACCAGCGACGCAGCTGGTAGACCGGGCCGTCCTCCTCGCACAGCAGCGGGTTCTGGACGGCGACCTTGTTCTTCCAGATGTGCACGTCCTGGAGGAAGCCCTCGCCGAACATCTTGGTGTACTTCTCGGCGATGAAGGCGACGGTCTTGTCGTCCATGCCCTCGGGCTTCTTCACCGTGATGCCGTACTGCAGCGTGAACGAGTTCGGGCTGGTGGCGATGTGGGTGTTGACCAGGATGACCTCGGTCTTGAAGCCCTTGTAGTCGACCCAGAGCCAGTTGATCATGTACGACGGCCCGAAGTAGGAGGCCTCCGACTTCAGGAACAGGTCGGTGCCGCCGGAGCTGTAGCCGCCGGCCTTGTCCGGGCGGCCGGTCGACTCCATGTACTGGGTCGCGACGTGACCCTCGAAGACGTTGCGGAAGCTCGTCGGGAACGAGAAGTGCACGTAGTAGAAGTGCGCCATGTCCGAGACGTTGTCGATCAGCTCGCGGCAGTTCGAGCCCTCGATCTCGGTGATGTTCCAGCTCCAGTCGGCGTACTCGCCCTCGGCCAGGCCGGGGAGCTGCGGAGGCAGGATCGAGCGGTCGGCGTCGGAGCCCTCCGGGTCGAACCAGATGAACAGCTGGTCGTTGACGATCTCGGTCTCGTAGCGCTGGGTCTTGGCCCGCAGCGGCACGCGCCGGGCGTACGGGATCTCCTTGCACTTGCCGTCGCCGCCCCAGCGCCAGTCGTGGAACGGGCAGGCCACGTTGTCGCCCTTGACCTCACCCTGGGTCAGGTCGCCACCCATGTGCCGGCAGTAACCGTCGAGCACCTTGAGCTCGCCCTGGCTGTCCTGCCAGACGACGAGCTTGCCGTCGAACGCCCGGATGGCGTGCGGCTTTCCGTCGCGGAAGTCCTCGGCGAGGCCTAGGCAGTGCCAGCCGCGGGCATAACGACTGGGCGGCACTCCCTGGTCCAGGGCGCGTGCGTCGGTGACTGCGGTGCTCATCGTGACCTCCAGGGTCCGCGTGGGATCTCGCCAAAAACAAGAACAGGTTATAGTTTTACGCGTAGCAAATCCAGTATTGACCAGCGTGAGGATGAACTCCATGAGGATCGCACTGAACGAGGAGCACGAAAAGCTCCGGGCAGAGCTGCGGGCGTACTTCGCCGAGCTGGTCACCCCGGAGGTGCGTGCCGGCCTCGCGCTGGCGACGAACGAATTCGACGAGAACGGCGTCAAGGCCGACTCGGGCGAGTTCGGGGACGCGAACGTCTACAAGGACGTGATCAAGCAGATCGGCCACGACGGCTGGCTCGGCATCGGCTGGCCCGAGGAGTACGGCGGCCAGAACCGCTCCATGATGGAGCAGCTGATCTTCACCGACGAGGCCGCCATCGCCGGCGTCCCGATCCCCTACCTGACGCTGAACACGGTCGGCCCGACGATCATGCGCTTCGGCACCGACGCCCAGAAGGAGGAGATCCTCCCGAAGATCCTCAAGGGCGAGATGCACTTCTCGATCGGGTACAGCGAGCCCGGGTCGGGAACGGACCTTGCGTCCTTGCAGACGAAGGCTCGTCTGGAGGATGGCGAGTGGGTCATCAACGGCCAGAAGATGTGGACCTCGCTGATCCAGTACGCCGACTACGTGTGGCTCGCGTGCCGGACCGATCCCGACCTGCCGCGCCACAAGGGCCTGTCGATGATCCTGGTGCCGACCTCGGCCAAGGGCTTCTCCTACACCCCGGTGCACACCGTGGCGGGCGTCGGTACGTCGGCGACCTACTACGAGGACGTCCGCGTGCCCGAGGAGAACCTCGTCGGCGGCCTCAACGGCGGCTGGGCGCTGATGACCAACCAGCTCAACCACGAGCGGGTCGCGCTGACCTCCGCGGCGCCGGTGACCCAGTCGATCCTGCAGGTCCGCGAGTGGGCCCAGCAGACCAAGAACCCCGACGGCTCGCGGGTCATCGACTCCGAGTGGGTCCAGGTGCTCCTCGGCCGGGCGCACGCCCGCGCCGACATGCTCAAGCTGCTCAACTGGAAGCTGGCCTCGGCGACCGAGGACCTCTCCCCCGCGCACGCGTCGGCGACCAAGGTCTACGGCTCCGAGCTGGCCACCGAGGTCTACCGCTCGCTGATGGAGATCGTCGGGCCCGACGCCGTGGTGTCGGGCGACTCTGCTGGAGCCGTCCTTCGGGGTCGGCTGGAGCGGTACTTCCGGTCCGCGCTGGTGATGACGTTCGGTGGCGGCACCAACGAGATCCAGCGGGACATCATCGGCTACGTCGGGCTCGGACTGCCCGCGGCGAAGCGTTAAGGGGAACTGTCATGGATTTCGGACTGACTGAGACTCAGGTCGACGCTGCCGCACTGGCCGCGATGGTCTTCAAGAACGAGTGCACCCCCGAGCGCCTGAAGAAGGCGGACGCCGGTCGGTACGACGCCGACCTGTGGGCCAAGCTGGGCGACGCCGGCCTGCTCGGGCTGTGCCTGCCGGAGTCGCTCGCGGGCTCGGGGCTCGGCCTGCTCGAGCTGTCGAGCGTGCTCATCGAGGCGGGCAAGCTGGTCGCTCCGGCGCCGCTGGCCTCGCACATCCCGTCGGCGATGGCGATCGCCAAGTTCGGCGACGCAGCGGCGCAGGGCATGTGGCTGGAGGGCGCCAGCACCGGTGCGGCGATCCTCACCGCGGCGATCTCCGAGGAACGCGAGCACCTGCCGTCCCCGCCGACCACGACCGCCGACTTCGACGGCTCGCAGTGGCTGCTGACGGGCGTGAAGTCGATCGTCCCGGCCGGGACCGTGGCGTCCCTGTTCATCGTTCCCGCGTTGACCAACGACGGCGTGACGGCGTTCCTGGTGCACCCCGACGACCCGGGTGTCTCGATCATCGAGCAGAAGGTGAGCGACGGCGCGCTCGTCGCGCGCCTCGAGCTCGACCGGGCCGCGGTCCCGGCCGCGCGGATCCTCGGCGCGATCGGTGACGGCGAGACCGTCGTGGAGTGGCTCGAGCAGCGGCTGACGCTGGCCGCCTGCGCCTACCAGCTCGGTGTCGTGAAGGGCGCGCTCGACCTGACCGCCGCCTACGCCAAGACCCGCGAGCAGTTCGGTCGCCCGATCGGCACGTTCCAGGCCGTCTCGCAGCGCCTGGCCGACGGCTACATCGACATCCTCGGTGCCGAGCTGATGCTCTGGCAGGCCGCCTGGCGGCTCGAGGAGGGCCTGCCGGCCGAGAAGGAGATCGCCGGCGCGAAGCTCTGGGCGGCGGACTGCGGCCACAAGATCGCGCACACCACCGTGCACGTCCACGGTGGCAACGGCATCGACCTGGACGGCGAGGCGCACCGCTACTTCACCGTCGGCAAGCTCGGTGAGTTCGCTCTCGGCGGGACCACCGACCAGGCCCGGAAGATCGGCGCGCTGCTGGCGGCCGAGCCTGTGTGAGCGTCCGTTCCCTGCTGGAGGCTCGGGCCTCCGACGACTCGCTGGCGCTCGTCGCCCGCGAGAAACGGTGGAGCTGGACCGAGTACGTTGCGGCGTCGCGAGGTCGGGTCGCGGCACTGGCACGCCTGCTTCCCGCGTCGGGACCGCGTCATGTCGGTGTCCTGCTCGACAACACCGCTGAGATGGCGATCCAGCTGGCGGCGGCCGGCTGGGGCGCGCACGCGCTGGTCGGGCTGAACACGACCCGGCGCGGCGAGAGCCTGCTGGCGGACATCCGGAAGGCCGACGTGTCCGTCGTCGTCACGGACGCCACGCACCGAGAGCTGCTCGACGGGCTCGACCTCGACGGGGTGGTCGTGGTGGACGAGTCGTTCGACTGGCCCGTGGACGGTCCTGCGCCCTCGGCTTCGCCGTCGGGCTCGGACCTCTTCATGCTGATCTTCACCTCGGGCACCTCGGGCGAGCCCAAGGCAGTGCGCATCACCCACGAGAAAATCACCTTCCCGGCGGCGTACCTGACCGAGCGGCTGGGCCTGACCGGCGACGACGTGCACTACGTCGCGATGCCGCTGTTCCACTCGAACGCGGTGATCGCGGGCTGGGCACCAGCCGTCTACAACGGCGCTGCGATCGCGCTGCGGGAGAAGTTCTCCGCCAGTGCGTTCCTCGCTGACGTGCGTGCCTATGGCGCGACGTACGCGAACTACGTGGGCAAGCCCCTGGCGTACGTGATGGCCACACCGGCTCTGCCGGACGACGCCGAGAATCCGCTTCGCCTGGTCTTCGGCAACGAGGGGAACGAGCGCGACATCGCGGCGTTCGGCGAGCGGTTCGGGTGCCGGGTCGTCGACGGGTTCGGGTCCACCGAGAACGCCGTGGTGATCTCGCGGGTCGAGGGGACGCCCCCGGGGTCGCTGGGCCAGCCGGGGCCCGGGGTGGCGGTCTTCGACCCGGAGACCGGGCTGGAGTGCCCCCGGGCTCGGTTCGACGCCGCGGGCGGCGTCGTCAACCTCGAGGAGTGCGTGGGCGAGCTGGTCAACACCACCGGGATGGGCCAGTTCGCCGGGTACTACAACGACGAGTCCGCCACTGCCGAGCGGATGCGCGGCGGGATGTACTGGTCGGGGGACCTCGCCTACCGCGATGCCGACGGCTGGATCTACTACGCCGGCCGGACCGCGGACTGGCTGCGAGTCGACGGCGAGAACCTCGCCGCGGCGCCCATCGAGCGGATCCTGCTGCGTCACCCCGCCGTCTCCGAGGCCGCTGTGTACGCCGTTCCGGACCCGTCCGCCGGGGACCAGCTGGTCGCGGCGCTCGTGCTCACCGGGGCGCTCGATGCGGATGCCTTCGGCTCGTTCCTCGCCGGGCAGGGCGACCTGTCCTCGAAGGGGTGGCCCCGGTTCGTGCGGGTCGTGGACTCGCTTCCGCGCACCGCGACGAACAAGGTCCTCAAGCGGGAGCTCCAGGCCGGACCGCTCGAGGCGACCTGGACCCGCGAGGAACGCGGTACGACGTACCGCTGATCTGGCACGATCTGCGCCATGACGCAGACGCCTGCCGGCTGGTACCCCGATCCTGACCCGACCCACGCCGGTGTGCCCGGCCGCCTCCGCTACTGGGACGGCCTGCAGTGGACCCAGCACGTGAACGAGCAGACCGCGGCGCCGGACCTGTCTCCCTACCCGACGTACACGGCCCCGCCGGCCGCGCCGCAGTACGGGTCGGCCTACGGCTCGTCGATGCCGACGTACTACGAGCCGGTCAGCGGCAACACCACCCCGGACGGCGTCCCGCTCTCGGGCTGGTGGTGGAGGGTGCTCGCCCTGTTCCTCGACGGGCTGATCGCGCTCCCGCTCTACGCCATCGCCGCAGCCCCGGTGATCGCCTCGCAGTGGGACTCGCTGTCGCAGTGGATCGACGACCTCCAGTACGCCGCCGACCACAACACGCCCGACCCGCCGGAGCCGGCGCTGTTCAGCTCCTCGCACGGGGCGTTCTGGGCGCTGATCGGGTCGATCCTGCTCGCCTCGCTCGTCTACCAGTTCGTGTTCCTGCTCTGGAAGCAGGCGACCCCGGGCAAGCTGATCTGCGGGCTGCGGGTCCGGCTGCGCGACAGCCCCGACCTGCCGGTCGGCACGATCCTGCTGCGCCTCCTCGGCGTCTTCCTGCTCGGGCTGTGCTGGATCGTCCAGCTGCTCGACTACCTCTGGCCGCTGTGGGACTCCAAGCGCCAGGCGCTGCACGACAAGATCGCGAGCACGAACGTGGTCCGACCCGGCTGAGCCCAGCCGGCACGGATCAGTGCATCAGGTCCTGCACGCCGTGGGTCAGACGCACGTTCCAGAACCCGGTGCCTGTGTCGGTGTACCAGATGCTGTCGTTCGCCCGGTCCCACGCGGGCTGGGAGAACGCCGCGCTGCCCTTGCTGGTCGGCATGTTGAAGTAGGCGACCTCGCGTGGGTGCGCGACGTCGCTGATGTCGAAGACCCGCAGGCCCGAGAGGATCATCGAGCAGGCGGCCAGCTTCGGATTGTCGCGCGTGTCGACGCTGCAGTAGTGCGCCGCGTAGCCACCGAGGGCGTTGTTGCCGCCGGGGTCGTTCCACTGCTCGCCGGCGTGGTTGGCCGGCTCGTGCACCTGCAGGCGCACGTTGGAGACCAGGTACGGCTGGCGCGGGTCGTCGACGTTGATGATCCGGGCCGCGCCCACCGGGGCGTGCCGCAGGTCGGTCAGGCCGGACAGCGAGAACAGGTCGGTGAACTCGTCGACCTCGAACAGGTACTGGTGACCGTCCCGGGTGAACGGCTCGGGCACCTGCGGGATCGAGGAGCCGGCCCAGGTCATCGTGGACAGGATGCTGATCTTCGGGTTCGGCACCCGCGCCTGCACCTGGCTCACGTCCAGGATGCGCAGGCCGCCGCCTGAGATCAGGTCGGGGCCCGGCTGGCCGATGTGCGCGGCGTACAAGGTGTTGCCGTCGTCGGAGACCCGCATGCCGTGGTACTGCACGTTGGTCTGGATGGTGGTGGTCTTCGGGTGCCGCGGGTCGTCGAGGTTGACCGCGACCAGGGTGAAGATCGTGCTCGAGACGTAGAGGGTGCGACCGTCGGGGGCGAAGCCGCTCTCGTGGCCGAGGATGCCGGCGAGGCTGGTGGACAGCAGCTTCGGGTGGCGGCAGTCGGTCTTCACGTCGTACACGTCCAGCGCGCCGGGGGCGGTGAGGAACGTGCCCAGGACGCCGATCAGCAGGCCGCGCGGCTGGTTGACCAGCAGCGACTCGTGCGGGCTGAGCATCGCGACCGAGGTGAGCGTGGCCGTCCGCTTCGGGTGCGCCGGGTCGTTCATGTCCAGGACGACGACGCCGATGCCCTTCTGCCCGAGCAGGTTCGTGAGCGTCGAGGTCGGCGGGACCAGCGAGGTCGAGTCGTAGAACGCGCAGGTGTTGCCCTGGGAGTCGGTGTAGCGCAGCGCCTTGAAACCGCCGCTGGAGCCCTCGTGCGCGACCGCCTCGGTGTTGCAGGTGTAGCCCTGCAGGTACCGGCCCGAGGTGTAGTCGGCCGCGGGCACGCGGCCTTGGAGTCCCGTCTCCGGGTGGTCACCGGGACCGCAGGTGGCGGTGGGCACCGCGGCGGTGGAGATCCCGGTGTCGGCCGAACCAGCGGCCGTCCAGGCCAGGACGGTCGCCAGGATGAGGAAGGCGGTGAGGAGGAGGCGGCGCATGCAGTAACAACGAGCGTTAGTGGAGAAGGTTCTGGACCCCGTTGGTCAGCTTCACGACGTAGAAGCCCGAGTTGGTGTCGGTGTACCAGACCGAGTTCCGCGCGACGTCCCACGCGGGCTGCGACATCGCGTAGCCGCCGAGCGCCGGGATCAGCGCCAGCTTGTCGATCTGCGTCTTCGGCTTGTTGAAGTAGCCGACCTCCTTCGGGTGCGCCACGTCGCGGATGTCGAACAGGCGCAAGCCCGACAGGATCATCGAGCAGCCTGCGATCTTCGGGTTGTCCCGGGTCGGGATGCCGCAGTAGTGGGCGGCGTAGCCCTGGGCCGGGAACCAGGCCATCGGGTCCTTCGCCTCGTCACCCTTGCGGTTGGCGGGCTCGTGGACCTGCAGCTTGATGTTGCTGACCACGAACGGGTGCCGCGGGTCGTCGACGTTGATGATCCGGGCCGCGCCCACCGGCGACTCCGGCAGGTTCGACAGGCCCTTGAAGCTGAACAGGTCGATGAACTCGTCGGTCTCGAACAGGTAGTGGTGACCCTTGCTGGTGAACGGCTCGGCCGCCTGCGGGATCGAGGCGTCCGGCCAGTGGATCGTCGAGAGGATCGAGACCTTCGGGTGCGGCTTGCGGTCCTGGATCTGGCTGACGTCCAGGATCCGCAGCCCGGCGCCGGTGATCCCGCCCGGGCCCGGCTGGCCGATGTTGGCGACGTACATCGTCCGACCGTCGCTGGAGAGCCGCAGGCCGTGGTAGACGACGTTGGTGCCGACGTACAGGACCTTCGGCTTGCTCGGCGTGGTCAGGTCGACGGCGGTCATCGTGAAGCCGGCGGCGCCGGCCACGTAGTAGGTCTTGCCGTCGGGCGAGAACCCGCTCTCGTGGCCGAGGACGCCGCTGAGCGAGGAGCTGAGCAGCTTGGGGTGGCGGCAGTCGGTCTTGACGTCGTACACGTCGAGGATGCCGGGCGCGGTCGCCGCGGTGCCCATGACGCCGACCAGCAGGCCGCGCTTGGCGTTGACCAGCAGCGACTCGTGCGGGCTGAGCATGCCGACCGAGGCGAGGTTCGCGGTCTTCTTCGGGTGCGCCGGGTCGGACATGTCCAGGACGACCACACCGAGGCCGTCGCCGGACAGGATGTCGGAGACGACGTCGCGCGGGAGCGTCAGCGTCGAGTCGTAGAACGCGCAGGTGTGCCCGGCGGGGTCGGTGTAGCGCAGGGTCTTGAAGCCGCCCGAGCTGCCCTGGTGGCTCACCTGGACGGTGTTGCAGCGGTAGCCCTTGGCCGCGCGACCGTCGGTGTAGTCGGTGTTCGGCACCCGGCCCTGGATGTCGGTCTCCGGCAGCGAACCGGGCCCGCAGTGCGCACGCGGGACCGCGGCGGTCGAGATGCCGGTGGCGGCGTTCCCGCTGATCGCCCAACCGCCGACGGCGATCAGGAGGACGGCGGTGACGGCGAGCAGGCGACGGGCGGCGGCACGCCGGGAAGCCGGGTTCGGGAGGACCATGGGCCTGACTCTAAGTGACAGCGTCCGTTATGACCGGTGTCTCACTCCGTGGCGAGGCGGGCGCCGAAGAGCACCAGCACCCCGGCCGTGGCGACGTCGAGACGGCGCCGGATCTTCGGGGTGTTCATCCAGGCGGTGACCTTGCCGGCAAGGCCGAGCAGCACCACCCAGTACAGGCCGGTCAGCACGATGAAGATGCCCCCGTACAGAGCGGTGATCGCCGGGACCGAGGCGCCGCTGGGGACGAAGCCGGGCAGGAACGTCACGAAGAAGACGCCGACCTTCGGGTTGAGCAGGTTGGTCAGGATGCCCGCCCCGAAGCCGGTGCCGAGGATCGCTCGTGCCTCCGGCACATCGCTGACCTGACCGCGGGTGCGGAAGGCCTGGATGCCCAGGAAGATCAGGTACGCCGCCCCGACGATGCGCAGCGTGGCGTAGCCGACCTCGCTGGCCTTGAGCAGCGCCGCGATGCCGACGACCGCAGCGGTGACCCAGATGGTCAGTCCGGTGAGGTTGCCGAGCGCCGTCAGGATGCCCTGGCGGCGTCCGCCACGCAGGATGCTGCGCACCACGACGAGCGTGTCCGGACCGGGCAGCAGCACGATGAGTGCTGCGGCACCGGTGAACGCGAGGACTTCGAGAAGCACCTCACCAGGGTAGATCAGACTGCACCGGATCCTGGGGGGTCAGCCCCGGATCTTTTCCAGACGGGTGACCGTCTCCTCGTACTCGGCGATCAGCTCGGCCATCACCTGGGCGACGGGCCGGACCTCGTTGGTGCGGCCGATGATCTGGCCGGCGGGCATCGCCACCACGTCCGGGTCGTCGGCCGCGCTCATCCGGTTGTGCGCATCGGAGACCAGGATGTTCTGCAGCGGCATCGGGAGCGGCGCCGGGGCACCCTCCTCCTCCCACGCGGCGGTCCACTTGTTCTTGAGCAGACGGGCCGGCTTGCCGGTGTAGACGCGGCTGCGGACGGTGTCGGCGGAGCCGGCCTTGAGCAGGGCCCGCTGGATCGCGTCGCTGCTGCCCAGGTCGTACTCGGCGACGGTCAGCCACAGCGAACCGGTCCAGACGCCCTGGGCGCCCAGAGCCAGAGACGCCGCGACCTGGCGGCCGCAGCCGATGCCGCCGGCGGCGAGCACCGGGACGTCGGGACCGACCGAGTCGACGATCTCCGGGGTGAGCACCATGCTGGCGATCTCACCGGTGTGGCCGCCGGCCTCGTAGCCCTGCGAGACGATGATGTCGACGCCGTTGGCGACGTGGCTGGCCGCGTGCTTGCCGGCACCCGCCAGGGCCGCGACCAGGACGCCGTGCTCGTGCGCCTGCTCGATGACGTCGTTCGGCGGGGTGCCGAGCGCGTTGGCGATCAGGACCGGGCGGTGCTGGAGCGCGACGTCGACGTGGCTGCGCGCGGTGGAGTGCAGCCAGCCGAGGACGCCTTCGCGGCCCTCGCCGTCCGGCAGCGGCGGGACGCCGAGCTTGCGCAGCGTCTCCTCGACGAAGGAGATGTGCTCGCCCGGGATCATCGCCTTGAGGTCGACCGAGGTGCCCTCGGTCGGGATCTTCATCGGCATCACGATGTCGACGCCGTAGGGCTTGCCGTCGGTGTTCTCGTCCATCCAGTTCAGGACGCCGTCCAGCTCCTCGGCGTCGTTGAACCGGACGCAGCCGAGGACGCCCAGACCGCCGGCCCGGGAGACGGCAGCGGCGACCTTCTCCGAGGGGGTGAAGGCGAAGATCGGGTACTCGATGCCGAGCCGCTCGCAGAGTTCGGTACGCATCAGGCGTTCTGCCCTTCCTTGATAGCGCTGTCGGCAGCCTTGGCCTCGAGCATCAGCTCCTTTGCGCGGGGATATTGAGCCTTACCCGTCGCATTCCTGGGGATCTCTGGGACGTAGGTGACGGCCCGGGGCAGCTTGTAGCCGGAGAGGAACTCGCGCAGGAACTCGCGCAGCTCCTCCAGCTCGACGCTCTGGCCCTCGCGCAGCTGGATCACGGCGGCGACCGACTGGCCGAACTTCTCGTCGGGGATGCCGACGACGAGGACGTCGTAGACGGCCGGGTGGCGCTTGATCGCCATCTCGACCTCTTCGGGGTAGACCTTCTCGCCACCGGTGTTCACGCAGTTCGAGCCGCGACCGAGCAGCGTGACCTTGTTGTCCTCCTCGATCCGGGCGAAGTCGCCGGGGACCGAGATGCGCATGCCGTCGACGACCAGGAACGTCTCCGCGGACTTCTTCTCGTCCTTGTAGTAGCCGACCGGGACCGAGCCGCCGCGGCCCAGGCGCCCGACCTTGCCGACGTTGGTGGCCAGGTCGAGCACGTTGTTCTGCTCGTCCAGTACGACGCTGTTCGGGCCGAGCCCGACGACCGGGCCGTCGCTGGAGATGTGGGTCTTGTCCTGCATGCCCATGCCCTGGAAGCCGGTCTCGCTCGCACCGACCGAGTCGGTGTAGACGGGGTTCGGCAGCGCGTCGATCCAGCGCTCCTTGACCTCCGGGCTGAAGATCGCCGCGCTGCTGGACACGGCGAACAGGCTGGCGCCCGTGTACGGCGCGTCCGTGGCGGCCTTGCGCTCGAACTCCTCGATCAGCGGGCGGGCCATCGCGTCGCCGGTCATGAAGATCAGCATCACGCCGTTCTCGTCGATGATCTCCCAGGTCCGCTGCGGGTCGAACTTCGGCTCGAGGATCGTCAGGTGCCCGGCGAACAGGTGCATCAGCAGGCCGGCCTGGGCGCCACCGTGCATCAGCGGGCTGAGCGGGAAGGTGACCATCCGGCCGTCCTGGGCCGCCTGCTTGGACTGGTCGAACTCGTCGAGCTTGTCGCCGGTGTAGAAGTCGATGCCGCCGCCGAGGGTTCGCCAGAAGTCCTCGTGGCGCCACATGACGCCCTTCGGGAAGCCGGTGGTGCCGCCGGTGTAGATGATGTGCAGGTCGTCGGCGCTGCGCTCGGCGAAGTCGCGCTCGGCGCTCTGGTCGGCGATCGCGTCGGCGTACAGGACACCGCCGAACTCGCTGACGTCGGACTGGTCGTCCGGCTCGATGACGTCCGGGACCACGACCACGGTCTGGAGCTTGTCGTGGTTCGGGTAGGTCTTGGCCACCAGCGGCGCGTAGGTGCGCTCGACGATGAGGGCCACCACGTCGGCGTTGTCGAACAGGTAGTTCAGCTCACCCTCGACGTAGCGGTAGTTCACGTTGATGTTGACCGCACGGATCTTGACGATCGCGAGCACGGCGATGACGTGCTCGATGCTGTTCTTCGCGTAGACCGCGACGTGGTCGCCCGGCTTGACGCCCTGCGCCTGCAGGTAGTGCCCGAGCTTGTTCGACTCCGACTCGAGCTCGGCGTAGGTGACCGTGCGGTCACCCACCTTCACAGCGGGCTTGTCGGGGGCCGCGTCGACGGCGTGCTCGAACAGGTCAGCGATGTTGAGGGCCATGTCACGAATACTAGAACACGTTCTCGTTTGGGGCTAGCATCTCCCCCATGACGGACACCGCCGCAGAGCGCACCACCCCCGACTGCCTCGTCGAGCAGGACGGCCACAAGCTGATCGTGACCATGAACCGGCCCGAGCGCCGCAACGCGCTGTCCGGCGAGATGCTGCGGATCATGGAGGACGCCTGGGACCGGGTGAACTCCGACCCCGAGATCCGGGTCTGCATCCTCACCGGCGCGGGCGGCTACTTCTGCGCGGGCATGGACCTCAAGCAGGCCGACGACGCGCCTCCCGGTGACCGCTTCGCCTCGGGCGACTTCGACCCGACGATCCTCAAGGGCCTGCTCAAGGGCTTCCGGCTGACCAAGCCGCTGATCGCCGCGGTCGAGGGCCCCGCCATCGCCGGCGGCACCGAGATCCTCCAGGGCACCGACATCCGGGTGGCCGGCGAGTCCGCGAAGTTCGGCGTTGCCGAGGCCAAGTGGTCGCTGTACCCGATGGGCGGCTCCGCGGTCCGGCTCCCCCGCCAGATCCCCTACACCGTCGCTGCCGAGCTGCTGCTGACGGGCCGGGTGCTGCCCGCGCCGGAGGCGCTCGCGCTCGGGCTGATCGGGCACGTGGTGCCGGATGGACAGGCGCTGGCCAAGGCGCACGAGCTCGCGGACATGATCGCCGCGAACGGCCCGCTCGCGGTCCAGGCGATCCTGAAGACCATGCGCGACTCCGAGGGCAAGCACGAGGACGACTGCTGGGCCGACGACGCCAAGATCGGGGCCGAGGTGTTCAAGTCCGACGACGCCAAGGAAGGCCCGCGCGCCTTCCTGGAGAAGCGGGCGCCGCAGTTCCAGGGGAAGTAGCCTCATCCTCCTGATCCTCGGGAGGTGCGGTGCCCACGTTCTTCATCCTGTTCGTCGTCCTCGGCTTCGGCCTGGTCGGCCTCGTCGGCTACCTCGGCTACCTGTCGGCGAAGAAGCGCCGCGAGGAGCTCGCTGCGCTCGCCGCGAAGCGCGGCTGGACGTGGACCGAGCGCGACGACTCCTGGGCCGACCGCTTCGACGACGCGCCGTTCGGCCTCGGGCACAACCGGCAGGCGAGGAACATCCTCCGGGGCACGTACGACGGCCGCGACATGATCGCGTTCGACTACGTCTACCACACGACCGAGACCAGCTCCGGGCCCAACAACACCACCACGACGCGCGAGCAGAGCCACGGCTTCTCGATCATCGCGATCGGCACCGGAGCGCGGTTCCCGCACCTCAAGGTCACGCCCGAAGGCATGGTGGGCCGCTTCTTCGGCCGGCTGACCAACACCGACATCGAGCTGGAGTCCGAGGCCTTCAACCGCGCCTTCACCGTCAACTGCGACGACCGCAAGTTCGCCACCGACGTGCTGCACCCGCAGATGATGGAATACCTCCTCACGCTGCCGGACCTCGCCTGGAGCACCCGCAACGACACCGTGATGGTGGTCGAGGCCGGGCAGCACTCGGCGGTCCAGCTCGACGCGTCCCTGAAGGCCATCGACGGCATCCTCGACCGGATCCCGGACTTCGTCTGGAAGGCTGCCGGCCTGTGATCACGATCATCGTTGCCGCCGTCGCCGTCCTGCTGCTGCCGGCGATCGCCCTGGTGGTCATGTACAACCGCTTCGTCCGTCAGCGGACGCTGATCGACAACTCCTGGGCCGGGGTCGACGTGGAGCTCACCCGTCGCCACGACCTGATCCCGAACCTCGTCGCCACGGTGCAGGGGTACGCCGCGCACGAGAAGGACCTGCTGACGTCGCTGGTCGCTGCCCGCGAAGCAGCCGCTGCGCTGGAGAAGCAGGCGCCCCAGGGACGGTCGGCGGTCGAGGAGACGATGGGGCGCTCGCTCGCCGCGGTCCTGGCCCGGGTGGAGGCCTACCCGAACCTGAAGGCCGACACGGGCTTCCTGGACCTGCAGAAGCAGCTGGTGGAGACCGAGGACCGGATCGCCGCGGCGCGTCGGTTCTACAACCTCAACGTCGGCGCGTTCAACACCCGGGTCGGCACCTTTCCCTCGAACCTCGTCGCCGACTGGTTCGGCTTCGTCACCCACCCGTTCTTCGAGCTCTCCGACACTGCGGCCCGGACCGTGCCGCAGGTCGGGCTCTAGGCGTCGCTACGCTCCCGCCATGCGCGCATCCTCTCGGAACCGGTGGCCCCTTCTCGTCGTCGCGGGTCTGCTCGTCCTGACAGGCTGCGGGAGCGCCTCGAAGCCGTCGGCCTCACCGACGACCGCGGCCAGCACTCCGACTCCGACCTCGAGCCCGACAGAGACACCCACGCCGTCCTCGGCCGTGGACACCAGCATCGACCCGTGCCTGATCTCGAAGGCCGCGCTCAACGACGTCCTGGCCGGAGGCTGGTCCGCCGGCAACAAGAACAGCAGCACCGTCTGCTTCTACCGGAGCGGACGCGGGGGGATCTTCGCGATCACCAATGTCGAGGAGCCGGACCCGCAGCGCGGGTTGGAGGACGCGCGGGCTGCGTGCGACAGCACACCGCGGAGGATCGCCTCGACCCAGAGCTTCGCGTGCCTGGAGCATGCCGACCAGGGCGACGTGATCAGCGGCAACCTCATCTGGAAGAACCAGGTCTGGCTGGTGACCATCGTCGCCGGTCCGGGCGGAGGAGCGCACACGCCGGAGCTGAACGCGATGACGGCGATCCTCAAGGCCATCCCCGCGGACTGACCCTCTGCCCTCCCTGTTCCTCGGCGAAACTGGCCTCTTCGGGCTAGTGGCGACCACCGCCGACGCGCGTAGCGTCGACAAGGTCGAAAGGAACAGCCATGCCTCTGTACATGGACATCCACCACGTCGACGGCGTCACTGCGGACGCGGTCGCCGAAGCGCACCAGAAGGACCTAGAGATCCAGGGCCAGCACGGCGTCGACTACAAGTCGTACTGGGTCGACGAGGCGAACGGGAAGATCTTCTGCCTGGTCGACGCGCCGAACGCCGAGGCGGCCAACACGGTCCACCGCGAGGCGCACGGCCTGGTCGCGGACGAGATCCACGAGGTGGTCGAGGGAACCTGAACCCAGCGGTCCACGTAGGCAAACCGTGGACAGGCCCGGGATAGCAGTCGAAAATCGAACCATGGAGTTGCTTGAGCGGGGCTCCTGCTTGGGGGCGCTCGACGAGTACGCGGCGGACGCGATGTCCGGCCGCGGTCGTCTGGTGCTCATCACCGGCGAGGCCGGAATCGGCAAGACCGCCGTGGTCGACGCCTTCCACGCCGCCCGCCCGGAGCTGAGCTGGTGGTGGGGCGCCTGCGACGGCGGGTTCACGCCGCGACCCCTCGGCCCGCTGCACGAGATCGCCACCACGGTCGGCGGCCGGCTGCGGGACCTGTGCCGCGAGGACGCCGACCGCAACGAGCTCTTCGCCGAGTTCCTCGCTGCGGTGGAGGACGCTCCGAGCACCCCGGTCGTGGTCGTGGAGGACCTGCACTGGGCCGACGAGGCGACGCTCGACTGGCTCGGACACCTGTCGCGCCGGCTCGGGCACCTCGGCGCTCTGGTGCTCGCCACCTATCGCGAGGACGAGGCCTCCGACAGCCTGCTCACCGACGTCATGGGCCGGATCGCGACCCACGGCAGCACCCGCCGGATGCAGCTCGCCCCGTTGTCGATCGGGGCGGTGGAGAAGCTCGCGCCGGACCAGGCTGCTGAGCTGCACGAGCTGACCGGGGGCAACCCGTTCTACCTCGGCGAGGTGCTCGCCCTCGGCTCGGCGGACGTGCCGCCGTCGGTGGCCGACCTGGTGCGCGCGCGTCTCCAGCACCTCTCCGCACCGGCCCAGCGGATCCTGGCGGCCGCCTCCGTCCTCGGCCGTCCCGGTCTCGCCTCGACGTTTGCAGCGGTGGCCGGCACCGCGGCCCACCACGTCGACGAGTGCGTCGGTTCGGGGACCCTGGTCCCCGTCGAGCGCGGGTTCGCCTTCCGCCACGAGCTGATCCGCCGGGCGGTCGAGCAGACGATCCCGAGCTACCAGGCCACCGAGCTGCACCGGATCACGTTGATCGCCCTGCAGCAGGAGGGCGCCGACGTCGCCGAGCTCACCCACCACGCCTACGGCGCCGGTGACGGGGTCGCGGTCCTGCGCTATGCGCCCGAGGCCGGCCGGATCGCCGCTGCTGCCAGTGCGCACCGTGAGGCGACCATCCAGTTCGGTCGGGCCCTGGAGTTCGCCGACGACCTCGGACCCGCACAGCTCGCCGACATCGAGGAGGCGCTCGCCGAGTCGCTGTCCGCCCGCGACCACTGGGCCGACGCCGGGCCGCACTGGGAACGGACGATCGAGCTCCGCCGGTCGCTCGGCGCCCCGGTCGACCTGGCCCGGGCCCTGCGCCGGTACGGGGTCGCGCTGTGGCGGCTGTGCCGGACCGACGAGTGCCGGGTGGCCGAGGCCGAGGCCTACGAGCTGATGCGGGACGCGGACGACTCGGCCGAGCGGGCTCTGGTGCTCTACAGCCGCGGCAACAGCGAGGACGCCACCCCTGCGGAACGCCGGGCTGCCTTCGACGAGGCTGAGCGGATCGGCAAGGACCTCGACGACCACGCCCTCATCGGGCGGGTGAAGATGGGCCAGGCGTTCAGCGAGAGCGAGGGCGGCGTCATCGACTTCGGGCTGCTCGAGGAGGCGCTCGAGCACGCGCTGCAGACCGACGACTCCTACCTGACCGCGTGCATCTACACGAACCTCTACGAGGGCTCGGTCGACGTGCTCGCGCTCGACGCCTACTCGGACCGCTACGAGAGCTTCCTGGCCTACGCCTTCGACCACGAGCAGCACACCTACAGCGTGTGCATGCGCGGGTCGCGGGTCTACGAGCTGATGCGCCGCGGCCACAACGCCGAGGCCGTCGAGCTCGCCCTGCTCACCATGACCGAGACGATCTCCCCGGTGAACCGGATGCACCTCGGTGTCGGGCTCACCCAGGCCGGCTTCCGGCTCGGGCTGCCCGAGGCCCGCGAGTGGCTCGAGCAGACCTGGGAGCTCGGCAGCGGCAACGACGAGACCTTCTGGCTGATCCAGATCGCCACCTGCGCCGCGCAGGGCGCCTGGCTCACCGGTGACCTCGGGCTGGTCGACGAGCGCGTGCTCGACGTCTACCGACGCGGCATCACCAACGACCCCTGGAAGCAGGGCGAGCTCAGCGCCTGGTTGCAGCGGCTCGGCTACGAGGTCGAGGACAGCGACCGGTTCCCGGTGCCGTTCTCCCTCGAGCAGTCCGGCGACCACCTCGCAGCTGCTGAGTTCTGGCGTGAGCTCGGCTGCCCGTTCGAGGAGGCCGTCAACCTCACCTGGACCGGCGACAACGACGCGCGGCTGCGCGCCGTGGAGATCTTCACCTCGATCGGCGCTGATCCTGCGGTGACCCGGGTCCGCGAGCTGCTCGCCGAGGACGGCGTACGGGTTCCGGCGCAGCGTGGTCCGCGGGCGGCCACCGCAGCGCACCCGGCGGGGCTCACGGCGCGTGAGGCCGAGGTGCTGGAGCTGCTGAGCGAACGGCTCACCAACGCCGAGATCGCCGACCGGCTGGTGCTCTCGCCGCGGACGGTCGACCGGCACGTGTCCTCCGTGCTGGCCAAGCTCGGGGTCAGCAAGCGGTCCGAGGCCGCCGCGTACGCCGCTACCCAATCTGGGTAGTCCCCCACCCAATGTGGGTGGTTCTCACCGATCTCCGGGACCACCCCGCGCTCCTAGCGTCGAGACATCACCTCGACCAAGGAGCACACCATGAAGAACAACACCTCTCCCCGGGTCCGCTTCGCGGCTCTGGGGTTCGCAGTCCTGGCGATCAGCGCCACCACCGTCGGCACGGCCCAGGCCGTCCGCGCCATCCCCGAGGCCCCCGCCGTGCTGGCGCCGGCCCCGGCGGACATCGCAGTCACCCACCTGGTCACCTCGAACCAGGCGGCCAACGTGCGGGCCGAGCTGCGGGACCTCCGCAGCCAGTTCGCCACCAAGTAGGAAGGAAGAAATCCATGCCTCTGTTCATGGACGTCCACACCCTCGAGGGCGGAGTCGCGATCGACGACGTCGCCAAGGCCCACCAGGCCGACCTGGCCACCCAGGGCGACCACGACGTCCAGTACCTGCGGTACTGGGTCGACGAGGGCCAGGGCAAGATCTTCTGCCTCGTCGACGCGCCGGACGCCGAGGCGGCCAACACCGTGCACCGCGAGGCGCACGGCCTGGTCGCCGAGGAGATCTACGCCGTCACCGAAGGCGTCTGACATGCGCCGCGAAGGACTCCGGGTCGCGGTCGCCGCGGCCGCGGTGGCGCTCGTGGGCGGCTTCGCCTGGGCGGGTACGGCGCAGGCGCACAGCGACCACACGCTGGACAAGGTGCGGACCGCGACGGCGAAGTTCCACTCCACCGCCGAGGCCCGTGCCGCCGGCTACGGGGACCCGGGACTGCCGTGCTTCGACAGCCCCAGCACCAACCAGGGCATGGGCTTCCACCTCGTGAACGGGAACTACCTCAACGACGGTGGCGCGCTCGACCCGCTGCACCCCGAGGCCCTCGTCTACGAGGAGCACCAGGGCGGGCTGAAGCTCGTCGCGGTCGAGTACCTCGTCAAGATGAGCGACTCGCCCGACCGGCCGACGTTCCTGGGTCAGAAGATGATCCCGAACGACGCGCTCGGACTGTGGACGCTGCACGCCTGGATCTGGCGGGACAACCCCGACGGCCTGTTCCAGTCGTACAACGCGAACGTGCCGCTCTGCCCCAAGGCCTAGCCCGGGGGACGCGAACGGGGCGGGGAACTCCTTCCCCCGCCCCGTTTTCGTGGGCCCGTTTCGTCGTGCCTGTTCTCCTGGTCAGCCGACGGCGCGGTCCCCGGTCCAGTACTGGGCGCGCAGCGCCTTCTTGTCCGGCTTGCCGAGCCCGGTCAGCGGCAGCGCGTCGACCGCGACCACCTGCTTGGGCGCCTGCACGGAGCCCTTCTTCTCCTTGACCATGTCCTGGATCTCAGCGATGACCGCCTCAGTCAGCTCGTGGCCCTCGCGCATGACCACCACGGCCATCACGGACTCGCCGAACTTCTCGTGCGGGACACCGATCACGCCGACCTGGGCGACCGCCGGGTGCTCGGCGACGACGTCCTCGACCTCGCGCGGGAACACGTTGAAACCACCGGTGACGATCATGTCCTTGGTGCGGTCCACGATGTACCAGAAGCCGTCCTCGTCCTCCCGGGCGACGTCGCCGGTGTGCATCCAGCCGTCCTTCCAGGTCTCGGCGGTCTGCTCGGGCAGCTTCCAGTAGCCACCGGAGAGCAGCGGGCCCGCGACGCAGATCTCGCCCGGCTCGCCGCGCTTCACCGGGTTCCCGTCCTCGCCGAGCAGCGCGGTGCGCGCCAGCGCGGTCGGGCGGCCGCAGGAGGTCAGCCGGTGCTCGGCCGGGGTCCCGTCGGCGTTCACGTGGTCGCCCTTGTTGAAGTAGGTGATCACCATCGGCGCCTCGGACTGGCCGTAGTACTGGGCGAAGATCGGCCCGAAGCGCTCGATCGCCTCCTTGAGCCGGACCGGGTTCATCGCGCTGGCGCCGTAGTAGACGGTCTCCAGGCTCGAGAGGTCGCGGGTGTGGCTGTCCGGGTGGTCCAGCAGCGCGTAGAGCATCGTCGGGACCAGCATCAGGGAGTTGATCTTCTTCTCCTCGATGGTGGCCAGGACCTCGGCCGGGTTGAACGTGCTCGTCACGAAGAGCGTCCCGCCCTTGATGACCACCGGCACGAAGAACGCGGCGCCCGCGTGCGAGAGCGGGGTGCACATCAGGAAGCGCGGCTCGGCCGGCCACTCCCACTCGGCCAGCTGGATGCCGGTCATCGTGTTCATCGTCTGGCTCATCCCGATGACGCCCTTGGGCTTGCCCGTGGTGCCACCGGTGTAGGTGATGCTCACCATGTGATCGCCGGGGAGGAGCCTTGCTTCCAGCGGCTGGGGCCCAAAAGCCTCCGCCGCTTCGATCAGGTTCGCGGTGGTCCGGCCGCTGTCGGCAGCCGCCTTGGCGATCTCCTCCGGGACCTCACCGATCGTCAGCACCTGGGTCAGGCCGGGGCACTTCTCCAGCAGCGCCAGGGCGCGCTCGGTGAAGTACGGGTCGATGATCAGCGTGGTGATCTCGGCGTCGTTGATCACGTAGGCGTGGTCGTCGGCCGAGCCCAGCGGATGCAGCGAGGTACGCCGGTAGCCCTGGGTCTGGCCGGCGCCGAGGATGAACAGCACCTCGGGTCGGTTGAGCGCGAGCAGCGCGCCCGCGGTGCCGAAGCCCGCGTTCAGCGACTCGAACGCCTGGATGTACGTGCTGATCCGGTCCGCGACCTGCTGGCCGGTCAGGGTGACGTCGCCCAGGTGGATGATCGGTCGGTTGTGGTGCCGGCGCAGCGCGGCGACCATCAGGTGGCCGTTGTGGGTGCCGGTGCGCAGGTCCCCGGCGTTCGCGATCTCGTTCACGGTGCTCATGCCAGGACCTCCGCGACCTTCCGGATCTCGTCGGCGCTGTGCGCGCTCAGCAACAGGGTGGTCACTCCGGTCTCCTCCCACTGGGCGACGCGTTCCTTCACGTAGCCCTCGGTTCCGATGATGTGCATGTCGTTGACCAGGTCGTCCGGGATCAGCCGGGTGGCCTCGTCCTTCTGGCCGGAGAGGAACAGGCGCTGGACCTCGTCGGCCGTCTCCCCGTACCCCATCCGGGTGAAGACCTGGTGGTGGAAGTTCATCTCCTTGGCGCCCATGCCGCCCATGTAGAGCGCCACGATCGGCTTCATCGCGTCCACGACCGCCTGCTTGGCCGGGCCGTCGTCCTCGGTGAACTGCAGGTGGCAGGTGGCCGCGATCTCGAACGTCTCCCGGGTACGCCGGGCGCCGGGGCGCGCGAAGCCCTCGTCGAGCCACGGCTGGTACATGCCGGCCGACTTCGGGGTGTAGAAGATCGGGATCCAGCCGTCGGCGATCTCCGCCGTCTGGGCGACGTTCTTCGGACCCTCGGCGCCGAGCCAGATCGGGATGTCCTCGCGCAGCGGGTGGGTGATCGGCTTGAGCGGCTTGCCCAGGCCCATCGCTCCGGGACCGTTGAACGGCAGCGGGTAGTGCGGGCCGTCGTTGGTGACCGGGCCCTTGCGCGCCAGCACCTGGCGGATGATGTCGACGACCTCGCGGGTGCGCGCCAGCGGCTTGCTGAACGGCTGGCCGTACCAGCCCTCGACGACCTGCGGGCCCGAGACGCCCATGCCCAGGATGAGCCGGCCGTTGGAGAGGTGGTCCAGGGTCAGGGCGTGCATCGCGATGCTGGTCGGCGTACGGCCGGACATCTGGACGATGCTGGTGCCGAGCCGGACCCGGCTCGTCTCACGTCCCCACCAGGCCAGCGGGGTGAAGGCGTCCGAGCCCCAGGCCTCGGCGGTGAAGATGGCGTCGTACCCCGACTCCTCGGCAGCGGCCACCAGCTCCGCGTGATTGGTCGGCGGGCCTGCCTGCCAGTAGCCGAGCTGCAGTCCGAGCTTCATGACGCTCCTCACTTCGTACCGATGTCCTTGCCCGGAATACTAGAACGTGTTTCACTTCTGTGCCATGGCCCCCACCACAGAATCGCGGGTTCTTCACGCGCCGATGAAGGTCGAGTTCGACTACACCCGGTCGCTCGGCCCCGTGCTCTCCCAGTTCATGTCCGCTCTCAAGCAGCACTCGATCCTCGGGGGCGTGACCTCCGACGGTCGCGTCGTCGTGCCGCCGCCGGAGTACGACCCGATCACCCACGCGGCCGTGACCGAGCTGGTCCCGGTCAGCGACCACGGGGTCGTGCAGAGCTGGTCGTGGGTGGCCGAGCCGGTGGCGCAGCAGCCGCTGGAGAAGCCGTTCGCGTTCGCGCAGATCCTGCTCGACGGGGCCGACGCTCCCCTGCTGCACGCCGTGGCCGTGGACTCCCCCGCCGAGATCTCGACCGGGCTCCGCGTCCGGGTGGTGTGGGCCGAGGACCCGACCGGGACCATCCGCGACATCGCGCACTTCGAGCCGGCCGGTGACGGCAGCTCGGAGGGCTCCGCGTCGATGGAGTTCGGTGCGCCCGAGGTGACCGGCATCGTCTCGCCGGTGAAGCTGGCCTACGACTACGCCGCCTCCCCCGAGGAGACGAAGTTCTTCCGCGGCCTGGCCGAGGGCAAGATCTTCGGCCAGCGCTGCCCCAAGTGCGAGAAGGTCTACGTCCCGCCGCGCGGCGCCTGCCCGGTGGACGGCATCCCGACCACCGACGAGGTCGAGCTACCCGACCGCGGCACGGTCACCACCTACTGCGTGGTGAACGTCCCGTTCCAGGGCCAGACCATCCCGATCCCCTACGTCTCGGCGTACGTCCTGCTCGACGGTGCGGACATCGCGTTCCTGCACCTGATCCTGGACATCGACGCTGCCGACGTCCGGATGGGCATGCGGGTCGAGGCGGTCTGGAAGCCCCGCGAGGAGTGGACGACCGACCTGAACAACATCCGGTACTTCAAGCCCACGGGCGAGCCGGACGCGGACTTCGAGACCTACAAGCACCACCTCTGACAGGCGAGGACAGACATGCGTGACGTAGCAGTTGTTGGCTTCAGCCAGCAGCAGATGAAGGAGCTCGACGGGTCCCCGACCTGTCTGGAGATCCTGGTCCCGATCATCCAGGACCTGTACGAGCAGACCGGCTGGACCAAGTCCGACATCGGCTTCTGGTGCTCCGGCTCCAGCGACTACCTGGCCGGACGGTCGTTCTCGTTCGTCTCGGCCGTCGACGCCATCGGCACCCTGCCGCCGGTGATGGAGTCGCACGTCGAGATGGACGCGGCCTGGGCGATGTACGAGGCCTGGATCAAGATCCAGACCGGCGAGGTCGACACCGCGCTGGTCTACGGCTTCGGCAAGTCCTCGGCCGGCACCCTGCGCCGGATCCTGGCGCTCCAGCTCGACCCGTACACGACCCAGCCGCTGTGGCCGGACACCGTGTCGCTGGCCGGCATCCAGGCGCGTGAGGGCATCGAGAAGGGCTTGTGGGACGAGAAGGCGATGGCCGAGGTCGTCGCCCGCTCGATGACCGACGCCGCCGCCAACGAGTGGGCGATCCGCAAGGGCGCGACCTCGATCGACGACGTCCTGGCCCAGCCGGTGTACGCCGACCCGCTGCGCCGCTGGGACTGCGCCCCCGTCTCCGACGGTGCGGCCGGCATCATCCTGGCCGCCGGCGACAAGGCGCGCGAGGCCCGGCAGCGTCCGGCCTGGATCACCGGGTTCGAGCACCGCATCGAGCCGATCGCGCTGAACGCGCGCTCGTTGACCGAGTCGGTCTCCACCGCGGCCGCCGGGACGGCCGCTGGTGTGGATGGCGTCGACACGGCTGAGCTGCACGCGCCGTTCTCGCACCAGGAGCTGATCCTGCGCAACGCGCTCGGCCTGCCCGGTGACGTGACGATCAACCCGTCGGGTGGTGCGCTGACCGCGAACCCGATGTTCTCCGCCGGTCTGAACCGGATCGGCGAGGCCGCCTCGCGGATCTGGGCCGGCAACTCCGACAAGGCGCTCGCGCACACGACCCAGGGTCCGGTGCTCCAGCACAACCTGGTCTGCACCCTGGAGGGACGTAACTGATGGGCAAGGTTCCCGCAGCAGTCATCGGGGTCGGCCAGACCCACCACCGCGCCGTCCGCGAGGACGTCTCGATCGCCGGCCTCCTGCGCGAAGCGGTCGACCGTGCGCTGCTCGACGCCGGACTGACCTTCGACGACATCGACGCCGTCGTCGTCGGCAAGGCACCGGACCTGTTCGAGGGCGTGATGATGCCCGAGCTGTACCTGGCCGACGCGCTCGGTGCGGCCGGCAAGCCGCTCTTGCGGGTGCACACGGCCGGCTCGGTCGGCGGCTCGACCGCGATCGTGGCCGCCTCCCTGGTGCAGTCCGGCGTGCACGAGCGCGTGCTCACGGTCGCCTTCGAGAAGCAGTCCGAGTCGAACGCGATGTGGGCGCTCTCGATCCCGGTGCCGTTCATCATGCCGGTGCACGCCGGCGCGGGCGGTTACTTCGCCCCGCACGTGCGTTCCTACATCCGACGCTCGGGCGCCCCGAGCCACATCGGCGCGATGGTGGCCGCGAAGGACCGCCAGAACGCGCTGAAGAATCCGTACGCCCACCTCAAGAACGAGGGCACCACGGTCGAGTCGGTGCTGGCCTCCACGATGCTGTGGGACCCGATCCGGTACGACGAGACCTGCCCGTCCTCCGACGGCGCCTGCGCGCTGGTGATCGCCTCCGAGGACGCGGTCGCGAAGTCCGGCATCAAGAACCCGGCCTGGATCCACAGCACCCAGATGCGTTCGGAGCCGACCACGGCCGCCGAGCGCGACCAGGTGAACCCGGCTGCCGGCCGGGCTGCTTCGGCCGCCCTCTACAAGCAGGCCGGCATCACCAACCCGCTCGAGGAGATCGACTGCGCGGAGATCTACGTGCCGTTCTCCTGGTTCGAGCCGATGTGGATCGAGAACCTCGGCTTCATGCCGGAGGGCGAGGGCTGGAAGCTGACCGAGGCCGGCGAGACCGCGATCGGCGGCAAGCTCCCGATCAACATGAGCGGTGGCGTGCTGTCCTCCAACCCGATCGGCGCCAGCGGCATGCTGCGCTTCGGCGAGGCGGCGCTGCAGGTCATGGGCGAGGCCGGCGAGCACCAGGTCGACGGCGCGCGGAAGGCCCTCGGCCACGCGTACGGCGGCGGTTCGCAGTTCTTCGCGATGTGGCTGGTGGGCGCGGACAAGCCGAGCAACTGACGGCGGCACCGGGAACACCGGGCGCGTCATCGCGGTTGGTCCGGCATGACGACTCTCGCCGCACGCACGATCGACGCCCTCCGCCACGAGCACGACGATCTGGCGGCGGTGGTGGCTGCGTTCACCGATGCGGAGCTGACCGGACCCTCGGGTGCCAGCGAGTGGTCGGCGGCCCAGGTGCTCTCGCACCTCGGCAGCGGCTCGGAGATCGGCCTCGCCGGCCTCCAGGTGGCGCTGGGCCTACGCGAACCGCTGGACGACTCGTTCAACCCGTCCGTTTGGGCTCGCTGGGACGCGATGGGTCCCGACGAGCAGCGCAGCGAGTACCTGCGTCACAACCTCACCATGGTCGAGGCCTACGAGGACCTGAGCGCCGACCAGCGCGAGTCGCTCCAGGTCCCGGTGCCGTACCTGCCGGCTCCGATCAGCGTGGCGACGTACGCCGGGCTCCGGCTCAGCGAGGCGACCCACCACGGCTGGGACGCGCGGGTCGCCATGGACCGGGGTGCCGCACTTCTCGATCGCAGCACCGCCGTGCTGCTCGAGCACCTCGCCGGCGACCTCGGCTTCCTGCTGGGGTTCATCGGCAAGGCGGACCGGATCGCCGACGACGTCGTCCTGTCCCTCGGCGACTCCGGCTACAGCATCGCGATCACCGACACCGTCTCCCTCGCGTCGTCCGCCGACGAACCCACCGCGACCTTCTCCGGGCCGGTCGAGGCGGCGCTCCGCCTGATGGTCGGTCGCCTCGGGCCTGCGTACACACCCGCCGCCGTCACGGTGACCGGGAACGTCACCCTCGACGAGCTCCGCTCGGCGTTCCCGGGCCTGTGAGTCCCTAGGGTGGGCACGTGATCGAGCTCTTCTCCCCCGCCAAGATCGAGCAGATGCGCCCGGCCGGGCGTTTCGTCGCCGAGGTGCTGACCGCCCTGCGCGAGGCCGCCGACGTCGGGGTCAACCTGCTCGAGCTGGACGCCCTGGCCGAGCGGATGATCGCCGAGCGCGGAGCCACCTCCTGCTACGTCGACTACCACCCGTCGTTCGGGGCGATGCCGTTCGGCAAGGTGCTGTGCACGTCGGTGAACGACGCCGTGCTGCACGGGCTGCCGTTCGACTACCGGTTGCGTGACGGCGACCTGCTGAGCGTCGACTTCGCCTGCTCGGTGGACGGCTGGGTGGCGGACTCGGCGACGTCTCTGGTGGTGGGTTCCGCGGATCCTGCAGATCTGGCGTTGATCCGGACGACCGAGGAGGCGCTCGAGGCCGGCATCGCCGCTGCGGTCGTCGGGAACCGATTGGGTGACATCTCGGCCGCGATCGGCGACGTGGCGCGCGCTGCCGGACTCGGGGTGAACCTGCAGTTCGGCGGTCACGGCGTCGGGCGCACGATGCACGGCGACCCGCACGTGGCCAACGACGGCCGCCCCGGGCGCGGCCTGCCGTTGAAGCCGGGCCTGGTCATCGCGATCGAGCCGTGGTTCATGCACACCACCGACGAGATCTACACCGACCCCGACGGCTGGACCCTGCGCAGCAAGGACGGCTCCCGTGGCGCCCACAGCGAGCACACGATCGCCATCACCGAGGACGGACCGCTGGTGCTGACCGCCCGCTCTTGACTGAGTGTGATTACATGATTACAACGTTGCAGGAGGTTGGAATCATGGGTGCCACAGAAGCAGAGCAGATCACCGCGTGGGTGCACGGGCGCCTGCCCGAGGACTGGTTCACCGAGGCGGCCGAGGTGACCGTCGACCGCGAGGAGATCACGGTCGTCGGACGCCTGGAGCGACCCGAGGGCGTCACCGACGAGACTCCCCCGGAGGAAGCCCGGGAAGCCGCCGTCGGGCGGATCTCCCGGTTCCGGGAGGACACCCGCGA
The DNA here is from genome assembly GCF_003725775.1 of Nocardioides marmorisolisilvae. Classification (GTDB taxonomy): domain Bacteria; phylum Actinomycetota; class Actinomycetes; order Propionibacteriales; family Nocardioidaceae; genus Marmoricola; species Marmoricola marmorisolisilvae. The sequence continues at coordinate 1,413,229 of NZ_RJSG01000002.1, forward strand.
GGCGCGCATCAAGATCGCCCGCGAGGCCGAGCACCGCTTCGAGCGCAAGGTCGCCTGGGGCGCCGCCTCCGGGGACACCCGGGCGCTGTTCACCCACGTCGCCGCCCCGGTGATGACCCGGCTGCGGCAGCCGGAGCGCCAGGTCCTGGACACCCTCGTCGAGGCCGGCGTGGCCCGGAGCCGGGCTGACGCGCTCGGCTGGTGCGTGCGGCTGGTGGGCGAGCACACCGAGGACTGGCTCGGGAAGCTGCGCGAGGCGATGTCCGACGTGCAGCGGCTGCGGACCGAGGGTCCGCAGGTCTGACTCAGCCGTCCGCGAACTCGCTCGGCAGCAGGATGAGGAACACCCAGCCCCAGAACGGCAGGTAGAACAGGACCGACCCCCAGACGAGGCCGAAGCCGAGCGTCGCGCGTTCCTCGGTCGACCACAGGTGGATTCCGATGAGGACGCACGCGAAGCCCAGCACCAGGACCGAGGCGAGCCAGATCCACCAGAGCGTCGCATGGCGCGCGAGCCAGTCCCCGGGCAGCCACGGACCCAGGGTGTACGCAGCAAGCGCAGCCGAAACGCCGCCAACAGCGAAGGCGTGGCGGTGGGTCCGCGTCATCTCCCGAGGGTACGACGAAGCCGCCGTCACCCGGTCGGTAACGGCGGCTTCGTCGTACGGAACCCAGGTCAGGCGTACTTGACCGGGAGCTCCTTGATGCCGTTGATCCAGGCGTGCCGCAGGCGACGCGGCGCACCGGTCTGGGAGATGTTCGGCGCCTTGTCGGCGAGCACGTTGAACATCACCTCGACCTCGAGGCGGGCCAGGTTCGCACCGATGCAGTAGTGCGCGCCGTGACCGCCGAACGCCAGGTGCGGGTTGTGCTCGCGGTTGACGTCGAAGACGGTCGGGTTGTCGAAGACCTCGTCGTCGTGGTTGCCCGAGGCGTAGTAGAGGGCGACGCGGTCGCCCTTCTTGACCAGCTGGCCACCGATCTCGACGTCGCGCAGCGCGGTGCGCTGGAACACGGTCACCGGGGTCGCCCAGCGGATGACCTCGTCGACCATGCCGGTCGGGCGGTCCTTCTTCCAGATGTCCCACTGCTCGGGGTTCTCGAAGAAGGCCATCATCCCGTGGGTGATCGCGTTGCGGGTGGTCTCGTTGCCGGCCACGGCGAGCAGGATCACGAAGAACCCGAACTCGTCGTCGGTCAGACCCTCGCCGTCCTCACCGGCGGTGACGAGCTTGGTGATGATGTCGTCCTGCGGGTTCTCCTTGCGGTCCGCGGCGAGCATCATCGCGTAGCCGAGGATCTCGGCGGCGGCCGTGGCCGGGTCCGCGTTGTACTCCGGGTCGTCGTAGGCGAGCATCTGGTTCGACCAGTCGAACAGCTTGCCGCGGTCCGCCATCGGGACACCGAGCAGCTCGGCGATCGCCTGGAGCGGCAGCTCGGCGGCCACCTCGTAGACGAAGTCGCCCTCGCCGCGGGCGAGCGCCTCGTCCACGATCTTCTCGGCGCGCTCGACGAGCACCTCCTTGAGAGCGTTGATCGAGCGCGGGGTGAAGCCGCGGCTGATGATCTGGCGCAGCTTGGTGTGGTCCGGCGGGTCCTGGTTGACCAGCATCACGCTCTGCAGCTCGACCTGCTCGCGGGTCATGTCCGCGCCGAAGCGGATGATCACGCCGTTCTCGTTGGCCGAGAAGTCCTTGCTGTTCTTCGACACCGCGAGGATGTCGGCGTGCCGGCTGATCGCCCAGAAACCCTGGTCGAGGAAGCCGGCGCGGGCCTCGGGGGCCTGCTCGACCCAGAACACCGGAGCGGTCTTGCGGAGCTCGGCGAACTCCCTGAGCGGGATCTCGATCTCGTTCAGACCGGGGTCGGTCGGGTCAAAGGCGTCAGGCAGTACGGGCGCTGCGGTCACGGGGTTGTCCTCCCAGGTTTCTGTAACACGTTCTAGTGGTCATGGTGACACATTTATCCACGTGAACAAAGCCCTTCGGGCACACTTTCAGGCTATCTTTGGACGAGAACGTGTTCTATTTTGGTGAGGAACTTCCCACCCGTCACAGGAGGAACTCCATGGGCAACCCGGTCATCGTCGAGGCCGTCCGCACTCCCCTCGGCAAGCGCCGCGGCTGGCTGGCAGGCCTGCACGCCGCCGAGCTGCTCGGCGCATCTCAGGTCGAGGTGCTCAAGCGCTCGGGCATCGACCCCGAGCTGGTCGACCAGGTCATCGGTGGAGTCGTCACCCAGGCGGGCGAGCAGTCCAACAACATGGTCCGCCGCGCCTGGATGCACGCCGGCCTCCCGAACGCCACCGCCTCGACCGTGGTCGACGCCCAGTGCTCCTCGGCCCAGCAGGCCACCCACCTGATCAACGCGATGATCGCCGGCGGTGCCATCAAGGTCGGCATCGCCTGCGGCATCGAGTCGATGTCGCGCATCGGCCTCGGCGCCAACGTTCCTCCGGGCACCGGTGACCCGCGCCCTCCGGGCTGGAACATCGACCTGCCGACCCAGTTCGAGGGCGCCGACCGCATCGCCAAGAACCGCGGCTTCACCCGCGAGGACGTGGACCGCTTCGGCTTCGAGTCCCAGCGCAAGGCCGCCGTCGCCGTTGCGGAGGGCCGCTTCAAGCGCGAGATCTTCGGGGTCGAGGCTCCGCTCCTGGACGAGGAGGGCAAGCCGACCGGTGAGACCCGCGTCGTCGACACCGACCAGGGCCTCCGCGAGACCACCCTGGAGGGCCTGGCCACGCTGAAGCCGGTGCTCGAGGGCGGGTTCCACACCGCCGGCACGTCCTCGCAGATCTCCGACGGCTCCTCCGCCCTGCTGTTGATGGACGAGGACCTGGCGAAGTCGCTCGGCCTCAAGCCGCGGGCTCGGATCATCACCTCCACGCTCGTCGGCGCCGACCCGTACTACCACCTCGACGGCCCGGTCCAGGCGACCGAGAAGGTGCTCAAGGACTCGGGCATGAGCATCTCCGACATCGACCTGTTCGAGGTCAACGAGGCGTTCGCGGCCGTGGTGATGAGCTGGGCGAAGGTCCACAACGTCCCCGAGGACCGCTACAACGTCAACGGCGGCGCCATCGCGATCGGACACCCGGTCGGCTCGACCGGCACCCGGCTGCTGACCACCGCCCTGCACGAGCTCGAGCGCCAGGACAAGACCACGGCGCTGATCTCGATGTGTGCCGGTGGCGCCCAGGGCTCGGGCACCATCATCGAGCGCATCTGATCCCTGCACCACCAGAACACCCGTCCGGTCCCCGGGCGGGTGTTCTGCATGTCAGGCTGTGCCCTCACGACGATGACAGCCAGGAGGCTCGGGATGGCTCGGACAGGTGCGCGGATCCTCGCCCTGACGGCGGCAGCAGTGCTCGCCGTCACGGTGACGGGGTGCGGGAGCAAGGACAGCTCTGACGGGAAGAAAGCATCCGGCCCCTCGACGCCGGCGACCTCGACGACCCCGGCCACGCCCACCGTCCCGGCGACTCCGGACTTCGCGAAGCAGCCCCCCGGGATCATCGTCAAGGACGCGATCGACGCGATGAGCAAGGTGCACAAGATCCGCCTCACCGGGACCTTCATCGATGACGGCAAGCACCTCGACCTCGACGTGCGCACGGACGGCGCCGGCAACTGCGCCGGGAAGCTGACCCAGGACGGCGCGACCACGCAGTTCGTCGCGACCAAGCGGGCGACGTACCTCAAGGGCGACCGGGAGTTCTGGAAGCAGAGCGTCGGCAAGGACGCGGCGACGACGATCTCCTACCTGCACGGACGGTGGGCCAAGGTCGAGGCGTCGAAGGAATTCGCGAACCTGTGCAACGTGGGCACGCTGATCGCCCAGGCGGGCGGCAAGGTCTCCGGCGACCCGGCCGACTCGGACGGGACCGTGAGCGCAGTCCAGACGTACCACGGTCAGGACGTGATCGAGGTCAGCGATTCCCAGGGCTCGGAGACCTACAGCTTCCTCGTCGAGGTCGCCGAGCCGCACCGGGTGCTGCGCCTGGACAGCGAGACGAAGAACGACCCGGGCTCGCTCCGGTTCGTCTACGACAACATCCCGGCAGTCGTGGTCCCGGCCGCCCAGGACTCGGTGGCCTTCGGCGGCTGATCAGCCGATCAGCTGGCGCCGTACACCGGCTCCGGGCTCTCGCCCTCGGCGATGAGGGCGTCGACGACCTCGCCGAGCTCGGTCGCGTCCCAGCGGGAGCCGTTGTCGCGGCTCGCGCCGTGGCGCCAGCCGTCCTCGAGGGTGAGCTTGCCGCCGTCGCTCTCGAAGACCCGGCCGGTGACGTGGCCGGCGGCCTCGGAGGCCAGCCAGGCGACGATCGGCGAGTTGTCCTCGGGCAGCGCCATCTCGGAGGTGTCGAAGGCACCCTCGGTCATCCGGGTCTTGGCGACCGGCGCCAGCGCGTTGACGGTGACGCCGACCCGGCCCAGCTCCGCGGCGGCGACCAGCGTCATCGTGGCGATGCCGCCCTTGGCGGCCGAGTAGGTCACCTGACCGATCGAGCCCTGGAGGCCGGCGCCGGAGGTGGTGTTGATGACCCGGGCCGCGCGCTGGCGGCCTTCCTTGGACTCCGCGCGCCAGTACGCCGCGGCGTGCCGCAGGGTCGCGAAGTGGCCCTTCAGGTGCACCCGGATGACGGCGTCCCACTCGTCCTCGGTGGCGTTGACCAGCATCCGGTCGCGGACGAACCCGGCGTTGTTCACCAGGATGTCCAGGCCCCCGAAGGTGTCGATCGCCTGCTGGATCAGCGCACCGGCCTGCTCGAAGTCGGCGACGTCGGCGCCGTTGACGACCGCCTGGCCGCCCATCGCCTCGATCTCGGCGACGACCTCGTGGGCCGGGCTGTCGCTCTTCTCACCGTTGTTCGTCACGCCGAAGTCGTTGACGACGACCTTGGCGCCCTGGCGGGCGAGCTCGAGCGCGTGCGCACGGCCGATGCCGCGACCCGCGCCGGTGACGATCGCGATGCGACCTTCGAGAAGACCAGACACGTACTGCTCCTTAGTTGATGTGCAAGAAGACGGGGGGCTCGCCACCGCCGTGGCAGCCCACGCTGGCGCCGCTGACGTAGGAGGCGAGGTCGCTGGCGAGGAAGACGGCGACGCCGCCGACCTCGTCCGGGCGGGCCATCCGGCCCAGCGGGATGGTGGCCTCGATCTTGGCGACCCGGTCGTCGCCGCCGTAGTGGTCGTCGGTCTGCTCGGTGCGGCACAGGCCGACCTCGATGGAGTTCACCCGGACCGCCGGCCCCCACTCCATCGCCAGGCTCTTGGTCAGGCTCTCGAGCCCGGCCTTGGCGGCGGCGTACGCCGCGATGGTCGGCGCCGGGCGGTGGGCGCTGATCGAGGTGATGTTCACGATGCTGCCGCTCCCCTGCGCCTGCATCACCTGGTTGGCGACCTGGGCGACCAGCAGCGGCGAGCTGAGGTTCAGTCCGATGATCTTGTCGTGGAAGCGCGGGGACGCGGTGGCTGCGTCGGCCGCGGGGGCGCCGCCGGCGTTGTTGACCAGGACGTCCAGACGACCGTGGGTCGCCACGATGCCGTCGACCATGGCCTGGACCGAGTCCGGGTCCCGGACGTCGCACCGGACGTGGCTCGTCCCGGGCAGCGGCTCGGCCTCCGAGCGCGCGCAGGTGACGACGGTCGCGCCCGCGGCTACGAAGGACTCGGTGATCCCGCGACCGATCCCGCGGGACCCGCCGGTGACGAGGACGACCTTGCCGGAGAGGTCGATCGAGAGAGCCATGCTGATACAGTACCAAGCAAGTGCTTGGTTTGTTTCGACATGCTCAACAACCGGAGGTCGGCGTTCGATGTCAGCAGTGAGCAGTGAATTGCGCGCGGACGGGATCCGCGTCATCACGATGAACGCTCCCCCGGTCAACGCGCTGACCGTGCAGCAGTGGTTCGACGTCGCGACCGCCCTCGACGAGGCGTCGGCCGACCTGAGCACCAAGGTCGTGATCCTGCGTGCCGAGGGCAAGGGCTACAACGCCGGCGTCGACATCAAGGAGATGCAGAACACGACCGGGTTCGACGCCCTGATCGGTGCGAACAAGGGCTGCTACGCCGCCTTCAAGGCCGTCTACGAGTGCAGCGTCCCGGTGATCGCCGCGGTCAACGGCTTCTGCGTCGGCGGTGGCGTCGGTCTGGTCGGCAACGCGGACATCGTGGTCGCCAGCGACGACGCCTACTTCGGCGTACCGGAGGTCAAGCAGGGCGCCCTCGGCGCCGCCACCCACATGGCTCGCCTGGTCCCCCAGCAGATGATGCGCGCGCTGTACTTCACCGCCGCCACCATCCCGGCGACCGAGCTGCACCGCTTCGGGTCGGTCTACCGGCTCGCCCCGCGCGCCGAGCTGGACGCTGTTGCGCTGGAGGTTGCGGGCGCCATCGCCGAGAAGGACACCCGGGTGATCCGCGCCGCCAAGGAGGCGCTGAACGGGATCGAGCCGGTCGACGTGAACAAGAGCTACCGCTTCGAGCAGGGCTTCACCTTCGAGCTGAACCTGATGGGCGTGTCCGACGAGCTCCGCGACGACTTCGCGGGAACGGAGAAGAGCAAGAAGTGAGCAAGCCTCGCGAGAAGGTGATGACCATCGACGAGGTGGTCGCCCAGCTGTCCGACGGGATGACGATCGGGATCGGCGGGTGGGGCCCGCGGCGCAAGCCGATGGCCCTGGTCCGCGCCATCCTGCGCTCGGACCTGACAGACCTCACGATCGTCTCCTGGGGCGGTGCCGACGTCGGCCTGCTCGCCCGGGCCGGCAGGATCAAGAAGCTCGTCTACGCCTTCGTCTCGCTGGACTCGATCCCGCTGGAGCCGAACTTCCAGAAGGCCCGCCAGGAGAAGTCGATCCCCGAGGTCGTCGAGCTGGACGAGGGCATGTTCCAGACCGGCCTGTACGCCGCGGCGCAGCGACTCCCCTTCCTGCCGATGCGCGCCGGCCTCGGCTCCGACGTGCTGGTCAACAATCCGTGGATCAGGACGGTCACGTCCCCGTACGCCGACTCCGACGGCGCGTTCGAGGAGCTCACGGCCGTTCCGGCCCTGAAGCTCGACGTGGCGCTCGTGCACCTGAACCGCGCCGACGCGCACGGGAACGCGACGTACCTCGGTCCGGACCCGTACTTCGACGACCTCTTCGTGCAGGCCGCGGACCGGGCGTTCGTGACCTGCGAGCAGATCGTCGACACCGCCGGGCTGACCGTGGACACCCCGGTCCAGCGGCTGCTGATCAGCCGCATGGCCGTCAGCGGTGTCGTCGAGACCCCGAACGGCGCGCACTTCACCACCTGCACGCCCGACTACGAGCGGGACGAGAAGTTCCAGAAGGTGTACGCCGCTGCTGCGTCCGGCTCCGACGAGGACTGGGCGGCTTTTGCTGACCGGTTCTTGTCCGGCGACGAGGCGGCGTACCAAGCCGCTGTCGCGGCATTTCACGCCGAGGAGGCTGCCCAGTGAGTGAGTTCTCGCGCGCCGAGGTGTGCGCCATCGCTGTCGCGGACGCGTTCAAGGATGACGGCGAGATCTTCGCCTCGCCGATGGGCACGATGCCGATGCTGGGCGTTCGTCTGGCCAAGCTGACGTCCAACCCGGACCTGGTGATCTCCGACGGCGAGTCGCTGTTCCTGGGCGGGACTCCCCCGCTGTTCGCGAAGGCCGACGTCGTCGAGGGCTGGATCCCGTTCCGCCGCGTCTTCGACGTGGTCGCCTACGGCAAGCGTCACGTGATGATGGGCGCGACGCAGGTCGACCGCCACGGCAACCAGAACATCTCCGCGATCGGTGACTTCGCGCAGCCGAAGCGCCAGCTCCTCGGCTCCCGCGGCGCCCCCGGCAACACGGTCAACAACCGGACGTCGTACTGGGTCCCGAAGCACAACTCCCGCGTGTTCGTGGAGCAGGTCGACATCGTCTCCGGCGTCGGACCCAAGCGGGCCAAGGAGGCCGGCCCGGGTGCCTCGAAGTACAACGACATCCACCGGATCGTCTCCAACCTCGGCGTCTTCGACGTGCGCGGTCCGGACGACACCGTCCGACTGCTCTCGGTGCACCCGGGGGTGAGTGTCGAGGAGGTCGTCGAGAACACGGGCTTCGCCCTCGCCATCGACGGGGACGTTCCGGTGACGCGGGAGCCGACGGAGACCGAGCTGATGCTGATCCGCAACGTGCTCGACCCCCGGTCGCTGCGCGACCGTGAGGTCCCGCCGGTGGCCCTTCGACAGGATCAGGAACCGAAGGCATGATCGACCAGCTGCTCAAGACGCCGCTGACCGAGCTGGTCGGCATCAAGCACCCGGTCGTGCAGACCGGCATGGGCTGGGTCGCGGGTCCGCGCCTGGTCTCGGGCACCGCCAACGCCGGCGGGCTCGGCATCCTGGCGAGCGCCACGATGACGCTCGCCGAGCTCGAGGCCGCGATCATCGAGGTCAAGGGCCGCACCGACAAGCCGTTCGGCGTGAACCTGCGCGCGGACGCCGGCGACGCCGGTGACCGCTGCCAGCTGCTGATCGAGCACGGCGTGAAGGTCGCCTCGTTCGCCCTGGCCCCGAAGCCCGAGCTGATCGCGAAGCTCAAGGAGCACGACATCGTCGTGGTGCCGAGCATCGGCGCCCCCAAGCACGCGGTGAAGGTGGCCTCCTGGGGCGCCGACGCCGTGATGATCCAGGGCGGCGAGGGCGGTGGCCACACCGGCAACGTCCCGACGACCCTGCTGCTCCCCACGGTGCTCGACGCCGTCGACATCCCGGTGATCGCCGCCGGCGGGTTCTTCGACGGCCGTGGTCTGGCCGCAGCGCTGTCCTACGGCGCCGCCGGCGTCGGCATGGGCACGCGGTTCCTGCTGACCCAGGACTCGCGGGTCCCCGAGGCCGTGAAGCAGCGCTACCTGGAGGCCGACCTCAACGGCACGGTGGTGACGGCGAAGGTCGACGGCATGCCGCACCGGATGCTGACGACCGACCTGGTCGCCTCGGTCGAGGAGTCCAGCTTCCTGCGCCGGCTCGGACCGACGACCCGCCGCACGCTCGCGTTCAAGAAGATGAGCGGGATGTCCTGGCCGGCGCTGGTCAAGGACGGCCAGGCGATGAAGCACGGCCAGGAGCGCACCTGGACCCAGCTGATCCTGGCGGCGAACACGCCGATGATGCTCAAGGCGGGCCTCGTCGACGGCGACCCGACCGCCGGGGTGCTGGCCTCCGGTCAGGTCGTCGGCGTGATCGACGACCTGCCGACCTGCGAGGAGCTCATCGACCGCGTCGTCACCCAGGCGGCCGCGGCGCTGGCGCGTACCGGTTCCTACCTGATCTGATCAGCGGGTGACTGAATCCGGAGTCGTCGAGCGCGCCGTCCGCTTCGCCCTCACCGCCGTGGGTGCGCGCCAGCTCGAGTCCCGTCCGGCCGATGAGTTCTACGAGGCGCCCGCCGACTTCCCGGACCGCCCCGGCGAGCTGCTCAAGGCCGAACCGGGCCGGTTCTACATCGACCCGTTCCGGCTGGTGCCCGCCCCGGCGCACGTCGAGCGGATCATATTCACCACCACCGACCGGCAGGGCAGCACGATCCCGGTCACCGGCACCGTGATGACGCCGACCCGCCCGCGCACCAAGCGCGACGACCGCGGGCTGGTCGCCTTCGCGGTCGGCACCCAGGGCATGGGCACCCAGTGCGCCCCCTCGCGGCAGATGGCCGCGGGACGCGAGTACGAGTCGGTGTTCATCACCGGTCTGCTGGCGCGCGGCTACAACGTCGTGGTGCCCGACTACCAGGGTCTCGGCATGCGTGCGGCCGACCAGCGCACCCACACCTACATGTCGCGCCAGGTCCAGGGGCACGTCGTGCTCGACGCTCTCCGGGCTGCGCAGGGCCTCGGCCACCCCGACATCCCGCTTGACGGGCCGACGGCGATCGCCGGGTACTCCCAGGGTGGTGGCGCGGCTGCGTCCGCCGCAGAGATCGCGCACGAGTACGCGCCCGATCTCGACATCAAGGGCGCGGTCTGCGGTGCGGTTCCCTCGGACTTCCCGCTGGTGGCCCGGATGCTCGACGGCAGTCCCTACTTCGCGTTCCTCGGCTACGCGCTGGTCGGCCTGTCCAGCGACTACGGCATCGACCTGGCGCCGCTGCTCAACGAGCGCGGCAACGAGGTGGCCGCAGCCATCAGCGAGCAGTGCATGTTCGAGTCGCTGCGTCGCTACGCGTTCACCCGCTCGAACACCCTGACCGCCGACGGCCGGTCGGTCGGCTCGATGCTGCGCGAGGAGCCGTTCGCCACGATCGTCGCCGAGCAGAAGCTGGGCGACGGCCGGTACCCGCGGATGGAGGCGCTGGTCTCGCACAGCCGCCTGGACGACGTGGTGCCGTTCGAGTGCGGACGCGGGCTGGCCGAGCGCTGGGCCGGTCAGGGCGGGCGGGTGCGGCTGTCGGTCAACCTCGCGCCGACGCACGCCGCGGCCGCGCTGACGTCGTACGGGACCGCGTTCGCCTTCCTGTCCGGACGCTTCGCGGGCAAGCCGATGCGCGCCAACACCCGGCGCTACCTGCACAGCCTGGTCGAGGCCTGAGTACTACTTCAGCCCGGCGGGCAGGCACTTCACGATCTTGTTGGCCACCCCGACCGCTGCGGTCTGGTCAGCCTTGGACGGTGAGTAGTTCCGCTTGCCGTCCACGATCGCCTGGAGCGCCCGGTCGGAGATCCGTGAGTCCACCAGGACCTTGGCGACGCAGTCCGCGGCCTTCTTGCTGACCTTGCTCCCGCTGTCGCCGAGGATGGAGTTGTCCCCGCCCTTCTGCAGCGCCTGGGAGACCTCGTCCTGGGACGGACGGGAACCACCGCCGCCGCACGCCGACGTCACCAGCAGCACGCTGATGGCAAGTGCCGCACCGAACCTGCGCATCCTGGACTCCTCGTCCCTGGGAGCGGCGCTCAGAGCCGCTCGATGATGGTGACGTTAGCCTGCCCGCCGCCCTCGCACATCGTCTGCAGCGCGTAACGGCCGCCGGTGCGCTCGAGCTCGTTGAGCAGCGTCGCCATGATCCGGGTGCCGGTCGCCCCGATCGGGTGTCCCAGAGCGATGCCGCCGCCGTTGACGTTGACCTTCTCCAGCGGGATCTCGAGCTCCTTGGCCCAGGCCAGCACGACCGAGGCGAACGCCTCGTTGCACTCGAAGAGGTCGATGTCGTCGACGGTCAGACCGGTCTTCTCCAGCGCGTGCCGGGTGGCGCGGATGGGGCCGGTCAGCATCCAGATCGGGTCGTCACCCTTCACGCTCAGGTGGTGGATCCTCGCCCGGGGCTTGAGGCCGTGCTCGTCCACCGCTGCCTGGCTGGCGATCAGCAGCGCCGAGGCGCCGTCGCAGATCTGGCTCGCGACACCGGCGGTGATCCGACCGTTCGGCGCGAGCGGCTCCAGCGCGGCCATCTTCTCCAGCGAGGTGTCGCGCGGGCACTCGTCGGTGGTGAAGACGGTTCCGTCCGCCAGGGTGACCGGAGCGATCTCGTTGTCGAAGCGGCCCTCGGCGATCGCGGCCTTGGCACGGTTGTGCGAGGCGAGGGCGAACTCCTCCATCTCCTCGCGGCTGATGTCCCACTTCTCCGCGATCATCTCGGCGGAGTTGAACTGGGAGACCTCGACGTCGCCGTAGCGCTTGACCCAGCCCGGGGACTCGGCGAACGGGGTCGTGAAGCCGTACTGGTCCGCGACCAGCATGGCCGCGGAGATCGGGATGGCGGACATGTTCTGCAGGCCGCCGGCGACCACGAGGTCCTGGGTGCCGGACATGACGCCCTGGGCCGCGAAGTGCACGGCCTGCTGGGAGGAGCCGCACTGGCGGTCGATGGTGACGCCGGGCACGTGGTCCGGCAGACCCGCCACCAGCCAGGCGGTGCGAGCGACGTCGCCGGCCTGCGAGCCGATGGTGTCGCAGCAGCCCATGATCACGTCGTCGACGGCGCCCGGGTCGATGCCGGTGCGCTCGACGAGGGCATGGAGCACGTGCGCGCCCAGGTCGGCGCTGTGCATGCTCGCCAGCGAACCGCGGCGCTTGCCGACGGGGGTCCGGACGGCGTCGATGATGTAGGCCTCAGCCATGATTGATTCCTTCCAGGAGGATCGCGAGGTACTGGTCGGCCACGTCGGCCGGGGTGAGGGTGCCGCCGGGGCGGTACCAGCGAACGGCGACCCAGACGGTGTCGCGCACGAAGCGGTAGACCAGGGCGACGTCGAGGTCGGCCCGCAGCTCGCCGCTGGCGACGCCCGCCTCGAGCAGGCTGGTCCACAGCGTGCGGAACTTCCGGTTCCGCTCGATGAGGTAGCCGAAGCGCTCGAAGGTGGCCAGGTGGAGAGCGTCGTTCTGGAAGATCGCCACCTCGTCCCGGTGCTCGCCGATCGCCTCGAACGAGGCCCGGACGATCGCCTCGAGCTTGGCCTTCGGGGTCAGGTCGCTGGCCTCGATGGCGTCGTACTTCTTCCAGAGCTCGGTCTGGAAGGTGTCGAGCAGCTCGTCGACCATCGACTCCTTGGAGTCGAAGTGGTGGTACAGGCTTCCCGACAGGATCCCGGCCGCGTCGGCGATGTCGCGCACGGTCGTGTTCTTGAACCCGCGCTCGGCGAACAGGCCCGCCGCGATGGCGAGCAGCTCGTCGCGCCGGCTGCGCCCGTTCTCGGGCGACTCAGGCGTGCTGGCTGCTGACACTGATCACCTCGCCGGTCAGGTAGGAGGAGTAGTCGCTCGCGAGGAAGACCATCACGTTCGCCACCTCCCACGGTTCGGCAGCGCGCCCGAAGGCCTCGCGCTGCTTGAGCTCGTGCAGCAGCTCGTCGGAGGTCACCTTCGCCAGGAAGGGGTGCATCGCCAGGCTCGGGCTCACGGCGTTGACGCGGATCCCGTGCGGGGCGACGTCCAGGGCAGCGCAGCGGGTCAGCGCCATCACACCGGCCTTGGCGGCGGCGTAGTGCGCCTGGCCCTCCTGGGCGCGCCAGCCGATGACGCTGGCGTTGTTCACGATGACGCCGCGGGTGCCGTTGGCGATCATCCGGTTGCTGGCCGCGCGCACGCTCCGGAAGGTCCCGGTGAGGGTGATGTCGAGGACCTTCGACCACTGCTCGTCGGTCATCTCCAGCACGCTGGCGGTGCCCCCGAGGCCGGCGTTGTTGATCATCACGTCGACACCTCCGACGGTGTCGGCCAGGTCGAGCAGCGCCTGGACGTCGTCCTCGTGGGTGACGTCGCACGTTGTCGAGAGCACCCGGTCGGCGCCGAATTCGGCCGCCAGCGCCTCGTGCGCCTCGGCGACGCGACGCTCGTGGGTGTCGGAGAGGACGACCGCCTTGGCGCCCTCCTCGAGCACGCGCCGGGTGACGCTGGCGCCGATCCCGGCGCCCGCCGCAGCCGTCACGACGACGACCTTGTCCGCCAGGAGGCCGTGGGCCGGGACGTAGTCGGGAGTGGGCTGCTCGGGGCGGGTCGCGGTCATCGGGACTCTCTCGGTAGGCCGAGCACACGCTCGGAAAGGATGTTGCGCTGAATCTCGTCGGACCCGCCGTAGATCGTGTCCGCTCGGGTGAACAGGAAGAGGCGCTGCCACTCGTCGAGGTCGTAGCCCGAACCTGCGGTGAGCCCGCCGGTGCCGAGGACGTCCATCGCGATCTCGCCCAGCGTGCGGTGCCAGGTGGCCCAGAGCAGCTTGGCGATGCTGGCCTGCTGGGGCGCCTGCTCCTCCGAGAGCGTGCGCAGCGCGTTGAGCCGGATCACCTCAAGCTCGGCGTCGGCGCGGGCGAGCCGGTCCTTGATGACCGGGTCGTCGATGGCGCCGTTCGCGCGCGCCAGCTCGACCAGGGACGCGAGCTCGCGCTGGAAGCCGACCTGCTGACCGAGGGTGGAGACCCCGCGCTCGAACCCGAGCAGGCCCATCGCGACGCCCCAGCCGTTGCCCGGCTCACCGACGACGAGGTCGGCGGCGGTGCGCGCACCGGTGAAGAACACCTCGTTGAACTCGGCCCCGGTGGTGAGCTGCTCGATTCCGCGGATCTCGACGCCGTCCTGCTCCAGCGGCACCAGCAGGAAGCTGAGGCCGTGGTGCCGCTGCGAGCCGGGCTCGGTGCGGGCGATCACGAAGACCCAGTCGGCGAACTGGGCCAGGCTCGTCCAGACCTTCTGGCCGTCGATGACCCACTCGTCACCCTCGAGCCGGGCCTTGGTGGCCACGTTCGCCAGGTCGGAGCCGGCGTTCGGTTCGGAGTACCCCTGGCACCACAGCTCGCTGACCTCGCGGATCCGCGGCAGGAAGCGCTCCTTCTGGGCGTCGGTGCCGAAGTGGATCAGGGTCGGCCCGAGCAGCTCCTCGCCGAGGTGGTTGACCCGGGACGGTGCGTTGGCGCGGGCGTACTCCTCGTGGAAGATCACCTGCTGCATCAGGGTCAGCCCGCGGCCGCCGTACTCGGTCGGCCAGCCGATACAGGTCCAGCCGTGCTTGGCCAGGTGCCGGTCCCACTCCAGGCGCTCGTCGTGCGCCTCCAGGTCCTTGCCCGGGCCGCCCAGCCCCTTCAGCGCGGCGAACTCGCCGACCAGGTTGTCCTCGAGCCAGCCCCGGACCTCGGCCCGGAAGGCCTTGTCCTCACTGCTGTCGCTCAGGTCCACTGTTGCTCCTCTGCCGGGACACCAAAATCGGGCTCTGTCCGTGTAGAGTAGCCTACCAAGCACTTGCTTGGTATCGGAGAAGGAGGACGGGTGGCGCACACGCTGGGTCCGACCACGCTGCCGGCCGCGCTGCGAACGGCGGCCGAAGCGCACGGCTCCAAGGCTGCCGTCGTCGAGGGCGACCGGACCGTCGCCTTCAGCGAGCTCCTCGACCAGGTTCGCACCGCCGCTGCCGGGTACGTCGCCCTCGGGCTCGAGCCCGGGGACCGGGTCTGCATCTGGGCTCCGAACAGCACCGACTGGATCGTCGCCGGCCTGGCCGCGTCGTACGCCGGGGGCACGCTGGTCCCGATCAACAGCCGCTACACCGGGCACGAGGCGCACGACATCGCGCTGCGCACGGGCGCGAAGATCTTCGTGGTCGACAACGGTTTCCTCGACCGCGACCAGGTCAGCGAGCTGCGCGCCGTCGGCGAGCTGCCCGCGCTGCTGGCGCTGGTCGCGCTTCCCGGATCGTCGGCTGCCGACTCGGTGGTCGGGTTCTCCGACCTCGCGGAGCTCGGTGTGGAGTCGGTGGCGCTCGCTGACGCTCGCGCGGACGCGGTCTCCGCCGAGGATGTGGCGGACATCCTGTTCACCTCCGGCACCACCGGCCGCTCGAAGGGCGCGATGAGTGCCCACCGCCAGACGATCGCCGTCTCGGCAGCGTGGGCCGAGATCGGCGGGGTCAGCAGCGACGACCGGTACCTGGTGGTCAACCCGTTCTTCCACTCCTTCGGCTACAAGATCGGCATCGTCGTCGGGCTGCTGACCGGCGCGACGCTGTACCCGGTCGCGACCTTCGACGTCGACGGCGTGATGGACCTGATCGAACGCGAGCAGATCACGCTGCTTCCCGGTGCCCCGACGATCTTCACCTCCCTGTTCGACGCGCCGGGCCGGGCTGCGCGCGACCTGTCGTCGCTGCGGCTGTCCATCACCGGCGCCGCGGTGGTCCCCGTCGTGCTGATCGAGAGGATGCGCGCCGCCGCACCCGAGGGCCTCGGCATCGACAACGTCTACACCGCCTTCGGCATGACCGAGGCCGTCGTCGTGACGATGTGCCGCGAGGGCGACTCCGACGAGCTGGTGGCGACCACCTGCGGTCGCGCGATCCCGGGCGTGGAGACCCGGATCGGCGACGAGGGCGAGCTGCTGGTCCGCGGGGACATCGTGATGCTCGGCTACCTCGACGACCCGGAGGCGACGGCCAACGCGATCGACGCCGACGGCTGGCTGCACACCGGGGACGTGGGCACGCTCGACGACGCCGGGAACCTGCGGATCACCGACCGCCTCAAGGACATGTACATCTCCGGCGGGTTCAACGTGTACCCCGCTGAGATCGAGCAGGCGCTGGCCCGCCACGACGGCATCGCCGACGTCGCGGTGATCGGCGTGCCCGACGACCGGATGGGCGAGGTCGGCAAGGCCTACGTCGTACGCCGGCCCGACGCCGCGGTCACCGAGGAGGACGTGATCGCGTTCGCCCGGGAGCGGCTCGCGAACTACAAGGCGCCCCGGCAGGTGGAGTTCATCGACGTGCTCCCCCGCAACGCCGGCGGCAAGGTGCTGAAGAACGACCTGCGAGGAGCACGGTGAATCTCGATCTGACCCCGGAGGAGCTGGCGTTCCAGGCGGAGGTGCGGGCCTGGCTGGAGGCGAACGTCCCGGCCGAGCCGCTCCCCTCGATGGACACCGCCGAGGGCTGGGCCCTGCACCAGGAGTGGGAGGCCAAGCTCGCCGCCGAGCGGCTCTCCGTCGTGTCGTGGCCGCGCGAGGTCGGTGGCCGCGAGGCCTCGCTCGTCGAGTGGGTCATCTTCGAGGAGGAGTACTACCGCGCCGGCGCACCGGGCCGGGTCAGCCAGAACGGCATCTTCCTGCTCGCCCCGATCATCTTCGACCACGGCACCCCCGAGCAGCAGGCCCGGTTCCTGCCGTCGATGGCCACCGGGGAAAAGATCTGGGCGCAGGCGTGGTCCGAGCCCGAGGCTGGGTCGGACCTCGCCTCGCTGCGCTCGACCGCGGTGCGCGACGACGCCCGCGGCGGCTGGGTCCTCAACGGTCAGAAGACCTGGTCCTCGCGCGCGACCTTCGCCCACTGGGGCTTCGGTCTGTTCCGCAGCGACCCCACCAGCGAGAAGCACGCCGGCCTGACCTACTACCTGTTCCCGCTGGACGCCGAGGGCATCACCGTGCGCCCGATCGCCCAGCTCGACGGCGAGGCGGGCTTCGCCGAGATCTTCTTCGACGACGTCTTCGTGCCGGACGCCGACGTGCTCGGTGCGGTCGGAGCCGGCTGGAACGTCGCGATGAGCACTGCCGGCAACGAGCGCGGCCTCTCGCTGCGCTCGCCGGGCCGCTTCTGCGCCGCGGCCGACCGTCTGCTCGAGTTGTGGAAGGACCGCGGAGCTGACGCTCCGCAGGTCCGGGACGCCGTGGTGGACGCGTGGATCGGCGCGCAGGCCTACCGCCTCTTCACCTGGGGCACCGTCACCCGGCTCGCCGACGGCGGCGAGATGGGCGCGGCCGGCTCGGTGAACAAGGTGTTCTGGAGCGAGCTGGACATCGCGATCCACGAGGCCGGGCTCGACCTGCTCGGCGCCGACGCCGAGCTGCTCGACACTCCGTGGATGGACGGCTACGTCTTCTCCCTCTCCGGCCCGATCTACGCCGGGACCAACGAGATCCAGCGCAACATCGTCGCCGAGCGGATCCTCGGCCTCCCGCGGGAGCCGAAGGGACCCGCTGGAAAGGAGACCGCGAAGTGAAGTTCGAGCTGACCGAGGACCAGGTCGCCTTCGGCGAGGCGATCACGGACCTGATGCGCGCCTCCGACTCCGTCGCCGTTGCGCGGGCGTGGGCGTCCGGTGACACCGCACCGGGCGTCGCGCTGTGGAAGCGCCTGGCTGACCTGGGCCTGACCGCGCTGGTCGTTCCCGAGGACGAGGGCGGACTGGGCGGCACCCTGGTCGACCTCGTCGTCGCCTTCGAGGTGCTCGGCCGCGAGCTCGCCGTCGGACCGTGGATCGAGTCCGCGGCCCTGGCACCGCAGCTCGAGGGTGAGATGGTCACCGCTGCCGCCGCTCCGCTGGCCCCGTACGCCGCGGACGCACAGGTCGCGCGGCTGCTGTCCGGGGTCGCTGGTGCCTCGCACCCGTCGATCGACACGACCCGTTCGCTCACCGAGGTGACCGGCGCGGACGCGTTCGATGTCGCTGCGCTCGATCGCGCCGTCCTTGCCTGCGCTGCGCAGCTCGTCGGCGCCGGCGAGCGGGTGCTCGCCGACTCGGTCACCTACGTGAAGCAGCGCAAGCAGTTCGGGCGCGAGATCGGTTCGTACCAGGCGATCAAGCACCAGCTGGCCGACGTACGGATCGCGCTGGACTTCGCCCGCCCGCTGGTCCTGGGCGCCGCGCTCGGCGAGATCCCGGTCTCGGCCGCGAAGGTCTACGCCTCCGACGCCGCCTACCTGGCCGCCCGGACCGGCCTGCAGGTGCACGGCGCGATCGGCTACACCGCCGAGTTCGACCTGTCGCTCTGGCTCAACCGGATCCGCGCGCTGGTGACGGCCTGGGGCACGCCGGCGTACCACCGCGGACGCGTGCTCGAGACGCTGACCGGAGTGGCGGGCTGATGCACTTCGCACGCACCGAGGAGCAGGACGAGCTCGCCGCGACCGTCCGGGCGCTGCTGACCAAGCGGTCCGACAGCGCGGCGGTGCGCGCCGCGATCGCGACGGACGCCGGGTACGACGAAGCGCTGTGGTCCGCGCTCTGCGAGCAGGTCGGCGTCGCGGCGCTGGCCGTGCCCGAGGAGTACGACGGCTTCGGGGCCTCGCTGGTCGAGACCGCGGTCGTCCTCGAGGTGCTCGGCGAGTTCCTCACCCCGGCACCGCTGCTGGCCAGCGCACTGCTCGCGGCCCAGACGCTGCTGCACGGTACCGACGACGAGAAGTCCGACCTGCTCCCCCGGCTGGCCGCCGGCGAGGTGCTGCCGTTCACGCTGGGCGACCTGGTGCTCGAGCCCTCCGACCGCACGGACGCCATGGACCAGACGCTGCGGATCGGCGCTGCCGAGCAGCCCGCAGCGACGCCCGCTGACGTGCGCGCGATCGCGGTCGCACTGGTCACTGCGCTTCAGGTCGGCGGGATGCAGCGGGCCCTGGACATGACGGTCGGCTACACCCAGGAGCGCGTCCAGTTCGGCCGCCAGATCGGTTCCTTCCAAGCGCTCAAGCACCGGATGGCCGACATGCTGGTCAAGGTCGAGGCCTCGCGCTCGGCGAGCTGGGGCGCGACCGCCGCGGCGGCTGCGTACCTCGCCTCACCCGGTCCCGAGACCCTCGCCACCGTGGAGCGCCGGTCCGCGGCCGCAGGCTCCTACTGCTCGGATGCTTTCGACCTCGTCGCCGCCGAGATGGTGCAGCTGCACGGCGGTATCGCGATCACCTGGGAGCACGACGCGCACCTCGTGTTCAAACGGGCGCACGCGCTGTCCCAGCTCAACGGCCCGGCTCACCGGCTCCGGGCCGCACTCCTGGGTTAGACGGCCACGCGGGCCGGCTTCAGCCCCGCGACGATCTCCTCCCGGGCGAAGCGGCGCACGAGCACCGCGATGAAGTCCTGGATCTTCGCCGACGGCTCGATGTCCTGACGCCAGCGGTCGATGATCGACTGGACCTGCTCCCTGCTGTGCGTCGTGGAGAACTCCTTGCTGAGGTCCTCCACGATGGTGCTGATCTGCTGCTCGATTCCTGGTGCGTCCACGGGCTGCTCCTGGGAGAGAGAGTGCCACTCGGGGGTAGGCACACGTGCATTCTGACCACCACTCGGTGAACAACAGGTGAACGAGCCCGGCGAGTCTTCCACAGGCCGGTCCGGGCGTCTGGTCAGGCGGCGTGCTTCCGGGGCCGGCCACGCGGGGGCTTGCGGTCCACAGCGATGCCGTTGAGGAAGATCTGGCCGCCCCAGACGCCGTGCGGCTCGTGGCGCTCGAGCGCGCCCGCGAGGCAGAGGTCCTTCACCGGGCAGCCAGCGCACATGTCGCGGGCGACGGCGAGCTGGGCCTGGGCGTCAGCGAAGAACAGATCAGCGTGGGTCTGGCAGGGCAGATCGGGCATTGCGGGCATCCTCTCCAGGTGACGCCCTCACTCTCGCTATCTGAGGTAGGGCGCCACATCGGGAAGATGCCTTAGATGAACCCTGAGGTGCCGAAAAATCTGCCGGTCAGCGGCTGCTGCGCGCGGTCCGTCCGCGGACAACCCCGACGAACTGCTGGCAGTCCTCGTCGTCCCGGCTGACCAGCCACGCCAGCCCGATCGGGGACTCCTCGGCATCGGTCACCGGGCGGTACTCCACGTCCTTGCGGTGGTGCAGCCGGGCCAGCGACATCGGCACCAGCACGTATCCGGAGCCGGCCGCCGCCGTCTCGATCGCCATCGGCAGGTCCAGGTCCGTGAACTCCTGGAGGATGTCCAGCTCATCGGCCAGGTCGGCCAGGGTCAGCTCGTCGTACGCCGTGGCCGGGTGATCCTTGGCGACCACCGCGACCGGGACCTCCCGGTAGAGCGCGACCAGGTGCAGGCCGTCGCGGTCGATCTCGCCGCGGACCAGGCACATGTCCAGCGCGCCCTCGCGCAGCAGCCGCGCCTGGTCGACCACCGCCACCGGCACCAGCTCCAGGCGCCGCCAGCGCCGCGACGCCCGCTCGTGCTCGGTCCACGAGCGGTCCCACTTGTCGGGGGTCACCCCGGGGACGAACCCGACGCGGAACGGTGTGAGATCTTGCACTCGCGCAGGGTATCCGCCTGTCAGATGCGTCATACCGGCCGGTAAGTCCCGGTGATAACTTCCGGCACATGCGTTCCGCCAAGGATTTCTTCGCGCCCCTCGCCGTCGGAGCCCCTGCTCCCCTCCGGGAGATCCCAGCCCGACCGAGCCGCGCGATCCACTTCTTCGACCCCGGCAACGAGAAGATGGCCGCCAAGGTCCCGGACATGGTCGGCACCGTCGACGTGCTGCTCGGCAACCTCGAGGACGCCGTCAAGGCGGAGAACAAGGAGATCGCCCGCGAGGGCCTGGTCAAGATCGGTCAGTCGGTCGCCAATCTTGGAAGCACCAGCGGACCCACCCAGTTCTGGACCCGGATCAACTCCCTCGACTCCCCCTGGGTGCTCGACGACCTGACCACGCTGGTGCCGGCGATCGGCGAGAAGCTCGACGTGATCATGGTCCCCAAGGTCCAGGGCGCCGAGGACATCCACTACATCGACCGGATCCTGGCCCAGCTCGAGGCGAAGGCCGGCATCACCAAGCCCCTCCAGGTGCACGCGATCCTGGAGACCGCGCGCGGCGTCGCGAACATCGAGGAGATCTGCGCCGCCTCCCCGCGCATGCAGGGCCTCTCCCTCGGCCCGGCCGACCTCGCCGCCGACCGCCGGATGAAGACCACCCGCGTCGGCGGCGGTCACCCCGGCTACCTGGTGCGCCAGGACCCGCCGCGCAACGAGCTCGACGTCCCGGTCTACGACGCCGATCGCACCACGTACCAGCAGGACCTGTGGCACTACACGATCGCCCGGATGGTCGACGCCTGCGCGATGCACGGCATCTACCCGTACTACGGCCCGTTCGGCGACATCAAGGACGAGGTCGCCTGCGAGGACCAGTTCCGCAACGCCTTCCTGCTCGGCTGCGTCGGCGCCTGGTCGCTGCACCCGGTCCAGATCAAGATCGCCAACCGGGTCTTCTCCCCCTCGGTCGAGGACGTGAAGCACGCCCGCCGCGTCATCGCCGCCATGGGCGACGGCACCGGCGCGGTGATGCTCGACGGCAAGATGGAGGACGACGCCTCGGTCAAGCAGTGCAAGGTCATGGTCGCCCTGGCCGAGCAGCTCGCCGCGATCGACCCCGACCTGAAGGCTTCCTACGACGCGATCACGCTGGAGGCCTGAGAGATGGTTTCGACAAGCTCAACCAGCCCGGTGTTTCGTCCCCGTCGCTCCGTGCTGTACATGCCCTCCTCCAACGAGCGTGCGCTGGAGAAGGCCAAGACGATCCCGTGCGACGGCCTGATCCTCGACCTCGAGGACGCCGTCGCCCCCGACGCGAAGCCCGCTGCGCGGGCTGCCGCGTGCGCTGCCGTGGCCTCCGGTGAGTACGGCAACCGCGAGCTGACCATCCGGATCAACGGTGCCGACACCGAGTGGCACGACGAGGACATGGCCGCCGCCTGCGCCGCCGGCCCGGACGCGATCGTGGTCCCGAAGGTGAACTCGGCCGCCGCCGTGCGCACCCTGGTCGCCGCGATGGAGGACCACGGCGCACCCGAGCACACCAAGCTCTGGGCGATGGTCGAGACGCCGTACGCGATGCTGCACGCCGAGGAGATCGCCGCAGCCTCCGACCGGCTGACCGTGCTGGTGATGGGCACCAACGACCTGGCCAAGGAGCTGTACGCCGAGCACGTGCCCGGCCGCCAGCCGCTGCTCACCGGTCTGTCGCTGGCGCTGCTCGCCGCGCGCGCCACCGGCAAGGTCATCATCGACGGCGTCTACAACGACGTGAAGAACGAAGAGGGATTCCTCGCCGAGTGCCAGCAGGGTCGCGAGATGGGCTTCGACGGCAAGACCCTGATCCACCCGGGTCAGGTCGAGGGCGCGAACACCGCGTTCGCTCCGTCGGAGAAGGCCGTCGAGGACGCGCGCGGACTGATCGAGGCCTTCGAGTCCTCGACCGGTGGCGTGGTGACCTACAACGGCCGGATGGTCGAGAACCTGCACGTCGAGTCGGCCAAGCGGACGCTCTCGATCGCCGAGGCCATCGAGGCGCTCGGGGCCTAGTCGGACTCGCGAGCGGGCGGCACGTAGGCCTGCCACGCGGTTTCGGTGTGCGCGAACCCGGCTGCGCGGTAGAGCCGCCCGGCAGCACTGTTCGCATCGGCGATGATCACCAGCGTGGTCTCCCCCGCCGAGCGGGCGTGCTGCGCCGCGACGCCGAGCAGGTGGCCGGTCAGCCCTCGTCGACGGTGCTCGGTGTGGGTCAGCACGCTCTGGTAGCGGGCGAGCCCGGCCTCGACCGGGACGATGCCGAGCTCTGAGACCAGCCGGTCCCCGTCGAGCGTGAAGGCGCCGAACCAGGTCAGGTGGCCTGCCTCGACCATCCGTGACCGGATCTGAGAGCGCAGCCGGGCGAACTCGAGCTCGCCGGGGTAGTGCTCGTCGTTGAGTGCGGTCGAGGCGGCCCAGTCCTCCGCGCTCTCGATCGGGCGGACCGTGTAGCCGTCGGCGAGGTCGCGCGTCGCCACCGCACCGGTCGCGACCAGGACATCACTGGCCTCGATCTCGGTCCCCTGCCAGGCGGCCGCGTCCGGTTGACCGGGCAGGCCGATGGCCAGGTGCCGCGCCTCGGGGAACTCCGCCCCGAACCGCGCACGCCAGCGGTCGGCGTCGTCGGCGGCCTCCGGATCGGTGACCAGGACGAAGTTGCCCCAGTGGTACGTCGGGTTGGCCGGCGTCCGCACCACCAGGTGGTCCGGGTGCTCCTCCACCGCCGAGCCGCCGTACCGGAGCACCGCGAGGTCGGTGCGCCAGCCCAGCCCGATCGCATCCATGCCCGCGAATCTAGACGTTGAGGCCGTGGACAGCGCTCAACAGGTGCTGGTGAAACTCGCGCTCCAGGTGCTCCGACAGGTAGCCCCGGTCGCCGGCGAGCACCCGGCCCCGGTCCAGCGCCAGCACCCGCCACTCCTGCGCCGGCCAGTCGACGAACGCCGGCACGTCCTCCAGGCTGACGGCGAACCGCTGGGTCGGCAGCGCCAGCGCCAGCCGGTGCCCGTTGACCACCAGGCCCGGAACGGGGGTCGGCATCCGGGCGTTGAGCCAGCACAGCCGCAGCACCGACTCCGCGCCGTCAACGGCCCGAGCATCGGCCATCGCGATCAGCTCCCGTCCCTGGGTCGCGCCCGGTTGACCGAGCAGCGACCCGGCTGCGGCGAGCAGTCGGCGGTGCTCGAGCGAGCCGGAGCGCAGCATCCCGTCGAGCGCGGCCAGCGCCCGGTCCGGAGCGAGCCGGCGCGCGACGTCGAGCGCCGTCCGCAGCGGTGAGGTCACCCGGACCGGTCCGAGCCGCACCACGTCCTGCGGCCCCAGCGGCAGCTCACCGCCCAGGTGGCGACGACGTCCGTGCAGGTCGAGCGGCACCGCCGTCCGCGCGGCGGGTTCGATCCGCTCGCCCCCGTGGACCCAGGCGGCGGTCCGGTCCACGACCAGGTGGCGCCGCCCCACCACGAGTGCGAGCGCGCGGGCGCGCAGCGAGCGGTCCGGATCGACCTCGGCGTCGAGGTAGACGCCTCGCAGGACCCGGATGATCCGGCCCTGGCGCAGCAGCCGCTCCAGGGCCGAGCGACCGATGCCGGCCCGGGCGGCCATCGCCGGCGTGAACGGTTCAAGAAGTGCGGACGGGTGGAGGGAGGACTGCATCGGCACACCCTCACCGATGCACGCGACCCGTGCGGGTCGCCGTCCACAGCCCCTAGGAAGGCTGCAGCGTGGCCCGGATCGCGGGTGCGAACTGGCGGACGATCTCGTCAGCCGGCGTGGACGCGACCGGCTCGACCTGGAGGACGTAGCGCATCATCGCCAGACCGACGAGCTGACCGCAGACGAGCTCCACCCGCAGCGCGGAGGCGTGGAACCCGGTCGCCTTGGCCGCCGGGTTCACCACGCTCCGGTTGAGCACCCGGTAGAACGCCTGCCCGGCACGGGCGCTGCCCACCGACCCGCGCACCATCCGCAGCATGTGCTGGCGGGTGCGGGGGTTCTCGCACAGACCGAGGAAGTTGCGCAGCAACCGCACCGCGAAGTCGGTCGAGGCGTCGTCACCGAGCTCGGCGACCTCCGCCAGGGCCGCCTCCGTGGCAGCCACGACGGTCGGCGAGTCGGGGTAGACCGGGATCACCGGACAACGGTATCCGTCAGCCGTCGCCCATCGTGCGCCGGTGCAGCTCCGTGGTCAGCCGGTGGATCTCGCGGGTGAGGTCGGTGTTGGTCTTCAGCTCCAGCTCCTGGGCGACGAAGTCGTGGTCGGCCTTCGCCTGCTGGAACTCCGCCTGCCGGTTCTGCCCGATCATCACGAACGTCGAGAGGAAGATCGCCTCCAGCGAGACCACCAGGGTCAGGGTCGGCCAGGGCGACTTCTCGACGACGAGCATCCAGACGCCGAAGATCAGCGCGTGCAGGTACACGAAGTTCATCGAGCCCGCGAACTTGGTGATCGCGTCGGCGACGCGCAGCTGGAGCTGCGAAGCGCGCTGCTCGGCGACCTTGACGTACGCCGGGTGGCCGGAGTCCGGCGGCACGGCGGCAGGGACGGTTGCGTCAGTCATGGCCGCATCCTGCACCGGTTTGCTGAGAAGTTCTCAGGCACGCGCCGCGAGGGTCGCTGCGGCTACTGCGGCTGGGTGTACTTGCCCTGGAAGAACAGCAGCGGGTCGACCTTCGAGCCGCCGCTGCGGTCGCCGAAGGACAGCTCCTTGACCAGGCCGACCACGATGTAGTGGTCACCGGCCTCGACCACCTGCTGCACCTGGCAGTCGATGTAGCCGAGCACGCCCTCGATGACGGGGGCTCCGGTGGTGGCCGTGGTCCACGCGACGCCGTCGAACTTCTCCTCGCCCTTGGTCGCCATCCCGTTGGAGAGCTCGGACTGGTCGGCGGCCAGGATGTTCACGCAGAAGTAGCCGGCACGGCGGATCAGCGGCCAGGCCCGTGAGGTCTTCGCCGGGCTGAACATGATCAGCGGCGGTTCCAGGGACACCGAGGAGAACGACTGGCAGGTCATCCCGACCGGCTTGCCCTCGGAGACCGAGGTGACCACGGTGACGCCGCTGCAGAACAGGCCGAGGACGTCGCGGAACTTGCGCGCCTGCGCGGCGGCCTCCGGGTCGTCCGGGATCGGGGTGTGCTCACCGAGGCGCAGCTCGAAGTCGAGCTCGTTGCCGAGCCACGACTGCACCAGCTCCTGGCTGGGCCAGGTCGCGCGCGCGTCCGGGTTCATCCCCTCGGGGACGTCCCCCTCGATACGGTGTGTCACCCCACCCCCCTTAGACGACGCAGTATTCACGGGTTACTGGCCCCCGCCGAACGTGTGGCCCCAGTACGAGACGGCGGTGCTCTCGCGGGCGACCCAACGGGCGTCGTCGACCTGCAGACCCTCGCAGCCGAATTCGACATCGAAACCACCCGGCGACTTCACGTAGAACGACACCATCTCGTCGTTCATGTGCCGGCCCAGGGTGGCCGAGAGCGGCGCGCCGAACTTCTTGACCCGCTCCAGCGCACGGCCGACGTGGTCGAGCTTGTCGACCTCGAGCATCACGTGCACGCACTTGGACGGGTTCGGCATCGGCAGGAACGCCAGGCTGTGGTGGCGCGGGTTCACGCCGAGGAAGCGCAGCCAGACCTTCGAGCCCGGCTCCTTGCCGACGAACTCGCCGGGCATGCTCATCGAGTCACGCAGCCGGAAGCCGAGCACCTCGGTGTAGAAGCGCAGCGCCTCGACGTCATCGAGGACGGGAATGACGATGTGGCCCATGCCCTGGTCGGCGGTCACGAACGTCGCGGCGTACGGCGTGACCACCGGGCGCGACTCGTAGGTGATGCCGTGGAAGAGCTCGAAGACGTTGTCCCACGGGTCGGTGAACCGGATCAGCTCCTGGACCCGGCGGTCGGCCAGCTCGTCCGGGGTGCCCTCCTCGAAGACCACACCGGCCTGCTTGAGGTGCACGCGGGCGTTCTGCAGCGCGACGTGGTCGGCGACCTCCCAGCCGGTGGCCTGGAGCTGGTCCACGTCGGAGGGGACCACGACGATGCGCGCGGAGACCGCGTCGATCCGCCAGTACTGGTTCTCCGGGTTCGGGCCGCGGCCCTCGGCGAGACCCAGCACCTTGCCCGCGAACGTCGTCCACTGGGACAGGTCGGTCGAAGCCACCCGGATGTAGCCCATGGACTTGATGTCGATGGTCATGACTTCTTCTCCCTCTCGTGGTGAGCCGCCAAGAAGTCCGTGCAGACCGTGGCGAACTCCTCGGCCGCCTCGATCTGGGCCCAGTGCCCGCAGTTCGGGAAGACATGAAGGCGGGCGTTCGGCATCGTCTTGAGCGCCACCAGGGCACCGTCGAGCGGGTTGACCCGGTCCTCGCGCCCCCAGGTGAGCAGGGTCTGCTTGCGGAGCTTGTGCACCTCGCGCCAGAGCATGCCGTCCTCGGCCCACTCCGGGTTCCAGAACGAGGCGCCCATCGAGCGCATCGCCTCCAGCGAGCCGGGCGCGGTCGCGTCGGCGAACCGCTCCTCGACGAGCTCGTCGGTGACCAGGGCCTGGTTGACGACCATGCTCGAGATGAACTTCCGCAGCGCCTCGCGGCTCGGGTCCATCGAGAAGTCCATCAGCCGCTGGACGCCCTCGGTCGGGTCCGCGTGGAAGAGGTTCAGGGACAGCCCGCCCGGGCCCATCAGCACCAGGCGACCGACCCGCTCGGGGTACTCCAGCGCGAACCGGGTCGCGGTGCCGCCGCCGAGGCTGTTGCCGAGCAGGTGCACCTTCTCGATCTGCAGCTCGTCGAGGAACTTCACCAGGTACGACGCCGAGTGCCGGAAGTAGTTCGCGCCCACCTCGGGCTTGTCGGACTGCCCGAACCCGGGCTGGTCAACCAGCAGGGTGCGGAAGTTCTCCGCGAACCGCGGCAGCGCCGAGCCGAAGTTGCTCCACGCCGAGGCACCCGGACCGCCACCGTGCAGCAGCACGAACGGCAGTCCCGCCCCGACGTCGGCCTTCGCCTCGCCGGCTTCGTAGTAGTTCAGGGTGATGTCGCCGGCCTTGGCGGACCGGCGCGTGGCTTCTTTGGAGTAGTCAGCCATGAGGCTCAGTACATCCCCGGGTCGACCTTGTGACCGAACTCGTGGGCGCCGTACATCTGCAGCGCCCGCTCGGGGTCGTTGGCGGCGTGCACGCGACCGGCGTGGGCGTCGCGCCAGGCCCGCTGCAGGTAGGTGCCGTTGGCGAGCGCGCGGCCGCCGGAGGCCTCGAAGAGGGCGTCGATCGCGTCGATCGCGCGCTGGGTCCCGAGCACCTGGTCGCGGCGGACCTTCAGGCGCAGGCCCAGCGGGATCTCCTCACCCTTCTCGACCAGCGCCATCTCCTCGCGGATGTTGTTCATCGCGAGCGCCCAGGCGGCGTCGATGTCGCTGGAGGCGCGGGCGATGCGGACCGCCGCGAACGGGTCGAGCGAGGCCTTCTCCCCCAGGTACGCCGCGCGGACCCGCTTCTGCTGCATGTCCACGTGCTCCTCGTAGGCGCCGTAGGCCATGCCGATGATCGGGGTGCAGATCGTGGTGGTGAAGACCGAGTGGAACGGCAGCTTGTACAGGTTCGAGGTGTTGACGGCCTGACCCGGGCCCTTGCACTGCCCGGTCTCGCCCATCGACAGAGTGAACGCCTCCGGGACGAAGACGTCGTCGACGACGATGTCGTTCGAGCCGGTGCCGGCCAGACCGACCATGTGCCAGACGTCGATGATCTGGTAGTCGCTCCGCGGGATCATGAACGTCCGGAAGTCGACGACGTTGCCGTCCTCGTTGAACACCAGACCGCCGAGCAGGACCCACTGGCAGTGGTCGCAGCCCGAGGAGAAGCTCCACTTGCCGGAGAGGCGGAAGCCGCCCTCGGTCAGGGTCGCCTTGCCGGTCGGCGCGTAGGAGGAGGACAGCCGCACGTTCGGGTCGTTGCCCCACACGGCCTGCTGCGCCTCGTCGGCGAACAGCGCGACCTGCCAGGGGTGCACGCCGACCACGCTGGAGACCCAGCCGGTCGAGCCGCACGCGCCGGCGATCAGGCGGACGCCCTCGTAGAAGTCGATCGGGCTCGACTCCAGGCCGCCGTACCGGGTGGGCTGCAGGAGCTTGAAGAAGCCCGTCTCGGCGATCTCCTTGATGGAGGCCTCCGGGACCACACGCAGCCGCTCCGCCTCGTCTGCCCGCTCGCGCAGCGTGGGCAGCAGGTCACGGACGCCGTCGAGAACTGCCTGGCTCATGACTTCTCCTCGTCGTTGGGGTGCAACTAGAACCAATACTAGAACACGTTCTACCTTTCCGTCCACGACCCCCGGGAAGCAACAGAGATCTGCGCCGCCGCTCCCGACATTTGCCACATTCAGCCCCGGGTTCACGCTCAGACGGCGTCTGCGAAAAAAGTTCTCGAGAAACCTGCAAGGTTCCGTCCCCCACCTGCTCCTACCCCTGACAGCGCGCCGCGGAGGCCGCACCAGACCAAGGAGTAGACATGAACCGCAGCATCAAGAGCCTGATCCTCGCCGCCGGCGTCGCCGTCGCCGGAATGAGCATCACCGCCCCGGCCCACGCCGACGGCATCCCCAGCGGCCCGGGCAACCTGGGCACCGTGCAGCCGGGCCCGGTCGTGGACCCGAAGCCGCAGCCCAAGCCGGTCCCGTCCGGCCCGAAGGACGTCGTGAACCCGCCCAAGTGCACCCACGGCTGTGGCGGGAACCAGGGCCCCGAGGGCCCGAAGGACATCGCGCCGGCCCCGGACCAGGAGGTCACCAACGGCGGCCCGCTCGTCGCGCTGGACCCCGAGGACGACCCGGCCCACAACGCGCCGCTCGACCAGGGCTGCTTCACCGGGTGCGACCTGCCGGACGAGGCCGCCCCGACCGCCAAGCCGACCGTCGTCCCGGCGCTGGACTCGTCCAAGCCGTCCGCGGCTGACCAGCTTGACCGCGGCGAGGTGCTCGCCCCGTCCGCGAACGAGGACGGCGGCATCAACCCGCTGCTGTTCGTCCTCGGTGGCGCCGGTGCCGGCGCCCTGATCCTGGCGGCGGTCGCCCGACGCCGTCGTCAGCAGACCGCGACTGGGGCCGCGATCTGATCTGGGGGCAGAAGGCCCCGCACCCGGAAACGGGTGCGGGGCCTTCTGGTGTGCGCGAGCGGGCCCTCAGCCCTGCTGCTCCTTGAGCTTCAGCGCGATGTCGATCAGCTGGTCCTCCTGGCCGCCGATCAGCTTGCGCCGGCCGGCCTCGGCGAGGATCTCCGCGCCGGAGACGCCGTAGCGCTCGGCCGCGTTGCCCGCGTGCTTGAGGAAGCTGGAGTAGACCCCCGCGTAGCCCATCATCATCGTCATCCGGTCCAGGCGGCACTCCTCCGGCATCGCCGGGCGGACCACGTCCTCGGAGGCGTTGATGATCTTGAGGAAGTCGACACCGGTCTTCCAGCCGAGCTTGTCGCAGATGCCGACGAACGCGTCCAGCGGCGTGTTGCCGGCACCGGCACCGAAGCGCCGTACCGAGCCGTCGATCTGGGTGGCGCCCGCGCGGACCGCCATCACCGTGTTGCCCGCGCCGAGGTCGAGGTTCTCGTGACCGTGGAAGCCGACCGTGGCCTCGTGGCCGATCTCGGCGACCACCGCGGCGACCCGGTCCGAGACGCCCTCGAGGATCAGCGCGCCGGCCGAGTCCACGACGTAGACGCACTGGCAGCCGCTGTCGACCATGATCCGGGCCTGCTTGGCCAGGACCTCCGGCGGCTGGGTGTGGCTCATCATCAGGAAGCCGACCGTCTCCAGGCCGAGTTCGCGCGCCAGCCGGAAGTGCTGCTCGGAGACGTCGGCCTCGGTGCAGTGGGTGGCGATCCGGCAGATCGAACCGCCGTTGCCCTGCGCCTCGCGGATGTCGTCCTTGGTGCCGACGCCGGGCAGCATCAGGAAGGCGATCTTCGCCTGCTTCGCGGTCTCGGCCGCGATCTTGATGAGCTCCTGCTCCGGGGTGTGCGAGAACCCGTAGTTGAAGCTCGACCCGCCGAGTCCGTCACCGTGGGTGACCTCGAGGACCGGCACGCCCGCCTCGTCGAGGGCGCCGATGATCGAGCGCACCTCCTCGGCGGTGAACTGGTGACGCTTGTGGTGCGAGCCGTCGCGCAGGCAGGTGTCGGTGAGCCGGATGTCCAGGTCGGACGTCGGGTCGGTGTCCCGCCAGGTGCGGGTGAGCTGGTTGAGCTCCGGTGCTCCGCTGATCGTCATGTCAGTTGCTCCCGTTCAGGATCGCGCGCGCCATTCCCTCGCCGGCGCGTGTCGCGGCGGCGGTCATGATGTCGAGGTTGCCCGAGTACGGCGGCAGGAAGTCGCCGGCGCCCTCGACCTCGATGAAGACGGAGACCTTCGTGGCGCCACGCGTGGCCACCGACGGGTCGTCGAACTGAGGTTCCTGCAGCAACCGGTAACCGGGCACGTAGTCCTGCACGGCCGTGACCATGTCGTGGACCGACTTCGTGATCGCGTCGCGGTCGGCGTCGGCAGCCACCGCGCAGAAGATCGTGTCGCGCATGATCATCGGCGGCTCGGCCGGGTTCAGGATGATGATCGCCTTGCCCTGCGCGGCGCCCCCGATCGTCTCCACGCCGGCCGCGGTGGTCCGGGTGAACTCGTCGATGTTCTGGCGGGTGCCGGGGCCGGCGGACAGCGAGGCCACCGAGGCCACGATCTCCGCGTAGGAGACCGGCGTGACCCGCGAGACCGCGGCCACCATCGGGATGGTGGCCTGGCCGCCGCAGGTGATCATGTTGACGTTCTCGGCACCCGCGTGCTCGTTGCCGTTCACCGCCGGGATGCAGGCCGGACCGACGGCGGCCGGGGTCAGGTCGACCGCCTTGATGCCCGCCTCGGCGTACCGGGGCGCGTACTCGCGGTGCACGTAGGCGCTGGTCGCCTCGAAGATGAAGTCCGGCAGCTCGTCCTGCTTGAGCAGCCAGTCCACCCCCTCTGCGGTCGCCTCGAGGCCCTCCTTGCGCGCGCGCTCGAGGCCCGGGCTGGTCGGGTCGACGCCCACCATCCAGCGTGGCTCGATGACGTCGCTGCGGAGCAGCTTGTACATCAGGTCGGTGCCGATGTTCCCCGGCCCGACGATGGCTGCGGTCAGCTTTGCCATTCTCAACTCCCGAACTTCACGCTGAGCGGGGCGAACCCGCTGATGGTCGCCACGACATCATCTCCCGCGGCGAAGGGTACGAACGGGCCGAGGGCCCCGGACAGGATCAGCTGGCCCGCACGCAGCGGGTCGCCGAAGCGGGCGGACTGGACGGCGAGCCAGCGCAGCGCCTCCAGCGGGTCGCCGAGGCAGGCCGCGCCGTTGCCGGACGACTTCACCTCGCCGTTGATGGTCAGGCTCATCTCGACGTCGATCGGGTTGATCTCGTCGAGCGTCTTCTCGTCGGTGCCCACCACGAACAGTGCGCTGGAGGCGCAGTCCGCGACGGTGTCGGTGAACTTGATCTGCCAGCCGGCGATGCGCGAGTCGACGATCTCCAGCGACGGGATCGCCACCGCAACCGCGTCGCGGACCGCGTCCAGCGTGATCTCGTCCTCGGGCAGGTCCAGGTCCTTGCCGAGACGGAACGCGACCTCGGCCTCGACGCGCGGCTGCAGCAGCGACGCCATCGAGATCGGCGCGCCGCCGGGCTGCGCCGCGGCACTGACGTCCATCTCGTCGAGCAGGTAGCCGAAGTCGGGCTGGTCGACCCCGAGCTGGTCCTGCACGGCCTTGCTCGTCGCGCCGATCTTGCGGCCGACGACGACGGCTCCGGCCGCCAGCCGTGCCTGCACCAGACCTTGCTGCACGGCGTACGCCGCGGGCAGGTCGTCGGTGCCGATCAGATCCCTCACCGGCTCGCACGGAACCCCGCTCTGCTGGGCCTCTGCGAGCCGGGTCACCGCCGCCTCGATCGCTTCCTGAGTGGTCACGACACCGATAATAGAACCTGTTACAGTTTTGTGCCATGAAGGCCTCCTGTGACGTGGTCGTCGTCGGTGCCGGTGGCGCCGGGATGACGGCCGCCATCGCCGCAGCCCGCAACGGGCTCGACACCGTCCTGATCGAGAAGTCCCCCTGGTTCGGCGGCTCCACCGCACGCAGCGGTGGCGGCGTCTGGATCCCGGGCAACTACGCGATCAAGGCCGCCGGCGAGGTCGACCCGGGCGACGAGGAAGCCTCCCGCCTGTACCTGGAGTCGATCGTCGGCGACAAGGTGCCCGCGATCCGCCGGGAGACCTACCTGGACCGCGGTCCGGAGCTGATGGACTTCCTCAAGGAGAACACCCCGGTCCGCTTCAAGTGGGTGCCGGAGTACGCCGACTACCTGCCCGAGGCCCCCGGTGGCCGCCCGCGCGGCCGCACCGTCGAGCCGATCCCGCTGGACGCCCGCTTCCTCGGCGACGAGCTCAAGCACCTGCACCCGCCGTACGGCAAGGCGCCGGCCAACATGATCATCACCCAGGCCGACTTCCGGAAGATCAGCCTGGGCATGCGCACCCTCAAGGGCCCGCTGACCCTGATCCGCGCGACCCTGATGCGGCTGCTGACGCTGCTGCTCGGCAAGAAGATGTTCGCGATGGGCAACGCCATCGCGATCGGCCTGCGCAAGGGCGTCCAGGACGCCGGCGTCCCGGTCGAGTACGAGACCGAGCTGACCGACCTGATCATCGAGAACGGCCGCGTGGTCGGGGTGAAGGTGCTGCGCGACGGAGCACCTCACGAGATTCGCGCGAAGCGCGGCGTGATCCTGGGCAGCGGCGGGTTCGAGAAGAACCTGGAGATGCGCGAGAAGTACCAGCCGCAGCCGACCTCGGTCGACTGGACGACCGGCGCGCCGAGCAACCAGGGCGGCGGAATCCTGGCCGGCATCGCCGCCGGCGCCGAGATCGACCTGATGGACGACGCCTGGTGGGGCCCGACGATCCCGCTCCCCAACGGCCCGTGGTTCTGCCTGGCCGAGCGCAACCTGCCCGGCTCGATCATCGTCAACGCCGCCGGCAAGCGCTACATGAACGAGGCGCTCCCCTACGTCGAGGCCACCCACGAGATCTACAAGGGCGAGGCCACCGGCGTCACCCACGTGCCGAGCTGGATGATCATCGACCAGCGCTACCGCAACCGGTACCTCTTCGCCGGCCTCGGCCCGCGCCAGCCGTTCCCGGGCCGTTGGCTCAAGGAGGGCGTGATCTGCAAGTCAGGCACGATCGAGGGCCTCGCGGAGGCCATCGGCGTTCCGGCCGAGGCGTTGAAGGCGACGATCGAGCGCTTCAACGGCTTCGCCGGCACCGGCGTCGACGAGGACTTCCACCGCGGCGAGAGCGCGTACGACAAGTACTACTCCGACCCGACGGTGAAGCCGAACCCGTCGCTGCACACCATCGACCAGGCCCCGTTCTACGCGGTCAAGATCGTCCCGGGCGACCTCGGCACCAAGGGCGGCCTGGTCACCGACGAGCGGGCCCGGGTGCTGCGCGCCGACGGCTCGGTGATCGAGGGCCTGTACGCCGCCGGCAACTGCTCGTCCGCGGTGATGGGCAACACCTACGCTGGCCCTGGCGCCACCATCGGACCGGCGATGACCTTCGGGTACCTGGCGGCCCTGGATATTGCGAAGGACGCTTCCTGATGCCCATCGATCCCGACATCGCGCTGGGTGCCGAGCTGGCCACCAAGACCTTCTCGTGGACCAGCAGCGACGTGCTGCTCTACCACCTCGGTATCGGCGCGGGCTCGCGCCCGGGCGACAACCTGGACGCCAAGGCGCTCCGCTACACCAACGACGACGAGAACCTCCAGGTGCTGCCGTCGTTCGCGATCGTGGCGCCGACGTTCCACGACGACGAGCCGCCCAAGCTGGACCTGCCGGGCTGCGACATCAACCTGGCCCAGGTCGTGCACGGCGCCCAGGAGTTCATCGTCCACCGGCCGATCCCGACCTCGGGCACCGCGACCGTCTCGGACCGGATCAGCGACATCTGGGACAAGGGCAAGGCCGTCGTCCTCTGGCAGGAGGGCGTCGCCGTCTCCGAGTCCGGCGAGAAGCTCTGGACCACCCGCTCCTCGATGTTCATCAAGGGTGAGGGCGGCTGGGGCGGCGACCGCGGCAATCAGCGCACCGTCGAGCTGCCGGACCGCAAGCCGGACGCCGACACCAGCTACGACGTGACCCCGCAGCAGGCGCTGCTCTACCGGCTCTGCGGCGACCGCAACCCGCTGCACTCCGACCCGGGCTTCGCCCAGGCGGCCGGCTTCCCGGCCCCGATCCTGCACGGCCGCTGCTCCTACGGGATCGTGCTCCGCACCGTCACCGACGAGCTGCTCGGCGGTGACGCCGCAGCGGTCGGCGGCATGGAGGCGCGCTTCTCCGGCGTCGTCTACCCCGGTGAGACCATCCGGGTGCAGGCCTGGGACGAGGGGGCCGAGATCCTGGTCTCGGCGACCATCGCCTCGTCGCGCTCGGAGCGCGACGGTGCTCCGGTGCTCGCCGACTGCGTCGTCACGAAGGCCTGACCGTGAACGGGCTCGCTGGATGGTCCGAGAGCTCCTTCACCGCCGACGGCAAGACCTTGCCGGTCTTCCGGCAGGGCACCGGGCCGGGCGTGGTGATCGTCCACGAGATCCCCGGGATCACTCCGACGGTCCAGCAGTTCGCCCAGGACGTGGTCGACTCGGGCTTCACGGTCGTGATGCCGTCCCTGTTCGGCACCCCTGGCGACCCGATGAATGTCTGGACCGTCGCCAAGTCGGTGGCCCGGGTCTGCATCTCCTCGGAGTTCGCCAATCTGGCACTGAACACGACCTCGCCGATCACGACCTGGCTGCGCGCCCTGGCAGCGGACCTGCACGCCGAGCTGGGCGGACCCGGTGTCGGTGCGCTCGGGATGTGCGCCACCGGCGGATTCGCCCTGGCCATGATGGTCGACCCCTCGGTCGTCGCCCCGGTCCTGTCCCAGCCGTCGATGCCGTTCGCCGTCACTCCGGCCCGGGGTCGCGACCTGAACCTGAGCCCTGCCGACCTGGACAGCGTGAAGGCTCGCGTGGCCGCCGGCTGCCCGGTCCTGGGACTGCGCTACTCCGGCGACCCGGCGGTGGGCGGTCGGTTCGACACCCTGCGTCGCGAGCTCGGTGACGGCTTCGTCGCCGTTGAGCTGCCGGGCCGCAAGCACGGAGTGCTGACCGAGGACCGCGACGAGCCGAGCGTGCAGCGCGTGCTCGAGTTCTTCCACGACCGCTTGGACGGTTGACGCCGGCAAGATCTCCGGTGACAGCAAGATCTCCCGTGACAGGTGGGTCGTCCCGCGGTGAGACTGCAGGGTGACCTCTCGGATTCTGGCCCTCACGATCGACGCGCTCGACCCTGCGGCGCTGTCCCGGTTCTGGCACGCACTGCTCGGCGAGGAACCCCGGGTTCACCCTGCGGTTCCAGCAGACCTCCGTCCCCAAGGTCGGCCTGAACCAGGCGCACTTCGACACCACCACCACCTCGCTCGAGCACCAGCAGCGCGTCGTTGCGCAGGCACTTGCCCTCGGCGCGAGCCACCTCGACGTCGGCCAGACCGGCGACGAGGGCCACGTCGTGCTCGCTGACCCGGAGGGCAACGAGTTCTGCGTGATCGAACCCGACAATCGGTTCCTCGAGGGCACCGCCCGGATCGGCGCGCTGTCCTCCGACGGCGGCCCCGAGGTCGGCTACTTCTGGAGCGCCGCCCTCGGCTGGCCCCTGGTCTGGGACCAGGACGAGGAGACGGCTATCCAGTCCCCTGACGGTGGGCCGAAGATCACCTGGGGCGGACCTCCCGACCGGCCGCACGTCGGCAAGAGCCGT
The DNA here is from genome assembly GCF_003725775.1 of Nocardioides marmorisolisilvae. Classification (GTDB taxonomy): domain Bacteria; phylum Actinomycetota; class Actinomycetes; order Propionibacteriales; family Nocardioidaceae; genus Marmoricola; species Marmoricola marmorisolisilvae. The sequence goes on from NZ_RJSG01000002.1 coordinate 1,449,619, forward strand.
CTGCACCTGGATCTGCTCGCCGACGGCGACCTGGACGCTGAGGTTGCGCGCCTGCTCGACCTCGGCGCGACCCGCGCCGACATCTCCCCGGGGGAAGTCCCGTGGGCCGTGCTCGCCGATCCCGAGGGCAACGCGTTCTGCGTCTACCCGCCCGAGTCCTCACCGGGTGATCTAGCCGACTGACACCGCCATCGGGGAGCTTGCCGCCTCGCCGTAGCCGGCCACGCCGGTGACCTTCACCGTCCAGGTGCCGCTCGCCTTCGGCAGGACCTTGATGCTGAACGTGCCCGTGGCCGTCGTGGTGGCACTGCCGGCCGCCACCGGGCTGCCCCCGGACGGCGTGAAGTACGCCGTCACCTTGATGGCGTTGGCCGCGCTGGTCGCTCCCCCGTACGTCTTGGACACCGATCCGGTGAGCAGCGCGGATCCTCCGACGACGACGTGGGCGGCTGACGCTGCTGCCGTCACCGCAGTCGTCCAGGTCCCGGCCGTCACCGCGCCCAGGTCGACGCTCGCGGCCGGCTGGCCCGCCGCGCCGGCGTACGAGGCTGTCATCGCGCCGCTGACCTTCAGCGGGACCACGACCGAGTAGCTGCCGTCGGCGGTGACCTTGGCGGTTCCGACCGACGTGGCGGTCGTGGCGCCGTCCTTCTTCACCTTCACCGTGACCGTCGCTCCGGTGAGCGAGGTGACCGTGCCGCCCGCGTCGCGCTTCAGCGCACCGCTGACTGTGACGCCACTCCCGTAGCCGACGTCGCTCGGCGCCACCTCGGCGTCGAAGTCGGTCTGCGGAAGGTTGACCGTGACAGCACCCAGGTCGACCTTGGTCGCCGTGTAGCCGGCGGTGCCGACGAGCTCGACGCCAAAATTTCCGCTCGCGGTCGGCTTGACCGCCAGGCTGAAGCTGCCGTCGGCAGCCACCACGGCGTTGCCGAGGGAGGTCACCTTCGTCGTCGCCCCGGAGACCGTCGTGAGCTTCACCGGCAGGCTCGCGCCGGCAACGGGGACGTCCGCGCCGCCGACCTGTCGGGTCAGGGTCCCGGTCACCGTCACCGGGTCTCCGTAGAAGACCGTGGTCTTGTCGGTGTCGGCCTGCAGCTCCGGCGAGCACTTGCCCGGCGTCGCGGTGACCGAGGCCGGCGTAGCGGCGGCGTACACGGTGCTGGCCGTCGTCTTCGCGGTGTACCGAGTCACGGCCGTAGCCGTCTGGTTGCTCACCGCGGCACCCTCGACCGTGCTCGTCGCCGCCCCGGCCGAAGCCTCGGTGGTCGCGGTCTCGAGCTTCTTGGTGAACGCGACCGCCAGGCCCTTGATCGGCTGGCCACTGGCGGTGTCCACCAGCGTCGCCCGCAGCGGGAACGCAGCTCCGGTGCACACCGATGCAGTGGCGCCGGTCTGGCCCGCGCCACCGATCGCGAGCGTCACCGCACGCGGCGTTCCGGTCGCGAACGTCAGCGGACTGGTCACCGTCTTCGTCGCCCCCGTGGAGTCGGTGAGCACCGCGGTCACCGTGGTAGCCGTCGCCGACTTCGCGTCGCACGTGATCGAGGTCTGGATCTGCGTGGGCGCGCCGAAGCTGCAGTCCGCCCGCTTGGACGTCCACACCACCGAGGTCAGCGTCCGCCCGTTCGGCAGCGACGGCGTGACCGAGGCCTGGGTCGCCAGACCCGGGATCGCCGGGTTGTTGACCGCGATGCTGGCCCCCAGCGTGGTGGGGCTGCCCGGGTCACCCCCGCCGCTCCCGTCGCCGCCGCCGATCAGGAACCTGGAGTCAGCCGAGTCCCAGTGGGTGTCCAGGTAGCTGCCCGGGTCCGGGTAGGTCGAGAAGTAGTCATCCGCGTTGCAGTCGTAGAAGTACTCGCGGTCCGCCGGACACACCTGCACCATCGCGTGCCCGCCCCCGTCGGCGTAGCACATCGCGTCGGACTCGTCCCAGCAGTGACCTGCGGTCGTGGCGTGCGGCGCCGTGTTCTGCACGCCACCGAGGGTGTGCAGCAGCTCGTGCGACTCCACCGAGTGCCCGGTGCTGCCGTCGCCGAAGCCCCAGCAGCCGGAGTCGATCCGGGCGTACTGCGGGTACGACCCGTTGTTCGGGTTCGCCTGGCTCGCGGTGTCGTTGGTGTACATCGACGCGATCCCGCACAGCGCCGTGGCGTCGGTCCACATCAGGTACTTGCGTCCGGGCGCGTTGTAGCCGAGCGCCTGCACCGCGGAGATGGTGGCGCCGAAGCTGGCCATCGAGCCCGCCGGGACCGTCACGTTCAGCACCTTCGCGACACAACCGCCGCCTCCAGCCTCGGTCACGTAGCGCACGTGCCGAACGCCCCCGGTCAACGCGGCCGAGCGGTTCACCACGTCGTCCACTCCCGCGGCCCAGAGCTGGAAGCTGCTCTTCAACGCGTCGTAGCGGTTCGTCTTGTCGGCCTCCACGACGTACATCGCCTGGACCCGGTAGCCGGAGGTGCCGTCACCGTCGCAGGTCACGCTCGGGCTGCTGGCGGTGGTGGCCACGTACGTCGCCGGGACACCGAGGTCCTGCGCCGCCGCGTACGCCGCCGCGCCGGCGCCGGCGCGGTCCTGGAGCTCCGTCGTGCTCGGTCGTTCGGTGACGTCCACTCCCTGCGGCGCCTCGTCCGCATGCGCGCACGCGATCGTGTTCCCGACCCTGATCGGTTTGGCCGGAGCCGTGCACTGCTCAGCCCGTCCCTGCTGCCCGGCGTGCGCGAGAAGCAGCGGGACCGCGAGCAGCGCGGCGAAGAAAGTCACGACGAGACGGGCGAGCGGCTTTCGGGCAAGCAGCGGCATGTGTCACCTTCCGTGGCAACGAGCCGTCCGGGCATCCGTGCCCGGGCACGCGCAAGCGTGTGGCTGGTCTGCGCTTATCGGCGCGCGCCGGGCCGACCTGAGCGATTCAGGCGCTGAGGATCAGCCCGCTGGTCGGCACGCCGGTCCCGGCAGTGACGACCAGGTGCTGCACGTCAGCCACCGGGTTCACCGAGGTGCCCCGGATCTGCCGGACTCCCTCGGCGATGCCGTTCATCCCGTGGATGTAGGCCTCGCCGAGTTGACCCCCGTGGGTGTTCAGCGGGAACCGGCCGTCGACCTCGATGGCGCCGTCCTTGACGAAGTCCTTGGCCTCACCCGGCTTGCAGAAGCCGAGCTCCTCCAGCTGCATCAGCACGTAGGGCGTGAAGTGGTCGTACAGGATGCCCATCCGCATGTCGTCCGGGCCGAGACCCGACTGGCGCCAGAGCTCGGTGCCGACCACGCCCATCTCCGGGATGCCGATGTCGTCGCGGTAGTAGGACGTCATCACGTACTGGTCCCGGCCGCTGCCCTGGGCCGCCGCGGTGATGTAGGCCGGCTTCTGCGGCAGGTCCTTGGCGCGCTCCGCCGAGACCACCACGATCGCCACCGCGCCGTCGCTCTCCTGGCAGCAGTCGAGCAGGTGCAGCGGGTCGACGATCATCCGTGAGGCCTGGTGGTCCTCCAGGGTGATCGGCTTGCCGTAGAAGAACGCGTTCGGGTTCGTCGCCGCGTGGCGGCGGTCGGCGACGGCCACCGCGCCGAAGTCCTCCGAGGTCGCGCCGTACTCGTGCATGTAGCGCCGGGCCTGCATCGCGACCGTGGCCGCCGGCGTGCCGAGGCCCATCGGGTAGGACCAGGCGTTGTCGAGGCCGTTGGTGTTCACCTGGGTGGCCGCCGACAGGCTGAACTGCCCGAAGCGGCTCTCCGAGCGCTCGTTGAAGCCGCGGTAGCAGACCACGACGTCCGCGACACCGGTGGCGACCGCCATCGCGGCCTGTTGCACCGTGCCGCACGCCGCGCCGCCGCCGTAGTTGATCCGGCTGAAGAAGCGCAGGCTCGGCACCCCGAGCTCGCGGGCCACCGCGATCTCCGACGAGGTGTCCATCGTGAAGGTGGTCAGCCCATCGACGTCGGCCGCGGTCAATCCGCAGTCGGCGAGCGCTGCACGGACCGCCTGGACACTGAGCTGGAGCTCGGAACGACCCGACTCCTTGGAGAACTCGGTCGCGCCGATACCGACGATGGCGGCCTTGCCGCTGAGCGCGCTCACGCGGCCACCACCTTCACGGTTCCGGTGACGTGGTCACCGAGCGAGACCTTGCCGACCACGGCGATCGTGGCGATGCCGTCCGCGATCTCGGTCACGCTGCCGCTGAAGGTCAGGGTGTCGTAGGGGTGCGCCGGCGCTCCGAGGCGGATCGCGATGCCCTTGAGCTCGGTGTCCGGGCCGAGGCTGTCGACCACGAACTTCTCGACCAGGCCGTTGCTGGTCAGGATGTTCATGAAGATGTCCTTCGAGCCGGCCGCCTGCGCGATGTCACGGTCGTGGTGGACGTCCTGCCAGTCCCGGGTCGCGATGGCCGTGCTGACGATCGTCGTGGGCGTCATCGGCAGGCTCCACTCGGGCAGCACCTGCCCTACCTCGAGCGCGGTCATCGCCCCTCCTCGTTGCTGAGTCTCCAGACGGGGAGCGTCAGGTCGTCGTCGATGCGGTTGTAGTCCACGCGCAACCGGTCGCCGATCTCCAGGTCGTCGACCCCGACGACCTCGCCGACCATCCGGACGCCCTCGTCGAGATCGACCAGCGCGATCACGATCGGCAGCTCCTTGCCGGGCACGGGCGGGTGCCGGTGCACGACGTACGAGTAGACCGTGCCGGTGCCGGCCGCGACCTGGTAGCCGCGGTCGTAGGCGTCGCAGGCCTGGCAGGCCGGGCCGGGCGGGAACCGGAGGGTCCCGCAGGCGTTGCACTTCGGGATCCGCAGCTCTCCGGCGGCGGTGCCGTCCCAGAAGAACTGCGAGTCCCGGTTCATCATCGGGCGGACGACGCTCATGCGGTCTCTCCCTTGTCGCGCGGGATGAACTTGAGCACCCGGAACAGCATCGTGGCGACCTTCTCGTCCCCGACGTACCAGGTGTTGCGCGAGGTGACGAAGTAGCCCTCGCCCATCGCGGTGTTCTTGGGACCGGCCACCGAGTCCAGCGCGCTGGTCACCCGGAGCTGCTCGCCGATGCGCAGGTAGCGCTCGTAGGTCTGCTCGCAGTTGGTGCCGAGAACGGCGGTGTAGCCCTTCTCGGTCAGGAACTCGGTCATCCGGGACAACGGGTCCTCCGGCGGGCGACGACGACCGAGACCGGGCATCGTCCACACCTGCGCCATCGACGGCGGTGCCTCGTTGTCGATGAACCGGTCGTTGCGGTAGTCCATCGCGTCCAGCCACGGGCCGATCGTCGCCTGGCTCACCGGGTAGGGCGCCTGCGACTCCGAGGCCTCGCCGAGCGCGATGATCCGCTCCGCCTCGGCCATGATCTGCGCGTGGAGGTCGTCGGTCATCGGGGCACCTTCGGGAGGTTGAGGCCGAACATGGCGATCAGCTCGCGCTGGACCTCGTTGACGCCACCACCGAAGGTGAGCACGAGGTTGCGCTTCGAGGTCGCGTCCAGCGAGTGCAGCAGCGTGGCGGTCTCCGGGTCGGCCGGGTCACCGTAGGCGGTGACGACCTCCTCCAGCGCCAGGCCGAGGCGCTGCACCTCGTCCGAGGCGAACACCTTCGAGGAGGACGCGTCCGCGACCGCCTGCTTCGGGTCGTCGTGCCCACCGCCGGCCACCTGCCAGTTGAGCAGCTCGTTGACCCGGAACGAGACCGTCACCCGCGCCAGGGTGTCGCGCACGGCCGGCACCTCGAGGAGCGGCGTCCCGTCGGGGGCCTTGCGGTCGCGCGCCCAGGCGGCGACCTCGTCACGCAGACCTTCGAGGCGACCGGCCGGTCCGAGCATGATCCGCTCGTGGTTGAGCTGGGTGGTGATCAGCCGCCAGCCCTCGTTCTCGACACCGACCAGCATGTCGGCGGGCACCCGGACGTCGTTGTAGTACGTCGCGTTCACGTGGTGCGAGCCGTCGCAGGTGATGATCGGCGTCCAGGAGTAGCCCGGGTCCTTGGTGTCGACGATCAGCACCGAGATGCCCTTGTGCTTCGGGGCGTCCGGGTCGGTGCGCACGGCCAGCCAGATGTAGTCGGCCGCGTGCCCGCCGGTGGTCCACATCTTCTGGCCGTTGACGACCCAGTCGCCGTTGGCGTCCTTCTTGGCGCTGCAGCGCAGCGAGGCGAGGTCGGTGCCGGCGTCGGCCTCGGAGTAGCCGATCGCGAAGTGCACGTCGCCGGCGAGAATCTTGTTGAGGAACAGGTCCTTCTGCTTGTCGGTGCCGAACGCCTGGAGCGTCGGGCCGACCGTCTGCAGCGTCACGGACGGCAGGTGGATGTCGCCGTACGCCGCCTCGTTGGCGAAGATCTGCTGCTCGGTCTCGCCGAGCCCCTTGCCGCCGTACTCGACCGGCCAGCCGACGCCCATCCAGCCGTCCGAGCCCATCTGCTTGATGTTGCGGTGGTACGCCGGCCCGTGCCGGTTCTCCATCATCTCGAGCTTGTCCTCCGCGCTCACCAGCGTGGAGAAGTAGGCCCGGACCTCGTCCTTGAAGGCGCGCTGCGACTCGCTGAGCTCGAGCCCCTTGCCCTCGCCGTCGTCGATCGAGACCTGCGCGAGGGTGGCAACCTTGCCGCCGAGCTGGCGCGCGATGTCCTTGACCCGGGAGAAGTACAGGTGCAGCGGGTACGTCTCGTCGACCCCCATGCCGCCGTGCAGGTGGTGGCAGGTCTGGAGCGCCGTCGGCACCCGGTCGGTGAACCAGGCGGCACCGACGGCGAGGTCCTCGGCAGCAGGTTCACCCGCGCCGACCCGGCGAGCAGCCTCCTCGGCGGCGAGCGCGACCATGCGGGCGACCACGAAGACGTCGGCGATCTGGACGGCCACCGCCTGGAACTCGGCGAGCTTGCGGCCGAACTGGATGCGTTCCTTGATGTAGCCGGCCGTCAGGTCCAGCGCGCCGGCGACCAGGCCGTCACCGAGCAGCAGCAGGCCAGCCGCGGCGTGCTCGCGCAGCACCTGCGAGGCAGGCTCGGGGAGCACCGCAACAGCGGGAGCCTCGTCGAAGACGTAGCCCGTCGTGACACCGCGGACGGTGGCCACCGGGATGCTGCGGGAGGCGTAGTTCGCGGTCGCCGTGACACCCGGGCCGTTCGGGTCGACGAGAGCGACACCACCGTCGGTCGAGACCAGCAGCAGCTCGTCGCCGTCGAGCAGGGTGACGTCGATCTTGTGACCGGAGACCTTGTCGTCGCGCAGCGTGGTGGCCGGGCTCTTCGGCAGGGCGTTGCCGGGCTCGTTCAGCGCCGGAGCGAGCGTCAGGGTGCCGGCGACGATCCGCGGGACCAGGTCAGCCTGGATGTCCTCGGGTGCGGTGGCCGCGATCGTCAGCAGGCCGCAGGCCAGCGTCTCGAGCACCGGCAGGTCGAGCGCGCGGGCGCCGACCTCGTGCAGCAGCACGCCGACCTCCTCGAGGCCGAGGCCCTCACCGCCATGCGCCTCCGGGGCTGCCAGGCCGAGCAGGCCGGCCTCCGCCAGGGCCTGCCAGGTGGCGCCGCCCTTGTCCAGGACGTCGGTGACCACCGAGCGGATCTCCTCGCGCACTTCGCGCTTCTGATCAGACACAGCCTCACGTGCTCCTAAAGCCAGAAAATGGAACCTGTTCTAGTCTAGCGTGAAGCCACCGGTTGCGTCAGACCCATCACGATGGCCCTCGAGATAGGCGTTCCCCTTGTCCCTCCCCTCCCTGCCGAACCTGCTGCGCGAGATGGTCGACGTCCCTGAGGTGGTCGTCCCCAAGGGCCGCTGGCTGGACCTGCCGGGCCGGGGGCGCACCTGGCTGACCGACATTCCGGGCCCGACGCCGGACGCGCCGGCCGTGATCCTGCTGCACGCCGTGGGGTGCACCGGTCTGCTGACCTGGTTCCCGGTGATCGAGCAGCTGAGCGCCAAGTACCGGGTCGTGATCTTCGACCAGCGCTGGCACGGGCGCGGAATCATGTCCGAGCACTTCTCGATCCGCGACTGCGCCGACGACGTCGCTGCGGTGGCGAACGTGCTGGATCTGGTCCAGCCGATCGTCGCCGGCTACTCGATGGGCTCGATCGTCGCCCAGCGCTGCTGGCGCCAGCACCCCCAGCGGTTCGGCGGACTGGTGCTGGCCGCCACCACCGACCACTTCCGGACCACCGGCAGCGAGCGCGTCTTCCACCAGACCATGGAGCTCGGGATGGGCGCCTTCCGCACCCTGTCGCGCTCCAAGTCGATCAACGTCGCCGCGAAGGCCGCCACCGAGGCCCTGCTCGACCCGACCGACACCCACCAGTGGGCGCTGAACGAGTGGCGCAGCACCAGCTCGTGGGCCGTCGCCCAGGCGGTCGCCTCGCTGGGCCGGCACCACTCCACGCCCTGGCTTCACCAGATCGACATCCCGACCGCCGTCGTGGTCACCACGAAGGACAAGGTGCTCTCCCCCGAGCGTCAGCGGGTCATCGCCGCAACCATCCCCGGGGCGACCGTGCACACGGCGGACTGCGGCCACGCCGGTTGCGTGCTGGACGCCAAGAACTTCGTACCGACCTTCCTCGAGGCGGTCGACACCACCGCGGGTCGCCGGGCGAGCCGCCTGAAGGTGAGCGCGGCCGCTCGGGCCTGATCGAACCAGGACGTTCTCCATCAGCACACCCCTCACGTCCGCCTGGTGAAGAGGATCGATCCGCTTCTGGTGCGGGTGTGTTGGTAGCGATGGTCGTGGATGCGTTGGTGGTGGAAGTGGCACAGCGGGACCGCGTTGGCCAGATCGGTGCGTCCGCCGAGTGCCCACTCGTGCAGGTGGTGCAGCTCGCACCACGCGTACGGTCGGTCGCAACCATCCGCGGCGCAGGTCTGATGAACCAGGCCGAGTGCAACACGTTGGGCTTCGCTGAACAACCGGGCTGACCTGCCGAGGTCGACCGGGTTGCCCTTGCCGTTGAGCACCACGGGGATCAGGTGAGCGGTGCATGCCAGCCGGCGGACCTCGCCAGCACTCAACATCTCGCCGGTGTCCAACCCGGCAGCCCTCAAGGCCCCGCGCAGCACGTCCTCGGACAGGGTGATCACCACGGTGGCAGCACTCCGGGGGTGCAGGTGATCGACCGGGAGGTGCTCGATCAGCTCCACCAGCGCCTCACCACGGGCCCGGTCCCAATCGGTGCGACACTCCCGCTCCCCGACCTGGGCTTGCGCAGCACCGAGACGTCCACGGCGCGGTGCTGTGATGGTGTCGATGATCTTCTTCAACAACATCCCCTGCGCGCTCGGGACGGTGAAGTGCCCGGTGACGGTCCCGTCACCGTTCTCGTGCAACGTCAACCGCGTCTTCGAACGCGCGCGGTCCTCCTCGTTCACCACGAGCTCGTTCTCGTGCGCGTCCACGACGCTCACGTCGGGTTCGACCGCTTCGAGCGCCCGCCGAGCCGCACGCCGCAACATCGCTGGCGAGAGCTCCTGTGCTTTCTCCACCAGCGACTGCTCGACCACCTCCCGCTGCGAAGCGGTCACCCCCGTGGGGAGCTGGCGGTCGGCCGCCACGATCACCGCAGCGTGCTCAGCCGAGATCACCCCGCTCGCGAGCGCCGCCTGCGCCGCTGTGCGCTGCTCGAGCCCCTGGGCCAACCCAACCTGACGCTGCGCCACCACCGGATCGGTGCGGGTGATCCT
>NZ_RJSG01000002.1:1459300-1544673 GCF_003725775.1 Nocardioides marmorisolisilvae
AGTCGAGCCGCCCAGGTCCAACCCGCCCAGCTCGTCCAGGCACACGTGCAGACCCAAGGTCGGGTCAGCGAACGGCGGCGCCAGGAGCGAGGTCATGCATCAATCCTCGATCGAACACACGTTCGATACAAGGTGGATCCGAGATCTGTGGAGAACTTTCTTCAGGCGGCCGCCTGTGACCGGGAACGGGTCAGCCGAGCACAGCGGCGCGGAGCGCCTCGAGCTCCTTGGGGAAGTCGTCGGCCAGGTCCTGGATGTCCGGCATCGCGTCCCGGTCCCCGAGGAGACCGACGTGCATCCGGCCGTTGTTCGACATGACCGTCACGTTGAGCCCGGCGCCGTGGAAGATCGGCCCGAGCGGGTAGAAGCCCTCAATGCGCGCGCCGACGAAGTACAGCGGCACCGGCGGCCCGGGCACGTTCGAGATGACCAGGTTGTGGATCACCGGGCCCTTCTCGGCCAGGCGCAACTTGGCGACGGCACGGACGGCGAGCCCGAAGGTGCGGGGCGCGGCGAACTCGGCCCAGTCCTGGAGCGTGTCGGCCGAGATCGCGTTGTGGTGGTCCTTGGCGTGCGCGTTGTCCTCGGCGAGCTGGTGCAGCCGCTCGACCGGGTCCTCAATGTCGGTCCCGAGCTTCGCGAACAGCGAGGAGACCTTGTTGGTGCCCCGTGCCTTGGTCGAGGTCTGGTGCACCGAGACCGGCACGCTGGCCAGGAGCGAGCTCTCGGGCAGCTCACCGCGATCGGCCAGGTAGCGGCGCAGCGCTCCCCCGCTGATCGCGAGCACCACGTCGTTCACGGTGGCGCCCTCGACGTGGTGGCGGATCTCCTTGATCGTGTCCAGCGAGATGTCGGCGTACCCGACCGTGCGCCGGCCGCCGATGTTGCCGTTGAACGACGTGCGCGGTGCAGTGAGCGGCGCGGCCATCGCCGTACCGCTGCGTGCCCGGCCGACAGTCTTGGTCACCAGGGACGTCGTGGCCGGCAGCAGCCGGAAGAACTTCACCGGCTTGGCCAGGTTGTTGACCAGCCCGCGGCCGAACAGCTCCCAGTCGCCCGGCGGAGGCGGCGGGGTCTCGCCCTTCGGGGCGAGGTCGAGCAGCGGCGCGTTCGGCTCCAGGCTGCACAGGTAGGAGATCAGGTTCGCGCCCGAGACGCCGTCGACCGAGGCGTGGTGCATCTTGGTGAACACCGCGATCTGGCCGCTCTTGAGGCCCTCGATGACCCACATCTCCCACAGCGGGCGGGAGCGGTCCAGCGGGATGCCGGCCAGGTGGCCGCAGACCTCGCGGAGCTCCTCCTCGCCACCAGGAGCCGGTACGCCGAGCCGGTGCACGTGCCGGTCGATGTCGAAGTCCTCGTCGTCGACCCACAGCGGGTGGTCGATCTCGAGCGGGACCTCCTTGAGCTTCCGGCGGAAGTTCGGGATGGTCGCGACCCGGGCCTCCAGGACGGCCTTCATGTCCGCGAAGGAGTAACCGCCCGGGATGGTCGAGGGGTCCAGCAGGATGATGCCGCAGACGTGCATCAGCTGCGCAGAGCTCTCCAGGTAGAGAAAGCTCGCGTCGAGGCCGGACAGGCGTTCCATGCAGGGATGGTACGCGAAAACTGAAACTCGTTCTAGTTTCGTGTTCTGGGCCACTCCCCGGCCGCTCCTTACCGCTCGGTTAGGCTCGCGGCCATGGGTTACCTGCGCCGCCAGGCGATCACCGCACTGCTGACCGCCAACGCCGTCAAGCCGCCGCCGCCGGGGAACTTCGGCCCGCTCGGCTTCGCCTTCGGCTGGCCCGCCGGTGAGCTCGCTCCCCAGCTCCTCACGCTGACCGCACTCGACACGGCCCAGGCGATCCTGCGCGGCAAGGCCTCGAAGGCCGGACTGCTGCTGGCCGGCGCCAGCGCCGCCGGGCTGGGCTACCTGATCCAGCAGGCGCGACGTTCGGGCGACCTCGCCGAGGCGCAGCTGGCCGCCTCCCTCGGCGACGGCTACCTCGACCAGATCCCCGACCGGGCGGTCGACGCCGACCTGAAGACTCCCCTGCGCGACCTGGCCCGCCCGTTCACCATGGCCAAGCCGGACGTCGAGGTCATCCGGGACATCAACTACCGCGACGGGGGCAGCCGCGCCCGCCTGGACATCTACCGGCCGAAGGGCGTCGACCTCGGCGACGCGCCGGTCCTGGTGCAGGTGCACGGCGGCGGCTGGACGATCGGCGACAAGAGCCAGCAGGGCCTGATCCTGATGAACCGGCTCGCCCAGCGCGGCTGGGTCTGCGTGGCGCTGAACTACCGGCTGGCTCCCAAGCACCCGTTCCCGGCGCAGATCATTGACGTGAAGAAGGCCATCGCCTGGACGAAGGAGAACATCGCCTCGTACGGCGGTGACCCGTCGTACGTCGTCATCACCGGCGGCTCGGCCGGCGGGCACCTGTCCTCCCTCGCGGCGCTCACCCCGGACGTGAAGGAGTACCAGCCCGGCTTCGAGGACGCCGACACCCGCGTCTCGGCCTGCGTCCCGTTCTACGGGATCTACGACATGGCCGGACTGTCCGGGACCAAGTACGACGTCGAGATGCGCGACCGCTTCCTCGGCCCGCTGATCTTCAAGAAGAACCCGCGGACCGAGCCGGAGCCGTTCGTGCTCGCCTCGCCGATCACGCACATCACCCCGGACGCCCCCGACTTCTTCGTCGTGCACGGGGACAGCGACGGGCTCGCCTCGGTCGCCCAGGGTCGCGCGTTCGTGTCGCGGCTACGTGAGGTCTCGAAGAACCTGGTCACCTACCTGGAGCTGCCGAGCACCCAGCACGGATTCGAGGTGTTCTCCTCGATCCGCAGCCAGCACGTGATCCGGGCGGTCGAGCGCTGGCTCGAGTGGCACCGGGCCAACCGCCGCGGCGCTACCGAGCTCGACACCGAGCTCGTCGACGCCTGAGCAGTTTCAGCCCCGCGGGAGTCCGAGCAGCCGCTCGCCGGCGACGTTGCGCAGGATCTGCGTCGTGCCGCCCGCGATCGACAGGCAGCGGTTGCGCAGGAACAGGTCGTTCGCGGCCAGCGAGCGCTCGCTCCCGGTGAACATCTCGGCTCCGAGCAGCTCCATCGCCAGCTCGGCGGAGTCCTGACGGCTGCGCACGCCGACCAGCTTCGCGACGCTCGACTCCGCGCCCGGCCCCTGGCCCGCGATGGAGCGCAGGGTCGCTCGGGTGGCGAGCAGCTTCACGACCTGGGCCAGCGCGATCGCCCGCCCGACCTTCTCCGGCGCGCTCGGGCTGTCCAGCTCGGCGAGCAGGTCGATCGCGAGCTCGACGCTGTCGCCCAGCTTGGACCCGGCCATCGCGACGCGCTCGTTGGCGAGCGTCGTCACGGCCAGGCGCCAGCCACCGTTGACCTCGCCGACCAGGCAGTCGTCGGGCACGAAGACGTTGTCGAAGAAGACCTCGTTGAACAGAGCCTCGCCGGTGAGCTCGCGCAGCGGCCGGACGTCGATGCCCTCGCTCTTCATGTCGACCACGAAGTAGCTGATCCCAGCGTGCGGCTTGGCCTCGGCATCGGTGCGCGCCAGGCAGACGCCGAAGTCCGCGCGCTCGGCCATGGAGTTCCAGACCTTCTGGCCGTTGAGCACCCAGCCACCCTCGGTCCGCTCGGCCTTCATCCGCAGCGACGCCAGGTCGGAGCCGGCACCGGGCTCGCTGAACAGCTGGCACCAGACGATCTCGCCGGTCAGCGTCGGCCGGACGAACCGGTCGCGCTGCTCGTCGGTGCCGCCCTCGAGGATGGTCGGCGCCGCCCAGGCCCCGATGACCAGGTCCGGACGCTCGACGCCCGCGTTCTGGAGCTCCTGGTCGACGACCAGCTGCTGGACCGGGCCGGCTCCGAGCCCGAACGGAGCGGGCCAGTGCGGCGTCAGGAAACCGGTGTCGGCGAGCGCGGCACGCCGGTCGGACTCGGCGAGCGCACCGATGCGCTGCGCCTCGGTGCGGGCCTCGTCGCGGAACTGGGCGTCCAGGCCACCGAAGTCGATCTCGCCGGAGCGGCGTACGCCGGTCGCGGCCGTCGCGGCGAGGCCGGCGGCGTGGGCACCGGTGTCGCCCAGCGCCGCCCGCAGCGCGATGGCGCGGCGCAGGTACAGGTGGGCGTCGTGCTCGTAGGTGAACCCGATCCCGCCGAGCACCTGGATGCAGGCCTTCGCCACCTCGACGGCTCCGTCGAAGCAGATGGTCGCGGCGACCCCCGCCGCGAAGGCGGCCTGGTCGGCGTCGCTCTCGACGGCCTCGGCGGCGTCCCACGCGGCCGCGGTCACGCTCTCGCTGACCTCGAGCATCTCCGCGCACAGGTGCTTGACCGCCTGGAAGGCGCCGATCTTCTTGCCGAACTGCTCGCGGACCTTCGCGTACTCGACCGCGGTGTCCAGGCACCACCGGGCGATGCCGGACGCCTCGGCCGCGGCCAGCACGACCAGCGGCAGCGGCACCCCGGAAGCCTCGTACGTCGGAGCGCCGGAGGCAGCGCCTGCGCCGAGGACCACCTCGGCAACGGTCCGGGTCGGGTCGATCGCCTCGCCGGGGCGGACCTCGGCAGCGTCGGCGTGGACCAGCACGTGGCGGCCGTCGCCGACCGGGACCGAGAGGTGGGTCGTGGTGCCCGCTCCGAGCACGGCCCGCCCGTCGATGCCGAGGCCGACGGTGACCTCACCGGCGGCGATACCGGCGCGCAGCTCGGCGTCGTCGTACAGGAGACCCGCGACCACGGTCGGCAGGAACGGACCGGGGACCAGCGCGTAGCCGGCCGCCTCGACGACCACGGCCTGGTCGAGGAGCGTGCCGCCGCCACCGCCGACCGACTCGGGCAGGGCGATCGCCGTCAGACCCATCTCGGCCGGGAGCGCGCCCCACGGGGCCAGCGCCTCGGGGTCGGTCTCGGCAGCGCGCGTCGCAGCGATCGACCCCTGGCTCTCGGCCCACTTGCGGACCGAGGCCGCGAGCTCGGCGTGCTCGTCACTGATTCCGATGGGCATGCGGCTTCTCCTGAAACTAGAACAGGTTTCATATTCTGCCATGAAAGGATCCCGGGCGTGAGTGCACCGATGGACCCCGCCCTGCTCGAGCACGCCCTGAGCGCCAAGGGCTTCATGCCCACCGACGAGGGCGAGCTCCTCCACGCCACCGCGGTCGCCCACCTGGGCGCAGGTCCGGCGCTGGAGATCGGGACCTACTGCGGGAAGTCGGCCGTCTATCTCGGCGCGGCCGCCCGGGTCACCGGCAGCACCGTCTACACCCTGGACCACCACCGGGGCTCCGAGGAGAACCAGGCGGGCTGGGAGCACCACGACACGACGGTGGTCGATCCCGAATTCGGCCTGATGGACACCCTGCCGACGTTCCGGCGCACGATCGCCCGGGCTGGCCTCGAGGACGAGGTGATCGCGGTCATCGGCAAGTCCGTGACCGTCGCCCGGCACTGGCGGACCCCGCTGGCGCTGCTGTTCATCGACGGCGGGCACTCCGAGGAGCCGGCCCAGGCCGACTACTCAGGCTTCGCCCGCTGGATCCAGCCAGGTGGCGTCCTGGTCATCCACGACGTCTTCGAGCGCCCCGAGGACGGTGGCCAGGCGCCGTTCCACGTCTGGCAGCGCGCCGTGGCTTCGGGCGCGTTCACGCCGGCCGAGGTCGTCGGGTCGATGCGGACCCTGGTGCGGACCTCAGGAGTGGCTGGAGACCCGGTCGGCTGAACGGTCCGGGCAGCCGCACTCGAGCGCGATCTCGTCGAAGTGCGCCGCCAGGGTGTCGCCGCGCATGATCCCCGAGCCCGGGGTCGTGCGGGACAGCTCGTCGGCGGCGAGGACCACCGCAGCCGCGGTGTAGGTCGTGTGCTCGTGCGGCCAGTTGACCTGGTCGGGCCACACCCAGCCGGTCCAGTAGCGGCCGTCGTCCTCGCGCAGGTGCTGCATCGCGACGAACTGCTCCAGGGCGCGCTCGTGGTCGCCGATCGCGTCCAGCGACATCACCAGCTCGCAGGTCTCCGCGCCGGTCACCCAGGGACGGTTGTTCACGCAGCGGATGCCGAGCCCGTCCACGACGAACTCGTCCCACTTGCCTTCGAGGAGCTCCACCGCAGCGGTGCCGCGGACAGCGCCGCCGAGCACCGGGTAGTACCAGTCCATCGAGAACTCGGACTTGTCCAGGAATTGGTCGCGGTGGCGCCGCAGCGCGTGCCCGAGGCGGCCGCCGGCGAGCTCCCAGTCGAGCTGCGGGTCACCGACCAGCTCGGCCAGGGCCACTCCGGCACGAAGTGCCTGGTAGATGCTCGAGGAGCCGGCCAGCAGCGCCTGCTCGTTCACCTTCGCCGGCCCGCGCTCGTCCCACTCCTGGGACCAGGCGATGCCGCCGAACGGCAGCTGGAGACCGACGACGAAGTCGAGCGCCTTGCGCACGACTGGCCACATCCGGTTCACGAAGGCCCGGTCCTGGCGCAGCAGCCAGTGGTGCCAGACCCCGACCGCCAGGTAGGCCGACATGTTGGTCTCGCCGGAGGCGTCCTTGATCTCGCCGACCACGATCTCCATCGGCCAGGAGCCGTCGGAGCGCTGCGTGCGGGCACACCAGTCGTAGGCGCGCTCAGCAGCCTCGACCTGGCCGCCGACCAGCATCGCCATCGCGCCCTCGACGTGGTTCCAGACGTCGGTCTTCTCCCCCGGCGTCCACGGAACGGCGCCGCTGGGCTCCTGCATCGCCGCGATGGACGCAGCCGTGTCGGCGACCTGCTCGGAGGTGAGCACGCCGTCGACGGCAGGAAGGTTCCAGGTCCGAGCAGGGCTCAGAGACATTCTTGGGTCACTCCGGCTTCCGGAAGTAGAGGACCATGCTCTTGCCGATGAAGGGGTTCAGCGCCTTCTCGGCCAGCCGCGTGACGGTGGAGTACCCCGGCGTCTTCATGATGTCCCAGACCAGGACCTGGTGGAACGCCTTCACCACCGGGTGGTCGTTGTTCTCGACACCGACCGCCGACTTCACCCACCAGTACGGCGCGTGCAGGCCGTGCGCGTGGGCCTTGCCCTCGAAGATCATCGCCGTGCCGGGAGTGCCGTCGTTGGCCCGACCACCCTTGGTGACCTTGTCGACCAGCTCGTGGTCGGTGTAGATCCGGATGTGTCCGCCCTCGGCGTTGTGGTACTCGGGCGAGAGGCGCCAGTTGATGACCTCAGGCAGCCACCGCGGGACGGTGATCGCCATGGTGCCGCCCGGGCGGAGCACCCGGATGAGCTCCTTGATCGCGGTGACGTCCTCCCAGATGTGCTCGAGGACCTCGGAGCACACGACCCGGTCGAACTCGCCGTCGGCGAACGGCAGCGCGAGGGCAGTGCCCTCCTTGATGTCGGCGGCAGCGCCCGCAGGCACCTCGCCGGCCTCCTTCATCGCGCCGAACAGCTCGAGCACGTTCGCGAGCTCGTCGGCGTCCTGGTCGAAGGCGACCACGTCGGCGCCGCGGCGGTACATCTCGAAGGCGTGGCGACCGGCGCCGCAGCCCATGTCGATGACCCGGTCACCGGGCTTCAGGCCGAGTCGGTCGAAGTCGACGGTCAGCATCTGGGTGTTCCTTACTTCTTGATCTTCTTGACGCGCTTGTGCGTGCTGGTCGGGTTCGCCGCGTAGTCGGCGAGGACCCGCTCGTAGGCCTCGGCGGTGGTCTTGGCCACCGCCGCCCAGCTGAACAGCTCCTGGGCGCGCACCCGGCCGGCCTTGCCCAGACGCTCGCGGCGCTCGGGGTCGTCGAGCAGGTCGGCGATGGTGGTCGCCAGCTCGCCGACGTCACCCGGGGTGACCAGCTCGGCGCAGAGACCGTCGGGGCCGACGACCTCGGGGATGGCTCCGGTGCGGCTGACCACCAGCGGGGTCTCGCAGGCCATCAGCTCGGCGGTCGGCAGCGAGAAGCCCTCGTAGAGCGACGGGACGACGGCGATCTCGGCCGAGCCCATCACCTGGACGAGCTCGGAGTCGGAGATGCCGTTGACGAACTTGATGTGGTCGCCGATGCCGAGCTCCTCGATGAGCTTCTCGGTGCGGCCGCCCGGGGTCGGCTTGGTGACCAGCAGCAGCTCGAGGTCGCGCTCGGTGAGCAGCTTGGCGAACGCCTCCAGCAGGGTCGCGATGCCCTTCATCGGCGCGTCCGCGCTGGCCATCGCGACCAGGCGGCCCTTGACCCGCGGCTCGGTCGGCGGCACGAAGCAGTCGTCGACGCCGAGCGGGATGACCTGCATCTTCTCCAGGTCCGCGCCGAAGTCGTTGGCGGCGTCGACCTTGGAGGACTCCGAGGGCAGCAGGATCCAGCGGGCACGGCGTACGACGGCCCCCTGCATCTTCAGGAACCCGTACCAGCGGCGCAGGCTGAGCTTCTTGCGCAGGGGCGCTGCGGCGATGTCCACGCGGCGGTCGAAGGTGATCGGGTGGTGCACGGTCGTGAGCACCGGGATGTCGAGCTCCTTCTCGATGTCCATCACGCCGTGGGCGAGCACCTGGTTGTCGTGCACGATGTCGAAGTCGTCCTTGCGGCCGCGCAGCACCCGCAGGACGCGCTTGCCGAAGGTCCGCGGCTCCGGGAAACCGGCGGTGCACATGATCGCGAACTCCTGGACGTCGATCAGGTCGCGGAACTCCCACGGCCAGACCATCCGGAACGGGTCAGGCTCGCGGTAGAGGTCCAGGCTCGGCACCTTGGTCAGGCCGACACCCTCGTCGAGCTCCGGGTACGGCTGACCGGAGAAGACCTCGACGGTGTGGCCGAGCTCGACGAGCTCACGGGAGAGGTGACGGACGTAGACGCCCTGTCCTCCGCAATGGGGCTTGCTGCGGTAGGACACGAGTGCGATGCGCAAGGGCCCGCCCTTTCTTTTCCGGGCTGACCCGGGGTGTTTCTGCCATGTTTCTGAACTGCAACGTGTTTCTATTATGCCCTCTGGCTGCGCTAGCCTTGCCAGAACGGTTCTCGCGGGGGCAATTCTGCAGGGCCTATCGGCCGATTTCAGCGGAAGGGCAGGAGATCTTGACCACCACGAACTCGCTGACCGCCGAGGATCTCGGCTCCGCGGCCCAGCGCGACCGCCGCCGGCGGATCCTCGACGCCACCATCGCACTCGCCTCCAAGGGCGGGTTCGACGCCGTCCAGATGCGCGCGGTGGCCGAGCAGGCGGACGTGGCCCTGGGCACGCTCTACCGGTACTTCCCCTCCAAGATCCACCTCCTGGTCTCGGCCCTGGCCCGCCAGTTCGAGGACACCCAGAGCATGGTCGGCCGCAAGCCGGTCCCCGGCGAGACCACCTCCGACCGGGTCATCTACGTGCTGCGCCGGGCCACTCGGGGCATGCAGGGCGACGCGAACCTGACCGAGGCGCTGACGCGGGCGTTCATGTTCGCCGACGCCTCGGTGGCCACCGAGATCCACGTCGTCGGCATGCAGATGACCTCGATGCTGACCCGCGCCATCAAGGGCGAGGCCTACGTCGAGGGCGAGCAGCCCTCCGACGAGGACGTCGCCATCGCCCGGGTGATCAGCGACGTGTGGCTCTCCGCCCTCGTCTCCTGGGTCACCGGCCGGGCGACGGCCGAGGAGACCGCGGAGCACATCGAGACCGCGGTCCGCCTCGTCCTTCGGTAGGGCTCAGCCCCCGAACGCGTGGGTGGCGGTCACGCCGCCGTCGATCGCGATCTCGGCGCCGTTGATGTACGACGACTCGTCGCTGGCCAGGAACACGTACAGCGGCGCGATGTCCTCGGGGTAGCCCACCCGGCGCAGCGGCACCCGGGAGGCGCCGAACTCCATCGCGGCGTCGCCGCCGTGCGGACGGGTCATCGGGGTGTCGATCATGCCCGGGTGGATCGAGTTGACCCGGATCCCCTTCGGGCCGAGCTCCATCGCCGCGGCCTTGGTCATGCCGCGGATCGCCCACTTGGTGGCGACGTACCCGGTCAGCGAGGCCATTCCGGCCAGACCCTCGACGCTCGAGGAGTTGATGATCGAACCGCCACCGTTCTTGCGCATGGTGCGGGCGACCGCCTTCATGCCCAGGAAGGTGCCGACCTGGTTCACGTTGACCAGGAACAGGTACTCGTCCTTGGTCATCTTCTCGATCTCGGCGAAGCGCAGGACGCCGGCGTTGTTGGCCAGCACGTTGACCGGGCCGAAGGTGGCGTTGGCCTCTTCGACCAGCGCGGTCCAGGAGTCCTCGTCGGAGACGTCGTGCTGCTTGAAGCGGGCGTTCTCGCCCAGCTCGTCGGCGAGCGCCTTGCCGAGGTCCTCGGCGATGTCGGCGATGAAGACCTTCGCGCCCTGGGCGACGAACTGGCGGGCGATCTCGGCGCCCTGGCCCTGGGCGCCACCGGTGACGATGGCGACCTTGCCCTCAAGACGGTTGCTCATGGTGTTCTCCTCAGACCTTCAGCTGCATGACGGAGTCGGCGGCGAAGCCGACGGACGGGTCGCGACCCTCGAAGTAGCCCCCGAGCTGCTGGTCGAGCTCGGCGAGGTCGAAGACGTCGCCGGTGGTGTCGAAGCGCTGCTCGACGACCGGGGCGCCGATCAGGGCCACCATGCCGCCGTACACGACGAACAGCTGGCCGGTGATGTTGGCCGCGGCCGGCGAGGCCAGGTAGGCCACCAGCGGCGCGACGTGCTCGGCCGAGTACGGGTCGACGGTCTTGCCCGACTCGTCCTCGCCGAAGACCGCCGCGGTCATCGCGGTGCGGGCGCGCGGGGCGATCGCGTTGGCCCGCACACCCATCCGGCCCAGGCTGCGGGCGGTGGAGAGCGTCAGCGCGGTGATGCCGGCCTTGGCGGCGGCGTAGTTCGGCTGGCCGGGCGAGCCGCTCAGGGACGCCTCGGAGGCGGTGTTGATGATGCTGCCGTAGACCTGCTCGCCGGACTCCTTGTGCTTCGCACGCCAGTACGACGCCGCGTTGCGGGAGAGCAGGAAGTGACCGCGCAGGTGGATCTTGGTGACCAGGTCGAACTCGTCGTCGGTCATGTTGAAGATCATCTTGTCGCGGGTGATGCCGGCGTTGTTCACGACGACGTCGAGGCCGCCGAGCTTCTCCGCCGCCTCGACCATCGCGTCCGCGGTGGCACGCTCGCCGACGTCGCCGGCCACCACGACCGCAGTGCCCCCGAGGGCCTTGATCTCGTCCACGGCCTCGTCGCCAGCACCGGGGAGGTCGTTGATGACGACCGCGGCACCGGCCTTGGCCAGGGCGACCGCCTCGGCGCGACCGAGGCCGGCTCCGGCGCCGGTGACGATGGCGACGCGGCCGTCCAGGGACAGGCCGTCGTTGATTTCAGGCATGGGGGTACTGCTCCTTGCTGCGGTGGGTGGCGCCCGAGAAGTGGTGTGGTGCGCTCAGCCCTCGACGAGGCTGATCGCGGACTTGGGGCAGGCCGCGATGGCCTGCTGGACGGCGTCGCGGTTCTCGTCGGTGACGTTCTCGTCGAGGATCTGGAGGAAGTCGTCGTCATCGATCTCGAAGTTCTGCGGAGCCAGCGCCTCGCACAGCGCGTTGGACTCGCAGAGGTCGAAGTCAACCTTGATCTTCATGGTCAGTTCCCTCCTGGGGGTGCGGTCATCTTGCGGTGGTCCCAGCTGGCGATCTTCTCGGGCTCGACGATGACCCCGACGCGCTTGCGCGCCTGCCCCTGGACGATCTGGTCCCCGAACTCTCCGAGATCCGCTCCACCGGCCATCAGGGTGGCCACGCGGCCGCCGAGGTCGACCAGGGTGTCGAAGTCCTCGATCAGGCGGGCCTTGCCGAAGATGGTGGCGCCACGGAGCTCGAAGTAGTCGGTGCCGTCCTCGACCAGGCAGGTGATCCGCGGGTCGCGGCGCAGGTTGAGGATCTTCTGGCTCTTGCCGTAGGTCCAGAAGAACATCTGGCCGTCGACCATCACGTAGAACAGCGTGGTCAGGTGCGGGAACCCGTCGGGGCCGTTGGTGGCCACCTGCACCTTCATGTTGGTGTCGAGGAACTCGGTGAGCTCCTCGTCGGTCAGCTTGACCGCGTCGCGTCCGGCAGCCATCAGGATCCTTCGCTCGAGTGTCCGGGGAAGACGCCCTGGTCCGGGAAGACCAGCGGCGCAGCGTTGTTGATCGCGGTGGCGACCTCGCCGAACCCGACGGCGATCAGACGGACCTTGCCCTCGTACTCGGTGATGTCACCGGCGGCGAAGACCCGCGGCAGGTTGGTCCGGGTGGTGGTGTCGACCCGGATGTGCCGCTTGTCGAACTCCAGGCCCCAGTCCTTCATCGCGGTCAGGTCCGCGACGAACCCGAGCGCGGCGACCACGGCCTGGGCCGGCTTCACGACGATCTCGCCGTCGTCCTTGGTGATCTCGACCTTTTCGACATGACCGTCGCCGACCAGCGCGGTCACCTGCGCCTTGGTGATCACGTCGGTCGGTCCGGCGAGCACGGCGTCGACGGTGGCCTGGTGGGCGCGGAACTGGTCGCGCCGGTGCACCAGGGTGATCGAGTTCGCGATCCCGGTGAGCTGGTGGGCCCAGTCGAAGGCGCTGTCGCCACCGCCGACGATGACCACGTCCTTGCCGGTGTACTCCTCGAATGAGGGCACGAAGAAGACCAGGCCCTTGTTCTCCCAGCCGTCGCCGGCGGGCAACGGGCGCGGGGTGAACTTGCCGATGCCCGCGGTGATCACCACGACCTTGGCGACGACCTCGGAGCCGTCGTCCAAGCCCATCGTGACGGTCTCGTCCCCCAGGGTGAGCGCGTTGGCGGTCCGGTCCAGCAGGTACGTCGGGTTCGCGCTCGCGGCTTGCTCGACCAGCGCGTTGACCAGCTCACGGCCCTTGACGTTCGGGAAGCCCGCGACGTCCAGGATCGCCTTCTCGGGGTAGAGCGCCGAGACCTGGCCGCCGATCTCGGGCAGCGAGTCGACCAGCGTCACCGACATCCCGCGGAAGCCGGCGTAGTACGCCCCGAAGAGGCCCGCAGGCCCGGCACCGACGATGAGGACATCCGTCTCGTGGGTCTGGGGCACCGCATCGTCCTTCCGGGAAACTGGAACTTGTTCTAATTTATCAGAACGGGGTCAGCTTGGACACGACCCAATCGCCATCCTTGCGCGTCATCTCCATCAGCACACGGTTCTGGTTCAGCTGCTGGTTCTTCGAGCCGGCCTTCGTGGTGATCGTGTTGACGAAGAGCAGCACCCGCGCAGAGCCCTTCTTGAGCGAGATCAGCGAGGTCGCCTCGACCGAGGCCTTCAACGTCAGCTTGGCGCTGGTGGCCTTCGGGCCGGCGTCCTTCATCACCGCGGCGTACTTCGCGGCGAAGGACGGGGTCAGCACCTCGCGCGCGGCCTTCTCGTCCTCCGCCAGGGTCTTGTACCCGTAGGAGAGGACCGCCTTGGCGTTCGCGGCCGCCGCGCTCATCGCGGCGCTCCGGTACGTCGTCGAGGTCACCTGTCCGTTGCCGGCCGTCTGGAGGTCGTCCGTGCGGGCGCTCCAGACCAGCCCGGCGATCCCCAGCGCGAGCACCAGGCACACCGCGAGCAGGACCTGGGTCACCCGGTCCAGCACCGGGCCGTCCGGCTCGATCTCGAGGGTCGGCGCCGGCAGCAGCGTGATCGGTTCCGGTTCGGCCTCCGGAGCGGGCGGGTTCTCCCGGATGTCATGAGCGCTCCCGGCCGCGGGGAACGCTGCCGGAGCCTCGTTCTCGACCTCCGGGTCCACGGGCAGGTCGGAGTGGCAGTAGCGACACTTGACCGCCGCCGCGCGGATCACCTCGGCGCAGAACGGGCAGACCTTCTCGTCGGGTCCCAGCGTCTCGCTCATGACACGAACTGCAGATCGTTGAGGAGCCAGCGTCCGCCGACCTTGGTGAAGTTGAGCTGGAAGCGGTAGTAGCGCTTGTCGTCGACCTTCTGGTGCTTGGCCTTCGCCTTCTGCATCGCCAGGTTGGTGACCGTGCTGTCGGCAGCGACGAAGACCACGGCCGCGTCGGCGTCCTGGTCGGTGATGCCGATGTACTTGATCGATCCGGAGGACACGGCCTGGCCCTGGCGCGCCGCGGCCGTCAGGTTCACGCTGGTGTCGCTGTACTGCTTCTTGAACGTGCCGGTCGACAGGTCGAGCACCTTCTTCACCCGCGGGTCCATGTCCCGGTAGTCCACGTCGAGGAACGCGAGCGTCGCCTTGCGGGCCGCCGCGGTGACAGCGTCCTCGCGATCCGCCGCGCGGGTCGCCTCGGCGCGACCGTGGTTCAGCGACTCGGGGTGCACGATGCGCAGGCCGGCGACGGTGAGGAACGCGATCGCGAGCACACCGGTGAGCACGGCCACCACGAGCCGCGTGCTCACCGCGCCCAGCGCGGTGCGGCCGCGGTTCGGAGCCGCGGCTGACTGGTCCGTGTCTGTCATGGGTTCCCGTAGGTACCCAGCAGCATCGACTGCCAGGAGTTGTCGCCGAACACCGTGTGCCTCCCCATGGTCAGGTTCTCGTTCACCCGACCTGTGCTCGCATCGTACGGGGCGACCCTGTTGGCGTTCCCGATGACACTCGAGGGCTGCGGCGCGTACTTCGAGCCGCGCATGTTGTACGGCGCACCGGACAGGCACTTGGCGTTGTACGTCGGGGTGTCGGCCAGGTCGGTCGCGGGACGCCAGTCCTTCGGCGGCAGGTAGCCGTCCGTGCAGGCGGGGACGTCGTAGTTGAGCTGCAGGTTGATGTGCCCGTACCCGTCCCCCGGCGTACCGGTGAAGCCCGAGGAGATGACTGCCGGGAAGGTGACCAGGGTCTGCTCGAGCGCGTTCAACCGGGCGGTGACCACCTGGTTGACGGTGACCAGGTTGCCGATGAAGGCCGGCAGCGTCGGCTGGAGCCCCTGGAGCAGCGAGTTGATCTCCTGCACCGCCGGGGTCCCGCCCTGGATGATCGTGCGCAGGTCCTTGTCGGAGTCCTTGAGCGTGCCGGTCAGGTCGGCCAGGTTGGTCGCGATCGAGCGAATGTTGCCGGCGTTGGCCTGTTGGGTCGCCAACACCGTCCGACCGGACTCGAGCAGCTGGATGGTCTCGGCCTGGTTCGCCTTGGCGGCCGCGACCAGCTTCGAGCCCGAGTCGACCATCCGGCGCAGCGGGTCGGCGGTGCCGTCGAACATCGTGCCGAGCTCGGAGGTCACCGTGGCCAGGTCGGTCTGGTTGAGGGAGGAGACCAGGCCGTTGATCTTGACCAGCAGGTCGTCGGTCGACTGCGGCAGGCTCGCGTCGGTGCCGTGGAACACCGTCGACGTCGTGGCGTACGGCCCGGACTTCGTCCTCGGCTCGAAGTCCAGGTACTGCTCCCCGACGGCCGAGAGGTTGTGCACGTAGAACGGCGAGCCCACCGGGATCTTGGTGCCCTCCTTGAGCGCAAGGGCGACCCGTACGCCGGAGGGAGTCACGTCCATGCCGGACACCTGGCCGACCTTCACCCCGCGGTAGGTCACCTCGCTGCCGACGAAGAGACCGCCTGAGGTCGGCAGGTCCGCGTGCACGCTCAGGCCCCGGCCGGTGACCTTGTCGACCAGCCCGAGGTAGTTGGCCGCCACGTAGACGATGCCGACCGCGCTGAGCACCAGGAAGGCGATCAGCCGGGTCTTGATGCCGCGGGTCATCCCCGACCACCTCCCAGCAGGCTCGCCAGACCGCCCAGCAGTCCGCCGGAGCCCGAGCCGGACTTCGGCTTCGAGCCCGAGGAGCTCGGGCCACCCAGGATGCCGTTGAGCAGCTTGCCGATCGCGTTGTTCTTGTTGCCGGTCGCACCGGGACCGGTGCCCGGGCACAGCGGGCTGGTCGGGAGCAGCGAGCACAGCTGGGTCAGCAGCGAGTCGTTCAGCGTCTTGCAGATCGCCGCGGCCGGGGTGGCCATGCAGATCTGGACCGGGTTCGGGATGTTCGAGCTGTCCCCCACCCCGCCGCTGCCGAGCAGCTTGGACAGGTCGAAGTCGACCGCGAAGAGGGCGTTCGCGTAGTCACCCTGGGCAAGGTCAGCTGCCTCCTTCGGGAACGGGAAGCTGGCCATCAGGCTCAGCCCCCGCGGCAGCGAGTTGCCAGCGTCCGCCAGCTCGCGCAGCGGCGGCGCGAGGTGTCGCAGCGTGGCGACGACGTCGTCCTTGCTGTTCTTGAGCACCTTGGTGCCGACCACGCCGAGCTTGTCGAGCTCGCGCAGCATCTTCACCAGCGAGGCGTGCTGGCCGTTGAGCACCTTCAGCGCGGGACCGAGCGCGTCGATGGCCGCGCCGACCGCCTTGCTCTCCTTGTTCAGGGTGACCGCGAGGTGGTCGACGGCCTGCATCGCGTTGAGGATCGAGGCCTTCTGGTCGTCGAGCGCGCCGACCAGGCTGGTGATCTGGGTGAGCACGCCGCGGGCGTCGTCGGTGCGGCCGTTGAGCATCTTGTTGATCTCGACCGAGATGGTCCGCAGCTGCTGGACGCCGCCGCCGGAGAGCACGAAGGACAGCGCGCCGAGGACCTCCTCGACCTCCGGGTTCCGGCCGGTCCGCGAGAGCGGGATGTTGTCGCCGTCGGCGAGCCGCCCGGTGGCGCCCTTCTCCGGCGGCAGCAGCGCGACGTACTTCTCACCGAGCAGGCTGGTCTGGCGGATCTCCGCGACGGTGTTGGCGGGCAGGTCGAGGTTCTTGCGGATCTTGAGGGTGACCTTCGCGTGCCAGCCCTCGCGATCGACCTGGTCGACCTGACCGACCGGGACGTCGTCGACCATCACCGCGGTCCGCGGGACCACGTTGAGCGCGTCGGTGAACTCGGCCGTCACGGTGATCGCGTCACCGTTGCTGACCGCCTTGCCCCCGGGCAGCGGCAGGTCGTAGGCGCCGTCGAACCGGCAGGAGCTCAGCGCGAGCGCCAGTCCGAGAACGGCAACGACGATGGTCAGGAACCTGCGGATGCTCATTTGCTGCCTCCCAGGAGTCCCTGGAGGCCGTTCGACGGCGCACTCGCGGACACGTTGAAGCCCGGCAGCTGGATCCCGGCGCCGATGTCGGTGCCGTGCGCGGCCAGCGGGGCCAGCAGCTTCTCCAGCACCTGGCAGGCCAGCTGCGAGTTCTTCACACCGGCGTTGACGACCACGTCGCAGAGCACGTTGCCCAGGCTCTGTGCCGTCGGGCCGAACTGGACGCGCGACCCGATCGAGCCGGTCTTCACGTCGTACGCGAGCGTGAGGTTGCCCAGACCGAGCGGCGCGAGCTGGAGCGCGGTTGCGAGCGAGTCCTTCTCCTTGGCCAGCGCGCCGAGCGCGCCGGTCAGGTTCCGCACGTTCGTGGTCAGCGCCTGCTTGTTGTCGTGCACGAAGGTCCGGACCGTGGTGACCACCCGGGCGAGCGACGCCAGCGCCTGGCGCAGGTCGTCGCGCTCCCCCGCGAGCTGCGAGGAGACGCCCGCCAGGTCGCCGATGAACTGCTGGACGAACGCGTCGTTGGTGGCGAGCACCTCGGTCAGCTGGGACAGCTGGCGCACCGAGCTGAACAGCGCCCCGCTGTTGTCGCCGAAGGCCTGGATCGCCTGGGACATGCTCAGCAGCGTCTTGTTGGCCAGTGCGCCCTGCCCGCGCAGCGCGTTCGCCCCCGAGTGCAGCACCGAGGCGAGCGCGCCGTGGACGTTGGCGTCGTTCGGGCCGAGAGCCTCGGACAGGTTCGCGAGGCTCTTGTAGATCCGGTCGAGCTCCACCGGCGTACCGGTCTTGTCGAGCGGGATGTCGGCACCGGACTTCATCACCGCTCCCCCGGTGTACGCCGGGGCGAGCTGGACGAACCGGTCGGCGACCAAGGTCGGGGTCACGATCGCGGCCTTGGCGGACGCGGGCAGCTGGTAGTGGCTGTCGTAGGTCATCTCGACCCGGACGCTGTCGCCCTCGGGGACGACCGCGGTGACGGTGCCGATCCGAACGCCCATCAGGCGGACCTCGGAGCCCTTGTAGACGGCCACGGCTCGGGAGAAGTGCGCGGTCACCTTCTTGTCGTCGCTGCCGCCGACGAAGATCAGGAAGGTCGCCGCGACGAGCAGGACGGCCACCGTGACGGCCAGGACCTTCCCGCTCAGGCGGTCGAGGAGCGCGTTGGCATTCACTGCGCACCTCCCGTCGACTCAGGCCGGGCACCCGGCTGGAACTCCCCGGAGACCAGGCCGACCAGGTTCGGCACGTAGGCGTCGAACCACGGCCCCGTACCGATCACGTTGATCAGGATCGAGGCGTACGGCCCCAGGTTGTGGATCGTCTTCTGCAGCGAGGCCTCGCGCTTCCTCAGCAGCGTGGTGACCTGGGTCAGGTCGGCCAGCACCGGCCCGATCTGCTTCTCGTTGTCCTTCACGATCCCGGACAGCGCCACCGAGAGCCGGCGCGCGTTGACCAGCAGCGTGTGGATGGCGTTCTTCCGCTCGCGGAGCTCGGTGAAGACCTGGTCACCCTGCTTCATCAGCGTGACGAGGTCGCCCTTGCGGTCGGCCAGCAGCTTGGTGATCGAGTCCGCGTGCTTGAGCAGGGCCGCCAGGTCGTCGTCCCGGGACGCGATCGTCTGGGAGAGCCGCGAGATCCCGGTGAAGGACTCGTGCACCTGCGGCGCGGCGGCGTCGATGGTGCCGGAGAGGGTGTTCAGAGCCGCGGCGAGCTGCTGGGTGTTGAGCTTCTCGGTCGTCGTCGTCAGCTGGCTCAGCGTGGAGACGATGTCGTACGACGCGTGCGTGCGGCTGAGCGGGATCGTCGATCCGCCCTTCATCGTCCCGGTGCCGTCGGGCGTCAGGTTGAGGAACTTGCTGCCGAGCAGGTTGAGCACCTCCACGGATGCCTTGGTGCTGGTGCCGAACTTCGCCCCGTGCACGTCGAAGTTCACCGTCACGTGGTCGCCGTGGATGGTGATGCTGTTGACCCGGCCCACCCGGACCCCCGCGATCTGCACCATGTCGCCGCGGGACAGCCCGGAGGCGTCGGTGAAGTTCGCGTGGTACCCGGTACCGCGGAAGCCCGGGAACTTCTGCAGGTTGAAGGCGGCTGCCATCACGAGCAGCAGCACGATCAGGGAGACCGATCCGAGCCGCAGGATCGAGGAGCTGGAGTGGCGCGCCATTACGAGCACCTCTCCGCGGTGCTGTGGAACTGCAACGTCTTGGTCAGCTCGGCCGAGATCTGGTCGAGCAGCGGCTGGGTCAGGTTCGGGATGCCCAGCGTTGAGAGGTCGAGCTTCGGCAGCACGATCTTCCCGCTGAAGTCGCAGAGGTAGTAGTTGTACCAGGACCCGTAGGTGCCGATCCGGGCCTGCTTGCGGAACAGCTCGGGAAGCCGGTCGAGCGCCTCGTTGACGATCGCCTGGTTCTCCGGCTTGGCGAGGATCTTGGCGACCCGGCCGAGCTGCTTCACGTCCTCCTTGAGGTACGGACGGCCCTGGACCAGCAGGTCGGCGAGCTGCTGGGTGAGACTGCTGAAGTTGGTCAGCGAGGCGCCGATCGTCTTCCGGTCGTCGGACAGGTTGCCCAGCCAGCCCTTCAGCTGGACGACCAGGTCGTCGAGCTGCTGGTGGTGGGCGTCGACCGTGCCGAGCATCTGGGAGAGGTTGGTGATCACGTCACCGATCAGCTCGTCCCGGTCGGCCAGGGTGTTGGTCAGCGACGCGGTCCGCGAGAGCAGCTGGCTGATGGTGCCGCCCTCGCCCTGGAGGACCTTCACCAGGTTCATCGAGAGGTCGTTGATCTGCTCGGGGTCCAGGGCGCTGAACAGCGGCTGGAACCCGTTGAAGAGCGCGGTCAGGTCCAGCGCCGGCGTCGTCTGGTCCATCGGGATGGTGCCGCCCTTGGCCAGGCGCGGCGCTCCCGGGTCGCCCTGCGAGATCGACATGTACCGGTCGCCGACCAGGTTGAGGAACCGGATGTCGGCGTGGCTCTTGGTGGTGAGCGGCACGTCGGACTTCACCGCGAACGTGACCATGGCCCGGCTGCGGTCGTAGATCTTCACGTTCTTGACCGAGCCGACCGTGACGCCGGCGATCCGGACGTCGTCGCCCTTGCTGATCAGGCTGGCGCTCTTGAAAACCGCCTTGTACTGGGTCGTCGACCCGAAGCCGAAGTGACCCATGATCATCGCGAGCATCGTCGTGACGACGATCGAGACCAGGGTGAAGATCCCGAGCTTGACCGCGGCGACGGTGGTCGCGGTGTTCCGGGCGCTCATCGGAGGTCCTCCGAGTTGCTTCCGTCGGGCAGCTTCACGTTGCCGGCGGGCACGGGCGGGTTCGGCAGGCCGAGGCACCACGGGCCGTGGCCGGTGCCGGCGTACTGGGGAGCGTCGGCCGCCGTGTACGCCGGTCGCTGGATCGCGTCGAACGACATCTTCTGGCGCACCCGGTTGCCGCGGAAGATCTGGGCGAGGCGGCCGGTGTACCTGTCGATGCCCTGGAACAGGCAGGTGTACTCCGGCGAGTAGGTGTCCAGCAGCGTCACCAGCGGGCGGGCCAGGTGCGACTCGGTGACGATGGCGTCGCCGTTGGTGTCCAGGATGTTGGTCCCGGTGATGGCGAGCTGGGTGGTCGCCGTGATGAAGCCCTTCAGGTCGTCCTTCGTGTCGACCAGGGTGCGCGCCGTCGTGGTCGCGTTGGTGAGCAGCCTGACGATGTCGGGCGCGGCAAGGGAGTACGTCTTGCTCACGCTGGCCAGCAGCTCGAGGTCCTTGCGCACGGTCGGCAGGTGCACGTTCACCGCGGCGAGGTAGGTGTTCAGGTCGCTGATCGTCTGGCCGAGCTTCTCGCCACGGCCCTCGAGCGCGGTCGACAGCGCGTAGAGCGTGGTGTTCAGGTCGGCGGGCCGGATGGAGCGCAGCAGCGGGAACAGCGTCGCGAGGATCTGCTGGAGCTCGACGTTCGTGGTCACCCGCGAGGCCGGGATGACCGAGCCGTTGTGGAGGGTCGATCCGGACGGTTCCTTCGGGTCGATCAGCGCCACGTACTTCTGGCCGAACAGCGTGGTCGGGCGGATCTCCACCGAGACGTTGCTCGGGATCTTCTTGGCCTGGCTCGGCTTCAGGCCGATCTTGATGACGGCTTCCTTGCCGTCCTGCTTGATCGAGCGGACCTGGCCGATCAGCACGCCGTGCAGCCGGACGTCCCCGAACTTCGACAGCTGCAGACCGGCGCGGTCCGCCTTGACGGTCACGGTCGTCACCGGCGTGAAGACCTTCTGGTAGATCGCGATCGACAGGCCGATGAGCACCACGACCGCGGTCATGTACGCGATGCCGGCGACCAGCAGCCGACGGTGCTCGGCCGGGGTGTCGTGCTCGATGTTCACCAACATGCCCGGCTACCCCGTGATCCGGACCGTGGTGGTGGAGCCCCAGATCGCGAAGCTCAGGAAGAAGTCAGCGACGACGACGGTCACGATCGACGTACGGATCGCGCGGCCCACGGCCATGCCGACACCTGCCGGGCCGCCCGAGGCGGTGTAGCCGTAGTAGCAGTGGATCAGGATGATCGCGATCGCCAGCACGATCAGCTTCAGGAACGACCAGAGCATGTCGATGGGCGGCAGGAACTGGATGAAGTAGTGGTCGTAGGTTCCGACCGACTGGTGGTAGACGAGCGTGGTGATCAGCCGTGGTGACAGGTACGAGGAGCAGAGCGCCACGATGTAGAGCGGGATCACCGCGATGAACGCGGCGATCATCCGGGTCGTCACCAGGAACGGCAGCGACGGGATGCCCATCACCTCGAGAGCGTCGATCTCCTCCGAGATCCGCATCGCACCCAGCCGGGCCGTGTAGCCGCAGCCGACGGTGGCGGCGAGCGCGATCGAGGAGACCAGCGGCGCCACCTCACGGGTGTTGAAGTACGCCGAGATGAAGGCGGTGAACTTGGCGACGCCGAGCTGGCTGAGCGAGGCGTAGCCCTGCATGCCGACCTCGGTGCCCGCGAAGAACGCGAGGAACGCGATCACGCCGGCCGAGCCCGCGATCAGGGTGAGGCCGCCGGCGCCGAAGGCGACCTCGGCCAGCGTGTTCAGGATCTCGCGCTTGTAGCGCCGCACCGCGCGTGGCGTCCACGCCAGAGCCTTGGCGTAGAACAGCAGCTGGTCGCCGCGCTCCTCGATCCGGCTGCGCTGCTCCTTGAGCATCGCTGCCGCGATCCCTGCCACCTGTGCCATGCCTCAGACCCCGTTCTGCGGGATCAGCTGGAAGGAGATGGCCGTGACGATCGAGTTCAGCGAGAACAGGATCATGAACGCGATGATCACCGACTCGTTGACCGCACGGCCGACGCCGCTGGGGCCGCCGCCGGCGTTGAGGCCCTTGTAGGCGCCCACGATCGCCGCCATGTAGCCGAACAGCAGCGCCTTGATCATCGCGATCCAGAGATCCGAGAGCGAGGCCAGCGCGGTGAACGAGGACAGGAACGCGCCGGCGGAGCCGCCCTGGACGATCACGGTGAAGAAGTAGCCGCCGCCGATGCCGGCCGCGATCACGATGCCGTTGATCATCAGGGCGACGAAGACCGTCGCGAGCACGCGCGGCACCACCAGGCGCTCGATCGGATCGACGCCGAGGACCTCCATGGCGTCGATCTCCTCGCGGATCTTGCGGGCACCCATGTCCGAGCAGATGGCCGAACCGGCGGCTCCGGCGATGATCAGGGCCGCAGCGATCGGGGCCGCCTCGCGGACGACCGCGAGGACCGCGCTGGCGCCGGCGAAGGACTGGGCGCCGAGCTGACCGGTCAAGTTGCCGACCTGGAGCGAGATGACCGCGCCGAACGGGATCGAGATCAGGATCGTCGGCATCAGCGTGACGCTGGTGATGAACCAGGCCTGCTCGATGAACTCGCGCAGCTGGAACTTGCTGGTGAAGACGGCTTTGGTGACGTCCACGACCATGGCGGCGATCTCACCGGGTCCGCGAACGATGGAGGCAACCGAAAGCGCCACCCGTTACACCTCCCTGGTCCCTCAACCGTCCCTGCAGACAACGAGAATCAAATCTAGAACTTGTTCTCATCTGTGGCAAATGCCCGTCCACAGGTCGTCTTTTCAACGAGTTTGTCCAGAATTGGTGACGCTCACCGCCCGGCGAGGTTGCGCAGGGCCTGGTCGACGTCCTCAGGGCGGTAGACCTGCTGGAACTTCTTGCGCGAGAACGTGGCGCTGTCGATCAGCGGCAGCAGTGAACGCTCCTCCAGCGCCGCGCGGACGAGCTCGTCGAACAGCTCGTCGACCTCGGTGATCGGATATCCCTCCCGGAAGGTCGAGGTCCGGAACTTCGAGTCCCGGATGCGCGCGACCAGCTCGCGCGCGGTCGGGCTGGCTGCTGCCTCACGCGCAGCGCTCTCCCCCGCCACCGGGGTCAGGCCGGCCATCTTCGCCAGGAACGCGTCGACCTCGCCCATGTCGTAGCCCTCCCGCATCCGCACGGGCGTGAACTTCGCGCCGGCGACGATCGGGGCGAACGCGTGGCCCTCGCGCGCAGCCTGGACCAGGCGGTCGAGCAGGTCGTCGACCTCGCCCATGTCGTAGCCCTCGCGGAGCCGGACCGGCGTGAACCGCATGCGATCGATGCGACGGATGACGTCGTCGGAGTCGGCCATGGCGTCAGGCTCTCATCTCCGGAGCCGATGACTGAACTTCGCCGGGGCGTGCGGCCGCAAGGCGGAGGAGGGAAGAAGGCCCCACCCCCGGCACTCACGGCGACGTGGGCAGGCTGCCGTTCATGACAGCGAAGCGGCCGTCGACCGACGACAACGCGGCGGACGCTCCGCCGGCGAAGTTCAGCGGGTTGCTTCCATCATCTGGCGCAACTCCTTCTTCAGGTCCGAGATCTCGTCGCGCAGCCGGGCGGCGACCTCGAACTGGAGCTCGCCAGCAGCGGCGTGCATCTGCTCGGTCAGCTGCTGGACCAGCTCGGCCAGATCAGCCGACGGCAGGCCGGCCAGATCCCGGTTGGTCTCCTTCATCTTCGACAGACCCGGGACCGGCGCCTTCTTGGTCTTGGCGTCCATCCCGCCCCAGGTCGCGAGCAGCTCCTCGGTGTTCTCGTCCTCGCGGGCGAGCATCTCGGTGATGTCGGCGATCTTCTTGCGCAGCGGCGTCGGGTCGATCCCGTGCTCGGTGTTGTACGCGACCTGGATCGCCCGGCGGCGGTTGGTCTCGTCGATCGCCTTCTCCATCGAGGGCGTGATCTTGTCGGCGTACATGAACACCTGGCCAGAGACGTTGCGGGCGGCGCGCCCGATCGTCTGGATCAGCGACTTGTCCGAGCGCAGGAAGCCTTCCTTGTCGGCGTCCAGGATCGCCACGAGCGACACCTCGGGGAGGTCGAGGCCCTCGCGCAGCAGGTTGATGCCGACGAGGACGTCGTACAGGCCGAGTCGCAGGTCGCGCAGCAGCTCGATCCGCTTGAGGGTGTCGACCTCGGAGTGCAGGTACCGGGTCCGGATGCCGTTCTCGAGCAGGTAGTCGGTGAGGTCCTCGGACATCTTCTTGGTCAGGGTGGTGACCAGGACCCGCTCGTTCTTCTCGGTGCGGGCCTTGATCTCCCCGATCAGGTCGTCGATCTGGCCCTTGGTCGGGCGGATGATGACCTCGGGGTCGACCAGACCGGTCGGACGGATGATCTGCTGGACCGCGTTCTCGGCCCCGCCGCCCTTGGCCAGCTCGTAGTCGCCCGGGGTCGCGGAGAGGTAGATGGCCTGACCGATCCGGTCGAGGAACTCCTCCCAGCGCAGCGGTCGGTTGTCCATCGCGCTCGGCAGCCGGAAGCCGTGGTCGACCAGGTTCCGCTTGCGGGACATGTCGCCCTCGTACATGCCGCCGATCTGGGGCACCGCGACATGGGACTCGTCGACGACCAGGACGAAGTCCTCCGGGAAGTAGTCGAGCAGGCAGTTCGGGGCACTCCCTCTGGTCCGGCCGTCGATGTGCATCGAGTAGTTCTCGATGCCGGCGCAGGACCCGACCTGGCGCATCATCTCCACGTCGTAGGAGGTGCGCATCCGGAGCCGCTGGGCTTCCAGCAGCTTGCCCTGGCGCTCGAACTGCGCGAGCTGGTCCTCGAGCTCGGCCTCTATGCCCTTGATCGCGCGCTCCATCCGCTCCGGACCCGCGACGTAGTGGGTGGCCGGGAAGACGTAGAGCTCGTGGTCGTCGGTGATGACCTCGCCGGTCACCGGGTGCAGCGTCATCAGCCGCTCGATCTCGTCGCCGAAGAACTCGACCCGGACCGCGTGCTCCTCGTAGACCGGGAAGATCTCGAGGGTGTCACCACGGACCCGGAAGGTGCCCCGGGTGAACGACAGGTCGTTGCGGGTGTACTGGATCTCGACGAGCCGGCGCAGCACGCCGTCGCGGTCGAGCTCGTCACCGACCTTCAGGCGCAGCATCCGATCGACGTACTCCTGCGGGGTGCCGAGGCCGTAGATGCAGGAGACCGTCGAGACCACGATCACGTCGCGCCGGGTCAGCAGCGAGTTCGTCGCCGAGTGCCGCAGCCGCTCGACCTCCTCGTTGATCGAGGAGTCCTTCTCGATGTAGGTGTCCGTCTGCGGGACGTACGCCTCGGGCTGGTAGTAGTCGTAGTAGCTGACGAAGTACTCGACCGCGTTGTTCGGCATCAGCTGCCGCAGCTCGTTGGCGAACTGCGCGGCCAGCGTCTTGTTGGGCTGCATCACCAGGATCGGGCGCTGCAGCCGCTCGGCGACCCAGGCCACCGTGGCGGTCTTGCCGGTACCCGTGGCTCCCAGCAGGACGACGTCCTTCACGCCCCCGGTGATGCGCTCATCGATCTCGTCGATGGCAGCCGGCTGGTCGCCCGCAGGCTGGTAGTCCGAGATGACCTGGAACGGGGCCACCCGGCGCTCGAGATCGGTCACGGGACGCATAGGACGAGCCTACGGGGGCCCACCGACAAGGACAGATAGGTTTCTCCCGTGAGGAGACCAGCGAGCATCGCGTTGTTCGCGGGCCGGGAGATCTGGCCCGTGGTCCGACGCACCCTGCTCACGATCCTCGGGGTCCAGATCGTCCTCGCCCTCAGCCTGACCCTGGTCGACTCCTGGCGCCGTCGCGGCAAGAAGCCGCAGCCGTTCACCACGCTGCCCCCGCAGGACGTGAAGATCGGTGACGGCACCGTGACGACGTACACGTTCGGCCAGGACCTGTACGACGACATGCTGGCCGCGATCGCCGACGCCCGTCAGATGGTGCTCTTCGAGACCTACATCTGGAAGGGCGACGAGATGGGCGAGCGCTTCAAGCAGGCGCTCACCGAGGCGGCCGACCGCGGCGTCGAGGTCTACGCGATCTACGACGCCTTCGCGAACATCGTCGTCGACCCCCGCTTCAAGGTCTTCTCCCGGGTCCTGCGGGTGCTGAAGTACCCCGTCTACAACGCCGGCTGGCGGTTCTTCGACCTGCGCCGCTACGGACGCGACCACCGCAAGGTGCTGGTCGTCGACGACGACGTCGCCTTCGTCGGCGGCTACAACATCGGCACCCCGTACGCCACCGAGTGGCGCGACACCCACGTGCGGATCACCGGCCCGGCCGTGTGGGACCTGAAGCGTTCCTTCGCCGACTTCTGGAACGACCACCGCGACGGCCGCCGCCCGCTGCTGCTGGAGACCACCGACGCCGAGTGGGAGCCCCGGATCCGGCTGCACCGCAACCTGCCGCGGCAGTGGATGTTCCCGATCCGCGCGATGTACCTCGAGGCCATCAACCGCGCGCGCCGCAACATCTGGATGACGCACGCGTACTTCATCCCCGACCAGGACTTCGTCGACGCGCTGATCGCAGCCGCCCGCCGCGGGGTCGACGTGAAGATCCTGGTTCCCCGCACCTCCAACCACGTCGTCGCCGACTGGATCTCCCGCGGCTACTTCGGACAGCTCCTCGACGCCGGCGTGCGCATCCACCGCTTCGAGGGCGCGATGGTGCACGCCAAGACCGCGACCATCGACGGCAAGTGGTCCACCGTCGGCACCGCGAACATCGACCGGCTCAGCATGCAGGGCAACTACGAGATCAACGTCGAGTTCATCGACCCCGGGATGGCCGAGGTGATGGAGGACATCTTCCGCACCGACCTGGAGCAGTGCTCGACCCTGGCCCCGCGGGACTGGAACGCCCGCGGTGTGCACCGGCGCTTCACCGAGGCGGTGCTGAACCCGCTGCGCCACCTCCTGTAGGAGGATCCCCCGGCCCGCTCGAGTCGCTAGATTCAGGCGCATGTTCCGTCACCCATTCCGGGCCCCCGTCCGCGACCTGCGCGGCAAGAACGTCTTCCTCACCGGCGCCGCGAGCGGCATCGGCCGTGCCGTCGCCGTGCGCGCCGGGCGCGAGGGCGCCGTGCTGTTCCTCACCGACGTGAACCAGCCGGGCCTGATCGAGGTCGTCAACGAGATCACCGAGGCCGGTGGCGAGGTCGCGTACGCCGCCCCGGTCGACGTCGCCGACCACGACGCCGTGCGCGCGATGGCCGCCGAGATCACCGCCGACCACGGCTCGATGGACGTCGTCATGAACATCGCCGGCATCGCCTCGTGGGGCACGATCTCCGCGATGCCGCACAGCACCTGGCAGAAGGTCGTCGACATCAACCTGATGGGCCCGATCTCGGTGCTGGAGTACCTGGTCCCGCCGATGATCGAGGCCGGTCGCGGCGGGCACGTCGTCAACGTGTCCTCGGCCGCCGGCATCATCGGGATGCCCTGGCACGCTGCCTACTCGGCCAGCAAGTTCGGCCTGCGCGGTGTCTCCGAGGTGCTCCGCTTCGACCTCGCGCGACACGGGATCGGCGTGAGCCTGGTCTGCCCCGGAGGCGTCGACACCGGTCTGACAGAGACGGTGAACATCGCCGGCGTCGACAACCACAGCCCGCAGTTCCGCAAGCTCCAGGCCCGGTTCAAGAAGCGCGCAGTCACCCCGGAGCAGGCCGCCTCCTCGATCATGTGGGGCATCCGCAAGAACAAGTACTGGGTCTACACCTCCCCCGACATCCGGGTCGCGCACCTGGCCCAGCGCTACTTCCCGCCGGGCTACGTCGCCGCGATGAAGATCATGAACACCGTCGCGAACAAGGCCCTGCCCGACGTCGGCCGCGCCGTCCGGAACGACGCGTGAGCGCCCGGATCGCGCCGGGCGGCGTGCGCGAGCTCGGCCCGTTCATCTGGGGCTTCTCCCGGATCGCCGGCCGCGCCACCGGCACGAATCCCCCGGCGATCTTCACCACGCTGGGCCGCGGCAAGGGTCTGTTCTGGGGATGGTTGCACTTCGCCGGAAAGCTGATGCCCGGCGGCAAGCTCCCGCGGCGCGAGACCGAGATGGTCATCCTCCGCGTCGCCGCACTGCGCGCGTGCGACTACGAGTTCACCCACCACGTGCGTCTCGGCCGGCGGGCCGGCGTCACGGCTGAGGACGTCGAGCGCATCAAGATCGGCTCCACCGCCGAGGGCTGGAAGGGCCACGAGCAGCTGCTGATGCGCGTCGCCGAGGAGCTGATCGGCACCAAGGACCTCACCGACGCCACCTGGGCCGACGTACGGGCCGTGTACGACGAGCGCACCGCGATCGAGCTGCTGCTGCTCATCGGCCACTACGACATGCTCGCCACCACGCTGATGACGCTGCGGTTGGAGCCCGACGTCTCCCGCTGACCGCTCGACGTGATGCGCCGCGCTGGATCTAGTTGAAGCCGCTCGGCAGGCGCGGCGTGTACGGCGCCTCCAGTGCCTCGATCTCGTCAGCAGACAGCTCGAGCTCGACCGCAGCGACCGCGTCCGCCAGGTGGTGCTCCTTGGTCGGACCGACGATCGGGGCTGCGACCACCGGGTTCTGGAGCATCCAGGCCAACGCGACCTGGGCCATCGGGACTCCCCTGCCCTCGGCGATCTTCTGGACCGCTTCGACGATCGGCTGGTTCTCGTCCCCGACGTACCGCTGGCCCATCGCGTCGTTCTCCGACCGGAGCGTGTCGGTGCCCCAGGGCCGGGCGAGACGTCCCTTGGCCAGCGGGCTCCACGGCAGCGAGCCGACGCCCTGGTCAGCGAGGAGCCCGAACATCTCGCGCTCCTCCTCGCGCTGGAGCAGGCTGTACTGGTCCTGCATCGAGATGAACCGGGT
This sequence comes from Nocardioides marmorisolisilvae, assembly GCF_003725775.1. Lineage (GTDB taxonomy): Bacteria > Actinomycetota > Actinomycetes > Propionibacteriales > Nocardioidaceae > Marmoricola > Marmoricola marmorisolisilvae. The sequence continues at coordinate 1,488,430 of NZ_RJSG01000002.1, forward strand.
CCAGCCGTTGAGGTCAGCGGCGTGCTGCATCGAGGCGAACTGCCAGGCCCACATCGACGAGGCACCCAGGTAGCGGGCCTTGCCGGCCTTCACCACGTCGTGCAGCGCTTCCATCGTCTCCTCGACCGGGGTGTTCGGGTCGAAGCGGTGGATCTGGTACAGGTCGACGTAGTCAGTACCGAGGCGCTTCAGCGAGGCGTCGATCTGCTCCATGATCGCCTTGCGCGACAGGCCACCACCGCCGGGACCCTCGTGCATAGGGAAGAACACCTTGGTGGCCAGGACGATCTCGTCGCGCTTGGTGTACTCCTTCAGCGCGCGGCCGACGATCTCCTCCGAGGAGCCCAGGCTGTAGATGTTCGCGGTGTCCCAGAAGGTGACGCCGAGCTCGAGCGCCTGCCGAAAGATCGGCTGCGCCGCGTCCTCGTCGAGCATCCAGGGCGCGTTGTGGGGCGGTCCGCCGAAGCTCATGCACCCGAGGGCGATGCGACTGACGTTGAGTCCTGAGTTACCGAGACGGGTGTACTCCATGACGCCACTCTGCCTCGCCCGTGGTTGCCGGTCGACACCTTTACGGCAGCGCGGCCGCCAGGCTGGAGCCCGGAGCGGTCGGGAACATCAGGCGGGAGCCGCTGCCCCCACCGATGGTGACCGTGTTCAGCGACGGCAGCGTCGGGAAGGACAGCGCGGACTGCCCGACCAGCGAGAGCTGGATCCGGTGGCCGGCCTCGAACCGGTTCGCGATCGGCCAGAACTCCACGTGGTAGTTCCGTGCCTGGAGCGGGAGTGCGAGCGAGGTGTGGCTGTAGTCGCCGTACGGCTGCACGAGCTGGCCGCCGGCGTACAGCGACTTGGTCGGGATGATGTCCGGGAACGCGGTGTTGAGGCGACCGACGGCCATCGGCTTGGACTCACCGTTCGGCGCGACGTCGGAGATCACCGCCCAGATCTGCGTCGACGGCAATGTGCTGGACAGCTTGAGGTCCAGCGTCGCGGGGCCGACCGCGGTCACGGCGGACTGCAGCGCGCCGGTCGTGTAGGTCAGTCCGGTGAGGTTGGTCAGGTTCATGTCGCTGAGCGCCGGGATGAAGTCGGTGAGCTTGTTCAGCGGCCCGCCGTCGCCACCGGCCACGGTCGCGATCGTGTTCGGGTCGGTCGCGAGCGGGAACGACGTGGCTGCCGGGTAGGCCTGGAGGCTGGGCAGCAGGTCCGGAGCTCCGCGGGTCAGCGTGCCGTTGTTCAGGGACGCGACGCCCTTGGCCTTGGTCTTCGACAGGCTCAGCGAGGTCCAGGTCGTCCCGGGCAGCGGCCAGTCGGACCCGGTGAGGTGCACGAACTGGCCCTCGGACAGCGCCTCGCGGCTGCCGTCCGCCGCCAGGATCTCGACCCGGGGCTCGTTCTGGACGCCGTTGTCGATGCCGCGGACGTAGTGGTCGAACCACTGGTTGATCGCGCCCAGGCCGTAGTCGGTGCCGCGCGGGGCGCCGTCGTGGGCACCGGTAACCAGCAACCGGGTGTCGATGCCCTGGTCGCGAAAGTACTGGAACGCCTGGTAGTCACCGCGCGGTTCGACGTCGAAGGTGCCGTCGAGCATGAGCACCGGGAAGTGGTTCACGTTGCCGCGGAAGCCGCGCTGGACCCAGTAGTCGTCGAGTGTCGGGTTCAGCAGACCGGCATCGAACCCGGCGGTCACCAGCCCGATGATCACGTCGAGGGCCGAGGACGGGTTCCGGGTCATGCGCTCCTGGCCCTGCGCGAGCGCCGGTGCACCGATCGCACCGAGGACGGCGAGGCCGGGCACCGAGTTCGGGATGCCGCCCGGGACGAGCAGGTCGCGGTAGAGCTCGAACGTTCCCGAGCGCAGCACCGCCGCCTTCACGCACGGCAGCTCCTGGTGCATCGAGTTGAAGATGACGATCGAGCTCGCCGAGAAGCCGGCGATGGCCAGCGCGCCGTTGCTCCACGGCTGCTGGCAGGCCCAGCGCAGCACGTCGACGACGTCCTGCTGAGCCTTCGGCCCGAGCACGTCGAAGGAGCCGTCGCTGTCGCCGGTACCGCGGTCCTGGACGGCCAGGAAGTTGTAGTCCGAGGAGAACGAGTACGTCGCCCCGGACTCGCCGTACGGGGTGAACTCGACGACCGTCGGGCGTGGGGTGTCGACGCCGGCAGTCGTCAGGGTCGCAGCCAGGCTGGTGCCGTCGGAGGTGGTGACGCGGAGCTTCTGGTCACCGGTGGCAGCGCTGCCCGAGCTCATCGGGAGCAGGGCGGCGGTCAGGCTCACCCCGGCGGCGACAAGACCGGCGAGCGTACGACGGGTGCTGAGCATGGTGCCTCCAGGAGCTGCGGTCAGCCGTTGTTCGACAGACTGCTGATGTTGACCTCGTCGACCAGCCACCGACCGCCCTGGCGCACCATCTTCATGGTCACCCGCGGCTGGTCCAGGCCCTTCTGCGGACCGGTCGAGCCGCTTCCGGGGTTGCTGATCGTCTGGTCGACGAAGAGCAGCACGGTCACGTGGTCGGCGTCCTTCACGATGGGCGCGGAGTCGACCACCGTCCCGTTGGCCTTCGCCTTGAGCTGGACGACCAGCTTCTTGATCGGCGCGCTGACCTCGGCGTACTGCTTGCGGAACTTCGCGGTGCCTGCGTCGTCGACCCAGGCGAAGTCCTTGTTCACGGATTTGTAGTCGTAGGTGGTCATCTCGACCACGGCGACCCGGGCGGCCTTGTTCGCGGCCTTGCCGGCCGCAGCCAGGCGGACCGCCTGGTCCTCCCCCTTCGAACCGCCGGTCTGCCAGAGCAGGGTCACGACGAGCAGGGCGACCAGACTCATCAGCAGCAACGAGCCGAGTCCGGTCACGACGAGCTGGAGCCGGTCCTTGCGGTCGGCCTCACTCATCGACGGGTCCGGGCGCGTGGGCCGCGCCGCGCTGCAGGTTCGGCGCGTTGCTCGGGCAGTGCCCGGTGGTGACCAGCGGACGACGCTGCGGGTTGGTCGGCTCGCGCATCGGGGTGCTGTAGCGGCACACGGTCGGTCGCTGCGGGATGCCCTCGATCTGCACGATGCCGTTCTTGATCGCCCGCGGGATCACGCTCAGGCCTCCGGGGTACTCGGCCAGGATCACGCCGAGGTGCGGGGCGTAGCTGCGGAAGAGGTTCGAGACCAGGACCGCCGTGCTCAGGAACTTCGGCAGGTACCCGTCCATGTCGTCGAGCAGCTGCTGGAGCTCCTCGACGTGCTGCGGAGCGGTCTCGAGCGTGGTGCGCAGCTCAGGGTCGTAGTTCTTCAGGAACGCCGCGAACTCCTTGGCCGAGCTCGCCAACGTCCGGATGTCGTCGGCCTTCTCGGTCCCGATCGAGAGCACGGTGTTGCCGTTGTTGATCAGCCGCTCCGTCTCGGGCCAGAGCTCGTCGAGCTGGGCGAGCAGCTGGGAACCCTGGTCGACCAGCTTGCCGATCTCCTCGCCGGTCCCGGCCAGACCGGTGCTGAGCTCGGTGAGCAGAGTGTGCAGCTGGCGGGCATCGATCTGATCCAGGAGCTTGTTCACGCTGATGACCGTCGAGGCCAGCGTCTTGGGCAGGTCGGTGGACGTGGCCGGGATGACCGAACCGTCGTGGAGGAACGGGCCCTTCGACGTCTTCGGCTGGAAGTCGAGGTACTGCTCACCGACCGGCGAGAGGCTGCGGACCTTGACCACCGAGTTTGCCGGGATCTTGTCCGAGGACGTGATCACGACCTTCGCCTCGACGCCGTCGTCGGTCAGCTTGATCTGGTGGACCTTGCCGACCTTCACGCCACGGTAGGTCACCGACGAGCCCTCGAAGAGGCCGCCGGTCGAGGTCAGCTCGACCCGGATGGTCTTGGTGCCGCGCAGGATCGGGGTGTCCAGGACGTTGTTGAACAAGTACGCCAACGTCACCATCAGCACGACGATGACGCCGATGAGGCTCATCCAGAGCCGGTCAGCGAGGATCCCGCGCAGGTTGTGCAGCGGCCGGACCGATGCGACCGAGTCGCCTCCGTAGCTCATCGGGCACCTCCCAGCAGTGCGGTGAGACTGACCGGTGAGCTCGATCCGCTCGGCGCCTTGGGCTTGCCGGCCAGGCCGGTGAGGCCGCCGAGCAGACCGCCGGTGCCGTTGCCGTTGGTCCCGGTGCTGCCACCGCCGCCCGGTCCGAGCAGGTTGGGCAGGTTCAGGCCGGCGAAGTTGATGCCGAGCTTGAGGCTCAGGTAGTCACCGGGGGTGACGCCGTTCAGGGTGTTGCTGACGTCGACCAGCGCCCGCAGCGACGGGCCGAGCAACGCGGTGTTGTTCAGGAACTCCTGGAGGACCGGCGAGACCTCGCGGACCATCTGCAGGATCTGCGTCCGGGTCTTGACCACGACGTCGTTCGCGGTGCCGGAGAACTCGGCGAGCTTGGCCAGCAGCGCGGTGAAGTCGGGCGTGTTCTCCCGCAGGACAGCAGCCGCCGGCTGGATGTCCTTCAGCGCCTCGCGGATGATGGCGCGGTTCTGGTTCGCGATCTTGGAGACCGCTGCCAGTGCCCGCAGCGCCCGGTCGATGTCGCCGGTGGTCGCGTCGGCACCGTCGAGGAAGGTGTTGGCCCGGACCAGCAGCTCGCGCACCGTGTCCTCGCGGCCCCCGAGCGCCTCGTTGAGCTGGTCGGTCACGGTCTGGAGCTGGTTGAGCCCGCCGCCGTTGACGAGCAGCGACGCCGACGACAGCGCGTCCTCGACCGTCGGCGCCGTGGTCGACTTCTTCGGGTCCAGGCTGCCGCCGTCCTTGACCAGGGCACCGTCGGCGGGGTTGGTGACGTCGACGAAGAGCTCGCCGAGCGGGGTCGTGTAGCGCAGCCGGGCCGAGGCGTCCTGGCGGACCTTGGCAGACCGACGGACCTCGAGTGTGGCGATGGCCTTGAAGTCAGCCGTGGTCACCGAGCGGACCTTGCCCTCGTTGACGCCGTTGACCTTCACCTGGGCGCCCTGGGCGAGGTTGAGGGCCTCGTCGAAACGCACCTTGATCGTGATGGTGTCGCCGCTGACGCCGTTGCCGGGCAGCGGCAGGTCGGCCATGGTCGGTCCGCAGCCGGTGACCAGAGCGATCCCGACCAGGCCCGTGAGTGCGGCGAGCAGCCGCTTCCGGGCGCTCATCCCAGTCCCAGCAGTGCGAGGAGGTTGTTCAGGTTCAGCAGCGACGGTCCGAAGGCCGCACACATCTGGTTCGACTGCGGCGTGCTGCAGAGCGTGTTCACGATGCTCGCGACACCCGGCAGGATCACCGTCGGGTCCACCCGGACCTCGAGCTTGTCGCCGTGCAGGATCCCCTCGAGGTTCTGCAGCGCGACCGGCATCACTCGCAGGGTCTCGGTCAGCTGGTCCTTCTTGCTCATCAGGGTGTTCATCACCGAGACGCTCTGGTTGAGCGCCTGGACCAGCTGCTGGCGGTTGGTGTGGGCGAAGTCGGCGACCAGCGTGATCGCCTCTTGCAGCGAGACCAGCGTCGAGCGGAAGTTCTGCCGCTCATCGGCGAGCAGCTTGCTGGCCTGGCTGACCGAGCCGATGAAGTCCTTCACCAGCTGCTGGTTGTCCGCGATCGCGGTCGTCAGCGCGTCGAGCGACTTCACCGTCGAGGAGATGTTCTCGCGCTGGTTGGAGATGGTGTCCACGGCGCTGCCGAGCGAGGTGATCGCCTCGTTGAACTCCTCGCCCTTGCCGTTCACCGCGCGCGAGCCGGAGAGCAGGATCCGCTTGATTGCGTCCTTGGTCTCCTTCGAGCCGGAGATGCCGGTGGCGAAGGTGTTCAGCGCCGCGAGCACGTCGTCGAAGTCGACCGGCGTACGGGTCTTCTCGGTGTCGATGACCGCGCCGTCGTGCATCTTCGGACCGGAGTGGTAGACCGGCGTCAGCTCGACGTACCGGTCCGTGGCGACCGACCGGGCGACCACGACGGCGCCGGCGTCCGCCGGGACTGCCTGGCCCTTGTCGATCTCCATCGTGACCCGGACGTGGTCCCCGTCGGGCTTGATCGAGGTCACCGTGCCGACCGGGACGCCGAGGATGCCGACGTCGTTGCCGACGAACAGACCTGCGGAGTCCTTCATCAGGGCGGTGATCTTCATCTTGCCGCCGAGCGACGGCACGCCGGTGCAGCCGCTCACGCCGAAGAACACGGCGAGCACCAGGAGGACGCTGAGGATCTTCTTCATCAGCAGTCTCCCGAGGTGCGGCAGCGGACGTCGTCCGGCGGGATCGCGGAACCGTTGACGAACAGGTCGCCCCAGGGGCCGTTGCCGGTGGCGTTGGCGACGTAGCGGACAGCAGGCGCGACGTTGTCGAGCAGGTCCTTGAGCACCTTGTCCTGGCTGCGCAGGGTGGAGAGGACCTGGTTGAGCTTCCGGAACGCCGGGCCGAGGTCTGCCTGGGTGTCGTCGATGATGCCGGCCAGGTTCTGCGCGAGCGCGGTGGTCTCGGTGAGCAGCGTGTGGATCGCCGCGCGACGGCTGTTGATCTCGTTCAGCACCAGGGTCGACTGCTTCATCAGGTCGACGATGTCGACGCTGCTGGCGCCGAGCTGGTCGGTGATCTTGCGCGCTGCGTTGAACAGCTCGGCGGTCTGGGTGCTCCGCGCGGTGACCGCCTCGGACAGCCGGGCCACGCCGTTCAGCGCCGGCCCGAGTCCTTCGGTGGTGGCGTCGAGGGTCTTGCTGGCCTCGGTCAGCGCCTTGGCGAGCAGCAGCGGGTCGAGCTTCTGCAGCGTTCCGGTGCCCTTCTCCAGCACGTCCTGGAGGTTGTAGGGCACCGACGTGCGCGAGAGCGGGATCCGGGAGATCTCGCCGCTGCCGAGCGGCTTCACGTCGAGGTAGTGGGTGCCGAGGAGCGTGGCGACCTTCACCGCGGCGGTCGTCTTGCTCCCCAGCCGCACGTCCTTGCTGACGGTGAAGGTGACCTTCACCTGGTCACCGTCGAGCTTGATGCCCTTGATCTGCCCGACCGGTACGCCGTGCACCTTGACGTCCTCGCTGACCCGCAGCCCGGCGGTCTGGGCGAGGATCGCGGTGTAGGACTTCTTGCCGAACGGGATCACCGAGATGCCGACGACGACGAGGCCGAGGAGCGCGCCGATCAGGATGGCGACGAGGCCGATCTTGAACGGGTCACGGGCGGCGAGCGGCTTCACTTGCACACCTCCGACCACGGTCCGTTGCTGGACCCGTTGAGGTTCAGCTGCGCGGCGCCGACCCCGACGGTGATCGAGCAGAAGTACAGGTTCACGGCGTTCTGGTAGCTCGACGCGCGACCGAGGGCGGCGAGCGCCTGACCGAAGGAGCCGAGGGCGTCGACGAACGGCTGCCGGTTGGCGAGGAACAGCTTCATGGTCGCGTTGAACTTCTTCACGGCCTCGACGGTCGGCGTACGGGCGTCGGTGAGCAGCTGGGCGGTGGACTGGATCAGCTCGCTCATCCCGTCGATGGAGGCGCCGATCGACTTGCGGTCGGCGGCGAGGCCGGTCATCAGCGCCTTCAGCTCGACCACGCTGCTGCGCAGCTCGGTGCCCTGGCCGGCCATGTCGGTGAGCACCGGGGTCAGGTTGTCCAGGACCTCGCCGACGATCTGGTCACGGTCGGCCAGGAAGTTGGTGAGCTTCGCCGTGCGTTGGAGCAGGCTCTCCACCGTGCCGCCCTCGCCCTGCAGGACGCGGACCACGGACTCGGCCAGCTGGTTCACGTCGTCGGGGCGCAGCGCCTCGAACAGCGGGCGGAAGCCGTTGAGCAGCTCGGTCAGGTCGAACCCGGGGTTCGTGCGGTTCAACGGCACCGTCGAGCCCGCGGTCATCGCCGGCCCGTGCTTGGGTCCCTGGACCATCGCGAGGTACCGCTGGCCGAGCAGGTTCTGGTAGCGCATCACGAGGGTGGTCGTGGTCAGCAGCTTCTGGCGCTTGACCAGGTTGAAGTCGACCTCAGCGCCTTCCTTGGTGATCTTCACGCTCTGGACGCGGCCGACGCGGACGCCGGCGACGCGGATGTCGTCGCCGCTGCGCAGGCCCGAGACGTCACTGAACTCGGCCTTGTAGTGGACGGTCTCGCCGGACAGGCCGTGCAGCATCGTGTTCACCAGCAGGTAGCCGAGCAGCACGGCGACCAGCGCGAACAGGCTGAACTTGACCAGGATGGCCTTGAACCCGGCGATCATCGGGAGCCTCCCGAGAGCATCCGGCTGACGCCGACCCGACCCGCACCGGTGCAGTTGTCACCACGGGCCGCACCGAACCGCGGGCAGTCGGCCCGGGTGTAGTACGGCGGCACGTCGAGGTTGAACGTCGTCACCGAGTTCAGGAAGCCGTCGTGCAGCACTGTCTTGAGCTTGTCGTCGAGGAGCTTGTTCGTCAGGAACGCCTCGGTGATGCCGGCGTGCCGGTTCGCGTACACGACGTCGAGCAGCCGGGCCGAGTTGTCGATGAACCGGATCAGGTCGGCGGAGTTCGCCTTCACGAAGGTGTTCGCCTGCGTGGTCAGCGTGAGTCCTCCGGAGATCAGGGTGGCGAGCGAGGCCTTCTCGTCGACGATCGTGCGCGCCGTCACCAGCGCGTCGTTGGTGGCCTGGAAGAGGTCCGGCGCGACCTGCTGGGCGAGCTCGAGGTTCTCGGCGAGCTTGCGGACGTCGTCGCGGATCAGCGGCATCTTCGGGTTGAGCTTGGCCAGGTAGGCGTTGGCCACGTCGATCGTCTTGCCGAGCTTGATGCCCCGACCGTCGAGTGCCTGCGCGGCGGAGCCGATCGCCGAGGCAAGCTCGGCCGGGCCGACGGCCTTGACGAGCGAGTCGATGTCGTCGAGGGCCTGCTGGAGCTCGAGGGTCCCCTGGGTCTTGTCCGCCGGGATCACCGCTCCGGCCCTCAACCCCTTCTTGGCCGCCACGCTCCCCTTCGGCGGCACCAGGTCGACGAACGACGTACCGAAGACCGTGGCCGGGAGGATCCGGGCGACCACGTTGGCCGGCACCATGTCCAGGTCGTTCTGCGAGATCAGGATGTTCACCCGAACGCCGCCGTCCGCACCCGGCCCGATGCCGGTGACGCGGCCGACGATGACGCCACGGACCTTCACGTCGGCGCCCTTGGCGAGCGAACCGCCGGCGTCGCGAAGCTCCGCGGAGACGTGCTTGGGGCCGCCGAGGCTCCCGGTCGACTTCATGAACAGGAGCGTGAGGGCGATCGCGAGCACGACGAGAGCCGCCAACCCGCGGACTGCGAGATCGCGGCGGGTCAGCTCCTTGCGGACGGCCTGGGCCACTCAGATCACCCCGAGACCCGGAAGCCGGACGCGCTGCCCCAGAAGAGCAGCGTCATGACCATGTCGAGCAGGACGACCGAGACGATGCTCGCGCGGATCGCGCGGCCGGTCGCCTCACCCACCGCCTGCGGACCGCCGCTGGCGCGCATGCCGTACCAGCAGTGGATCAGCGCGATCGCGGTCGAGAAGACCAGGATCTTCACCACCGAGAGGAACACGTCGCGCGGCAGGATGAACGTGGAGAAGTAGTGGTCGTACTGGCCCGGCGACTGGCCGAACAGGACCACGACCGAGAGCGCCGAGGCGATGTAGGAGCCGATCAGGCCGATCAGGTAGAGCGGCAGGATCGCGATGCCGGTGGCGATCACGCGGGTCGTGACCAGGAAGCGGATCGGCGGGATCGCCATCACCTCGAGGGCGTCCACCTCCTCGGCGATCTTCATCGAGCCGAGCTGGGCGGTGAAGCGGCAGCCCACCTGGGAGCCGAGCGCCAGCGCCGCGATGATCGGGGCGAGCTCGCGGGTGTTGGCCGAGGCGGAGATGAAGCCGGTGAGCGGCGCGAGGCCGACGATCTCCAGGCCGTTGAAGCCCTCGATGCCGAGCGACGTACCGGCCGAGAGCGCCAGCAGCACCATGACGCCGATGGTGCCGCCGCCGACGACCAGGGCGCCCGAACCCCAGGCGATGTCCTTGAGCTGGCGCAGCACCTCGCGGTGGTAGCGGTTGATCGTGATCGGGATCGAGGCGACGGTGCGCGCGCAGAAGGTGCCGAAGTCACCGATCTGGGCGAGAGCGGTCATCAGCCCGTCGACCATCTTGACGATGTAGTCGGCGACGCTGGGTCGCGGCGTCGGGCTGTCGGCGGCGCTCATGTGATGCTCGCCGGGAAGACCATCACGTAGGCCTGCGTGATCGCGACGTTCACCGCGGCCAGGATGATGACGGACAGGACGACGGCCTCGTTGACCGCATCAGCCACGCCCTTCGGGCCGCCCTTGGCGTGCAGTCCCTTGTGCGAGGCGACGATGGTCGCGATGAAGCCGAACAGCAGTGCCTTGAACTCCGCGAGGAAGAAGTCCATCGGGTTGCTGAAGGAGATGAAGGAGTCGAGGTAGGCGCCGGAGCTGATCGAGCCGCCACCGACGTTCATCACGTAGGCGGTGGTCATCGCGGTCATCGAGACGATGACGGTGAGCAGCTCGGCGACGACGAGGGCCGCCAGCACGCGGGGTGCGACGAGACGTTGGACCGGCGAGATGCCCATGACCTTGAGGGCGTCGATCTCCTCGCGCACGGTGCGTGCGCCGAGGTCCGAGCAGATCGCGGAGCCGACGGCGCCGGCGATCATCAGCGAGGTCACCAAGGGTGCGCCCTGACGGAGCACGCCGATGCCGTTGACCGCGCCGGAGAACGAGGTGGCGCCGATCTGATTGGCGACCGCGCCGATCTGGACCGAGGTGATGACGCCGAACGGGATCGCGACGAGGATCGTCGGGAGCAGCGAGACCCGGGTCATGAACCAGGCCTGCAGCATGAACTCTTCCCACGAGAACTTGCGGCGGGCGATGTCCGAGGCCATGGCCTGGATCGACTCGACCCCGAGGACGACCAGCTCACCGCTGGTGATCACACCCTTGCGCGCACGGTCCAGGAGGTGGTCGAGTTGGGTGCGGCCGGGGATGGCGATACTGCTCATCTCTGCCTCCCACTGCTCGATGGCCGCCTGCATCCTGCAAAACGTCGCCCGGTGCCGGGAGTTACGCAGGTCACAGTTGGATTGCAGCGGTACTGTGCCAGTGATCTTGTCATCGATCAAGCACCCTGGCTTCCCGGGATCCGCATCACCGAGTTGAAGCCCAGCGCCTTGAGAACCTGGCCCCGGACCTGGAGCTGGCCGGAGACCACTCCCCTGACCGGGTTGAGGTGTCCGAGCACCAGGCGCAGGAACTCGTGCCCCTCGAGGACCAGGGTCGCGTCGACCGGTTCGTCGACTCCGGCGTCCGGCAGGACGGTGCACGCGCCGTCGGTGATGCGGACGACGTACCGGTCGACGTCGCCGTCGGGCCTGCCGCCGATCTCGAAGCCGACGCCGACCCGTACCCGCTCCGCCTTCTCGGCGATGACGAACTCGGGGACGCGCCGGAAGACCTCGGTCAGCACCAGCTCGCGAAAGCCGCCGGCCATCACCGCAGCGAGGTGCTCGGTGCGGGCACCTTCGATCGCGGAGGAGACGGCGACGGGGTCGAGAGCCGCAGCATCGATCAGCGGTCGACCGCTGGCCGTCGTGACGCGGGTGCCGATCGCGAGCAGCAGGTCCTCGTCGCCGACGACGTCGAGGAGCCCGGAGAGGTAGAGCAGGGCGCCGTCGGCCTGGCCGGTGACCAGCCGGACGGCCGGAGCCAGCGGCAGCCGGAGACAGACCTGCGGATCGGCGTCGACCAGCGACACCCCGGTCGGGCCGAAGCGGACGGACCACGACTCGCGACCACCCGCGGGCAGCTCCACCTCGACACGCACGACGCCAGGTGGTCCAGTCCACGGCCCCTGTTGGTTGGACAACGTTGCCACCAGAGCGGCAACGGCCTCGGCCCGGAGCTCAGCGGTCCCGAGCAGCGCGGTCAGCGTGTCGTCGTCCGCGGCGGCGAGCACGGCGGGATCCCACCGGCCCACGGCTGCGGCGAGGTGCTGCACGCGCTGTCTCCTCTCCCTGCCGGGGCGGGAGGCTCCCCCGGGTGTAACGGAGACTGTCACAGCCGTTTACAGAACGGAAGGCTGAACACAGCACAAATTTCGGTTCTTCGTTGCTGATTAGCGATACGCCTGGGTTTCGTGTGTCAGGAGTCGTGACATACTCAAGTCCTCCCTCCCGTTCGGGCGTCTCGGCGTCCCGATTCCCTATCCCCCTGGAGGTGCTTCGTGCGCCGACTCGTATCCGCCCTGAGCGCTGCCGCCCTCGTCGTGACGGCTGGCGCCGCTGCCGCCGTCGCACCGGCCAGCGCGGCCGACCCGCAGCTGTGGGTCTACCAAGGCTCGTCCGGTGGCACGCAGATCAATGCGCTGGGTACGACGATCAGCTCCGGTCCGACCGTCGCGTCGAACCTCGCCGACTCCGCCGTCCCGAACTCGCACACCTCGACCATCGCCTCCGTGCACCTCGCGAGCCTGCTCGACGTCGGTGCCGTGGAGAGCGGCCAGGTCGCCGAGCGCTGGACCAACCCGGGCTCTGACGGCAACGGCGTGAAGATCACCTCCCGCGTGAAGATCGCCGGCATCAACCTGCTGAACGGTGCCATCAAGGTCGACGCGATCGACGGCTCCACCTCCGCCGCCGCGGACAGCACCACCTCGGGCATCAAGCTCGCCGGTACCGCGAACACCACGTTCGTGAACCTGACCATCGGCGGCAAGTCCTACCCGGTGAACATCCCGGCGAACACCAAGGTCACCATCCCCGGCCTGGTCTCGATCGTCATCAACGAGACCAAGGAGACCAAGGGCCCGAAGGCGATCCAGGAGCAGGGCTCCGCGCTGCACCTGACGCTGCTCAAGGCCCAGGGCAACGCCCCGGCCGGCGCCGAGATCTGGCTGGCCCGCACCCAGGCGGGTGTCTCCCCGGCCGGTACCAGTGACGCGCTCCCGGTGGGTGGCTTCGCCTACGGCACCTTCATCGGGGTCAAGGCCGGCGACAACATCAAGGTCCTCTCGCAGCCGACCGGCATGGTCAGCCTCCCGTCGCAGGGCACCAACGGCACGCCGTACACCAACTCCACCGCTGCGGTGAACGTCCCGAAGGTCGCCACCCTCGGCGTCCTGCAGACGCTGGTCAACGGCAAGACCATCCCGGGCTACGCGGATGCGAACACCGGGGCCGACATCGCCAACATCAACCTCCTCGGAGGCGCGATCAAGGCTGATGCGATCAACGTGGCGACCCACGTCAACCACACCGCTGGTGGCGACGTCGCCGAGGCCCGGACGAACTTCGTCCACCTCGTGATCGGCGGCAAGCAGATCCCGATCGACGTCAAGCCGAACACCCAGATCTACCTGTTCGGCATCGGCCAGGTCTGGGTCAACCAGCAGATCACCACGCCGGGTTACGCGGCCGTGGTCGGCGTCCGGGTGATCCTGTCCGTCGCCAAGTTCGGGTTGCCGGTCGGCGCTGACATCCAGCTGGGTGTCGCGGCGAGCTACATCTCGCTGCCGGGCGACTGATCCACCAGCACTAACGGGTAGACCCCGGCAGGTGTGTCCGCGGAGCCATCCGCGGACCCCGCCGGGGTCTTCCGTTTCCGGAGGCGGCCACCAGGTGCTGCACCCGGTGCCGGTGCGGACGGTACGGCTCGAGCAGCTCGGCGAGCGCGTCGTCGTCGACGTCCTCGCCGGTGAGCGCCCAGCCCACGTCCTTGGCGACGTGGTAGTCGCCGAAGCTGACGGCATCCGCATCGCCGAGCGCGGTCGCGCGCACCTCGGCGCTGCTCCACACCCCGATGCCGGGCAACGTGCGGACCCTGCGGTCGAACTCCTCGGGTGAACCCGCGCCGGCACGCTCGAGAGCATCAGCCACCCGGCACGCGGCGAGCAGCGGACGCGACCGGCCGCCGTCGACCGGCAGGCGCAGCCACTCCCACGACGGGATCGCGCGCAACTGCTCGGGCGTCGGCTGCAGCATCAGGCCGAGCGGTCCGGGCGCGTGCTCACCGTGCTGGCGCACCAGCTTCCGGAACGCCCCGAACGCCTCCTGACCCGTGACCTTCTGCTCGATGATCGTCGGCACCAGCGACTCCATCACCAGCCCGGTCCGTCCGAGCCGCCAGTGCTGGAGTCGCCGCCAGGCTGCCGCCAGGACCGGGTGCTGGGGGTCGAAGCCGGAGACGTCGTCGTCCGCCCCGAGCATGGCCGGCAGCGCGTCCAGCGCCCAGTCCGCGCCCGGCCCCCAGGCCCTGGCCTGGATCTCGCCGTTGAGGTCGAGCGGCTGGACCTGGAACGTCGCCGCACCCTGGGGCGTGCGCAGCGCCCGCGCGTGGGTACCGTCTGCAAGCACCCGGTACGTCGGATCGCCGGCGCCTCGACGGTGCACCCCGAGCACCGAGCCGACCGGGCACGGCCACGCCGGTGTCCAGGTGCGGCTGGCTTCCAGGGCGGGGTCGGTCACCGGGCCAACCTAGGCCACCGCTCCCCCAGGATCGTCAGCGACTGATGGCGATGACCGGCTTCCGGTTCGGGCTGAGGTCGTGCATCACGACGAGCATGAACCAGCTCGGCGCCGAGACGCAGCCAGCGGTCGCGCCCCTCCCGTTGACGTGCAGGAAGATCCCGGCACCGCGGTAGTGCACCGGGTTGTAGTAGTTGTAGGCGACCACGACGCTCATCAGGTACTGCGTCGGGTACGCCGCCAGGCGTTCGGACCCGTTGACCGGGGAGACCAGGTTCCAGCGGAACCCGCCGAGCTCCCGGCTGCGGTAGCGGTTGTAGTACGCCGAGGTGTTGTCCTCGACCCAGTAGTCGTTGGCGTCGAACTTCTTGTACGGCATCGACCAGCCGGCGTGCGGGGACTGGCTCCCGAACGTGTAGGGCAGGTTGTAGGTGCCGAGCGGCGTGGTCCCGGAGCCCTGCTTCCGGCTGGTCCCGTCGACCAGACCGCCGTAGCCGGTACGCCCCGACGCGGTGCGGGCGATGCGTTCCCAGCGACCGTTCACCTGCGTCCACAGCGTCACCATCGCGTAGGTGCCGTGGGTGTGCCGGACGGTGATCACCTGGCTGCTGCCCTGCGGCAGCGCGACCGACACCCCGTCGAGGGTGATCGTCCTGGTCGACGACGCCGTGGCTCCCGGCGCCGGGGCGAGCACTGCTGCTGCCACGAGCGCCGCTACCGCGGCCTTGATGCGCATGCGTTCCTCCCTACCCCGATCCTCCCCGACGGAACCGTGGCTGTCGGCGGGAACCGGCAGGATGGACTCATGCACCTGGCCGACCTCGCTCGCGTCTCGACCGCCGTCGCGGCAACGCGCTCCCGGCTGGAGAAGCGCGCGTTGATCGCCGACCTGCTGAGCGCTGCGCCTGCTGATGAGATCGACCTGGTCGCGACCTATCTCTCCGGGACACTCCGGCAGCGGCGGACCGGCGTCGGCTGGCGCGGGTTGGCCGACCTGCCACCGCCCGCCCGGGTCGCCTCGGTCGGCCTGCTCGAGATCGACGCGGCCCTCGAGCAGATCGCCGCCTTCTCCGGCATGGGCTCCTCCCTGGCCCGCAAGCGAGCGGTGCACGACCTCTTCGCCGCGCTGACGGACGCGGAGCAGGACCTGCTGCGCGCGTTGATGACCGGCGGAGTGCGCCAGGGGGCTCTCGACTCGGTGATGCTCGACGCCATCGCCGCGGCTGCCGACGTCCCGCTGGCAGTCGTGCGTCGGGCCGCGATGTTCAGCGCTCCCACCGGACCGATCGCGGTAGCAGCGATGACCGGCGGGGTCGACGCGCTCGCCGCCTTCGACCTGGTGGTCGGCCGGCCCGTCCGACCGATGCTGGCGTCCTCGGCACCCTCCGTGCCTGAAGCCGTCGCCGCACTCGGCGACGCGGTCGTCGTGGACACCAAGCTCGACGGCATCCGGATCCAGGTGCACAAGCAGGGCGAGGAGGTCCTCGTCTTCACCCGCAGCCTCGACGAGATCTCCGAACGGCTGCCCGGCGTCGTGACCGTGGTTCGCGCACTGCCGGCCGATGGACTGATCCTGGACGGCGAAGCACTGCTCGTCGCCGAGGACGGCCGCCCGCGTCCGTTCCAGGAGACGGCCTCGGAGACCGCCTCCCAGGGCGGCACGCTCGCGCGTCCGTACTTCTTCGACCTGCTCGCCGTCGGGGGCGAGGCACTCATCGAACGACCTGGCCACGAACGCTGGTCCCGGCTCGACGAGATCGTCCCGACCGCGTTCCGCACCGAGCGGATCGCCACGGACGACACCGCGACCGCGACCCGGTTCTTCGACGAGGCGGTGGCCGGCGGCCAGGAAGGCGTCATCGTCAAGGACCCGACGGCTCCCTACGAAGCCGGGCGGCGTGGCGCTGCCTGGGTGAAGGTGAAGCCGCGACACACCCTGGACCTGGTCGTGCTCGGCGTCGAGTGGGGCTCGGGCCGACGGCGCGGGACGCTGTCGAACATCCACCTGGGTGCCCGCGATCCCGAGACCGGCGACTTCGTGATGCTCGGCAAGACCTTCAAGGGCATGACCGACGAGATGCTGGCCTGGCAGACCGAGCGGTTCACCGAGCTCAAGGTGTCCGACGACGGCTGGGTCGTGACGGTGCGCCCCGAGCAGGTCGTCGAGATCGCCTTCGACGGTGTGCAGCGATCGACGCGCTACCCGGGCGGCGTCGCCCTCCGGTTCGCCCGGGTCCTTCGGTACCGCGACGACAAGACGCCGGCAGAAGCAGACACACTCGAGGCCGTGCGCAGATTCCTCGCCTGAGACAAACCATTTATCTGTGTCGCCGTTTCCGACATGAACGCACAAGATGTCGTAGACTGGGTCACATGAGCACTCCCGCCTTCTACGACGAGCTCCGGGCCCTGCGCCTCGAGCGTGTGCTCGACGCCTCCGTCGCGATCATCACGGAGGAGGGGTGGGACCGGCTGAGCATGACCAAGGTGGCCCAGCGCTCGGGTGTCCCCCGCCAGAGCCTCTACAAGGAGGTCGGCACCAAGTCCGAGCTCGGCGAGGCCGTCGTCCACCGCGAGGTCGACCGCTTCCTCGCCGGCGTACGCGACGGGCTTGCTGCCCACCCGGGTGACACGGTCGAGGGTCTCGGCGCGGCCGCCCGGTTCGCCCTGGAGTACGGCGAGACCAACGACGTGCTGAAGGCGATCCTGCGGCCCGGTCACGATCCCGAGCTCCTGGAGCTGCTCACGGTCCGGCCCGAGGCGGTCCTGGCCCAGGCCACCCAGGCGATCGGCGAAGCCCTCGGCGACGCATCGGAGGCCATGGTCGACACCATGGTCCGGTTGACCATGAGCCACGTGCTGCAACCGACCGTCGGCATCGACGAGGCCGTGGACCGGATCAAGCGCACGATCCACGGCTTCATCGCTGGTTGAGCTTGTCGAAACCCTAGCGACCGCGCTCTTCCTCGATCATCGACTGCATGATCCGGCGCGCCCGCAGGGCGGCGCGGTCAGCCTTGACGTTGACGTAGCGGCGCGGCGCGGTGTCCTCGTCGAGACAGCGCTGCATGGTCTCGAGCACCGAGATGTCGCGGTCGGCCATCTCAGCGAAGACGTCGGCCAGCTGCGTGCCCACGTCGGGCGAGACCGCGTCGCCGCGCCAGGAGATCTGGACGAACACGTGCGTGGTGCCTGCCGACTCGGGGGTGAAGCCGTGGGTCCGGACCAGCTCGAGCTCGGGACCGTCGGAACCGGTGATCGTGTAGGTCTGCTTGTGCAGGCCCGGCGTCACGAACGTGCCGGTCTCCTTGCGGCCGAACGACTCTGCACTGGTGAGCCCGGAGACCTGCGCCTCCCACGGCGCGAGCGGAGCCTTCGGCAGCTCACGCGTGTAGGACACCGAGACCTCGGACATCTCGACCTCCTCCATCGGAGGGAGCGCCTCGATGCCCGGCGGCACCATCTCCGGGTGCATCTCGAAGACGTTGGTCAGGTCGAGGTAGTGCTCGTGCAGCAGCAGCAGGTTGGCGGCCACCGTGCGCAGCTCCCCGACGCTGCCCCATCCGTCTCCCTGGAGCCAAGGCGTCGACGGTGGAGGACGAAGCCGTTCGCCACCCGGGGTTCCGGTCCAGACCCAGATGAAGGGACCGCGCTCGACGACCGGGAAGGAACGCACCTGGGCGCCCGACGGCGGGTTGTCCTGGGACGGCACGCGCACGCAGCGGCCCGCTGCGTCGTAGGTGCAGCCGTGGTACCCGCAGACGACCAGGTCACCCTCGCGGTGGCCGGCCGACAACGGGTAGGGGCGGTGAGCGCACCGGTCCTCGAGCGCCGCCACCGAACCGTCGGAGAGGCGGAACAGCACGACGGAGGTGTCGACGATGCGTCGCGGAGTGAACCCGTCGCCGACCTCGTCGGAGGTCGCGGCGACGTACCAGCAGTCCTGGGGGTAGCTCATAGGTCCAGCACCAGCTTCTTCGACAGCGAGCGAGAGACGCAGGTCATGACGGTGTCCCCACGCTCACGCTCGGACTTGGACAGCACCGAGTCGCGATGGTCGGGTTTGCCGTCGAGCACGTCGGCCTCGCAGGTGCCGCAGATGCCCTCCATGCAGGAGCCCATCACGTCGACGCCCGCCTTCTCGACGGCGTCGAAGATCGACATGCCCTCAGGCACGGACACGGTCACGCCCGAGCGCGAGCACTCCACCTCGAACGTGTCCAGCGCGTCCGCGGAGGCCTCGACCTTCTTGGCCGCGAACCGCTCCAGGTGCAGGCTGCCCTCGGGCCAGGCCTCGCAGTTCTCCTCGACCGCGTCCAGCAGCACGCCCGGTCCGCAGCAGTAGACCAGCGTGTCCGACCGCGGAGTCCCGAGGACCGCCGGGAGGTCGAGCAGACCCTTCTCGTCCTGGGGCCAGACCGTCACGCGGTCGTCACCCTCGAGCCGATCGAGAAACGCCATCGATGCCCGGGTCCGACCGCCGTACAGCAGGCTCCACTCGGCACCGCGCGCCTCGGCCGCCTCGATCATCGCGATGATCGGGGTGATGCCGATGCCGCCGGCGATGAACTGGTAGCGCGGTGAGGCAACGAGCGGGAAGTGGTTGCGCGGTCCCCGCACGCGGATGGTCGAACCCTCGACGAGCTTGTCGTGGACGTGCGCCGACCCGCCGCGGCTGTTCGGGTCGCGGAGGACCCCGACCTTCCACGACCTCTCGTCTGCCGTGCTGCCGCACAGCGAGTACTGCCGCGTCAGCGAGGAGCTCAGGACGAGGTCGATGTGGGCGCCGGCAGTCCAGGACGGGAGCTGTCCGCCGGTCGGGTCGGCGAGGGTGAGCTCGACGATGCCCTCGGCGACCTCGCGGCGGGCCTCGATCCGCAGGTCGACCTCGCTCTCGGCGGTGCTCGTGACCCAGCCTTCGCGGGACGGGATGCGCGCGGTCTTCGGCGCGGCCGCCTTGCGAGGACCGGACCGTCGCTCCTCGCCGATCGGCGTGAGCGTGACCATCATCTTGGTGTAGCCGCGGACGAAGTTCGACTGCAGGTACTCCGGCTCCTCGACGACCTCGATGTCGTCGAACCGCGCCAGCAGCTCCTCCCACAGGATCCGCAGCTGCATCTCGGCCAGGCGGCTGCCCATGCAGCGGTGGGTTCCGATGCCGAACGACAGGTGGTGGCGCGCGTTCTGGCGGTCGATGATGAAGTCGTCGGGGTTCTCGAAGGTGCGCTCGTCTCGGTTGGCCGAGGCGTACCACATCACGACCTTGTCGCCCTTGCGGATGAACTGGCCGTTCAGCACCGTGTCCTGCGTGGCGATGCGGCGCATGTGGGCCAGGGGCGTCTGCCAGCGGATGATCTCGTGGACCATCTTCGTCACGAGCCCGTGGTCCGCCTTGAGCCGGTCGAACTGGTCCGGGAACTGGTTGAGCGCGTACACGCCGCCCGACATCGAGTTGCGGGTGGTGTCGTTGCCGCCGACGACGAGCAGGATCAGGTTGCCGAGGAACTCCATCGGGCGGTTGATCAGGTCCTTGGTGTCCTCGGACATCTGCATCAGGGTGATCAGGTCGTAGCCGGGCTTCTCGCCTGCAGCGCGGCGGGCTGCCTTGTCGTGCCACAGGTCACTGAAGCTCTTCGCCATGTCGCCGATGCCCCGGTACATCTCGTCCAGGTCGTTCGAGCCGCCGGTGCCCGATGCGCTGCCGGCTGCGAGGTCGGTCCAGTAGACGAGCTTGCGGCGCTCCTCGTACGGGAAGTCGAGCAGGGTGGCGAGCATCCGCGAGGTCAGCTCGACGCTGACGTGGTCGACCCAGTCGAACGGCTCGTGCACCGGAAGGTCGTCCAGCACCTCCTGCACGCGGGAGCGGATCAGCCCCTCCATCTCCTCGAGGTTCTGCGGAGCGACGACACCCTGGACCGAGGCGCGCTGCTGGTCGTGGCGCGGCGGGTCCATGGCGATGAACATCTCGACGTCCAGACCCTCCGGCGGGCTGCCGATCACGATCTGCGGCTCCGCGGAGAACCGCTCGAAGTCCTTGTCGACGGTGATGATGTCGTCGTACCGGGTGACCGACCAGAACGGGCCGAAGGCACTGTTGGCCTGGAAGTGCACCGGCGCTTCGTCCCGCAGCCGTTTGAAGTAGGAGTGCCACTGACCTTGGCCGTAGAGGAACGGGTTGCTCAGGTCGATGTCGGTCAGCTCGACCTGGTCGACGTCAGGGATCTGCTCCTCGACGAAGACCGGCTGGTTGCTGCCGAGCACCAGCCTCTTGGCCTTCTGGAACAGGTGCAGCCCTTGGACCTGGCGCTGCATCGGGATCGTCGCCTGCGCCTTGGTGATGACTTGGTCGAGAACGCTCATGCCTTCAGCCGCCTTGGGGTGAGTTCCTGTCTCCTGACAAAACTAAACCACAAGTCGCGGGTGATGACAATATCTAGTTTTTTGTCGCAGCCCCTGGATTGTGTGCTCAGCCGGTGTGCTCGTCAGATAACCGCCCGACCCGCGGCCAGCGCTCCCCCGGAGTAGCGGTCGTCGCGGGTGACCTCCGCCCCGAGCCAGGCCGGCAGCACGAGATCCGCCTCCAGGTCCTCGACCTCGACCTCGGCGAGCACCAGGCCTGCGAGCGGGCCGTGGAAGACGTCCACCGCGAACCCGGCGCAGAGCGATCTGGTCTTCACCAGGTCGGCGCCCGGCAGCGCCACCAGCATCCGGTACTCGTCCTCGGACAGGTAGAGGTTGGTGATCGCGACGATCGACGGATCGTCCACGTCCGGCCTCACCTTCTGGGTGAGCTTGAAGACCGGCTCCCCCTCGCCGCGGACGGCCCGCACCCGCAGCGTGCCGCCGTCCAGGTAGCGGTCCTCGATCAGGCGCGACTGCTCGAGCGGCTCCGGCGTACCGGTGACCAGGAAGCGCCGCTCGCGCTCCGGCTTGGCGTACTTCCCCTGCCCCGGCGTACGGCGCCACGTCTCCGTTCCCACGGCGACCATGATGCACGTCGCGGGACGAGTTCCTCGTGCGACAAGTGTGTAAACCGGAGTTGCACTACAGTTCCGGACATGAGCACCCCCAGCCGGCAGTCCGCGGCTGCTGCCCGGCGCAAGGCGCGCGAGCAGCAGATCCTGGCTGCCACGCGGGCGCTCTTCGACGAGAACGGCGTCCGTGACGCCCAGATCGACGACATCGCCAAGGCCGTCGGCATCAACCGGGCGATCATCTACCGGCACTTCAGCGGCAAGGAAGAGCTGTTCGCGCTCGCCGTCGAGGGCTACCTCGAGGAGCTGAAGGATCGCCTGGAGAAGGCGGCCGCTGATGCGTCCGGCTCCCCCACCGACAAGCTGCGCGCCGTGGTCGGCGCGTTCGTCGACTACGGCCTGGAGTACCCGGCGTTCGTCGAGTGCGCGCAGACCCTGATGCGACGCCCGGGGCCCGAGCTCCTCGAGCAGGTCAGCGAGGGCGCGCTGTTCCGCCTCGGCCGTGCGATCTCCGCCTGCCTGCGCACGCTGAAGGAGACCCTCGAGGAGGGTGCCGAGTCCGGCGACTTCAAAGTCGGCGACAGCGTGCTGGTCGCCAACTACATGTACGCCTCCGGGCTGGGAGCGCTCCAGCTCGCCCGGATCGGGATGCTGGTCAAGGAGAGCTCGCCGGGCATCCCGACGATCTCGCGCATCTCCGGCGACCAGGTCCGGGACTTCCTGACGACCACCGCGGTCGCCCTCGCTGCCGGCCACTAACCGACCGGGGGCAGCGCGGAGCGGGTAGGTCAGCCGCCCCCGGCGATGTTGACCAGCCACGAGGTCCCGAACCGGTCGACGCACATCCCGAACTCGTCGCCCCACGGCTGAAGGGCCAGCTCGACCGTCACGGTCCCTCCGTCCGACAGCGCCTGCCAGTAGCCACGCAGTTCCTCGGTGTCGTCCCCGCCGAGGCTGACCGCGAGATTGTTCCCGGGCCGCAACGTCTCGCCCGGCAGCATGTCGGCCGCCATCAGCGTGAGGCCGGACGCTGTTTCCAGCCGGCCGTGCATGACCTGGTCGCCCACGCCGTGGTCGTCGGTGCCGAAGTCGCCGAAGTGGTTGATCGTGAGGTCGCCACCGAAGACGTCCTGGTAGAACGCCAGAGCGGCCGAGGCATCACCCGCGAAGCTGAGGTAGGGGTTCAGTCGAGTGGTCATGGACCGACGATAGAGGGCTCATTCCAGCGCCGACGGGCCCAGAGGCTACGCCCTCATCCGGGAAGAGCCACTCAAGCGAAAGGCGCGGGTGGTTGCCCACCCGCGCCCGTCACACATTCCACACGCTCGGTATCAGCGCTCCAGGATGGCGACGACGCCCTGGCCACCAGCAGCACACACCGAGATCAGCGCGCGGCCGGAGCCCTTCTCGTCGAGCAGCTTCGCGGCGTTGGCCACGATGCGCCCGCCGGTCGCGGCGAACGGGTGACCGGCCGCCAGCGAGGAGCCCTTGACGTTGAGCTTGCTGCGGTCGATCGAGCCGAGCGGCGCGTCCAGACCCAGGCGCTCCTTGCAGAAGATCGGGTCCTCCCAGGCCTTCAGCGTCGAGAGCACCTGCGAGGCGAAGGCCTCGTGGATCTCGTAGAAGTCGAAGTCCTGCAGCGTCAGGCCGGCACGGGCGAGCATCCGCGGGACGGCGTACGCGGGGGCCATCAGCAGGCCCTCGCCACCGTGCACGAAGTCGACCGCCGCGGTCTCGTAGTCGGCCAGGTAGGCCAGCGGCTTGAGGCCGTGCTCCTTGGCCCACTCCTCCGAGCCGAGCAGCACCACCGAGGCGCCGTCGGTCAGCGGGGTCGAGTTGGCGGCCGTCATGGTGGCGGCTTCGCCCTTGCCGAAGACCGGCTTCAGGGTCGCGAGCTTCTCGATGTTGGAGTCGGCACGCAGGTTGTTGTCCCGGTCGATCCCGTTGAACGGGGTGATCAGGTCGTCCTGCCAGCCGGCCTCGTAGGAGGCAGCCAGGTTGTGGTGCGAGTTCACCGCGAGCTCGTCCTGCGCCTCGCGGGTGATCTGCCACTCCAGGGCGGTCAGCGCCTGGTGCTCGCCCATCGACAGGCCGGTGCGCGGCTCGCCGTTGGACGGGATCGCCAGCGAGATGTCGCCCGGGCGGATCGAGGCCAGGATCTTGACCCGGTCCGCGTTGGTCTTGGCGTTGTTCAGCTTGATCAGCTTCTTGCGGAGCTTCTCGCCGATCGCGATCGGGGCGTCCGAGGTGGTGTCGGTGCCACCGCCGACGCCGGAATCGATCTGGCCCAGCGCGATCTTGTTGGCGACGTAGATGATCGCCTGGAGACCGGTGCCACAGGCCTGCTGGATGTCGACGGCCGGGGTCTCGGCCGCGAGGCGGGTGGAGAGCACGGCCTCACGGGTGAGGTTGAAGTCGCGGGAGTGCTTGAGCACCGCGCCGGCGGCGACCTCACCGAGGCGCTCACCCTCGAGGTTGAAGCGGGCCACCAGGCCGTCGAGGGCCGCGGTCAGCATCTCCTGGTTGGACGCCGTGGCGTAGACAGAGTTGGAGCGCGCGAAGGGGATCCGGTTGCCACCGAGGATCGCCACGCGGCGAGTCTTGTCCTGCATGAGAGGTCTCTCCTGATCTGCGGAAGGTGGAAACAATACTGGCGCGTAACATCGGGGATTGGAACGGAGTGAGTGCCACGTCACGAAACTTGGACACTGAGTTACAGCTGAAGTTACATTTCGTGACGGTACAACGCTCGGACCCCCTGAAAACATCCCGTCGGACCCCCGCCCCCAGCGTGGGATCCAGCCCCCAGATCAGCAAGGAATCCCGATGAACGACCGTTACCAGTCCTTCAGCTCGAGCCCGATCGGCCAGATGTTCGTCAAGAACCTCGGCCTGCCGAGCCCGGAGAAGCTCGACCGCTGGCACGAGGGCGCCCCGCTGGTCGACGGCACCGTCGTCGTGGGCGGCACCGGCCGCGTCGACGTGGTCAGCGTCCTGGACGGCCTCGGCATCGCCAGCACCACCAAGGCCGCCGAGGGCGAGAAGTACAAGGGCCTGGTCTTCGACGCCACCGGCCTGACCACCCCGGAGTCGCTGGTCGCGCTCCAGGAGTTCTTCACCCCGCTGCTGCGCAGCCTCAAGGGTTGCGCCCGGGTCGTCGTCATCGGTACCAACCCGACCCAGACCGAGTCGACCGACGAGCGGATCGCCCAGCGCGCGCTCGAGGGCTTCACCCGCTCGCTCGGCAAGGAGATCGGCAAGGGCAGCACCGTCAACCTCGTCTACGTCGCCCCGGGCGCCGAGAGCACCCTGGACTCGACGCTGGCGTTCTTCCTCTCCCCCAAGTCGGCCTACGTCTCCGGCCAGGTCGCCCGCCTGGGCCTGACCGGCACCAAGAAGGCCGGCAAGGTCGCCGACGCCGCCAAGCCGCTGGCCGGCAAGGTCGCGATCGTCACCGGCGCCTCACGCGGCATCGGCGAGCAGATCGCTCGGGTGCTGCACCGTGACGGTGCCACCATCCTCGGCATCGACGTGCCGCAGGCGGCGAGCGAGCTGCAGGCGGTCGTCAAGGAGCTCGACGGCGACTTCCTGACCCTCGACATCACCGCCAAGGACGCGGCCCAGCGGATCGCCCACCACGTGAGCGAGAAGTTCGGCGGCGTCGACATCGTCGTCCACAACGCCGGCATCACCCGCGACAAGAAGCTCGCGAACATGGCCGAGGACCGCTGGAACTCGGTCATCGCCGTGAACCTGTCGGCGCCGGAGCGGATCACCGCCGAGCTGCTCGAGCAGGGCCTGATCAACAAGAACGGCCGGATCATCGGCGTCTCCTCGATCGCCGGCATCGCGGGCAACGTCGGTCAGACCAACTACGCCGCCTCGAAGGCCGGCGTGATCGGCTTCGTCGACGCGATCGCCCCGACGTTGAAGAACGACATCACCATCAACGCGGTGGCGCCGGGCTTCATCATCACCGCGATGACCGCCGCCGTGCCGTTCGCCACCCGCGAGGTCGGCCAGCGGATGAACGCGATGGCCCAGGGCGGCCTGCCGGTCGACGTCGCCGAGGCGATCGCCTGGTACTCCTCCCCCGGTTCGTCCGCCGTCAACGGCAACGTCGTGCGGGTCTGCGGCCAGATGATGCTGGGCGCCTGATGACCGAGCGCATCGTGGAGGGCAGCGCTTCGGCCCTGCCGAGCATGCTGAAGGCTGCGCTGCCGGTCGTGCCCGGGGTCAACCTGATCCCGGGCGTGGCCAAGAAGGGCGGCGACCTGCCCGACCTGCGGCTGACCCGCAAGGACGTGGCGATCGACCCAGCGCACGTCGCGCAGTACCGGGACGTCTGCGGGTTCGAGCCCGGCCAGACCCTGCCGGTCACCTATCCGCACATGCTCGCCTTCCGGCTGCACATGGGGATCATGACCGACAGCTCGTTCCCGTATGCCGCCATCGGCAGCGTGCACCTGCGCAACTCGGTCACCCAGCACCGCGCGATCGCCCCGACCGAGCGTCTCGACGTCTCGGCCACGGCGACCAACAAGCGGATGCACGCCAAGGGCACGATGTTCGACTTCCTGACCACGGTCACCAGCGACGGTGAGCTGGTGTGGGAGTCGACCTCGACCTACCTGCGCCCCGGCCGCGGCGACAAGGACGCGAAGCCCGAGGGTGCGCCGTTCGAGGTCATCGCCGGCAACGGCACCGAGTGGAAGCTGGGCGCCGACCTGGGCCGTCGCTTCGCCGCGGTCTCGGGTGACTACAACCCGATCCACCTCTACCCGCTGACCGCCAAGGCCTTCGGGTTCCCGAGCCAGATCGCCCACGGCATCTGGACCAAGGCCCGCTGCGTGGCCGCGATGGAGAGCCGACTGCCCGACGCGGTCACGATCGAGGTCGAGTTCCGCAAGCCGGTGATCCTGCCGACCAAGGTCGCTTTCGGGTCCCGGATCGTCGACGACGGCCCGAACCAGGGCATCGACTTCTCGATGACCAACCCGAAGAACGGCAAGCCGCACGTGGTGGGTCGCACCCGCTGACCCGCGGACTCCGGGCCTGTCGAGATCTCTCGGCAGGCCCGTTTCCGTTTACGGGGCGTGGTAGCGGATCAGGCCCTCCTGGGCGACGCTCGCGACGAGGCGGCCGTCCTGGGTCCAGATCCGTGCGATCGCCAGGCCACGCCCACCGGAGGCGGACGGGCTGTGCTGGTCGTAGAGCCACCACTCGTCGGCCCGGAACGGCCGGTGGAACCAGATGCTGTGGTCCAGGGACGCCGCCTGCATGCCCGGCGAGGCGATGAAGACCTGGTGCGGGATCAGCGTCGAGCCCAGCAGGGTCATGTCGCTGGCGTAGGTGAAGGCCGCGACGTGCGCGAGCCGGTCATCAGGCATGTCGCCCGCGACCCGGATCCACAGCCGCGCCTCGGCGGGCCTGGTCGGGTCGTTCAGCTCGCCGCCGGGACGGGAGTTGCCGGCGAAGCGGACCTCGAGGGCACCCCACTCCTTGGGCCAGTCGTCCTCGTTGCCGGTGCGCGAGCGGAAGATCTCGGCCAGGTCGACGCAGTCCTCGGGTGCCGGGACGTCGGGCATGGTGTCCTGGTGCTCGAGCCCGTCCTCGGGCACCTGGAAGTTCAGGGTCATCGCGAAGATCGGGCGACCGTGCTGCCGGGCGAGCACGCGGCGGGTCGCGAAGGACCGTCCGTCACGCACGTCCTCGACGTCGTACACGATCGGGACCTGGGTGTCGCCGGGCCGCAGGAAGTAGGAGTGCAGCGAGTGCACCTCGTACGTCGGGTCGACGGTGCGGGTCGCGGCCACCAGGGCGTGCGCGGCCACCTGACCGCCGAAGACCCGCTGGAGCGAGGTCGCCGGCTGGCGGCCGCGGAACAAGTTGTCCTCGATGACCTCGAGGTCGAGCAGGTCGAGGAACTCCGCGATCGTCGAGGGCATCAGGCCTGACCTCCGCGGCCGTCGTCGTCGAGCCCGGCGAGGAACTCCTCGAACTGGGCGCCGATCTCCTCACCGGTGGGCAGGTCCTCGGGGTCGAGCTCGGTGTCGTCGGCCATCAGGCTGTCGGCCTCGCCGCGGTGGAACGCGTCGTACTGCTGCTCCAGGCCCTCGACCACGGCGCGCACCTCGTCGGAGTCGGCCACCTGGGTGGCGATCTCGACGCGGCGCACCTCGGCGGCCTCGTCCAGCTCGGCGGTGTCCCACGCCAACCCGGTCACCGCGCCGACCTGGCTGAGCATCGCGGACGCCGCCTCCGGGTAGCCGAAGGCGGCCAGGTAGTGCGGGATGTGCGCGACGAAACCGGTGGCGTCGTGGCCCCACTCGCCCAGGCGCACCTCGAGCAGCGACTGGGCGCTCGACGGGATCCGGATCTCGCCGGCCCAGACGTTCTCGGAGATCAGCAACCGCTTGGAGGTCGCATGGTTGGTCAGCTGCACCGGTCGGGTGTGCGGGACGGCCATCGGCACCGAGCCGAGCATCACCGAGAGCCGGACCTCGAAGTGCTCGATCACCTTGCGCACGGCGTCGGCGAAGCCCTCCCAGCGCATGTCCGGCTCGGGGCCGGTCAGCAGCAGAAAGGGGGTGTTGCTCAGGTCGTGCAGGAGGCGCACCACCAGACGCGGGGCGTCGTAGTCGGTGTAGTGGTCCTCGAAGAAGGTCATGGGTGGGCGACGGGCGC
Organism: Nocardioides marmorisolisilvae; assembly: GCF_003725775.1. Taxonomy (GTDB): domain Bacteria; phylum Actinomycetota; class Actinomycetes; order Propionibacteriales; family Nocardioidaceae; genus Marmoricola; species Marmoricola marmorisolisilvae. The sequence continues at coordinate 1,516,533 of NZ_RJSG01000002.1, forward strand.
GGTAGTCGTAGAACTCGTCGACCTCGAAGCTCGCCACGATGCGGCTGCTCGAGCTCTCCAGCAGGTGACCCGAAGCCAGGGCGGACGCGTTACCGGCATCCAGGAAGCCGTCCAGGGCGATCACCATCACCGGACCGTCGCTGAGCCCCTCGAGCTCGGGGACGTCGTCCACGATGTGTACGAATCGCGCCTGGGTCACGCTCACTCCTCGGTCGGTGTCTTCAGGTCCAGCCTAGAGTCACCAACGCTGCGGACGCGCCCGGTATGCCCGACGGATCGCGTGATCCGAGTCCCACTGCGCCCAGGTCACCGGGTTTCAACAGGCTCGACGATCACAGGGCCTAACCGTAGATCTCCAGGATCCGGTGGGCCGCGTCCTTGGCCAGCTCGGACCCGGAGATGCCGAGGACCTGCTCCAGCACGGCGTCCTGATCCTCGTCGGTGGTGCCGTCCCCGTTGTCGTGCAGGGCGTCCATCAGCTCCCAGAGGCGGGCCGAGCCCTGGGTTGCCACGATCCAGTCGCACGCCATCCAGGCCAGCGCGTAGTTCCACGCCTGGTCCGGCCCGTTGAACCCGGCCGAGGCCGGCAGCGCCGTGACACCCTGCCGCGCACGCTTCACCGCGACCGTCGCGATCCGTCGCTGGTCGGTCGGGATCGACCGGGCGCCCATGTACTCGGCCAGGCCCTCGGCGAACCAGACCGGTACGCCGTCGTCGCGATCGCCCACCGCGACGTGGGTGAGCTCGTGCCGCACGATCCGGTCCAGGAACGGCTGGCCGGCGCGGACCGAGCTCGGCAGCAGGGTGAACCGGACGCCCGCGACCGCGGACTGCCCCAGGACGGCGTACATCGGGAACGTCATCGCGCCGAGGTGCTTGATGTTGCCGCCGGGCACGCCCTCGTAGCTGTCGAGCACCGTCTTGGCGCTGAACACGTAGACGACGACCTTGCCGGCCCAGGCGAACGGGAGCCCGTCCTGGACGTTCGCGATCCCGCGCCGCAGTGCGCTGTTGATCAAGCCTGCCTCGTGCCAGGTGCCGTTGTCGTAGAGCTGGAGGGTCTGGCCGCTGCGGTAGACATGGATCCGGACGAGGTCCCAGGGCGAGGGCGAGGACCCCGGGAACTGCTTCCCGGCACCGGTCAGCTCGGAGATGATCACCGGCTTCCCACCCTTGCGTCCGAAGGCGAAGCCCGTGGTCCTGGCGATCGGGACGCTGTCGAACCCGGCGAGCTGGGTGGAGATCTTCACCTGCGGGATCGAGGCATGCGTCCCCCAGGCCTTGGCGCGCAGCTCGGCGGGCCAGTCGGACTTCAGGACGGTGTACTCGAGGGTCTGGACGGGCAGCGCCTGCATGTTCGCGAAGTACCGACGCTGCCGGGAGATGAGGCGAGCGTTGCTGCTGTCCAGGGTGGCCAGGAACGCACTCAGCTTGTCGTGCAGGATCGCGTCGGCGCGCCGGTCGAGAAGCTTCTGGGCCTCGCCGGCGGTGACGGTGCCGGTGGCCGCGGTGGTGTGGATCGACGTGCTGTCGTTCGAGCAGCCCGACGCGAGTCCGGACCCGATCAGGAGTAGGGCGAGGACAGCGGTCCCCCAACCGCTTCGTGTCGATCGCATGCCTGGCCCTAGGGCGCGTCCACCAAGGAGTGGCCAGCGTCCAGAGCCGTGACGTCCTCGACGATCTTGCGGGCGAGCGCCTGCGCGGTCAGGCCGATCTTCTCCAGGATCGACTCGCGCTTGGCGTGGTCCAGGAACTCCTGCGGGATGCCGTGCAGCCGGAACGGGACCGAGACGCGTTCGTCGTTGAGCAGCTGCAGCAGGTTGGCACCGAAACCGCCGACCCGGCCGTTGTCCTCGACGCTCACCACGAGGCGGTGCTCGGCGGCGAGCGGAACCAGGGCCGGCTCGATCGGCTTGACCCAGCGCGGGTCGACGACGGTGACGCCGATCCCCTGGTCCTCCAACCGCGCGGCGACCTCGACCGCCGTGGCCGCCATCGCCCCGGCAGCGACGATCAGCACGTCCTTGGCCCCGCGTCGGACCAGCACGTCGGCGTCGCCGACCTTGGACACGGTCGGGATGTCCTGCTCGGGCGGTGCGCCCTTCGGCAGCCGCACGATCGTCGGTGCGTCGTCGACGGCGACGGCCTCGCGCAGCAGCTCCCGGACCCGGGCACCGTCGCGCGGTGCGGCCAGGCGCAGGCCGGGCACGACCTGGAAGATCGACATGTCCCACATGCCGTTGTGGCTGGCGCCGTCGTCACCGGTGACACCGGCGCGGTCGGTCACGAAGGTGACGCCGCACTTGTGCAGCGCCACGTCCATCAGCACCTGGTCGAACGCGCGGTTCATGAAGGTCGCGTAGATCGCCACGACCGGGTGCAGGCCACCCATCGCCAGGCCGGCAGCGCTGGTCACCGCGTGCTGCTCGGCGATCCCGACGTCGAAGGTGCGCTCGGGGAAGCGAGCGGCGAACCGGTCGAGCCCGACCGGGTAGAGCATCGCCGCGGTGATCGCGACGACGTCCTGGCGCTCCTCACCGATGGCGACGATCTCGTCGGTGAAGAAGTCGGTCCAGATCCGGCCCTTGGGGCGGGCGACGCCCGTCTCCGGGTCCATCGGGCCGACCTGGTGCATCTGGTCGTTCTCGTTGCGCTCGGCCGGGTCGTAGCCGAAGCCCTTCTGGGTGATCACGTGCACGATCACCGGGCCGCCGAACTTCTTGGCCTGGGTGAGCGCCTGCTCGACGGCACCGAGGTCGTGGCCGTCGATCGGGCCGACGTACTTCAGGCCGAGGTCCTCGAAGAGTCCCTGGGGAGCGAGCGCGTCCTTCATGCCCTTCTTCATGGCGTGCAGGGCGTCGTAGACCGCCGGCCCGACGCCGCGAACACCGTTGAGGCGGCGCTTGACCTGGTCCAGCACCTGCTCGTAGCGCGGGTTGGTGCGCATCCGCGTCAGGGCGCTGGCCAGACCACCGACGGTCGGCTGGTAGGACCGCCCGTTGTCGTTGACGACCATCACCAGGCTGCGGTCCTTGCCGACCGCGATGTTGTTGAGCGCCTCCCAGGCCATGCCGCCGGTGAGGGCGCCGTCGCCGATCACCGCGACCACGTGCCGGTCCTCGCCGCGGATCGCGTAGGCCTTGGCCAGACCGTCGGCGTAGGAGAGCGACGTGGAGGCGTGCGAGTTCTCCACCAGGTCGTGGTCGGACTCGGAGCGGCTCGGGTACCCCGACAGGCCGCCCTCGGTCCGCAGGGAGTCGAACTGGGTCGCGCGGCCGGTCAGCATCTTGTGCACGTAGGCCTGGTGGCCGGTGTCGAAGACGACCTTGTCGCGCGGGGAGTCGAAGACCCGGTGGATCGCCAGGGTCAGCTCGACCACGCCGAGGTTGGGTCCGAGGTGACCACCGCGGGGCGCGCAGGTGCGCACCAGCTCGTCACGGATCTCGGCGGCGAGCTCGGTGAGCTGGCGGTCGTCGAGCCGGCGCAGATCCTGCGGTCCGGTGATCGACTCCAGGTGCCCCATTGCCCTGCTTCCCCCAGATCGGTCGTGGTGGTCGGTATTCGCGGAAGTCTAGTCCGCAGCCAGCGAGATCACGGCAACCGCCGGCTCCTCGAGGCTGCCCAGCCAGACCTGCCCGTGGTGCTCGCGCACGCCGGTGACCATGTGGAACCCGGTCGCGTCCGCGGTGAGGTCGTGCACGCAGCGGCCGTCGTCGTCGAACGCCATCACCCGGACCACTCGCTTCACCTTCGGCTGCAGCGCCGGCGGGACGGCCGAGACCAGGGCCCGCACCGCCTGAGGCATCCGCAGCACCCGCTCGCCCACGGTGTCCACGGTCGACGGCAGCGAGACCCAGATCAGTCCATCGGTTCCCCGCGCGATGTTGTCGGGATAGCCCGGCAGGTCGTGGCAGAGGAACTCCCGCCGCCCCGCCTTCGGGCCGGTGAGCCAGAGGCGGACGACGGTGCGGGTGGTCGTCTCCGCGACGGCGACGTAGGACTCGTCGGCGGACAACGCGACGCCGTTGGAGAAGGCCAGGTCGTCGAGGACGATCTCGACCTCACCGGCAGCCGTGCGACGGATCAGCCGACCCGTCCGGGTGTTCTGGATGAAGTCCTTGCGCCAGTGCTCGATGCCGAACTTCGTCGAGGAGTCGGAGAACCAGATGTCCCCGTTGCTCGCGACGGCCGCGTTGTTGCAGAACACGAGCGGCATGCCGTCGACCGCGTCGACGAGCGTCTCGAGCTCGCCCGTCGCGATGTCCACGGCGAGCAGCCCGTGGTGGGCGTCGCAGACCAGCAACCGGCGCTCGTCCAGGAGCTCGATCCCCAACGGCCTACCGCCGGTGGTGCCGATCAACCGCGCGCTGCCTTCGGCCGGGTCGACGGCGTAGAGGTTCCCGTCGGCGGTGCCGGTGAAGACCGTGCCGTCAGGACCGACCAGCACGTCCTCCGTGCCGTGACTCGGCACCGGCACGATCCGCAGGGCGCTCACAACGCGCTCCGCAGGGTGGCGTACAGGTCGGAGGCCAGGAACAGCGGCAGGAAGTGCTGCGAGGACCCGGCCAGGTCCAGCTCCGGGATCCGTTCCGGGTCGACGAAGACGATCTGCCGGCCCTCGCCGACGGTGATGTCGTCGTCGGTCAGGTCCACGCGGGCCGCGTACACGTGGTAGTGGCCGTGGTGGCCGTCCGGGTAGGTGTACTCGGCGTCCTGCCAGAGCGTCAGGCTGCCCTCGGGCAGGTCGACACCGATCTCCTCGGCCACCTCGCGGTAGACCGCGGTCCCGAAGTCCTCACCGTCCTCGACGTGACCGCCGACCATGCCCCACTGGTTCGCCGCCCTCGGCGCGAACTCGTCACGCTCCTGGAGCAGCACCCAGCCGCGGTCGTCGACGAGCAGCACCACCGCGAGTCTGGCCATACCCGCACTCTGGCACTTCGAGACGGTTGCTGCGCAACCTCCTCAGTACTTCGCGTCGCTCAGCCCCAGACGGGCGGCGTACCGCTGACCGCGCAGCGCTTCCTCGACCAGGCCGACCGAACGGCGGATGCCGATCAGCCGGGCGCCCTCGTACTGCCAGACGTCGACCGCGGCCGCCATTTCGGTGTGGGTCGCGATGTCGCGCAGCAGTCCGCGGACCTCGCTCAAGCCTCGTTGGACCGCCGCTTGCCCGGCCTCGACGTGCAGGACGGCGAACCTGGCCAGGATCGCCGGGTGCCGGCGCAGCCCCGGGTACGTCCGGTACTCCGGCGGGCAGATGTCGAGCAACCAGTTGGTCGCGGTCCGCTCCCAGTCCGGCGTCCCCGGGGGCCGCACGCCGGCCGGCCATCCCGGCGGCGCGACCGTCGAGTCAGCAGGCGCTGCGGCGGGCAGGGGCATCGGGTCCGGCCGAGGATGGAACATGGCTCCATGTTCGCACAGGTGTTCGAACGACACCAGGGCGACACGACTACTTCAGCGAGCCGAGCAATCCCGTGATCGTCGAGACCAGCCGGTCGGTCTCGAACCGGTCCGGTTCGGTGAGCAGCAGCCGGCCGAAGTGCTCGAGGATCGCCAGGATCGCGTGTGCCGCCACCTCGGCGTCGAGCACCGGTCCCCCGCGCAGTGCCAGGCCGAGCTCGAGCAGCCCGGTCAGCTGGACCACGAAGTTCTCCCGGTCCCCGTCGATCCGGGACCGCGCCTCCGCGGGCATGCCCACCGGCGCCAGCAGGATCGGCTGCCAGACCATCGGGTTCGACCGCACCGTCTCGATCATCTTGCGCGCGGTCTCCGCGACCAGGCGGTCCGGGTCGGACAGGTCCGGCTCGGGGGGCAACGCCTCGGAGAGCTGGGTGAGGGCGCGTTCCTGCTGGCGGTCGAGCAGGGTCCCGAGCAGGTCGCGCAGACCACCCTCGAAGACGCCGTAGACCACCGGCCGGGTCACGCCGGCCTCCTTGGCGATGGCGTCGACCGACACCGCGGCGTACCCGTCACGGACGATGATCGTCAGCGCCGCGTCCATCAGCTGCTCGCGGCGGACGTCAGCCGGCACGCGCGCAGCGTACGGGCGGCGCCGGGGCTTCTCGGCACCGGTCGGCGAGGCGGTCACAGGCGAACCGTACGCGGTCATCCGAACCTCCTCGAAACCTGTGGCGTGGGTCACTGGACACAAATGCTACACCTGTGTAGTAATTACTCATGGCTATCTCCCTGCTGCGCAAACCGCAGATCACTCCGCACGAGGACTACGGCTTCTTCGGTCCCGACTCGGTGACCTGGAAGGTCTGGAGCTACCCCACCTCGCTGACCGTCGGCTTCCAGCGCGCCGTCGTGGTCGAGGAGCTCGATCCCGCCCTGGTCGCCTCCGTCGACGAGACCCACGCGATCTTCGACCGGCCGCGGACCCGCTACGACCGCACCCTGCGCTACTTCGCCCTGGTCGCCTTCGGTGACTCCCGGACGACGTCGAAGGCAGCGGACATCCTGGTGAAGGTGCACAGCAAGGGCATCGGCACCGACCCGGTCACCGGCATCAAGTACGACGCCAACGACCCGCACAGCCAGCTGTGGATCCACCTCACCGCCTGGCACTCGATCCTCTACGCCTACGAGAAGTACGGCCCCGGTCGGCTCAGCGCGACCGAGGAGGCGCAGTACTGGGAGGAGTGCGCGGTCGCAGCCGAGCTGCAGACCTGCTCCCCCGACGACGTGCCGCGCACCCGGGAAGGCATCCAGGACTACTTCGAGCACATGCGACCGCAGCTGCTCGGCTCGGACCTGGCCCGCAACGCGATGAACCACCTGCTCGACGCCAGCGTGATGCTGCCGCCGCTGCCGAAGGTGTTCGCGCCGGCCAACTGGATCGCTGCACGGTTCCTGCGCGCCGGCACCATCGCCACCATGCCGCGCTGGATGCGCGAGATGAGCGGCCTGAAGCAGTCCCGCTTCGTCGACTCGGCGATCGTGCCGGTCCTCAAGATCGCGTTCCTCCTCGCGAACGTGAATCGTCGCGTGAAGCTCGACATCCTCACGTTCCTGTCCCCGATGACCCGCGACGTGGTCGCGCCGATCATCTTCGAGGTGCCGCCGACGCACCCCGAGGTGGTCACCCCGGCCGCCGCGCGCGAGCTCTACGGGTACGACAAGCCGGCCGACGCCCACCGGGACCTGCGCGATCGCCAGGCCGCGAAGGTCTTCGGCGAGGGTGCCAAGCCCAGCGAGGAGGGCATCATCGAGTCCGAACCGATCCTGGGTTCCATCAGCGCCTGAACGGGTAAATACGGCTGTCCGCCGTCACCTACGGAATTCGTCGGTGGCGGCGGACATTCATTTGTAATCCGCACCAAAACGGACGCGCTAACTGGACCAGTCCACCCCTTTCACTGGACCAGTCCAGCCATTTCAAGTCATAAACCCAAACCTTCTCCGTTCCTCTGCCGAAGAACCGCTCACGAACCAATCAGGGACAAAGGACCGAGAAGATGGACCGGAACCTCAAGACCTCCGTCAGCACCATGGCCGTGCAGATCGCGACCGTCGAGACCGAGCAGGATCACGACCTCTCGGCCGAGTTCCGCTTCGACGCCGCCGACCCGTGGGCCGTCACGATGGTGCTCTCCACGGTGGCCGGTCCGGTCGACTGGACCTTCGCCCGGGACCTGCTGGTCGAGGGCCAGTACGAGCCCACCGGTGACGGTGACGTGCACGTGTGGCCGTGCCTCAGCCCGAGCGGCGAGGCGGTCGTGATCGTGGAGCTCGACTCCCCGTCCGGCGAGACCCTGCTGCAGTTCCCGACCCGCGCGATCCAGGACTTCGTGTACGGCGCGCTCGAGAGCGTTCCGCTGGGTGCCGAGACCGTCGACGTCGACGACTGGCTGGCCCGCATCCTCGACGCCGCGTAAGCGTTCTTCATCCAGACCGAGCTCGCGCCGGGCCTTCCAGGGGGGAGGGGCCCGGCGCCAGTTCTTTTTCCGGGCCAGATCTTGGGCTAGTTGCCGAGCGCTGCTTCGACGCGCTCGACCTTCGCTGCCAGCTGTCCGGTCTCGAAGCCCTTGCGGATGTCGGCCTTGAGGACGAGCCCGACGCGCGGGGAGGACTCGGCGACCTTGAACACCGCGGCCTTCACCACCGCCATCACCTCGTCCCACTCCCCCTCGATGTTGGTGAACATCGCGTTGGTCTCGTTCGGCAGACCCGAGTCGCGGATGACCTGGACCGCCTCCGCGACCTTGTCGGCGACGCCCGCCTCAGGATCGCTGGCGGACGGGCTGATGCTGATGGCGACGATCATGGAGCCACGGTAGCCAGTTCTGATCAAGGTGGTCGTCCAGGGTGCCCGAGCACGACCAGATTGATCAGAACCTCAGCCGAGCGGCTCCATCGGGATGTCGCGGGCCCAGCGCACCTCGCCGTCGGAGTCGACGAAGAACATCGCCAGCTTGAGGTCGTGCGCCGGGTTGGTGGTGGGCATCGTCGGCTTGGTGATCCAGTAGGCGAGAGTCGCAGCGCCCTGGTTCTGGGCCGGCACTCCGAGCGCGTTGGTGTCCTCGGTATAACTGCCATCGGGCAGCTGCTTCGCCGCTGTGCCGGCCAACCAGGCGTAGTGCCGATGCAGCTCTTCGTAGGCACCCGCCCAGTTGGCTCCGAACCCCTTGCCCCCAACCGACGCGGACGCCGCCCGGATCATCTGCGACGGCGAGACCCGGTTGTCGAGGAGGACGAACTGGTAGGAGCCGTCGACCGCGGGGCTCCCGGTCCACCTCACCCGGATGACGAATCCTTGCTCCGCGTCGACGATGGCATCGTTGCGATCACCACCTGCAGTGGCCAACGCGTCGCCGAACCGAGCGGCGTCGGTCGCCTCGATCCGGGCCTGGACCGTCACGTCGTCGCCCCCGTGGCGCCACTCATCGGCGCGGCGCTCGTGCTTGATCCAGAACGCACCGGCGACCAGGACCACGACCAGCAGGCTCGCGAGAAGCACGAGTAGGGGCTTGCGTCCGGAAGCTTTGCTGGGAGGGGCTTCGGTGAGTGTGGTCATGCGACCGCCTTCCGTCACCCCGATGCTAGGACAGGACCGCCCTGGTGGACTCGACTTCGCCGACGATGCTCGGCACCAGCTCGCGCAGCCGGCGTACGGCGTCGGCGTGCTGGGACTTCACCGTGCCGAGGGCGATCCCGAGCACGTCCGCGGTCTCCCGCTCGGTGAGGTCCTCGTAGTAGCGCAGCACCACGACGGCACGCTGACGCGGAGGCAGTAGACGCAGTGCCTCGGCCAGGCCGAGGTCGCGACCCTCCTCGACGACGCGTTCAGGCATCGTGTCCGTGAGCCGCTCCCGACCGCGGTGCTTGCGCCACCCGGAGATGTGGTCGTTCACCATCACCCGCCGCAGCCACGGCTCGGGGTTGTCACCGATCCGACGCCAGTGCGCCACCGCCTTGATGAGAGCGCCCTGGACCAGGTCCTCGGCGAGATGGGCGTCGCCGCAGAGCAGGTACGCCGTGCGCACCAGCGCAGGCCGGCGCGCAGTCACGTACTCCTCGAACGTCGCCCGCTCCGCCTCGGCCCTACGCACGACGCCTCCGCCGGACCAGGACCAGCACAGCGCCGGCCAGGACCAGCCCGCCTCCGGCGATCAATCCGTTGCGCAGCCGCGGATCCATCGGCTCGGGCGGCCGGAGGCCGGTGACGAGCCCCTGGGCCAGGACGTCGCGCGCCGGGGACATGTCCGGCGACCAGCCGCTGATCGACCGGGTCAGCACGGTCAGCTTCCTGGTCGGAACGTCGACCGCGGCGAGGATCGCGCCGTGGCGATCGCGCCCGTAGGCCAGCAGGGTCGACGCGTCGCGCCAGCCGACGACGTCGGCCTCCTGGAAGCGGTCTCCGACGAAGTCGAGCGTCTTCACCGCGCCGTTCTTGTCGATGTCGCCGACCAGCACCGGGCTGCTCATGCTCGGAGTGCTGTCCACGACGACCACGACCCGCGTGCCCGCGGTCGCGACGTAGTCGTAGGTGGCGACGGGGCCGTCCGCGTGCTTCTCCGGCAACCTGACCGGCAGCCGCACAGCAGGGCGAGCCTCGAAGAAACCGGGGTCGATCGACCCCGGGGCCGCCACCTGCTCCCAGGTCTGCTGACCGTCCTCGGACAGCGAGAACGTCCCGTTCGAGTTCAGGTTGCCGCTCGTGCCTGCCAGCGCACTGTCGCGGATCTGCAGCGGTTCGGGCCGTCCGACACTGATCGAGAGGGACCGGACCATCTTCGCCGAGTGCCGGTTCTGCAGCCGCCAGTCACCGAACCACATCGTTGCGTTGTTGACCCAGTACACCGGCTCGTCCGACATCCCGTGTGGCGTGGGCAACGGCGTGCGCTGCACCTTGCCCGTGACCGTGTCGTAGATCGCCACCCCGGCGATCGCCTCGCCCTTTCCGACAGGATTCAGGATCGGGTCCGGGTACGGCGCCTGGGTCGTCCGGCCCGTCGTCCAGTACGCGAGGTGCTTGCCGTCGGGCGCCAGCGAGACGTGGCTGCCTTCGACCCACCCGGGGAGGTCGAGGTACCGGTACTCCCCCGTCGTTGCCGAGATCGCGTACACCGAGCTCTTGTTGCCCCGGTAGCTCGGGATGACGACCGCCACCTGGCCGAGCGGGTGGTCCTTGGTGGTGGCCAGCCACCGGCTGGCCGGGTAGATCCGTTCCGGGTAGGCGGGCTTGTGCACCTCCCCGGCGGGCATCACCACGGCGGGCTCGGGCACCAGGACGGCACCCAGACCCACGGCGGCGACCACGATCGCAGCCACCGCCGCGCCGATCGCACGCCGACGACGCACCCGCTGCTTGCCTCGGGACCAGAGGTCAGCCGCGTCCGACCCGTCGATCGGCTGCTGCCGACCGGCCAGCTCCCGCAGTGCTGTTCCGAGATCGCTCATCGGGTCCACCTTCCCTGAAATCGTCCGACCCTGCCCGTGACACGCATGAACCCGCCCCAAAGGTTGGGTCGAGGCAAAGAAATCTCCCGCCGACCCGGAGTAGCGTCCCGGCATGCGTCGCCTCATTGCCCTGGTCGTCGGCCTCCTGTTGCTCGCCGGTTGCGGCCAGGCCGCGACACCGAGGGCCAAGCCCTGGGTGAAGGTCGGCGCGGGTCCCGTCGGCGTGGCCGCCACAGAGGACGGCACGGTGTGGGCCGTCGGCGCTGACAGCAGTACGTTGGCGCGGGTCGTGAGTGGTTCGCGCATCACCGCGACGTTGACCGCGGCCATCGGCTCGACCCCGCTCCGCATCGCAGCCGGAGAGAACGCGCTGTGGGTGACCTCCTTCGGCGACGGGAGCCTGCTCAAGATCGACCCGGCTACCGCGAAGGTGCTCACCACGACCCCCATGGGCGCGGGGGCCGAGGGCGTGACCACCGGCCTCGGGTTCGTCTGGGTGGTGGCGCAGGACGCGGGTCTGCTGCTGAAGGTCCGTCCCTCCGACGCGAAGGTGGTCCAGCGCATCGACGTGGGCGTCGGCGCGCGGCTGGTCGCCACCTCGGCCGACGCCGTGTGGGTGTCCCAGTTCCGCACCAGCCAGGTGCTCCGGATCGACCCGGCCACGGGGAAGGTGACCACGTCGGGCGCGGTGTGCTCGAGCCCGCAGGGTCTCGCGCCCGCGGCCGACAAGGTCTGGGTGACCTGCACGTCGCAGGACAAGGTGGTGGCGATCGACCCGAAGACTCTCGAGGTCCTCACCACCGTCAATGTCCCCGGTCAACCCGACCCGGTGCGCATCGCGCCCGACGGCTCGGTCCTGGTCGGCGTCGAGGACGGGCCGACCTTGGTGACGCTCGACCCGACGGACGGGCACGTGCTCCGCAGCAAGAAGGTCGGGAACCAGCCGCCCTTGGACGACCGGGCGAACATCGATCTGGCGATCACCGACGGGAAGGCCTGGCTCTCGTCGTACCGGAACGGGCGGTTGTACCGGGTCGCACTCCCCTAGGTACCACAACGCCCCGCCCGTGCCGAAGCACGAGCGGGGCGTGAGGTCGCGCGGGATCAGCCCTTGAGCAGGTTCCGCAGCACGTACTGCATGATGCCGCCGTTGCGGTAGTAGTTCGCCTCGCCGGGGGTGTCGATCCGGACCACCGCGTCGAAGGTGACGTCGCCCGCGGTGACCTTGACGGTCTTCGGGGTGCGGCCCTCGTTCAGCTCGGTGATGCCGCTGATCGCGAAGGTCTCCTCGCCGGTCAGGCCGAGCGACTCGGCGTTCTGACCCTCGGGGAACTGCAGCGGGATGACGCCCATACCGATCAGGTTCGAGCGGTGGATGCGCTCGTAGGACTCCGCGATGACGGCCTTCACGCCGAGCAGCGAGGTGCCCTTCGCGGCCCAGTCGCGCGAGGAGCCCGAGCCGTACTCCTTGCCGGCCAGCACGACCAGCGGGATCCCGGCGCCGATGTAGTTCTCGCTCGCCTCGTAGACCGAGGTGACCTCGCCGCCGGCGGTGAAGTCACGGGTGACGCCGCCCTCGGTGCCCGGGGCCAGCTGGTTGCGCAGCCGGATGTTGGCGAAGGTGCCGCGGATCATGATCTCGTGGTTGCCGCGGCGCGAGCCGTAGGAGTTGAAGTCGCGCTGGTCGACGCCGTGCTCGGCCAGGTAGCGACCCGCCGGGCTGTCCTTCTTGATCGCGCCGGCCGGGCTGATGTGGTCGGTGGTGACCGAGTCGCCCAGCTTCAGCAGAACGCGGGCGCCCTCGATGTCGGTGACCGCGTTCGGCTCCAGCGGCATTCCGTCGAAGTACGGCGCCTTGCGGACGTAGGTCGAGGCCGGGTCCCAGGTGAAGGTGTTGCCGGTCGGGGTCGGCAGGTTCTTCCAACGGTCGTCACCGGCGAACACGTCGGCGTAGTCCTTGGTGAACATCGCGGAGTCGATCGCCTCGGCGATCGTCGCCTCGACCTCGGCCGGGCTCGGCCAGATGTCCTTGAGGAAGACGTCGTTGCCCTCGGTGTCCTGACCGATCGGGTCGTTGAACAGGTCGACGTTCATGTTGCCGGCCAGGGCGTAGGCGATGACCAGCGGCGGGCTCGCCAGGTAGTTCATCTTCACGTCCGGGTTGATCCGGCCCTCGAAGTTGCGGTTGCCCGACAGCACCGAGACGACGGCGAGGTCGTGCTCGTTCACCGCGGCGGAGACCTCGGGGATGATCGGGCCCGAGTTGCCGATGCAGGTGACGCAGCCGTAGCCGACGAGGTTGAACCCGACCTTCTCCAGGTACGGCGTCAGGCCGGCCTTGTCGTAGTAGTCGGTGACGACCTTCGAGCCGGGCGCCAGCGTGGTCTTCACCCACGGCTTGCGGGTCAGGCCCTTCTCGACCGCCTTCTTGGCCAGCAGCGCCGCGCCGATCATCACGCTCGGGTTGGAGGTGTTGGTGCAGGAGGTGATCGAGGCGATCGTGACCGCACCGTTCTCCAGGTCGAACGAGCTGCCGTCAGCCAGCGTGACCGGGACCTTCGCCTCCGGCTGGCTGGTGTACGTCGGCAGGTAGCCCTCGAACGACGACTTGGCGTCGGTCAGCGCGACCCGGTCCTGCGGGCGCTTCGGGCCGGCGATCGACGGGACGACGGTCGACAGGTCGAGCTCGAGCTTCTCGGAGAAGCGCGGCTCGACGGTCGGGTCGTGCCAGAGGCCCTGCTCCTTGGCGTACGCCTCGACCAGGTCCAGCTGCTCCTCGGAGCGACCGGTCAGGCGCAGGTAGTCGATGGTCTCCTCGTCGATCGGGAAGACCGCGATGGTCGAGCCGAACTCCGGGCTCATGTTGCCGATGGTGGCGCGGTTGGCCAGCGGCAGCACGGTCACGCCGGCGCCGTAGAACTCGACGAACTTGCCGACCACGCCGTGCTTGCGCAGCATCTCGGTGATCGTCAGCACCAGGTCGGTGGCGGTCGCGCCCGCGGGCAGGTCGCCGTGCAGCTTGAAGCCGACGACCCGCGGGATCAGCATGCTGACCGGCTGGCCGAGCAGCGCGGCCTCGGCCTCGATGCCGCCGACGCCGAAGCCGACGACGCCCAGGCCGTTGACCATGGTGGTGTGCGAGTCGGTGCCGACGCAGGTGTCCGGGTAGGCCTGGAGAACGCCGTCGACCTCACGGGTGAACACGGTCCGGGCCAGGTGCTCGATGTTGACCTGGTGCACGATGCCGGTGCCGGGCGGGACGACCTTGAAGTCGTCGAAGGCGCCCTGGCCCCAGCGCAGGAACTGGTAGCGCTCGCGGTTCCGCTCGTACTCGACCTCGACGTTGCGCTCGAAGGAGTCGGCGGACCCGAAGAAGTCGGCGATCACGGAGTGGTCGATGACCATCTCGGCGGGGGCCAGCGGGTTGACCTTGGTCGCGTCGCCACCGAGGTCGGCGATGGCCTCACGCATCGTGGCGAGGTCGACGATGCAGGGCACGCCGGTGAAGTCCTGCATGATCACGCGGGCCGGCGTGTACTGGATCTCCTTGTCGGGCTGCGCGTCAGCGTCCCAGGCGCCCAGGAACCGGATGTCGTCGGCGGTGATGTCGGCGCCGTCCTCGGTCCGCAGCAGGTTCTCCAGCAGCACCTTCAGCGAGAACGGCAGCGACGCGACGTCGACGCCCTCACCGGTAACGGCGTCGAGACGGAAGATCTCGTAAGCCTTGCCCTTGACGTCCAGGGTGCCCTTGGCACCGAAGCTGTCGACGCTCGCCATCGGCGTACTCCTCGTGAGTCGGAAGTTGCGGCCCCATCTTGCCCATCCCCGTGGTGGCGGGGGAAGCAAGGCCTGCCTTACTTAATTTATCTTGATGTCAAGATACACGATATCAAACTTCATCGGTCGCGGACCAGCAGGGCCACGCACTCGACGTGGTGCGTCATCGGAAACAGGTCGAAGGAGCGCAGCACCGACATCCGGTACCCACGCTCGGCGAAGTAGGACAGGTCGCGAGCGAGAGCCGCCGGGTCGCAGGCGACGTAGGCGATCGCGCGCGGGGCGAGGTCGGCGACCAGGTCGACGACCTGCTTGCGGGCGCCCTCGCGCGGCGGGTCGAGCACCACCAGATCAGCCCCCGGCGCCCCTTCGGCGTCCAGGTCGGACAGCACCCGGTCGACCCGTCCGGAGCGCACGATCGTGGTCCGCAGGTCGGCCAGGTTCCGCTTCGCCAGGTCACTGGCCCGGCGGTCGCCCTCGACCGACAGGACGCTTCCGGTCGGCCCGACGGCCTCGGCGAGGAACGCCGAGAACAACCCGACCCCGGCGTACAGGTCGACCGCCCGCTCCCCCGGTTGCGGGTCGAGCAGCTCGAGCACGCTGCCCAGCAAGGTCTCCGGGGCGGCCGGGTGCACCTGCCAGAACCCGTCGGCGGCCACCTCGAAGGAGCGGTGGCGCACGGTCTCGACGACCGTGGCACCCGACGGCGGTTCGCCGACGAGCTGGATCCGGGCACCAGGCGCCTCGATCAGGCAGCGCTCCACCGGGACGACGTCGTGCGAGTGGTTCTTGCGCAAGCCGCGACCACCGTCGGGAAGTGGCACGTACTGCATCCGGGTGCGCCAGCCGAGGCCGTCCGGACTCCCGGGCACCTCTTCGACGGTCACGTCCACGTCGAGGCCGGCAAGGCGTTGGAGCTGCTCGGCGACCACGGCGGCCTTGAGGGCCCGTTGTCCCGGAAGGCTGACGTGCTGGAAGTCGCAGCCCCCGCACCCGTCCGGGTGGGCCAACGGACACGGCGCGGCGACCCGCTCGGCGGCCGGCTCGAGGATCTCCACGGCGTCCCCGCGCAGGAACCGCTTGGCGGTGCCGGTGACCTCGACGACGGCCAGCTCGCCGGGCAGCGCGTGGCGCACGAACACGACGACGTTGTGGTCGCCGGCCGGGACCCGCGCCACCATGTGCCCGCCGTGCGCGACCGGTCCGATCCGCGCCTCGACGCGGTCCCCCACCGCGTACGCGGTCACCGGTCGATACCGCCCCGACGGACGTCGCCCGGACGCAAGCGGGTGAGCTCCCAGTCCTCGCGCTCCTTGCCGAGCTCGGCGCCCTTGAGCTGGTACGGCACCGAGGTGACCATCACGCCCGGGGTGAACAGCAGCCGGCCCTTGAGCCGCAGCGCGGTCTGGTTGTGCAGCAGCTGCTCGCGCCACTTACCGACCACGTACTCGGGGATGTAGACCGCGACGACTCCGCGGGGGTTCGCCTCGCGGATCTCCACGGCGTACTGCACGATCGGCCGGATGATCTCCCGGTACGGCGAGTAGAGAACCTTGAGCGGGATGTCGATCCGGCGCTGGTCCCACTCCTCCAGCAGCTTGTCGGTGGCCTCCTGGTCGAACCCGACGTAGACCGCCTCGAGGATGTTCGGCCGGGTCGCCTTGGCGAACGCCAGCGCGCGCATCGTCGGCTTGTGCAGCTTGGAGACCAGCACGATCGCGTGCACCCGGGTCGGCATGATCGGGTCGGAGTCACCGATCTTGAGCTCGTGCTCCACGCGGTCGTAGTGGGTCCGGATCCGCTTCATGATCAGGAAGAAGACGATCATCGCCAGGATCGCGATCCACGCGCCGGCCAGGAACTTGGTCAGCAGCACGACCACGAAGACCACCGCGGTCATGCCGAGGCCGAAGGTGTTGATCGCGCGCGAGCGGTACATCTTGCGGCGCTCGGCGGGATTGGTCTCGGTCTTCAGATGTCGCGTCCAGTGCCGGATCATGCCGAGCTGGGAGAGGTTGAAGGAGACGAACACCCCGACGATGTAGAGCTGGATCAGTCGGGTCGGCTCGGCGCGGAAGGCGACGATCAGGATGATCGCGACCGCGGCCAGGAAGATGATGCCGTTGCTGTAGGCCAGCCGGTCTCCGCGCGAGCCGAGCTGGCGCGGGGCGAAACCGTCGCGGGCGAGGATCGAGCCGAGCACCGGGAAGCCGTTGAAGGCGGTGTTCGCGGCCAGCACCAGGATGATGCCGGTGGTGGAGAGCACGAAGTAGAAGCCGGGCGTGAAGTCGCTGAACACGGCCTTGGCGATCTGGGCGATCACGGTGTGCTGGTCGTAGCCCTTGGGCAGCGGGTCGCCGTTCGCCTCGCGCAGCCGGGAGAGGTCGTTCGGGTCGACGTACTTCAGACCCATGTTCTTGGCGAGCACGATGATGCTCATCAACATCGTGACCGCGATCGCGCCGAGCAGCAGCAGGGTGGTCGCCGCGTTCTTGCTCTTGGGCTTCTGGAACGCCGGGACGCCGTTCGAGATGGCCTCGACACCGGTCAGCGCCGCACAGCCGGAGGAGAACGCCCGGGCGAGCAGGAAGATCATCGCGGCGGTGCTGATGTTGCCGCCGTACCCGTCGGCTTTCTCCAGGTGCAGGTGTGCGCTCTCGACGTCGGGCAGGGTCCCGTTGGCGGCCCTGTAGGCGCCGTAGAGGGCCATCCCGATCACGCCGGCCATGAACCCGTACGTCGGGATCGCGAACGCCGCGCCGGACTCGCGCACGCCGCGCAGGTTCATGGCGGCCAGCAGGGCGACCAGCGCGGCCGCCCACTCGGTCTCGTGCCCCTGCACGAACGGGATGGCCGCACCGGCGTTCTGGATGCCCGAGGACACCGACACCGCGACCGTGAGCACGTAGTCGACCAGCAGGGCGCTGGCCACCGTGATGCCGGCGGACTTCCCGAGGTTGACCGTGGCGACCTCGTAGTCACCGCCACCGCTGGGGTAGGCGTGCACGTTCTGCCGGTAGGACGCCACCACGGTGAGCATCACCAGGGCGACGGCGATCCCGATCTTCCAGCTGAACGCGTACGCCGAGACGCCGGCGACCGAGAGCATGATGAAGACTTCGTCCGGGGCGTAGGCCACCGACGACAGCGCGTCGCTGGCGAAGACGGGTAGGGCGATGCGCTTCGGCAGCAAGGTCTCGCCCAGCTGGGAGCTGCGGAGCTTGCGTCCGAGGATGATGCGCTTGGAGATTCCACCGACACCCACGAGGGACAACGGTAGGGCATGAGACGAGTGGCTCGTGGTGCAGTAGCGTTTCGCGTGTGCACGTTGTGATCATGGGCTGTGGCCGCGTCGGGTCGGCGCTGGCGCGTTCGCTCGAGGACCGGAACCACACCGTCAGCGTGATCGACAGCAACCCGGACGCGTTCCGGCGCCTGGGCCCGTCCTTCAACGGGCTCAAGGTCACCGGCTACGGCTTCGACCAGCAGGTGCTCACCGACGCCGGCATCGAGCGCGCGGAGGCCTTCGCCGCGGTGAGCAGCGGTGACAACTCGAACATCATCGCCGCGCGTGTCGCCCGCGAGACCTTCGGCATCCAGCAGGTCGTCGCCCGGATCTACGACCCGGGACGCGCCGAGGTCTACCAGCGCCTGGGCATCACGACGGTCGCGACCGTGAAGTGGACCGCGGACCAGGTGCTCCGCCGACTGCTGCCCGCGGGCGCCGAGCCCGACTTCCGCGACCCGTCCGGCACCATCCGCCTGGACCAGGTCCCGGCGACCGAGGCCTGGGTCGGCGAGCGGACCGTGAAGTTCCAGGAGCAGTCCAAGTGCCGGATCGCCTGGATCGACCGCCTCGGCGAAGGCATCCTGCCGACGCGTGAGTCGGTGATCCAGGAGGGCGACATGCTGCACGTGGTGCTCCGCGAGGAGAACGCGACGCACGCCTACACCGTGATCGACAACGGACCGGAGGAGGAGTAGCCGTGCGGGTCGCCATCGCCGGAGCCGGAGCCGTCGGCCGTTCCATCGCCCGCGAGCTGATCGCGAACGGTCACCAGGTGCTGCTCATCGACAAGGAGCCGCGCTCGATCAAGCCCGAGCGCGTGCCGGACGCGGAGTGGCTGCTGGCCGACTCCTGCGAGATGTCCTCCCTCGAGGAGGCCCGCCTGGAGCACTGCGACGTGGTCATCGCCGCGACCGGTGACGACAAGGCCAACCTGGTCACCGCGCTGCTCGCCAAGACCGAATTCGGGGTCCCCCGCACCGTCGGCCGGGTCAACCACCCGGACAACGAGTGGCTCTTCACCGAGGCCTGGGGCGTGGACGTGAATGTCTCGACCCCGCGGATCATGTCCGCCCTGGTCGAGGAGGCCGTCACCGTCGGCGACCTGGTCCGGCTGTTCACCTTCCGCCAGGGCAACGCCAACCTCGTCGAGATGACCCTGCCGGCCAGCTCCCCGTACGTCGGGAAGCCGTCGGGCCTGATCCCGTTCCCGGAGAACTGCTCGCTGGTGACGATCCTGCGCGACGGCCAGGTCTACACGCCGACGCCGGACCAGCCCGTCGAGTCGGGCGACGAGCTGCTGTTCGTCTGCCACGCGGATGTCGAGGAAGAGCTCGAGCGACTGCTCAACCCCGACTCGCACAACTGAGCGCGGCTACGCCTCCGCGGCAGTCGGCGCAGCGGGCGTCTTGTTGCGGCTGAGCAGCCACAGCATCGTGGTCAGCGCGGCGATCTGGAGAGGCCAGCCCATCGCCAGCTTGGTGGCGCCCAGGGCTGCCACCGCGGAGTCCTCGTCCCACCATCCGTTCTTGCCGGCCAGGTAGATCGGCGCCTGGACCGCGACCCGGACCAGGCACGGCAGCGCCAGGATCCAGGTCAGTCGGCTGCACAGCCGCACCACGGCCTTGTCCTCGTGCCAGGCGGTCGGGTCTCCGGTGACGCTGCCGACCAGGAAGCCGATCAGCGGCCAGCGGACCACGATCGAGAACACCATGAACACCGAGTAGACGGCGTTGTAGAGGACACCCGGCAGGAAGTACGCGAGCGCCTGGTCGTTGGCGTCGCCGCCCCCGCGCGCCGAGCGCCAGGCGAAGAAGGCGCCGATGCCGATGCCGAAGAGCGCGTTCCAGACGAACTGGGTGGTGCTGCGCTGGACGACCCGCAGCACGAGCAGCACCACGGCGCACCCGACCGAGACGGCCAGCGCGAGCTTGAGCTCGTGGGTGGTCAGGAAGAGCAGGGTGAAGACGGCCGTCGGCACCGCCGCCTCGATCATCCCCCGGCGTCCGCCCAGAGCCTTGGCGAGCTGGGCGCGGACGACCTCCTCGACGGTCTGCTCGATCTCCAAGTCAGTACCGCAGGTCGTAGCGCGGGTTGTAGACCGTGCGCACGCCGCCGTGCACGCCGATCCGACCGGTGACCTTGATCGCACGGCCGGGGTAGATGCCGGCGATGCGGCGGCGGCCCAACCAGAGGACGGTGATCGTGCCGGTGCCGTCGTACAGCTCGGCCTCGAGGGCGGGCACACCGCCGCGCGGGCGCAGCGTCACGGTGCGCAGGGTGCCCTGCACGGTGACCATCTCGCGGTCAGGGGCGTCGCCGATCGCGAGGCAGCCTGCCTTGGCGACCTCCTTCTTCAGGTCGGTCGCCTCGTCGTGACCGGAGCTCGCCCATTGCCGGATGCCGGCCATCAGGCGCCCCGTGGTGTCTGCCATGCCTCAAGCGTAGGCGCTCGCGCCAGCGCGGGTGACCGCAGTGCGGGGACGAGACGTCAGCGGAAGCCGCCGGTCGAGCCGTAGCCTCCCTCGCCGCGCACCGAGTCCGGCAGCTCGGCGACCTCGACGAACTCAGCGCTCTCGAACCGCTGGATCACCAGCTGGGCGATCCGGTCGCCGCGGGACAGCTCGATCGGCGTGGTCGGGTCGAGGTTGACCAGGCAGACCTGGATCTCGCCGCGGTAGCCGGCGTCGATGGTGCCCGGGGCGTTCACGATCGACAGCCCGCTGCGGTTGGCCAGGCCCGAGCGCGGGTGCACCAGCGCCACGAAGCCCTCGGGCAACGCGATCGCCAGACCGGTGGGCACCAGTCGTCGCTCCCCCGGTGCGAGGGTGACGTCCTCACGGGCGAACAGGTCGGCGCCGGCGTCACCGGGGTGGGCGTACGACGGCACGGGCAGCTCGGGGTCGAGCCGGACGATCTGGATCGGGACCTGGTTCGCAGTCACGACGCGGACCCTACCGGCGCGCCGTCAGGGGCGGGATGAAAAACTGCGCCCATGCCCACCACCTATCTCGAGCAGCTGCGCGTCCCGCTGCGCTGGTGGGTGCAGTCCACGATGTTCCTGGCGACCGTGTGGCTCGCGTTCATCGTCTCGATCCCCGAGTGGATCGCCTGGACCGGCACCGGGGTGCTGGTGGCCCTGACCTTCGGCCTGCTCGCCTGGATCGGCAGCTCGCGCATCGAGGTCCGTGACGGCGTGCTGCACGCCGGCCCTGCGCACATCGACGTGACGCTCCTCGGCGCGGTGGAGCCGCTCGACAAGGAGGCGACCCGGCTGGTGCACGGTCGCGATGCCGACGTCCGCGCGTTCCTGCACACCCGGCCCTACATCTCGCGCGCCGTGAAGATCGCCATCGCCGATCCGGCCGACCCGACGCCGTACTGGCTGGTCAGCACCCGGCACCCGCGCAAGCTGGCCGCCGCGCTCACGGCCCTCGACAACGCTCGCTAGGGTGTGACCATGGCGGACAAGCAGCTCGAGGCAGCCGACAGCTCGAAGGTCTGGGGGGTGTTCTCCCTGGTCGCCGCGCTGCTCGCCGCGACGGTGGCGAAGAAGGGGCTGAACGCCACCTGGAAGGCCGCGACGGGCAAGGAGCCGCCGGCCAACCCCGCCGACCCGGACGTCGACATCGCCGAAGCCCTGCTCTGGGCCACCGTCAGCGGCACCCTGGTCGCGGTCGCGCGGATGCTGGCGAGCCGTCGCGCCGCGGACTACTACGCCCGCTCCACCGGCAAGCTCCCGCCCGGCCTCGGCGCCGACGCCTGACCCGAGCTCGGCACCCACGAACGACGAACGGCCGCCACCCCGAGGGGTAGCGGCCGTTTCGCAGTCGTGGTGTTGTTCAGGCGCAGTCGCGGCAGTACATCTTCTTCTCGTCGGCCAGCTGGCTGCGGTGGTGCACCAGGAAGCAGCTCATGCAGGTGAACTCGTCGTCCTGGCGAGGCATGACCTCGACAGCGAGCTCCTCGTGCGAGAGATCCGCACCCGGAAGCTCGAAGGATTCGGCCGCTTCGGTCTCGTCCTCGTCGACCTTGCCCGAGTTCTTGTCGTGCCGGCGCGCCTTGAGCTCTTCGAGGCTGTCCTCGTTCTGCTCTTCCTCGGTCTTGCGTGGTGCGTCGTAATCGGTTGCCATCGTCCCTCTCCTACCCCCGTCGTCTACCCCTGTTCGGTGGCGGGCAGATTGTGCCCCAACGCGACCCAAAGTGCACGTTCATTGCCACCTGCGCCGCACAACGCGTCGAAGGTCACGCTTGTTCCCGCGAGCGGGGTGTCTCAGCCCACGAAACCGCAGGACTCGAGCAGGTCTCGGAAAGCCGGGTACGACGGGCTCGGAGCGGCCGTCACCAGGATCCGTCCAGCCACTCCGGTGAGCACCTGCACCTCTGCTCCCGCCTCGACGGCGATCAGGGCACCGGCGGTGTAGTCCCAGGCTCCGCCGACGCCTTCCTCGACGTAGGCGTCCAGGCTGCCCTCGGCGACCGCGCAGAGGTCGAGCGCGCACGAGCCGAAGCGCCGGATGTCGGCCACCTGCGGCAGCATCGCCGCCAACGTGCGGGCCTGGATCTCGCGGACGTCGCGGCGGTAGTTGAACCCGGTGCCGACCACGGCCTGGTCCACCTCGACCGGATCGGCGACGCGGATCGGCTCGCCGTTGCGGAACGCTCCCCGACCCCGGACCGCGGTGTACTCCAGGCCCTGGGCCGGGTTCAGCACGACACCGACCACTGGCTCGCCGGCGACCTCGACGCCGATCGAGACTGCGTAGTTCGGGATGCCGTGGGCGTAGTTGACGGTGCCGTCGATCGGGTCGACCACCCAGTGCACCCCGGTGCCACCCTCGACCGCGGAGCCTTCCTCCCCCAGCACGCCGTCGCCCGGACGGGCGGCCAGGATGCGCTCGCGGATCAGGTCCTCGCTGGCGTGGTCGGCCGCGGTGACGATGTCGGTGGCGCTGGACTTGGTCTTCGCGATCTCGACTCCGGCGGCCCGGTGCTCGGCGATCAGCGTCCCGGCCTCGCGGGCGATCGACAGCGCCAGGTCGGCGAGCTCGTCGAGGAGCCGCTCGTCGGTCGTCATCAGTCGGATCCGCAGAGGGCCGGTCGCGGCCCGCGCAGGTTCGCGCAGCAGCCCGGCGCGCAGACGTCCCAGGTCGCCGGCACGGCTCCGACGACCTTGCGGTCGACGTCCTCGCCGCGCTCGGCGGCTGCTCGTTCGAGGAGCAGGTCCCGCACCATCGCGACGAACCGCGGGTCCACCCCGGCGGTCGCGGCCCGCTCGCAGGCCATGCCGAGCTCGGCGGCGGTCGCCTTGGCCTCGGTGTCGAGGTCGTAGATGACCTCCATGTGGTCGGAGACGAAGCCGATCGGCACCAGCACCGCGGCCGGCACTCCGCTGTTGTGCAGCGTGGTCAGGTGGTCGTTCACGTCTGGTTCGAGCCACGGCACCGAGGGCGGGCCGGAGCGCGAGCAGTAGACCAGGGCCGAGGGGTAGCGGTGGCCGGTCTCCTCGCGGACCCGGTCACCGATCTCGTCCATCACCGCACGGTGCTGGTGCACGTAGGCCCGGCCGACCGGTCCGCTGCGCTCGTTCATGGCCTCGGGGATCGAGTGCGTCACGAAGACCAGGTGCGCCTCGCGCCGTACGTCGTCGGGCAGGTCGGCCAGCGCTGCCAGCGTCGCGTCGACGTTGGACTCCACGAAGCCCGGGTGGTTGAAGTAGGCGCGGAGCTTGTCCAGCCGCGGTGCGCCTTCGAGATCGGAGACGGCTTCGGCCAGGTCCTCGCGGTACTGGCGGCACCCCGAGTAGGAGGAGTACGCCGAGGTGAACAGCGCAGCCGCGCGGGTGATGCCGTCAGCCTTCATCTTGCCGAGCGCGTCGACCAGGTAGGGATCCCAGTTCCGGTTGCCCCAGTAGACCGGGAGGTCGATCCCGTTACTGGCCAGGTCCTCGCGGATCGCGGCGAGGAAGTCGCGGTTCTGGTCGTTGATCGGGCTCCGACCGCCGAACTGGGCGTAGTGGGCGCCAACCTCGACCAGGCGTTCGTCGGGGATGTTCTTGCCGGCGGTCACGTTGCGCAGGAACGGCACCACGTCCTCGGGCTTCTCCGGTCCGCCGAAGGAGACGAGCAGCAGGGCGTCGTACGGGGCGGCACCAGAGACCATGCCTCAATCCTAGGGGGACGACCCGCGGCCCCTAAGGTGGCGTTGCCATGCTCGAGTCCTACCGCCGCGTCTTCGCCATCCGGGGTTCGGCCGCGTTCTCCGCGACCGGCATCCTGGCGCGCCTGCCGATGGCGATGATGACGCTCGGCATCGTGATCCTGGTCAGCACCCTGACCGACTCCTACACCAAGGCCGGCCAGGTCTCGGCGGCGTACGTGATCGGGAACGCGCTGGTGGCGATCCCGCACGGGCGGTTGGCCGACCGGTTCGGCCAGACCGTCGTCCTGTACGTCGATGCGGTGGCGTTCGCGCTGACCACCGGCCTGCTGGTGCACTCGGTCACCGCCGGGTGGTCGGACCCGCTGCCGCACCTGTTCGCCGTGCTCGCGGGTGCCTCGATGCCGCAGGTCGGCTCGATGGTGCGCGCCCGGTGGGCGCACCTGGTCACCGACGAGCAGCAGCGGCACACCGCCTTCGCCGTCGAGGCGGTCGGCGACGAGGTCGTCTTCGTCACCGGCCCGTCGCTGGTCACCTTCCTCTCCACTCTCTACGCCCCGCAGACCGGCCTGCTGGTCGCACTCGGTGTCGGCACGGTCGGCACCCTGCTGCTGGCCGCCCAGCCGCGCACGGCTCCCCCGGCGCATCCCACCCACGCCGAGCACGGGCCGGATCCGCTCGGCTGGGGGCGGGTCGTGCCGATCGCGATCGCTGCCCTCGCGCTCGGAGCGCTCTTCGGCGCCTTGGAGGTCTCGACGGTCGCGGTCGCCGAGGACGCCGGCCACAAGGCCGCGTCCGGGATCCTGCTCGGTGTCTTCTCCTTCGGGAGCATGGTGGCCGGGGTGGTCGCCGGGGCGATGCACTGGAAGTCCTCCGACCTGGTCCGCTTCCGGGCCGGTATCGGCATCCTCGCGATCGCGATGCTGGCTCTGCCCGCACTCGACCAGCTCGTGCTGCTCGGGGTGGTCCTCTTCTTCGTCGGCCTGACCCTGGCGCCGACGTTGATCGCCGTGGTCTCGCTGCTGGAGTCCTCGACCGCCAAGTCCCGGTTGACCGAGGCGATGGCGGTCTTCCAGACCGGCATCTCCGCCGGCCTGGCCCCGGGCGCCTACGTGGCAGGCGTCGTCGCTGACCACACCCACGGCGCCGCGACGTACTGGGTCTGTGTCGGGGCCGGTGCCCTGGCCCTGGCCGCGGCCCTGGCCTGCCGCCCCGCGTCGGATCAGCTCACCGGACCGTGATCCCGGCGCTGACCTGGTCGGCGATCTCCAGCGCGCGTTCGATAAGCGCGTCGTAGTCGAGCGCCCCGCCGCGGGCGCGGGCAGCATCGACGGCACCTGCCGTCAGGCGCTCGGCCGCCGCCTTCATGCTGTCGTCCAAGCCGCCCGGCAGGATCGCGGTTCCGGCTTTGAGTTGGAGATCGCCCGAGACCCGGGCGCACCCGCTCGCGAGCTCCACGGCCAGGGCGTCCTCACCGAGCCCCGCGCACGAGGTCGCGATCGCGAACACCTGGAGCATCGAGTTGCCGAGCTCCGATCTCGGCAGGCCGCGCAGGTCCTCGGCGTACCAGGCTGCCGCTTCCGCGAACCGTCCCTGCCCCCAGGCGCAGTCACCCAGGTACGTGGTGGCTGCCGCCCGAGCCCAGTTCGCGAACGGGGAGTCGTCCAACCAGGTGCGGATCCTCGCCTCGGCTCCGACGTAGTCCCCGGCAGCCACGAGAGCGATCGCGCCCGAGTCCTCGAACAGGTGGGCGTACCCCGGAATGTCGTGGTTCTCGGCGTACTCGTGCCCGATGCGCAGCGCCTCAAGGCCGGCGCCCTGGTCGCCGTGCGTGCACTCGAACTCGAACGTCGCCAGGTACACCTCGCACACCCAGGGGTGGTCGTCGAGCTCCTGAAACCTGTGTAGTGCGCCGCGGAGCCACGCCCGTCGTTCGTCGAAGTTCTGGACCTCCGAGTACGCGGTCCCCGCGAACGCCCAGACCCGCGCCTGGGCCAGGTCGCCGGGGTCGTCCGCACGCGCGAACCTGATCAGGTCGTCCAGCCACGGGCGCTCGCGCGAGAACCAGGACAGGCACCACCCGCAGGTGCCCAGCAGCATCCGGTAGCGGGAGCTGTCGTGCGTGGACGCCCAGGTGAGGGCTTGCTGGATCTCGGGGAGGTGATCCTCCAGGTCGGCCATCGCTGCGCGGAAGCGGAAGTTCTTCTCGTGCTGGATCAGCCGACCGACCGTGGCCAGCACAAGATCGACGTGACGGCCGCGGATCGGCGCCTCGTCCTCACGGGCTTCCAGGACCCGGGTGGCATGCCGACGCACTCGCTCCGGCATGGTGAAGCGGCCATCGCCACGTTGGACGACCAGGGCCAGGTCGACCAGCCGCGCCAGCGCGTCCCAGACGTCCGGGGCGGACTGGCCCATCACCATTTCCAGGTCGTCGATCGACCAGGCCTCGGCGAAGGATCCGCAGGTCGCGTAGGCGAGGACCTCGACGTCGTTGAGCAACGAGATCGTCCAGTCGAGCGCCGCTTGCAGCCCGCGTTGCCGTTCCGGCAGGTCGGCAGGCCCACGGCCCAACGCACGCTCGGGATCGGCGCCGAGCGCCACAGCGAGCCGCGACAGCCCCACGGTCGGTGCGCGGGCGGCGGCGAGCTCGAGCGCCAGCGGCATCCCGTCGAGCTCGCGGCAGAGTCCGACCAGAAGCTCCCGCTCGGCGTCCGGGACCGTGAAGTCGGGCTGCCGTGCACGGGCACGGTCCAGGAACAGCTCGACCGCAGCGTCGTCGGTGAGCGAGTCGAGCCGGACCTGGACCTCGGCGCGCAGGCCGAGACTGGCCTGGCTGGTCACCAGCCAGCGGGTTCCGGCTGACGAGCTCACCAGTGGTGCGATGACCTCGGCCAGGTCGGGGAGGTGCTCGGCGTTGTCCAGGACGAGCAGGAGTCGTCTCCCCTTCAGGTGGGCCGCCAGAGCCGTCGTGGCATCAACCCCTTGGAGGTCCTCCTCGATGGCCTCGGCGATCGCCTCGGGCACCTCCGAAGAATGCCGCAGGGACGCCATCGCGACGAAGGCACTGCCGTCGGGGAACTCGGGCGCCAAGGAGTCCGCGACGGCGACCGCGGTGCGCGTCTTTCCCATGCCGCCCGGGCCGATCAGCGTGACCAGGTGGTCGGACCCGGAGAGTCTCGCGCTCAGGTCGGCGATGACGTCGGCGCGGCCGATGATCCGGGTGTCGATGGTCGGCAGGTTGGAGCGGGCCGCTGCCAGGGTTCGCGGTGGCGGGAAGTCGGCCGCGACAGCGCCCTCGCGGTGCAGGTGGAAGATCCGGCGAGCCGCGGGAAAGTCCTTCAGCCCGTGCAGCCCCAGGCTCTGCACCGGCGCCAGCGGCACCTCGGACTGCATGTCTGCGCTCAGCAGCACCTGTCCCCCATGGGCGGCCGAGCCGAGCCGGGCTGCGTAGTGGACGTCCACCCCCCAGTACTTGCGTCCGCGGATCCTCGGCTCGCCGGAGTGCAGCGCCATCCGGACCTTGACCTGCTCACCGTCCGGCCAGTCGGCCGTCGCCAACCGCTGCTGCGCGACGGTGACCGCCTCTACCGCACGGGCGTGGTCGGTGAACACCACGAAGAAGGCGTCGCCCTCGTTGTCGACCTCGACCCCGTCGTACTCGTCCCACACCCCGCGAAGGACCCGGTCGTGCTCGTCGAGCACGTCGCCGAAGCGGTCGCCGAGCCGGTGCAGCAGCGCGGTCGAACCCTGGACGTCGGTGAAGAGGAGCGCTACCCGTCCTTCCGGTAGCGGCCGCGTTCCCCCGTGGCTCATGATCGGATCGTAGGGTCAGCGACTAGCCTGCGGCCATGGCTTCCTGGCGCAACTGGTCCGGTCTGACGACGACCTCCCCGACCGAGGTGCACACCCCGACCAGCACCGCCGACGTCGTCGGGGCCGTGAACAAGGCGCGCGAGCTGCGCACGACGGTGAAGATGCCCGGCACCGGCCACTCGTTCACCGGGATCG
>NZ_RJSG01000002.1:1544752-1722563 GCF_003725775.1 Nocardioides marmorisolisilvae
ACGGCACCGGCGGCGTGGTGGCCTCGCTCAGCGCCCAGATCGCCGGCCTCNCGGCCCCTGAGGGGATCATGCTCGAGCCCTCCGGCCTGGCCGGACTGGTCTCGGTCGACCGGGAGAAGCTCACCGCGACCGCCCGCGCCGGTACGCCGCTGAAGGTGCTCAACGAGGCGCTCGCGGCCCAGGGACTGTCGTTGCACAACATGGGCGACATCGCCGAGCAGACCATCGCCGGCGCGACCTCGACCGGCACCCGCGGCGTGGTGGCCTCGCTCAGCGCCCAGATCGCCGGCCTCGAGCTGGTCACCGGCACCGGCCAGGTCCTGCGGGCTGACGCGGAGACGAACCCGGACGTGTTCGCGGTCGCCCGACTCGGACTCGGGGCGCTCGGGATCCTCACGGAGATCACCTTCGCCGTCGAGCCGGTCTTCACCCTCGAGGCGCACGAGTTCCCGATGCTCTGGGACGAGGCGATGGAGCGTTTCGACGCGATGGCCAGGGAGAACCACCACGCGGAGATGTACTGGTTCCCGCACACCGACCGGATCCTCGCCAAGGAGAACAACCGGGTGCTCGAGGACCCCGAACCCCTGGGCCGCTTCCGGCACTGGCTGGACGACGAGTTCCTGTCGAACACGATGTTCGGGGTGGTCAACCGGATCGGCAACGCGCGCCCCTCGCTCATCCCCAAGATCAGCAACCTGTCGGGGCAGATGCTCTCCGAGCGCACCTACTCCGACGTGCCGCACAAGGTGTTCACGTCCTCACGGTCGGTGGTCTTCCGTGAGATGGAGTACGCCGTGCCGCGCGAGGTGGGCCTGGAGGCTCTGGCCGAGGTCCGGCGCTGGATCGACTCCTCGGGCATCATGATCAGCTTCCCGGTGGAGGTGCGCACCACGCCGGCCGACGACATCGCGCTGTCGACGTCCTCGGGCCGGGAGTCGATGTACCTGGCGTTCCACATGAACGCCCAGACCGACCACACGGCTTACTTCAAGGGCGTCGAGGACATCCTGCGCGGCTACGACGGCCGGCCGCACTGGGGCAAGCTCAACACCCGCACCGCGGCCGACCTGGCGCCGGCGTACCCGCGCTGGGATGAGTTCCAGGCCGTGCGCGACCGCCTCGACCCCGACCGGGTCTTCAGCAACACCTACCTGCGCCGGGTTCTGGGCGACTGACCCGTCGATCCTTACGCCTACTCGTCGAAAGAACGACGGGTGAGCGACGGTTTCCCACGTGCTGATGGGAAACCGCGCCCTACACGCTCGGCGAGCCGCTGGCGATCGGAGCCCGCCAGTTGCGCAGGATCGCCAGCACCCGCCAGCCGAAGCAGATCACCAGGCCCGGCAGTGCGACGAACGCGAGCGCCCAGCCCTGCTCGTGCGCGAACACGGCCCAGGCAGCACCGGCCAGGGCCGGGGTCGCGTAGAGCTCGGAGGAGAAGATCACCGGCACGCGGCCGGCCAGGAGGTCGCGCGCCATGCCGCCGCCGATCCCGGTGACCATGCCCATCAGCGCCGCCGGCACCGGACCCAGGCCGTAGTCCAGGGCCTTGAGCGCGCCGGTGACGCAGAACAGCCCGAGCCCGGCGGCGTCGAAGATGTTGACCACCCGCTCCAACCGCCCCAGCGCCGGGTGGAAGACGAAGGTGATCAGCCCGGCCACCACCGGCACCAGCAGGTAGCGCCAGTCCGCGAGCGCCTTGGGCGGGGTGGCATCGATCAGCACGTCGCGCAGGAAGCCGCCCCCGAGTCCCGTCGTACCGGCCAGCACCAGCACGCCGAAGACGTCGAGCTGCTTGCGGACCGCCACCAGCGCCCCGGAGATCGCGAACACGAAGATCCCGGCGAGCTCCAGGGTCAGGAGCAAGGGAGAGTCGTCGATCATGCGCTGAGCGTAGGGCGGCGCGCCGCCCCAGCGACACGCCGGGGAAAGGTAGGCTCGCCCCACGCGGACCGAAGGAGTACTGGCAACGATGCAGCACCTCACCCCGGTGGGGCTCAGCAAGGACGGCAAGAACCTGGTCCTGGTGAGCGAATCCGGAGAGGAGTTCGCCGTACCGGTCGACCATCGGCTGCGAACGGCCCTCAGGGGTGACCACGCTCGGCTCGGCCAGTTGGAGATGAAGATGGAAAGCGCTCTGCGACCGCGCGACATCCAGACCCGGATCAGGGCGGGTGAGTCCACGGACGACGTCGCCGCGGCCGCCCAGACCACGGTCGAGGCGATCATGCCGTTCGCTGCGCCGGTCCTTGCCGAGCGCGCCCACGTGGCCCAGACCGCCGTGAAGTCCTCGATCCGCCGTGCCTCCGCGGACTCCACGCCTGCCGGTCGCACCCTCGACGAAGCCTCCCTGCAGCACCTGATGTCGGTCTCGGTCCGTTCCGAGGACGTGGACTGGGACGCCTGGCGCCGCGAGGACGGCCGCTGGACCCTGGTCGGCACCTACGTCGTCCGCGGCACCGAGCACCGTGCCGAGTTCAGCTACGACCAGCCCGGCCGCTACGTGGTCGCGGACAACGACGAGGCTCGCCTGCTGACCGGTGAGGCGACCGCCGCGAGCGAGGACGAGCCGACCGTGCCGACCCGGCGGCTGAGCGCGGTGCCCGGCACCGACGAGCTCCCGCTGGGCGACGATGCGATCGAGCTGGTCCGCGACGAGCCCGTCGAGGAGCAGGCCAGCCTGGACGACCTGGCGGCCGACCACGCCGACGCCGACTGGATCGCACCCACCGCGCACACCGACGAGGTCGAGGACGAGCCCGCCGAGGACGAGCTGGTCGAGACGCCTGCGCCCGAGCCGGAGGCCCCGGCAGCCGAGGTCGACATCGCTCCCGAGCCCACCGACGAGGCGCCGGCCCGCAAGAAGGGTCGCTCCTCGGTGCCGAGCTGGGACGAGATCATGTTCGGCGGCGGCAAGAACGACTGATTGGACAGCGCTCGTTACTCGCCAGTAACATTTGGCGGGAACGTGACGCAACGGCGCGTTGCGAGTTGAATGACAGTCCAGCCCGCCCCCGCAACGCACCAGTGAAGAGGCGCCATGTCCTACTTCGTCACCGGCGCGACCGGATTCATCGGTCGCTACCTGGTCTCCGAGCTTCTCGCGAACCGTGAGGGCACGATCTACCTGCTCTGCCGGGGCGGTTCCCGCGCGCGGCTGGACGCCCTGATCACCCAGTGGGGCGGCAGCTCCCGCCTGGTCCCGGTCATCGGCGACCTGCGCGCCGACCAGCTCGGCGTCGACCCTGACTGGATCGCCGAGCACGACGGCAAGATCGACCACTTCTTCCACCTCGCCGCGATCTACGACATGACCGCCTCGGACGAGATGAACGAGGAGCTCAACGTCGGCGGAACCCGGGCGGCCCTCTCCCTGGCCGGCGCCATCAACGCCGGGGTCTTCCACCAGGTCTCCTCGATCGCCGCCTCCGGTGACTACGCCGGCCTGTACGACGAGTCGATGTTCGACGAGGGCCAGGGCCTGCCGTCGGCGTACCACCGCACCAAGTTCGAGTCCGAGAAGATCGTCCGCGAGGAGTCGCCGGTCCCGTGGCGCGTCTACCGCCCGGCCGTCGTCGTGGGTCACTCCGAGACCGGCGCGATGGACAAGATCGACGGCCCGTACTACTTCTTCCCGCTGTTCAAGCGGATGCGTGACAACCTGCCGTCCTGGCTGCCGCTGGTCGGCGTCGACCTGGGCGACACCAACGTCGTGCCGGTCGACTACGTCGCCAAGGCGATGGACTACCTCGGCCACGTGCCGGGCCACGACGGCGAGGCGTTCCACCTGGTCAACCCGGAGCCGCAGAACACCGTCGAGCTCTTCAACACCTTCGCTGCCGCCGCCAAGGCGCCGCAGTTCGCGGTGCCGATCGACCGGACCGTGACGAACCGGCTGCCCACCGCGCTGCTCCCCCGCCAGTTCCGCCCGGGCGCACTGTTCGGTGCCGCCCTGCGGACCGCGCCGGCCCACCTGGTGCTGAACCAGACGCTGGGTCGCTTCGGCATCCCGGCCGAGGTCCTCGAGCACGCCGCGTTCCCGACCGTCTACGCGTCGAAGTCGACCCAGAAGGCGCTGGCCGGCTCGGGTCTCGCCGTACCGGACCTTGAGTCGTACGCCGGCACGCTGTGGTCCTACTGGGAGGACATGCTCGACGACTCGATCAAGTCCGACCGGGCCGCGACGTCCGCGCTCAAGGGCAAGACCGTCGTGATCACCGGCGCCTCCTCCGGCATCGGCCTGGTCACGGCCGTCCAGGTCGCCAAGGCCGGGGCCATCCCGATCCTGGTCGCCCGCGGCAAGGACAAGCTGGAGCAGACCAAGGCGCTGATCGAGAGCCAGGGTGGCCAGGCCTACGCCTACGGCTGCGACCTGTCGGACCTGCAGGCGATCGACGCGCTGACGACCCAGCTCTCCGGCGACTTCGAGCACATCGACTACGTGGTCAACAACGCCGGCCGCTCGATCCGCCGCTCGCTGAAGCTGTCCGAGGACCGCTTCCACGACTTCGAGCGCACCATGCAGCTGAACTACTTCGGCGCGATCCGGCTGATCATGGGCCTGCTGCCGAAGATGCGTGAGCAGAAGTCCGGCCACGTCGTGAACATCTCCTCGATCGGCGTGCTCACCAACCCGCCGCGGTTCAGCGCGTACGTCGCCTCGAAGGCCGCGCTGGACGCGTGGAGCAACGTGGTCTCCTCCGAGCTCGTCGGGGACGGCGTCTCCTTCACCAGCATCCACATGCCGCTGGTGCGGACCCCGATGATCGCCCCGACCAAGATGTACGACCGGTTCCCGACGATCAGCCCCGGGCAGGCCGCCTCGATGGTGGTCAGCGCGCTGGTCGAGCGGCCGCACGAGATCAACACCCTCACCGGCAACCTGGGCGCCCTCGCGCACACCCTGGCCCCGAAGGTGGCGTTCCGGATCCTCAACCTGGCCTACCAGGTGTTCCCGGACTCCGCGGCGGCCAAGGGCGAGACCGCGGCGGCGCCGACCAACGAGCAGGTCATGATGTCGCGCGTCCTCAAGGGCGTGCACTGGTAACCCCGCTCGACCTGCGCGAGGTCTTCGCCAGCCCCTGGGCCGGGCAGGCGACGACCCGGCTGCCCTGGTGGCTGCGCTGGATCCCGTTCCTGCCGACCCGGTTCGAGTTCCGCACCGTGGCCGTCCCCGACGGGCCGAGGGACGTCGTCGTCAACGACACCCAGACCTTTCCGAACGGCAAGGTGTGGGAGCGGACCATGCGCGGCGAGCTGCTCGAGCCCGGGCGCTGGCGGATGACGGCCGACGACATGCCCGGTGGTGCGCTCATCACCGTGGGCAGCGACGGCTACACGTTCACCTACCGGATCTGGGTGCCGCTCCTCGGACCGCTCAAGGTGCCGTTGCGGTGCCACGACGAGGTTCGCTTCTCCGACGAGGCGACCCTCCTGGACACCATCGAGTTCCGCTTCCTGGGGATCCGGGTCGGCACGCTGACGATGCAGTTGCGCCGGGACTAACCGGTCGCGATCGGCCGTTCCGGGTCGGTGATCCACTCGCTCCACGAGCCCGGGTAGAGCGACGCGTCGATCCCCGCACTGGCCAGCGCCAGGATGTTGTGCACCGCCGTCACGCCGGATCCGCAGTAGACGCCCACCTCGGTCTCGGCCGTGGCGCCCTCGACGGCGTATAGGGCCTGGATCTCGGCCGGCGAGCGGAAGGTGCCGTCCACTCGCACGTTCGCGGTCGTGGGCACGTTCACCGCTCCCGGGATGCGTCCGGCGACCGGGTCGACCGGCTCGGTATCGCCACGGAAGCGCTCGGGTGCCCGGGCGTCGACGAGCACGCCGCGCTCGACGAACGCCGGGATCTCGTCGGCCGTCACCACCGGCATCACGCCGGGACCGGGCTGGAAGTCGCCGTCGATCGGCAGCCGCAACCCGTCCTCGACGGCTCCCCCGGCAGCGACCCAGGCGCTGAACCCACCGTCGAGCACCCGTACGTCGGGGTGCCCGTGGTGACGCAGCAGCCACCAGCACCGGGCGGCTGCCCGGCCCTGCCAGTCGTCGTAGACCACGACCGGCCGCTCGACCGAGACGCCGACCTTGCGCATCGCCGCACCGAAGACCTCCGGATCGGGTAGCGGGTGCCGACCACCGGCTCCAGGAGCCGCTGCCAGCGCTGTGTCCATGTCGACGTACTGGGCGAACGGGACGTGTCCCTCGAGGTAGAGAGCCATGCCGCCCGGCCCGCCCATCTGGTACCGGACGTCGAGGATGGTGACCTTCCCGAGAAGGGCGTCGAGTTCAGCGGCTTGCACGAGCGGGCTCATGGCATGATCCTCCCCGATGGCTGAACTCCACTTCTTCACCGGGACCATGGATTCGGGGAAGAGCACGCTCGCGCTGCAGACGAACCACAACCACGCCGCGCGCGGCCGGGTCGGCCGGATCTTCACCACCCACGACCGGGCCGGCGAGGCGATCCTGTCCTCGCGCCTGGGCCTGGAGCACGACGCCCTCGAGGTCACCGACGACTTCGACTTCTGGCGCTACGTCGTCGACGCGCTGACCCACGGCGCCCGGATCGACTACCTGATCTGCGACGAGGCCCAGTTCTACGGCCCGCGCCAGATCGACCAGCTCGCCCGGATCGTCGACGAGCTCCAGATCGACGTCTTCGCCTTCGGGATCCTCTCCGACTTCCGTACCGAGCTCTTCGCCGGTTCACGCCGCCTGGTCGAGCTCGCCGACCGCACCCACGTGCTCCAGGTCGAGGCGCTGTGCTGGTGCGGCAAGCGGGCCACCCACAACGCCCGTACCGAGAACGGCGAGATGGTGACCGAGGGCGAGGTCATCGTCGTGGGTGACGTGGAGAACAAGAACGCCGAGCCGGCTGAGGTCGCCTACGAGGTCCTCTGCCGCCAGCACCACCGGCGTCGGATGACCGCGGCCCGCGCGAAGGCGATCTCCGCGGTCAGCGAACCGCTGCCGTTCGCATGATCCGGAAGGCCGCTGGAATCGGCGGCGGGATCCTTTTCCTCTTCGTCCGCGGAATCCTGCTGTGGCTGTTGCTGGCGTTCTCGGTACTCGTGTGGCTTGTCGGCCTCGTGCTCTGGCCGGCGATCCGGCTGTTCGGTGAACACGTACCTGTTTCCCAGCTTTACTACTCGCGTTGGGCGACCTACCTGCTCGACGCACTGCTGACGCGCGTGCTTCCTTGGGACAACGCACCGTGGCCCTGGCAGGTCGACGTGCGTCGTTCTCGGATCAACTCCTGGAGCGATGCGTTCGACTGGCCGCTCGCTTAGGAATCGCCGGTGGACCGGCCGGGCCAAGGTGATTTCCGCGGTCAGCGGACCGCTGCCGTTCGCCTGCGACTGCGCGCCCGTCGCCGGGTTTCGACAAGCTCAACCAGCATGGGCGTCAGCAGATCAGGATCGGGATCTCCATCTCGACCGCGGTCAGCGAGCCGTGGAATCCGACCAGCAGGTTCTCGTACGGGAAGTCGGCCATGCTGATCAGCGCGGTCTGACCGGCCGCTGCCACGACCACGTCGCCGAGCCGCGGGCGGACCTGCGGGGCGACGGTGCCGAACCAGCCGCGCTCGATGGCCTCGTCGCGCGCGAGCACCTGACCGCGGTCGCCGAGGAACTCGCGCCAGGTGGCCAGCACGTCGTCGACGGCACGACCCGAGCAGTACAGGTGCCGGAAGCGCGCCTCTCCGCCGATCAGCTGGACACCGGAGCGCAGCTCGGGGTGCTCGTCGATGTCGATCCGGAACTCGTTCGGGCAGTCGACCATGCCGTGGTCGGCCACGACGACCAATCGGACGCCCGGGTCGAGGGACTCGCGCAGCTGCTCGACCCCGGCGTCGATCGCCCCGAGCTGGGCCCGCCACTGCGCGGAGTCGACGCCGTAGCGGTGTCCCGTCCAGTCGAGGTCGCCGTCGTAGACGTAGGTGACCGACGGGGACACCGCGGACTCGGTGACCGCAGCGGCGATCCGCTCGCCGATCTTGTCGCCGTCGACGAACTCGGCGCCGCGGAAGGCACTCAGCGTCAGACCCGAGTCGACGAACTCCTTCTTGCTGACGACGGTCGCATGCACCCCGGCTGACCGCAGGCGCGCGAAGGCGCTCGGGTTCGGCTGCCACTCGGCCGGATCGACGACGTCCTTGTTCCAGAACAGCGCGTTGAGCAGCTTCTCGGTGCCGGGGATGCGGGAGGTGAAACCGACCAGGCCGTGCTCCCCCGGTGTCAGCGCCGTGCCGAGCGAGGTCAGGCTCGTCGCGGTGGTCGACGGAACCCCGGCGACCCCCGGCTCCTGCAGGAGCGCGTGCAGGTACGGCGCGTGCTCGGCGTGCTGCTCGATCAGCCGATGACCCAACCCGTCGACCAGGAACACCACGTAGCGCTGGGCGGGTGGGAGCACGAGCTCGGTGTCGTGGAAGCCGACGTCGACGCCGAGTGCCGTCGCGATCGCCGGGAGCACGTCACCGAGGGTGCGGCCGCCGTACGAGGGCTCGACGAAGGAGAAGGAGGTCACGGCGGCGTCGGGCTCAGGCCTGGGTGCTCGCCGACAGGATCTCGGCGAACGCGAGCAGCCGGTCGACCGCGTCCTGGCCGTCGGCGGCCGAGCTGACCCGGATCGAGAAGTCGTCGGAGGCGAGCACCCCGGTGTAGCCGTGGTCGGCCTCGCACTGCGGGTCCGAGCAGGCGGCCGGCTCGAGGTCGATCCGGTTGATGCCGCCCCAGCCGATCGTCAGCACGGCCTCGGCAGGTGCCGGGCTGCTGGTGACCTTGGCCGGGTTGGCGACCATCCGGTTCACCACCACGGACTTCACGCTGTCGAGCTTGACCGCCTCGGTCGAGGTCGAGGTGTACGGCTCCGGGAGCAGGTCGTCCGGCTCGTGCTCGTCGGTGTGGCACAGGATGAGGCGCGACGGGGTCAGCACCACCACGGTGATGTGCCGGCGTACCTCGTCGCGGTCGATCGTGGGCTCGTGGTGCACCAGGAAGGAGACGACGCGCTCACCGGCCACGGCGGCCTCGACGCCCGAACGGACCACCGTCGGGTAGTAGCCGCTCTTCTCGATCGCAACACCGAGGTCGGCGGCCTGGTCTTCGGACGTCACGCTCATGGGTCGCAGTCTGTCACGCGCCCGTCAGTCGGGGAGGGTGTCCCCCGGGTGCACGTTGAGGCGGCGGGTGAACCAGTCCGAGCGCGGGTCGACGACCGGCTCGAAGCGGATCGCGGCGTCCAGCACGGCGACACCGTTCGTGGTCGCGTGCACCAGGCTGAGGTCGAGCGCAGCGACCTGCTGGAGGTCGTTCTTGAGGTGGGCGACCCGGCGGAACAGGTCCTCCACGGCGTCCACGTCGACGGCCTCGCTACCGCGGTGGCCGAAGAGCAACGGTGCCGCCTTGATCGAGCGCACCGCTTCGGCTGCGTCCTGACCGGTGATCGGCGGGATCCGGTAGGCCTTGTCCCCGACCAGCTCGGTGATCGCCCCCGAGATCGAGAACGAGACGGCCGGACCGAACAGCGGGTCCTCCAGGCCGTCCATCCGCACCGGTACGCCGGGCGGCGCGGTGCGCATCACCACGAAGGCCGCGTCGGTGATCGAGGGCACCGTCTTGGCCAGCGACTCGAAGGCGTGCCGCATCTCGTCGGCATCAGCGATGTTGCGCCAGACGTAGCCGAGGTCGGGGCGCTGGCGCAGCGGCTCCGCGGTCGCCTTGAGGACCGCGTCCCATCCGAGCAGGTCGGCGGCGCGCACGGCTTCCTCGGCGCTGTTGACCGCGATCCGGTCCCAGAGCGTGATGCCGTAGTGACCGAGCAGCTCCTTGCACTCGGCGAAGGTGAGGTCGCGGCCCTGCGGCGAGTGCATCAACAGCTCGGCGAGCATCCGGGCGGCCGCGTCGTGGTCGACGTCCTCGAGCAGCTCGTCGGCATCGGGCTGCCGGTCGAGCCAGTGGTTGTACTCGCAGACCCGGGACAGCGCCCGGACCGCCTGCTCGACGGCCGGGTAGGAGGGCACCGAGCCGCGGCCGGCGGTGTTGCCGGCCAGGTCGGGCACCCGCAGCAGCTCGGGAACGCCCTCGCGGCCGAGGAAGGTTGCCACGATCGGCTTGTCCGACTGCTCGGAGACCGCGGCCAAGGCGTTCGCGACCTCGGCGCCGCCGGCGTTGAGCGGCGGGATGTAGATGACCACGAGGCCGTCGACCTCGGGATCGTCGATGACCTTGTCCAGGGCGGTCTCGAAGTCCTCGGCGCCGGCCTCGGCGCCCAGGGCCACCGACCGGGTGACCTCCAGCCCGCTGGCAGCCGCGGCGTCGGCGGCGAGCAGGCCGAGCGCGTCGGAGTTCCCGACGACGGCGACGCGAGGTCCGCGCGGCAGCGGCTGGTGGGCGAGCAGCTGGGCGACGTCGAACATCTCGTCCAGGGTGTCGACCTGGATCACGCCGGCCTGGCGGAACATCGCGTCGACCGCGGCCTGGGGTGCCTCGATGGATCGGACCACGTGGCCCATCGGGACACCTTGGGTGGTCCGACCCGAACGCACCGCGATCACCGGCTTGTTGCGCGAGACCCGGCGGGCGATGCGGGAGAACTTGCGCGGGTTACCGATCGACTCCAGGTAGAGCAGGACGACCTCGGTGCTCTCGTCCTCCTCCCAGTACTGGAGCAGGTCGTTGCCCGAGACGTCGGCGCGGTTACCGGCGCTGACGAACGTCGACAGACCCAGGCCGCGGCCCTGGACCTTCTCGAGGATGGCCGAGCCGAGCGCGCCGGACTGGCAGAAGAACCCGGCCCGTCCGCGCGGCGGCATGATCGGCGAGAGGGAGGCGTTCAGCGAGACGTCGGCCGCGGTGTTGATGATGCCGAGCGCGTTCGGGCCGATCAGCCGCAGGCCGTACGAGCGGGCCAGGCCGACCAGGCGACGCTGGCGCTGCCGGCCGTCCTCACCGGTCTCGGCGAAGCCGGAGGAGATGACGATCAGGCCGTGCACGCCCTTGGCCGCACAGTCCAGGACGACGTCCTGCACCGCGTCTGCCGGGACCGCCACGATCGCGACGTCGACGTCGTCGGGGATGTCGCCCACCCGCGCGTACGCCGGCATCCCGGCCACCGCGTCGGCGGTCGGGTTCACCACGTAGACCTTGCCGGCGTAGTCACCGAGCACGAGGTTGCGCACCAGGGCGGCACCGATGGTGTCCGAGCGGCGGGAGGCTCCGATCACCGCGACGCTGCGCGCCGAGAGGAACGCCTCGATGGATGCAGCCTCGGCCCGGTGCTCGCGGGCGGCCATCACACCCATCGCGGTGTCGGTCGGGTCGATGTTGAACTCGAGGTGCATGACGCCCTCGTCCCAACCGCCCATCACCTGGTAGCCCTGCTCGTAGAAGACCTGGAGCATCCGCTGGTTGTCCGGCAGCACCTCGGCGGTGAACCGGTGGACGTCGCGCTCGCGGGCTGCCTGGGCGAGGTGCTCGAGCAGCAGCTGGCCCATGCCGCGGCCCTGGTGGGCGTCCTGGACCAGGAAGGCGACCTCGGCCTCACCGGGTGCGACCAGCTCGTAGCTGGCGATCGCCAGGATCTTCTCGGCGACGGTCAGCACGAACGCGACCCGGCTGTGGTGGTCGACGTTGGTGATCCGGTGCAGGTCCTTCTCCGAGAGCGTCGGCATCGGGGAGAAGAACCGGAAGTACTTCGACTGGTCCGAGACGTCGGCGTAGAAGGTGACCAGACCCTCGGAATCGCTGGGCATGATCGGGCGCATGTGCGCGGTCCGACCGTCGCGGAGCACGACATCGGCCTCCCAGTGGGCCGGCCAGGCCGGAGAGGTGGGTTCAGCCGCGGTCACCCGAGAAATGTACCGGGCTCCGGTGACGGCTGCGTTTCAGCGGCGGACCCGGTAGCTCAGGTGCAGCACGCGGTCGCCCTGGACGACGACAGGATCGTCGAGCAGGCCCTCGGGCAGGACCGCGTCACCGAAGTAGCGCTTGCCCTGACCGAGCAGCACCGGTGCGACGTCGATCGCCACCTCGTCGACGAGACCTGCCGCGACCGCCTGACCGCCGACGTCGCCGGCGCAGACCGCGACCGCTCCGTCGCCAGCGAACTCGCGCGCTCGGGCGATCGCGTCCTCGATGCCCGTCGTCACGAACGTGAACGGCGCATCCTCGGCACTCAGGTGCTCGCTCGGTACCCAGTCGGTCGGTGCCTCGTGGGTGACCACGAAGTCGTGCTCACCGACTGACGGGACGCCGTTCCACCCGTTGGTGAGGTCGAAGAGGTGCCGACCCATGACGATGGCCCGGCAGGAGTCCCACCACGGCTGCACGTGGTCGGCCGAGGTCCGCGAGACGTGGAAGGTCCAGCTCCCGCCACCACCGACGAGCTCGATGTCGCCGTTCTCGTACCAGTCGAACAACGGTCCGACCGAGTCGTCCGGTCGAGCGATGAAGCCATCGAGCGACATGACTGCGTGGGTGAGGACCGTGGCCATCCGACTACCTCCGAGTGTATTCAACCAGTTAGTTGAATACACTCAACGCGATCCAGCGGGATCCGTCAAGGGTGACGGCGAGCCCCTGCCCCGGATCCCCTTGCCCTGTTGGAAGAATGCGCCCATGGCACGGCGTACCGCAGCACCCCCTGAGGAATTCGAAGAACACATCGTCGACATCGACGTCGGCGACGAGATGAGGTCGAGCTTCCTCGAGTACGCCTACTCGGTCATCTACTCCCGCGCCCTCCCGGACGCCCGCGACGGGCTGAAGCCGGTGCAGCGCCGGATCCTCTTCTCGATGCACGACATGGGCCTGCGCCCCGACCGCGGCCACGTGAAGTCCTCCCGCGTCGTCGGCGAGACGATGGGTCGGTTCCACCCGCACGGCGACACCGCGATCTACGACGCGCTCGTGCGCCAGGCTCAGGCCTGGTCGCTGCGGCTGCCCACCATCGACGGCCACGGAAACTTCGGTTCGCCCGACGACCCGCCGGCGGCGATGCGATACACCGAGTGCCGGATGGCGCCGGCCGCGGTCGCGATGACCGCCACCATCGACGAGGACACCGTCGACTTCCGGCCGAACTACGACGGCCGCGAGGTCGAGCCGTCGGTGCTCCCGGCCGCGATCCCGCACCTGATCGTGAACGGTGCCGCCGGCATCGCGGTCGGCATGGCCACCAACATCGCACCGCACAACCTGATCGAGGTGGTGCAGGCGCTGCGGCACCTGATCACCCGCCCGGACGCCGACCTGGACGCGCTGATGCGGTTCATCCCCGGTCCCGACCTGCCCACCGGCGGCAAGATCATCGGCCTGGACGGCGTCCGCGACGCCTACGAGTCCGGCCGCGGCTCCTTCAAGATGCGCGCGACCGCCCGGATCGAGTCGGTGACGCCGCGTCGCAAGGGCATCGTGGTCACCGAGCTCCCCTACGGAGTCGGCACCGAGCGCGTCATCGAGGCGATCAAGAAGCTGGTGCAGTCCAAGAAGCTCCAGGGCATCGCCGACGTGAAGGACCTCACCGACCGCGAGAAGGGCCTGCGGCTGGTCATCGAGGTCAAGAACGGCTTCCACCCCGAGGCGCTGCTCGAGCAGCTCTACAAGTCCACGCCGATGGAGGACTCGTTCGGCATCAACGCGGTCGCGCTGGTCGACGGCCAGCCGCGCACCCTCGGCCTCAAGGAGATGCTCGACGTCTTCCTCGGCCACCGGTTCGACGTGGTCCGCCGACGCTCGACGTACCGGCGCGGCAAGGCGGCCGACCGGCTGCACCTGGTCGAGGGCCTGCTGCTGGCGATCCTCGACATCGACGAGGTGATCCAGCTGATCCGCGCCAGCGACAACGCCGAGGCCGCGCGCGAGCGCCTGATGTCGGTCTTCGACCTGACCGAGATCCAGGCCAACTACATCCTCGACATGCCGCTGCGCCGCCTGACCAAGTTCTCCAAGATCGAGCTCGACAAGGAGCGCGACGAGCTGGTCGCCACGATCGCTGGTCTCGACGAGATCCTCGGCGACGAGTCGCGGCTGCGGAAGGTCGTCTCTGACGAGCTCGCCGACGTCGCCAAGACCTACGGCACGCCGCGCCGCACGGTCCTGCTGGAGTCGTCCGGGGTCACTGCGACCGCGACGGCGACCCCGCTCGAGGTGGCGGACGACCCGTGCTTCGTCTACCTCTCCTCCAGCGGTCTGCTCGCGCGCAGCACCGACGTGGAGGCGCCGGGCGCCGAGGGCGCCCGCACCCGCCACGACGTGATCGTCTCGGCGGTGCGCAGCACGGCCCGCGGCGAGGTCGGCGTGCTGACCAGCGCGGGCCGGGTGATCAAGCTCGGGGTTCTCGACCTGCCGACACTGCCGAGCACGGCCAGCCACCCGAACCTCCAGGGCGGCGCGCCGGTCGGCGAGTTCCTCACCCTCGACGGGGGTGAGCGGGTCCTCGGGCTGACCACGTTCGACACCGACTCCCCCGGCCTGGCCCTGGGGACGGCCCAAGGCGTGGTCAAGCGGGTGAACCCCGAGTACCTGTCCAACAAGGACGACTGGGACGTGATCGCCCTCAAGGACGGCGACGAGGTCGTCGGAGCGCTCCAGCTGAGCACCGGCGAGGAGACGTTGTGCTTCATCACCGA
This sequence comes from Nocardioides marmorisolisilvae, assembly GCF_003725775.1. Lineage (GTDB taxonomy): Bacteria > Actinomycetota > Actinomycetes > Propionibacteriales > Nocardioidaceae > Marmoricola > Marmoricola marmorisolisilvae. The sequence continues at coordinate 1,559,391 of NZ_RJSG01000002.1, forward strand.
TGACGCCCAACTGCTGCACTTCGGCGCCGCCGGCGTCCGGCCGCAGGGTCGTTCGGGCGGTGGCATCGCCGGCATCAAGCTCGGAGCCGGCGCGAAGGTCGCCTGGTTCGGCGCGGTCACCGCGGAGGACTCCGTGGTGGTCAGCATCTCCGGGGCTTCCTCGGCGCTGCCCGGCACCGAGTCCGGTTCGGTCAAGGTCACCCCGTTCAGCGAGTACCCGGCCAAGGGCCGCGCAACCGGCGGAGTCCGGTGCCACCGGTTCCTCAAGGGTGAGGACACCCTGGTCTTCGCCTGGGCCGGCACGGCGCCCGCCCGTGCTGCCGCCGCCAGCGGTGCCCCGGTCGACCTCCCCGAGGCGAACGGCCGCCGCGACGGCTCCGGTACGCCGGGCAGCCAGCCGGTCACCGCTGCCGCGGGCCCCGTCCCGACCATGGCAGGCTAGCGGTCATGACGTTCTCGAAGCCTCGCCGGATCGCGCTCGCCCTGGCTGGCGCAGCCCTGCTCCTGACGACCGCCGCCTGCGGTGGGAGCGGCGACGGCGGGTCCAAGACCTCTGGCGCCGACATCCAGAAGGTGCTGACCGCGGCGAAGACCCAGTTCGACCAGGCCTCGAGCGTGAAGTTCACGATGGCCACCGGCTCGACCCCGACGAGCGGGAACGCGGTCCTCGGCGCGAAGGGGACGCTGACCCACCAGCCGGCGTTCAAGGGCGACGTGAAGGTGCTCTTCAGCGGATTCAACACCAGCATCCCGGTGGTCTCGGTCGACGGGAAGGTCTACGCCAAGCTGCCGCTGACCCCGTCGTACTCGACGATCGACCCGAGCGAGTACGGCGCGCCGGACCCGTCCGACTTCGCCGATCCGGCCAAGGGCATCTCCGGACTGCTGCTCAAGCTGGACGGCGCGAAGCAGACCGGCCAGAAGCGGGACGGCAAGATCGTGGTGACCACGTACTCCGGGACCCTGTCCGGCTCGCTGGTCGCGCCGATCATCCCGAGCGCCGACGAGACCGGGACCTACAAGACGGTCGTCGGCATCGACGGCGACGGCCGCATCACGACCCTGTCGGTCACCGGAGACTTCTTCGCCGGGAGCGGAGACGTCACCTACGACCTGACCTTCTACGACTACGGCAAGAACGTCACCATCAAGAAGCCGTGAGCGACCCGGTGGCACGACCGCGCGCTGCCCGCACCCTGCTGGCCCTGGCTGCGGTCGCCGTCGCGTTCGCCGCGGCCGACACCTACGTGGTCGTCCTGTCGCTGCCCGACATGATGGGCTCGGTCGGCCTGAGCGTCGAGGAGCTCCAGCGCGCGGCACCGATCATCTCCGGCTTCCTGCTCGGCTACGTGGCGATGCTGCCGCTGATCGGCCGGATCGCCGACCTGCGCGGCCGCCTCCCGGTGCTGGTGGGCTCGTTGCTGATCTTCGGGTTCGGCTCCTTGATCACGGCCGCCGCCTACGACCTGCCGAGCCTGGTGACCGGACGGTTCCTCCAGGGCGTCGGCGGCGGCGGCCTGGTGCCGGTCACACTGGCTCTGGTGGCCGACATCTACCCGGTCGAGAAGCGCGGGGTGCCGCTCGGCATCGTCGGCGCGGTCCAGGAGCTCGGCAGCGTCATCGGCCCGCTCTACGGCGCCGTCGTACTGGCGGTCGGCGACTGGCGCGACATCTTCTGGATCAACCTCGCGGTCGGGCTGGTGCTCGCCGCCGGCATCGCCGCGCTCCCCACCCCCGTGGCCGCACCCGTGGCCGAGTCCGAGCGGTCCCCGCGTCGCCTCGACCCGATCGGCCTGGTCCTCCTGGCCCTCTTCATCACGGCCCTCCTGCTGGTGATGCGCCAGCCGACCAGCCTGGTCACCTCGGTGCGCTGGGGCGGACCGTTCGTCCCCTTCGGTTCCTCGACGTCGATCTGGTGGTCCCAGGTCGGCCTGGCCACGATCGGCCTCGGACTGGTCCTGCTCGCCTGGTTGGTGCTCGCCCCGCGTCCGTTCGTCGACGTCCGCGACTGGTGGCGCACCGCACGGCAGGCCGACCTGACCGGCGCCGGCCTGCTGGCAGTCGCGCTCGGCGGCGTGATCCTCGCCTTCGCCACCGCCGATCCGCAGGTGCAGGTCTTCTCCGACGCCGGCCCGATCTACCTGGCCGTGGCGGCTGTCGCGGCGATCGGGTTCGGGTTACACCTGCGCCGCGCCGCGTCTCCGCTGATCCCCCGCGGTGCCTTCGCCCGGATGCCGGCCTGGGGTTCGCTGGCGGTGAGCTTCTTCGTCGGATCGGCGCTGATCGCCGCGCTCGTCGACATCCCGGTCTTCGCCCGCGTCACCATCTACGGCGATTCGCAGATCAAGGCCGCGCTGGTCCTGGTCGAATTCCTGATCGCACTCCCGGTCGGAGCCGTGGTCGGTGGCTACCTGAGCCGGAGCCTGCCGGTGGGAGCGATCGCCGCGGCCGGGATGGCGCTTTCGGCCCTCGGGTTCTGGCGGATGAGCGACTGGGGCGTCGACAGCCTGCACCACCCGAGCAGCAGCGTCGTCCTGGTGATCGCCGGGCTCGGGTTCGGACTGGCCCTGGCCCCGGTCAACGCGGCGCTGCTCGCGACGACCGATTCCGCGGTGCACGGCGTCACCAGCGCCCTGCTCGTGGTCAGCCGGATGGTCGGCATGCTGATCGGCATCTCCGCGCTGACGACCATCGGGCTGCGGCGCTACTACGCGGTCTCGGCCGACTTCCCCGAACCGAGCCAGGTCTGCGGTGGCAAGACCCGCTGCGACGAGTACACCGACCTGCTCCAGGGCGCCGGCGTCCAGCAACTTCACGCGATCTTCGTCGGGGCGTCGCTGTGCGCGCTGCTCGCCGGCTTGCTCGCTCTCGTACTCTTCCGGGGTGCCGCGACCCGCGGCTCCTCGACCTCCGCCCTGATCGGGATCGGCTCATGATCGTTCCTCCGTGCTCGGACGCCAGCCTCGCCGCTGACGAGCCGCTGATCGGCTCCGCGCCGGATGCGATCGCGTGGGTCTGCCTGGAGCAGAACGGCCCGTGGGGAGCGAAAGCCTTCACCGACTCCCACCTCGACGCCGAGGTCGGGCGGAGCATCGAGGCGGCGGCCGCCGAGCACGGTGTCCGTCCATCGCTGGTACGGCGCCCCGGCCGGCACGCCGACCCGGGCACGGCCGAGCACCGCGCCGTCCTGATCGCCTACACCTACCCGGGACGCACCTGGCTGCTCACCGGAACCGTCACCGACCCGGCCGCCCTCCTCGACCTCGACTGGGCAGCTCTCGCGGCGGGCGACCTGGAGACGACGCGCGCATCCCTGCCTGGGCTGTCCGTCGCGCCGGACCCTGTCCTGCTCGTGTGTACCAACGGCACCCGCGACACCTGCTGCGCGCGGCTCGGGCGCCCGATCGCCCTCACCGCCGCCGGGATCGACCCCGAGCACGTCTGGGAGGTGACCCACACCTCCGGCCACCGGCTCGCCGCGACCACCGTGCTGCTTCCTTCCGGCGTGCTGCACGGACGGGTGCTCAACGGCACCGGGCTGCTCACCGCCGCGCGCCGCGGACAGCTCACCCTCGAGGGCTACCGCGGTCGGTCTTCGTACTCCCCCGGCGCCCAGGTCGCCGAGGACCACGTACGCCGCACCGAGGGCGTCCTCGGCCTGGACGACCTCGAGGTCGTTCCCGAGGTCGACGCTTGGCGGGTCCGCCACCGCGACGGCCGCAGCTGGTGGGTCGCAGTCAGCTCCGCCGAGTCCGGGGAACGCCCAGAGTCCTGCGGCAAGGAGTCCAAGCCGGTGAAGCGGTTCGAGGCCCGGATCGTCCGCTGAAACCGGTGAGGACTAGCCTTCTGGTCGTGAGTGACTTCGACGACCTGCTGGCCGCGAACCGCGAGTTCGCGAACGACTTCAACCTCTCCGGGTTCGACGGCGTCGCCCACGCGGGCATCGCGATCGTCACCTGCATGGACTCGCGCATCGACCCGCTGCGCATGCTCGGCCTCAAGCCGGGCGACGCGAAGATCTTCCGCAACCCCGGGGGCCGCGTCACCGAGGCCGCGCTCGAGGCCCTGGTCCTCGGCGTGCACCTGCTCAAGGTCGAGCGGATCCTCGTGGTGCCGCACACCCGCTGCGCGATGGCCTCGGCCAGCGAGACCGAGATCCAGGAGCGCGTCGGCGCCTCGGCCGGTCAGGACGCGTCCTGGCACGCCTTCCACGTGATCGAGAACCAGGAAGTCGCGCTGAAGACCGACGTGCACAAGGTCCAGGCGCACCCGCTGATCCCGGACACGATCAAGGTCGGCGGATTCATCTACGACGTCGACACCGGCCTGCTCAACCAGCTCGTCTAGAGCCGGCTCAGAACCCCAGCCGCTCGGCGCAGGCCGACAGCTCGTCCTTGGCCTGGTCGAGGTCCGCGGCGTCCGACATCGCCAGCACGACCCGGGTCGCGCCGACCTCCGCGAGTCGTTCGGCCTTGCCCTGGTCGATCCGGGTCACCAGGTGGCCCAGGTTGAGCTCGAGCTTCGCGGGGTCACGCCCAGCGTCCTCGGCCGCGCGCGCCATCTCGGCCCGCAGCGCTTGCAGGTCCTCGCCGGCGACGCCGAGCGGCTGTAGCCCGTCACCGAGTCGTCCGGCTCGGCGGGCGGCCGCCTTGCTGTGCCCCCCGATGTGGATCGGGATCGAGCGTTCTCCCGGCGCCGGACGGCAGACCGCGTGCTCGAAGCGGAAGAACTCGCCCTCGTACGAGGTGGGGTCACCCGACCAGAGCGCGCGCATCACCTGGATCTGCTCGTCGGCGCGCCGACCGCGGGTGTCGAAGTCGGCGCCACAGGCCTCGACCTCCTCGCGCATCCAGCCCATCCCGACGCAGAGGCGGAACCGCCCACCGGACAACGCGTCCAGGGTCGCGATCCGCTTGGCCAGCACGACCGGATTGTGGTCGGGCAGCACCAGGACGCCCGTGGCCAGGCCGAGCGTCGAGGTCGACCCGGCGATGAACGCCAGCAGCTCCAACGGATCCGGGACCGGGCAGTCGGCGGCGAGTTCGACGCGGCCCGACGCGTCGTACGGGTAGGTCGAGGCGTACTCGGCGAACATGACCGCGTGCTCGACCACCACCAGAGAGCCGAAGCCGCACGACTCGACGTGCTGGGCGAGCCCGACCATCCAGTCCGGATCGGCGGTGAGGCCGCTGCCGACCGGGGCGATGACGTCGAACTCCATGGGCAGACCGTACTGGTCAGGGACGCGGTTGCTTCTCGATCCGGGCGAGCGTGAGCCTGCGGGTCGCGAACCGCCACCCGGCCTCCGTCCGGACGGCGTCGTCGCGGTACTCGACGTACCAGACCCAGGAGTGCGGCTCAGGACCGTCGACGTGGTGGTGGGCCTGGCCGATCGTCAGCCCGGACGCGGCGCTGCCGTCGACCTGCCAGTGCGTGGAATCGACGACGTGGTCCGTGCCGGCGAACCCCTCGACCTTCCGCACCGTCGCCACGATCGCGTCGCGACCGATCGAGGCGATGACCGGCTCCAGCGAGCGCGGCGGATCCGGGGTGATCAGCGCACCGTCCTCGACGAAGAGATCCGCGAGTGCGACCCAGTCCCGGGCGTCCACCGCCGCGGCGTACGCCGTGACGAGGTCCTCCGGACCGCTCACCCGTCGGCCTTCGAGGCCAGGTCCGCGGCGAGCTTGGGGGCCCAGATGGTCTTGCCGAGGAACCGCTCGGCCTCCGGGCTGGTCGCGAGCCAGGCGATGACCTGACCGGAAGCGGCTGGGTCGGCTGAGGGGTAGCCACCGCTGGACGCGATCGCGTCGGCTCCCCCGCGAGCCACCGCCGACTCGGTGACCACGAAGCCGGGGTCGACGTTGAACGCCCGCACGCCCTGTCCACCGAACTCGGCATTGATGCTCCCGGCGATCCGGCCGAAGGCCGCCTTCGACGCCGCGTACGCGAGGCCCCAGCCGCCGTCGCCGGGACCGGCCGGAGGGTCGTTGGTCGCGGAGCTCGAGGCCATGTTCACGATCGTGCCCCGACCGCGCTCGAGCATCGGCGCGAGGACCTCATGGGTCAGCAGGAGCTGGTGGTAGAAGTTGCCCTGCCAGGTGCGGACCAGGGCGTCCTCGGTGAGATCGAGGAACCGCTGCTGGGGCAGGTGCACGAAGCCGTTGTTCACCACGAGGTCGAGCGCCTGCCACTCGGCATGGACCAGGGCGACCGCCTCGACCACGCTGGTGCGTTGGGCGAGGTCCATCTGCACCGGCAGGCAACGAGCACCCAACGCCTCGACCTCGGCAGCCGTGGCCTGCAGGCTGCCCTGCACCGGCAGGACGGTCTGGTCGCTGGCCTCGTCCTCGCTGACCCGGGGCGCGATGGTCCCTGCGCCCTCGACCAGGGTCCTGCCCGCGATCGCCACGTCGAAACCGGCACCGGCCAGAGCGAGCGCTGTCGCTCTGCCGATGCCGCGCGTCGCACCGGTCACCAGTGCGCGCGGACGTAGGGGTTCGACCACGGGCAGGATCCTAGGGCGATCAGACGAGCAGCGGGCTCACGAGCGGGTAGTAGCCCGAGGCGTGCCCGGTGACGTTCGGGTGGTAGCTCTCCGAGATCGGGTTCGACAGGCCGTTGAGCCACTCGGGGTCACCGCAGACGGCGTGCCCGATGAACCGGCTGGTCGGGTTGGCGAACGTGAAGCCCTTGGCCGAGGCGGCCGCGGAGATCTTGGAGTTGATCAGGTCCGCGGTGGCGTTGAGCCGGGACTCGTCGTCCGGGCTGAACCAGGTGGCGGCGTTGCAGTCCTCGCCGTTGAAGATCCGCGGGTAGCCGACAACGACGACCTTGGCGTTCGGCGCCTTCGTCTTGATGCTCGCGTACAGGGTGTTCAGCCGCCCGGGCAGCGTGTTGGTGATGAACGAGTTGGCGGTGTTGACCTTGCCGGAGCAGTCGCTGGCCCACGCCGGCTTGGCGCACTCGGTGATCACGTCGGAGAACCCGGCGTCGTTGCCACCGATCGAGATCGTGACGTAGCGGGTCGAGGTGTTCAGCGCCCCGAGCTGGTTCGCGGTGACGTCGGCCGTCTTCGCACCCGAGCAGGCCTGGAAGTTCAGGGTGTACCCGCGGGCCTGGGCGATCAGGTACGGGTAGGCCTTCGTGGAGCGCTGGCAGCTGGTCCCGTCGCTGATGTAGGTCCGGGTGCCGACGCCCGAGGAGTAGGAGTCACCCAGAGCTACGTACGCCGGCCCGGCGGCTCCTGCGGGAGCGGTGGCGAGTGCTCCTCCGATGATGGACAGCACGGCTGCTACTGAACCGAGCACAGACAGACGGAAGCGGTGAGTCATCCGAGAGATCTCCTTGCTGGGAGGAACGGCCACCCCACGTGACCTGGGTCACAGCAAAGCGTTACTCGGCAGTAATGTCCAGCACCAGCGAGCGCGCGGGAAGCCGTTCAGGCGGTGCGGACCGTCCTCTTCCTGAACCAGTCCGACAGGAGCACCGCGACGACCACGTGCGAGACCATCAGGACAAATAGTCCGACCACGAGCGCTGAGCCGAGAAACGCCGGCCAGGACTGCCCGAAGGCGACGCCGACCGGGAAGGCCACCAGGAAGAAGATCCACGCGCCCCGCTGCACCCCGTCAGCACGCCGCACCCATCGCGGCACCACCGGCTCAGGAACGGATCCGGCCGGCAGCAGCACGAGGGCTCTCATCCCGGGCACGGACCGGGCAAGGTGACCATGCCAGAACCCCACCTCCCAGTCCCGGAACGGCAACGAGAGCGCACGGTGGACGACCTTGTACGCCAGCACCGGAGCCATCACGAAACCAAGAGCGGCGCAGAGGAAGAACCAGGGAACCGGGCGGAGGTCGAGGCGTTTGAGCCAGGGCAGCGCCAGTGCCCACGGTGCCAGGTAGACGGCCATGCGGATCGCATCGCTACCTGTTCCGCGCTCACCGGTGAACAACACGACCGGGACGAACGCTGCGACTGCCGCCACGACGGGCAGCAGGCTCCGCAGAACCGCCGGGCGCCGGCGCGGCAGCGCGTCGACGGCCTCCTCGGCCAGCTCAGGGACTCCGGTAGTGACGCTCACGCTCTGAGGATAGGGCCGAGGAACCGCAGCTGGGCCGGAACCATCCGACGCCAGTAGTCCTTGTTGTGGGCCCCTTCGGTGAATCCACCGGCCGGCTTGGGCGAGAGCCGCCCCGCCAGGTTCTTGGTCGCGGCGTAGAACGGATCTTGGAGGCCGCAGTCCATCAGCAGCCGGACGCCGCGCAACCACTCCGGGTGGCCGTGGACGTTGTTGGCGTCGAAGTCCGCCGGGCTGTCGAAAGCTCCTGCCGCGGTCGCACCCGGGCTGGTGAACAGCGCCGGGCTCGAGACCGCCACCGCCTTGACCGGCAGCTTCTGCTTGCCGGCCATCAGGAGGGCGCCGTACCCGCCCATCGACCAGCCGAAGAGCCCCAGCCGTTCGGTGTCGAGGCCCCGCTCAGCCAGCAGAGGCAGGAACTCGTCACGCACCATCGCTGACGCGTCGGTCCCGTCCGTACGCCGGTGCCAGTAGCTGTGGTCGCCACCGTCGACCGACGCGATCGCGAACGCCGGGGTCCCGGCCTTCACGACCTGGTCGAGGTAGGTGTCCAGCCCGAGCGAGCTGAAGCTCGTCCGATGGGTCCCGCCGCGCCCGTGCAGACTGACCACCACCGGCAGCTTGTCCCCCGCCCCATGCCCATCGGGGTAGGCGATCGTCCAGCCCGTCTGCGTCCTCATCCAGCGCGTGTGGAACGACCCGCTGACCATCCGGGCGGGCTTCCCACCCGGCTCTGCCGGACTCCTCCCGCACCCGGCTAGCAGCGTGCCACCGCCGCCGAGCAGCAGAGCTCGCCGCGAGATCGTGGTCACGCCGGGGACGCTATCCGCTCTGCTAAGCCACGGCTGCGAATCACCGAATGACCTGCGCAGCCGCCAGAACTCGATCGCCCCCGGCGGCGTAATGAACGGGCCGTCTCGTCAGTCATGAGGACATGGCAATCCGGAGAGCTCTAGCGGTCCTTACCACGGCGCTCGCAATTTCCACGCTCATCATTCCTGCTGCAAACGCCGACGAATGGGTCCAAGTTGGGTCGAGACAACCCACAACGGTGGTGGGGTGGGGAGTCGCGATCGGAACGACGATCACTGTTGACGATGTCTACTCGTACAACTACACCTACAAGACGGACCGGTTCTACTGGGTCGGCGCGACCTTCTCGAACGACTATTTCTTCCAGGTGGGCTTCAAGGACGCTGGGGCCACGTCAGGTTGCCAGGGGCTCGAGTACTTCGTGGCTGAAATCGACGACAGCAACAACCTTGTGCAATACGTCACGCAGAGTTGCGTGCCTGTCGGAGAAACCCACTACTTCAACATGATCAACACTGGAACGCCTTACGGAGACGGCCGGAAGTATTGGCAGGCGAGGGTTGGAACGACCAACATCGGCAATGCCGTTCCGTTGCCGAACTCGTTCCCCTTGCGTGGAGCGAACGCGGTCTCCGAGGTCTCAACGGTTGGCACCTTTGGCGGCGGAAGTCCCATCATCCCGCGAACTTCTTACGATCCTGCGGTCCGGCTGATGTATTTAGACGGCAGCTGGCACGATCAAGCATCTGGCCTCGTCTACCGAGCAACGCCGGGTGGTGGCTACTTTTCGCAATGCCCGCCATATCGAGTGGGTTCGGGAACGGCAAACGCGCTCGTCACGTCACAAGACCCATCCATTACGTGCAAGGCGGACGGAGTAGCGCTGTGGTGACTAGGAACCTAACCAAAATCATCGGAGGCCTTGTCGCCGCGTCGGCGCTCCTGGCTGGATGCGGTAGCGGTCAGACCTCTGGGGCGCCGGCGAACGCGGCGCCGAAACACGAGCTGCCTTCACCTGCGCCCGCCGCAAACAAGCAACCGGTCGCCGCTCGTCCCCCAACTTCATGCGGCGGAAAAAGCACCGTCGCAGAACTAGTGGGAACCAGCCCCGAGGGCACCATTGCGGTCACCGCCGAGGTGCCCGTAAGGGCACCCCAGGTGACCAAGCTCGAGGGCGTCGAAGTCCAGGCGGTCTATCCGCTGATCAACGTCAAACAGGTAGCGGGACATCAAACCTCGTCCCTCCCCCGAGAGATCTCAAGTCCCATGTCTGCAAAGAGTGTTCCGGTCTACCTCCCACCCGGACGCTACGTCCTGTTGGTCTACCCAGACACCGGCAAGTGGACCGTGCTGGGCGGATGGCGCGGAATGTTCGAGATCGTCAATTCCGACATGGCTCGAGAGCGCTGCCTTCCCACAGCGCTGGGCTTTGATGCAACCGAAGCGGACGTCCTCAAAGCAGCACAAGAGGCCCCTCGCGGCCCTGTTGAACAGCTCGCAGACGTGATCGCAGTGATGAAAGACCAGTTGTCAGTGGCAAACGGCGGCCAGTAGACGGGCAAACCGCTAGGCGTCGATCGTGTCCTGGTCGACCTCGTAGGCACCCGCGACGATGAAGTCCTTGCGCGGTGCGACCTCCGACCCCATCAACAACTCGAAGACATCCGAGGCGGCCGCGGCATCGTCGACGGTCAGCTTGCGCAGGGTCCGGTGCCGCGGGTCCATCGTGGTCTCGGCCAGCTGGTCGGCGTCCATCTCGCCCAGACCCTTGTAGCGCTGCACCGGGTCCTTCCAGCGGATGCCCTTCTTGGTCAGCTCGGCCAGCTTCCGCTGCAGCTCCGGGTCGGAGTAGGTGTAGACGTACTTCTCCATCCCCTTCTTGGGGTTGGAGAGCTCGATCCGGTGCAGCGGCGGGACGGCGGTGTAGACCCGCCCCTGGGTGACCAGGTCGGGCATGTACTTGAAGAACAGGGTGGCCAGCAGGCAGCGGATGTGCGCGCCGTCGGAGTCCGCGTCAGCCATGAAGATGATCCGGCCGTAGCGGGCGGCGTCGATGTCGAAGGTGCGTCCCGAGCCGGCGCCGACGACCTGGATGATCGAGGCGCACTCGGTGTTCTTGAGGACGTCGGCGACCTGGGCCTTCTGGACGTTCAGGATCTTGCCGCGGATCGGCAGCAGCGCCTGGAACTCCGAGTTCCGGGCCAGCTTCGCGGTTCCGAGTGCCGAATCACCCTCGACGATGAACAGCTCGGACTTCTCCACGTCGCTGGAGCGGCAGTCGGCGAGCTTGGCCGGCAGGGCGGAGGACTCCAACGCGTTCTTGCGACGCTGGGTGTCGCGCTGCTGGCGGGCGACGATCCGGGTCTTGGCCGCTCCGGCGACCTTCTCCATCACGAGCTTGGCCTGGGCCTTCTCGGCGCGCTTGGTCGAGGTGAGGAACTTCTTCAGCTCCGCCGCGACGACCTTGCGGACGATGCCACGTGCTGCCGGCGTACCGAGGATCTCCTTGGTCTGACCCTCGAACTGCGGCTCGGCCAGGCGCACGGTGACGACCGCTGTCATGCCCTCGAGCACGTCGTCCTTGACGACGTCGGCGTCGTTGACCTTGAGCACCCGTCCGGCGCGCATCGCGTCGTTGAAGGTCTTGGTCAGCGCGGCCTCGAAGCCGGAGACGTGGGTGCCGCCCTTCGGAGTGGCGATCACGTTCACGTAGGAACGCATCTCGCTCTCGTACCCGACGCTCCAGCGCACGGCGACGTCGACGGTCAGCTCGCGCTCGACGTCCTGGGGGGTCATGTGGCCCTTGTCGTCGAGCAGCGGCACGGTCTCGGTGAAGGTCTCCGCGCCCTGGAGGCGGAGGACGTCGGTGACCGGCTCGCCCTCGGAGAGGAACTCGGCGAACTCCGAGATGCCACCGGCGTGCTTGAAGCTCTCCACCACCGGGACGTCGCCGCGGTCGTCACGGATGACCAGCTCGAGGCCGGGCACGATGAACGAGGTCTGCCGGGCGCGCCCGATCAGCCCGTCCAGCTCGAACTTGGCGTCCTTGGTGAAGATCTGCCGGTCCGGCCAGAACCGGATCCGGGTGCCGGTCTTGCCCTTGGCCACCCGGGCGCCCTTGCGGGACAGCCCCGAGGAGGCCTTGAAGTCCACCGTCGGGCCGTCGCCCTTGAAGACGCCCGGTACGCCGCGCTGGAAGCTCATTCCCTGCACCGACGGCGAGCGCTCGACGTCGATGTCCATCCGGGCCGAGAGCGCGTTGACCACCGAGAGGCCGACGCCGTGCAGACCGCCGGTGGCCACGTAGGAACCGCCGCCGAACTTGCCGCCGGCGTGCAGCTTGGTGGCCACCACCTCGACGCCGGGGAGCCCGGTCTTGGGCTCCTTGTCGGTCGGGATGCCGCGACCGTTGTCGTGGACCTCGACGGAACCGTCCGGGTGCAGGATCACCTCGACCTTGGTGGCCGCGCCCGCGAGGGCCTCGTCCACGCCGTTGTCGATGATCTCCCAGAGGCAGTGCATCAGGCCCCGGGTGTCGGTCGAGCCGATGTACATGCCGGGCCGCTTGCGCACCGCCTCGAGGCCTTCGAGGACCAGGAGGTGCTGCGCGTTGTACGTGTTGTCGATCGGACTTTCCTCAATCTGGGCAGGGCCGGGTGCGGTACCGAAAAATCTACTAGGTATCGATCTGACAAATTCCCCGCAACACGGCGGCCTAGATGCCGATGATGAGGACGTGGGGTGAGTCACACTCAATCCACCCACTCGTCTCAGGCGCTGAAAATGGGTCGGGCGGGAAGCAAATGGCGTGATTCGATGTTGAGCCCGGTAACAGTCCGGGGCGGGGGAACTTCTCCCTCGACTCCCGAGTTGGAACCAGGGAACTGCCGAAGAGAGAGAGGCGAACGTGAACACTGCGACTGCCCCTAGTGAGACCCCGCTGACCGCGGTGGACCGTTGCGACCGTTGTGGCGCCCAGGCTTACCTGCGCGTATCGCTCAAGTCCGGCGGCGAGCTCCTCTTCTGCGCCCACCACGCCCGCGAGCACGGCGACAAGCTCCGTGAGATCGCGGCCTACGTGCACGACGAGACCGAGAAGCTGGCCGACACTCCGACCATCGCCACGGACGACGAGCACTGACCACTCGCTGACGTCAGCACGGTGCCCCGGTCTGCGACCGGGGCATCTGCCTTTTCGTAGGAGACTCCTCCCATGCTCCTCCTGGACCTGCTGATCGCTCTGGCCATCGCGGTCGGCCTGGTCGGCGTGCTGATCCCGATGCTGCCCGGGAGCGCGCTCGTGCTGGCCGCTGTCCTCGTCTGGGCCGCGGTCGTCGGCGAGAGCGGCGGCTGGCTGGTCGCCGCGATCGCGACCGCGTTGCTGGCGGTCGGCGTGGTGGTGAAGTACCTGGTGCCCGGACGGCGGCTGCAGCGCAGCGGGATCCCGAACCGGACCCTGCTGATCGGCGGGGTGCTCGGCATCGTCGGCTTCTTCGTGGTTCCGGTCGTCGGGCTGCCGCTCGGTTTCGTGCTCGGCATCTACCTGGCTGAGCTCGAGCGGACCGGCCGCGACCGGGCTTGGCCGGCCACCGTGGAGGCACTCAAGGCGGTCGGGCTGGGCATGCTCATCGAGCTCACCTTCGCGTCGCTGGCCGCCGTGACCTGGCTGATCGGCGCCATCGCGATATGACGGTGGCGCTGGCGTTGGTCGCCGCCTTCTTCTACGGCCTCTCCGACTTCCTCGGCGGGGTCTTCTCCCGGCGTACGTCGGTCTGGCCGGTCGGCCTGCTGGCCTGCGTCGGGGCGACCTTCGGCTCGGTCGTGATCGCCACCTTCACCTCCGGTGACCCCACCGGCCACGACTTCGCGTGGGCGCTGCTCGCAGGCGTCGGCAGCGGCTCGGGCACCGCGTTTCTGTACCGGGGCCTGGCCTCAGGCCGGATGGGAGTGGTCGCCCCGGTCTCAGCGGTCGGCGCCGTGGTGGTGCCGCTGGTCGCCGGGGTCGCGACGGGCGAACGCCCGCCTATCGCCAGCTGGATCGGCATTGCGCTCGCCCTGCCGGGCATCTGGCTCGTGTCCCGTGAGGACGATGCGGCGCCGTCCGGGTCCAGCGGCCTGCTCGACGGCATCTTCGCCGGGCTCGGCTTCGGACTCCTGTTCGCCGCGCTCGGGCAGGTTCCGACCGAGGAAGCCGGCTACTGGCCGCTCGTCGCTACGAACACGGTGTCCGTGCTCTCGCTGGTCGTCGTCGCTCTGGCCGTCGGCGGCAGCCTGGTCCCCCGGAACCGCGTCGACCTCGGTGGCCTGCTCGCCGGCGGACTGGCCAGCCTCGCGGTTCTGTTCTTCGCCCTGGCCAACAGTCACGGCCTGCTGAGCATCGCGGCGGTGATCACCTCGCTCTACCCGGCCTTCACCGTGATCTTCGCGGTCGGCCTGCTCCGCGAGCACGTGCACCGGGCGCAGGCGGTCGGCCTGGCGTTCTGCGCTGCATCCGTCGTGCTGGTGTCGTTGCCCTGACTCGATCCCCAGAAACTGGACAGGTGTCCAACACGTGGTCCGGACTCCTGCCCAAGAACTGAAACGCGTTCTAGTATCGGCGCATGAGCCTCCTCATCCACGACGAGAACCGGGTCCGCACCCTGACCCTGGACCGGCCCGACGCGCTGAACGCCTTCAACGAGGCCCTGTACGACGCGACCGCGGAGGCTCTCCTCGACGCTGCCGCGGACCCCACCGTCGCGGTGGTGCTGCTCACCGGCAACGGACGCGCGTTCAGCGCCGGAACCGACCTGCTCGAGATGCACCAGCTCGCCACCAACCCGGACTTCGCGCGCGGCAAGCACGGGTTCCTCGGCCTGATCGACGCCCTGGTGGCGTTCCCCAAGCCGCTGGTCTGCGCGGTCAACGGGCTCGGCCTGGGCATCGGCGCCACCATCCTCGGGTTCGCCGACCTCGCCTTCATGTCGACCACGGCGAAGCTCAAGTGCCCGTTCACCAGCCTCGGCGTGGCTCCCGAGGCGGCGTCGAGCTATCTGTTCCCGCAGCTGCTCGGCCGCCAGAACGCCGCCTGGATGCTCCTCTCCGCCGAGTGGGTCGGTGCGGCCGAGGCACACGAGATGGGCCTGGTCTGGAAGGTCTGCGAGCCCGACGACCTCCTGCCCACCGCACGGAAGCACGCCGAGCTCCTCGCTGCCCGCCCGATCTCCAGCCTGATCGCCGTCAAGCGGACGATGGTCGAGCCGGTGCGGGCCGAGATCGCGGCTGCGCGCGAGCGTGAGAACGCTGCGTTCGCCGAGCTGATGGGCGGACCGGCCAACCTCGAGGCCCTGACCGCGTTCGCCGAGGGCCGCGAACCCGACTTCACCAACCTGCCCGAGGGTTGGTGAACGACGTGGTGGAGTTCAACCTCTCTCGGGTCTTCGCCACCGTCGCCGCCGCGGTCCCGGACCAGGAGGCGCTGATCTGGCGCGACCGCCGGCTCACCTACGGCCAGATGGACGCCCGCATCGACGGGGTCGCGCACCACCTCGCCGGCCTCGGCCTGGGTCGCACCACCGCACGCAGCGGGCTCGCGGGCCACGAGATCGGCCAGGACACCGTCGGCCTGTACCTGCGCAACGGCAACGAGTACCCCGAGGCCATGATCGCGGCGTACCGGGCCAGGGCCGCCTCGTTCAACATCAACTACATGTACGTCGAGGAGGAGCTCGTCTACCTCCTCAACGACGCCGGCGCGAAGGCCGTGTTCTTCCACGCCGAGTTCGCCCCGAGGATGGCCGCGATCCTCGACCAGGTGCCGACCCTGACCCATCTGATCCAGGTCGCCGACGACTCCGGCAACGAGCTGCTGCCCGGCGCCGTGGACTACGAGACGATCGTCGGCACTCCCCCGGTCCCGCTGCCCGAGGCCCTCGGCGAGGACGCGTTCCTGCTCTACACCGGTGGGACGACCGGGATGCCCAAGGGCGTCATCTGGCGCCAGCACGACGTGTACGTCGCCGCCATGGGCGGCCGTCCGTTCGGCTCGCCGGACCCGTTCACCTCCTACGAGGAGATCGCGGAGGCCGCGCGCAATGCGAACGGGGGCATCCGACTGCTGATGACGGCCCCGTTCATGCACGGCGCTGCGCAATGGTCGACCTTCCACATGTTCACCGGCGGCGGCAAGGTCGTTCTCCCGGACAACATCAGGAGCATGGACGCCGCCGACTGGCTGCGCACCACCGAGCGCGAGGGCGTGATGAGCATCCCGGTCGTCGGCGATGCGATGGCGCGGCCGCTGATCGACGAGATCGAGCGCGGCGACTACGACCTGTCCGGCCTGGCGGCGATCAACAACGGCGGCGCCCCGATCACCCCCGGCGTCCGGCACCGCATCCACGAGGCGCTGCCGAACATCCTGATCCTGGACGCCGTCGGCTCCTCCGAGACCGGCATCCAGATGAACCACTACTCGATGGCCGGCGCGGAGGCCGAGACGGCGGTGTTCAACCCCGAGCCCGACACCGGGGTCGTCGACGACGACCGCACCCGCTTGCTCGAGCCGGGCGAGGGCGGCGGTTGGCTCGCCCGCCGAGGCCTGGTGCCGCTGGGTTACCTCGGCGATGCCGCCAAGACCGCTGCCACCTTCCCGGTCATCGACGGGGTCCGCTACTCGGTCCCGGGCGACCGCGCCGAGCTGCTCGAGGACGGTCGGATCCGGCTCCTGGGGCGTGACGCGGTGACGATCAACTCCGGCGGGGAGAAGATCTTCGCCGAGGAGGTGGAGCGCGCGATCGCGGCGCACCCGGACATCGCCGACGTCGTCGTGGCCGGCCGCCCCTCCGAGCGCTGGGGCAGCGAGGTCATCGCGATCGTCGCTGTGCGCGCCGGGGCCGACCCGAGCGACGAGGAGCTGCTGGACGAGGCTGCCAAGCACGTGGCCCGGTACAAGCTGCCCAAGGCGATCGTGCGGCGGACCGAGATCAAGCGGTCGCCGAGCGGCAAGGCCGACTATCGATGGGCAAAGGACCAAGCCCAAGGCACCTGAGGTGCCGGGGGTGGGGGCAAAGGACCAAGCCCAGGGCACCTGAGGTGCCGGGGGTGGGGGCCAAAGACCAAGCCCAGGGCTGACCAGGGACCTTTGGCCGCCAGGACGGGGCCTTTGGCCTAGTGACCCCGCATAACGCCGCTACTAGTCTGGGCACAGGGAGGAACCGAGCCGCCGCGTCCCCTTACGCGAAGCTCGCCCAGCGCCCCGCACCGCCTGTACGCCAGGCTGCGGGGCGCTTCCCTTTCCCAGGCCGACGCTAACGCCGAAGGTGGCCGAGCCCACACCCGATCGGCCCCGATTGAGGATGATTCAGCCCGTTTGGGTCGATAAGGTCGAAGCGGCGCGACTCCCCCCAGCGCGCCACTGCGTACCGCCTCGTCCGTGCCCTGTAACCCCCGATCAGGACATGTCGACGAGGCGGTGCCTGTATCCAGACAGGAACCGCAGGAACTCCGGCGTACGCGCCGGGTGCGTCAGCGCGGTGAGCGTGGCTCCGAGAGCGTGCGGTGCAGCTGGGTGAACCCGAGAATGATGAGCACGATGCCGATGGTGAGGCCCATGTCGGTTCTCCTTGGTCGCAGGAATCGCTTCCTGGCTACCCAGAGTAGGAACCCGGGTAACAGATACCGGGGAGGCGCGACCTGTCCAGACCAGAATTTGTACATCAGATGACTTCGTCGCCAATTGGCTCACAGATTCACTACCGTCACACCTGTGGTGCAACCGGTCCACCGTTCCCGCCTTCTCAACGGTTTTCGGGGATCACACTGACGCCGCCGGGTCCTGGACCCGTCGACGACTTTGGGGGGCGCACGACATCCGATCGCCCGGCCTGCTGAGAAGCAGCCCGGGCGGTCTGCTTTTCCGGCCGGACCCAGGCGCTCAGACCGAGGGGTCGAAGGCCCGCTCCACGCCCTCCGGCGCCAGCTCCTCGTCGGCCTCCCCCGCGCGTCGGCGCTGGGTGGCGGCGATCAGACCGAGGACCGCGCTGGCGAACCCGATGGCACCGGCGAGCTCGAACCCGCCCTGCCAGCCGTTGTTGTCGATGGCCGCACCGATGACCGGCGCGCCGATGGCTCCGCCGAGGGTCAGCGCCGACCCGTGCCAGCCCATCGCTTCGCCGCGCACACCTGCCGGGACGGCCCGGGACAGGTCGTCGATGGTCGCGGTGATCGTCGGGGCGCAGAAGACGCCGGAGATGAAGAGCAGCAGCACGAACATCGGCCGCCCGTGGCTCAGCGCCACCAACGCTGTCGAGGCCGCCAGGAGGGCCAGCAGCACTCCGGCCGGCGGGTGCCGGTGCAGCGCTCCGTAAACGATGCCTCCGACGGCCGAGCCGCCGCCCCACAGGGCGAGGACCCACCCGATCGAGCTGGTGTGGCCCATCTCGCGCATGGCGGCGACGATGCCGAGGTCCTCACCGGTCAGGATCACCGTCGCGGTGGCGCAGATCAGCAGGATCGCGACCACCGCGGGAGTCAGCCAGTCCCGGACGCGGGCGCCGGCCGCTGCGTCTGTGTCCGCCTTGTCGATGCCCAGGGACGGGTTGGCGATCCAGAGCACCACGCCGCCGACGACGCAGGCGAGCTGGCAGATCAGCAGCGCGACCGGGGTCGGCAGGTAGACCGCGGCGAGGACGCCGAGGATCGGGCCGATCATGAACGAGAACTCCACGACGACCGAGTCGACCGAGAGCACGGCCGTGCGCTGCTCGTCGGGGACAGCGCCGATCAGCACCTGCCTCACGATCGAGAACCCGGGGATCATGAACAGGCCGACGACGCCCACGAGGATCAGCAGCGGCCAGTACCCGACCCAGGGAGCGACCAGCCAGCAGGCGGTCATCACGACCAGCGACGGGATCAAGGAGGTCCGCAGCCCCACCCGGTCCAGGCGACGGCCACGCCACGGGCCGCTGATCGCCAGCGCGAGCGAGTAGACCATCTCGAGGATGCCGGCCTGGGTGTAGGAGCGGTCGAGGTGCTGGACGACGTGCAGGGTCAGCACGATGTTGCCGGCCCAGAGCGGGATCCGGATGATCAGACCGAGGATGAGGATGCGACGTACAGCCGGGTTCCTGAAGAGGTCGGCGTACGTGGTGAAGCGCATCGGGCCAGCAAATCACGGCGGGGCTCGACCGAGCACCGCCTTTTCGCACCGCCGCTTCCGGGCATGAAAGAACCCCGTGGCGTCTCGGGTCACCACGGGGTTCGGAGTAAAGGATGACACGCGTTGTGCCGGGATGTCAGCACTTCTGGCGAAACCCGAACGAGTGCTCTAGAACACTCCGCCGCACTCGTAACCGGGCACCAACGACAGCGTTGATCCAGGTTGGCGGAGCGCTCCCCCCACCCTGCGTTCCGCCGCGACGGCCGGTTTCTCCCAGGATCTGCCGTCAGCGCGGCCCGGCAATCGGTGTGAACCCATTGCACGACGGGGGTCGGGCCGCGCACCTCCTGGGGCGCGCACCGGAACGGTGGTCAGGCGTCATGCGCCGTCCGCCTGCTGGTCCCCCGGCTCTTCTGGCGGCGCGACGGACCTGCGGGACTTGTGGAGCATCCCTCGTCGCCGACGCAGCACGGCTGGGGCCAGCCCCTCGGCTTCGGGGTGTTCCAACGCCCCGTCGAGGATGTCGATGTACGCCGGCACGCCCATCCCGAACCGCTGCCGGATCACGGTCTTCCGGTCCGACGGTCGACCTCGGGTCGTGCGCCAGGTCGCCTCGAACAGCAAGATCTCACGCTCGAGACGCGTCAGTGGCCTGACTGACCGTTCCTCCGGATCCATCGCCCAAACCAGCCTCGTCCTGTCGCCCGGACGTGGTGGCGTTCGCCGTGCCCGGACCACCCACGCTCACACGAAGCACCAGAGGGGACGACCGCGCAGGGCACACCTACGGCGTGGACTCGGTCACAGGCAGGCAGCCTGCGAACGTCGCTGGGTCGGAACCCGGCTCAGTCGAGGTTCGTCGCCGGTCTCGCCCACGAAACGTCGCCGCGGGCACAGATAAGGCTGGAGCTGTCGAGTCACGCGGAGAGCAGCGCCCCTCGGAGACTGCACGCAGTCAACCCTGGAGCGGTAGGCCGGACGTGAACGAACCCTTGGCGTCTCGGGTTACCACGGGGCTCGAGACACGGTTGTCAGCGGTGACAGAACGGTTCCATAGTGCGATCTGACTAGGCAGCGCCCCTGCCGAAGCAAAGTAGGCAGGGGCGCTGCGCGGCGCGACCTCGGTCGGCGCCCGCTAGTTCCAAGCGATATTCATGGTTGTCTGGGTAAGCGATCCTCGAGAATTGCAGGACCCACTCGCTCTGTCGAGATAGAAGCTCGGATCAACTTGCTGGTACGCCCCGTTGGTAACGACGACGGAGGAGAACTGGATCCAGCCGCTTGCCGGCAGCATCGTGCACGACGAAACGCCGTAGTTCTCCATGACGCCGCTCTGGGCATTTGTCCATGCTGCTGGCGTGCTCACGTCCAAGCTGGTCCCGTATCCGCGCGTGTTATCCCACAAATGGATGTATCCCTCGCAATTGCCTCCATCACTGGCGCAGGTACCCAGAGCGACCTTGCCCGTGAGGCTGTCGCCCGAGTAGGCCCGGCTGAGGGTCGAGTAGTAGGAGGAATTCCCGGTTACGTACCACGAGCCGATCGACCAGTATTGCCCGCCGCCCGCCGCAGATGCGCCCCATTGAAGTACCGGTTGAACGATGCTCTTGGCTGTTTCAGTCTCCAAGGACGGGAAGAAAAACAGAGTTTGGTCTACCCGGTCGGTTGGGGCTGAGGGCACGCTCCAGTTCGCACTAATGCCGCTGAGCCAACTGTGGTGCCACCAACTGTCGATCCACCAACCGCCAGTCGAAGGCGTCCGGGCATCGGGACGGGCGGACTTTGGCGAGTTGGCTGGGCGAACCGGTCCCGCGTAGGGGCATCGCTTGACCCGTGTGACCACATCCCCATCGATAATGCTGCCGTCCGCTGCCACGGTGGCACCAGGCGGGACCCTGTGGACGCAACTCTTGTTGACCAAGCCGGACGGCGTCTCAATCCAGTCGGGGTCCTTCGTGGCTTGGGCGTACGTCGGTGACGGCAGGGATCGACTCCGGGTCGCCTCCGCACCAGCCGGAGGGCTGACGACCCCAACAAGCACTGCCGACACGAGCGACAAGAAGAGAATTCCGGTGAACTTCGGCACGTTGGCGAGCTTCATGACTGCCCCGGTCCGAAATAGAGTTCGACGATCAATTGGTGCCACGAGACATCCACCTCCGAGAATGAAAGCCGTCGAGCAGTTCGACGCTTGGACACGCTCGCACACATGTCACCTGATCTGCCCTTGATAATGAGACTGGTCTAGCAAGATCAGTACCGCTGGCCGGCGGTCCGTGTCCAGGTCGGCTCGACAACCCCTGCCTGCGGGAACAGAACCGCAAGACCGAACCCATCTCTTTGTCTGAAGCCTGCGCGAAATACCTCGCCTGGCGCGAGGTCACCTCGTCGCCGGTCAACTTCGTCAACTAACGCCGCGCGCTCACAGGACCAGAAGCCCTGTAACGGTTAGCGTGTCGGCGAGAACCAGCCTCTACAGGCTCTCGACCTGCACAAACGGCCCTAGGGCGAATTGGACGTCAGTCCAGGTAGGCGCGAACTCTAAACGCCTGAACGCTGTGCGATGACGCGGGCCGAGCCAGCAGGAAGCGAGCATTGTGCGCTGCAATATTCTGGACTGAGTTCCTCGGTCGTAGCCACGCGCACCTGAGAACCGCTCTTCGCTGAAGTCAGCGGTAGAAGATCTCCAGCTGGGTGATCGTTCCGGCGGTGTTCAGGGCGAACACGTCAGCGGCGTGGACACTTCGAGCGTTCGGGTCCAGCGGGCTGGTCGCCTCGAGGACTGCGATCTCGACACCGTCGAGCGCGTAGTGGTTGACGATCTCGGTCCGAGCCTGACCGAGGAACACGATGTCCCGGTAGAACCCACCGATCGCGTCCTTGCCCTCGAACTGTCCCACCGGGTGCAGCAGCACGGCGTCGTCCGCGAACAGCGCCATCAGGTCGTCGGCAGCCTGGGCGTTGATCGCCGCGACGTAGCGGTGGGCGACTGAGTCAGTCATCTCGTTTCACCATCCTGACCGGCATCCGGCGTACCCCGGAATGCTTGTTGCTACGGCTGTACTCGACCGGACCGGTCTGCTCGATGCGCTCGACCGACTCCAGGAGTGCTTCGAGCACCAGGGTCATCTCGAGCCGAGCGAGCGGAGCGCCGAGGCAGAAGTGCCCGCCGCGGCCGAACGCGAGGTGAGGGTTCGGGTTGCGGGTCGGATCGAAGACGTCGGGCCGGGCGAACACTGCTTCGTCCCGGTTGGCCGACGCCCACCAGACCGTCACCTTGTCCCCCGCTGCGATCGTCTCGCCGCCCAGGTGGTGCGTGCGGGTCGCCGAACGCCGGTTGTACGGGGTCGAGGACGCGAAGCGCAGCATCTCCTCCACAGCCCCGGGAACCAGGGACGGGTCCTCCGCCAACCGCTGCCACATCCCCTCGTGGGCCAGGATGCCGAGGAGCCCCAGGGTGATCGAGTTGCGGGTCGTCTCGCTGCCCGCAGCCATCAGCAGGTTGAACAGCATCTGGATCTCGAACTCCGACAGCGGCTGGCCGTCGATGGTCGCTTGGGCAACCACCGAGATCAGGTCCGAACCAGGACTCTCTCGTTTGCTGGCCAGGAGCTCAGCCCCGTAGGCGTACATCTCAGCAGCGGCCTGCATGCTCCGCTCGGTGGCCTGGCCGAGCTCACGACCGTCGTAGTCGAGGGTGGCGTTGGCCCACCCGAACAGGCGGTGCCGATCCTCCTGCGGGACGCCGATGAGCTGGGACACCGCTTGGAGCGGAAGCTCAGCGGCCACGTCGAGAACGAAATCGCACTCCCCCTTCTCGAGCGCGTCATCGACGATACTGCGCGACCTCGACCGGAGATCGTCCTCGATCGTGCGCAGCGCCTTCGGCAGCACGCTCGGGGTCAACAGCTTGCGGAACTGCGAGTGCCGCGGGTCGTCGCTCATGTTCAGCAGCACCCCGGGGCCGAGCCCGACGGGCAGGTCCTCGATCAGGGTCCCGCCACCCTCCTGTCCAGGCGCGGCAGCGGACGAGTAGAGGCCGGGATCGGCAGCGACCTCGCGGGCGAGCTCGTGGGTGGTGACCACCCAGAATCCGACACCGTCCGGAGTGTGCTCGGTGGGCGGATGCCAGAAGAGCGGAGTCTCGCGACGCAGGTCCGCGAACACCTCGTGCGGAAAGCCGTCGTCAAACAGGTCGAGGTCGGTCAGGTCGGGAGTCGTCGGCCCTCCAGGAGCACCAGTCTCAAGCACCGGTACGAGCGCCCGTCACCAGCATGGCGCCGACCCAGCGACGCAGGAAGGCACGCAGGTCCGGACCCGAGCGCGCCGGATCTCCGGGATCCCGTACGAACGAGACCAGCAGTCGCAGCATCACCTCGGCGAGCTCGGCCCGATCGGAGTCGTCGATCCCGAGCGCCGACCAGTCGATCGGGAAGCGGTCGAGGATCGCACCACCCAGCGTGCGCGCCGGCTCGGAGGTGATCCCGCGGACCATCGCGTCATCGTGACCGACAGCGAGCAGCACGCCGAGGTAGCGCTCCTTGGGAAGCCGGTCCAGCGTCCAGACCATCGCCTCGGCCAGGATGTCCGCCGGATCGTCGAGGTCATCGACATGGGCGACGAGGCGGTCCAGGAACTCAGCAGCCGACGAGAGCGCAGCAGCGCGGAGCAGGTCCTCGGTGTTCTTGAAGTACCGGTACACCGTCTGCCGGGTGACGCCTAGATCGCTCGCGACATCGGCGAGGGTCGTCTTCTCCGGGCCGTAGCGATCGAGCACCGCCTTGGCCGCGACGATGATCCGGTCACGGGCCTCGGCGTCGTCGCTCGGCGGTCGACCACCCCAGCCGTGCGTCCTCATCGGGCGAGCCTATCCGCCGTGGGCGAGTGGATGGTGGCCGGCGGAGCGGATCGCGGTCCGGGGTACGCCGGGAGGCGGGTGCGCCCGGTCGCCCGCTTGATCGCGTAGAACAGCAGCCCAGCCAGCACCCGCGGCCGCCGGAGCATCCCGGTCATGCTCTGCTCCAGGTTGAACACGGCGCTGAACTCGGCCGCGATCACGTCGTCCTCCCGTGAGGACTGGGAGATCAGTCCGAAGACAGGCCAGGTCAGGCGGTTCAGCAGCCGCTTCCGCAGACCGTCCGGCAGCGTCTCGGTGCCGGTCGCGTGGTCGTAGACCTGGTCGCGGGTGACCGCCAGCGACCACGGGATGTCGAGGAACGCCGCCTGCCGCCGGTGGTACTGGGAAACCATGGCGCGGTCGATGTCGGCGTGGTCCCGGATCGCCTCGCCAAGCAGCTGCGCACTCACAGCGGCGGCCGACATTCCCTGTCCGTACAGCGGGTTGAAGGCGCAGGCCGCGTCACCGACGCTGACCAGGCCGAGCGGCAGTGCGTCATAACGGTCGTAACGTCGCCAGATGTTCGCGGTCGCCCGGGTGACGTGGATGTCCGAGAGCGGCTCGGAGGCACGGATCGCCTCGAGGAACAGCGGCGTGCGCAGGTTCGCTGCCCGGTGCTCGAACTCCTCCGGGGTGGTCGGCATGTCGTGGCCCCAGGACCCGAGGAACGCGATCCAGCGACCACCCTCGACCGGGAAGATCGTCGCCATGTAGTCGTCCTCTTCACGCGCCGCCGCGGGCAGCGGCAGCAGGGCGAGGTGCTCCCACCACCACTCGACAGGACGCTCCTTCCCGCTCGGCGGTTGGTACCAGCGCGAGGAGTACATCACCTTGGCGTTCAGAGTCTGCTCGGGAACGGGCGTGCCAACGGCGTCGCCCACCCAGCGCGGCACCCCGGAGCCCCGTCCCAGGGCGTCGACAACCAGGTCCACGTCGAGCAGCGCCGCTTCGCTCTGCACCGAGTAGCCGACACCGTCGACGCGCTTCGATGAACCGTCCGTGGTGAACCTCAGGCCTTCGACGTCGGCACGTTCCACGACGCGCACATTGACCAGCCCGGCCACCTGCTCTCGCAGAACGTGTTCCAGCAGGATGCGCGAGGTGTACAGCATCGTGAGTGGGCCGGGCTTTCGAGGGGCCCAGCCGTGCGGTTCGCAGTAGGCCGTCAGCAGCGCCGGGTCGAACTCCCGGGCACCTGCCGCGAGCAGCTCCTTGGTCGTGCCCGGCAGCAGGTTCTCGATCGCCGACCGACCGGCATTGAGCAGGAAGTGCGGGTGCCGACTCTGCGGTGTCCCTCGGCGGTGCTCCGGACCGGCTGGCAGCTCGTCCCGCTCGAGGACGACCACCTCGTCGAAGAACGGCGCAACCGCCGCAGCCGAGCACAACCCCGCCACGCTGCCGCCCAGGACGACCGCGAGGGCTCCGCGCCGTGGGGGTGTACGACCATACGTCATACGTTGTAGCGTATGGCCGTGGACACGTGCACACAAGAGTTCGAGCACCTCGCTCGTGCGGTCGGCGGCCTGAGGTGCAACGCGAACCCGTTCGTCGAGTTCCACGACCCGTTCACCCTGGACAACTGGACGATGCCGTTGATCGAGCTGACACTGGTGGTGGGCGCAGTCGCGTGCCTCGTCCACGCCCTGCGCTGGCGCAAGGCTCACGGCGATGCGGCCCCGCTGGTGATCTGGTTCTCAGGGATCTTCTGCCTACTGCTGATCGAGCCAGTCGCGTACTTCCCGCAGTGGTGGGGCCTCGAGGACTCGATGGGCCTGACCTTCCTGCACAACCAGTTCTCGGTGCAGTTCCTCTACGGCCGCCTGCCGCTCTACATCGTCGCGATGTACCCGGCGTACGGATACGTCAGCTACATGCTGGTCCAGCGCACGGGCATCTTCGAGCGACGCCATGTCCTGGTCGGAGCGACGTGCGCGGCGCTCGCCTTCCACGTCACCTACATGTTCATCGACATGATCGGGCCGCAGTGGCACTGGTGGGTGTGGGCAACGGACGTCCCGTCAGCGAAGCCGGCGATCGGTTCCAGCCCCTACCTGAACGTCCAGGCCTTCTCGATTGCACTGCCCTTCGCGATGACCCTGCTCGCACAGCTGACCAAGCGCTGGTCGTCTCGCGGGAACTCGGGTGTCGTTGCGTCGGTGGCGGTGATCGCCGTAGGCGTCTGGCCGATCATCTTCTTCTCCGACGTGCCCTGGATCGTGCCGGACCTGCTCGGCATGAGCACCGTGGATGCGCGCCGGATCGGAACCTGGGCCCTGATCGTCGCTGTGGCGACGATCGGCGGTCGAGCACTCTTCCGAGCCTGGAACCAGCGCGCGATCGGCTCGGCCGGTGCAGATCCTGCATCCCAGGGCGACTCGTTCGCACTCAGGGCCGTCATGATCTACCTCGTCGTCGGCCTGATCATCTGGGTGCCCGCTCTCCCGGACTACTTCGACGCCGTCGCCGGAATTGCGCCGGACGGAGGCCAGACCGGATCGCTGACCTACGCCATCATCATGCTCGTCGGCTCGATCGCCGTACTGGTCGGCTGTTACGCACACACACTCTCGCCGGTTGGCGCGGCGGATGTGACTGCTACGGCTGCTGCTGCTACCGATTAGTCGAGATAGTCGCGCAGGACCTGGGACCGGCTCGGGTGCCGCAGCTTCGACATCGTCTTCGACTCGATCTGACGGATCCGCTCGCGGGTCACGCCGTAGACCTTGCCGATCTCGTCCAGGGTCTTCGGCTGGCCGTCGGTCAGACCGAAGCGCATCGAGACCACGCCGGCCTCGCGCTCGGAGAGCGTGTCGAGCACCGCGTGCAGCTGCTCCTGCAGCAGGGTGAAGCTGACCGCGTCAGCCGGCACGATGGCCTCGGAGTCCTCGATCAGGTCACCGAACTCGGAGTCGCCGTCCTCGCCGAGCGGGGTGTGCAGCGAGATCGGCTCGCGGCCGTACTTCTGGACCTCGATGACCTTCTCCGGGGTCATGTCGAGCTCCTTGGCCAGCTCCTCCGGGGTGGGCTCGCGGCCCAGGTCCTGGAGCATCTGCCGCTGGACGCGGGCGAGCTTGTTGATGACCTCGACCATGTGCACCGGGATACGGATGGTGCGGGCCTGGTCGGCCATCGCGCGGGTGATCGCCTGTCGGATCCACCACGTCGCGTACGTCGAGAACTTGTAACCCTTGGTGTAGTCGAACTTCTCGACCGCACGGATCAGACCGAGGTTGCCCTCCTGGATCAGGTCCAGGAACAGCATGCCGCGGCCGGTGTAGCGCTTGGCCAGCGAGACCACGAGGCGCAGGTTGGCCTCGAGCAGGTGGTTCTTGGCGCGCTTGCCGTCCTCCGCGATCCACTGGAGCTCGTCCAGCATCTTGACGCTGATCTTGCCGCCCTTGCCGAGCTTCTCCTCCGAGAACAGGCCGGCCTCGATCCGCTTGGCGAGCTCGACCTCCATCTCGGCGTTGAGCAGCGGGACCTTGCCGATCTGCTTGAGGTAGTCCTTGACCGGGTCGGCAGTCGCGCCGGCGACCATGACCTGCTGCTCGGGCTCGTCGGTGTCGTCCGCGGCGGAGACGGTGAACGCCTGCTTCTCGTCCTCGACGATGGTCGGGTCGGCGGCGACGTCCGCCTCGAACTGCTCGTCGGAGACGTCGGGCAGCACCTTCTTGCCGTCAGGACCGATCACCACGGTCTCTTCGGCCGCGGCCTCGGCGACAGCCGGAGCGGCCTTCTTGGCGGGAGCCTTCTTCGCTGCGGCGGGCGCGGCCTTCTTGGCGGGCGCGGCCTTCTTCGCGGCGGGGGCAGCCTTCTTCGCGGCCGGAGCCGCTGCCTTCTTCGCCGGGGCAGCCTTCTTCGCGGGAGCCTTGGCGGTGGTCTTCGCAGGTGCCTTCTTGGCCGCGGCCGGAGCGCTCTTGGCGGTGGACTTCCGGGTTGCGGTGGACGAGCTCGAGGACACGAACTACCTCTCGGTGGATCTTCGAAGGGGCTTCTCGGGCGCGGCAAAGCCCGTACCTGTCAACAGCCGCGCAGACATTCTGGCACGGCCCCGGTGAAAACCGCTGATCGGCCTGGCATTCGTCCAGACCGATACCACCTCAGCCGTCCGCAGGTGCCTTCGCAGCAGCCTTCTTCTCCTTCTTGTACGCCCTCACCTTGCCCAGCGAATCCGGATCGACAACATCCGCGACCGAGCGGTACCCGTCCAGGCTGTAGTCCCCCACCGCCTTCTCCCAGCCCTCAGGGCGTACGCCGAGCTGCTTGGCCACCAGGGCCGTGAAGATCTGGGCCTTCTGCTTGCCGAAGCCCTGCAGTGCCATCACCCGCTTGACCAGGTCGGCACCGCTGGAGGCCTCGGTCCAGATCCGAGCGGCATCGCCGTCGTACTGGTCGACCACGTCGGTAGCGACCGCCTGGATCTTCGTGGCCATCGACCCCGGGAACCGGTGCACGGCCGGCGTCACGGCGCACAGGGCCGCGAACTCGGTCGGGTCCGCAGCGGCGATCTTGGCCGGGTCCAGCGTGCCGAAGCGCTCGAGCAGCTTCGCCGGACCACGGAAGGCGTGCTCCATCGGGTACTGCTGGTCGAGAAGCATCCCGAGAAGCAGCGCGAACGGGTCGTCGGAGAGAACCTGGTCGGCGGCCGGGTCGCCGGTGATCTGGATGGTCATGGCCCAAGGATGCCGCAGGACACCGACTCCCCCAACGCCTGTGGAGCGCCGCTGCGCCGCAACCAGGTGCTGGGTGACCCTGGACCGATGACCCACAGGCTCGATCTCGCCGAGGTTGCCGGCCTCCTCCGCGTCGCCCTGACCGAGCACGTCTCGGCAGCCGGGACCAAGCGCGCGCTGCCGACCGTCATGCACGTCGGTACTCCGGGAGTCGAGGCGGTTGCCGTCCCGGACGCACCCGACCTCGACCCAGGTCTTCGCGCCGACCTGATGGAGCGCGCACTGGACGGCCTCGACCTGAGCCGCACCCCCCTGCCGTGGCTCACCCGCATCGGCGAGCTGGCACCCGGGGACGTCGACCTGGCCTGGTTCGCCGCCACCCGGGAGGCCTACGGACGGCACTCGCTGGACCTGCCCGGGTTCTTCGTGATGACCCGCTACGGCTGGCTCGACCTGGCCACCGACGAGCTGATCAGGTGGAGCAGGGTTCGGGCGACCAAGGGCGCGTGATCACCAGGAGTGCACCGGCTCGTTGCTGTGCATCCGCTCGCGGTAGTCGAGCAGGGTGAGGCGCAGCGCCTCCCCGCGGGTGGCCCCGTCGGCAGTACGCCGCTGCACCTGGCCGCGGTACCAGCTCGCGCCGTTCTGCCCGACCCGGCAGCGTTCCTCGATGATGCCGAGCAGACGGTCGATCTCATCGGTGTCGACTCCCCACGCCTCCAACCCGGTGCGCGCCATCGGCAGCAGCCGGCGGATCGTGAGCTCGGTGGCCGGCACCTGGCCCAGGCCGGGCCAGTAGAGCTGGGCGTCGATGCCGTCACGGGCACCGACGTGGAAGTTCTCCTCCGCGGCGGAGAACGACATCTGCGACCACAGCGGCCGTTCGTCGGTGGCCAGTGCCCGGGTCAGACCGAAGTAGAAGGCCGCATTCGCCATCGTGTCCACGACCGTCGGGCCGGCGGCGAGCACCCGGTTCTCGACCCGCACGTGCGGCCGGCCGTCGACCACGTCGTAGACCGGCCGGTTCCAGCGGTAGATGGTCCCGTTGTGCAGGCGCAGCTCGTGCAGCATCGGCGTACCGCCACTCTGGAGCACCTCGAGCGGATCCTCGTCCTCGGTGATCGGCAGCAGCGCCGGGAAGTAGCGGACGTTCTCCTCGAACAGGTCGAAGATCGAGTTGATCCAGCGCTCGCCGAACCAGACGCGCGGTCGGACACCCTGGGCCTTGAGCTCGTCGCTGCGGGTGTCGGTCGCCTGCTCGAACAGCGGGATCCGGGTCTCGTTCCACAGATCCTTGCCGAGCAGGTACGGGGAGTTCGCACAGAGGGCCAACTGGACGCCGGCGATCGCTTGGGAGGCGTTCCAGTACGGCGCGAACTCGTCCGGGCTGACCTGGATGTGCAGCTGCGTGCTGGTGCACGCTGCCTCCGGCATGATCGAGTCAGCCGTGGTGCTCAGGCGCTCGACCCCGTTGATTGAGATCGCGATGTCCTCTCCGCGTGCGTTGAGGATCTGGTCGCTCAGCAGCTGGTAGCGCGGGTTGGGACTCAGCGTCGAAGGGCTCAGGTGGCCGGGCTCGAGGGTCGGCAGGATCCCGATCATCACCAGGTGGGCGCCGACCTTGCTGGCCCGGGCCTCGGCGTCGTTCAGGCTGGCGCGCAGGTCCTGCTCGAAGCCGGTGGCGCCCCGACTGCCCAGACGTCGAGGGGCCACGTTGATCTCGAGGTTGAACTGGCCGAGCTCGGTCTGGAAGGACGGATTCGCGATCGCCTCGAGCGCCTCGGCGTTCTTCAGAGCCGGGTGACCGTCCTCGTCGACGAGGTTGAACTCGATCTCGAGCCCGGTCATCGGGTCCTCGGCATCGAAGCTGGACTGGCGCAGCATCAGGGCCAGCACGTCCAGGCAGCGGCGGACCTTCTCCCGGTGCTTGGTCCGGTCGGCTCGGCTGAACTCCTGGTGGTCCACTTCCTGGCCCATGGACCGACGATAGGGCAGCCGGGCGGTGATGGCACCGGGTCGGCGAGTAGATCACGACACCGCGCTCCCCTCCTCGCTCTCCCGCGGAGTCTCGTCCGTCGGCTCGGACCCGATGGTGAAGACCCGCAGCGCGCTCTGCGGGATCGGCGCCCACACCGTCGGTGGCGTCGCCGATTCCAGGAGCGCGACCACCTGGCGGGCCATCCGGTCCTCGGGGTCCGTCCCGAAGCAGCGGTCCAGTGCGCAACAGGCCAACGCACCGTCGCCGGCGAGCCACGCGGCGAAGGCCAGCAGCCCACCCGCACCACTGCGCAGGTCGGCCGGCGCACGCCGTGTCAGGTCCCGCCAGAGCTCCACGTGCAGGTGCGCCTGCCCTCGCGTCATCTCCGCCCAGGCGACCTCGCGCAACGCGTCGAAGGCCACCAGGACCAGCACCCGTCCGGCCACGAGTGGGGCGAGAGGCCGGGGTGATCGCAGGTAGGAGCGGATGCGACGCTGCAGCCAGCGCGCTTCTCCCCGGAGGAGCTCACCCAGGCGGCCGTGGGTGTGACCTGAGGCGAGCAGCTCGTCGACGTAGGTGTCGGCGACCCGACCCAGGGCCTCGCTGTCCGCCTCGTCCTCGCCGATCAGGCTGTCCATCAGGGCGGCCCGGTTCTGGTGCACGACCCGTCCGCTCAGCACCTGCCGCGCGGTGAAGGGATGGCTGCTCAGGTCGTAGGGCACCCCGGGGTCGCTCGGATCACCGAGCGCGTAGAACCGGTCCGGACCGACACGGAGGACATCGACCACGACCACGCCTGCAGCGACCAGCTGCGGCACGAAGAGGTCGGCGAAGAGCACGGACTCCGCGATGTCCTCGGTGTAGACGAGGAGCCCGACCATGCCGACGCGGTGGCGTCGAACAACGTTGATCAGCAGCTGGGCGACCTCGTCGCGGTGCTCGTCGGTCCGGGGCAGATCGACGCGCGCGTGGAACGTCTCGCCCCGGCGGGCCGGAGCCCCCGGCATCTGAGCATCGAACGCGAGCAGCACGACGGAGTCCTCGGGATGGAATCCGATCGCGATCGGAACGACGGCGAGCAGGTCGACAGGGCTCTGGGCGATGAACGGGTGCATGTCCCGAACAGTGGTTGCCAGGTCCCCCGTTCCGCGGGCGTGCCGGACGTACCTGTGGACAGCCGACCGGAAAGCCCGACTGTGGATGCGAACTGTCGCCGTACGATGCCCGGGTGCGTGCCGAGCCGACGATCCTCCACGTCGACCTGGACGCCTTCTTCGCCTCGGTGGAGCAGCGCGACAAACCGTCGTTGCGCGGGAAGCCGGTCGTCGTCGGTGGGATCGGTGGACGTGGCGTGGTCGCCACCGCGTCGTACGAGGCTCGGGCTTTCGGGGTGCACTCGGCGATGCCGACCGCCGAGGCTCGCCGTCGCTGTCCGAACGCTGCCTTCCTGGCGGGGCGCTTTCACGCCTACCGCGAGACCAGCCGTGCGGTGATGGAGCTGTTGCGTGGCATCAGCCCGCTGGTCGAGCCCTTGTCGCTGGACGAGGCGTTCGTCGACCTGAGCGCCGCCGACCTGGCCGACGCCTCGGTCGCCGGTGTGAGCGCGCTGGCCCACGAGCTGAAGGAGAAGGTCACCGAGGTCACCGGCGGTCTGACGGGCTCGGTCGGGATCGGCAGCTCCAAGTTCATCGCCAAGATCGCGAGCGAGCTGGACAAGCCGAACGGCCTGGTGGTGATCGCCCCCGGCATGGAGCAGGACCTGCTCCGGCCGATGCAGGTCACCGTGATCCCGGGCGTTGGTCCCGCCACCGCTGAGAACCTGCGACGGATCGGCGTGCACACGGTCGCCGACCTCGAGGCGGTCAGCGAGGACGAGCTGGTCCGGGTGCTCGGCAAGGCCCAGGGCCACGGCCTGTACCTGCTGGCGCGGGCCGAGGACGACCGTCCCGTCGTCTCCGAGCGCGAAGCCAAGTCGATCAGCGTCGAGGACACCTACGACGTCGACCACGTGGACCGGCGCATCCTCGATGCGCTCGTCGATCGTCAGGCGACGAAGGTGACCGAGCGGCTGCGCAAGGCGCGGTCCTCGGGGCGGACCGTGACCTTGAAGGTGCGGCTGCACGACTTCTCCACCCACACCCGGTCCGCGACGCTCCCCGGACCGACCGACGATGCCCGCACGATCTCGCGCGTGGCGCGCACCCTGCTCGCGGAGCTGGACACCTCGGGCGGCGTGCGGCTGCTCGGCGTCGGCGTCTCGGCGTTGGCGGACTGGATCCAGGACGACCTGTTCAGCGACGCAGAGGACATCGAGGAGGAGGCACCCGAGCCCGAGGACGTGGTGGCGCTGGCCCGGCTCGGTGAGCGGCGGTACTGGCTCCCCGGGCTCGACGTCGTGCACACCGAGCACGGCCAGGGCTGGGTCTGGGGATCGGGGCGCGGGGTCGTGACCGTGCGGTTCGAGACGGCTGCGACCGGGCCCGGGCGGGTGCTCAGCTTCGCGGCCGACGATCCCGCTCTGCAGCAGCTCCGCCCACCACCCGAAGCGTGAGTCGGTCGCCCGGACGCGCCTGCGCGCACACCGGCAGGTCCGCCTCGCGCACGACGCCGATCACCGGGTAGCCACCGGTCGTCGGGTGGTCGGCCAGGAACACGACGGGCTGTCCGCTCGGCGGGACCTGGACGGCGCCCAGCACCATCGGCTCGGTCGGCAGCTCACCGCCTCGTTCCCGCTCGACGGGGGCACCGGTCAGGCGCAGGCCGATCCGGTTGGATGCCGACCCGACCTCGTACGTCGCCCCTTCCAGCGCCGCCAGGGCGTCAGCGCTGAACCAGTCGGCGCGCGGTCCGAGGTCGAGGTGGAGAACCGCGTCCCGCACCCGGGGAACCGCTGACCCCTCGTCGGGGGCGTCGCCTGCGAGGCCGAGCGGCAGCACCGCGCCCGCTGTCAACGGAGGCGGTCCGAGGCCCGAGAGAAGATCGGTGGACCGCGAGCCGAGAACAGCCTCGACCTCGATGCCGCCAGCGACGGCGACATAGGAGCGCAGGCCGCGGAGCGCAGGTCCGACGACAACCTCCGCGCCCGCTGGCACGGGAACTGCGCTCCCCCAGGCGATCGCGCGGCCGGCGACCGTGACCAACGCCTCGGCACCTGTCACGGCGATCCGGCAGCTCTGCATGGCCCGGAGACCGACACCGTCGAGCGTGGTCTCGAGGCCGGCGGCGTCCTCGGCGTTCCCGACGAGCCGGTTCGCCAGCCGCAGGGCCGGGCGGTCGAGCGCTCCGGAGCGCGTCACCCCGAGGTGGGCGTACCCCGGTCGGCCGAGGTCCTGGACGGTCGTCAGCGCGCCAGGTGCGAGAACCTCCAGGGATCGCTCACTCATCGACGAACCGGATCCGGGTCCCCGGCGTGAGCAGCGCCGGTTCTTCAGCGTCGAGGCGCCACAGCTCGATCCCGGTGGTGCCGATCAGCTGCCACCCGCCGGGCGATGCGGACGGGTAGACGCTGGTGTACTCACCGGCCAGGGCGACCGCACCCGCCGGCACCTTCGGCCGCGGGTCCGGGCGCCGGCTCACCGTCAACCCGTCCGGGAGGCCGGTGCAGTAGGCGAACCCCGGGGCGAAGCCGCAGAACAGGACCGTGAACGTCGCGGCCTGGTGTATCCGCACCACGTCGGCAGTGCTGACCTCCCACTGGCGGGCGACCTCGTCGAGGTCCTCCCCGTCGTACCGGGTCGGGATCTCGACCAACCGCGCCGGCACCTCCTGTCCGGCTCCCGCGGGCACCTGGAGGTCAGCGATCGCGGTCAGCGCCGCGGACACGTCCACGAGGCCGTCGAGAAGGACCGTGCGCGCGGCCGGGACGACCTCCACCGCGCCCAGGTCCGAGGCTCGCAGCCGGATCTCGGCGTAGGTGGCCCTCACGTCCGCGGCGTCGTCACACTCGACGAGCACCGCGTGCTCACCGACCGGACGTGCCCGCATGACGTCTCCTCACCCACAAGCCCGCCCACAAGCGGTCTCGGCCCGTGCACCACCGAGAAGAAATGCTTCGAAGCCGCTTTTCCGGGGCATTTTCGGTGAGCAACCGGGCGCCCGCAAGAAATACATTCTGAAATAGATGTAGGGCCCGCGAAAGTATGAGTTTCACGGGCCCTACGGGTGGATCAGCGGTGATGCTCCGATCCTGACCTGCCGTCCTCCTTGGCTCCGATCTCCCCACCACCGGGCGATCTTCCTGCGAGTTTCCCCGCCGGATGGAACCGAGTTCTTCGGCCGATCCCCGCCTCCCTTGCGGGCTGCGGTGAGAGATTTCTACGCCGCCCGGAAGGGGTCGCGCAAGAGCTTCTGGCAACATTTTTTGAGTTTTTTTCCGGGACCCCGGGTTGTCCACCGAACCGGCATATCGCTCCACAGGATTACCTGCTTTTCCACAGCCGAACCCACAGGCCGCTGTGGACAACTCGGCCGTCACACCCACCCTCGGACCGCGTACCCGGCGGCCTGGAGGGCATCGCGGACGGCACCGGCAGCTGCCACCGCGCCCGGGGAGTCGCCGTGCACGCAGACGGTGCGGATCTCGTCTCGCGCGGCGAGCGCCACCGCGTTGGCGGCGATCTCGTCCGGGTCGGTGACCAGGGCGCCGGGCTGGCTCCGCGGGACCAACCTCCCGTCCGCGGTGTACCCGCGGTCGGGGAAGCCTTCCCCCACGGCCAGGCGTCCGGCAGCGGCCGCGAGCGCGAGGACCGAGGAACCCGGCAGCCCGAGGACTGGGAGGCTGCCGCTGCCGGCGAGCACGGCCCGTGCCTGCTCCTCGTCGTCGACGATCCGGTTGTAGAGGGCTCCGTGCGCCTTGACGTACTCGACCGAGGTGCCAGCCGCCCGGGCGATCTCCGTCAGCACCTCGACCTGTTCGAGGACCCAGCTGGTGAGCAGCTCGGCCGGCGGGTCCATCGCTCGCCGCCCGAACCCCTCGCGGTCGGCGTAGGAGACCTGGGCGCCGACGACCACCCCGAGCTCCGCAGCCTGTCCGCAGACCGCGGCCATCACCCGTGCGTCCCCGGCGTGGAAGCCGCAGGCGACGTTCGCGCTGGTCACGACGGCGAGCAGCGCCGGGTCGTCGGTGACGCCCTCGCCGAGGTCGGCATTCAGGTCGACCACGGCGCCCATCTGCGCGTTCCCGGACCCCATGGAGCCAGTCTGCCCGGCCACGGACCCATAACGGCGATCTGAGAAGTAACTGAGAACCGTTGGAAGTCGGCAACTTCGGGTAACCCCTGATCGTCCTACATCACGTAGGGCGAGCCGATCGGTGGGAATCCTCCACCCGGGCCACGCGTTGAGATGAGTGGAACCAGAACCACCGGTTCCGGGTAGCAGAGGGAGGCACAAGTGACTGTACGTCGCACGGAGCGTGAGATCGAGGGCCGCGACAGCGTCGGGCTCTACCTCGACGAGATCGCTCGCACGCCGCTGCTCGACGCCATCACCGAGGTCGAGCTGTCCAAGACGATCGAGGCGGGCCTGTTCGCAGCCCAGCTCCTCGAGGAGGGCCGGGTCGGACGCCGCAAGGGCGGTGCCCCCGGGTTCGCCACCCAGGCCGAGCTCGAGTGGATGGTCGAGGAGGGCGAGCGCGCGGTCCAGCGCTTCATCCAGGCCAACCTGCGGCTGGTGGTCTCCATCGCCCGCAAGTACGGCCGCAGCGCGATGCCGATGCTCGACCTGATCCAGGAGGGCAACACCGGCCTGATCCGCGCGGTCGAGAAGTTCGACTACGCGAAGGGCTACAAGTTCTCCACGTACGCGACCTGGTGGGTCCGCCAGGCCATCACCCGCGGCATCGCCCAGCAGGCCCGCGTGGTCCGGCTGCCGGTGCACGTGGTCGAGGAGCTGAACCAGGTCTCGTCGGCGCGCCGCACGCTGGAGCGCCAGATCGGCCGCGAGCCGGAGCCGGCGGAGATCGCCGCCGAGCTCGGCATGGACGTCGACCGGGTCATCGACCTGATCGGCTGGGGCCGCGACCACGTCAGCCTGGACAGCCCGCTCGACGTCGACGGGGACACCTCGCTGGGCGACCTGATCGCCCAGGAGAGCTCGCCCGGACCCGACCTGACCGTGCTCGACGTCGAGGCGCGCGACCGGCTCAACACCCTGGTCGAGCTGCTCGACGAGCGGTCCGCAGACATCATCCGCAGCCGCTACGGCCTGGTCGACGGACGCCAGCACAAGCTGGCCGACATCGGAGCCGCGCACGGCATCTCGGCCGAGCGGGTCCGTCAGCTCGAGCGCGAGGCGATCGCCAAGCTGCGCCGCCTGGCCGACCCCGACCTGGCCGCCTGACCTCGGGTCTCGGCCCGCCGGCCCCCAGGCGTCAGCCGAGACCCGACAACTCTTCGAAGACCTCCGTCACCCGGCGACGGAGGTCTTCGATCGTCCCGGTGTTCTCAATCAGGTGGGTCGCGATCGCGTTGCGGTCCTCGCGCGTGGCCTGGGCCCCCATCCGGGACTCGGCGTCCTCCTGCGTCCACCCGCGGTCGCGCAGCATCCGCTCCAGCTGGAGCTCGGCCGGCGCGTCGACCACGATGACCGCGTCGAAGGTGTCGGCGCGACCGCTCTCGGCCAGCAGCGGGATGTCGTGGACGACCAGCGCTCCGGGCGGTGCATGGGTCTCCAGGTCGACGATTCGCTCGAACACCAGCGGGTGCACGATCGCCTCCAGGCGTTTGCGCGCGGCCGGGTCGTTGAACACCAGCGCGCCCATCGCCGGGCGATCGAGGTCACCCTCGGAGGTGAGCAGTCCGTCACCGAACTCCGCCACCACAGCCGCGAGACCCGGGGTGCCCTTCTCGACGACCTCGCGCGCCAGAGCGTCCGCGTCGATGATGACCGCGCCCAGCTCGGCGAGGATCGCCGAGACCGTGCTCTTGCCCGATGCGATGCCGCCGGTCAGCCCTACGCGCTTGGTCACGCGGCGAGTATCGCAGGCGCGTTCACGAGCACTGGTGACGCCCGGAGACGCGGAGGTTCATCACCGACGTCCCGGACGCACTCGCGTCGCTGTAGGAGAAGGCGATGCCGTTGAAGCGGCCACCGACCGCAACCGTGACGCGGACGAAGAAGGTGTAGTTCTTGCCCTTCTCGAGCATCGCGCCGGCCAACGGCTTGCGGGCAGCCCACTCCTGCTTCTCGAGCTTGGACATGCCGGGCACTCCTTCAGCGAACGCGCCACCCAGGGCAACCCCGCCGGGCGGTTGGACGGCGTACCAGGCGCCCGAGGAGCTCGCGTCCTGCGGGTCGCGCAGGACGGCGCCGGTCATCACGATGTCCCGCTCGGGCGTCACGGATTCCATCATGACGACGGTGCGGGACGGGTCGCCCAAGCACATCGTGCCGTCGTCGCCCATCGGGATCGGGTTGGCCCTCGGGCCACCGGTCAGCGGAGCCGGAGAAGGCTCGTCGTTGCTCAGGGTGCGACTGAGCACGACACCGCCCCCGACGACGGCGAGGACCGCCGCAGCCGCCACCGCGGGAACGAACCAGTGGCGCTCACCGGGAGCGTCCTGGAGAGGCAGGGCTGCCCGTAGCCGGTCGCGCTGCAGCGGGGTCAGGGGCCGCTCAGGCGGCGGGACGAGGTCCGGGAAGTCGTTCATGCTCCTGCTCCTTCGGTGCTGGAGAGCCGCGCACGGGCGCGGGCGAGTCGTGATCGGACCGTGCCGACCGGGATGTCGAGAGCTGCTGCGGCGTCGGCGTAGCTGAGCCCGGACCAGACGACGAGGGCGAGCACGTCCTGCTCGCCGCGCGAGAGCGTGCGGACCTGGTCCAGCAACGCCCGCATCCGCTGCTCGTCGGCGAGGCGATCGGTCACCCCGTCGGCGGGATCGGGCGCTTCCCCGTCGTCGATCGAGCCGGCCTTCGCGACCACCCGCAGGTGCCGGCGGCGGCCGCGCTCCAGGTTGCGGCACACGTTCGTCGCGACCCCGAACAGCCACGGCGCCGCGGAACCCTCGTGCAGCTGGATGCGCTGGCGACGGTTCCAGACGGTGAGGAAGACCGTCGAGACCGCGTCCTCGGCGTCCGCGTAGTCACCCAGGCGCCGGAAGCAGTGGTTGTACAGCCGGTCGGCGTACTGCTCGAACAGGGCGGCGAGCGCCTCGCGCTCCCCGCGCCGCACCGACTCGACGGTTGCTGCGTCGGAGACCACGTCCGGCACGTCCGCATCCTGTCCTGTCGGTTCGACCAGTGGCCGAGTGACCACGTTCGCTCTCATGCTCCTTCATGTCCGGCTCGCAGAGGCGAGTTCCCGATTCGGTCCGACCTTTTTTCTCGAGCCCGTCGGCGCCTGCGAGGATGGCCGGCGTGAGCCCGGCCGACCTGTCCCCCGGTGACCGCGTCGCGCTGCTGGTCCCCGGCTCGGCCCGGTACGTCGACGTGGTGCTGTCCCTGCTGGTGCGCGGCATCATCCCGATCCCGATGGACCCCCGCCTCACCGAGAGCGAGCGTGCCGGGATCCTCGCCGACCTCGAGCCGACGCTGGTGGTCACCGATCCGAGCGAGCTCGAGGCACTGGCGCTCGGCTGGGCACCCGGCGACGTCCCGCTGGCCCGGCCGATGCACGTCACCAGCGGTACGACCGGTGCGCCCAAGGGCGTCTACAGCGGCGTGCTCGACGTCCAAGCTGCAGCCGCGCTGCTCGCCGAGGAGCGCTTGCTCTGGGGCTTCAACGCGGGCGACGTGAACCTGGTGGTCAGTCCGCTCTACCACTCGGCTCCGCTGCGCTTCGCGATCGGGACGCTGCTCGCGGGTGGCCGGATCGTGGCCCCGGGAGCGTTCGAACCTGCCGCCATGACGGCGGCGATCGCGGAGCACCGACCGACCTCGATGTTCGTCGCCCCGGCCCACCTGCAGCGGCTCTTCGAGCACTGGGACGAGCACGCCTGGCCGGACCTGGACTCGTTCCGGCTGGTCGCTCACGCCGGCGCCCCCTGCCCCGACCCGCTCAAGCGTCGCCTGATCCGGGTCTTCCCGGAGGGGTCGACCTGGGAGTTCTACGGATCGACCGAGGGCCAGTTCACCGCCTGCCGCAGCGAGGAGTGGCTGCTGCACCCCGGCACCGTCGGACGGGCCCGTCCCGGGCGCACGCTGGCGGTCGACGAGGACGGCCTGATCTGGTGCGCCGTCCCGGAGCACGCCCGCTTCACCTACTTCAACGCGCCCGCGAAGACACAGGCCGCGTGGCGCGGCGACGCGTTCACCGTGGGCGACCTCGGCCACCTCGACGAGGAGGGCTACCTCTACCTCGACGCCCGTCGCGAGGACCTGGTGATCACCGGCGGGGTCAACGTGTACCCGGCCGAGGTCGAGAACGCGCTGGCCGAGCACCCGGGGGTCACCGACGTCGCCGTGTTCGGCGTACCGGACGAGCGCTGGGGCCAGCGGGTCTGCGCGGCCTACGTCGGGCCGGCAACGGCCGAGGAGCTGACCGCGTGGGCACGCGAACGGCTCTCACCGCCGAAGCGGCCGAAGGACTACCAGCGACTCGAGGCGATCCCGAGGACCCTGACGGGGAAGATCCTGCGTCGGTCGCTCACGCAGGTCGCCCCATCTCCTCCTCCGAGCAGCTGAACGACTGGCGGTAGCCCTGCGGGCTCACGCCGCGCACCCGGGTGAAGTGCTGGCGCATGGTCGCCGCATTGCCGAAGCCGACCTCGTCGGCGATCCACTCGATCGAGGCGTCGCTGGCCTCGAGCAGCTCCTCGGCGGCAAGCACCCGCTGCTTCGTCACCCAGGCGTGCGGCGTGGCACCGGTCTCGGCCCGGAACCGGCGGGCGAACGTGCGCGGCGACATGTGGGAGCGACGCGCGAGCGCCTCGACGCTGTGGTCCTCGCCCAGGTTCTCGGTGATCCAGGTCAGCAACGGGCCGAGCGTCGGCGCATCGCAGTCCGGCACCGGGCGGGCGATGTACTGGGCCTGCCCTCCGTCGCGCTGGGGCGGCACGACCATGCGGCGCGCGACCATCGAGGCGACCTTCGCGCCGTACTCCTTGCGCCACAGGTGCAGGCAGGCATCGAGGCCGGCCGCGGATCCGGCGGAGGTGATCACCGGGTCCTCGTCGACGTAGAGCACCTCGGGGATCACCCGGGCCCGCGGGTAGCGCGCCTGGAGATCCTCGGCGTGCATCCAGTGGGTGGTGCAGTCGCGGCCGTCGAGCAGCCCCGCCTCCCCGAGCACGAACGATCCCGAGCAGACCGACAGCACCCGGGCGCCGCGGGCAACCGCGTCGCGGAGCAGCTGCAGGACCTCCTGCGGCACCGAGTCGACGCCCTTCACGGCGGGGACGCAGATCAGGTCGGCCTGGGCGGCCCGGTCCAGTCCGTGCTCCACGTGCAGGTCGAAGCCCATGCTGGTGCGCACCCGGGGCGTGGCGGCGCAGACGGCGAACTCCAGGGCCGGGACGCCGTGCTCGGTCCGGTCGATCCCCCAGGCCTCGCAGACGACTCCCAGCTCGAACGGGGCGACCCCGTCGAAGACGATCACGGCAACGTTCTTGAGCATCTGCCCAGGGTCGCACGAACATGGCAGAAAAGCGAGGGTAGGTGTCATTCCTGCCACTGTTGGCAGGAATGAGATGAGCGCAGGATTACTGCCATGAACGAGATCATCACTTCAGCCATCGCCATCATCGCCATGGTCAGCGGCCTGGTGTCGCTGGTCGTGTTCGTCCGCCGCGACAACTTCGCCGGCCCGGGGACCGGGTACACCGACGTGGACGACCTCGGAGCCGTCGTCCGCGGCCGCCGTCAGCCGGTGCCGACGCTGCGTTGAGCCGTTAGTCCCCAACAATCCGGCTGCTTTCCGACGCAGAAACGGTGCGGATCGCCCGGGACTATCTGCGCGTGTCGAGGATCTGCTCGCGCAGGATCTCGGCGTGGCCGCAGTGCTGGGCCAGCTCGCGCA
Source organism: Nocardioides marmorisolisilvae (assembly GCF_003725775.1). GTDB lineage: Bacteria > Actinomycetota > Actinomycetes > Propionibacteriales > Nocardioidaceae > Marmoricola > Marmoricola marmorisolisilvae. Next base: position 1,600,933 of record NZ_RJSG01000002.1, read on the forward strand.
GGACGTGCAGGTACACCCAGCGCAGCGGAAGCGGTCCGCGGCGGTTGCCGAGGATCAGGTCGTCCAGACCGAGCGGCGCAGTCGCCGCCCGGGACGCCGCGCAGGCCTCCAGGTGGGCCTGACGCACCGAGGCGATGGTGTCCTCCTCGGTGAGCTCGAAGGACTCGTCCGGGGTGGACGGGATCCCGATCTCCTCCCGGGAGCGGCAGCTGATCCCCTCGTCGAACCAGACCTTCTCGACGAAAGCGGCGTGCTTGACCAGGCCGAGCAGCGTGGTCTTCGAGGACACCAGCGAGCGACGCGCCTCCTCCTCGGTGAGCCCGTCGAGGCAGCCGGTCAGGCCGGCCCTGTGTTCGTCGATGAACGTCTCGAACTGGTCGCGAAGCGGGGCGTCGAAGATGCCGGGATCAACCGAGGACATGGCAGCAGGGTGTCACGCGGTGATCCGGCTGGACCCGGAGACCCCGCCGGGGGCGTCCTGGTCGTAGGGGCGGATCCGGAAGGCGTAGGACTTGCCCGCGGTCAGGCTCGGACTGAGGTAGCTGGTCCGCGACGTCCAGGCCAGCGTCCGCCAGGCCCCGTAGCCGTTGCGGATCTGCACCTGGTAACGCGTCGCTCCGTGAACCGAGTGCCAGGAGATCCGGACCCGGTGGGCGGACTCGCGCACCAGCGAGGGCCGCGCCGGAACCGTGGTGATGTAGCCGCGCGGGGTAACGGTCACCGGGTCGGCGTACGGACCGGCAGGCGCGGCCCCCGTCGCACGCACCCGGAAGTCGTAGGCCCGGCCGGCGACCAGGTTGCTCACCGATCCGCTCGTGCCGGTCACGGACTTGGTGCTGTACGCCGCGGTGCTCCCGTGCTTGCGCCAGTAGACGATGTACTGCTCGGCGTCGCTGACGGCGTTCCAGGTCAGCGTGACCCGGTGCGCCCCGGCCGAACCTGAGAGGCCCTGGACCCGCGCAAGCTGGATCGGCACAGTGACGGCGACGGTGTTGGAGAGGATGTCGTTCGCCACCGCGCGCACCTTCGCCGCGCGGACGGCGAACTCGTACCCGTGGCCCTGGCTCAGGGTCGGGCCGCCCGGGGCGCACTCGGTGAGGACCACGCTGTTGCCGTGGACGACACCGGAGCTGTCGACGGTGCGGTCCACGTCCGGCAGACGGTTCCACGTCGAGGACACCGCCGGATCCCGGCAGTAGACCAGCATCCGGGTCTCCCCCGGCACCGGCTTCCAGAACAGGGCGACCGAGCGCAACCGGCCCTGGCCGGTGAGCTGCGGGACCGTGCGCGGACCGAGCGGCATCACGGGCAGCGGGAGCGTCGCCGCCTGCCCGATCCCGAGCTGGGCGAACGCGTCCGCCATGCCGGCCGCCAGGTCGACCTCGCCCTGGGCGTTCGGGTGCGCCCCGTCGTAGGTGTCGGCATACCCGCGCCAGTACGACGGGTTGGCGACGTCGGCCAGCACCACCTTGCTCTGCGCGGTCGACCAGGTCGGCACCTTGGCCGCCAGCTTGCTGTTGTAGTCCGGCGCCTCGGAGACCAGCAGCTTGTTCTGCGCGGATCCGTTCGGCACCTCGGCGTAGGCCAGGTTCGCCATCACGATCGTCGCGTCCGGCTTCGCGGCCCGGACCTCGTCGATGTACTTCTTCGCGTTCGCGATCAGCTCGTCGACCGTGTACGGCGCGCTCGTCAGGTCACTGCGGTCGCGCGGCTTGGTCAGGTCGTTGTACCCGAAGAACTCGACCACCACGGCGGGGTCGTAGGTCTCGGTCGCCCAGCGGATCCGGCTGTGCCCGTCGGGGCTGAGCGTCGAGGGCTCGAGCTGCTCGGCGAGCTGGGCTCCCCCGCGCGCGTCGTGGTCCTGGTCGAAGTCGCAGTCCGCGTACTCGTGGTGACCCCACTCGAAGGTGGTGTAGTCGATGAGGTCGCTCCACGGCCCGACGAAGTCGAAGTTCACCCCGGCAGCGCGCAACCGGTGGTCGAAGAAGTACCGCCAGGTGTAGTCACCCGAGGTGCCGTTGGTGATCGAGTCCCCGGTCAGCAGGATCTTCACCGGATCGGACGCCGGGTCCGGGGCCGCCGCAGGCGGGCAGGCCGGGTCGTACTGGGTCGGGTCGTTGACCGCCGAGGCCGCGGTGGCCCCCAGGCCCGCACTCAGGGCAGCGCTCACCGTCACCCCGAGCACCAGGCCCAGGGCGCGGCTCACCAGCGAACGGCCGTACCCCACGCCCCCATGCTAGGAGTGCCGACCTTGAGGAACGACGAAGGGCCCCGACCTGCTGGTCGGGGCCCTTCGATCGTTGGCGTCAGTTGCCGCCGGTCAGCTTCTCGCGGAGCGCCTGCAGCGCCTCGTCCGAGGCGAGCGAGCCGCCCTCGGCCTCGGGAGCCTCGCTGCTGTACGAGGTGGCCTCGCCAGCCTCGACCTCGGCAACCTTCGCCTCGGCCTGCTGCTTGACGTGGGCCTCCCAGCGGGCGTGCGCCTTGGCGTACTGGTCCTCCCAGACCTTGCGCTGGTCGTCGTAGCCCTCGAGCCACTCGCCCGTGTCCGGGTCGAAGCCCTCCGGGTAGATGTAGTTGCCGGCCTCGTCGTACGACGCGCTCATGCCGTACAGCGTCGGGTCGAAGTCCTCGGCCTCGGCCGCGGTCGACGTCTCGTTCGCCTGCTTCAGCGAGAGCGAGATCCGGCGACGCTCGAGGTCGATGTCGATGATCTTGACCATGACGTCGTCGTTGACCTGGACGACCTGCTCCGGGATCTCCACGTGGCGCTCGGCCAGCTCGGAGATGTGCACCAGGCCCTCGATGCCCTCCTCGACGCGGACGAACGAGCCGAAGGGCACCAGCTTGGTGACCTTGCCCGGCACGATCTGGCCGATCTGGTGGGTCCGGGCGAAGTGCTGCCACGGGTCCTCCTGCGTCGCCTTGAGCGACAGCGACACGCGCTCGCGCTCCATGTCGACGTCGAGAACCTCGACGGTGACCTCGTCACCGACCGTGACGACCTCGGACGGGTGGTCGATGTGCTTCCAGGACAGCTCCGAGACGTGCACCAGACCGTCGACGCCGCCCAGGTCCACGAACGCACCGAAGTTGACGATCGAGGAGACGACGCCCTTGCGGATCTGGCCCTTCTGGAGCTGGGTCAGGAAGCCGTGGCGAACCTCGGACTGGGTCTGCTCGAGCCACGCACGGCGGGAGAGCACGACGTTGTTGCGGTTCTTGTCCAGCTCGATGATCTTCGCCTCGAGCTCCTTGCCGACGTACGGCTGGAGGTCGCGGACGCGACGCATCTCGACCAGCGACGCGGGCAGGAAGCCGCGCAGGCCGATGTCCAGGATCAGGCCGCCCTTGACGACCTCGATGACCGTGCCGGTGACGACGCCGTCCTCTTCCTTGACCTGCTCGATGGTGCCCCAGGCGCGCTCGTACTGGGCGCGCTTCTTGGACAGGATCAGGCGGCCTTCCTTGTCCTCCTTCTGGAGGACCAGGGCCTCGACCGAGTCGCCGACCTGGACGACCTCGTTGGGGTCGACGTCGTGCTTGATGGAGAGCTCGCGGGACGGGATGACGCCCTCGGTCTTGTAGCCGATGTCGAGGAGGACCTCGTCGCGGTCGACCTTGACGATGACGCCCTCGACGATGTCGCCGTCGTTGAAGAACTTGATGGTCGCGTCGATCGCGGCGAGGAAGTCTTCCTCGGAGCCGATGTCGTTGATCGCGACCTGGGGGGCGTCGGAAAGGATGGGGGTGGTGGTCATAAGGGATGGGATCCTTGGTGGACAGATGTTGTTGTGGGCGCACGCAGAACGTCCTGTTTCACCATCACGAAATGTTTTTCGCTTACCCGCTACGTTCACCGGGCTGACAGCGAGCTAGAGACTGCTACGTCTGAGACTCAGGCAGACTTCTGGCGCAACGCACAGAATACGGCGGAATTGGGGCCTGAGTCCAACCAGCGCCTCCCCCGCGGACCTGCCATCATCAGCCCCATGTTCGAGCACAGGCCGGTGCGGCCCGAGCGCAGGCCGGTCGACGAGCGCGACTCGCTGCTGGCCAACCGGGCCGACTGGGACCGCTACGCCGACGAGTACCAGGCCACCCACGGCGAATTCCTCGGGGACGACGGGTTCCTCTGGGGGCCTGAGGGCGTCCGCGAGGACCACGTCGGTGCGCTCGGCGATGTCACCGGGAAGGACGTCCTGGAGCTCGGCTGCGGGGCGGGACAGTGCTCCCGGTGGGTGCTGGCCCGCGGCGGACGCCCGGTGGGCCTCGACGTCTCGATGCGCCAGCTGCAGCACAGCCGCCGGATCGACCTCGAGCACGACGTCCGGGTGCCGGTGGTGTGCGCCGGCGCGGCGGCGATCCCCTTCGCGGACGACGCGTTCGACGTGGTCTTCTCCGCGTTCGGCGCGCTCCAGTTCATCGCCGACGCGGACGCGCTGGTCGGCGAGATGGCCCGGGTCACGCGGGCCGGGGGCAGGCTGGCGTTCTCGGTGACCCACCCGACCCGTTGGATGTTCCAGGACGACCCTGGCGAGGGCGGCCTGCTGGCCAACCAGTCCTACTGGGACCGCACGCCGTACGTCGAGGTCGACGACGAGACCGGCGAGACCTCCTACGTGGAGCACCACCGGACCCTGGGCGACTGGGTCCGGGCGTTGTCCACCCACGGCTACCGGATCGTCGACCTGGTCGAGCCGGAGTGGCCGGCGGACCACGACCGGGTCTGGGGCGGCTGGAGCCGCACCCGGGGCCGACTGACCCCGGGCACGGCTCTCTACGTGGCCGATCTGGCCCAGTAGTCCGGGCTAGGCGGCGACCATCCGGCGGCGCAGCACCGAGACGCCGGTGGCCAGTGCCACCAGGGCCAGGGCCGCTGCGGACCGGGTGACGTTGCGGCTCGACTCGCCGTCGTCGCCACGGATGACGAACGAGTAGGCGGTCAGACCCTCGGCGCCGGCCGGGGCACCGAACGCCATCGACTCGGTCTGGGCCCGCTTGGCACCGGCGGCGAGCTCGGCGTAGAGCTGGCCGTAGTTCGCGACCGTCTCCTTGCCGGAGGTCACGATCTTGCTGGTGCCCTCCTTCGAGAGCCGGTTGGCGCCGTCCGGGATCTCCGGCGCCTTGCCGGAGGCCTGCTTGAGCCCGTCGGCGATCTGGCCGGAGCCGTCCGCCGCCGTGCCCAGACCGTCCGCCAGGTCTCCGGCGCCGCCGGAGACCTGCGATGCGCCGGAGGACAGCTTGGCGGTGCCGTCGGCGAGGTCACCGGTGCCGGCGTCCAGCTGGCCGAGCCCGCTGGCGAGGTCGCCCGAGCCGGCGTAGGCGTCGGCAGCACCGGAGTTGAGCTGGAGCACGCCCGCGATCGCCGCCGCGAGCTTCCCCTTGAGCTCGGTCAGCCCGTCAGCCACCTGCTGGTTGCCCGCCTTCAGCTGGGCCGCGCCGGCCTTGGCCGCTGCTGCACCACCCTCGAGCTGGGTCAGACCCGGCACGATCTGGCCGTTGAGGCCGTCGAGCACCTGCTGGAGGCCACCGGAGACCAGGCCCAGCCCGGCGTACGCCGTGGACAGGTCGGTCTTGCTCTGCTGCACGCCGGGAATGACGCCCGCCGCGAGCGTGCCCTGGCACACCGGACCGCAGTCCATGCCGGGCAGGGCGTTGTTCTTGATCGCGTTCAGGCCGGCGAGCAACTGGTCGATGGAACCACCCGCAGTCACGGCGGCGTTCAGACCGGCGCGTACCTGGTCGACCCCGGCCTTGGCCTGGCCGATGCCCGGGGCCACCTGACCGGTCAGACCGGTCTTCAGCGCGGTCGCACCCGCGTTCAGCTGGGTCAGGCCGTCGATCAGCGTGCCGGCCTGGCCGGCCGCGCCGAAACCGGCGGTGATCTGGTTGACGCCGTCGATCAACTGCTGGATGCCGGGACCGGCGGCCGGCAGCTGGTCGGCGAGCTGACTCAGACCGCCGCTGATCTGACCGAGGCCGTCCTTGAGCTGGTCCGCGCCCGCAAGGGCGTCCGAGGTGCCCTGGTGCAGCTGACCGGCACCGTCGTTGACCTGGCTCGCACCGCTGGACAGCTGCTTGGCGCCCGCGGCGAGCTTGCGCGCACCAGGAGCGGCATCGTCGGCGAGACCGCTGTGCAGCTGGTCGGCACCGTCGCTCAGCTTGAGCAGACCGGCGACCAGGGTGGACGCGCCGTCGCGCAGCTTGAGCAGGTTGCTGTCGATCTGGGACGCACCCGAGACCAGCTCGGCACCGGTGGTCGCACCCGTGCTGTAGCCGTCCGAGGCGGTCTTGAACGTCGGGCTGGCCAGCGGGTCCACCGGCAGCAGGCCGACCTCGACGCGCGGCACGACACCGTTCTTGATGGTGGCCGAGTAGCCGAACGTGGTGGTGGTCTCGCCGATCGGCGGGAACAGCGTCATGTTGTAGGTCAGCGCGGTGCCACCGGTGCCATCACCCGCGGCGCTGGCCACGGCGTCCGGCTTCACCTCGGTGAAGCTCTTCGGCAGCGTGGTGGTCAGCTGACCGACCAGCGGGACCGGGACGTTGACGGTCTTGGTGATGGTGCCGCCGGCACCGTCGTCGAAGGTGAGCTCCTTCGGGGTGACGGTCTTGTTGGCCACCGTGAAGTCGACCCGGAGCTTGCCGGACTTGCCGACGACGTCGCCGGGCTTCACGGTCTTGCCGTCCAGCGTGTACGTGGGCGTCACCGATACCGGCAGCGCGCCGTCGTAGTTGCTGACCGAGCGGTACTGCTTGGTGCCGTCGACGGTGGTCTTGATGACCTGCTTGCTGCCGTCGAGCTTGAAGCCGCCGAAGCCGTCGATGTTGCGCAGGCCGTCGGTGGAGACCGGGTTGAGCAGGTCGACGGGGCCGTGGCCGGTCAGGGCCAGCTGCTCGTAGACGCGCTTGCTCTCCAGGTGGCCGTCGGCGCCGAGGTAGACCTGGATGGTCTCGGTGTTGACGACGTCGACCCCGGAACCCTCGGTGGTCGCGGCCGCCGCGAGCGACGGGCTGATGGCGAGGCCGGCCAGCGTGATCGCGGCCGCGGTGGCCCCGATCCGGCGGGCGCGCCGGGCGCTCAGGGCGCTCATCGGACGGTCTCCTTCATGAACTCGGACAGGGTGGTGAACTCGCGCTCGTCGGTCGCTGCGGCGCTGGTCGCGACCGGAGCCTCGACCGGCGCGTCGACGTGGTCGCCCTCGGGGGCGTCCGGGGTCGGACGGCCACGGCGCATCCCCTGCGCACCGGCGACGACCGGACCGGCCACGACGCCGGCCAGGAAGCCGAGCGCGACGTTGAACGCCATCGTGGTGGCGGTGCTCACCGAGGTCGACAGGATCTCCGGCGGAGCCTGGTTGTAGGCGAACTCGTAGGCGCCGGCGAAGGCGCCCGCGCCCAGGATCACGGTCCACAGCGTGATGCGGTCGTTGGTCAGGAACGCGACCGCGACGCAGGCCATCACCACGAAGCCGACCGCGACCGCGCGTCCGGCGGTCGTGTCGGGCATGAACTGGGCCCTGAAGATGTAGCCGGACCAGCCGATCACGAACCCGGCGGCGAAACCGGCCAGCTGGGTCGTCGGCGTGCGGTCCGGGACCAGCGCCACGACAGCACCCATGGCCGCGCCCAGCAGGGCGACGGACTCGAGCTCGAGACCGAGAGCCGACCCAGCCATGACCGCGCCCATCGCGGCCAGGGCCAGGACGGCACCGGCGTACAAAGTTTGTCTACGCATAGCTGCGCATCTCCTCCCACAGACAAGTTCCGGACCGGCCTCCCAACCGGTTCATTCCGGAACATTTGCGCACAAAGTAGCGCATCTCCACGTGTATCTCTTAAACGAGACGCGTGGGGCGGGAAATCATGACTCCGAAAACGGAGGGTGATTGAAGACGATCAGACTGGTCTAGGCCGATATGCCCGGATCGGGCTCGCCCGAGCGTCAGACGCGGTCGCGGAACACCCGGGACAGGAGCTCTTCGTGACGCTCGGCCAGGGTCGGGTGCGTGTGCGGGGCGTCCCCGCGGAAGTGCTCGTGGACGGTGCCGTCCGCGTGGGCGTGGATCTCCAGCCCGCGGGCCTCCCGGACCAGGGACCACTTGCTGTACGCCGCGAGCACGACGCAGGACGCGAGGAGGGCGACCAGCAGCAACTGGGCCATCAGCGGGGACAGGGTGGTGGCGGTCATGCGGGTCTCCTCGGGGCAGGTCTGCCCAGAACAACGAGTCGACCGGAATGTGGTTACTTGTCGGTTTCGTTCTCGCGTGCGGCTAGTGGGCCGCAGCGTGCCAGCTGGCGCCCACCCCGACCGAGACGTCCAGCGGCACGGTGAGCTCGGCGGCCGCGGCCATCTGCTTGCGGACCAGGCTCTCCAGGGCGTCGTGCTCCCCCGGAGCCACCTCGAAGACGAGCTCGTCGTGCACCTGCAGGAGCATCCGGGACGCGAGCCCCTCGGCCTTGATGGCGCGGTCCACGTTGAGCATGGCGACCTTGATGATGTCCGCGGCCGAACCCTGGATCGGGGCGTTCAGCGCCATCCGCTCAGCCATCTCGCGGCGCTGGCGGTTGTCGCTGGTCAGGTCGGGCAGGTACCGGCGGCGGCCCATGATCGTCTCGGTGAACCCGGTCTTGCGAGCCTCGTCGACCACGCCGGCCAGGTAGTCCCGGATGCCGCCGAAGGTCTCGAAGTACTCGTCCATCAGCCCCCGGGCCTCGCCGGTGTCGATCTTGAGCTGCTGGGAGAGCCCGAACGCCGACAGGCCGTAGGCCAGGCCGTAGTTCATCGCCTTGATCTTGGCCCGCATCTCGGTGTTGACCTCGGTCGGCTCGACCCCGAAGACGCGGGCCGCGGTGACCTGGTGGAAGTCGCGGCCGGAGTTGAACGCCTCGATCAGGCCGGCGTCCTCGGACAGGTCGGCCATGATCCGCATCTCGATCTGGCTGTAGTCGGCCGTCATCACCTCGGTGAACCCGTCGCCGACCACGAAGGCCTCGCGGATCCGGCGGCCCTCCTCGGTGCGCACCGGGATGTTCTGGAGGTTCGGCTCGGTGCTGGAAAGCCGACCGGTCGCCGCGATCAGCTGGTTGAAGGTGGTGTGGATCCGGCCGTCCTCGGCGATCGTCTTGATCAGGCCCTCGACGGTCTGGCGGAGCCGGGACACGTCGCGGTGCCGCAGCAGGTGTGCGAGGAACGGGTGCTCGGTCTTCGCGAACAGGTCCTGCAGCGCGTCGGCGTCGGTGGTGTACCCGGTCTTGGTGCGCTTGGTCTTCGGCATGTCGAGCTCCTCGAAGAGCACGACCTGGAGCTGCTTGGGCGAGCCGAGGTTGATCTCCTTGCCGATCACCTCGTAGGCCTCGGTCGCGGCCTCGCGGACCTGGTCGCCGAACTCGGACTCGAGCCCTGCCAGGAAGTCGTGGTCGACCGCGATGCCGACCCGCTCCATCCCGACGAGGACCTCGACCAGCGGCAGCTCGATCTCGTCCATCAGCCGGGTGCCGCCCCGGTCGTCGAGCTCTCCGGCGAGGACCGCGCACAGGTCCACGACCGCACGCGCGTGCAGCATCGCCGCCTCGGCGACCTCGTCACCGGTCTCGAAGAGCAGCCCCTGGTCGTCCCCGCTCTCCTGCTTGAGCTCGCGCTTGAGGTGGCGCAGGGTCAGGTCGGCCAGGGCGTAGGAGCGCTGGTCGGGCGCGACGAGGTAGGCCATCATCGCGGTGTCGCTGACCAGACCGTCGACCGTCCAGCCGTGCGCGCCGAGCGCGAGCAGCGGACCGTTCGCGTCGTGCAGGATCTTCGGTTTCCCCGCGTCGGCCAGCCAGTCCGCGAGCGCCTGGTCGTCCTCAGGGGTCAGGCCGGCCGCGTCGACGTAGGCCGCGCGGCCGCTGCCCTGGGCGAACCCGAGGCCCTCGACCCGACCCGATCCCGAGCCCCAGCTGCCCCGGACGTGCAGGCCAGTCGCGTCGTTGCCCAAGCCGTCCAGGAATCCGGCCAGCTCACCGGGCGCGACGGTCTCCCCCGCCAGGTCGAAGCCACCCTCCACCTCGGGCTCGTCCTCCGGCGCCAGCACGTCCATGATCCGGGTGCGCAGCTCGCCCCGGAACTCCAGCTCGTCGAGCAGCGCGAGCGCGGACTGCCGGTCCCACTCGGTGCGGCCCAGGTCGTCGAGGCCGAGCTCCAGCGACAGATCGCGGACAAGTGCGTTCAGGCGCCGGTTGCGGATCACGTCGTCGATGTGGGCGCGCAGGTTCTCCCCCGCCTTGCCGCCGACCTCGTCGGCCCGGTTGATGACGTTGTCGAGTCCGTCGTACGTCTCGATCCACTTGGCGGCGGTCTTCGGCCCCACCCCGGGGATGCCCGGCAGGTTGTCGGAGTCCTCGCCGACCAGAGCCGCGAGCTCCGGGTAGCGGTGCGGCGGCACCAGGTACTTCGCCTGGACCGCGTCCGGAGTCATCCGAGCGAGCTCGGAGACGCCCCGCATCGGATACAGGACCGTGGAGTCCGGCGTGACCAGCTGCAGCGAGTCGCGGTCGCCGGTGAGGATCAGCACCTCGTAGCCGGCGGCCAGCGCCTGGGTGGTCAACGTCGCGATGATGTCGTCGGCCTCGAAGCCGTCCATCATCAGGTGCCGGATGCTGAAGGTGTCCAGGAGCTGCTGGAGCAGCGAGAGCTGGCTGCTGAACTCGTCGGGCGTCTTGTTCCGCTTCGCCTTGTACTCGGAGTACTCCTCGAGGCGGAAGGTGTGCCGGGACTTGTCGAACGCGACCGCCACGTGGGTCGGCTGCTCGTCGCGCAGGACGTTGACCAGCATCGAGGTGAAGCCGTAGACGGCGTTGGTGTGCTGCCCGGTGACCGTGGAGAAGTTCTCGACCGGCAGCGCGAAGAACGCGCGGTAGGCCAGCGAGTGGCCGTCGAGGAGCAGCAGGCGGGGACGCTCATTGTCTGGCACGACTCGACCCTAGTGGGTGCCGCCGACAAGGTCAGCGGGGGCGGGCGGCAGGATGGGACTCATGAGCAACGAGCACGACAACGCGGCGGCGATCGCCGAGTACATCGCTGCGATGCCGCAGGGAATGGGCGCGCTGAACGAGAAGATGGGCATCGAGGTCATCGAGCTCTCGCCGGAGCGGATCGTGGCCACCATGCCCGTCGCAGGCAACACCCAGCCCTACGGCCTGCTGCACGGCGGGGCGTCCGTGGTCCTGGCCGAGACCCTCGGATCGATGGGCTCCGGCCTGCACGCCGGTCCGCTGGGCAAGGTCCCGGTCGGGGTGGACATCAACGCCACCCACCACCGGGCCGCGACCTCGGGAATCGTCACCGGGACCGCGACCGCCATCCACCTCGGACGCACGTCCGCGGCGTTCGAGATCGTCATAAGAGACGAGCGCGGCAAGCGCGTCTGCACCTCCCGGATCACCTGCGCGCTGATCGACCCGCCGCAGGTCGGCTGAGTCAGCCCTCCTGGGCGCGCTCCCCGCGCAGCGCCTGCTCGATCGCCCGGCGCTGGATCGACCGGCGCTGGGCGAGCATCAGGCCGAGGTTGCGCGGCGTGTTCGGCCGCAACGACTCCGGGGTGAGCTTGCGACGCAGCATCCCGGTCCCCGCCACCCGGACGGTGGCCACGGTGCCGAGGCCGAGACGGGCCAGGAAGCGGTTGGTGTCCCGCGAGCCGCTCGAGGTGATCGCGGTGACGTGCGCGACGTCCTTGTCCTCGGCCCAGGTGACGGCTGAGTCCAGGAGCGCCCGGGCGAAGCCGTGCTTGCGGTGCTCGGGGCGGACGATCAGGTACGACGTGTGCACGGCCATGTCGGTGTGCAGCGGGCTCATCGCGGCGCGGCGCAGGTGGATGGCCGAGACGACCTCGCCCTCGTAGAGCCCGACCACGACCCGCTCGTCCGGGTCCGCGGCGACCTGCGCCAGAGCGGCGGTCGCGTCCTCCAGCGGACGGGCGTTCGGCTGCTCGGCGCCCCGGCTACCTGCCTCGGACCAGAGCTTCAGCAACGCGGCGGCGTCCTCGGGACGCGCATCCCTGATTTCGAGCAGGTGACGGGACATCGACTGTTCTCACCCCCACGGTGACCGGTTGCCGGACTGCGGGTCAGACTACGCTTCTGACTTCTATCCGCAAGAGGGTGTTGAGAAGGAGCGACGAGTGTTCATCGGAACCGGCACGGTGGTGAACGCCTCCACGGTTCTCGTCGGCAGCACCCTCGGTGTCCTGATCGGCCACCGGCTCCCGCTGCGGACCCGCAGCGTGGTCACCGACGCCCTCGGCCTGGTCACCCTGCTGATCGCCGCGTCTTCGGCGACGGCGGTCTCCGACGACGCGCTGAGCGAGGCCGTCGGCGACTCCGCGCCCATGCTGATCGTGCTCGGAGCCCTGCTGCTGGGGGCGATTCTCGGCTCGCTGCTGCGGATCGAGGACCGCCTCGAGGGGTTCGGGGACTCGTTGCAGCGGCGTCTCACCCGACGTCGTGACGGCGAGCCCGAGGTCGACCACGAGGCTCGCGACCGGTTCGTCACCGGGTTCATGACGGCCTCCCTGGTCTTCTGCGTCGGGCCGCTGACGATCCTCGGATCGATCACCGAGGGCATCGGCAAAGGACCAGACCAGTTGCTGCTGAAGTCGGCCCTGGACGGCTTCGCCTCGATCGCCTTCGCCGCCGCCTTCGGGTGGGGCGTGGCCGCCAGCATCGTCACCTTGGTGGTGATCCAGGGTGGTTTGACCGCCCTCGGCGCCGCGCTCGGCGACTTCCTCCCGGACGCACACCTGGCCGCACTCACCGCGACCGGCGGTCTGATGCTGGTCGGGGTCGCGCTGCGGTTGCTGGAGATCAAGCAGCTGAAGGTCGGCGACCTGCTCCCGGCGCTCGTCTTCGCGCCGGTGCTGGTCGAAGTGGTGACCTGGTTCCGCTAACGCCCTGGGCTGGTTGAGCCTGCCCCGTGCTGGTTGAGCCTGTCCCGTGCTGGTTGAGCCTGTCGAAACCTCAGACGTCCCCGCCGAGGTAGGCAGCCTTCACGCTGTCGTCGCTGGCGAGCTGAGCCCCGGTCCCGGACTTCACGATCTCGCCGGTCTCCAGGATGTGCGCGTGGTGCGAACGCTTCAGCGCCTGGGCGGCGTTCTGCTCGACCAGCAGCACCGTGGTGCCCTGGCTGTTGATCTCGCTGATGATGGTGAAGATCTGCTGGATCAACTTGGGCGCCAGACCCATGGACGGCTCGTCGAGGAGCACCAGCCGCGGCTTGGCCATCAGGGCGCGCCCGATCGCGAGCATCTGCTGCTCGCCGCCGGACATCGAGCCGGCCGCCTGCTTCTCCCGCTCCTTGAGCCGCGGGAACAGGTCGAAGACACGGTCCAGGTCAGCCCGGTAGGCCGGCGTCTTGCGGTCCTTGCGGACGTAGGCGCCCATGTCGAGGTTCTCGAGCACGGTCATGCCCGGGAAGCAACCGCGGCCCTCGGGCGACTGGCTCAGGCCCATCATCACCCGCTCGAACGGCGGCAGGTTGGTGATGTCCTTCCCGTCGAACTTGATCGTCCCCGCGCGGACCTTGCGCAGACCGGAGATGGTCTTCAGCGTGGTCGTCTTGCCGGCACCGTTGGCCCCGATCAGCGTCGTGATCGTGCCTTCCTCGACCCCGAAGCTGATGTCCCGGATCGCCTCGATGTGCCCGTAGTTGACGCAGAGCCCGTCGACCTCAAGAAGCATCTTCTTCGTCCACTCCCAGGTAGGCCGCGATGACGGCGGGGTTGTCGCGGATCTCGGCCGGCGAGCCCTCGGCGATCTTCTTGCCGAACTCCAGCACCACGATCCGGTCGGTGACGCCCATGACCAGGCGCATGTCGTGCTCGATCAGCAGCACGGTGTAGCCCTCGTCGCGCACCTTGCGGATCAGCTCCATCAGCTTCTGCTTCTCGGCCGGGTTGAAGCCGGCCGCCGGCTCGTCCAGGCAGAGCAGCTTGGGACCGGTGGCCATCGCGCGGGCGATCTCCAGACGGCGCTGGTCGCCGTAGGAGAGGTTCGACGCGAGCTCGTCGTACCGGGCCTTGATCCCGACGACCTCGAGGATCTCCTTCGCCCGGGCCAGCGATTCGGCCTCGGTGCGGCGGTGCCGCGGCAGCCGGAACAGGGCGTCGAAGAACCCGACCTTGCTGTTCGCATCGGTGCCGACCATCACGTTCTCGAGCACGGTCATCGATTTGAACAACCGGATGTTCTGGAAGGTCCGGGCGATGCCGAGCTGCGTGATCTTGTGCCGCTTCAGCTTCGTCAGCGGGCGGCCGTCGAAACGCACCTGGCCCGAGGTCGCCTGGTAGACGCCGGTCATCACGTTGAAGCAGGTGGTCTTGCCGGCGCCGTTCGGCCCGATCAGCCCGAGGATCTCCCCCTCGCGAATCTCGAAGCTCACCGAGTCCAGCGCCGTCAGTCCGCCGAAGCGGATGGTGACGTCGTCGACCTCGAGCACTGCCCGGGACTCAGGCATGCTGCACCTCCTCCGGCTCGATCTCGCCCTCTTCGAGAGCCTCGATCTCGGCTGCGGCAGCCTTGGCTCGTTTCGTCCGTCTCGGCGGCAGCAGACCCTCGGGCCGCCAGATCGCCAGGATCATCAAGGCCAGGCCGAAGACCAGGAAGCGGTAGTCGGCGAAGTCGCGGAACCGCTCGGGCAGGTAGGCGACCAGCACACCGCCCACGATCGCGCCCCACCGGTTGCCCGACCCGCCGACGATGACGGCGGCGACGAACAGCATCGAGTAGAGCAGCGGGAAGCTGTCCGGGTTGATGTAGCCGCCCTGCCCGCTGGCGTAGAACGCGCCGGCGAGGCCACCGATCGCCGCTCCGAGAGCGAACGCCATCAGCTTGTACTTGAAGGTCGGCACGCCCATCAGCTCGGCCGCGTCCTCGTCCTCGCGGGTGGCCTCCCAGGCACGCCCGATGCGGCTGGCCTTGATCAGCCGGTCGCCGAAGATCACCAGGATCAGCGCGGTGAGGATCACCCAGTAGTACGGGATCGCGTCGGTCGCCCCGAAGATCAGGACGTGGGTCGCGTGCTCGTGGTCCAGGGACGGGATCAGACCGTTCCACTCCACGCGCGGGATCGCGAAGAAGCCACCCTTGTCGAACGGCAGCTCCGGCGCCGGGCCGATGTTGTTCGGGTGCGGAATGTCCTTGATGCCCGCGGCAGCTCCGAGCCAGTCGACGTTCTTGGCGGTGATCCGGATGATCTCTCCGAACCCGAGCGTGACGATGGCGAGGTAGTCGCCGCGGACGCGCAGGGTCGGCGCGCCCAGGATGACGCCGGCGACCATCGTGACCGCCACGGCGACCGGCAGTGTCAGGAAGAACGGCCAGCTGCCGTGCTGCGAGGTGAGCACGCCGATCGAGTACGCCCCGGTGGCGTAGAAGCCGACGTACCCGAGGTCGAGCAGGCCGGCGTACCCGATCACGATGTTCAGGCCCAGCGCGATCAGCGCGAAGATCGCCACGGTGAACATCACGCCACCGAAGTCGATCTGGTCGGTGGTGATCAGCGGCGGCCGCAGCAGCGGGAGCGCGTAGATGAAGAGCACCAGGACCAGGACCAGGAGAACCTTGGCCGGCTTGGGGAGGGCACTGAAGCGTTCGGCGATCATCACGCACGCGCCTTTCCGAGCGCCTCACCCAGGATGCCCGACGGACGGACCAGCAGGATCAGCACCAGCAGGACGAACGCGACGACGTCGCGCCAGGTGTCGCCGAAGACGGCTGAACCCCAGCTCTCGGCGACGCCGAGGATGAGCCCGCCGAGCAATGCTCCGCGCAGGTTGCCGATGCCACCCATGACCGCGGCCGTGAAGGCCTTGACGCCGAGCAGGAAGCCGGCGTTCAGCTGGGTGGATCCGATCTTGGTCATGTAGAGCGTCGCGGCCGCACCGGCCATCATGCCGCCGATCAGGAACGTCCCCTGGACCACCCGGGTCGAGTTGACGCCCATCAGGGCCGCGGCCTCGGGGTCCTGGGCGACCGCCCGGATGCCCCGCCCGAAGCGGGTCCGGCGGACCACCTGGTCCAGCGCGACCATCATCAGCACCGCGGAGACCACGATCATCAGGTCGACGTCGGTCACGCGGTAGCCGAAGATGTTGAACAGGTGCTTCGGCACGATGGTCACGGGGTTGGAGTAGATGTCCCGCGCCTGACCCATGTTCTGGATGGCGACGCCCGGCTTCGAGACGTAGTCCTTGAGGTTGTCCGCGAGACCGATCTTCTGGGTGAGCTTGTCACGCAGACCCATCGCCTCGGACAGTGCGAAGGACGCACCGATCGCGGAGATCAGCGCGATCAGCTTGGGTGCGTTCTTGTTGATCAGCGGGCGGTAGGCCACCCGCTCGAGCAAGAGCGCGACCCCTGCGGACATCGCCATCGCGCCTATCAGCGCGACCAGCAATATCGGGAGGGCATGGCCCAGGCTCCAGCTGACCTGGTCCGTTCCGTGCAGCAGGATGAAGACCCACGCCACGGCGAAGGTGCCGTACATGAAGACTTCTGAGTGCGCGAAGTTGATGAGCTGCAGGACGCCGTAGACCATCGTGTAGCCCAGGGCGATGAGCGCGTAGATCGCCCCGAACACCAAGCCACCGAGGGTGAAGTTGGTGAAGCTGTCGAAGTTGCCGAACAGCTCGTGCAGGGTCAGCGGAGTCATGTTCAGGTCCAACAGAGTGGCCCTCCCGGCCTTCTGATGGCTGCGGCCGGAGGGGTTACCTCCGGCCGCAGCCTGTTTCAGTACTTCAGACCGGCTGCGATCAGGAGATCGCGGTCGGGTTGGCGACGTCGAGCTTGCCGTCCTTGACGAAGTACGCGTAGATCTTCGACTCCTTGATGTCACCGTTGGAGTCGAAGGCGATCGGACCGCTGACGCCGTCGGCGGTGTAGCTGCCGATGAAGTCGTTGATCTCCTTCGAGGTGGACTTACCGGCGTCGACAGCAGCCAGGAAGATGTTCGTCGCGTCGTACGCCTGGGTGGCGTACAGGCCGGTCGCACCGAACCCGGACGGAGCCGGACCAGCCGGGGCCGAGAGGACAGCGCCCTCAGCGGCGTCCTTGCCGGCAACCGTGACGAAGTTCGGGTCCTCGGCGCCGTCACCCGACATGAAGGTGCCCTTGAAGCCGCTCTGGCGCAGCGCCTTGGCCAGCAGACCGGCCTCGGTGTAGTAGCCGCCGTAGAAGACAGCGTCCGCACCAGCAGCGTTGATCTTGGTGACCACGGCCGACATGTCGGTCTGCTTCACCGCGATCTGGTCGGAGTCGACAGCAGCCGCACCGAGCACGTCCTTCACCTTGCCGGCGAGGCCCTTGCTGTAGTCCTGGCCGTCGTCGACGACGAAGACCTTCTTGGCGCCGACGGTGCCGGTCAGGTAGCCCGCGTCAGCGGTGCCCTGGGCGTCGTCGTTACCGATCACGCGGTGCCAGGTGGTCCACCCCTGCTTGGTGATGGTCACGTTGGTCGCGGACGGGGAGATCGACGGGAGGCCGGCCTCGAAGAAGGTCTTTCCGGTGGCCAGCGACTCACCCGAGAAGCCCGGGCCGACGAGACCGAAGATGGTGTCGTCGTTGATGATCTGGGTCGCGAGCGCCGGAGCGTTCTTCGGGTCACCCTGCGAGTCGAACGTCTTGACGTTGATCTGGCAGTCGGCGTTCTTGTCGTTGTGCTCCTTGAGAGCGAGCTTGATGCCGTTGACCATGTTCTGGCCGAGGGCACCGGCGTCACCGGTCAGGGCGCCGAGGAAGGCGATGTTCTTGCCACACAGGGCGCTGGCGCTGCCCTTGTCGCCGTTGTCCTTGTTGTCGCTCGAGCTGCCACAGGCGCTCAGGGTCAGGGCTGCGACGCTCGCAAGGGCTGCGAACGTCGTCAGAGACTTCTTGGAACGGATCATTCTTCCTCCGCGTGACGGTATGGATGTGATCGACGAAACAGGAACGATCACGGGTTCTCGGGGACGCTAGCACCAGAGAATCCGTTGCGGGGCGCTCTGCGGAGACGGAAAGGCACCGTTGCCGATTCGTGATCGAACGCCGTTACCTGTTACCGGCAGGTCACCTCACCGAATCGATCAGCGCGGTTCGACGCCGTGCTCGACCACGCCGACCGCGACGTCCTTCATCGACAGGCGCAGGTCCATCGCGGTCTTCTGGATCCACCGGAACGCGTCGGGTTCGCTCAACCCGAGGCTTTCGGTGAGCACGCCCTTGGCCCGGTCCATGACCTTGCGGGTCTCGAGCCTCTCGTTGAGGTCGGCCACCTCGGCCTCGAGCAGCTGGAGCTCGGAGAACCGGCTCACCGCCATCTCGATGGCCGGCACCAGGTCGGACTTCCCGAACGGCTTGACCAGGTAGGCCATCGCACCGGCGTCGCGGGCCCGCTCGACCAGGTCGCGCTGGCTGAACGCGGTGAGCATGACGACCGGGGCGATCCGCTGGCCGGCGATCCGCTCGGCCGCGGCGATGCCGTCGAGCTTGGGCATCTTGATGTCCAGGATCACCAGGTCCGGCCGCAGCTCCTCGACCTTGGCCACCGCCTGCTCGCCGTCCTCGACCGCGGCGATCACCTCGTAGCCCTCCTCGGCCAGCATCTCGGCGAGGTCCAGGCGGATCAGCGCCTCGTCCTCGGCGATCACGACGCGTCGGGTCGGGCCGGAAGTCGGCGCTGCGGGGGTCTCGGTCACGCGCCACAGGCTACCGAGTGGGTCGCGGAGGTACCGCTCCGGTAGCGTTTGCGCCTGCTGTCGCCCCGGTATCCCAACGGCAGAGGAAGCGGTCTCAAACACCGTCCAGTGTGGGTTCGAATCCCACCCGGGGCACTGATTCTGATCGAAGTGGCTGGCATTCCGCCGCGATCACAGCCACATTGATCAGACTCGTGACTACCTCGGCTAGCGTGACCCGGTGCTGCTCGGACCGGACGACGACCTCGGCTTCCGACCACAGCGCATCCTGATCAACGGCGCCTCCGGCAGCGGCAAGACAACCCTCGGGCGGTCGCTGGGCGGACAGCTCGGCCTGCCCTACACCGAGATCGACGGCCTGTTCCACGGCGAGGGCTGGGTCCCGCGAGAGTCGTTCCTGGACGACGTACGGGAGCTGGTCGCCTCCCGCGCGTGGATCACCGACTGGCAGTACAGCGAGGCGCGCGCGATGTTGCTCGAGCGGTGCGAGCTGATCGTGTGGCTGGACTACCCGCGCTCGCGCACGATGTCGCGCGCGATCCGGCGGACGTTGCGGCGGCGCTTCCGGCGCGAGGAGCTCTGGAACGGCAACCGGGAAGGCCCGCTGCGGCACTTCTTCACCGACCCCGAGCACATCGTCCGGTGGGCCTGGTCGTCGTACCCGAAGGTCGCCCAACGGGTCGACGCCGTGCTCCGCGACCGTCCCGAGCTTCCGGTGGTCCGGCTGCGCGACGACGGGGACATCGCTCGCTGGCGCGAACGACTGGGCTGACTACATCCCCGAGGTCAGACCCCGGTACGCCGGCGCTACCTCGTTGATCGCATCCCCCATCCGGTGGATGCGCAGCGCGTTCGTCGAACCGGGGATGCCGGGCGGGCTGCCCGCGATGATCACCACCAGGTCGCCTTCCTGGACCCGGCCGGCCTTGAGGAGCTGCTCGTCGACCTGGCGCACCATCTGATCGGTGTGCTCGACCGAGACGGTCTTGAAGGTCTCCACCCCCCAGGTCATCGACAGCTGTGAGCGCACCGCCGACTCCGGGGTGAACGCCAGCACCGGGATGTGGCCCCGGTAGCGGGCCAGCCGCTTGGCGGAGTCGCCGGACTGGGTGAACGCGACCAGGTACTTCGCACCGACCCGCTCGGCGACCTCGGCCGCGGCCTTGGCGATCACGCCGCCGCGGGTGCGGGGCTGCCAGTCGATGGCGGCCATGTGGTGCAGCTCGTGGTCCTCGGTGGACGAGATGATCCGGGCCATCGTCTTCACGGCCTCGATCGGGTACTCCCCCACACTGGTCTCGCCGGAGAGCATCACCGCGTCGGCGCCGTCGAGCACGGCGTTCGCGACGTCGGACGCCTCGGCGCGGGTCGGCGCCGGGTTGGTGATCATCGACTCCAGCATCTGGGTCGCGACGATGACCGGCTTGGCATTGCGGCGGGCCTTCTCGACGACGCGCTTCTGGAGGAACGGCACGTCCTCGAGCGGACACTCCACGCCGAGGTCACCGCGCGCGACCATGAAGCCGTCGAAGGCCTTGATCACCTCGTCGAGGTTGTCGATCGCCTGCGGCTTCTCGATCTTCGCGATCACCGGGAGCATCACTCCCTCCTCGCGCATGACCCGGCGGACGTCCTCGACGTCGGCGGCGGAACGCACGAACGACAGCGCGATGAAGTCGACGGTGACGTGCAGCGCCCAGCGCAGGTCCTCGATGTCCTTCTCCGAGAGCGCCGGCACGCTGACCGGGACGCCGGGCAGGTTGATGCCCTTGTGGTCGGAGACCCGGCCACCGACGACGACCGTGGTGTGCACCTCGGTGCCCTCGACCGCGGTGACCCGCAGCCGGACCTTGCCGTCGTCGATGAGGATCTGGTCGCCCTCGCTGACGTCGCCGGGCAGACCCTCGTACGTCGTCGAGGCGATCTCGTTGTCCCCGGAGAGCTCGCGGGTGGTGATCGTGAACGCCTGGCCGGTCTGGATCCGGCAGCCACCGTCGCGGAACCAGCCGAGCCGGATCTTGGGTCCCTGCAGGTCGGCGAAGATGCCGACGCCGTGGCCGCTCTCGTCGGAGGCCTCACGGACCATCCGGTAGACGGCCTCGTGCTCGGCGTACGTGCCGTGGCTCAGGTTCAACCGGGCGACGTCCATGCCTGCGTCGACGAGGGCCCTGATGCTCTCCTTGGTGGAGACGGCCGGGCCGAGCGTGCAGACGATCTTTGCTCTACGCACCCGCCCAGCGTATCGGTCCGGCGCTTGAACGATCCAACCCGCTCACCGCGGGCGCGGTGAACGGGTTGGGAACGACGTCGGAACGTCAGGCGGTGACGGGACGCTCGGTCGGCGGGATCGGCGCCGGCAGCGTGGTGGCGCCACCGGTGAGGAAGCGGTCCACCGCGGCAGCGGCGGCACGACCCTCGGCAATCGCCCAGACGATCAGCGACTGACCGCGACCGGCGTCACCCGCGACGAAGACACCCTCGACGGTGGAGGCGTACTTGGCGTCGCGCACGATGTTGCCGCGCTCGTCCAGGTCGACACCGAGCTGCTCGACGACACCCTCGCGCTCCGGGCCGGTGAAGCCCATGGCGAGCAGCACCAGCTCGGCCGGGATGACCCGCTCGGTGCCCTCGACCGGCTGGAACTTGGAGTCGACCTCGACGAGGCGCAGCTCCTTGACGTTGCCGTTCTCGTCACCGACGAACTCCTGGGTGGAGACCGCGTAGACCCGGTCGCCGCCCTCCTCGTGCGCCGAGGAGACCCGGAACGTCATCGGGTACGTCGGCCACGGCTGGTTGACCGGCCGGTCCTCGCCCGGACGCGGCATGATCTCCAGCTGGGTGATCGACGCGGCACCCTGGCGGATCGAGGTGCCCAGGCAGTCGGCTCCGGTGTCGCCACCGCCGATGATGACGACGTGCTTGCCGTCGGCGCGGATCTGGTCCGGCACGGTCTCCCCGAGTGCGACGCGGTTGGCCTGCGGCAGGAACTCCATCGCCTGGTGGATGCCACCGAGCTCACGACCCGGGACCGGCAGGTCACGACCGACGGTCGAGCCGATCGCCAGCACCACCGCGTCGTACCGGTCGCGCAGCTGGTCGCCGGTCAGCTCCTCGCCGACCTGGACGCCGGCACGGAAGACGGTGCCCTCACGGCGCATCTGCTCGAGACGCCGGTCGAGGACCTTCTTCTCCATCTTGAACTCGGGGATCCCGTAGCGCAGCAGGCCGCCGATCTTGTCGGCACGCTCGTAGACCGCGACGGTGTGACCGGCACGGGTGAGCTGCTGGGCGACGGCGAGGCCGGCCGGGCCGGAGCCGATCACCGCGACGGTCTTGCCCGAGAGCCACTCCGGCGGCTGCGGCCGCACGTTGTGGGACTCGAAGGCCCGCTCGATGATCGAGACCTCGACGTTCTTGATGGTCACCGGGTCCTGGTTGATGCCCAGGACGCAGGCGGTCTCGCACGGGGCCGGGCAGAGGCGACCGGTGAACTCCGGGAAGTTGTTGGTCGCGTGCAGCCGCTCGATCGCCGCGTCCCAGTCGTCCCGGTACACCAGGTCGTTCCACTCCGGGATGATGTTGCCCAGCGGGCAGCCCTGGTGGCAGAACGGGATGCCGCAGTCCATGCAGCGCGAGGCCTGGGTCCGGATGATCGGCAGCAGCGCGCGGCCGGGACCACCCGGGTAGACCTCGTCCCAGTCACCGACGCGCTCGTCGACCGGACGACGTCCGGCAACCTCGCGGCCGTGGTTCAGAAATCCCTTGGGGTCAGCCATGGAGACTCTCCATCATCTTCTTGGCGACGTCCGCCTCGCCCAGTCCGTCTGCCTCGGCCTTCGCCTTGGCCTCCATCACGACGCGGTAGTCGCGCGGCATCACCTCGGTGAAGCGGGCCAGCGACGCGTCCCAGTCGGACAGCAGCGCCTCGGCGACCGTCGAACCGGTCTCCTCGGCGTGCTGGGTGACCAGAGCCTTGAGGGACTCCGACTCCTCGGCCGGGACCGGCCCGAGGTCGACGAGCTCGGTGTTGGTCCGGTTCGGGTCCAGGTCGAGCACGTACGCCGTACCTCCGCTCATGCCGGCCGCGAAGTTGCGCCCGGTCGGACCGAGCACCACCACGGTGCCACCGGTCATGTACTCGCAGCCGTGGTCGCCCACGCCCTCGACGATCGCGGTGACGCCGGAGTTCCGCACGCAGAACCGCTCACCGGCCTGGCCGCGCAGGAAGATCTGCCCCGACGTCGCGCCGTAGCCGATCGTGTTGCCCGCGATGATCTGCTGCGAGGCGTCGAAGGTCGCGGCCCGGTTCGGGCGCACCACCAGACGGCCGCCGGAGAGGCCCTTGCCGACGTAGTCGTTGGCGTCGCCCTCGAGCCGCAGCGTCACGCCCTTCGGCACGAACGCTCCGAACGACTGCCCGGCCGACCCGACCAGGGTGATGTCGATGGTGCCCTCGGGGAGGCCCTCGCCGCGGTACCGCTTGGTGACCTCGTGGCCGAGCATCGTGCCGACCGTCCGGTTCACGTTGCGGACCTCGACCTGGGCGCGCACCGGCTCGCCCTTCTCGAGCGCCGGCTGGGCCAGCGCGATCAGCTCGTTGTCGAGCGCCTTGTCCAGGCCGTGGTCCTGGCCGGTGGTGTTGCGCCGGGCAGCACCCTCGGGCAGGTCCGGGACGTGGAAGATCGGCGAGATGTCCAGCCCGGAGGCCTTCCAGTGCTCGACGGCCTTGGCGGAGTCGAGCACCTCGGCGCGACCGATCGCCTCGTCGAGCGTGCGGAAGCCGAGCTCGGCGAGGATCTCGCGCACCTCCTCCGCGACGTACTCGAAGAAGTTCACGACGTACTCGGCCTTGCCGGAGTAGCGCTCGCGCAGGACCGGGTTCTGCGTGGCCACGCCGACCGGGCAGGTGTCGAGGTGGCAGACCCGCATCAGGATGCAGCCGGAGACCACCAGCGGCGCGGTCGCGAAGCCGTACTCCTCGGCACCGAGCAGTGCTGCGATGACGACGTCGCGCCCGGTCTTGAGCTGGCCGTCGGTCTGGACGACGATCCGGTCGCGCAGGCCGTTGAGCAGCAGCGTCTGCTGGGTCTCGGCCAGGCCGAGCTCCCAGGGACCGCCGGCGTGCTTGAGCGAGGTCAGCGGCGAGGCGCCGGTGCCACCGTCGTGGCCGGAGATCAGCACCACGTCCGCGTGCGCCTTGGACACACCCGCGGCAACAGTGCCGACACCGACCTCGGCGACCAGCTTCACGTGCACCCGGGCGACCGGGTTCGCGTTCTTCAGGTCGTGGATCAGCTGGGCCAGGTCCTCGATCGAGTAGATGTCGTGGTGCGGCGGCGGCGAGATGAGGCCCACGCCGGGCGTGCTGTGCCGCGTCTTGGCCACCCACGGGTAGACCTTGTTGCCGGGCAGCTGGCCACCCTCGCCGGGCTTCGCGCCCTGCGCCATCTTGATCTGGATGTCGTCGGAGTTCGTCAGGTACTCCGAGGTCACGCCGAAGCGACCGGAGGCGACCTGCTTGATCGAGCTGCGACGCTCGGGGTCGTGGAGCCGCTCCGGGTCCTCGCCGCCCTCACCGGTGTTGGACTTGCCGCCCAGCCGGTTCATCGCGATCGCGAGCGTCTCGTGCGCCTCCTGCGAGATCGATCCGTAGGACATCGCGCCGGTGGAGAACCGCTTGACGATCGCCGAGACCGGCTCGACCTCGTCGATGCTGATCGGCGCGCGGCCGGTCTCCTCGCCGTCCTTGAAGCGGAACAGACCACGCATGGTCATCAGCTTCTCGGCCTGGTCGTCGACCGCCTTCGTGTATTGCTTGAAGACGTCGTAGCGACCGGAGCGGGTGGCGTGCTGGAGCCGGAAGACCGTCTCCGGGTTGAACAGGTGCAGCTCACCCTCGCGCCGCCACTGGTACTCGCCACCGATGGCGAGGTCGCGGTGGGCCGGAGCGATGCCGTCGATCGGGTACGCCGCGCGGTGGCGCAGGGCGACCTCCTCGGCGATCACGTCGAGGCCGACGCCGCCGAGCTTGGAGGTGGTGCCGGTGAAGTACTTGTTCACCAGCTCCTCGGACAGGCCGAGCGCCTCGAAGATCTGCGCACCGGTGTAGGACGCGACCGTGGAGACGCCCATCTTGGACATCACCTTCAGGACGCCCTTGCCCAGCGACTTCACCAGGTTCTTGACGGCCTGCTCGGGCTCGGTCTTCACGTAGAAGCCGTCGCGGGCCAGGTCCTCGACGGTCTCCATCGCCAGGTACGGGTTGACCGCGGCCGCGCCGAAGCCGATCAGCGTCGCGACGTGGTGGACCTCGCGGACGTCACCGGCCTCGACGATCACGCCGACCTGGGTCCGGGTCTTCTCCCGCACCAGGTGGTGGTGCACCGCGGCCGTCATCAGCAGCGACGGGATCGGGGCGTTGGTGGCGTCGGAGTGCCGGTCGGAGAGCACGATGATGCGCGCGCCGCCGGCGATCGCCTGCGACACCTCGGCACAGATCTCGTCGAGCCGTGCGGCCAGCGCCTCGCCGCCACCGGCGACCTCGTACAGGCCGCGGGAGACGTGGGTGATGAAGCCCGGCATGTCGCCGTCACGGTTGATGTGGCGGATCTTCACCAGCTCGTCGTTGGTGATCACCGGGAACGGCAGCACCACCTGCCGGCACGAGGCCGGACCGGGCTTGAGCAGGTTCGCCTCCGGGCCGATGGTGCCGTTCAGGCTGGTGACCAGCTCCTCGCGGATCGCGTCCAGCGGCGGGTTGGTGACCTGCGCGAACAGCTGCGCGAAGTAGTCGAACAGCAGCCGCGGGCGGTCCGAGAGCACCGCGATCGGGGTGTCGGTGCCCATCGAGCCGATCGGCTCGGCGGGGTTGTTCGCCATCGGCGTGAGCAGGACGCGCAGCTCCTCCTCGGTGTACCCGAAGATCTGCTGGCGCCGGGTGACCGAGGCGTGGCTGTGCACGATGTGCTCGCGGTCGGTGAGGTCGTCGAGCTTGATCAGGCCGGCGTGCAGCCACTCGTCGTACGGGTTCTCGGCGGCGAGGGCGGACTTGATCTCCTCGTCCTCGACGATCCGGTGCTCCTCGGTGTCGACCAGGAACATCCGGCCCGGCTGGAGCCGACCCTTGCGGACCACGGTGGCCGGGTCGAGGTCGAGCACGCCGACCTCGCTGGCCAGCACGACCAGGCCGTCCTCGGTGACCCAGTAGCGGCTCGGGCGCAGACCGTTGCGGTCCAGCACGGCGCCGACCTGAGTGCCGTCGGTGAACACCACGCACGCCGGGCCGTCCCACGGCTCCATCAGCGCGGAGTGGAACTCGTAGAACGCCTTGCGCTTGGCGTCCATCTCGGTGTGGTTCTCCCACGCCTCGGGGATCATCATCAGCACCGCGTGCGGCAGGCTGCGCCCGCCCATGTGCAGCAGCTCGAGCACCTCGTCGAACGAGGCCGAGTCGCTGGCACCCGGGGTGCAGATCGGGAACAGGCGCTCGAGGTCGCCCGGGATGACGTCGCTGGCGAGCAGCGCCTCGCGCGCCCGCATCCAGTTCCGGTTGCCCATGACGGTGTTGATCTCGCCGTTGTGGGCGATGAACCGGTACGGGTGGCTCAGCGGCCAGCTCGGGAAGGTGTTCGTGGAGAACCGGGAGTGCACCACGGCGACCGCGGACTCGACCCGCTCGTCGACCAGGTCCGGGAACACGTGGTCGAGCTGGTCGGTGGTCAGCATGCCCTTGTAGGCGATGGTCCGGCTCGAGAGCGACGGGAAGTAGGCGTCGGTCTCCCGCTCGGCGCGCTTGCGCAGGCAGAAGGCGAGGCGCTCCAGGCCCATGCCGAGGATCCGGCTGCCGCTCGCGGCGACGAAGATCTGGGCGAAGGACGGCATCGTGGAGAGGGCGGTGGCACCCAGCGACGACGGGTCGGTCGGTACCTCGCGCCAGCCGAGGACGGTCAGGCCCTCCTCGGCGGCGATCTCCTCGATCCGCTGGCGGGTCTTGGCGTTCTGCTCCTCGTCGCCCGGCAGGAACGCGGTGCCGACGGCGTAGGAGTGCGCGGCGGGCAGCTCGAAGTCGACGACCTCGCGGAAGAAGCGGTCCGGGACCTGGAGCAGGATGCCTGCGCCGTCACCCGAGTTGGGCTCGGCACCCGCGGCACCGCGGTGCTCGAGGTTCTTCAGCGCGGTCAGCGCCTTGAAGACGATGTCATGGCTCGGAACGCCCGTCAGCGTGGCGACGAAGGCGACACCACAGGCGTCGTGCTCGTTGTCACCGGTGTACAGACCCTGGGGAGCCGGTCGTCCGAAACGACCGAGGGCGGCGGTCGGGAATGCTGACATCTGCATTCTCCCGTCGTCGTCGTGCGCACGCGAGACGATCCCTGGCTC
Organism: Nocardioides marmorisolisilvae; assembly: GCF_003725775.1. GTDB lineage: Bacteria > Actinomycetota > Actinomycetes > Propionibacteriales > Nocardioidaceae > Marmoricola > Marmoricola marmorisolisilvae. The sequence continues at coordinate 1,628,013 of NZ_RJSG01000002.1, forward strand.
AGGGTCCGGCACGGTGCGGCGGTGGAAGCATGCCGACACAGGACTTCACTGGCCCATGCGGAAGGTTCAGCCTACAGGAGGCGAGCGGGGAACCCCTACTCGGTTTCGGGTGCTGGAAGCGTGACGGAAGCCTCGTCCTGAGCGGGGGCGGACGCCTCAGCGGCCACACCAGCCTCGTCCTCACCAGCGACGTCGGCGGCGGTCGCGCCGTCCTCGGCCGGCGCGCGACCGGGCAGGTAGACCGACTCCTCCCGGGTCACCGGGGCCGGGTGCCGGCGGCCGGCCAGCACGAAGTAGATGAGCGCGCCGGTGAACAGCACGATCGAGGTCCACACGTTCAGCCGCAGACCCAGCACGTCGTTGTACTCGACGTTGTCGATGCGCAGGTACTCGATCCAGCCGCGACCCAGGCAGTAGGCCATCACGTAGAGCGCGAAGCAGCGTCCGAACCCGAGCCGGAGCTTGCGGTCGAGGTAGATGACCACGCCCATCGCCGACAGGTTCCACAGGCACTCGTAGAGGAACGTCGGGTGGAAGGTGGTCGAGTCGGCGTAGCCGTCCGGACGGTGCGCCGGGTCGATCTCCAGACCCCACGGCTTGCTGGTCGGCTTCCCGAACAGCTCCTGGTTGAAGTAGTTGCCCCAACGGCCGATCGCCTGGGCGAGCAGCAGCGCCGGAGCGAGCGCGTCCAGCATCGGGCGCAGCTTGATGCCGTGCCGGCGCGCGCCGATCCAGCCGCCGAGCACACCACCGGCGATCGCGCCCCAGATGCCGAGTCCGCCGTGCCAGATCTCCAGCGCTCCGACGGCGTCCTTGCCGGCGCCGAAGTACAGGTCGTGGTCGGTGATCACGTGGTACAGCCGGGCGCCGACCAGACCGAACGGGACACCCCAGAGCGCGATGTCGCCGACCTGACCGGCAGCACCACCCCGGGCGATCCAGCGCTTCTCCCCCAGCCAGACCGCGGCGACGACGCCGAGGATGATGCACAGCGCGTAGGCGCGCACCGGGATCGAGCCGATGTGCCAAACACCCTGCGACGGGCTGGGGATGGAAGCGAGCACCAGGTCGGCGATCACGCGGTCTCCTTCGTCTTGAGCAGCTTGATGATGTCTGTGGCCATGGACCTCGGCGAGGTGTCCTGGTCCCAGATCACCCGCACGTCGGAGCCGACGGCGCCGTACGCATAGGTGGAGTGCTCGACCTCGTAGCCGCCGCTGGGAAGCTTCTGGCCGTCCTCGATCGACACGTGCAGCGGCTTGCCGGCCGCGTCGATCCTCGCCAGCGGAGCGGTGAGGCCGACGAACGACGGGTTGAAGCGGTCCAGGTAGGTGCGCAGCACCTTCTCGGTGTCACGGGCGGGGTCCGTGGTCACGAAGGACACCTGCACCTCGGCCCGCTGCTTCGCGTCCAGCTTGGCCAGCGCGCTGGCGATCGTGCTCATCACGATCTGGCAGATGTCCGGGCAGTGCGAGTAGCCGAAGAAGACGATCTTGACCGGGGCCTTCTGGCTCGCGAGCGAGAACGGCTTGCCGGCGGTGTCGGTGAGCTCGGTGGCGGGCAGCTGGTAGGCCTCGTCCAGGTAGATGCCGTGGTAGCCGTGGTTGCCCGGCGTGCTGATGGTGACGCCGTTGCCGCCGCCACCGCCGCAGCCGGTGAGGAGCAGTGCTCCGGCCACGATCCCCGCGACCCCGAGACGAACGCGACGAGCATCAACCACGACGTACCCCGTCGGCCAGGTCCTCGGTGAGCTTGCGCAGCGCGGCCAGCCCGGCCTGGCGGTCGGTGCCCGCGTCCAGCAGGGTGCGGACGAAGGCCGAGCCGACGATCACGGCGTCGGCGTACCCGGCGACCTCGGCTGCCTGGGTGCCGTTGGAGACGCCGAGGCCGACGCCGATCGGCAGGTTCGTGGTGGCTTTGGCGCGCGCGACCAGCGGTCCGGCGAGGTCGGAGGTGCTGGCGCGCGCTCCGGTCACGCCCATCACCGCGGTCGCGTAGACGAAGCCGCGGGAGGCGGCCGTGGTCATCGCGATCCGCTCGTCGGTCGAGGACGGTGCGACCAGGAACACCTTGTCGAGGTCGCGCGCGTCGGCGGCCTCGATCCAGGGTGCCGCGGAGTCCGGCGTCAGGTCGGGAGTGATGAGCCCGGCTCCGCCGGCATCGACCAGGCCCTGGGCGAACCGCTCGACCCCGAACCTTTCGATCGGGTTCCAGTAGGTCATCACCAGCGTCGGCGTACCGGTCGCGGCAACGGCCTCGACCGTGCGCAGCACGTCAGCGGTCCGGATGCCGCCCTCGAGCGCCTGTTGCGCTGCCGCCTGGATCGTCGGACCGTCCATCACCGGGTCGCTGTACGGCAGGCCGATCTCGATGATGTCGCAGCCGGCCTCGACCATGACCTTCAGCGCCTCGATCGCGCCGGGGACGTCGGGGTACCCGGCCGGCAGGTACCCGACCAGGGCGGCCCGGCCCTCGGCGCGGGTCCGCTCGAACGCGGTCGCGGTGCTGGTGACGCTCATTGCGGCCTGCCCAATCCGAACCACTCGATCGCGGTGCCCATGTCCTTGTCGCCGCGACCCGAGAGGTTGACCAGGATCGTCGACCCCGGGTTCTCCGCAGCCAGTCGCAGCGATCCGGCCAGCGCGTGCGCGGACTCGATCGCGCAGATGATCCCCTCGGTGCGGGCCAGCAGCGCGAGCGCGTCCATCGCCTCGGCGTCGGTCACCGGCTGGTACTCGGCGCGGCCGGTGTGGGCGAGGTAGGCGTGCTGCGGACCGACGCCCGGGTAGTCCAGGCCGGCCGAGATCGAGTGCGACTCGATCGTCTGGCCGTCCTCGTCCTGCAGCACATAGGTGCGGGCGCCGTGCAGCACGCCCGCCTCGCCGGCGTAGATCGTCGCCGCGTGCCGGTCGGTGTCCACCCCGTCGCCACCGGCCTCGAAGCCGACGATGCGGACCTCGTCGTCGAGGAACGCGGTGAACATCCCGATCGCGTTCGAGCCGCCGCCGACACAGGCGGTCACGACGTCGGGCAGCGCGCCGGTCAGCTCGAGGACCTGCGCGCGGGCCTCGTCCCCGATGCCGCGGCAGAAGTCCCGCACCATCGCCGGGAACGGGTGCGGCCCGGCCGCAGTGCCGAAGCAGTACGCCGTGTGCTCGACGGTGGCGACCCAGTCGCGGATCGCCTCGTTGATCGCGTCCTTCAGCGTCTGGCTGCCGGAGTCGACCGCGACCACCTCGGCGCCGAGCAGGTTCATCCGCGCCACGTTCAGCGCCTGGCGCTCGGTGTCGACCTTGCCCATGTAGACGACGCAGTCCAGGCTCAGGTACGCCGCAGCGGTGGCCGTGGCGACCCCGTGCTGGCCGGCCCCGGTCTCGGCGATCATCCGGGTCTTGCCCATCCTCTTGGCGAGCAGCGCCTGCCCGAGCACGTTGCGGATCTTGTGCGCCCCGGTGTGGTTGAGGTCCTCGCGCTTGAGCAGGATGCGGGCGCCGGCCTGCTCGGAGATCCGGGTCGCGTCGTAGAGCGGGCTCGGCACGTTGGCGTACTCGGCGAGCATCCGCTGGAACTCTCCGGTGAAGGTCGGGTCGACCATCGCCTCGGTCCACACCCGGGTGAGCTCGTCGAGCTCGGCGATCAGGGCCTCGGGCATGTAGCGACCGCCCCAGGCGACGTCGCCGCTGACGAACTGGCCGCGCTCGTCGGGTCCGTGCCCGTTCATGGGATCGTTCATCGCACACCTCCCCCGGAGGAACGCATCGCCGCGACCGCAGCCGTCGGGTCGCCGTCCTTGACCAGCGCCTCGCCGACGAGCACCACGTCGGCACCCTCGGCGGCGTACCGCGCGGCGTCGTCGACACCGGAGATGCCGGACTCGGCGACCTTCACGACGTCGTCGGGGAGCACCTTCACCAGCTGGCCGAAGACCTCGGGGTGGACCTCGAGGGTCTTCAGGTTGCGCGCGTTGACGCCGACCAGCTGGGCACCGGCAGCGAGAGCGCGCTCGGTCTCGGGTTCGTCATGCACCTCGACCAGGACGGTCATCCCGAGCCCGCGCGCCAGGTCGTGCAGACCGCGCAGGGTCGCGTCGTCGAGGGCCGCGACGATGAGCAGCACCAGGTCAGCACCGGCGGCACGCGCCTCGAGCACCTGGTACTCGGTGACCATGAAGTCCTTGCGCAGCAGCGGCGTCGGCACCGCGGCCCGGACGGCCTCGAGGTCTGCCAGACTGCCGGAGAAGCGCCGCTGCTCGGTGAGCACGCTGATCGCGGCAGCGCCACCGGCAGCGTAGGCGCCGGCGAGGGCAGCGGGATCGGGGATCTCGGCGAGGTCGCCCTTGCTGGGCGAGCGACGCTTGACCTCGGCGATCACGGACAGGCCGGGTGCGCGGAAGGCGGGCATCGGGTCCAGCGCGGGCGAGACGTCCGCGAGCCGCTGCCGGAGCGCGGCCTCGGAGACCTCTGCCTGGCGCACGGCCAGATCGGCGCGCACACCCGCAACGATCTCGTCGAGCACAGACATGGAAAGCCTCACTGGATCCGCGGAGGGGGGAAGCGGCGCCGTTGCCAGAAACAGGTTCTCACGCCGGGACAACCGGAAATCCGGTCAGCCCGCGTCGAGATCAGTGCGAGCTGGAGTGCAGCCCCATCTTCGCCATCACGAAGAGCGTGACGAGCGCGACCGGCGCGAGCGCGACCCCGACCCAGAACACCGGCATCGAGGACACCATCAGACCGATGCCGCCGACCACGAAGGCGGCCAGACCGATGACGACGGCGGTCCAGGCTGCGGGGGTGTTGCCGTGGTTGTCGGCCATGTCGGATGACTCCTTGCTCGGTGCGGTCTGCAGGGGTGCCCTCGCGGGCGGGCCACAGTCTAGTGGGACTCAGCGCTCGGTCGGGTCGTGACCCTCGTCCATGGCCTTCCAGAGCTCCCGGTCGGCGAGATCCTCGGCGCGAACGTCGTCTCCGGGGCCGTCGGAGCCGGCGCCCGTCGGCGCGTCGTACCGACTGCTCATCTCCGGCCAACGGGGTGCGTAGCGCACGCCCTGACCGATCGCGACCAGGCCGAGCAAGGTGGCCACCAGCGCGACCCAGTACGCGGCCGTCGGCGACGCGGAGCCGGCGTGGCCGAGGGACAGCTGGGTGCGGATCTGGTCCGGCAGGTCCCCGGGCGCTCGCACCAGGCAGGCCAGCACGCCGATGTCCGCGAGCAGCGCGATCACCAGCACCACCTGCCGCGCCCAGCGACGGCTCACCAGCACGACACCCCACGCCGCCAGCACGACCAGCGACAGCGCGAGCGCGAGCGGCGAGTCAGCCCTCAGGTCGTCCGCGGTGAGACCAACCCGGGCACTGGCCGGCAGGTCGAGCCGGACCCAGGCCTTCGCCGAGGTGACCGCCGCCAGGGCGGCCGTCATCAGCCCGGCCAGCACGACCGGCCCGAAGCGGGTCGGCTGCTTCGGCTCGCCCGACTCAGGCATCGGCGGACAGCAGCCCGGCGTCGAAGCAGGTCCGGTCGCCGGTGTGGCAGGCCGGTCCCTCCTGGTCGACCTTGACCAGCAGGGTGTCGCCGTCGCAGTCCAGCCGGACCTCGACGACGTGCTGGGCGTGACCGGAGGTCTCGCCCTTGACCCAGTACTCGTTGCGCGAGCGGCTCCAGAAGGTCCCGCGGCCGGTGGTCAGGGTGCGGTGCAGCGCCTCGTCGTCCATCCAGCCGAGCATCAGCACCTCGCCGGTGTCGTGCTGCTGCACGACGGCAGGCACCAGGCCGGCGTCGTTGCGCTTGAGCCGGGCGGCGATGGCGGGGTCCAGGGAGCTCACGGGCTCCAGTATCCCAGCCGCGTCACGTCGATTGCTGAGCCACCCACGAGGAGTGCAGCCGCCCGTAGACGCCGCCCTCGGCGACCAGGTCCGGGTGCCGTCCCCGCTGCACCACCACACCCTTGTCGAAGACGATCACCTCGTCGGCGTTCTCGGCGGTCGAGAGCCGGTGCGCGATGGTGACGCTGGTCCGCCCGGACATCAGCAGCTCCAGCGCCCGGGCGATCCGCATCTCCAGCGCCGGGTCCACCGCGCTGGTGGCCTCGTCGAGCACCAGCAGGTCCGGGTCGGCGAGGTGCGCGCGGATCAGGGCGACGAGCTGACGCTCCCCCGCGCTCATCGACTCCCCGCGCTGCCCGACGCGGGTCTGCAGACCGAGCGGCAGGCCGGCGAGCCAGTCGCCGAGACCCAGCTCGACGATCGCCCGCTGCACGTCGTCCGGGGTCGCGTCCAGGTCGCCGTACGCCGCGTTCGCGTACAGGGTCGAGTCGAACAGGAAGCCCTCCTGGGGGACGAGCACGACGCGGCGGCGCAGCGAGGCGAAGTCGACCTCGCGGAGGTCGTGGCCGGCCAGGAGCACGGTTCCGGACGTCGGGTCCATCAGCCGGGTGAGGATCTTGGCGAAGGTGGTCTTGCCCGATCCGGTCTCCCCCACGACGGCCACGCGCGTGCCGGCGAGGATCTCCTCGTCGACGTCGCGGAGCACCGGCGGTCCACCGGGGTAGGCGAAGTCGACGTGCGAGAAGGTGACCGACAACGGCACGTGAGGCAGCTGCACGCCAGCCGGTCCGGGGTCGTCGAGGTCGGCCGGGGTCTCCAGGATGCCGATCACGCGACGCCACCCGGCGATCGCGTTCTGGGCGTCGGTGAGGACCTGGGTGCCCATCTGCACCGGGCTGACGAACAGCGTCACCAGGAACGCGAACGCCAGCACCTCGCCCGAGGTCACCCCGCTGGCCCAGAGATGGCCCTGTCCCAGCCAGATGCCGAAGATCAGTACGCCGGCGTTGGCCAGGCCGGCCGAGACGCCCCCGAGCGAGAAGGAGAACGCGGTGAGGCCCTGCGCCCGGGTGCTCGCCGCCTGGTACTCGGAGATCGACTCGTTGATCCGGGCCTGGGTGCGGCCCTCGATCGCGTGGGTCCGGACGACCACCGCGCCCACGACGGGCTCGGAGACCGCGGCGAGCATCTGCCCGACCATCCGCCGCACCACGGCGTAGGAGTCGGAGAGGCGGCGCTGGAAGTACTGCAACGAGAGGAACAGGGGCGCGAAGCAGACCCACACGACGATGGTCAGCTGCCAGCTGTAGAACAGCATGATCACGGTCGCGACCAGGACCTGGCCGATGCTGACGATGCCGATCACCCCGCCGAAGACGAGGAACTGGCTCACCTGGTCGACGTCGCTGGTGACGCGGGAGACGAGCGCCCCGCGGCGCTCCGTGTTCTGGGTGAGCAGCGGCAGGTCGTGGACGTGCCGGAAGGCCTTGATCCGCAGCGTCGCCAGGCCCTTCTCGGCCGTGGTGAACAGCCGCGCCGTCATCAGGTACGACGAGAAGCCGGTGACCACCATGGCGATGGTGGCGACCACCGCCATCATCCCGACGAAGCCCATGTCGATGCCGTGCGGGCCGTTGACGCCCTTGTCGAGGGTCTGCTGGACGGCGATCGGAACGACCACGCGGCCGGCGGTGCCGAGCAGCGCCAGCGCGACCGTTCCGCCGAAGCCCTCCTTGAGCTCGGGCGAGATGGCCGCGCCGAGCCGGATCGTCTCCCAGGCCGAGATCTCCTCACCGGAGTCCAGCGCGGTGCCCGCGGTGGCCACGCGATCACTCATGGCGCTGCCCACCTACGGCTCCTTCCGGAGCGGCCTCGTAGGCGTTGACCAGGCGGGCGTAGTCCGGGTTGCGCTCGAGCAGCGCGTCGTGAGGTCCCCGGTCGGCGATCCGGCCGTCCGCGAGGAACAGCACCTCGTCGGCCAGCCCGATCGTCGCCTTGCGGTAGGCGATCAGGACCATCGTCGAGGCGGCGACCGCGTCCCCGGACCGGTCGGCGCGGATCGCCGCCAGGATGCGGGCCTCGACCTCGGGGTCGACCGCCGAGGTGGCGTCGTCCAGGATCAGCAACCGGGGGCGGCGTACCAGCGCCCGGGCCAGCGACAAGCGCTGCCGCTGGCCACCGGACAGCGTGGTGCCACGCTCCCCCAGACGGGAGTCCAGGCCGTGCGGCAGCGCGGCCACGAACCCGTCCGCCTGCGCGGTCCGCAACGCCTCCCAGACCTCCTCGTCGGGCACGTCCTCACCGAGGGCGACGTTGCCGCGGACGGTGTCGTCGAACAGGAACGCCGTCTGCGGCACCAGCGCCACCTGACCAGCCAGCTCGCCCGGGGCGAGGTCGCGCAGGTCGGTGCCATCCACGAGCACGCGCCCGGCGTCCGGGTCGACGAGTCGGGTCAGCAGCGTGGTCAGGGTGCTCTTGCCCGACGCGGTCTCACCGACGACCGCGACGGTGCGACCGGGTTCGACGACGAAGGACAGCTCGTGCAGCAGCTCCTGGCCCGGCACGTAGGCGAAGTCGAGGTCGTCGACCTCCAGACGGGCGCCGAGGGCGGTGTGCCCGAGCGCCGCGGTGCCGTAGGTGACCTCGACGGGCTCGTCCAGGACCCGGTGCACCCGGCGGAAGCCGACCACAGAGCGCGGGAACTCCCCGAGCAGCCAGCCGATCGAGCGGATCGGGAAGGCCACGATGGTGAGCAGGTAGGCGATCGTGACGACGTCGCCGGCATCCGCGTGGCCGTGCCGGATCTGGTAGACGCCGACACCCAGCACACCGAGCACGCCGAGGCTGGGGATCGCCTCGAGCAACGGGTCGAAGGCGGCCCGGATCCGCCCGACCCGGATGCCGAGGTCGCGCAGCTGGTTGGCCTTCGCGGCGAACCGCTCGGTCTCCTCGGCCTCCCGCCCCAGGGTCTTGACGACCATGGCGCCGTCGAACGACTCGTGCGCGACCTCCGAGAGCTCCGCGCGCAGCGCCTGGATCCGGGTGAACAGCGGTGAGGAGAAGTACTGGTAGGTGAGCGTCGCCAGGGTGACCAGCGGGAAGACCATCAGACCGACCGCCGCGATCTTCAGGTCGACGAGCAGCATCTGCACGATCGCGATCACCATCATCGCGATGGTGCCGACCGCCATCGGCAGCGGCGCGATCGGCGCCCACGCCGCCTCGACGTCGGCGTTCGCGTTGGAGAGCAGCTGGCCGGTGGGGTGCTGCTGGTGCCAGGACATCGGCAGCGCCAGGTACTGGGCGGTGACCTCGCGCCGGTACGCCGCCTGCATCCGGTACTGCATCACGCCGGCTCCGAGGCGCCGCGCGACGATGCCGACCGCGCGCAGGATCGCGACGCCGACGAACAGGCCGAGCACCGTGAGCAGCAGGCCGCCCCGGATGTGGCCGTCCTCGAAGGCGGGCAGCACGACGTGGTCGGTGGACCAGCCGAGCACCCAGGCGTCGGCGACGGTCAGCGCACCGAAGAGGATGCTGCCGAGCGTGGAGACCGTGAAGATCCACGGCTCGCGCCGGATCGCCACCCCGAGAACGCGGAAGCCGTCCATCAGGGTGGTCCGCGACGGATCACCAGCGGCGATGTCGGTCACGGCAGGAGAGCTCACAGTGGGCCAACCCTAGGTGGGTCGGGCCTGTTCCCGCCCGCCGTTTTCAGTTGACGGAGACGTGGACGTGGTTCATGTGGTCGGCGTTGGCCGAACCGCGGCTCGGCATCAGCCGCCAGCCCTCTCCGGCGCGCTCCGGGGTGAAGATGTGCCGCCGCCAGATCACGTCGAACAGGTTCAGCTCGGCGGCGTGCGCCCGCAGGAACTCAGCGATCTGGGTCCCGAGCGTGACGTCGGTGGTCATGATGTCGATCGCCTTGCCGCTGCTGTGCTCCCCGTGCGGGGAGTACCCGCCGTAGGAGGTGATCTGCGGGAAGGCGTTGCAGACGGCACGGAAGACGGTGATGGCCTGCGGGGTCAGCCCGTTCTCGGTGCTGCTGTGCGCCGGGCAGGGCTTGCCGACGACCTTCATCGCGGCCACGACCACCGGCTTCTTGGTGGCCAGGAACTTCGAGGTCACCCAGAACGCCTGGCGCCCGACGAGAACCTGCGAGAAGCCGTTGCGGTGCAGACCCGTCACCGACAGGCGCTTGAGCGCGGAGACCTCGGAGTGCACCGCGGCGTACCGGCTGGGTGCGGTGCGCAGGTCGACCTTGGTCGTCGTCCAACGTCGGCCGCGGGCCTGGGGCAGGGTGGCCGCGGAGACCACGGCTCCGATGGAGGAGGTCCGGTCCGAGTCGCGCGAGACGCCGTTCGTGCGCGGGCCGAGTGCCGCGGAGACGTCAGCGGCGGAGTAGCGCGAGGACAGGTCGACCGTACTGATCGCGCCGTCGGAGATCGCGACGCCCACACCGACGACCGCGCAGGTCACCAGGGGTGCCGAGATCACGGCGAGGCGGCGGGTCTTGGAGCCGCGTGGCTTGAGGCTGTGGTTGCCTCGGGTCACGTGCTTTCCTCACGTCGACGACAGGTCTGCCCGGATGCTGCTGGGGAGGGACGGGCCGCTCCATGAGAACACGTTCCGATACCGGAAGACCAATCTGACTCCCGGCATACCAGGGCATACCGGTCAGTGGTCTGGTCGTGCTGAGCGGGCAGGCATGGCCCGTCTCACATCAGCCGCCGGAGACTTCGTCGATGTCCTCAGCCAGGTGCAGACCCGTGCCGTCGGCGTCGTCGAGCCAGCCCTCGGGGAGCACCACCCGCTTGCGCGGGGAGCCCTGGCGCCCGCGCGGCGCGCCCAGGATCGAGGTCGGGAACGGCTCGTCGGGATCGAGCTGCTCGAGCAGCCGGTCGAGCTCGGCCAGCGTGCTGACCAGCGCCAGCGCGTGCCGCAGCTCTCCCCCGGCGCTGAAGCCCTTGAGGTACCAGGACACGTGCTTGCGGAACTCCTTGCACCCGCGCTCCTCACCCATGTGCTGGGCCAGCAGCTCGGCGTGCCGGTACATCATCGTGCGCACCTCGCCCAGCGACGGGAGCACCGCGACGGTCTCGCCCGCGAAGGCTGCGGCGAGGTCCCGGAACAGCCACGGCCGGCCGAGGCAGCCACGGCCGACGACCACACCTGCGGCACCGGTCTCGGCGACCATGCGGACCGCGTCCGAGGCCTCCCAGATGTCACCGTTGCCGAGCACCGGGATGTCGACGTGCTGGACGAGCTCGGCGATCGGAGCCCAGTCCGCGGTGCCGGAGTAGCCCTGGATCGCGGTCCGCCCGTGCAGGGCGATCGCAGCCGCGCCCGACTCCTCGGCGATCCGGCCGGCGTCCAGGTAGGTCTGGTGGTCCTCGTCGATCCCGATCCGGGTCTTCATCGTCACCGGTACGCCGTACCGGGCGCCGGCGGAGACCGCGGCGGTGAGGATCTCGCCGAGCAGGTTGCGCTTCCAGGGCAGCGCCGCGCCGCCACCCTTGCGGGTGACCTTCGGGACCGGGCAGCCGAAGTTCAGGTCGACGTGGGCCACGCCGTACTCGGCGCAGAGGATCTCGGTGGCCTTGCCGACGTAGGCCGGGTCGGTGCCGTAGAGCTGGACCGAGCGCACGTCCTCGAGCTCGTCGAAGACCAGCATCGACTTGGTGGTGGCGTCACCCTCGACCAGGCCACGGCTGGTGATCATCTCGCAGACGTAGAGGCCGGCGCCCTGCTCGCGGCAGAGCCGTCGGTACGCCGCGTTGGTGATGCCGGCCATCGGCGCCAGCACCACCGGGGTCTCCACCCGGACCGGTCCGAGTGCCAGGGGCGGGGCAGCAGCGGAGGTCAGGACGCCTTCTTCTTGGTCGCCGGGACCTTCACGACGCCCTTCCACAGGATCGGCGCGTTCGCCTGGACGGCGCGGAAGCTCACCCCGGTCATGGTGCCGTGGTCGGGCGCGAGGAAGACCAGGCAGGTCGACAGCGTCGCGTTCGGGCCGAAGGTGGTCGGCAGCGGCACCGAGGGGCACTTCTTGAAGGTGTTGGTGAAGCTCGACGCGGAGATCAGCGTGTTCCGATTGTCCACCAGGAACAGCGGGATCGGGGTGCGTCCGACGTCACCGGTGCCGACGTTCTTGACCGAGACCCGGACGTAGTACGGCGTCGAGGCCTTGGTGCGCTCCTCCAGCGAGTAGCCGGACAGGTCGGCGATGGTGCCCTGCACGGCCGAGAGGACGGTCAGGTCGAGCACCGACTTGCGCTGGTCGTTCGGCGCGTAGGCGACGGTCGCGGAGTCCCCGAACTTGAGCTCGGTGCCGTACGCCGTCAGCGTGACCCCGTCCGGCACCGGGACCTGGGTCTGGGTGTTCGCGGGGGTCTCGGTCGCCTTCGACTGCGGCGTCGCATCTCCCCCGCAGCCCGCGAGGACCAGGGCACCGACGAGCAGCGCCGTGGTGGCCAGAACAGGACGAAGTGCGCGCGAGATCACCCGGACATTCTGCACGGCAGGAGCGGCCGAGGTGGCCCGAACCGCCGCGCCCGGGCGCATCAGCAGCCGACCAGGCGCTCGCCGAGCCAGGTGCGCAGGCCCTCCAGGGAGACCCGCTCCTGGCTCATCGAGTCACGCTCGCGGACGGTGGCCGCACCGTCCTCGAGGCTGTCGAAGTCGACGGTCACGCAGAACGGCGTACCGATCTCGTCCTGGCGGCGGTAGCGGCGGCCGATCGCGCCGGAGTCGTCGAACTCGACGTTCCAGTACTGGCGCAGCTCTTCTGCCAGCGCCTTCGAGCGCGGCGAGAGGTCCTCGTTGCGGCTCAGCGGCAGCACCGCGACCTTGACCGGGGCCAGGCGCGGGTCGAGCCGGAGCACGGTGCGCTTGTCGACGCCGCCCTTGGTGTTCGGCGCCTCGTCCTCGGTGTAGGCGTCGACCAGGAACGTCATCAGGCTGCGCGAGAGACCGGCGGCCGGCTCGATGACGTAGGGGAAGTAGCGCTCGTCGGCGGCCTGGTCGTAGTAGCGCAGGTCGGTCCCGGAGTGCTCGCTGTGCGTCTTCAGGTCGAAGTCCGTGCGGTTCGCGATGCCCTCGAGCTCGCCCCACTCCGAACCGGCGAAGTTGAACCGGTACTCGATGTCGACGGTGCGCTTCGAGTAGTGGCTGAGCTTCTCCTTCGGGTGCTCGTAGTGCCGCAGGTTGTCTGCCTCGATCCCCAGCTCGACGTACCAGCGGGTGCGCTCGTCGATCCAGTACTGGTGCCACTCCTCGTCCTCGCCGGGCTTGACGAAGAACTCCATCTCCATCTGCTCGAACTCACGGGTGCGGAAGATGAAGTTGCCCGGGGTGATCTCGTTGCGGAAGCTCTTGCCGATCTGGCCGATGCCGAACGGCGGCTTCTTGCGGCTGGAGGTCACCACGTTGGCGAAGTTCAGGAAGATGCCCTGGGCGGTCTCCGGGCGCAGGTAGTGCAGGCCGGACTCGTCCTCGATGACGCCGAGGAAGGTCTTGAGCAGGCCGGAGAACTGGCGCGGCTCGGTCCAGGCGCCGCGGGTGCCGCAGTTGGGGCACGCCAGCGTGGCCAGGTCGACCGAGTCCGGGTCGTCGAGGCCCTTCTTCTCGGCGTACTCCTCCTGGAGGTGGTCCGCCCGGAAACGCTTGTGGCAGGACTGGCACTCGGTCAGCGGGTCGGTGAAGGTCGCGACGTGGCCGGACGCCTCCCAGGTCTGCCGCGGCAGGATCACGCTGGAGTCCAGTCCGACGACGTCCTCGCGCGACTGCACCATCGAGCGCCACCACTGGCGCTTGATGTTCTCCTTCAGCTCCACGCCGAGCGGACCGTAGTCCCAGGCGGAGCGGGTGCCGCCGTAGATCTCCCCGCACGGGAAGACGAAACCGCGCCGCTTGGCGAGGGAGACGACGTTGTCAACGGTGGAAGCGGGCGCCTTGGCCACGGTTCTGCTCTCCTAGGAGTCTGCCGACTGGCTGCCGGCGGGCGAGGTGCAACCCTACCGAGCGTCGGTGTCCCGGGGCACGGCGGTATTCAGCTCGCTCTCGCCGACCAGCTCGTAGCCGCTCGGTTCGTCGATCGCGCGGCTCAGCACCGGCACCGCGGTCAGCTTCACCTCGTAGGACGAGAGCGCCCGCCGGTAGCTGCCCACGTCCTGCCAGCGGGTCACCAGCACCCACAGGCCGGGGTCGTCGACGTTGCGGCCGAGCGTCCCGTCGAGGTACCCCGGGCGGTCCGCGAGCGCTGCGTGCGCCGTCTCGAGGTCGGCACGCAGGGCGTCATCGCCACGGAACCTGTTCACGACGAGCATGCGCGCAGCGTACGTTGAGGCCAGGTACCACTCTCTCGGGGCGCACCCAGGGGGCTGCCATGGACGACCGCTTGTTCCACGAGTTCCTCGCCAACACGGTCATCGGCGGGATGTCGATCGCGCTCGCCGCCATCCTGCTGGCGCGCCACCAGACCCGCGGCGACCTCGCGATGGCGGCGTCATGGCTGTTCGCCGGGACCCTCGCCGCGACCACTCCTCTCGTGGCCGGCCAGGCAGACCCGGCGGCCATCACGGTCGGGGACCGCCTGTACGTGCTGCCCTTGATGGGCCTGTACGTCTCGACGCCGATCTACATCCGGCACCTGGTCACGACGGCTGCCGCCACCGACCGCGCCCGGCAGATCGTGATCCGGTCCGCGGCCGCCGGCTGCGCGCTCGGGCTGGCCACGTACGTCCTCGCCCTGGTCGAGCCCGCCCGGTTCCTCAACCACTTCGTCTACGCCCTGGACGCCTCGGATGCGTGGACGGACTCCGAGTTCTGGCTCTTCGGCGCACCGCTCACCGCCAGCTGCGCCTTCCTCCTCGTCGCCTGGACGACGCTGGCACGCCAGGACCTGGACCCCGGGGAGCGGAGCCGGGCGCGGGTCTACAGCGTCGCCGTCGCCCCGCTCCTGCTGAGCCTGGTGCTCCCGCGCGAGGCCTCGATCGTCGCGTACGCGACGGCGTTCGTCCTGTTCCTGCTCGGCGTCGTGACCTACGGCGTCGCCGAGGGCGAGCGGGCTGCCTTCCTCTCCCGGTTCCTCTCCCCCCAGGTCACCGAGATGGTGCGTCTGCGCGGACTCAACGCGGTGATGCAGGCCCAGGAGCTGACCCTCTCGGTCATCTTCATCGACTTCCGCGGGTTCACGGCGTACACCGAGGCGATCCCGAGCCAGGCCGTGATCGAGCTGCTCCGCGACTACCACGAGGCGATCGCCGGCTGCGTCGGCCGGCACGACGGGATGATCAACAATTACGCGGGTGACGGGATCATGATCCTGGTGGGCGCACCGATCGCGCGCGACGACCACGAACGGGCCGCAGTGGCGCTGGCCGAGGACGCGCAACGGGCCGCGGCGCGGGTCACCGGACGCTGGGCCACCGACCTGCACCCGCTCGGTGTCGGCATCGGGATCGCCTCCGGTCGGGTGACCGTCGGAGCGATCGGCGAGATCGCCCAGATGGAGTACGCCGCCGTCGGCACCGCGGTGAACCTCGCCGCGCGGCTGTGCGCGCAGGCCGAGGCCGGCGCGATCCTGCTCGACGAGCGGGTCGCCGTCGCTCTGGGCGAGGGCAGGACACTTCCGCGCGGCGAGATCGCCCTGAAGGGCCTCAGCGCTCCGGTCCCGGTCTACCAGGTGAGGTCAGACTCCGAACCGCGCGCGGTAGCCGGAGAACCGCTGGCGTAGGTCGTCCTCGTCCAGGCCGAGGTCCTCGGCGCGGTAGTCGATCCGGCCGTGCCGGTCGCGCTGGTGCCCGTCCAGGTAGGCCTGCATCGCCGCCTCGGCCTCGGCGGTGACGGGCTCGCCGGAGAGCTCGACCACCGATCGCGCGGTCGCCAGGTCGTCGGCCATGAAGTCGGCGAACCGGATGTCGACGGACCTCTCGGGGTCGAGGACGTCGCGGTCGCGGACCAGGCTGCCGAGCATCAGCTCGATGCGGTCGGCCCAGTAGGCGCCGATCCGTTCCACCGGGACCGGGGTGCGGTGCATCCGTGCGGTGTAGGCGACCATCGTGGCCATCGAGACCGTGACGGCGACCGGGTCGCGGTGCGTGATGACGACCGTGGCATCCGGGAAGACGGCGTTCAGCACCGGCAGCTGCTCGAGGTGCTGCGGGGACTTGAGCAACCAGCGGGGACCGCCGCCGCGCAGGTGCTGCAGCGCCTTGAGCTGGAGCCGCAGGTGGGCGTAGTGCGGGGTCTGGTCGCTCGCGAGGTAGTGGTCGCGCCAGGCAGGCACCTCGGCGATGGTCTCGAAGAACATCGTCGAGAAGTCGTTGGCGAGGAGCTGGATCTCCTCGTGCACGTGGTCGGTCGTCATCTCGTGCATCCGCTTGAAGTACGGCATCGCCTCGTCGGCGAACCAGGTCGCCTGACCGGTGCGCTCGCGCCGCGGCTCGATGTCCGCCCCCTCCTCGGGCGCCGGGAACGGCTCGACGCTCTCCCAGTACGGCAGCGACCGGTACGTCGGAGCGGCGGAGAGCAGATTGTGCAGGTGCGTCGTCCCGGTCCGCGGCAGGCCGGCGATCACCAGCGGAGGAACGAGCTCGCTGGCGGCGATCTCCGGGTTGCGGGCGAGCAGGTCGACCAGGCGCAGCCGGTTCTTGAGCATCTGCAGCACCTGGCTGTGCAGGTTGAGCAGTCCACCCGGGGTCAGGTCGTCCACCTCGCGCAGCGCGGCCAGGAGTACCTCGAGCCGCGCGCTGTAGTCGCGCGCGCCGAAGTCGCTCAGGCCGGTCTGCTCGGACGCCAGCGCGTGCAGCTGGTCGGCGTCCAGGCGCAGACCGTCGGCCATGGTGCCCATCACGTCGAAGATCGCGTTCACGTCGTCGGAGAACTGCGGGACGGCCAGGTCGGTCAACCTCACGACATCGGGCATCTTCCGGTCTCCTCACCATTCCGTTACAGTCGGCATCGGAATGGTGACACAGACGGAAGCCTCTGAACAGACCTCCGGTCGACCGCGGGATGCGCGCATCGACGAGGCGGTCCTGTCGGCGACCCGCGAGCTCCTCCTCGAGGTCGGCTGGACCGGGCTGTCGCTGACCGCGGTCGCCGAGCGGGCCGGCACGACGCGGCCGGCCCTCGCCCGGCGCTGGCCCTCGCTCGCCCACCTGGTGCACGAGGCGGCCTTCCCCGCCGACCTGACCCTCCCGCGGGCACCGTCGGACACGGCTCCGGACGTGCGCGACCTGGTCGCCGGATCGCTGGCGGCGTTCGCCCACCCGGTTGCCCGCGCCGCCGCCCCCGGACTGGTCGCCGCCATCACCGCCGACCCGACCCTGCACCGCGCCCTGCTGCTGCGGTTCTCCGACGCGCTCGGCGGGATCGAGCAGCCGCTGCTCGACCTGGTGGCCGGCGCCGCGTTCTTCGCCCTGCTGCTCCACCCCGACGACCTGGACGATCGTTGGGTCGACCGGATCACCGCCCTGCTCTCGCACGAGGGCATCACGGAAGGCACGCGCACATGACCGACACCTGGGAGTCCACCGCCGCCTGGAACGAGCTGCTCTCCGGGCTCGGTGAGCTGCAGGCCGCCTTCCTCGAGGGCGACCGCGCCGTCACCACCGAGACCGGGGTGGTCAACGGCTACCGGATGCTGGCCACCATCCTCGGCGTCGGCCTGGACATCTACCTCTACCCCGAGACGAGCCGACCGGTCTGGGTCGACACCGTGACCCCGTTCCGGCGCGACCGGCGCTGGGGAGGCGACAACACCGACGCGGCGTACGCGTTCTGCGTCTTCGATCCCGAGCGCACCTACCGGGTCTGGGGCAAGCGCAACGACAGCGCCTACTTCTCGGTGACCGTCTACAACGAGCCGGCGCCCGGCGCCTGGTCGGACAAGGTGATCGGCGTCGTGAACGATTCCGACCTCACCTTCGACGCCGACGGCGGCTTCTCGTTCTACCTCGGCGCGAACAAGCCCGACGGGTATGACGGCCCGTGGATCCAGTTCACCCCGGACACCGCGGCCGCACTCACCCGCGACTACCAGGCGGACCCGCTGACCGGCGTCCCGGTCGAGTGGCAGATCGAGTGCCTCGACGAGCCGGAGCCGGTCACCCGGTCGGACGCCGCCACCGCCCAGGCGCTGCGCTCGACGCTGGCCTGGATGCGCACGATGTTCATGATCGTGCCGATGACCATCAAGGAGCGCACCGACTCCGACCGTCTGGGCCTCGGTCACGAGACCCCCGACGGGGTGAATATGGTCGCCGAGCCGTACCGGGTCCCCGACTTCAACTTCGGCTGGTCGGCGACCGACGCGACGTACTGCTTCGGCTCCTACGACCTGGAGCCGGACGAGGCGCTGGTGCTGACCTACACCCCGCCGAACAGCTTCCGGTTCTGGAACTTCATGCCGTGGACCGAGTACATGGCCGGCCACAACGCCGCGGACGGCAAGACCTCGTTGAACAACCACACCGCGGTCAAGAACTCCGACGGCAGCATCACGATCGTGGTCGCGCGGACCCAGCTGGCGCACCCGAACGCGGTCACCACCCTGGACAACCAGCGCGGCATGCTCGCGTTCCGCTGGTTCCTCGCCGACGAGGTGCCGGGCAAGCCCACGGTGGACCTGGTGAAGGCGGCCGACGCGCCGGTCGCGCTGACGTGACTTGACAATGATTCTCATTTCAATTGAGAATCATTGTCATGTTCATTCCTCTCGAAGAAGCCCACGGCGGCGGATTCCTGCACGAGTACTGGTCGATCCTCACCGACCCCGCGCACGTCTCCGTGGAACTGACCCTCACGCTCCTGTTCGACGGACTGCTGCTGGGCGTGCTGTGGCCCCTGATCCGGGCGTACTTCAACCACGTCCTGGAACGGCAGCACGCCGCGCTGGACGAGGAGCACGGCATCGTCCACCACGGTGACCACGTGCACCACGTGACCGAACCCGAGGTCCCCGCCAGCGCGGCAGAGTGCGAGGACACGTGAGCGTCGGGTTCGGCGAGAGCCTCCGGCCGACCCGGCAGCGCAAGGCCGTCGCCGCCGTGCTGGAGGAGTGCAGCGAGTTCCGCACCGCCCAGCAGGTGCACGAGTCGCTGCGCGCCGCCGGCGACAACGTCGGGCTCTCGACCGTCTACCGCGCCCTCCAGGCGATGGCGGACGCCGGCGAGATCGACGTGCTCCGCTCGGACGCCGGGGAGGCGGCCTACCGCAAGTGCAGCGACAGCCACCACCACCTGGTCTGCCGCAGCTGCGGGCGCACCGTCGAGGTGGAGGGACCGACCGTCGAGAAGTGGACCCGCGCGGTCGCCGGCGAGCACGGCTTCACCGACGTGAGCCACACCCTGGAGATCTTCGGGACCTGCTCGGAATGCAGCCGACGGCATGGTTCAGCCAGTTCGCTAAGAACCCTCGACGGGTGCGTCGATGGCAGCACCGAACTTGCGGTCGCGGCGGGCGTAGAGCTCGACCGCCTTCCAGAACTCGATCCGGTCGACGTCGGGCCAGAGCACGTCGGTGAAGACGAACTCCGAGTACGCCGCCTGCCAGAGCATGAAGTTGCTCAGCCGCTCCTCCCCCGAGGTGCGCCAGACCATGTCGGCGTCCGCGCACTCGGGGACGTAGAGGTAGCGGGCGAAGGTGCGCTCGTCGACCTTCTCGGCGTTCAGCTTCCCGGCCGCGACGTCGCGGGCGATCGCCCGGGCGGCGTCGGCCAGCTCGGCGCGACCGCCGTAGTTCACGCACATCGTCAGGGTGAGCACATCGTTGTCGGCGGTCAGCTCCTCGGCGACGCGGAGCTCCTTGATGACAGAGCGCCACAGCTTCGGCTCGCGCCCGGCCCAGCGGACCCGGACCCCGAGCTCGTGCAGCTCCTCGCGCCGGCGGCGGACCACGTCGCGGTTGAAGCCCATCAGGAAGCGGACCTCCTCCGGCGAGCGCGACCAGTTCTCGGTCGAGAACGCGTACGCCGAGATCGCCTTCACCCCGATCTCGATGGCGCCCTTGACCACCTCGACCAGCGACTGCTCACCGCGCTCGTGTCCCGCCGTCCGCGGGAGCCCGCGCTGGTTGGCCCACCGGCCGTTGCCGTCCATGATCACGGCGACGTGCTCGGGCACCAGGTCCGCGGGGATGGCCGGTGGACGGGCACCGCTCGGGTGCGGCTCCGGGGCCCGGACGACCCGCGCCGACGTGGCGCGACTACGACGACGCATAGGGCAACGATCGCAGACCGCGCTCGAGGTGCCAGGCCAGGTACGCCGCCACCAGGCCTCGGGCCTCGCGACGCTCCCGGTCACCCGCGGCGTCGACGGTGCCCCAGTCCCCGGCGAGCAGCGCCCCGAGCAGCACCAGCGTCGCCGCCGCCGGTTGCGCCGAGCCCGGCATCCGGCAGTCGGCACAGAGCACGCCACCGGACTCCGGGTGGAAGGCCCGGTGCGGTCCGGGCGCACCGCAGCGCGCGCAGTCCGAGAACGACGGCGCATAGCCGGCCACCGCGAGCGAGCGCAGCAGGAAGCTGTCCATCACGTCGCCGGCGCGGTGCTCCCCCGCGGCCATCGCGCGCAGCCCACCGATCAGCAGCAGGTACTGCTGGACCGACGGCTCCCGCTCCTCCGCGACGAGCCGCTCGGCCGTCTCGAGCATCACCGAGGCCGCGGTGTAGCGGTCGTAGTCGGCGCTGATCGCCTCGCCGAACGGTGCCCGGGTGACCGCCTGGGTGATCACGTCGAGGTTGCGACCCTCGGCCAGCTGGAGGTCGACGTGGGTGAACGGTTCCAGCCGCGACCCGAACCGCGACGTGGTCCGGCGTACGCCCTTGGCCACCGCGCGGACGATGCCGTGGTCGCGGGTGAGCAGCGTGATGATCCGGTCCGCCTCAGCGAGCTTGCGCGTGCGGAGCACGACCGCTTCGTCGCTGTACAGGGGCATGCAGCCATTCTCCCCGCAGGCCGGTTACGCAGGGCGCGCGACGCGCGGCCCGGCCAGCGGCAGCCGGATCTCGAGGGTGGTGCCCTCGCCCACGGTGCTGGACAGGTCGATGCTCCCGCCGTGTGCCTCGATGATGGTCTTGGAGATCGCGAGCCCGAGGCCGGTACCCGGGATCGCGTCGACCTGGACGCCCGGCGAGCGGAAGAACTTGGTGAACACGTCGTCCAGCTCGTCCTGCGGGATACCGCGACCGGTGTCGCTGATCCGCACGACCGCGTCGCGGCCCTGGCGCTTGACGTAGCCGGTGATCGCACCGCCGGTCGGGGTGAACTTGATGGCGTTGTTGAAGATGTTGTCGACGACCTGGGCCAGGCGCTCGCTGTCGCCCTGGACCTCGAGCACCGCCCGGCCGATCTCGACGTCGAACTCAAGTCCGGCCGCTCGCGCCGACTTCTCCGCCTCGATCGCCGAGGCCCGGACCACCGCGGCCAACGAGATCCGGCCCAGGTGCACCTCGGCCCGGCCCAGCTTCAGAGCGTCGGAGAGCAGGTCGTCGACGAGGCGGTGCAGACGGCGGGCGTTGCGCTGCACGGTCTGGAGGAACGGGCGTGCTTCGGGCGGGATCGCCGGGACGTCCTCGAGCAGCACGTCGACGTACCCGACGATCGAGGTCAGCGGGGTGCGCAGCTCGTGGCTGACTGTGGCCACGAACTCGTCCTTCAGCCGTGCGGCGGTCATCAGCTCGGTGATGTCGTGGTACGCCAGCACGGCTCCGTCGAAGGTGCCTTCGGGCGTGAAGAACGGGGAGACCGAGACCGCGAACGCCTTGCGGTCGGCCAGGTCGGCGCCGACCCAGATCAGGTAGTCGCGGAGGGTCTCACCGTGCATCGCCCGCCAGGTGGGCAGCTCCTCGGAAGCCAGCTCGGTGAAGCCGTCCGGTCCGAAGGTGCGCCCGACCCGGTCCAGCGAGCCGTCCGCGCCGACGCCGTCCAGGAAGCGCTGGTAGCGCGGGTTCACCGAGTGCACCCGGCCCTCGCCGTCCAGGGCGAGCAGACCGACGTCGACCGAGTTCAGGATCGCCTCGTTGAACCGGCGCTGGTCCGCGCTGTCACCGACCGCCCGCTCGAGCATCCGCTGGGCGTCCGCCGCCTCGGCGACCTTGTTCTGCCACATCTCCGCGGTCACGGTGACCACCAGCGCGCAGATCGCGGCGAGCACGATCTGCTGGGAGGTGCGGGCGATCGTGTCGGTGCTCTCGTCGCGCACGACCATCGGCAGCACGAACCCGGCAACCACGGCAGCGGTCCCCGCGGCGACCCCGCGGCGGCCGAACTGGAGCCCGATCCAGATCGCCGGGAGGGCCAGGATCACTGCGGCCGTGCTGTCAGGCTCGGTGCGCAGCGCCCCGAGCGCGACGATGTCGAGGGTCGGCACCAGCAGGCTCCAGCGCTCGGGCGCCAGTCCACGGCCGATGAAGATCCCGACGACGGTCACCACCGCGATCAGTGCGAGACCGCCCAGGTACGTCCGGCTCAGCGAAGCGTCACCGTGCCAGTGCACGAACGCGACGTCGAGCGCCACCGGGAGCGCGAACAGGTACTGCGCGACCCGGGGGTCGGCATGCTCGCGCCCCAGCAGCTGCTGGATGCCACGGATGAAGGCCGAACGGGATCGCATCGGCTACGACGACGCTCCGAGCAGGCGCCCCGTCCTCGACTCGAAGCACTCCTGGACGAACGCGAACGCGGCCGCGTCCAACCTCTCCGGCCGGGTCCGCCACTCCAGGGCGCTGCGCGCGGCCACGTACTGCGACGCGGTCAGCTCCTCGGCCACCATCTGCGCGTCGGCCACCGGGTGCAGCGGGTCACCCGGGTGCCCGACCACCAGCGCCGGTACGTCGACCGCTGCTCGCTCGGAGGCGGGCGGCGCCGTCCGGCCGAAGGCCAGGCCGTGCAAGGTGGCGCGCATCGCGGCCGGACGCTGGTGCAGGGTGTCGAGCGCGATGCCGACCCAGAAGGGGACGACGCCGCGCGGGACCAGCCGGGTGAGCAGCCGGACCCCGGTGACCGAGGCCGGCAGGAACCGGGAGGCGAACAGCAGCGGGGTCGAGGTGAGCAGACCCGCCTCGACGGCGTTCTCCAGCACAGGCGCCTCGAGCAGCAGTCCCTGCACCCGCTCGGGCGCCGCGACCGCGACCTCGAGCGCGACGTTCGCGCCCAGCGAGGTGCCGCCGATCACCGCTCGCTCCGCGCCGAGGTGGTCCAGCAGGGCGACGACCTGCTCGGCGAAGGCGGTGCTGGAGTAGAGCAGCGGGTCCGCGGGGCGGTCCGAGCGTCCGTGCCCGAGCAGGTCGATGGTGACGACGTGAGCCCCGGTCGCGGCGAGCTTGCGCGCCAGCGGCTCGTGCATCCGTCGCGGCATCAGCTGGCCCGGGACCAGCACGACCCAGCTCGAGCCCCCGCCGTACTCGGTGAACTCGATCCGGAAGTCGTCGACGAAGAGCTGGCCGATGCGTTCGGAGACGAGCGTCATGCGTCCAGACTGCCACGGCGGGACCTGTCCTTACGGCAGAATCAGCGTGTGGAGCGCCTTGGCCGATCCCTTGCAGCACCGGCGCAGAGGCCGGCACCGCTCGCAGCCCTCGCACTGGCCGCGACGCTGGCCGCAGGTCTGCTGGGGATCGCCATCACGCACCACGCCCAGGTGACGGCGGCCTGGTGGCCCGCTGCCGGTGTCGGCGTGGTCGCGATGCTGCTGGTCCCGGCCCGGATCTGGACCCCGATGCTGCTGGGCCTGACCGCGATGTACCTGCTGGCGAACCTGATCGGCGGTCGTCCCCTGGACTCGGCGGCGCTGCTCGCGCTCTCCGACGGCGTGGAGACCTTCATCGTGGCCAACGCCATCCGCTGGCGGATGGGCCGGCAGATGCGGACGGTCTCCGACCTCGGCTGGTTGCTGGTGATCTCCGCCGTCGGCGCGGGGGTGGCGGCGCTGGGCATCGCGATCACCGCGGCGACGACGCTGGACGGACCCTTCTGGCACACCCTCGGCGCGACCACGAGCTCGCACTGGGCCTCGGTGATCATGTTCGCGCCGCTCGGCCTGCTGCCGCCGCGGCGCGGTCGGCTGCCGATCGGACAGCTCGTGGTCCAGGGGGCGCTGCTGCTCGGATCGGTCCTGGTCGCGTTCGGACCGGACCAGCGGCTGACCGTCGGGTTCGCGCCGCTGCCGTTCCTCATCTGGGCCGGGGTCTCGTTCGGCCCCCGGGTGGTGGCCTTCGAGCAGCTCGCCGTGGCGGCCCTGGTCACCTCGGCCACGCTCGCCGACTGGGGACCGTTCGCGGATCCTGACGAGAAGGGCAGCCAGCTGGCCCAGCTCTACCTGATCTGCCTGGCGCTGACCGGACTCCCGCTCGCGCTCGCCGTGCGGCAGCAGAAGCTCGCCACCACGGCTGCGCGCCTGGAGAAGCAGCGCACCGAGGCCGTGGTGGAATCCTCCACGACCCCGATCGTGGTGACCGACGAGGAGGGCACGATCCTGTCGATCAACCCGGCCACCACGCTGCTCACCGGCTTCACCGCGGAGGACCTGGTCGGAGTTCCCTTCTGGGCCAAGCTGCTCCCCCGGCAGAACTGGGAGTACGTGCAGAGCCGCTACACCGGGCAGGACGCGCTCGCCGAGCACGGCGAGGGCGTGCTGCTGACCGCCTCCGGCGGCGAGCGCCTGGTCACCTACAGCACCGGCGTGATCCGCAACCCGGTGCGCGGCGCGTACAACCTGGTCGTCACCATCAACGACGTCACCGGCGAGCGCGCCAGCACCCACCTGCTCCAGCACCTGCTGCGCTCGGCCACCACCGTGGCGATCGTGACCACCGACCGGACCGGCGCGATCACGCTGGTCAACGCCGGCGCGGAGTCCATGCTCAGGATCCCCGTCGGCACCGGGACCGAGCACCGGTTCCTGGAGTTCCTCGACCCGGCCGAGGTCGCCGCCCGGATGGAGGAGTACGGCGAGACCGACGGGTTCGCCGCGGTCGTCGCCGAGGTCGCGGCCGAGGGCGTCTCGCACACCAGCGACTGGACCTGGGTGGTGCCGGACGGGTTCACCGTGCAGGTCTCGGTCACGACCAGCCTCGTCGCCGACTCGGCAGGGCGACCGATCGGCTACCTGTTCGTCGCCCGCGACGTCACCGAGACGCGGCGCAACCAGGAGCTGCTCCAGCGCGCGCTCGACCGCGAGGAGAGCGTCGTGGACAACCTGCGGGCGCTCGACACCGCGAAGGACGACTTCGTCTCCACCGTCAGCCACGAGCTGCGCACGCCGCTGGCCAGCATCATCGGCAGCACCGAGCTGCTCGAGGACGGCCTGGCCGGCGAGCTCAACCCGCAGCAGCGCCAGCTGCTGGAGGTCATCGACCGCAACTCCGAGCGGCTGCTCGCCCTGGCCAACGACCTGCTCCTGCTGGCCGCGCACGAGAACACGGGTGGGAACGGCGAGGCCGTGCCGGTCGACCTGCGCGACGTGGTGATGGCCAGCTACGCCTCGGTCGCGCCGATGCTCGCCCGGCGGGACCTGGCCGTGCACACCGACCTGCCGACCGACCCGGTCACGGTCCTCGGCGACGCCGGCTACCTCGAGCGGGCGATCACCAACCTGCTCACCAACGCCATCAAGTTCACCCCCGACGGCGGCAGGATCAGCACCCACGTCGGCCTCGTCGAGTACGGACCGCAGGCCGGAACCAGCTGCTTCCTCTCGATCACCGACACCGGGATCGGGATCCCGGCTGACGAGCTGGAGAACGTGTTCGTCCGGTTCTTCCGCTCGAGCAACGTCCGCGCCGACGCCATCCAGGGCACCGGGCTCGGCCTGGCGATCGTGCGCTCGATCGTGGAGTCCCACCGGGGCCGGATCGACGTGCAGTCCGACCCCGGTCAGGGAACCACGTTCACCGTGACGCTGCCGCTGGCCTGATCAGGCGCGGTTGACCGCCGAGATCACGGCCTTGAGCGAGGCGGTGACGATGTTGGCGTCCAGGCCGACACCCCAGAGGATCTCGCCCCGGACCGCACACTCCACGTACGCCGCCGCGATGGCGTCGCCGCCCGAGGACAGTGCGTGCTCGTTGTAGTCGAGCACCCGGACGTCGAAGTCCTCGGGCAGGCCGTTGATCGCGTCCACGAACGCCGCGATCGGGCCGTTGCCGGTGCCGTGCAGCTCCTGGATCTCGCCGTTCACGTAGACGTTGACGGTCAGCTGGTCCTTCTCGCCCGCAGCCGAGGAGGTGTGCACCGAGTTCAATCGCAGCGGCGTCTCCCGGTGGAGGTAGGCGTCACCGAACGCGGCCCAGATGTCCTCGCCGGTCATCTCCTTGCCCGAGTCGTCGGTGGCCTGCTGCACCACCCGGCTGAACTCGATCTGGAGCCGACGCGGCAGGTCCAGCTTGTGCTCGGACTTCAGGATGTAGGCCACCCCGCCCTTGCCGGACTGGCTGTTGACCCGGATGACCGCCTCATAGGTGCGACCGACGTCCTTCGGGTCGATCGGGAGGTACGGGGCCTCCCACGGGATCTCGCCGACCGGTACGCCCTGCTCGGCGGCGATCCGGTCCAGGTCCTCCAGACCCTTCTTGATCGCGTCCTGGTGCGAGCCCGAGAACGCCGTGTAGACCAGGTCGCCGGCGTACGGGTGACGCGGGTGCACCGGCAGGTTCGTGCAGTACTCGACCGTCCGGCGCACCTCGTCAATGTCGGAGAGGTCGATCTGCGGGTCGATGCCCTGGCTGAAGAGGTTCATCGCCAGGGTCACCAGGTCGACGTTGCCGGTGCGCTCGCCGTGACCGAACAGGCAGCCCTCGACGCGGTCGGCGCCCGCCATCAGCGCGAGCTCGGTGGCCGCCACCGCGGTGCCCCGGTCGTTGTGCGGGTGCAGGCTGATCGCCGAGTGCTCGCGACGGGTCAGGTTGCGGCCGAAGTACTCGATCTGGTCGGCGTAGGTGTTCGGCGTGGACATCTCGACGGTGGCGGGCAGGTTCAGGATGATCTCCCGGCCCGCTTCCGGCTGCCACACGTCCGAGACCCGCTCGCAGACCTCGAGCGCGAAGTCGGTCGGCGTCTGGGTGAAGATCTCCGGGCTGTACTGGTAGCCGAAGTGGGTCCCGTCCAGCAGCTGCTCGGCGTACTTCATCACCCACTCGGTGCCGCGGGTCGCGATCGCGATGCACTCGGCCTCGCTGACCCCGAACACGACGCGCTGGAACAGCGGCGCGGTGGCGTTGTACAGGTGCACCGTTGCGTTGGGCGCGCCCACCAGCGACGAGACGGTGCGCTCGATCAGGTCCTCACGGGCCTGGGTCAGCACCGAGACCCGTACGTCGTCAGGGATCAAGTCGCGTTCGACGAGCTGGCGGACGAAGTCGAAGTCGGTCTGGCTGGCCGCCGGGAACCCGATCTCGATCTCCTTGTAGCCCATCCGGACGAGCAGCTCGAACATCCGCATCTTGCGGTCGGGCGTCATCGGGTCGATCAGCGCCTGGTTGCCGTCGCGCAGGTCGGTGGAGAGCCACCGCGGGGCGTGGGTGATCTTCGTGTCGGGCCAGGTCCGGTCGGGCACGGTGACGGGCTCGAAGGCGCGGTAGCGCCCGTACGGCATGCCGCTGTCGTGCTGGGTGTTGTGCGTCCGGCTCAGCTGGATGCCGGGGATCTGCTTGGTCATGGATTCGTCTCTCGCTGGTGGTGGGAGCCGGCGCGCATGAACACTCCGCAGCGAGGGGGTCCGACTGGTTCAGACCTCGCTGCGGCAGCGAAGGAGGAGCTGGCGCATCAACATGACGGTGTCAGCATAGCGGCATCGGTCGGTTCGTGCCTCGGGAGTCGCGCTCTAGGGTGGACCGGTGCCCCGGCTGCTGGTGATCCATCACTCCCCGACCGCCTCGCTGCAGGCGTTGACCGACCAGGTCGTCGCCGGGGCGAACGACGACGCGATCGAGGGCGTCGAGGTCGTCGTGCTCGAGGCGCTGGCGTTCGCGCGTGGCGAGGCCGACCACACCGCGATCCTGGAGGCGGACGGCTACCTGCTCGGCACCAGCGCGAACTTCGGCTCCATGTCCGGAGCGCTCAAGCACGTCTTCGACGCGACCTTCCTGCAGATCGGCGGCGCCCTGGACGCCAGCGGTGCGGGCGACCCCGCAGCCGGCGGGACGACCCAGGGCCGACCGTTCGGGCTCTACGTCCACGGGCGCTACGACACGACCGGTGCGGTGCGCTCGGTGCTGTCGGTGACCGGAGCGCTCGGCTGGCGCCAGGGGTACGACGTGCTCGAGGCTCTCGGCGACGTCAGCGAGACGCACCTCGGCTCGGCCTACGAGCTCGGCGGTACGATCGCGGCGTTGCTGATCGGCTGAGGAGGGACCGTGCTCCGACGTGCCCACCTCGCGCTGGTGGTCGTCTGCCTGGCGCTGGCTGCCTGCGCCAACCCGCTGCAGTCCGAGAACGACTCCGACCGCAAGGCGACCCCGAAGGTCGGTGCGTGCCGCAACCTGACCGCCAGCGACCTGAACACCCAGACCAACGCGACCCGTGTCGTGGCGTGCACCCAGCCGCACACCGCGGTCACCTTCGCCAGCGGGACGCTTCCGTTCGGGACCGGCCAGTCCTACGCCGATGCCCGTCACAACCGTTTCGTCTTCACCACCTGCCAGAAGGCGTTCGCCGACTTCATCGGCGCCGACGAGTCCCTGGCCCTGCGGGTCCGGCTGAGCTGGGCCTGGTTCCGCCCCTCGCAGCGCGGCTGGTCGAACGGGGCGCGCTGGTACCGCTGCGACCTGGTCGGTGGTCCGGCCGGCGCGAGCCGCCTGGTCGACCTTCCGGCCGATGCCCGCGACCTGCTCGGCAAGGGCGACCCGGACACCTGGCTGGCCTGCGCGAACGGCGCGACCGTCGCGCACGGCAAGAAGGTCCCGTGCACCGCGAAGCACACCTGGCGCGCGGTGACCACGATCAAGCTCGGTGCACCGGACGACCCCTATCCCGGGGACGACGTGATCGAGGCTCGGACCCGGAGCTACTGCCAGGAGTCGGTGCGCAGCTGGCTGCACTACCCCTCGGACTACGAGTACGGGTTCACCTGGTTCAAGCAGGACCGCTGGGCCGAGGGCAACCGGCGCTCGATCTGCTGGGCGAGGACGGGCAAGTGATGCGTCCGGGACGCCTGGGCGGTCTCCTGGTGGCCGTGCTCCTCAGCGCGACCGGGTGCAGCGGCGGCGACGGGGGCGACGGGACGTCCGCGGCACCGAACGGCGCGACCGGGGCCACGACCGCTGCAGCGGCACCGAAGGCACCCCGGGTCGGCTCGTGCTACCAGCTCGATGTGCGTTCGGCGCTCAAGGCGACCAGCAGCCGGCCGGCTGTCTCCTGCAGCCACCGGCACACCGCAGTCACGGTCGCGGTCGGGACCGTGCAGCCCGTCGTCGACGGTCACCTGCTCGCCCTGGACTCGACGCTGGTGCAGCGCCAGATCGCCGACCGCTGCCGCCGTGCGGTGGACGCGCACGTCGGCGGGTCGCTGCGGGACCAGCGGTTGAGCCGGATCCAGGCGGTCTGGTTCAACCCGACCACGGCCCAGGCCGACCGCGGTGCGCTCTGGTACCGGTGCGACCTGGTGATCTCCTCGGGTCCTCGCACCTTCGCGGCGCTGCCGCGCAAGACCCACGGGATGCTGCGCGCCCAGGGCGCGATGTCCCGGTGGGGCACCTGCGGCACCGCCTCCCCCGCCGCGAAGCACTTCCAGCGGGTGCTCTGCTCGGCCCGGCACACCTGGCGCGCCCGGGCGGCGACCACCCTGCCGGCCGGCACGGCGTACCTGTCCACGAAGGCCGGCCGGACGGCCGACGCGCGCTGCCGCGCCGTGGCCGCGAAGCTCTCGCCGAAGAGCTCGAAGCTGCGCTGGGCCTTCGAGTGGCCGACCCGCGACCAGTGGCAGTCCGGTCAGCGGTACGGGCTCTGCTGGACCCCCGACGCCTAGCGGACCGGGTGGCCCGAGGTGGCCAGCGTCTGCTTGACCTCGCCGATCCGCAGCGTGCCGAAGTGGAACACGGTGGCGGCGAGGACGGCATCCGCGCCGGCGTCGACCGCGGGCGGGAAGTGCTCCAGCGCTCCTGCTCCGCCGCTGGCGATCACCGGGATGGTGACCGCGGCCCGCACCAGCCGGATGAGCTCGAGGTCGAAGCCGTCCTGGGTGCCGTCGGCGTCCATCGCGTTGAGCAGGATCTCCCCTGCTCCCAGCTCGGCAGCCTTGACGGCCCAGGCGACCGCGTCCACCCCGGCCGACTGCCGCCCGCCGTGGGTGGTCACCTCGAAGCCGGAGTCGGTGCCGGGGGCACGGCGGGCGTCCACCGAGAGCACCAGCACCTGGTTGCCGAACCGGTCGGCGATGTCGGCCACGAGCTCGGGACGACGGAGCGCCGCGGTGTTCACCGCGACCTTGTCGGCACCCGCGCGCAGCAGCCGGTCGACGTCCTCGACGCTGCCGACGCCGCCGCCCACGGTGAGCGGGATGAACACCTGCTCGGCGGTGCGCGAGACGATCTCCATCGTGGTGGCCCGGCCCTCGTGCGAGGCCGAGATGTCGAGGAAGGTGAGCTCGTCAGCGCCCTCCGCGTCGTAGACCTTGGCCAGCTCGACCGGGTCGCCGGCGTCGCGCAGCTCCTGGAAGTTGATGCCCTTCACCACCCGGCCGCCGTCGACGTCCAGGCACGGGATCACCCGGACCGCGAGGGTCATGAGGTGAACCTCTCGGGCCAGGTCAGGTGCAGCGCGTCCTCCAGGCTGAACCGGCCCTCGTAGAGGGCCGTGCCGATGATGGCGCCCTCGACGCCGACGTCGACGAGGTCCATCAGTGCCTCGAGGTCGTGCAGCTCGGTGATGCCGCCCGAGGCCACCACCGGTCGGTCGGTGACCGCGCAGACGTCCTTGAGCAGCTGCAGGTTCGGGCCCTGGAGCATGCCGTCCTTGTTCACGTCGGTGACGACGTAGCGGGCGCAGCCCTCGGAGTCGAGCCGGGCCAGCACCTCGTACAGGTCGCCGCCCTCGCGGGTCCACCCGCGCGCCGCCAGGGTCGTGCCACGCACGTCGAGGCCGATGGCGACCCGGTCCCCGTACGTCGCGATCGCCTGCGCGCACCACTCGGGCTGCTCCAGAGCTGCAGTGCCGATGTTGACCCGGCGGCAGCCGGTGGCCATCGCGGCGGCGAGCGACTCGTCGTCGCGAATCCCCCCGCTCATCTCGACCTTGATGTCGAGGCGGTCGACGATCTGGGCCTGTAGCTCGCGGTTGTTGCCCCGGCCGAAGGCAGCGTCGAGGTCGACGAGGTGCAGCCACTCGGCTCCGGCGTCCTGCCAGCGCAGCGCGGCCTCGATCGGGTCACCGAACCGCTTCTCCGAGCCGGCGACGCCCTGGACGAGCTGCACCGCCTGGCCGTCGGCGATGTCGACGGCGGGCAGAAGTTCGAGGTGGGGCACGGGTACTCCTAGAGGGCGAAGACGGAAGCGACGAGGAAGACGAAGGCCGAGATGACCAGGGCGCCGAACCTGGCCTGCCAGTCCGGGCGGACCAGCCAGACCACGATCTGGGCGAAGAGCAGCAGGCCGACGATCGCCCGGACGCGGGACCGGCGACGCTCGGCGATGATGCCGGTAGGACGGCCGGCGGACTTCAGTCCGAGCCGACGCAGCCGGGCGTCCCGGGCGGCCTTGCGGGCGCGCTGGTCCGCGGCCCTGGCGTCAGCCTCGGCCCGGGCCTGGGCCTTGACGGCGGCCTCGGCCTCGCGGACCTCGCGTCGGCGGGCGCGTTCCTTGCTCATGACGCGTGCCTCACAGAGCCGCCCTCACAGGGACCCGACCCAGTTGCGCAGCAGGCGGGCGCCGGCGTCCCCGGACTTCTCCGGGTGGAACTGGGTCGCGCTCAGCGGTCCGTTCTCGACGGCAGCCACGAAACGGTCGCCTGCCCCGGGAACGGATCCAGTCTCGGCCCAGACGACCGTGGGGGCCTCGGTGCGGTCGTTGGTGACCAGGGTCCAGTCGCGAACGCCGTAGGAGTGCACGAAGTAGAACCGCTCGGACTCGACGCCATCGAACAGCACGGTGCCCGGCGGCACCTCCACGGTGTTCCAGCCCATGTGCGGGACCACCGGCGCCTGGAGGCGCTCGACCACCCCGGGCCACTCGTCGCAGCCCTCGGTGGTCACGCCGTGCTCGACCCCGGTCGCGAAGAGCACCTGCATGCCCACGCAGATGCCCAGCACCGGACGGCCTCCGGCGAGGCGTCGCCCGATGATCTCCGGACCCTTGACCCCCAGCAGGCCGGCCATGCAGGCGGCGTACGCGCCGACCCCGGGTACGACGAGACCGTCGGCCTCGAGGGCTGCGGTCTTGTCACCGGTCAGGGTGACCTCCGCGCCGGCCCGTTCGAGGGCGCGGACGGCGGACCGCAGGTTCCCCGAGCCGTAGTCGAGGACAGTGACCTTGGGGTTCAGAGCGTGCCCTTCGTCGACGGCACGCCGCTCTCCCGCGGGTCCAGAGCCACGGCGTCGCGCAGGGCGCGGGCCACGGCCTTGAACTGCGACTCCACGATGTGGTGCGGGTCCCGTCCGGACAGCACCCGCACGTGCAGCGCGATCTGGGCGTGGTGGGCGAGCGTCTCGAAGACGTGCCGCGTCAGCGAACCCAGGTAGGCGTCACCGATGGACACGAACTGCTGCCCCTCGGGCTCACCGACGTGGACGCAGTAGGGCCGGCCGGAGACGTCCACGGCGCACTGCACCAGGGCCTCGTCCAGCGGGACCAGCGAGTCGCCGAAGCGACGGATCCCGGACTTGTCGCCGAGCGCCTGGAGCAGCGCGTCACCGAGCACGATCGCGGTGTCCTCCACCGTGTGGTGGGCGTCGATGTGGGTGTCGCCCTCGGTGATCACCCGGAGGTCGAACAGGGCGTGCCGACCGAACGCGGTGAGCATGTGGTCGTAGAAGCCGACGCCGGTCGAGACCTCGGTCCGGCCGCTGCCGTCCAGGTCGAGCTCGACGGTGACCTTGGACTCCTTGGTCACGCGCTCCAGCCGCGCAGTACGGGTGCTCATGCTCGCTCCTCGTTCGCCATTGTCTCGGTGGGGGGTGCTGCCTCAAGTGTGGCGGTCAGCGCGCCGCGGAACGCACTCATTTCTTCCGGCGTACCGATCGAGACGCGCAACCAGCCCTCGGGTCCAGTCTCCCGGATCAGCACTCCGCGATCGAGCAGGCCCTGCCAGACCGCGTGCCGGTCGGCGAAGGTGCCGAACAGGGCGAAGTTCGCATCGGAGTCAGCCACCTGGTGGCCCTGCTCGCGCAGCCACGCCACGGTGCGGTCGCGCTCCTCGCGCAGCAGCGCGACGTTCCCGAGCAGCTCCGGTGCGTGGCGCAGCGCCGCGGACGCGGTCGCCTGCGTGACCGCGGAGAGGTGGTACGGCAGCCGGACCACCCGGAGCGCGTCGCACAGCTCGGTGGAGGCAGCGAGGTACCCCAACCGCGCCCCGGCCAGGGCGAACGCCTTGCTCATCGTGCGGGTGACGACCAGATTGCGGTGCTCGCCGAGGAGCTCCAGGGCCGAGGGGGTGCCGCTGCGCCGAAACTCGGCGTAGGCCTCGTCGATCACGAGGACGCCGTCGTGCTCGGCGCACAGGGTCGCCAGCGTGCCGATCACGTCGTGCGGCAGCGCCGTTCCGGTCGGGTTGTTCGGGGAGGGCAGCAGCACGACCGACGGACGGTGCTCGGCCAGGAGGTCGCGGGCGTGGTCGAGGTCGAAGCTGAAGTCCTCGCGCCGGCGGCCGGCGATCCAGCCGGTCATCGAGTCGCGGGCGTACTCCGGGTACATCGAGTACGTCGGGGCGAACGAGACCGCCACCCGGCCCGGTCCTCCGAACGCCTGGAGCAGCTGGAGCATGACCTCGTTGGACCCGTTGGCCGCCCACACCTGGTCGGCCGTGAGGTCGTTCCCGCCGTCGGTGTTCAGGTAGGCCGCCAGCCCGGTCCGGAGCTCGGTGAACTCACGGTCCGGATAGCGGTTCAGCGACGCCGAGGCCTCCGCCACCGCGGTCGCGATGTCGGCGATGCACGCGGCGGAGGGCCCGTAGGGGTTCTCGTTGACGTTGAGCTGGACGGGCACGTCGAGCTGGGGAGCTCCGTACGGCTCGACGCCCCGCAGCTCGTCACGCAGGGGCGGCCAGGTCACGACGGTTCCTGAGGAGGTTGCGCAGCAACCGTCTCGAAGAGCTCGATCCGCACGCGGACGGCGGCCCCGTGGCCCGGCAGGTCCTCGGCGTCGGCGAGCGTCATCACGTGGTCCGCGACCTCGGCGAGCGCCTCGGCGGAGTACTCGATCACGTGCACCGCCTTGAGGAAGGCACGCACCGAGAGCCCCGAGGAGTGGCAGGCGCACCCGGCCGTCGGCAGCACGTGGTTGGAGCCGGCGCAGTAGTCGCCCAGCGAGACCGGGGCGAACGCGCCGACGAAGACCGCTCCCGCGTTGCGGACCCGGCCGGCGACTCCGGCGGCGTCCGCCGTGTGGATCTCCAGGTGCTCGGCGGCGTAGGCGTTGACCACGTCCAGGCCCTGCTCCACGTCGTCGACGAGCACGATCCCGGACTGCTCGCCGGCCAGCGCCGTGCGGATCCGCTCGACGTGCCGGGTGACGGCGACCTGCTTGTCGAGCTCGGCGTCGACCTCGTCGGCCAGGCGAAGCGAGTCGGTGACCAGCACCGAGGCGGCCATCGGGTCGTGCTCGGCCTGGCTGATCAGGTCGGCGGCCACGTAGGCCGCATCGGCGGTGTCGTCGGCGAGGATCGCGATCTCGGTGGGCCCGGCCTCGGAGTCGATGCCGACGACGCCCTTGAGCAGGCGCTTGGCCGAGACGGTGTAGATGTTGCCCGGGCCGGTGACCAGGTCGACCTTGCGGCACGGTCCGGCACCGTAGGCGAGCATGGCGATCGCCTGGGCTCCCCCGACGGCGTAGACCTCCTCGATGCCGAGCAGCTCGCAGGCCGCCAGGACCGTCGGGTGCGGCAGACCGCCGAAGTCCTTCTGCGGAGAGCTGGTCAGGGCGATCGAGCCGACGCCGGCGACCTGGGCCGGGACCACGTTCATCACCACGGAGGACACCAGCGGCGCGACGCCGCCGGGCACGTAGAGCCCGACCCGGTCCACCGGGACCATCCGCTGGGTGACCCGGGCGCCCGGTCCGAGGTCGGTGACCACGTCGTTCTCCAGCTCGGCCTCGCAGGTGGCCCGCAGCCGGCGGATCGACTCCTCCAGGCCGGCGCGGACCGCCGGGTCGAGCTCGGCCAGGGCCGTGCGCAGCTTCTCGCGCGGGACCGCGATCTCGGTGTTCTGGACCCCGTCGAACTTCGCGGAGTACTCCAGGATCGCCTCGACCCCGCGGTCGCGGACGTCGTCGCAGATCGGCCGCACCACGTGCAGCGCGGACTCGACGTCGAAGTCGGCGCGCGGCACCAGGGTGCGGTAGTCGGGAGAGGACGCGAGCCCTCTCAGATCGATCCTGCGCAGCATGGGGGCAAGTCTAGGGAAGGCGGTGGCGCGACTCGGACCCGATTTCACCGCTCGGTCACCCGCCCGGGCATAGATTCAGAGCGTGACGAGCATTCCGGTCTTCCCGCTCAACGCGGTGCTCTTCCCCGGGGTCGTCACGCCCCTGCACATCTTCGAGGACCGCTACCGGGCGCTGATGCGGGATCTGCTGGCGATCTCGGACCCCTCGGACCGGGTCTTCGCCGTGGTCGCCATCCGCGAGGGCTACGAGGTCGGCGAGCACGGGATGCAGTCGATGCACCGCACCGGGACCCTGGTCCAGCTCACCGAGTCCGAGCGGTACGACGACGGTCGGTTCGACATCGAGGTCACCGGCCGCCAGCGGGTCATCCTCAACACCGTCGACGGCAGCGGGGAGTACCTGCGCGCCGACTGCGACCTGGTTGCCGACGACGCCGGACCCGTCGACGTCGAGGCGGCCGAGGAGGCCGAGCGCGCGCTCGCCGCCTTCGAGGAGTACCGCGACCAGCTCTCGGACCTGCGCGGCGGCCCGGTCCTCGCCGGCCCGATGCCCCACGACCCGACGTACCTCTCCTACTCGCTCGCCGCGACGTGCCTGCTCAGCCAGAGCGAGCGCCAGGAGCTGCTCGAGGCCCCGGACGCCGCCTCCCGGCTGCGGATGCTGCGGTTCTCGTTGCGCGAGGAGATGCGCGCGATGCGGGCCCTGCCCAGCCTGCCGGCGACCGAGGTCGCGCGGACCCGCTGGTCCCCCAACTGATGGCGAAGAAGACCCGAGCCGGCGCCGGCACCCCGGCCACGGTGACCCTGGAGGCGGCCGGGATCACCTTCAGCGTGCACACCTACGAGCACGATCCGGCGGCTGCCTCCTACGGGCTGGAGGCCGCCGAGGCGCTCGGGCTCGAGCCTGAGCTGGTGTTCAAGACCCTGCTGGCCGAGGCCGACGGCGAGCTCGTGGTGGGCATCGTCCCGGTCGGCGGCCACCTGGACCTCAAGGCCCTCGCCGCGACCGTGGGCGCGAAGAAGGCGGCGATGGCCGACCCGGCCGTCGCCGCACGGGTCACCGGGTACGTCGTCGGGGGCATCTCGCCGGTCGGGCAGAAGAAGCGGCTGCGCACGGTGCTCGACGAGACCGCCCTGCGGCACGCCCAGGTCTACGTCAGCGGCGGACGCCGCGGCCTCGACATCGGTCTGCGCCCCGAGGACCTGGTCACGATCACCGGGGCGCTGACCGCGTCGATCAGTCGGTCGAGATCTTGACCAGGACGTGGCTGACGTTGCCGTCGAGCCACGAGCTGATCCCGAGCGACTGCAACGGCTTGGTGTTGTCGTCCGCCGTCTGCACGTCGGCCGCGCTCGAGCCGTCGTCACCGGCGAAGCGCAGCAGCGTCTCGCGCCAGGACGAGTCGAAGTCCAGGTAGGCGACGACGGTGGACCGCTCGGCGTCGGGGACCGCCTCGACGAAGGCCTCCTTGCTGCCCAGCGACCCCTTCTTCGAGAGCTGGTCGGCGTAGTCCTTCGACGGGCTGAGCACGACGCGGCTGTCGTCCCCCGCCACCACGATCGGGATGTCGGAGAGCCGCACCCCGGTATGGTCCTCGATCTTCGTGATCACGCTGCGGATCTTGGCGGCGTCACCGTGGATCACCAGGCCCACGGGGATGTCCTCAAAGCCCTGGATGTCGGAGAGATCCGCGGGAGCGTCACCGCCGAGGGACAGCGTGAGGGAGTCCCCGAGCACCGTCTGGAGGTCCTCGGGCAGCCTGAGCCCGATCTGGTCCTCCACGAACCCGAGCGCACCGCCGGACGGATCTCCGGACTTGAAGCCCTCGGTGAAGTTCTCGGCCGCGTTCTTCGGCACCCCGAACGCCAGGGCGAAGACGGTGTCGGCCGGCAGCGCGGCGACCTGCTTGCCCACCGGGGTGGTCGGCGCGACCTTGCCCAGGCCGCCCGCCGCGAACGAGAGCTCCATGCCCCCACCGGCGAACCGGACCGTTCCTGCCAGACCCTGGAACTTGTCCAGCTGGTCCTTCACCCCGGCCAGCGGGTCGGGGTCGTCGGCGGGTCGCACCCGCGGGGCCGAGAGACCGGACCCCTCACCGAGGGAGGAACTTCCGTCGAACGCCGAGGAGGAGTCGGCGCTGCCGCCGAAGACGTCGCTCCCGAGCTGGTCGAGCACGTCGGAGAGGTACTTGGTGGCGCGCTTGGCGACGTAGAAGTTGATCACCCCGGCGTCGCCGGCCTCGCCGTGCCAGCGCTTGTACGCCGGGTCGTCGGCCAGCGACTTCTTCTGGCCCTCGCTCAGGATCGTGTCCGCGTGCGCCTGGCTGTCACTGGCGATCAGGTAGTCGTCGCCGATCGCCCACTTGAAGTCGTCCCCGGCACCGGCGCAGTCCGCGATCCGGCTGAACCCGGTCCGGGCCTTGTCCCGGTCGGAGATCTGGAGCGCGATCACCGGAGCGGGTGAATCGCCACCGAGGTCGACGGCGCCGAACGCGGCGCGCTTGCCGATCCACGGCTTCACGTTCTTGTCGAAGTCGATGCCCTTGCAGTCACCCGACTCGGTTGCCTTGTCGAAGATGAACTTGCGCAGGTCGTCGTCGGTGTTCAGGCCGAGCGACTTCTTCAGGCCGGGGAACTTGCGGATCGTCTTGATCGCGTTGATCTTCTGACCCGCCGACGGGTTCAGGTCGACGCTGACCACGGCGACGGTCGTCGACGGCAGCGCCTCCTCCGGCTGCGGGCCGCCGCCGAACAGGAACGAGTAGGCCGCCCAGGCGCCACTGCCGAGGACGGCGACCACGAGCGCGGCCACGAGACCGATGACGAGCACGCGGCGACCACCGCTCGGGGCGGTGCCGAGCACCTCGGACTGGCTGTCGGCAGGCAGGTAGGACGGCGGCTGGGCGTCAGTCATCGGATCCTCGAGAATTCTTGTGAGCTGGCTGTGGGCGGCACCCTACCGGTCGGGCGCGGGCCTCAGCGCTGGTTCTGCACAGCGTGGGCCGGGCCCGGGTACCCGTACGCCGCGGCGTGCTGCAGCCGGCTCGTCTCGCGGGCCTCGGTGATCCACAGCGCGATGATCCCGCCGACCAGCGCGGTGATCGGCCAGAGGAACCAGATGCCGTGCGCGTCGACCTTCAGCTGGAGCGGCACCTTCCCGCCCACCGGGGTCGAGGCGAACATCGTGCTCGGGTCGTTCGGCCCGAGCATGAGGCCGAACTGGACCATCAGGAAGGTGGCGAGCGCGCCGCCCGCGCCGAGCAGCAGCACGAGCAGGATCGGATTGCGGCGTCGCAGCAGGCCGAGCACCAGGCCGCTGACCAGGCCGCCGACCGCGGCGATGACGAAGAACCAGCCGTCGGCACCGAACTGCTTGGCGAGCTGCTCCTCGTCCATGCTGGCGTTGTCCCGGGTGCGGGTGTACTCCGCCAATGGGGTCACCTGCCACCAGACCAGCGCACCGAGGAACGCGGCGACGGCGAACCAGGCGACCACCACCGACAGCGTGGTCAGCCCGTCGCGGACGGCCGCGTTGCGGTCCTCGTCCCCGGCCTCGCCTCCGGGAAACGCGGGCGGCATCCCGGGCGGAACCGCGGGCGGGGGCGTCCACGACCACTCCGGCGCAGCACCGGGAACGGACTCGGGCACCGGCTCCGGCAGCGGCGGGCCCGGCGGGGTCAGCCCAGACATCCGGGCCCCAGCAGCTGCTTGAGGTCGGCGAACAGCGCCGGGCTCGGCGCCACCCGCAACCGGTCGTCGAGACGCATCACGGTGGTGGACTGGCGGCTCATCAGCTTCAGCCGCACCTCGGACATACCCGGGTGGGTGGCCAGCACCTCCTTGAGCTGCTCCACCACCGGAGGGGTGCATCGGGTCGAAGGCATCGAGATCACCACTGGTCCGCTCGGTCCGTCGTTGATGTCCGGGAGGGTGACCTCCTGGCCGTGCAGCTCGGGCTGGTCCTTCTGGCGCGAGAGGCGACCCTTGACGGTCACGATCGCATCGGGCGTCAGCGAGGTCGCGGCGAGCTGGTAGGCGCTCGGGAACAGCAGCACCTCGATGGCACCCTCGAGGTCCTCCAGCGTGACCATCGCCCAGGTGTCCCCGCGCTTGGTCAGCTTGCGCTGCACCGAGGTGATC
This sequence comes from Nocardioides marmorisolisilvae, assembly GCF_003725775.1. GTDB lineage: Bacteria > Actinomycetota > Actinomycetes > Propionibacteriales > Nocardioidaceae > Marmoricola > Marmoricola marmorisolisilvae. Next base: position 1,667,504 of record NZ_RJSG01000002.1, read on the forward strand.
AGGCCCGAGACCGTCACCGTCGTACCGTCTGCCCGCTCCTCGTCGAGCAGCAGCTGGCCGATGGTGCAGTCGCTGGTCGCGGCCAGGACGTGCTCGACGCCCAGCAGCGGGTGGTCACTGACGTAGAGGCCGAGCATCTCGCGCTCGTGACCGAGCAGCGTCATCTTGTCCCAGTCCTCGATGTCGGGGACCGAGACCGCGATGCCGAACCCGGCGTCGCCGCCGCCGACGTCGTCCATCCCGGCGAACAACGAGTCCTGCCCGATCGCCTCGTTCTTCTTCAGGTCGGCGTACTGGTCGACCGCGACCTCGTGGATCGCCACCAGCGCGCGCCGCTTGTGCTTCATGTCGTCGAACGCACCGGCCTTGGCCAGCGACTCGATGACCCGCTTGTTGCAGACCACCGCCGGGACCTTGTCCATGAAGTCGTTGAAATCGACGTAGCGGCCCTTCTCGCCGCGCGCCGCCACGATCCCGTCGACCACGTTGTGACCGACGTTGCGGATCGCGGTCAGGCCGAAACGGATGTCGTTGCCGACCGGCGTGAAGTCGTGCGCGGACTCGTTGACGTCCGGCGGGAGCACCTGGATCTTCATCCGGCGGCACTCGTTGAGGTAGATCGCCATCTTGTCCTTGCTGTCCTTCACCGAGGTCAGCAGGGCGGCCATGTACTCCGTCGGGTAGTTCGCCTTGAGGTAGGAGGTCCAGTACGTGATGACGCCGTACGCGGCGGAGTGCGACTTGTTGAACGCGTAGTCGGCGAACGGGACGAGGATCTCCCAGAGCTTCTTGATCGCGTCGCGCGGGTAGCCGCGCTCGAGCATGCCGGCCTCGAAGCCGTCGTACTCCTTGGCGAGCTTCTCGGCGTCCTTCTTGCCCATCGCTCGCCGCATGTTGTCAGCGGCACCCAGGGAGAAGCCGGCGAGCACCTGCGCGATCGCCATCACCTGCTCCTGGTAGACGATCAGGCCGTAGGTCTCCCCCAGCACCGGCTCGAGCGCGTCGGCCAGGGCGGGGTGGATCGGCTCGATCGGCTGACGCCCGTTCTTGCGGTGGGCGTACTTGTTGTGCGAGTCCGCGCCCATCGGCCCGGGACGGTAGAGCGCCGAGACAGCGGTGATGTCGGCGAACTGGTCGGGCTGCATCGAGCGCAGCAGCGCGCGCATACCGCCACCATCGAGCTGGAAGACGCCGAGCGTGTCACCGCGACCCATCAGCTCGTAGGTGGCGCGGTCGTCGAACGGCAGCTCCTCGAGCACGACCTTCTCGCCGCGGTTGGCCTCGATGTTGACCAGCGCGTCCTCGAGGATCCGCAGGTTGGAGAGGCCGAGGAAGTCCATCTTGACCAGCCCGAGCGACTCGCACATCGGGTAGTCGAACTGGGTGATGACGGCGCCGTCCTGCGGTCGCGCCATGATCGGCACGATGTCGATCAGCGGCTCGCTGGACATGATCACGCCGGCGGCGTGCACGCCCCAGTTGCGGATCTGGCCCTCGAGTCCGAGGGCGGTGCCGTAGATCGTCCGCACGTCGGGGTCGTTGTCGTGCAGGGTGCGGAACTCGCCACCCTCGTTGAAGCGCTTGTGCTCGGGATCGAAGATGTCCTTGAGCGGGACGCCCTTGCCCATCACGTCGGGCGGCAGCGCCTTGGTGATCTTGTCGCCGATCGCGAAGCCGTGGTCGAGCACCCGGGCCGCGTCCTTGATCGCGGCCTTCGCCTTGAGCCGGCCGAAGGTGGCGATCTGGGCGACCCGGTCGGCACCGTACTTCTGGGTCACGTACTGGATGACCTCGCCGCGACGGGCGTCGTCGAAGTCGATGTCGAAGTCGGGCATCGAGGGACGCTCGGGGTTCAGGAACCGCTCGAAGAACAGGCCGTGCTCCAGCGGGCACAGGTCGGTGATCCGCAGTGCGTACGCGGCGATGGAGCCGGCACCGGACCCGCGGCCGGGACCGACCCGGATGCCGTTGTCCTTGGCCCAGTTGATGAAGTCGGCGACCACCAGGTAGTAGCCGCAATAGCCCTTCTGCGAGATGACACCGAGCTCCATCTCGACCCGGTCGCGCACGTCCTGGTCGAGTCGCTCACCCGGGTAGCGCGCCTCGATGCCGCGCCACACCTCGGCGCGGAACCAGGACTCCTCGGTCTCCCCCGCCGGCACGTCGGCGCGGGCCATGTAGCCACCGGTGGACTCGGTGAACTCGACGTTGCAGCGCTCGGCGATCGCCAGGGTGTTGTCGCACGCCTCCGGCATCGAGAACTGGTCGGCCCAGAGCTGGCGCATCTCGGCAGCGGACTTGATGTAGTAGCCGCCGCCGTCGAACTTGAGCCGGTTGGTGTCCGAGAGCCGCTTGCCGGAAGCGACGCAGATCAGGGCGTCGTGGGCGTCGGCGTCCTCCGGGTTGTTGTAGTGCGAGTCGTTGGTGGCGATCGGCGGGATGCCGAGCTGCTTGCCGAGCTTGAGGAGGTCCTCGCGCACCCGCTTCTCGATGGAGATGCCGTGGTCCATGAGCTCGAGGAAGACGTTGTCGCGACCGAAGATGTCCTGGAGCTCGCCGGCCTCCTGGACTGCCTCGTCCCACTGGCCCAGCCGCAACCGGGTCTGGATCGCCCCGCTCGGGCAGCCGGTGCTGACGATCAGACCCTTGCTGTGCTCGGCCAGGATCTCCTTGTCCATCCGGGGCTTGTAGAAGTAGCCCTCGAGGCTGGACCGCGAGGAGAGCCGGAAGAGGTTGTGCATCCCCTCGGTGCTCTCCGACCACATCGTCATGTGGGTGTAGGCGCCGCCGCCGGCGACGTCGTCGCCACCCTCCTCGGCCGCGTCGCCCCGCCCCCAGCGGACCCGGCGGCGCTCGGAGCGCAGCGTGCCCGGGGTGATGTAGGCCTCGATGCCGATGATCGGCTTCACGCCGTACCGCTTCGCCTTGGAGTAGAAGTCGTAGGCGCCGTGCAGGTTCCCGTGGTCGGTCATCGCGATCGACGACATCCCCAGCTCGCTCACCCGGGAGAACAGGCCGTCCAGCAGCGAGGCCCCGTCGAGCATCGAGTACTCGGTGTGGACGTGCAGGTGGACGAAGTCGTCGCCAGTGGCCATGGAGCGGGGTACACACCTTCCCGTGGGGTCGTTTAAGCGGTACGCCGGAGCATCGCGAACTGCCTGGGGAAGAGTGTCAGCGTACGACGTCCAGCGCTCTGATTCTGGCAGGTGGCACCGACACGCCAAGGACCGGGACGAGACAGCTCCGTCGGAAGGAAGAGGATTCCGGCGCGTCCCGTCGACACGCCGAGCCAGCAAATCTGTCGGCCCTCCATGCCAGGGTCTGAGACATGGGAACCTCCGCTGTGATCGACCGGCTCAACGCGCTCGTCGAGCCCAGCTTCGCTCCCACCACGACGGTCCCGACCGGACTCGACGCTCTCGACGTCGCGCTTGACGGAGGCCTGCGGCGCGGGCAGGTCGTCGCCGTCACGAGCAGACCGGGCGTCGGCTGCTCGACGTTCGCGACCGGCCTGGCCCGGTACGCGGCCTACCAGGCAGGGCTGAGCAGCGTGATGGTGGCGCCGAGGACCTCAGCCGACGAAATCGCCGCCCGCATCCTGTCCGCCGAAGCTCGAGTTCCGATCACCCAGATCCGTTCGGGAGTGTTGGACGAGAGCAGCCGTCAGAGGCTTCGGGACAGCAAGGCGCGCTTGAAAACCGACCTATTAGCGATCTCTGCAGGGTGGGGGCCTCCATCATCGGCTGCCGACCCGGTCGAGCACGGCCGCTGGAACGACCGCGACCTCATCGTTCTCGACGATATCAACTACTACTTCGACGGTTCGACGTCGATCTTGTTGCCCCGGCTGCGTGACCATGCCCGACGCACAAGCTCCGCCGTCGTGGTCGTCGCCCCGTTGTCGGCGTCCGCGAGTACGGATGCTCCCGACCTGCGGGAGATCGGTGCACTGGGCACGGTCTGGGAGGACGCAGACCTGGTCATCTCGATCCATCGTGACGACGTCTCCTGCCAGGACTCGAGCCGGCCAGGTGAAGCCGAACTGACGATCGCCAAGCATCGCTACGGTGCCCAACGGACCATTAGCGTGCTATTCCAGGGGCACTACGCCCGCTTCGTCCCGTACGCCGCACAGCCGGGAGGCAAACCATGAATGCACTTGCTGATCGGATAAGCCATCAGCTCGCACAGCCGACCGCGGCCGAGCACCTGCGGGCGTATTTCGACGACCGGAGCGACGGGAATCGATTCACCGGGCGACACTTTGAAACACTCGGCGGCGGAGGCGACCGAACTGGAAACGAAAACCAGTTCACGGCGACCGATCTCATCGCGATCGAGGCGTTGAGCGTCAGTGTTCTGATCGAGACGGCTGTCGAGCTCATCGAAGGACCGGGCGGTCGGCTCGCGGCAGACATGCTCAGGCGGATTCCGACCGACGCGGTACTCGGGAGTGCGGACGCCACGCTGCATATCCGCCCGGGCTCGCCCGCCGACGATCTCTGGGGACACCTCACGAAGATGCCTGGAGTCGGCTGGGTCATCGCCGGCAAGCTGATGGCCCGCAAGCGTCCGCATTTGATCCCGGTCTACGACGACGTCGTGCGCTGCGTCCTGGGCCACCCGGACAACTTCTGGCTCGAACTGGACGAAGCACTTCGCTCACACACGGTGCGCAATCAGATCGCGGAACTGAGGACGGCAGGGGCAGTTCCAGCCGTTGTCTCCGACCTCCGGATCATCGACGTGATCCTGTGGATGAGCCATCGGGTCGAGCACCGCGCCGGAGACTGCGGCGCGAACGCTTAGGTCAGACGCCCCCGCGGGCCATCTGCTGGAGCCGGGCGATCCGGTCCGCGGTCGGCGGGTGGGTGGAGAACAGCTTCGACATGTCCGCCGCCCGGAACGGGTTGGCGATCATCAGGTGGCTGGCGTTCTGCAGCTGCGGGGTCGGCTGGAGCGGCCGGGCCGCGATGCCGTTCTCCAGCTTGTTGAGCGCGCTCGCCAGGGCCATCGGGTCGCCAGTCAGCTTGGAGCCGTCCTCGTCGGCGTCGTACTCCCGGGTCCGCGAGATCGCCATCTGGATCACCGAGGCGGCGATCGGGGCGAGCAGTCCCATCAGGAGCAGGACGAACGGGTTCGGCCGGTCCTCGTCGTTGGAACCACCGCCGAACATCGAGGCGAACATCATCATCTGGGCGACCGAGGTGATCACGCCGGCCACGGCCGCGGCGACCGAGCTGGTCAGGATGTCGCGGTTGTAGACGTGCATCAGCTCGTGACCCAGGACGCCGCGCAGCTCGCGCTCGTCGAGGATCCCCAGGATCCCCTCGGTGCAGCAGACGGCGGCGTGCTCGGGGTTGCGGCCGGTCGCGAACGCGTTGGGCGCCTCGGTGGGCGAGACGAACAGCGTCGGCATCGGCTGACCGGCCTTGGCGGACAGTTCGCGGACGATCCGGTACATCGCCGGCTGCTCCTGCTCGGTGACCGGGTAAGCCCGCATCGCCTTGATCGCGATCTTGTCCGAGTTCCAGTACCCGTACGCCGTCATGCCGACGCCGAAGAGGGCGAAGAGGAAGAGGAACGCGGGGCTGCCGGTCGAGGCGCTGACGAGGCCGCCGATGGCCAGGAGCAGGCCGAAGATCCCGCCGAGCAGGAGGGTGGTCTTCAGGCCGTTGAAGTGCTGGTGCATGTCTTGCTCAACGTACCGCGCCGGCGCCTGGTTCCTCACCCGGGCGCCCGCTCACGTGAGCCCGCACACGCTGCTAGCTGTCGCGCTCGTAGGCGTCCAGCGACTCACCGATCACCGTGTGCATGATCCGCGACAGCGCCGCCACCCCGAGGCCGGGTGCGTGGGCGGCCATCCGGGCGACGATCTCGGCCTCGCGCTCGGCGTCCCGACCGGACTGGCCCGGGTTCTCCTTGAAGCCCTGGACCGCGGTGGTGAGCGCGAACCGGCGAGCCAGCAGGAGCGCGAGCTCCCCGTCGACCTCGTCGATCTGGCTGCGCAGGAAGGCCAGCGGCTCCTGGCCGGGCCACACCATCCGGATGTCCGGGGACCGCTCGGAGTTGCCGGACCCGTCGGTGTGCTCGAGCTCGATCAGCCCGTTGCGGTGGTAGAAGCTGCGTGCCCGGTCGTTGCTGGCGAACACCCAGAGCCCGAACCCGTCGGGACGCTGGGCCTTGACCAGGTCCAGCAGTGCCGCGCCGATCCCGCTGCCCTGACGGTGCGGGCCGACGTACAGGGCGTTCAGCCAGGGGCCGTCGAGCATCGCGTAGCCGAGGATGTCGCCGTCCTCGGCGAGCCAGTACTCCTGGCTCTCGACGTTCTCGCGGAACCAGGTCCGGATCTTCTCGTCGTCGCTGACCACCGGCGGCATCTGCGGCACCGCATCGCGCCGGGTGGCCAGGAAGAGCTCGGCGATCTCCTCGATGTCCTCGGCGGTACCGGGGCGCAGGACCAGGTCGGCGACGTCGTCAGTGGGCATCACGGATCGTCTCCAGGGCGTCGGCGAGGTCGGAAGGGTAGGGCGAGGTGTACTCGACGTACTCCCCCGAGGCCGGGTGGGTGAACCCGAGCCGGACCGCGTGCAGCCACTGCCGCTCGAGCTTCAGCCGGCGGGCCAGGGTCGGGTCGGCGCCGTAGGTGAGGTCACCCACGCAGGGGTGCTTGAGGGCCGCCATGTGCACCCGGATCTGGTGGGTGCGCCCGGTCTCGAGCCTGATCTCCAGGAGGCTCGCAAACCGGTGTGCCTCCAGCGTCTCGTAGTGGGTCACCGAGTGCTTGCCGTCCTCGCGCACCGCGAACTTCCAGTCCGACTTCGGCGCCCGCCCGATCGGGGCGTCGACCGTGCCCTCCAGCGGGTCCGGGTGACCTTGGACCAGGGCGTGGTAGATCTTGTCGATCTCGCGGTGGCGGAAGGCGTTCTTGAGCACCGAGTAGGCGCGCTCGCCCTTGCAGATCACCATCACGCCCGAGGTGCCGACGTCCAGGCGCTGCACGATGCCCTGGCGCTCCGCGGCCCCGCTGGTCGCGATCTGCACGCCGGCGGCGCGCAGGTGACCGACCACGGTCGGCCCGGTCCACCCCATCGACGGGTGCACCGCGACCCCGACCGGCTTGTCGATCACGACGATGGACTCGTCCTCGTGCAGGATCGTGATGCCGTCGACGAGCTCGGCGGTGATCGCGAGCGGGTCGGTCACCGGCGGCAGGACGACCTCGAGCAGGGTGCCCGGCAGCAGCCGGTCGGACTTCGCGGCGCCGGTGCCGTCGAGCTGGACGTGGCCGGCCCGGAGCAGCTCGGCCGCCTTCGAGCGCGAGATGCCGAACATCTGGGCCATCCCGACGTCGACCCGTTCCCCGGCGAGGCCCTCCGGCACCCGGAGTGCCCGGTGCTCACTTCCGGCTTCGATTCCGGGCTCGATTCCGGGCTCGCTCCCGGGCTCGCTCCCGGGCTCGCTCCCGGGCTCGTTCCCGGGCTCGCTCCCGGGCTCGCTCGCGAGCTCGCTCATCGAGCGGCCTCCGCCGGGTCCTGGTCGGTCGCGTCCCTCCGCCCGGAGAGCGGCACGCCGCGCACCGACTGGATCACGATGAGCGCCGCGGCCACGTTGATGCAGACGTCGGCGACGTTGAAGATCGGCCAGTGCGGCAGCTCGAGGAAATCGATGACGTGCCCGCGCAGCGGCGCGGGGTCCCGGAAGAACCGGTCGGTCAGGTTGCCGGCGATGCCGGCCAGGAGCAGCCCGAGCGCCCAGGCCCACACCGTGCTGCCCACCTTGCGGGTCAGCCAGCAGACCCCGACGAACGCGACGCACCCGAAGAGCGCGATCGCCGCCGTCATCGAGGTCCCGGTGCTGAAGGCCGCCCCGGCGTTGCGGGTCAGGTGGAGCTGCAGCAGCGAACCGACGAGCTTGACCGGCTCGTTCCCGAGCTGGTGGACGGCGACGACCTTGGTGACCAGGTCGACGGCCCAGGCGCAGACAGCGACGCCGACGATGAGCCCGAGTCGGGACCTGTTGCCTCCTGACCGCTCCGTGTCGGTCAGCGACGCTCCTCGCGCTGCTTGCATGTCATGCACATTGTGGCACGCGGGAACGCCATCAAACGATTCTTGCCGATGGGGTTGCCGCACACCTCGCAGATGCCGTACGTGCGGTCGGCGATCCGGTTCAACGCGTGCTCGGACTGCTCGAGCATGTCCCGCGCGTTGTTGACGATCGTCATCTCCTGGTCACGCTCGAAGGTCGCCGAGCCCACGTCCGCGGTGTCGTTGCCCGCGCCCTCGCCGGCGTCGCGCATCAGGTTCTGCAGGTCTCCCTCGACCTGGTCGAGCTCGACCCGGAGCCGCTTCACGTCGGCCTTGAGCTGGTTGCGGACCTCGTTGAGCTCTTCCTTGGTCCACGGGTCCTCGGCCTCGAGGACGACCAGGGCGGACTTGGCTGCGGCCTTGGTGGCGGCGGGGGCGGCTTTCACGGGCGCTACCTTCGCAGGTGCTGCCAAAGGGGCCGCCTTGGTGGTCGGAGCAACCTTCTTCGCGGGCGCCTTCACGGCCGGGGCGGCCTTCTTCGCCGGAGCCTTTGCCGCCGGCGCCGCCTTCTTCGTCGGGGCTGCCTTCTTGACCGGGGCGGCCTTCTTCGTCGGGGCTGCCTTCTTGGCAGGAGCCTTCTTGGCCGGGGCCGCCTTCTTGGCCGGAGCCTTCTTGGCGGGAGCCGCCTTCTTGACCGGGGCCGCCTTCTTCGCGGGAGCCTTCTTGGCGGGAGTCACCTTCTTCGCGGGAGCCTTCTTGGCGGGAGCCGCCTTCTTGGCCGGGGCCGCCTTCTTGGCAGGAGCCTTCTTGGCGGGAGCCTTCTTCGCCGGGGCCGCCTTCTTGGCCGGAGCCGCCTTCTTCGCGGGCGCAGCCTTCTTCGTCGCCGAGCCGACCACCTTGCGCGCGGCAGCGCCTGCGCGGCTGACCAGCGATTTCTTAGCGGTTGCTGCCATGGTCTGCGCCCCCATCGGGCTTGAGAAATATGACGTACGTCATAACCAGTGGGCGCGAGGATATGTGCAAGCGCCTGCCCCTTCAACTCGCCGGACCGGGAAACCGGGGTGAATCCGCATCAGGACGTCTGGCAGACTTGGACCCGCTGTACAGGCAGTGATGGGGCAATCACCCCGGAGTCGCCGGAAGAAACGCGTCGCCCTCGGGCGAAACGGACTAGACCCGGCAGCAGCGCACCAGAGCGGGTCGGGCAGTGCGCCCGGCCAAGGAGGGTGGTACCGCGGGAGCCGGAAACGGTCCTCGTCCCTTCGGGTTTCGACGAGCTCAACCACCGCACGCGGCTGACCGCGATCGGTGACCCGAAGGATCAAAGGACAGACGTGAGCCAGTACCGCCCCGTTCCGCCCCAGGTCGACCTGCCCGCGCTCGAGCGCGACGTGCTGGCGCTGTGGGCCGCGCAGCAGACCTTCGAGAAGTCCGTCGAGCTCACCCGCGACGGCGAGCCGTGGACCTTCTACGAGGGGCCGCCGACCGCGAACGGCATGCCCGGCACCCACCACGTCGAGGCCCGGGTATTCAAGGACCTGTTCCCGCGCTTCCAGACCATGCGCGGCCGGTACGTCGTCCGCAAGGGCGGCTGGGACTGCCACGGCCTCCCGGTGGAGCTCGCCGTCGAGAAGGAACTCGGCTTCTCCGGCAAGGGCGACATCGAGGCGTTCGGCATCGCCGAGTTCAACGAGCGCTGCCGCACCTCGGTGCTGCGCCACGTCGACGCCTTCGAGGCGATGACCGAGCGCATGGGGTACTGGGTCGACACCGAGAACCCCTACCGCACGATGGACACCCCGTACGTCGAGTCGGTGTGGTGGGCGCTCCAGCAGATCCACGCCAAGGGCCTGCTGGTCGAGGACTACCGCGTCGCGCCGTACTGCCCGCGCTGCGGCACCGGGCTCTCCGACCACGAGCTGGCCCAGGGCTACGAGACCGTCACCGATCCGGCGGTCTACGTCCGATTCCCGCTGACCTCCGGCCCGTACGCCGGTCAGGCCGCGCTGCTGATCTGGACGACGACCCCGTGGACGCTGGTCTCCAACGCGCTGGTCGCGGCGAACCCGGACCTGGACTACGTCGCGGTCACCGACGGCACCGAGACGGTCGTGATGGCCGAGGTCCTGGTCGAGAAGGTCCTCGGCGAGGGCTGGACGATCACCGGGGAGCCGGTCAAGGGCAGCGACCTCGTCGGCTGGACCTACCAGCGGCCCTTCGAGCTGGTCGAGTGGCCGGGCGGCGTCGATGCACGGGCGCACTTCGTCGTGACCGAGGACTACGTGACGGCCGAGGACGGCACCGGCCTGGTGCACCAGTCCCCCGCCTTCGGCGAGGACGACTTCGCCTCGTGCCGGCGCAACGGCGTCGAGATGGTCAACCCGATCGACACCAGCGGCCACTTCTTCGGCGACATCCCGCTGGTCGGCGGCCAGTTCTTCCGGCACGCCAACGCCGACCTCACCGCGAACCTGGAGTCGCGCGGCCTGCTGTTCCGGCACGTCCCGTACGAGCACAGCTACCCGCACTGCTGGCGCTGCCACACCGCGCTGCTCTACTACGCCCAGCCGTCCTGGTACATCCGGACCACCGCGGCCAAGGACGCGCTGCTCGCCGAGAACGAGAAGACGAACTGGTACCCCGACACCATCAAGTGGGGCCGGTACGGCGACTGGCTGAACAACAACATCGACTGGGCACTCTCCCGCAGCCGCTACTGGGGCACCCCGCTGCCGATCTGGCGGTGCGCCGAGGGCCACCAGACGTGCGTCGGCTCGCTGGCCGAGCTCTCCGCCCTCACCGGGACCGACCAGTCCGAGCTGGACCCGCACCGGCCGTTCGTCGACGCGGTCACGTTCGCGTGCCCTACTGAGGGCTGCGGCGCGACGTCGACGCGTGTCCCGGAGGTCATCGACGCCTGGTTCGACTCCGGCTCGATGCCGTTCGCGCAGTGGGGCTACCCGCACGCGGAGGGCTCGAAGGAGAAGTTCGAGGCCGCCTACCCGGCCGACTTCATCTGCGAGGCGATCGACCAGACCCGCGGCTGGTTCTACACGCTGATGGCCGTCGGCACCCTGGTCTTCGACGAGTCGTCGTACAAGAACGTGCTGTGCCTGGGCCACATCCTGGCCGAGGACGGCCGCAAGATGAGCAAGCACCTCGGCAACATCCTGGAGCCGATCCCGCTGATGGACGAGCACGGCGCGGACGCGGTGCGCTGGTTCATGGCTTGCGGCGGTTCCCCGTGGTCGGCGCGACGCGTCGGGCACAACACCATCCAGGAGACCGTCCGGAAGGTGCTGCTGACCTACTGGAACACCGTCGCCTTCCAGGTGCTCTACGCCGGCACGTCGGACTGGACGCCCGGCGACCCGGCCCCGGCCGTGGCCGAACGGTCGGCCCTGGACCGCTGGGCGCTCTCGGAGGCCCACCGCCTGACCGCCGGGGTGACCGAGGCGCTCGAGCGGTTCGACACCCAGCGCGTCGGCACGCTGATCGCGGCGTACGTCGACGACCTGTCCAACTGGTACGTGCGCCGTTCGCGCCGACGGTTCTGGCAGGGCGACGCGGCCGCGCTGGCCACCCTGCACGAGTGCCTCCACGTCGTCACGCTGCTGATGGCGCCGATCGCGCCGTTCATCACCGAACGCGTCTGGCAGGACATGGTGGTGGCTCCCGCTGCTGGTGGTCCGGAAGGGACACCGGACTCCGTTCACCTCGCCTCCTGGCCGGTGCCCGACCTGAACCTCGTCGACGACGACCTGGCCGAGCAGATGACCACCGCCCGCCGCCTGGTCGAGCTCGGCCGGGCCGCCCGCGCGGACGCGAAGGTGAAGATCCGGCAGCCGCTGCGGCGCGCGCTGGTCGGCACCGCCGCGCACGAGCGGCTCACCGAGGAGTTGCGGGCCGAGGTCGCCGACGAGCTGAACCTGGGCGGCCTGGAGCCGTTGAGCGCCGCCGGTGCGGATCTCGTCGACCACTCCGCCAAGGGCAACTTCCGGGCCCTGGGCAAGCGGTTCGCGAAGGAGACCCCGCAGGTCGCCGCCGCGATCGCCGAGGCCGACGCGGCGACGCTGGCCGCCTCGCTGGCCGCCACCGGGAAGGCCACCGTGCTGCTCGCCGGCACGGAGGTCGAGGTGCTCGCCGACGAGGTGATCATCTCCGAGCGCCCCCGCGAGGGCTGGTCGGTGGTGAACGAGCAGGGCGAGACCGTCGCTCTGGATCTCGAGCTGACCGACGAGCTGCGCCGGGCCGGCGTCGCCCGCGAGATCATCCGGATGATCCAGGAGGCCCGCAAGAACAGCGGGTTCGAGGTCTCCGACCGGATCGCGCTGACCTGGTCCGCCGCCGACGCCACCGCCGCGGCGTTCACCGAGCACGCTTCGATGATCGCCGACGAGGTGCTCGCCGCCTCGATGGCCGAGTCCGACGACCCGGGATCACTTCAGTTCGGCGACGAGGAGCTCGGCTTCCGCTTCAACGTCTTCCGGGTCTGAAAGCCAGCACCACGCCTGAGGTGTCAGGCGTGGTGCATGGCAAGGCGGAGGAGCGCTGGCGGCCCACCGCTACGCGGTGCCGTCGAGCTCCCGATAACAGGAGGCGGGCGCAGCCAGGTGCCGCGTCTGGCGCCTCAGGGCTTCGCGTCCTCGGCGTCCTCGCCCAGGATCGAGCGCAGGCGCTTCGGCGAGTGCTCGCCGCCGCCGAGCGGCGCGGCCGGAGAGGTGGCACCGTCGAGAGCCTCGAGCTGCTGGGTGAAGTAGCTCTTCAGGCGGCTGCGGTACTCGCGCTCGAAGGAACGCAGTCCCTCGATCTCGCTGTTGAGGTTGTCCTTCTCCTTCTCGAGGTTGCCGAAGATCTCCTTGCGGCGGGCCTCGGTCTCGGAGTCGAGCATGGCGGCACGGGTCCGGGCGTCGGACTCGAGGCGGTCGGTCTTGGCCTTGGTCTCGACCTCGAGGCGCTCGGCCTTGGTGCGGGCGGCGCCGATGATCTTGTCGGCCTCGTCCTTCGCACCGTCGACGAGCTCGTCGGCGTTGCGGGTGGCGATCTCGAGCAGGCGGGCGGCGGCGCTCGAGGCGTCCGCGACGGTGCTCACCTTGAACTCCTGGACCGGCGCGGGTGCGGCAGCCGGGGTGGGCGCGGGGGTCGGCGGCGCGACCGGCTCCGGCTCCTTGAAGATCGGCGGCGGGGTGATCGCCGCGGTCTCGCCGCCACCACTCTGGGCGGCACTCAGCTTCGTCCGGAGGTCGTCGTTCTCCTTGTTGAGGCGCTCCAGCTCTGCCTCGACCTCGTCGAGGAACTGGTCGACCTCACCCATGTCGTAGCCCTCGCGGAGCCGGACCGGAGTAAAGCGCTTGTTGCTCACGTCCTCAGGCGTCAGCGGCATGACCTCACCCATTCTTCGTTAGTCGGACAAAACTGGTGTGAAACATCGTGCGGAACTGAACAATAGCCGCTTGCGGGTCGCGTGGCATTCACGCCCCTGTCGGCCCCAGGTTTCAGGCGGAGGCCCAGATCGCCTGGTTGACCGCCAGCAGCAGGTAGCAGACCAGGAGCACGGCGAGGAAGCTCAGGTCGAGGGACACCCCACCGATCCGGATCGGCTTGAAGATCCTCCGGAAAGCGAGGATCGGCGGGTCGGTGACCGAGTACACCGCCTCGAGCAGCACCAGTACGACGCCGGTGGGCTGCCAGGACCGGGCAAAGACCTGGATCCAGTCGACGACGAGGCGGACGATCAGGAAACCGATGAAGATCTTCAGGGCCAGGTCGATGCTGTAGCCGATCGGGTTCACGCAGGGCTCAGCTCTGGTTGAAGAAGCCGTCCTCGGCGACGAGCTCCTTCGCCTCCGCCGCAACCTCGACGTTCGGCGGGGACAGCAGGAAGACCTTGTTGGTGACCCGCTCGATCGAGCCGCGGACGGAGAAGACCAGCCCGGCTGCGAAGTCGACGAGACGCTTGGCGTCGCCGTCGGCCATCTCGGAGAGGTTCATGATCACCGGGATGCCGTCGCGGAAGTTCTCGCCGATGACCCGGGCCTCGTTGTAGGTCCGCGGGTGCAGGGTGGTGATCCGCGAGAGCGGCGTGGCGGCGCGCACCGGCGCTGCCGAGGTCGGCGCAGGCGTCGCGGCGCGACGGCGCTCGGAGATGCTGGAGACCGCGGCCCGGACCGGCTCGTGCCGACGGGTCGGCTCGTCGTAGGCGTTGTCGAGCTCGGCGTACTCGCCGTCGGCGTCCTCGAGCAGTCCGAGGTAGACGCCCATCTTCCGCATCGCGCCGCTCATCGTTCCTCTTCCTCTACGCCGGTACTGACGGTTGTTTCGGACATTACTGGATGGAAGGCCTCGTCCCGAGGACCGACGAGCCAATGCGCAGGCGTGTCGCGCCGCACCTGATCGCGTCCTCGAGGTCCCCGCTCATCCCTGCAGAGATCATTCGCGCCTCCGGGTGGTCGGCACGAAGCGTCGCGGCGACCTGCGCGAGGCGCTCGAACGCCGGCAGCGGCGGCTCCCCGAGCGGCGCCACCGCCATCACCCCGACGAGCCGCAGGTGCTCCGCGGCCGCGATCGCCCCGGCCAGCTCGGGCACCTGCGCCGGGTCGGCCCCGCTGCGTCCGCCGGCGCCCGGTGGGTCCAGGCTCACCTGCACCAGGCAGTCGACGACGGCACCGCGCTCCCCCGCGCCACGGCTCAACCCGGGGACCAGCTTCAGCCGGTCGACCGACTCGACGACGTCGGCGTACCCGGCGACGGCGGCCGCCTTGTTGCTCTGCAAGCCGCCGATGAAGTGCCACCGCAACCCGAGGTCGGCGCACTCGGCAGCCTTCCCCTGCGCCTCCTGGTGCTTGTTCTCCCCCACGTCGGTGACGCCGAGGTCGGCCAGCAGCCGGACGTCGGAGGCCGGGAAGTACTTGGTCACGACGACCAGCCCGACCTCGGCCACGTCGCGGCCGGCGGCGTCGCACGCCGCCCGGATCCTGTCGTGCACCGCGTCCAGGTTGGAGGCCAGCTCCTCACGGCGGCTCATCGCTGCGCCCATCCCCGGGCTCATCCCTGGGCTCATCCCCGGGCTCGCAAGCGGATCAGCCCGGCCAGGCGCCCAGCGCCGTCGCCGTCGCGGCGGTAGGAGTAGAGGTCTGCAGACTCGCGGGTGCACCGGGACAGGTCCTGCACCGCGACACCGGCTGCCTCCAGCTGGGCGCGCACTCCCGCCCCGATGTCCAGGGACGGGGTCCCCCAGCTCGTGGTCGCGACAGCGGCCGGCACCAAGGCTCCGACCTCGGCCTGCATCGTCGCGGGCACCTCGTAGCAGGCGCCGCACACGTGCGGCCCGATCCACGCGGTGATGCGTGCGGCGCCGAGCTCCCGCATCCGGGCCACGGTCGCCGGCACGACGCCGGCGACCAGCCCCGGCCGCCCGGAGTGGGCCGCACCGACGATGCCGGCCTCCGCGTCGGCGAGCAGCACCGGGACGCAGTCCGCGGCGCGGACCATCAGCGTGACGCCGGGCTCGACCGCGACCAGTCCGTCCGCGTCGGGTGGCTCGGAGAAGCCGGCGCCGCCGGCGAGCACGACGGTGGCGCCGTGCACCTGGTGCAGGTCGACGACCGCGTCGTCCGGGGCGAAATCGGCCAGCACCCGGCGGTGGTTCTCGGCGAGCGCCTCGGGAGCGTCTCCACTCTCCAGGGCCAGGTTCAGCTCGTCGTACGGAACGGCGCTGACCCCGCCGAACCTGTCCGTGAAGGCCAGGTCGACGGGGCCGAGCGTCGCACGATGGAAGTACACAGCAGCAGTGTTGCGCCCTACTTCAAGAAGTCGGGGACGTCGAGGTCGTCGTCGAAGTCCGCGTTCCCGCGCGGGGTCGAGGCGGTGACGCCCACCGGGACCTTCGGAGCCGGAGCGTCAGCGGTACGCCGCTCCTCGGCGAGCGCCTTCGCGGCCGCGAGCGTCTCCTCCTGGCTCTGCGTCTTCTGCGCGGTGACGGGGCGCTTCAACGGCGCCTCCTCGCGACGCTTCGGACGACCGCCCTCGAACCCGGCCGCGATCACCGTCACCCGCACCTCGTCACCGAGGGCGTCGTCGATGGTCGCACCGAAGATGATGTTCGCCTCCGGGTGCACGGCGTCGGCCACCATCGCGGCGGCCTCGTTGATCTCGAAGAGGCCGAGGTCCGAACCACCGGCGATCGAGAGCAGCACGCCCTGGGCACCGTCGATGGACTCCTCGAGCAGCGGCGAGGACACCGCGAGCTCGGCCGCCTCGACGGCGCGGTTCTCGCCGCGGGCCGAGCCGATGCCCATCAGGGCGGAGCCCGCGTTGGACATCACCGACTTCACGTCGGCGAAGTCGAGGTTGATCAGGCCCGGGGTGGTGATCAGGTCGGTGATGCCCGAGACGCCCTGGAGCAGCACCTGGTCGGCCTGCTTGAACGCGTCCAGCATCGAGACGTTGCGGTCCGCGATGGAGAGCAGCTTGTCGTTCGGGATCACGATCAGGGTGTCGACCTCCTCGCGGAGGTTGGCGATGCCCTCTTCGGCGGAGTTCGACCGGCGACGACCCTCGAAGGCGAACGGGCGGGTGACCACACCGATCGTCAGCGCGCCGAGCGAGCGGGCGATCTTCGCGACGACCGGGGCGCCACCGGTGCCGGTGCCACCACCCTCGCCCGCGGTCACGAACACCATGTCGGCGCCCTTGATGACCTCTTCGATCTCCTCGGCGTGGTCCTCGGCGGCGCGCGCACCCACGTCGGGGTTCGCGCCGGCACCGAGCCCGCGGGTGAGCTCGCGGCCGATGTCGAGCTTGACGTCGGCGTCGCTCATCAGGAGTGCCTGTGCATCGGTGTTGATCGCGATGAACTCAACGCCACGCAGACCGACCTCGATCATCCGGTTCACTGCGTTGACGCCACCGCCACCGATACCCACGACCTTGATCACGGCCAGGTAGTTCTGTGGTGCTGCCACGGCGATGCCTCTCGTCTGCTGTGTCGCCCCGCCGTCTGCAGGGCGGCTCCGGTATGTCTTGGGGAAGCACTCCCTCTGGCTTTCCGGAACATTAACCCTCCAGTAGAGGGTTAATGTTATGTCAACCTGAGGTCGTGGAACCAAGGTAGGCACCGGCCGCCGGGAAACCGTGGCAACACGCCCGCGACACGCGGACCAATCACGATTCCGGTCGAACGTCGACCCGAATCCTCGCGCTCGACCCGATGCAACGGGTCGGACGTGCTGGTTTCACGTCCTGCCTAGGGAATCAGCGCGTCGTCGGCTTGCCCGGGACGCTGACGTCGATCCGGGTGTACTTCTTCGAGCCCCCGTTGAGGAAGACGGCGAGGACGTCCGCCTTCTCTTCGGAGTCGTCCGCGCTCCCCCACAGCACCTGCGGCCCGTTGCGCAGGCTCAGCGTGATCTTGTCGATCGAGGCGACGTCGACGTACCGGACCCGGGAGGCGATGTCGGAACGCAGCGAGGTGACCACCTTCGCCGCCTCCGAGAGCACCTCCGCGGTCACGCCCGGAGCGGTGCGGATCAGCGGCAGGCCCTTCGGCCGGCTCCGGAAGCTGCCGAACAGGACACCGTCGAGGTCGACCGCCTGGAGCGGCGCGCCGGCCGTCCCGGAGTCGCGGCTGACCACCGCGACCGGGACCCGCTCGGTCACCTCGATGCGGATGGTGTGCAGCCAGGAGCGGGACACCGAGACGGCGCTCACGTCCGGGATCGCCTCGACGCGGGCCTGCACCGCGGCGAGGTCGGCGCGCGCCAGCGGCGTCCCGATCGGGGCGCGCGCGACGCTGCGGATGTGCTGGGCCGTGACCCGGTGGTTCCCGACCACCTCGACGCCGCGCACGCTGGCGACCGAGGAGTAGAAGACCAGCCAGATGCCGGTGACCACGAGCGCCAGCGCCAGGGCGATGATCAGGAACGGCCGCCAGCGGCGCAGCCGTGCGGTCCACCGGCGCTGCTTGAAGGTCGGGGCCGCGACGACCACGGTCTCGTCGTCAGTCATGGTCATCGACGGGCTCCTCCCCCTCGAGCAGGGCCAGCACGGAGGGGCCCAGCAGCGTCACGTCACCGGCGCCGAGCGTGAGGATCAGATCGCCCGGACGGGCCCGCTCGACCAGGTGCCCGGCGGTCGCGGACCAGGACGGCTCGAGCACCACGTGCTCGGGCCCGAGCGGCACGGCGTCGGCCACCAGCGCCGAGGTGACCCCCGGCTCGGGGTCCTCGCGGGCGACGTAGATGTCCATCACGACGACCTCGTCGGCGGCGCCGAGCGCCTGGCCCATCTCGGCGCCGAAGATCCGGGTGCGCGAGACCATGTGCGGCTGGAAGGCGACCACGATCCGGCCCGGACCTGCCAGGGCACGTGCCGCTTCGAGGTCGCCGGCGATCTCGCGCGGGTGGTGCGCGTAGCTGTCGTAGACGCGGATGCCGTTGCGCTCCCCCTTGAGCTCCATCCGGCGACGGGTGCCGCTGTAGGCACCCAGGCCACGAGCCAGGTCGGCGAACGGGTAGCCGAGGCGGAGGCCGCAGGCCAGCGCCGCCAGCGCGTCGAGCACGTAGTGCTGACCGGGGACCACCAGCGTGACCTCCCCCAGCCGGCGGCCGCGGTCGACCACCTCGAAGGTGGACGTCGAGCCGACCTGGCGCAGGTTCTCGGCCCGGACCTCGGCCGCGGTCCCGAGACCCACCGAGACCACGGTCCGTCCGCGCTCGCGCGCGATGTCGAGCAGGTCCGCCGCACCGGGGTCGTCCGAGCACGCCACCAGGAAGCCGGCCTCGTCGATCCGGTCGAGGAATTGCACGAAGGCCTCGCGGTAGGCCTCCTCGGTCCCGTAGTTGTCGAGGTGGTCGGCCTCGACGTTGGTGACCAGCGCGGCGTACGGCGAGTAGACCAGGAAGGCGCCGTCGCTCTCGTCGGCCTCGGCGACGAACAGCTCGCCGGTGCCGTTGTGGGCGTTGGTGCCGGCCTCGTTGAGGTCGCCGCCGATCGCGAAGGAGGGATCGGCACCGCAGTGCTGCAGCGCGACCGTGAGCATCGAGGTCGTGGTGGTCTTGCCGTGGGTGCCGGCGACCGCGACCACCCGGCGGCCCTGCATCACCGCCTCGAGCGCCGCCGAGCGCGGCAGCAACCGCAGGCCGAGCCGCTCGGCCTCGACGACCTCGGGGTTGTCGGCACGCACCGCCGTGGAGACGACGACGGTGTCGGCGTTCGCGACCTGCTCGGCAGCGTGCCCGACGAAGCAGGTCGCCCCGAGCGCGCGCAGCGCCTCGATGGTGGCCGAGGGCTTCGCGTCGCTGCCCGAGACCTCGATACCCCGGGCGAGCATGATCCGGGCGATGCCGGACAGCCCGGCGCCGCCGATACCGACGAAGTGCACCCGGCCGAGCGCCTCGGCGGGGAGCAGCACGTCGGGAATCGGAACCCTCATCGCCCGCGACCCCTCTGACCGCTCTCGACGGCGGCCTCGATCAGGTCGGCGAGCTTCTCGTCGGCGTCCAGCGGGATCACGCCCGAGGCCGCCCGGCCCATCGCCTCGCGCCGGGCGGTGTCGGTGAGCAGGCCCGGCACGTTGGCGGCCACCCACTCCGGGGTGAAGGCGGCGTTCGCCACCAGCAAGGCACCGCCGGCATCGACCACCGGGCGCGCGTTCAGGGCCTGCTCCCCGTTGCCGTGCGGCAGCGGCACGAAGACCGCCGGCAGGCCGACCCCGGAGACCTCGGTCACCGTGTTCGACCCGGACCGGCAGACCACCGCGTCCGCGGCGGCGTACGCGAGGTCCATCCGGTCGACGTAGTTCTCGATGACGTACGCCGGCCCCTCGGTCCCGCGTGCCGGGTGGGCCTCGCCGTTCGGCCCGACGATGTGCAGCACCTGGACTCCTGCGTCGGCGATCGCCTGGGCGGAGGCGGCCACCGAGGTGTTGATCCGCTCGGCGCCCTGGGAGCCGCCGGTGACCAGCAGCGTCGGCAGGTCCGGGTCGAGGCTGAAGAACGCCGCGGCCTCGGCCCGCAGCGCGGCGCGGTCGAGGGTGGCGATCATCCGCCGGATCGGGAGGCCGGTGCAGATCGCGTGCGGCAGCACCGTCCCCGGGAAGCTGGTCGCGACGAAGGAGGTGAAGCGGGCGCCGAGCTTGTTCGCGATGCCGGGCAGGGCGTTTCCCTCGTGCACCACCAGCGGGAACTTGCGACGCCGGGCCGCCAGGTAGGCCGGGACCGAGACGTACCCGCCGAAGCCGACCACGGCCTCGGGCTGGTGCCGGTCCAGGATGTCGACGGCCTCGTTCACCGAGGCCCGCAGCCGGGCCGGGGTCTTGAACAGGTCGGCGTTGACCTTGCGCGAGAGCGGAACCGGCGAGACCAGCTCGAGCGGGTAGCCCGCGGCCGGGATCACGGTGTTCTCCAGCCCGCGCGGCGTCCCCATGCAGACGATCTCGACGTCCGGGTAGCGACGGCGCAGCGCCTCAGCGGTGGCGAGCAGCGGCGAGGTGTGCCCCGCGGTGCCGCCACCGGCGAGCAGCACCCTCCTCATCGACCGGCCCCGCTCACGAGGTCCGGCCCCGCGGGACCGCGCCCGCGTTGACCGCACGACGGTTGCGGCGCTCGCCACGCCGGCGGCGCAGCTCACCCGCAGCGTTCGGCTCGGACCGGGCGAAGCCGATCACCAGACCGAGCGCGACCAGCTCGGGGACCAGGGACGAGCCGCCGTAGGAGACCAGCGGGAGCGGGATGCCGATGACCGGCAGCAGCGCGAGCACCATGCCGATGTTGATCACCATGTGCGCGGTCAGCCAGATCACGATGCCCGCGCTCGTGTAGCGCACGAAGAGGTTCTGGGCCTGCACGGCGACCCGCAGGCCGGCGTACGCGATGGTCAGGAACAGCGCGAGGACGAGCAGGGTGCCGACCAGGCCGAGCTCCTCGCCGAGCACCGCGAAGATGAAGTCGGTGTGGGCCTCGGGCAGGTTGCCCCACTTCTGCTGGCTGGCACCGATGCCCTTGCCGAAGATGCCGCCGCTCGCCATGCCGAGGATGCCGTGGCCGGCCTGCCAGCCGGAGTTCTGCAGGTCGTTGAACGGGTTCACGAAGCCGGTGATGCGGTTGAGCCGCTCGGGGCTGCTCGCCGCCAGGTAGAGCGCACCGACGGAGACCACGCTGACCGCGGCCACGAAGATCCGGGCCGGGACCCCGACCACCCAGAGCATGCCGAGCACGATCGCGAACATCACCAGGGCGGTGCCCAGGTCGCCACCGACGAGGACGAGACCCACGATCAGGCCGGCGACCGGGAGCACCGGCACGGCGAGGTGGCGCCAGGTGTCGAGCAGCCGGTCCTTGCGCGCGTACACGTCCGCGCACCACAGGATCATCGCGAACTTCGCGACCTCGGACGGCTGGACCTGGAACGGACCGACGCCGAGCCAGTTCTTGTTGCCGTTGACCTCGACGCCGAGGCCGGTCTGGGTCAGCGCGAGCATCACGACCGCGACGGCGAGCATCGGCCAGGCCGCGACGCGCAGGGTGCGCAAGGGGAGCCGCGTCGCCACCCAGGCGCACGGGAGCGCGATCAGCACCCACATCAGCTGCTTGGTCGCCCAGTAGTAGGAGTTCCCGTGCTGGGTCTTGTACGAGTAGACGCTCGAGGCGGACAGCACCATGATCAGGCCGATGGCGAGCAGCAGGCCGGTGGCGCCCAGGAGCAGGTAGTACGGCGTGAGCGGGCGGTCGCGGTAGCGGCGGACGGTCTCCAGCCAACCGGCGAAACCCTGCGAGGACGAGCCCCGGACCTCGTCACGGGTCCCGGTCCGGCCTCCCGGCTGCGCCGTGATGCTCACGCATCCTCCTCAATCCTCGCTGGCTCGCCACTTCCGGTGCACCGCCTCGACGAACGCGTCGCCACGAGCCCCGTAGTTGGTGAACATGTCCATGGACGCGCAGCCTGGAGCAAGCAGCACCGTGTCACCCGGTCGGGCGAACGCTGCGGCTTCCGCCACAACGCGGTCCATGGGAGAAGTCTCGCCGGGATCCAGGCGGAAGACCGGTACATCCGGGGCGTGTCGGGCGAGCGCCTCGGCGATCACCGGAGCATCCTGGCCGAGCAGGACGACAGCCCGCAGCCGGTCGCGGACCCGCTGCACCAGGTCGTCGAAGTGCGCCCCCTTGGCCAGTCCCCCGGCGACCCAGACGACCGGGTCGTAGGCCTGCAGCGAGGCGAGCGCCGCCGGCGGGTTCGTCGCCTTGGAGTCGTCGACCCACCGGACCTCGTCGTAGGTGCCCACCTCGGCGATCCGGTGGCCGTCGGGGACGAAGCCGCGCAGCGCCTCCCGGATCGCCGCCGGCTCGACGTCGACCGAGCGGGCCAGGGCGGCTGCCGCCAGGGCGTTCTGGACGAAGTGCGGCGCCGGCGTGGCCAGGTCCGCCAGGGTGCAGATCTCGGCGGCTGCGTTCTGCCGGTCGTCGATGAACGCTCGGTCGGCCAACACGTCCTCGACCAGGCCGAGCATGCCGACTCCCGGCGTACCGAGGGTGAAACCGATCGCGCGGGCTCCCTCCTCGACGTCGGCGTCGCGGACCAGCTGCTCGGTGACCGGGTCAGCGACGTTGTAGACGCAGGCGTGCTGGACGCCGGCGTAGATCCGGCCCTTGTCGGCGATGTAGCCCTCCATGCCGTCGTACCAGTCCAGGTGGTCCTCGGCGATGTTGAGGACCGCCGCGGAGTGCGCCCGCATCGAGGAGGTGTAGTGCAGCTGGAAGCTGGAGAGCTCGACCGCCAGCACGTCGTACGGCGAGGCTCCGGTCTCGTCGACGGTCATCACCGCCTCGACGATGGGCAGGCCGACGTTGCCGCAGGCGACCGCGCGCAGGCCACCGGCGAGGAGCATCCGCTCGAGCATCTGCACGGTCGTGGTCTTGCCGTTGGTCCCGGTGATGGTCAGCCACGGCGCCGGCACCCCGGTCGCCGGGTTGTCGGCCCGCAGGCGCCAGGCCAGCTCGACCTCGCCCCAGACGGGGATGCCCCGGGCCGCGGCCTGGGTGAGCAGGCTCGAGTCCGGGCGCCAGCCGGGCGAGGTGACGACCACGTCGACGTCGGCGGGCAGCTCGGCGGTGCTGCCGGGTCCAAGGCGCACGGTCGCGCCGAGGATCTCCAGGAGCGTCGCCTTCTCGCCGCGGTCGCCCGCGTCGGACTCGTCCAGCGCGGTCACCGAGGCGCCCAGGTGGGTCAGGTTGTCGGCAGCGGCGAAGCCCGAAACACCC
The DNA here is from genome assembly GCF_003725775.1 of Nocardioides marmorisolisilvae. GTDB lineage: Bacteria > Actinomycetota > Actinomycetes > Propionibacteriales > Nocardioidaceae > Marmoricola > Marmoricola marmorisolisilvae. Next base: position 1,690,788 of record NZ_RJSG01000002.1, read on the forward strand.
ATCCCGGCGACCACGGCGCGCACGCCTTCCCAGGAGTCCTCGCGGCCGAGACCGTCCAGACGCCCGTCAGCACCGGCGTTCACCCGCCGACCACCCATTCCGCGTAGAAGATGCCCAGACCGCCCGCGACGCAGACGGCGCCGATCAGCCAGAAGCGGATCACCACGGTGATCTCCTCCCAGCCGAGCAGCTCGAAGTGGTGGTGCAGCGGTGCCATCCGGAACAGCCGTTTGCCCTTGCTGAGCTTGAAGTAGCCGACCTGGAGGATCACCGACATCGTCTGCAGCACGAACAGGCCGCCGAGCACCGCGAGCAGCAGCTCGGTGCGGGTCAGCACCGCCATGCCAGCCACGGCGCCGCCGAGGGCCAGCGAGCCGGTGTCCCCCATGAAGATCTGGGCGGGCGAGGCGTTGTACCAGAGGAATCCGAAGCAGGCGCCGGTGATGGCGGCCGCGACGACCGCGAGGTCGAGCGGGTCGCGGACGTCGTAGCAGGAGGCCTTGGTGGAGACGTCCAGCGCCACCCGGGCCCCGCCGCAGGACTGGTTGTTCTGCCAGATGTTCATCAGCGTGTACGCGCCGAAGACCATCATCGAGGAGCCCGCGGCCAGACCGTCGAGCCCGTCGGTGAGGTTGACCGCGTTGCTGGCTCCGGCGATGAGCAGCACGATGAACAGGATCATCAGCACGATCGGCAGCTTGAACTTCTCGATGTCCCGGGTGAACGAGATCGCCCGGCTCGCCGGGGTCAGGCCGTCCGGGTCGACGAACGGGCTGTGGTCCCACAGGACCAGGAACCCGAAAACGACCGCGACAGCGGTCTGCCCGATGAACTTGGCCTTGCTCCGCAGCCCGAGGTTGCGCTGCTTGTAGATCTTGATGAAGTCGTCGAGGAACCCGACGAAGCCCAGCCCGACGAACAGGAACAGCAGCAGGTACGCCGAGGCCGAGGGCTGCGAGCCGGTGATCAGCTTGGCGGTGAAGTAGGAGATCAGCGTGGCCAGCACGATGACCAGGCCGCCCATCGTCGGGGTACCGCGCTTGGTGTGGTGCGAGGTCGGTCCGTCGTCGCGGATCAGCTGGCCGTAGCCCTTGGCCGCGAACACGCGGATGGCCACCCGGGTCCCGATGATGGTCAGGATCAGCGACAGTCCCCCGGCGAGCAGGATCGCTCTCACGGACTCGCCTCCTTCCCGACCACATCAGGCGCTGCCCCGAGCAGCGCGTCGGCCACCCGTTCCAGGCCTGCAGCCCGGGACGCCTTGACCAGCACGATCTCCGTGCCGTCGACATTGTTCCGCACCGCCTCGACCGCATCGGACACCGACGCGGAGAACAGGGCAGATTCATCTGTGTCGCTGATCGCACGGGCGCCCTCACCGACGACGACGAGCCGGTCGATGCCGAGGTCGCCGACCAGGCGTCCGATCGCCGCGTGCTCCTGCGCACTCGTCGCGCCGAGCTCGCGCATCTCCCCCAGGACCGCAACGGTGGGGCGTCCCGAGCTGCGCCCGATCGCGGCCAGGGTCTCGAGCGCCGCGCGCATCGAGTCCGGATTCGCGTTGTAGGCATCGTTGATGACCACGAGCCCGTCGGCGCGCTCGTGCAGCTCCATCCGCCACTTCGACAGCGCCGTGATCGACTCCAGCGAGGCGCCGATCGCGGACAGCGACAGGCCGAGGGTCAGGCCGACCGTCGCGGCGGCGACCGCGTTGGTGGCCTGGTGCTCGCCGAGCAGGTTGAGCCGGACGTGCACGCGCTCGGCACCACGGTGCAGGTCGAACGAGGGACGCCCGAGGTCGTCGAGCTCCACCTTCTCGAGCTGGACCGCGGCACCCGAGGTGCGTCCGAAGGTGTTCAGCCGGCCGCGGGTGCGCGGAGCCATCCCGATGACCAGCGGGTCGTCGTGGTTCAGCACCGCGGTCCCCTCGGGTCCGAGCGCCTCGACCAGCTCGCCCTTCGCCGTGGCGATCGCCTCCTGGCTGCCGAACTCGCCGATGTGCGCCCGCCCGACGTTGAGCACGAGGCTCACGTCCGGAGGCGCGATCGCACAGAGCAGCGCGAGGTGGCCGATGCCGCGCGCGCCCATCTCGAGCACCAGGAACCGGGTGGTCGGCCCCGTGCGCAGCACGGTGATGGGCAGACCGAGCTCGTTGTTGAAGGAGCCGTAGGTGGCCACCGTCTCCCCGGCATCGCCGAGCACCGCGGCGAGCATGTCCTTGGCGGTGGTCTTGCCCTGCGAGCCGGTGACCGCGACCACCCGCAGGTCGGGGTTCACCCGGCGGAGCCGGCGCAGCACCTCGCGTGCGAGTGCCTGCACCGCCGCCTCGACGTCGTCGACCACGACCGTCGGCACCTCGGTCGCGCGGCTGCCGAGGACCGCGGCGGCCCCACCCCCGACCGCACCGACGGCGTAGTCGTGACCGTCGACGTGCTCTCCGGCGATCGCGAGAAACAGCCCACCCGGCTCGGGGCTGCGGCTGTCCAGGAAGGCCGGGCCGGTGACGGCGACGCCCGCGTCCGCGGAGTCGGCGAGCGCGCCGCCGACCACCTCGGCGATCTCGCCCAGGGTCATCTCGATCATCGTCCGGCCTCCCCCAGCGCGGCCAGCGCGGCGCGTGCCTCGTCGCGGTCGTCGAACGGGTGCACGACCTTGTCGGGTCCGACGCCGACCTCCTGACCGGTCTCGTGACCCTTGCCGGCGATCAGCACGGTGTCGCCCGGGCCTGCGGACGCGATCGCGCGACGGATCGCCTCGCGGCGGTCGCCGAGCTCGAGCACCTCGGCCCGATCGGCCGATGGCACCTGGTCCGCACCGTCGAGGACGGCCCGGCGGATCGCGGTCGGGTCCTCGCTCCGCGGGTTGTCGTCCGTCACCACCAGGACGTCGGCCAGGCGGGCGCCGATCTCCCCCATCAGGGGACGCTTCCCGGTGTCGCGGTCGCCGCCGGCGCCGATCACCACGACCAGCTTCCCGGTGGTCAGCGGCCGGACCGCAGCCACGGCGGCCTCGAGCGCATCAGGCTTGTGGGCGTAGTCGACGACGACCAGGAAGTCCTGGCCCCCGTCGATCCGTTCGAGCCGACCGGGCACCCCGTGCGAGGCGGCGATCCCGGCCGCGACGACCACCGGGTCGAAGCCGGCCTCGGCCGCGAGGGCTACGGCGCACAACGCGTTGGCGACGTTGAAGGCACCGGTCAGAGGCACCCCGGCAGCGATGCGCGCCCCGTCCGGGGCGATGACGGTGAACCGGGACCCCTCCGGCGCCAGCTCGACGTCGACCGCTCGCCAGTCGGCGTCGGCACCGCTCGGCGAGAACGTGCGCATCGGGATCCCGGCCACCTCGAGCAACCGACGGCCGTGCTCATCGTCGACGTTGGTCAGGCCGAGCCGGGCGTGCTCGGGGGTGAAGAGCGACGCCTTCGCGGCGAAGTACTCCTCCATGTCGGCGTGGAAGTCGAGGTGGTCGCGCCCGAGGTTCGCGAAGGCGGCCACGTCGAAGACCACGCCGTCGACCCGGCCCATCACCAGAGCGTGGCTGGAGACCTCCATCGCGCAGCCCACGACGTCGTGCTCCCGCATCACCGCGAACAACGCGTGCAGGTCGGGAGCCTCAGGAGTGGTCAGCGCGGTCCGCACGTCGTGGCCGGCGATCCGGGTGCCGACGGTGCCGACGACCGCTGCCGGGATGCCGGCCAGCTCCAGACCCGCTTCGAGCAGACGGGTGGTGGTGGTTTTGCCCTGGGTCCCGGTCACCGCCATCAGCGTCAACGCCGCTGCCGGCTCGCCGTAGACCCGGGCCGCGAGCGCCCCGAGGACCGGGCGCAGGTCCTCGAGCACCAGCACCGGGACACCGGTCGGGCCGAGCTGCTCGCACCCGGCCGCGTCGGTGAGCACGGCGACCGCCCCGGCAGCGACGGCGTCGTCAGCGAAGGCCGCACCGTGGCGGCTGGCGCCGGGCAGGGCGGCGTACAGGTCGCCGGGGCGGACCCGCTGGGAGCTCAACGTCAGGCCGGTGACGACCGTCGCCGAGGGATCGCCGACGCACCGTGCGCCGAGCCACGCGACGAGGTCGGTCAGCGGCGTCGCGAGCGGTTCCTCGGGGCGCGACGACGGGCTTGCTGGCACACCGCAAACCTATCGGTTCACCACATGATCGGCAGGAGCGGCGGCCGGGTGTTGGTCGGCGGCACCGCGTACTTCTGCAGCAGGTAGTTCATGATCTGCCGGAACACCGGACCGGCCGTACCGCCACCGCTGGCGCTCTGCACCGGCTTCTGGATCACCACGTAGACGGTGAACCGCGGGTTGTCCGCCGGGGCGAAGCCGGCGAAGGAGACCGCGAGAGAGCCGTCGTAGCAGCGGCAGGTGGCACCGACCTCCTGCGCCGTGCCGGTCTTGCCGGCGACGCGGTACCCGGCGATGCCGGCGCGCGGTGCGGTACCGAGGCCCTCGGTGGTGACGCCCTCCATCATCTGGGCGACCTGCGAGGCAGCGCTGCGGCTGATCACCCGGGTCCGGGTCGCGGTTCCGGTGCCGACCACGGCGCCCTTGACGTTGGTGGCCGTGCCCTTGATCAGGCTCGGCGAGATCCGCTCCCCGCCGTTCGCGACCGCGTTGACCGCGGTGGCCATCTGCAGGGCGTTGACCGAGAGTCCCTGACCGAACGCGATGTTGGACTGGGTCAGCTCGGTCCAGGTCGGCTCGGCCGGCAGCAGACCCTTGGTCTCGCCGAGCAGACCGACGTCGGTCTTCTGGCCGAGGCCGAACGCGTCCAGGTAGTTCCACAGCTGCCGGTGGTTCAGCTGGCGCGACGCGAGCACGGTGCCGACGTTGGAGGACTTCGCGATCACGCCGGCCAGGGTGAGGTGCAGCGTCCCGTGGCCCCAGTAGTCGTGGATGGTCCGGTCGGCCACGCGCAGGTTCTGCGGCACCGTCAGCTTGGTGCGCGGGGTGACCTTGCCCGCGTCGATCAGCGCCGAGCTGGTGAGCACCTTCTCCACCGAGCCGGGCTCGTAGACGTTGCTCAGCGCCCGGCTGTTGTAGTCGTCCTTGTTCGCGTTCGCGCCGTCGTTGGCGTCGTACGTCGGGTAGTCGGCGAGCGCCAGGATCTCGCCGGTCCTGGTGTCCATCGCGATCGCGACGCCGGAGGCCGCGTGCGCCTTCTGGACCGCGGTGCGCAGCACCCGCTGGGAGAAGAACTGCACGTCCCGGTCGATCGTCAGCGTGAGGTTCTTGCCGTTGACCGGCTTGGTCTCGCTGTTCTCGCCGAGCGGGATCCGGTTGCCGCCGCCGACCTCGTAGGTGGTGCTGCCGTCCTTGCCCGCGAGCTGGTTGTTGAAGGCCAGCTCCAGTCCGGCCAGCGGGGTGCCGTCGGTGCCGAGGAAGCCGAGGAGGTTCGCGGCCACGTCGTGGGCCGGGTACTCGCGCAGCGGGTCGGGGCGGGTGTCGACACCCTGGTAGCCGGCCTTGTCGATCGCCTTGACCGCAGCCGTCGCCTCGGACGCCGGCACCCGACGGGCGAGGTAGGCGAACCGGACCGTCGGCTTGCCGTCCGGACCGGTCTTGCGCAGCTGGGTGAGGGTGTCGACGTAGTCGAGCTTGAGCTTGTTGGCCAGGATGCGCGCGATCGGCTCGGCGTGCGCCGCCGTGCGCGACGGGTCGGCGACGACCATCATCCCGGTCACCGACTCGGCCAGCGCAACGCCGTTGCGGTCGGTGATCTCGCCGCGGGTAGCCGGCAGCGGCACGGTCACCAGACCTTGGGCGTCAGCCAGCTTCGCGTAGGCCTTCGGGTCCAGGCCCTGGAGCTCGAAGAGCCGCACGCCGAAGACCGAGAGGATCATCAGGATGATGATCAGACCGCCCCGCAGGCGGAGCTCGGAGGAACCCCGCAGCGAGCGCCCGGAAGAACGGGCGCTGGACGTGCGACCACGCTGCGACGGCGAGCGGCGGGCGACCGGTCGGCGGGGCTGGGTCAACGAGTTGCTCCCTGGGCAGCGGTTCCTGCCCCATTAGTACCGCCGGTGGACCGCTTCGTCGTGGAGGCGGGGCCGTGGGCGGCGCCCTTTTGCCCCGTCTTCGTCGTCGTGGCCGGGGCCTCGGGGGTCTTCACCGTCACGACCACGTGCTTGACCGGCGGCTGCCACGGCGGGGTGACCGCCGTGGCCTTCGGGTTGACCTGGATCCGGTCGGCGCCGGTGGCGACGGTCGGGATGCCCTCGACCTTCCCGGAGGCGAGGTTGATCTGGGCCGGGACCGGCGCCGGGACCATGCCGAGCCAGGTCGCGGCCTGGGCCAGGTGCTGCGGGTCGCGCAATCCGTCGAGGTCCATCTGCAGCGACTCCTGCTGCGCGGTCAGCCGGTCCGCCTGGTTCTGCAGGCGGGTGGCGTAGAACGAGTCCTGCTGCATCTGGGTGTTGAACATCAGGAGGCCGACGACGCCGGCACCGAGGATCAGGAAGACCAGGACGGCGAACGGGGCGCGCGGGGCGTCGACCCGACGGGCCGGGACCAGGGCGAGGCGGGCGCGCTCGACGGCCGCGATGGCCGGACGCGCGGCCCGTACGGTGCTGCTCAGCTGGCTCATGCTGCCCTCCGGATCCGTTCGACGGCACGCAGTCGGACCGACGCGGCACGGGGGTTCTCGGCGATCTCGGCGGCCGTGGCCTTCTCCGAACCGCGGGTGATCAGCTTCAGCTCGGGCTGGTGCGCCTCGGGGACCACCGGGAGGTCGACCGGCGCCGTGGAGCGGGTGCGCTCGGCGAAGACCTGCTTGGTCATCCGGTCCTCCAGCGAGTGGTAGCTCATCACCACGACCCGGCCACCGACGTCGATGGAGTCGAGGGCCGCCGGGATGGCCCGGCGCAGGACGCCGAGCTCGTCGTTGACCTCGATCCGGAGCGCCTGGAAGGTGCGCTTGGCCGGATGTCCCCCTGTACGCCGGGCCGGCGCCGGGATCACGTCGTAGAGCAGCTCGACCAGCCGGGCGGAGGAGCTGAACGGCTCGGCCTCGCGCTCGCGCACCACCGCACGGGCGATCTGGCGGGAGAACTTCTCCTCGCCGTAGGTGCGCAGGATCCGCGCCAGGTCCTCGGCCGGGTAGGTGTTCAGCACCTCGGCGGCGGTCATGCCGGTGGTGTCGTTCATGCGCATGTCCAGCGGCGCGTCCTCGGCGTAGGCGAAGCCGCGCTCCCGGACGTCGAGCTGCATCGAGGAGACGCCCAGGTCGAAGAGGATCCCCTGGACCGGTCCGATGCCGTGCTCGGCGAGGACCTCCGGGATCTCGTCGTACACGGCGTGCACCAGGGTGATCCGCTCGGCGAACGGCTCGAGGCGCTTGCGGGCCAGGTCCAGGGCGTGCACGTCGCGGTCGACGCCGACCACGTGGGCCTGCGGGCAGCGGGTGAGCACGGCCTCGCTGTGGCCGCCCAGGCCGAGCGTGGCGTCCACCAGGACGCTGCCCGGCTCGGCGAGGGCCGGGGCCACCAAAGCAACGACCCGGTCGAGGAGGACCGGGACGTGGGCGGGGCTGCTCATCTGCTCGGCCCTACTTCCCGAGCCCGACGAGGAGCATCCAGACGCCGGCGACCCCGACGCTGGTGGCGGCGGAGAACGCCATCACGGCGAGACCGTCACGAACGTCGTGACGGACCCGTCGTGCGGGTGTGACAGAACCGCTCATTGGTTTCGACCCCTGCTGGCTGGCTGTACGCGACTGGTGAGGTGGTGATCGCCGGCCCAGGTTCGGGTCCGCTCGTCTGACGACTGCTGTCTTCTGTCACCGGGGAAGGTGCGACAGACGACCTGCCGGAGGAGCGGACACGAGCCTCGTCCTGCGATCACCGCTGTTGAGTTGTGTGGTGGAGCGCTGTGTGGTGGAGCAGAGTGGAGCGCCGGGTCAGAAACCCGGGAAGATCTCTTCCTGCACGTCGGAGAAAGCCGATTCCTGGGCCGCCGTGTACTCGACCCACGCCTGCGGCTCCCAGATCTCGATCCGGTTGTAGATGCCGATCACCACGCAGTCCTTCTCGAGCGACGCGTACTCGCGCAGCTCCGGGGTGATCGAGATGCGTCCCTGCTTGTCCGGCACCTGCTCGGAGGCGAGGGCGAAGAGCATCCGGCCGTAGCCGCGCAGCCGGGCGTCGGTCTGCGACGCGTTCTGGAACCTGTCGGCGAACACGGCGAAGTCGGCCTTGGTGCGCATGTCGATCGAGCGCTCCTGACCCCGGGTGATCACCAGACCGTCCCCCATCGCCTCTCGGAATTTCGCCGGGAGGAAGAGACGGCCCTTGTCGTCGAGCCGAGGTTTGAAGGTGCCGGAGAACAACTCGCCACCTCATTCCTCTCTTCCACCACTTTCCCCCACTTTACTCCACAACGCTCCACCGTCAACCACCTTCGCTCCATTTCCCTCCCTTTTTGCGCCCCAGGGATCCACCGCTGTTCCTGCGGCGTCGAACGCCCATGGGGTTGACTAGGCGCATGGGAGAACACGCGGCTGAGCTCGGGAGCGGTCTGGACGCGCTGCGGTCGGTGACCGACCGGGTGCAGGCGAACATCGAGAAGGTGATCGAGGGCAAGCCCGAGGTCGCCCGTACCGCCCTGGTGGTGCTGCTCGCCGAGGGTCACCTGCTCATCGAGGACGTCCCCGGCGTCGGCAAGACGATGCTGAGCAAGGCGCTGGCGCGCTCGATCGACCTGACCGTGAGGCGGATCCAGTTCACCCCGGACCTGCTGCCGTCGGACGTCACCGGCGTCTCGATCTTCAACCAGGACACCCGGCAGTTCGAGTTCCGGCCGGGCGGCATCTTCGCCAACATCGTGATCGGCGACGAGATCAACCGGGCCTCGCCGAAGACCCAGTCCGCGATGCTCGAGTGCATGGAGGAGCGGCAGGTCACGGTCGACAACCAGACCTTCGCGCTGGACTCGCCGTTCATGGTGATCGCCACCCAGAACCCGCTGGAGATGGAGGGCACCTACGCCCTGCCCGAGGCCCAGCGCGACCGGTTCCTGGCCCGGGTCTCGATGGGCTACCCGGTCATGGCGGCCGAGATCGCGATGCTCTCGGCGCGCACGACGACCAGCCCGCTCGAGGAGCTCGAGCCGGTCACCGACGCGGCCGAGATCCGCAAGCTGATCTCCGTGGTCTCCGGGGTGCACGTGTCCTCGGCGGTGCAGCGCTACGCCGTCGCCCTGACCACCGCGACCCGCAACTCCCCCGAGCTGCGCCTCGGCGCCTCGCCGCGCGCCACCCTGCACCTGGTTCGCGCCGCCCGTGCCTCGGCGGCGATGGCCGGCCGCGACTTCGTCGTCCCCGACGACGTGCAGGTGCTGGCCCCCACGGTGCTGGCCCACCGCCTGCTGCCGGCCACCCGGACCGGTCGCGAGCCCGCCGAGATCCTGGCCGGGATCCTGGAGTCGGTCCCGGTCCCGGAGTAGGTCGCGAGCATGGCTGCCTCACCCTCGCGGACCCGGCCCGGCCGGGACCGCCCTGGCACCGGCCTTCGAGAAGGTCTCGGGTCGCTGACCGCGCGCGGTCGCGGCTTCGTCGCCGGCGGCGTCACCGCGGCGATCGCCGGTCTCGTCCTCGGCGAGCGCGACCTGGTGCGGATCGGTTTCCTGGTCGCGCTGCTCCCCCTGGTCACGGCCGGCATCACAGCGCTGAGCAGCAACCGGCTCAGCCTGACCCGGACGCTGGCGGCCACCCAGATCGAGGTCGGCACCACCTTGGAGGTGCAGCTCGACCTGGCCAACGTCGGCAGCACCACCGGCCTGCTGCTGGTCGAGGAGCAGGTCCCCTGGGCCCTCGGTCAGCGCCCTCGCTTCGTCATCGACTCCATGCGTCCCGGCTGGCACCGCAAGGTCAGCTACCCGGTACGCGCCGAGGTGCGCGGCATCTACGAGATCGGCCCGATGCGACTGCGGGTGGCCGACCCGTTCGGGATGCTGTCGCTGAACCGGGCGTTCACCAAGACCTCGTCGCTGGTGGTGATCCCGGTCGCCGAGCCGCTGCCGGCGATCCACCTGGGCGGCGCCTGGTCGGGCAGCGGTGACAACCGTCCGCGCCCCTTCTCCACCGGTAGCGCCGCCGACGTCACGGTGCGCGAGTACCGCCGCGGCGACGACCTGCGCCGGGTGCACTGGCGCAGCACCGCCCGCGTCGGCGACCTGATGGTGCGGCGCGAGGAGCAGCCGTGGCAGTCGCGCTGCACCCTGTTCGTCGACAACCGCGCCGGTTCGCACCGGGGCAGCGGACCCGACTCCTCGCTCGAGCGCGCGATCACCGTGGCCGCCTCGATCGCGGTCCACCTCGCCGACCTCGGCTACCAGGTGCGCCTGGTCAGCGCGGACGGCGAGGAGGTCGACCACTCCTGGCACGACGGCGACGTCGCCGCGCACGCCCGCCCCGTCCTCGAGCGCCTGGCGGTCCTGCCGACCACCAAGACTCCCGACATCACCAGCGGCTGGGTCGACGAGACCGTCACCGGCGGCATGTTCATCGGGGTCTTCGGCGGCCTGACCGCCGACGACCGCGCGTTCCTCGGCCGGCTGCACGGAGCCGGCAGCGCGTCGTACGCCGTGCTGCTGGACGTCGCCGGCTGGACCGGGCGCACCGCTCCCGAGCAACCGGTCGAGCACCACCGGACCGACGTCGTCGACTGGCTGCACCACCGTGGCTGGAAGGCCGCCGAGCTGGCGCGTTGGGAACCGGTCGCCACCGCGTGGCAGGAGCTCGGACGGTGAGCGCGGTCCGCAGCAGGTTCCCGGCACGACTGCTGGTCGCGCTGCTGGCGAACCTGATGACCTGGATGGCGATCCACTCCTGGAACGGGATGGTCGAGGAGCCGCTGAAGTTCACCGGCCCGGCCCTGACCGCGGCCCTGCTCATCGCGGTGACCGGTGCCGTGCTGCGCGGGACCCCGCTGCCGTCGTACCTGGTCCTGGTCGTCCAGATCCTCGTCGTCCTCGTCTGGTTCTTCCACCACCAGGACGTCTCCACCTCCTACGGCGGCTGGCTGCCCACCTGGGACGGCATCAGTGCGATCAGCGACCAGATCCGCACCGGTGCCTCCGCGATCAACACGTACGCCGCGCCGGTGCGCGCGGCCCGGGTGACCGCACCGATGTACCTGCTCGGGTTGGCGCTGCTGCTCCTGCTCGCGGTCGACTTCATCGCCGCCGGGCTGCGCCGTCCGACCTGGGCCGGGCTGCCGATCCTGGTCGCGCTAACCGTGCCGATCAGCGTGCTGAGCGAACCGCTCGCCGCGCACGTCTTCATCGGCACTGCGGTGCTGTTCGTGATGCTCCTGGCCACCGTCGAGAACGAGCAGACCCTGGCTTGGGGACAGGCCGTCACCGGCCGGCGCCAGCGGGACGACACCACCGACCAGGTCCTGGACCGCGCGTCGGCGCAATTGCCGGCGCTGAAGATCGGCGCCGTCGCCGCGGTCGCGGCGCTGGTGCTGCCGATCTTCATCCCGATCGGACGCGGTGTCCTCGACGCCGGCCCCGACAACGGCCAGAGCGGTCGCGGTGCAGGCCAGCAGGTCCAGCTGAGGAACCCGATGGTCGACCTGCGCCGCAACCTGGTCCAGGAGGACCACCTCCCGCTGCTCGACGTGCGGACCGACGCCGCCGACCCGTCCTACCTGCGCACCACGGTGCTGGACACCTTCAACGGCACCGCCTGGGTGCCGGGGCACCGCGACCTGCCGGAGACCAACATCGCCCAGGGCCGGCTCCCCGACCCCTCCGGTGTCTCCCCGACCACTCCGGGCACCACCTCGACGTGGAACCTGAAGACCACCGAGAACTTCCGGACGACGTGGTTGCCGGCGCCCTACCTGACGCGGGACATCTCGGTCGACGAGGGCGACTGGCGCTACGACATCACCACGCTCGACCTGGCGAACACCGACAAGAACCCGCCGATCCCGGTGAGCTACCGGCTGACCGGGTTCGCGCAGGTCTACGACCCGGCCAAGCTCAACGCAGCCACGGTCGCACCGGACGACATCCTCAAGCCGATGACCGCCGTTCCGAAGCTGACGGCAACGGTCTCGCAGATCGCGAAGGAGGTCACGGCCTCAGGGACGACCGACTACGCCAAGGTGGTGCTGCTGCAGAACTGGTTCCGCAACGACGGTGGCTTCCGCTACTCCCTGGACCCGGCGCCGGGTGACGGGATGGACCAGCTCGAGCGTTTCATCACCACCGAGAAGGTCGGCTACTGCGAGCAGTTCGCCGCCGCGATGGCCGTGATGACCCGGGCGCTCGGCATCCCGGCCCGCGTGGTCGTCGGCTTCCTCGCCCCGGAGAAGCTCTCGGACGAGACCTACGAGTTCACCAGCGACGACCTGCACGCCTGGCCGGAGGTCTACTTCCGCGGCTCCGGCTGGGTGCGGTTCGAGCCGACCCCCTCCACCCGGACGGGCACGGCTCCCTCCTGGACCCGCGGCAACGTGCGGCCGCAGCCGACCAACACGCCGTCGGCCAGCCCGACCACGTCGGCACCGATCCCGAAGCCGACGAAGAAGCCGACCGAGAACACCCAGACCCCGACCGCGAGCGGTACGTCGTCGACGACCTACCTCCGTCTGGCCGTCGTGCTGCTCCTGCTCTGCCTGCTCGCGGTTCCCGCCCTGCTGCGCCGGGCGCAGCGGCGGCGCCGTTTCACCGACCGCGCCAATGCCCGGCTCGAGGTCGAGAACTTGTGGCGCGAACTGCGCGCGACCGCGACCGACCTCCGCATCCCGTGGCCCGAGGGGCGCTCCCCGCGGACCGCGGCCCGGATCGTCTGCCACCGCGTCAACGCCGGACCCGACGAGGTCAACGAGTTGTTGGTGCTCGTCGGCGTGCTGGAGCAGGCCCGGTACCGCGAGCGCTTCGTGCTCGACGAGGACACCCGCGCCCGCTGCCGGGAGGCGACACGGCACTGGATCACCGTGCTCGTCGAGGCCACCCCGTCCCGGCGTTCTCGGGTCGCGCTGGTCTGGCCGCGCTCCGCGCTCAGCTCACAGCGCAGGGCCGAGCTGGACGTCCCGGCCGTGGCGCACGCGGACGCGAACAGCTTCACCGAGGTCGGCTGAGGCAGACGCACAAGGACCGACCTCGGTCGAGGTCGGTCCGGATCAGCGGCGGGTGCTCAGTAGCCCTGGTCGCGGCGGTGCTGCCAGCGCTGCTCCATGCGCTGCATGAAGGTGCCCTGCTTGGGCTGGCGCAGCTTGCGCTGGCGCGGCCGACGGTCGCGCTTCGGCTTGCCGGCACGACCACCGTCGAGCACCTCGAACCGGTGCGGGTGGTCGTCGAAATCGAAGAGCGCGTCCGGGCTCGGCCGCTCCTCGGGCACCCGGTGCCCGCGCCACGCGGCGATGCCGAACATCGCGGAGCCGAGCATCACGAGGAAGCCGAGAATGCCCAGCCACGGCAGCTCGGCGATGGCACCACCCATGAGCAGGGCGATACCGCCGAGGAACGCCACCCCTGCGAACAGGGTGCGCAGCCGGGCGACCCGACGAAGCGTCCGCCCCTGCAGAGCGGAGACGAACTTCGGGTCCTCCGCGGCGAGGGCGCGTTCCATCTGCTCGAGCAGACGGAGCTCCTCTTCCGACAGCGGCACGACGTCCTCCGGATTGGCCTGATGGTGTTCGACGCCACAAGTCTAGGCAGGCTCCGGTGAACGCGGTACCCGAGACCGAGAATTCATAGGTCACGACTTGTCCCGGATGCTCCGGCGCCGCTACGGGCGGTCCCCGCTGAGCAGAGCCGCCGGTTTGACCACCCCGCGGCCGAACCGACGCCCGGCCAGGTCGACCGCGCGGTCCGCCTCGGCCCAGCCGCGCTCGCGCTCCCCCAGCGCCAGCTGCCGCTCGCTCCCGGCCCGCGGGCGCAGACCTTCGACCCGGACCCCGACCAGGCGGATCCGCCGCTGGCCCGCCTGCGCGACGAGCACCTCGAACAGCCGGAACGCCTCGGCGTGCACCAGCGAGGTCACGTCGGTCGGGTCGGCCAGCGTGTGCGAGCGGGTCAGCGTGGTGAAGTCGCTGTACCGGATCCGGATCGCGACGGTGCGTCCGGTCATGCCGGCGGCCCGCATCCGCGAGGTCACCCGGGCCGAGAGCCGGAGCAGCTCGCGGCTGATCACCGCCGGGTCGGCGGTGTCGCGGGAGAACGTCTCCTCGGCCCCCATGCTGCGCTCCGGGTCGTCGTCGGACCTGCGCGGTGTCAGGGAGCTCCGGTCGGTCCCCCAGGCGAGCTGGTGGAGGTGGGCACCGCTGGCCCGACCGAGCATCTGCTGCAACGTCGGGAGCGGGATCCTGGCGACGTCACCGACGGTGACCAGCCCGATCCGCAGGAGCTTGGCGCGCGTCTTCTCGCCCACGCCGAAGAGCTCCCCGACATCGAGTGGGTGCAGGTACTCGACGACCCGCTCCGGCGTGACCACCAGTACGCCGTCAGGCTTGGCCCGGCGCGAGGCCAGCTTCGCGACCGAGACCGTCCCGGCGACCCCGACCGAGCAGGTGATCTGCTGCTCATCGAAGACCTGGGCGCGCAGCCACTCCGCCACCTGGAGCGGGGTCCCGAGCCGGCGCCCGGCGCCGGAGACGTCGAGGAACGCCTCGTCCAGGGAGTACGCCTCGACGAGCGGGGTGACCCGCCTGAAGGTCTCCATCACCGAGGACGAGACCCGCTCGAAGAGCCGGTAGTCCGGCGACAGCCGGACGGCCTGCGGACACAGCCGGAGCGCGTCGCGGCCCGACATCCCGGAGCGGACCCCGAACCTGCGCGCCGGGTAGTTCGCGGCGAGGATCACGCCCCGGTGCCCGCCGCCGATCACCACCGGCTCGTCACGGAGCTCGGGTCGGTCGCGCAACATCACCGACGCGTAGAAGGCGTCCATGTCGACATGAAGGATCGAGCACGCCTCCGACCCGTCCTGGGGCGTCATGCACGCCACCTGGCTGCGTTGTCGTCGGTCGACGTCCGCTCCGCTGGCGCTCCGCCGAAGGACGCCTTCCCTCCTCCGCCTTGCCAGCTGGCACGCCTGACGTCCCAGGAGCAGCGCGGCGAAGAGTCAGACCGTGCTGACCGTGTGGATCGCGGCCGCGAGGGCGAGGTACTCCGGCCGCTCGGCGACGGCGCGCTCGAGCTCGAGCAGGCCTGCCACCGCTCCCGGCTCCAGGTCGAGCAACGTGGAGGGGACGAGGTCGGCGAACACCCGGACCGCGTGGGTCTGGGCGACACTGAACCCGGTCGCGGCGAGCAGACCGGCGATCTCCTCAGCGGTGAACCGGCGCTCGGCGCCGTCCTCCCCGTCAAGGGTCCGGACCGCCTCACCGAAGTGGCCGGCCATGGCCTTCGCGAGCACGGCCGCGTGCCGCTGCCCGACCAGCAGGCTGAGAGCACCACCGGGACGTAGTACGCCGTGGATCGTGCGCAGCGCGGCTCGGGGATCGTCGACCAGGCCGAGGACGTCGTGGCACAGGACGAGGTCGGCGCTGCCGGACTCGACGAGCTCGGGAAGCGAGGCGAGGTCGCCCTGCTGCCCGACGACACGATCGGCGACGCCGCGTTCCTCGGCCCGACGGCCGAGGGCTGCCAGCGCGTCCGGGCTCGGGTCGATGACAGTGACCCGGTGCCCGAGCTCGGCGACCCGTACGGCGAACCCGCCCGTGCCTCCCCCGATGTCGATGACCGTCTGGTCGGAGGCACCGTCGAGGCGAGCACGGCAGGCGTCCCAGACGACTGCGGTGCGCACCGAGGCCCGGCGCTCGAGAGGACGGTCTCGCTCCATGGCAGGAACACTAGTGCGGCCCCTCGGGTCTCAGGCCACCCGGATCGCCGGATGTTCGGTCAGTCCGAGCGAGGTTTCCACCAGTGCGAGGAAGCGGTCGGCGTCGCGCACGAGGTCGTCCGCCTCGCGCGCGGAGACCGCGCGCCGGGAACCCGCCTCGGCGGCCGAACGCTTCTGCGCGCCTGAGGAGAAGAACACCGCCCACTCCTCGAACTCCGGAGCCACCTCGGTGAGCAGCACCCAGGCGTTCTTCTGCCGGCGGCGCGCGGCCGGCATCGGCTGAGCCTTGGCGGCCAGCAGCGCGGCGGTCGCCCGCAAGGCGGAGACGTGCGCGAGCGCGTAGCGCTGCGGAACGTCGTTGCACAGGATCGCCTCGCGCAACGACTCGGCGGACCGCTCCAGGTAGGAGTGCGTCGCCGCAGGAAGCTGAACGTGCATCATGCCGCCCTCAGTCCAGCGAGCCGGCCAGGCGCCAGGCGCCCTCGGCTCCGTCGAAGGTCAGGTCGAAGACGCCGAAGCCCGGGTCGTCGGCCGTGGCCACTGCCCGACCCCGGGCCGCCGTCACCCGCCAGACCTGCCGCTCGGTGACCAGCTCCGAACGACCGGGAGCCTCCTCCGGGCGGCGCACCCACCACGCTCCGACCTCCATCCAGTTCGCGATCACCTCGCGCACCTGCCAGAGACGGCCGCGCCAGAGGAACTGCTGCGGAGCGTCATCGGGGCGCTCGTCGAGCAGGAGCGTGTCGCCGAAGGACGTCGGAACGCCGTCGAGCCCGTAGCCGGGCACCGGCCCGGTCCGCACCTCCACCTGGTCCGAGTAGGTACGCATCGTCCGCTCCTTCCGCTCCGTGGCTGCCGTGGTTGTCGGTGGTCCGGTGGAGGATCGGGGTCGCACGTCCTCCACCGGACCGTTGTTCGAACATATGTTCGAACAACTCCAAGGTACACCTCCCCACGGACAACCCGTCAAGACCTGTTTCGGGGAGCTGGGATACGGTCCCGGCATGTCCAGCGAGCCGGCCGCCGAGCACCCCTCGATCGCCCACTTCCGCAACCGCTGGACGGAGCTCGGAGGCACCGGCCGCATCGTCGTGCTGCCCGACTCGGTGCACACCGCGGCGCTGGCCGCGGAGGCTCTGGGCTGCGAGGTCGGCGCGATCGCGAACAGCCTCCTCTTCACGGCGCCGACGGAGACGGGCGGCGAGCCGATCCTGATCCTCACGTCGGGCGCGCACCGGGTGGACACCGACAAGGCGGCCGCGCTGATCGGCGTACCGGAGCTGCGCCGGGCCAAGCCCGAGTTCGTCAAGGAGCACACCGGCCAGGTGATCGGCGGGGTCTCCCCGATCGCGCACCCGGCACCGGTGCGCACGTTCCTCGACCCGGCACTGGAGCACTACCCGGTCGTCTGGGCCGCGGCCGGGCACCCGGCGGCCGTCTACTCCACGACGTACGCCGAGCTCCGGACGATGACGGGTGCGATCGAGATCGAGGTGAACTGATGGCCGTCGAGATCTGGATGAACCCGTCGTGCTCGAAGTGTCGGTCCGCGAAGGCCGACCTGGACGCAGCGGGCATCGAGTACGTCGAGCGCCGCTACCTCGACGAGCCGCCGACGACCGCCGAGCTCGGCGAGGTGCTGGAGCGCCTCGGCCTGGACCCGTGGGACATCGCACGCCCGGTCGAGACCCGCGACGCCGGCATCGACCTGGCCAAGGACGCTGCCCACCGCGATGCCTGGATCGCGGCGCTGGTGGCGAACCCGCGGGCGATCCAGCGTCCGATCATCACCGCCAGCGACGCCACGACGGTCGTCGCCCGCGACCCGGGGACGATCGCCTCGATCGTCGAGCGCGAACGGTCCTAGGGCGTCGGCCCGTAGAGGCCCTTGCCGTACTGCTCGCCGTAGTAGGTGTCCAGCTCCTCCAGCGTCAGCTCGCTGGCGTCGAGCCTCTGCGCCAGCACCGCGCGCCGCGGCACCGTCCCCTCCGGGTCCCAGGTCTCGGGGTCCCAGAGGCCCGAGCGCAGGAACGCCTTCGCGCAGTGGTGGAACAGCTCGTCGATCTCGACGACCACCGCCAGCACCGGACGGTGCCCCTTCACGACCATCTCGTCGAAGAACGGTGCGTCCGAGACCAGCCGCGCCCGGCCGTTGATGCGCAGCGTGTCGCCCCGACCCGGGATCAAGAAGTTCAACCCGACGTGCGGGTTCTCCAGAATGTTCCGATAGCCGTCGGCGCGACGGTTCCCCGGCCGCTCGGCCAGGGCGATGGTGACCTCGTCGATCACGTGCACGAGCTGCCCGGCCGGGTCGCCCTTCGGCGAGGCGTCACAGGTCCCGTCCACGGCCGCGGTCGCCATCACGCAGAACGGAGACGCAGCCAGCCAGTCGCGGTCCAGGTCGGTGAGCGCGTGCCGCGCTTTGTCCCGGACCCGCGGGAGCGGCACGCCGATGACCTCGACGAGCTCGTCGAGGTCGGTGATCTCGGTCCAGGTCTGCTCCACGGCACGACGGTACGCCGCGCCCGTGGTGCCCCGCGACGGGATATCGGCCCGGCTCACTAGGGTGTCCGCATGGCACGCGTGGTGGTGGTCGGTGGCGGCTTCGGCGGCTTGGCGAGCGCTGCCCGGCTGGCCAAGCTCGGGCACGAGGTCACCCTGCTCGAGGCGCGGTCGGAGCTCGGCGGGGCGCTCGGGTTCGTCGAGCAGGACGGCTGCCGCTGGGACACCGGGCCGACGAGCACGCTGCTGCCGGCGGTGATCCGCGACTTCTTCCGCAAGTCGGGTCGCCCCGCGGAGAAGGAGATCGACCTGGTTCCCGCCGAGCCGGCGCGCCAGCACCGCTTCGAGGACGGCACCGTCCTCGACCTGCCCGGAGGCAGCCGCGCCGCCCAGCTCGAGGCGGTCGAGGAGGCGCTCGGCAAGGGAGCCGGGGCCCGTTGGGTCAGCTACGTCGACGACTTCGGCGAGGTCTGGGAGGCCCTGCGCAAGGACTACTTCGAGCGGGTCTGGTCCGCCGAGCACGCCAGCAAGGAGACCCACCAGCTCCTGGAGAGCCGGCTGAGCCTGCACAAGCTGGTGGACAAGGAGTTCAAGGACGCGCGGCTCCGCACCCTCGCGCTGCACCCGGCACGTCTCGAGGGTCACGAGCCGCGCAACGTCCCGGCCTGGGTCGGCGTGTGGGCCTACGTGGAGCAGAACTTCGGCGCGTGGACGATCCCCGGCGGCATGGGTCAGCTGGTGGACGTGCTGGCGAGCCGGCTGCAGACGCGCGGGGTCACCGCCCTGACCGACACCACGGCGCGCGACCTGATCGTCGAGGGCGGTGCGGTCCGCGGCGTTCGGACCGAGTCCGGGGAGTTCGCCGCCGATGCGGTGGTCGTCGCGATCGACCCGCGTCGACTGCCGTCCCTCGCGCCCCTGGTCGAGCGGACGATGCCGTGCATCCCGCCGGTCATCTCGCACGTCGGCATCACCGGCGAGGTGCCCGAGCTGCCGCACGAGGTCGTGCTGCACGGGCACGAGAAGCGCGACCCGACCCTCGTCGTGCGCACCGGAGGAACAGCGCCCGAGGGCATGCACGCCTGGACGATCCTGGGTCGCGGACCGCTTGCCGAGGACCTCGTCACCGCTCTGGCCCGCCGCGGCATCAAGGTGCACAAGCAGGTCGAGACCCGGATCGACCGCTCCCCCCGGGAGCTCGTTTCGGACTGGAACGGCTCGCCGTACGGCGTGCTGTGGCAGGGCCGGGGCACGGTCCGCAACCGGATCGGCACCGTGGCCCCGATCAGCGGTGTCTACCTGGCCGGCGCACACACCACCCCAGGTGCCGGACTGCCCAGCGTCGGACTGTCGGCCGCTCTGGTCGCCCAAGCGATCGGCCCGGCCTGACGGTTTCCCACGTTCTGATGGGAAACATGCACTGACCCGTCGAAAGAACGACGGGTCAGTGACGGCTTCCCATCAGAACGTGGGAAACCGCTTTCAGGCGTTGACGGCCAGGGACGAGTAAATCTCGCGGGTCGCCTTGGACCGGTTCAGCGTGTAGAAGTGCAGACCCGGTGCGCCTCCGGCGAGCAGCTCGTCGCACAGCTCGGTCGCGATCCGGATGCCCTCGGCGCGCACGGCCTCGGGGTCCTCGGCGAGCGGCTCGATCCGGTCCAGGATCTCGGTGGGCATCTCCCGGCCAGACAGCTCGACCATCTTCTTCATCGAGCCGATCGCGAGGATCGGCATGATCCCCGGCACGATCGGCATGTCGACACCGGCGGCGCGGCAGCGCTCGACCAGCCCGAAGTAGTCCGAGGCGCGCAGCACCATCTCGGTGATGCCGAACTGGGCACCGGCGTCGTACTTGGCCTTCATCACCGCGACGTCCGCCTCCAGGGAGGTGGAGTCCCGGTGCCCCTCGGGGAAGACGGCAACGCCCACGGACACGTCGTCGCGGCGCCGGATCAGCCCGACGAGCTCGGCAGCGAACTCGAGACCGCCCTCGGTCGCGGTCCACGGCGTTCCCGGACCACCGGGCGGGTCGCCGCGCAGCGCCAGCACGTTCTGCACGCCGGCAGCGGCCAGGGAGTCGAGGATGTCGTCGATCTCCTCGACGGTGTGACCCACGCAGGTGAGGTGCGCCATCGGGGTCATCGAGGTCTCCCGCGCGATCCGGCCGGTGATCTCGATGGTGCGGTCGCGGGTGCTG
Organism: Nocardioides marmorisolisilvae; assembly: GCF_003725775.1. Taxonomy (GTDB): domain Bacteria; phylum Actinomycetota; class Actinomycetes; order Propionibacteriales; family Nocardioidaceae; genus Marmoricola; species Marmoricola marmorisolisilvae. The sequence continues at coordinate 1,711,285 of NZ_RJSG01000002.1, forward strand.
CCCCCGGCGCCGTAGGTCACCGAGACGAAGGTCGGACGGAGCTCCTCGAGCTCGCTGATGGAGCGCCAGAGCACCTCCTCACCCGCGGCGTCCTTGGGAGGGAAGAACTCGAAGGAGAAGGAGCGTTCGCCCTGCCCCAGCAGGGTCGCGATGCTCGTGGATCGTCCCGAAGCCATGGCGGGAAGGATACGGGGATACGCTCGCCGCGTGACTGAGTCTCACGAAGTCGTCCCCACCACCTGGGATCCCACCGGGTTCCGCGACGGCATCGAGTCGACGCTCCAGTCGTTCGTCGACGGCCAGGCCAGCTGGCTCGCCGCCCTCGGCGAGGACGCCCAGCGACTCGTCGAGCACGCCCGCGTCAGCGTCTCGGGTGGCAAGCGCTTCCGTGCGTCGTTCTGCTGGTGGGGTCACCTCGCCATCGCCGAGCCGACCGACCACGTGGCCCTGCTGCGCGCGTGCGCCTCGCTCGAGCTGCTGCACGCCAGCGCCCTGGTGCACGACGACTACATGGACGCCTCCGACGTACGCCGCGGGCGGCCTGCGACGCACCGCGCCTTCGAGGCCCTGCACCGGGACAACGGCTGGGCGGCCAGCGCAGCCCAGTACGGCGCCTCCGCAGCGATCCTGCTCGGCGACCTGCTGCTGTCCTGGTCGGACGAGCTGCTGCGCACCTGCGGCCTGCCGCCGGACCGGGTGCTCGACGCGCTCGGCTACTTCGACCTGACCCGGACCGAGGTGGTGACCGGTCAGTTCCTCGACGTCTCCGCACAGGCACGGGCGACCTCCGAGGTCGACCTCGCGATGCGGGTGGTCCGCTACAAGTCCGCGAAGTACTCGATCGAACGCCCGCTGCACATCGGGGCCGCCCTGGCCGGCGGCACGCCGCCCGTGCTCGACCAGCTGTCCCGGTTCGGACTCCCCCTCGGCGAGGCGTTCCAGCTGCGCGACGACCTGCTCGGTGTCTTCGGCGACCCCGAGGTCACCGGCAAGCCCGCGGGCGACGACCTGGTCGAGGGCAAGCGCACCGTGCTGATCGCGCTGGCACTCGAGGTCCTGCAGGGATCGGACCGCGACCTGCTGGACCACAGCCTCGGCAAACCGCTGGGTGAGGACGAGGTGAGCCACCTGCGCGAGCTCATCACCGGGAGCGGCGCCCACGAGCGCGTCGAGCACCTGATCACCGAGCTCACCGATCGCGCTCTGGACGCACTGACGAGCGCCAGCATCAGGGACGATGCCCGCGCCGTGCTGCGCGAGCTCGCCGCCGCAGCGACCCAGAGGACCGTCTGACCTTGCGCGGCATCTTCTTCTCGGAGGACGACGCCCGCACCGTGGAGGGGCTGCTCGCCGCCGACGGCTACGACGTCGCGCTCAGCCGGGTCCGGTACGCCGGCGAGGACGACGACGAGGACCACCCGTGGGCGGTCAGCACCGACGCGCCGGGCCTCGTCCTGGAGGTGCTGGTCGACCGCTACGAGGGCTGGCTGGACGACGACGATGACCAGAAGCCGTCACCGGCGCCGCTGGACCTCCCGGCCGCACCGAAGCGCCACCACCAGCCGCCCGCCTGAACCGTCAGGGGCCGGGCGCGCCGAGGATCGCCTCGAACGTCTTCCCGCCGTCGTCGGTGTAGTAGAGGTCGCCGTCGCGCCCGCGGACGATCCGCTGCCGCTCGTCGTCCGGAGCCCCCTGCACGAGGACCGTGTACCCGCGGTAGTAGCCCGCGTCGGCACGGGGCAGCAGCAGGTCGCCGTTGTCGTAGGTGCTGCCGTCCTCGGGATGCGGGAACGGGCCGCCGGCGAGGATCAGGTTGATCGTCCTGACCGCATCCGGCGGGAGCTCGGTGACGACGACGTGCCCCATCCCGACGGGCGCGAGCGGCCGTGCGCCGTCCGGGTGACCGACCGAGCGTGCCCAGACGACGAGCAGCCCCAGGACGACGAGGAAGGTCAGCGCGAGCAGGCGCCGCCCGAGAACCGAGCTCACAACGACATCGCCTGGGCGCGCCGCTTCACCTCAGAACCCCGGTTCTCCCGCAGCGCGTCGATCGGCCGGCCGGGAAGGGTGTCGTCAGGGGTGAACATCCACTCCAGGATCTCGCGGTCGTCGTACCCGCCGTCGTGGAAGATCGTGAGCAGTCCGGGGACGCCCTTGACGATCTGGCCGTCCATGATCAGCTCGGCCGGGATCTGCTGACCGGCACCCGGGGCGGGCACGGCAGCGGCCAGCTGGTGCTCGCGGATCCAGGTCCGCACCTTGGTGACCGAGACGCCGAGCGCGACGCCTGCGGCCTTCCAGTCGAGCCACTCGGAAATGAGTGTGCCCAGGTCGGCGCCGGCCTCGGCGGGGTTCTCGGGAGTGATTTCTGGCACGCGACCATGCTGCCAGGCGCGCTGCGATGCCGCGATTCGGGGCTCCGGGCAACTAAACTGCCTGCTTGACCGGACCCCTTCCCCGACCGGTCCTGCATGGGAGGCGTTGTGGAGCGCACTGATCTGGGTCGTGGTGACGACCCGTTGATCGGCCGCGTTCTGGACGGCCGCTACGAGGTCGGGCAGAAGATCGCCCGCGGTGGGATGGCCACCGTCTACCAGGCGCGCGACCTGCGCCTGGACCGCACCGTCGCGGTGAAGGTCATGCACTCCGGCCTCGCCGACGACCCGGAGTTCGTCTCCCGGTTCGAGCGCGAAGCGCGCTCGGCCGCGCGTCTCTCGCACCACAACGTGGTCTCGGTCTTCGACCAGGGCGACGACCGCGGGACGCTGTTCCTGGTGATGGAGTACGTGCCGGGCCTGACCCTGCGCGACCTGATCCGCAAGGACGCCCCGATGGACCCGGGCAAGGCGCTGGAGCTGATCGAGCCCGTGCTCGCGGCTCTCGCCGCCGCCCACGGCGCCGGGATGATCCACCGCGACGTGAAGCCGGAGAACGTGCTGCTGGCCGACGACGGCCGGATCAAGGTGGCCGACTTCGGCCTGGCTCGTGCGGTGAACGCCGAGACGCAGCACACCGCGACCGGGGGCGTCCTGATCGGGACCGTCTCCTACCTGTCGCCGGAGCTGGTCGTCGACGGCAAGGCGGACGCTCGCTCGGACGTGTACGCGGTCGGCGTGCTCCTCTACGAGATGCTCACCGGGGTCAAGCCGCACCAGGCGGACAGCCCGATCCAGGTCGCCTACAAGCACGTCCACGAGGACGTGCCGGCGCCGTCGTTGCGCGAGCCCGCGCTGCCGGCGTACGTCGATGCGCTGGTCGCCCGTGCGACCGCCCGCGACCGTGACCTGCGGCCCTCGGACGCACGGGTGCTGCTGCACCAGGTGCGCCGCGTGCGCCAGGCGCTCGACCACGGTGTCGTCGAGGACCCGGAGCTCTACGCCGACCTGATGCCCGGCGTCCGCCCGATCGCCGAGGACACCGGTGAGGTGACCGGTGAGCTCGAGCGCGAGGACCGCATCTCGATCCTCGGGGCCGACGACGTCTACGACCAGGACCGCGAGGTCACCACGGCGATGCCGCCGTCCGGCGTGGCGACCGCGGTACCGCCGCGACCGCCGCAGAACCTCGCCCACAACCAGCCGCCTCGCGTGGTGCCACCCCCGGTGGTCGCCGACGAGCCGCGCCGGTTCCAGCAACCGAAGCGGTCCCGTCGTGGCCTGTTCCTGCTGATCGGCGTGCTGGTCACCGCGCTGCTCGTCGGGATCAGCGCCTGGCAGCTGGGCCGGTACACGACGACGCCGTCGGTGATCAGCCTCTCCCAATCGGCGGCCAAGGCGAAGATCACCAAGGCCGGACTGACGTTCAAGCTCGGCAAGGCGGAGTACTCCGAGAAGTACACGAAGGGCTCGGTCATGGACACCGACCCCGCCCCGGGCGACAAGGTCTCCAAGGGCGGCACGGTCACCGTGATCCTCTCCCTCGGCCCGGAGCGGCACGCGGTGCCCACGGTCCGCGGCAAGACGCTGGAAGAGGTTCAACAGCTCATCGCGGACGCCGACCTCTCGCTCGGCGAGGTGACCCAGGCCTACTCCGATCTCGTCGACGAGGGCATGGTCGTCACCACCGACCCGAAGGCCGGGACCCTGCTCAAGCGCGACACCGCGATCGACGTCGTGGTCAGCAAGGGCCCGAAGCCGATCGACATCACCGACTGGACGGGCAAGTCCGCCAAGCAGGCCCAGAAGAGCCTGGAGAAGCAGGGCTTCAAGGTCACCGTCGACGAGCAGTTCGACGACACCATCACCAAGGGCAAGGTCATCTCGCAGACCCCGAACACCGGTCAGGGCGTGAAGGGCGACGAGATCACCCTGGTCGTGTCCAAGGGACCGGAGCTGTTCGCGATCCCGCACGTGCGCGGCCTGCGGACCAACGACGCCCGGCAGAAGCTCGAGGACGCCGGGTTCAAGGTGAAGGTCCACCACAGCTCGCTGTTCGTCGGTGCCAACTACGTGGTCACCGTCAGCCCCGGTGAAGGGACGATGGTGCCCAAGGGCACCACCGTCACCATCAACGTCGTCTAGCTGTCAGGCGGCCAGCTCGTAGGCCTCCTCGGCCTCCGGCTCGACCTCGGCGTGCTGCTCGCGCCGGATCACCAGCGTGACCAGCAGCAGCGTGACGACCAGCGTCACCGAGGCCGCCTGGAACGCTGCGTGCGCGCCGCTCAGGAAGGTCTCGTGCGCCCGCTGCACGGCGTCGAGACCGGGCGCCAGGTCCAGCGAGCGGCTGGCGTGGCCGGAGACGGTCACCAGACCGGCCAGCCCGAGGGCCGAGCCGAGCTGCTGGGCCACGTTGACCAGGCCTGCTGCTGCGCCGGCCTCATCGGGCCGCACCGCGTGCAGCGCCGAGGACGTCAGCGGGACGAAGGCCAGGCCGTTGCCGAAGCCGAGCAGCACCAGCGCGACCACCACGTCGGCGTACCCGCTGGCGATGTCGAGCTGGGTCAGCCACAGGATCGAGGCGAGGCTGAGCACCGCACCGACGATCATCACCGGACGCTCGCCGAAGCGCTCGACCAGGTAGCGCGAGCTCGACTGCGAGGCGATGAACACGCTGGCGGTCATCGGCAGGAACGCCAGGCCGGCCTGGATCGGGCTGAACCCGAGGACGTCCTGGAGGTACTGGGTCAGGTAGAAGAACGCACCCATCGCACCGGCGATGAGGAACATCCGGGCCAGCAGCGCCCCGCTGCGCACCCGGCTGGCGAACAGCGAGAGCGGGGTGATCGGCTCGGCAGCCCGGCGCTCGACGAGCACGAAGGCGATGAGCAGCGCGAGACCGCCGAGCATCGTGGTCAGGGTGACGGGGCTCCCCCAGCCGTGGCTGGCGGCGTGCACGAAGCCGAAGACGACCCCGGAGACACCGGTGGTCGAGGTGACCGCGCCGACGAGGTCGAAGCGGCCGTGACGACGCGGGGTGTGCGGGACGGCCACCCACGCGATCGCAGCGACCAGGATGCCGATGGGCACGTTGACCAGCATCACCCAGCGCCAGGAGGCCACCTCGGTGAGGAACCCTCCGGCCACCAGGCCGAAGGACACGCCACCGACCGAGACCGCGGTGTAGAGGCCGAGTGCGCGGGTGCGCTCGCGGCCTTCGGGGAACATCGTGGTCAGCAGCGAGAGCGTGGCCGGAGCTGCGAAGGCAGCGCCGATGCCCTGGACCGCGCGGGAGGCGATCAGGGCGGTGCCGTCGACCGCGAACCCGCCGGCGAACGAGGCCAGCGTGAAGACGGTGATACCGGCCAGGAACGTCGGGCGGCGACCGATCAGGTCACCGGTGCGGGCTCCGAGGAGCAGCAGCCCGCCGAAGGCCAGGCTGTAGGCGTTGAGCACCCAGGAGAGGCCGGTCGGGCTGAACCCGAGCGCGCGCTGCATGTCGGGCAGGGCCACGTTCACGATGCTCATGTCGAGCACGACCATCAGCTGGGCGATGAGGATGACGGCGAGGACCAGGCCGCGGCGCTCGTGGCGCGGGGCTTCCTCGTCCGGGGTTGCGTTCACCGGGGTGTCGGTGACGAGTTGTTCAGTCACGGATGTGTGCTCCGTTCGAATCGGGCGTATGATGTGGAGGCCGCCTCCGGTATAACTGGAGGGCTCCTCCGGTTACTATACGGAGGATGGCTCCGTTTTTGCAAGACCGTTTCTGAACTCCCCTGGAAGGCAGCCCGATGACCGCGACCGAACCGGCTCCCAAGCTGCGGGCCGACGCTGCCCGGAACCGGGCCAAGCTGGTCGCGACCGCGCGCGAGGTCTTCACCGAGCACGGCGGCGACGCGTCGCTGGAGCAGATCGCAAAGGCCGCCGAGGTCGGCATCGGCACCCTGTACCGCCACTTCCCCACCCGGCTGGACCTGCTCGAAGCGGTCTACCGCGACGAGGTCGACGTGCTCCGCGAAACGGCTGAGAAGGTCGTCCCGAACCACACGCCCTTCGAGGCGCTGGAGCTCTGGCTGATCGCGTTCGTCGACTACGCGGCCACCAAGAAGCACATCTTCACCGAGCTGGTCGAGGCCGTCGGGCGCGAGTCCGAGCTGATGACACACTCGCGGGCGATCATCTTCGGCAACGCCGAGATGCTCGTCACCGCGGCCCAGGAGGCCGGCGAGATCCGCGCGGACGTGACCTCCCAGGACGTGCTCCGGCTGGTCGGCGGCTGCACGATGATGCCGAACTTCGACCGGGAGCAGACCCGGCGGATCCTGACCGTGGTGATGGACGGCCTCAAGGTCGGATGAGCGCGGTCGCGCGCGAGCGTCGCACGGCCCTGCTGGCGACGCTCACCCTGCTGGCGATGACCGCCTGCTGGGGATCGACGTTCTACCTGATCCACGACCTGCTCGACCGGGTACCGGCCGTCGACTTCCTCGCGGTCCGGTTCGCGATCGCGAGCCTGGCCATGCTGCTCGTCGCGCCGCGGGCGATCGGCCGGCTCGACCCGCAGGTGCGCAAGCACGCGCTGGTGCTCGGCTGCCTGTACGGCCTGGCCCAGATCTTGCAGACCGTCGGTCTGGCGCACACCGCGGCGAGCGTCTCCGGATTCGTCACCGGCATGTACGTCGTGCTGACCCCGCTGTTCGCGGCCGCGATCCTGCGCACCCGGATCGGCGGACTGACCTGGGCGGCGGTCGGGCTCGCCATCGGCGGGCTGGCCGTGCTCACCCTGCAAGGCCTCTCGATCGGGTACGGCGAGGGGCTGACGCTGATCGCCGCCGCGCTCTACGCGCTGCACATCGTCGGACTCGGCGCGTGGTCCGCCCCCGCCGACGCGATCGGAATGTCGATCCTGCAGTGCCTGGTGATCAGCGCGATCTGCTTCGTCGCGGCCGTCCCGGAGGGGATCACGCTGCCCGACCGGACCAGCGACTGGCTCTCGGTCGTCTACATGGCCCTCTTCGCCGGAGCCGCGGCACTCCTCGGCCAGACCTGGGCCCAGGCCCACCTCGCTCCGACGCGGAGCGCGATCATCATGAGCATGGAGCCGGTGTTCGCGGCCTTCTTCGCGGTGCTGCTCGGTGGCGAGTCGGTCACTGCCCGGATGCTGTTCGGTGGCGCGATGGTGCTCGCCGCGATGCTCACGGTGGAGCTGGTCCCCCGCCGGCGGATCGAGGGCGAGGTCACGCACCTCGCAGTCTGAAGGCACGTGGGCTTGCGCGCAGACCCGTGCGTGGGTTTCCCTGGATCGATCGGCTGCTCCGCGTGCCCCGGGGCAGGAACACCACTTGGGGGTGGAGATGCGTCGACAAGCGCTCGCTCTGACCGCAGGACTCATCGCGCTCGCCGTCACGTCGCCGCCCGTCGGTGCGGCGCCGGTCGCACCACCGCGTGTCACCCAGACCGCCCAGGCAGTCCCCCCGATCGCCGACTTCGACAACGACGGGAGCCCCGACCTGGCGATCGGCGCGCCCGGGGAGGACGTCGGCACGGTCCGCGACGCCGGCGCCGTGACCGTCACCGGGCCGCACGGGCGTGTGTTCACCCAGAACTCAGCCGGAGGTGGCGACCACGCCGAGTCGAACGACCACTTCGGGTCGGCCGTCGCCACCGGCGACTTCAACGGCGACGGCTTCACCGACCTGGCCGTCGGAGCACCGACCGAGAGCGTCGGGTCGGTCGCCGGCGCCGGAGCGGTCAACATCCTCTACGGCTCGGCGAACGGACTCACTGCCACCGGCGCCCAGGTCTTCACCCAGAACAGCCCCGGCGTGGCCAGCAGCGCGGAGCAATCGGACTTCTTCGGGTCCGCCCTGGCGGCGGCCGACTTCAACCACGACGGTCGCGCGGATCTCGCCATCGGCGTACCCCGTGAGAACGCAGCCGTGGCCGATGCGGGAGCCGTCACCGTCCTGTTCGGCTCGCCGACCGGCCTCACCGGCGAGGGAAGCCGGCTCTTCACGCAAAACAACGCCGGCACCGGCAACAAGGAGGAGCGCGCCGACCTGTTCGGGTCCGCTCTGGCCGCCGGCGACTTCGACGACGACGGCTTCCCGGACCTCGCGGTCGGCGTGCCCGGGGAGGACGTCTACTCGGTCCTCAACGCCGGCGCGGTCAACGTGCTCCGAGGATCCGCCGGCGGACTGACCGGCACCGGCGGTCGGCTCTTCACCGAGAACAGCACGGGCCTGGCCGGAACCGCAGAGTCCGGTGACGGCTTCGGGGCCGCGCTCGCGACCGGACACCTCGACCCCGACGCGTACGCCGACCTGGCGATCGGGGTCCCGGCCGAGGACGTCGGAAGCATCGCGAACGCAGGGGCGGCGTACACGCTGCGCGGTTCGGCCGCCGGCCTGACCGGAGCCGGCAGTCGGCTGCTCACCGAGAACGCACCCGACCACCCGGACCAGGCTGAGGCGGGTGACGACTTCGGGTTCTCGCTCGCCGCCGTCGACCTGTACGGCGTCGGTGACGAGCTCGTCATCGGTGCTCCCGGTGAGGACCTCGGTCCGGCGCGCGAAGCAGGTGCGGTCTTCGTCGGCTCGGCGATGTTCCGCGAGGGCGGATCGAACACGGCGGGCAAGCCCCAGACGAGCGATCGCCTGGGAGCCTCCTTGGCCGACAACGCCAGCTCGCCCGCGCAGATCGTGGTCGGCGCCCCCGGCGAGAACCGCGGCGCCGGGGCGGTCCTGGTCATCACCGGCTCCCTCGACGACGGCGACCAGCTGCCACCCTCGGGCGCGTTCCTCAACCAGGCAGCGGGTGCGGCCGAGACCGGCGACTTCTTCGGCGCAGCCGTCGCGGGCTCCTAGTTGCTGGTTTACTGCACCGATGAGCGAGCTTCCGCCGGAGCAGCCCCAGCAACCGCCGTACGCGCAGGCACCCCCGCCGCCGCCCGCGCCCGGCTACACCCAGCAGGCCTACGGCCCGTACACCCCGGAACCGCCGGCCACCAACCGGGCGACGCTGGCGCTGGTGCTCGGCATCGTCGGCCTGACGGTCTGCCCGGGCGCTGCGTCCATCCCGGCGTGGATCATCGGCAACGAGGCGGTCAAGGAGATCGACGCGTCCCAGGGACAACTCGGTGGCCGGTCGATGGCGTTCGCCGGCAAGGTGACCGGGATCATCGGAACGGTGCTCGCCGGCGCCGGCCTGCTCGCGATCGGCGCGATCTTCCTGATCAGCGCACTCGTCGTCGACAGCGTGGGTGACTGCGAGGCGACCGGCGACGACACCTCGTTCTCGGTGCACTGCTGATCCCGCCCTCGGCCGGCGTCTCGTAGGCCGATATTGCTGTCCGCACGCTGGACCAGCCAACTAGCCTCCAGCCATGGTTGTGGTGATGGCCCCGGACGCCACTGACGAGCAGATCGCGCACGTCACCGAGCGCGTCGAAGGCGTCGGCGGTCAGGCGTTCGTGAGCCGCGGAGTGGTCCGCACGATCATCGGCCTGGTCGGTGACATCGAGTCCTTCCACGGTCTGAACCTGCGCACGATGCCCGGGGTCGCCGCAGTGCACCGGATCTCCGACCCGTTCAAGCTGGTCAGCCGGCAGCACCATCCGGACCGATCGACGGTCTGGGTCGGACCGGCCGGCCACCAGGTGCCGATCGGCCCCGACACCTTCACCTTCATCGCCGGCCCGTGCGCGGTGGAGACCGCGAGCCAGACACTTGAGGCCGCGGAGATGGCCAAGGCCGCCGGCGCGAGCCTCCTGCGCGGCGGCGCGTTCAAGCCGCGCACCTCGCCCTACGCATTCCAGGGCCTGGGCGTGAAGGGCCTCGAGATCCTGGCCGACGTCCGCGAGACCACCGGCCTGCCGATCGTCACCGAGGTCGTCGACGCCCGGGACGTGACCGTCGTCGCCGAGCACGCCGACATGCTCCAGATCGGCACGCGGAACATGGCCAACTTCGGCCTGCTCCAGGCGGCCGGCGAGTCCGGCAAGCCGGTGCTTCTCAAGCGCGGCATGACCGCGACCATCGAGGAATGGCTGATGGCGGCCGAGTACGTCGCCCAGCGCGGCAACCTCGACGTGGTGCTCTGCGAGCGCGGCATCCGCACCTTCGAGCCGAGCACCCGCAACACCCTGGACATCTCCGCGGTGCCGGTGGTCCAGTCGATCAGCCACCTGCCGATCATCGTCGACCCCTCGCACGCGGGCGGTCGCAAGGACCTGGTCGTCCCGCTGTCGCGGGCTGCGATCGGCGTCGGTGCCGACGGCGTCATCGTCGACGTGCACCCCAACCCGGAGAACGCGCTCTGCGACGGGCCGCAGGCCCTGCTCGGAACCGAGCTGCGCGAGCTCGCCTCGGCCGTGCGGATCATGCCGCCGGCCCTTGGCCGCGTGGACGCCGGGGAACGCGTCCGCGGCTAGCCCACGCCCGTTGGCGTGCACAGCCCTCTCCGGAGGATCGGTTTTCCACAGATTCGAGCACGTGTTCGATCCAGGGTGGTTTTCGGCCTAGCGTTGAGGCATGTCCAGCGCACACCCTGTCCACCCGATCCTTCGGGCGACCGCCACCATCGGCTCCGCCTTGAAGGACGTGGTCGACGTGGACCCGGTCTTCATGGCGACGGCCGACAAAGCCTGTGCGCTCGAGGCCCTCACCGCTGAGATCAACCAGATGGAGGCGCTGCGGCTGCGGCTGATCGCCAACGGGCAAGACGTCGCTGACCGTGATGCCTGCCGCAGCCTCGCGGGGTGGCTGGAGACCCGCACCCGCACCGAGCACGGACCCAATCTGCGCAGCCTGCGCCTGGCCGAGGCTCTTGAGAAGAGGTGGCACCAGACAGCCAGCGCGCTGATCCACGGGCGGGTCAACCTCGCCCAGGCCGAGGTCATCGTGC
>NZ_RJSG01000002.1:1722592-1839817 GCF_003725775.1 Nocardioides marmorisolisilvae
CGCCGGATCCTGGAGGTGGTCGCCCCCGAGGTCGCCGAGGACCAGGAACGGATCGCGCTGGAGCGCGAGGAGGCCCGGGCCGAGCGCGCGACGGCCTACTTCAGCCAGCGCCTCGGCGACGGGACGACGCGGATCAGCCTGCGGGTCGCCGACGCGGTGGCCGCCCGCCTGGAGACCTACCTCCAAGCCTTCACCTCACCGCGACGCACAGCCGGGGACGCCACCGGCCTGGCCGATCGGATGCCGTCCTACCAGGCCAAAGGCCTCGCCTTCGGTGCCCTCCTGGAATCCATCGACCCGAAACGCCTCCCCCTGCACGGCGGTGACGCCACCACCGTCCTGGTCACCGTGACCCTCGAGGCGCTCCGCACCGGCCTGGGCGGCGCCGACCTCGGCGCCGGCTTCGGGGCCGAGAGGATCAGCGCCGGCGAGGTCCGCCGCCTCGCGTGCACCGCCACGATCATCCCGGTCGTGCTCGGCGGGAAGTCCGAGATCCTCGACCTCGGCCGCAGCGCCCGGCTCTTCAGCCCGGCCCAACGCAAGGCGATGGCACTGCGCGACAAGAACTGCCGAGCAGAAGGCTGCACGGTTCCCGCGACCTGGTGCGAAGGACACCACTTCCGCACTCCCTGGAGCCACGGCGGACGCACCGACCTCGCCGACGGCAAACTCCTCTGCTCACACCACCACCACCGAGCCCACGACACCCGCTACCTCACCCAAGAACTCCCCAACGGCGACGTCCGCTTCACCCGGCGAAGGTGAGCGACACCATGACAAGAATCAGAGGACTGTGATCGAAAGCGTCCGGGTCGCCTGGTTCTTCGGCGTGCTCGCGTCGAGGAGCCGGACCGTGAAGGTCCAGGTGCCCGGGGTCTTCGGGTAGCCGGTGATGCGGCCGGCGCTGGACAGGGTGAGTCCGGGCGGCAGGGTCCCGGATGCCAAGGACCAGGCCAGTGTGGCCTTCCCGCCGCTCGCCGTCAGCAACTGGCTGTAGTACGCGCCCTTCTTGACGCTCGGGAGCGACGAGGTCGTGATCGTCATCGGGGTCACGGTGATCACGAGCGACTTGGTCGCCACCTGGCCGAGCGCGTCCTTCACCTTGAACGTGACCGGGTAACTGCCTACCGCGGTCGGCTTTCCGGAAAGAGCCCCGGCCGAGCTCATCACGACTCCCGGCGGAAGGGTGCCACCGGCGACGGACCAGACGAGGGTCGCCTTGCCGCCGTGGGCGGTCAGCTTCTGGGAGTAGGCGCTCCACACCGGCGCATCGGGCAGGGTGACCGTCGCGATGTCCATCGGCCCAACCACCAGATCGAAGTAGGCGACCGGGCTGCTGACGCCGCCGCTGACGACGTAGGCGGCGAACCGGTAGCTGCCCGCAGAAGTCGGCGTACCAGAGATCGTCCCGTTGTTGGCCAGCTTCAAACCGGGCGGAAGCGGTTCTGCCAGCTTCCACGACGGGAAGCCGGTGGCGTTCGACTTCAACGTCGCCGAGTACACGGTGCCGACGTAGGCGTCCGGAACGGTTCGGGTGAGCACTACCACGGCAGCAACGGTGAACAGGTACTCGCGAGTGGTGCTGTAACCGAACTGGTCGGTGACCCGGACCACGAAGCGGTGGTCCCCGACCGCGGTGGTGGTACCGCTTATCAGGCCGCTCGGACTTAGTGACAGTCCGGTGGGCAGACCGTCGATGCCTGCGCCCGGCTGAGCGGGCTCGAGGCTCCAGGTGAACGGCTGCCCCGGACCGCTGGCCACTAGCTGAGCCGAGTACGCGACCCCCTTTCCGGGGGCGGGTGGGTTGCCCCCGGGCAGGACCAGGTCTTGGCGTACGACCGGGACCACGTTCGCGGTCACCCACCCATCGACGACGCCGTCCACGTCCGCAGCCGACCCGTCGGCCACCAGGACACTGGGCTGGTCCGTCGGCGCGTTCGGGAGTTGAACGAGTTGCCCGCCCGAGGCGACGCGCATCAGCGCGTTCGCCACACGTCCTTGCGGGAGCACGAGCCGCAGCTCGGCCAGGCCGTCCGACCCGGCCCGGACGCGGTAGTCCACCCGACCCACGACCGGATCCACCCCGGCAGGTGCAGAGAACGGTCTCACCTCGAGCCGGGTGAACCGGCTGTCGGTGAGAGCGATCACGGTTCCCGCGGTGCTACCGGCTGACGCCGCCGAGGCTCGTCCGCCGACGGCCACGACCTGTTGCGGGTCCGCCCCCGATCCAGCGGCAAGTCCGGGGAAGCTGATCTGGTAACCGAACGGGGGGATCACCGAGCCTGCCGCCGTCGTGCCGCCGAGCAGCACCGGAAACTCGCACCCACCGGCGGCGTCCGTGGCCGCGCAGGTCAGCCCGTTCCCGGAGGAGCTGCGGAGCTCGCCGGTGACGGCCACGCCGTCGGCGCTGGTGCGGGCCGAGGACGACAGCGGAGCACCCAGGTCGACGCGAGCACCCGGGACCGGCTGATCGAGGTCGTCACGCACGAGGACGTGAAGCTGGGTGACTGCCGGCAGCGCGAGCGCCACGGAACGCGACCGGTCCAGGTCGAACGTGGCCGTCCTGAGCTCGTACCGCAGCGACGTGCCGCCGTGATCCACCGTCCCGGTGGCCCGCACCCGGTACGGGTCGGGCACCACGTGGAAGGTGTACCCACCGGCGGCGTCGGTGGTCGTGGTCACCGTGGCTCCGGTCCGGGAGTTCGTGAGCTCGACGGCGACTCCGGCGGCCGCGCCGCCGTCGTCCGTGCTCACCACGCCCGTGATCTCGTGGTCAGCCGGGAGCACCAGCACCCGGGTGCTGGTCCCAGCCGGCGTTGGTCCGCCCGGGAACGTCACCTGGTAGCCGCTCGTCGGCACGACCTGAAGCGCACTGACCGTGCCGTTCGCCAAGACCGACATGTCGCAACTTCCGGTCGAGGTGGTCGTGCAGACCGAGGTTTTACGGGTGTTGGTGAACTGCAGGCCGCCGGACGACAGGCTGCTCGAGGTCGGGTCCGTGGCTCTGACCAGAGCGCCGGATGCCGGGAGGCCTCCGGCCCCGGTCGTGACCGTGGCGACTAGGGTGGCCCGGGCGGGCAGGCTGAAGACCTCGTAACGACTCGAGGAGGTCTGGAACTGCTGCGAGGCCGACGAGATGACGCCGGCAGCCTCGGTCTCGTTCGAGATCTCGAGGTAGACGTCGATGAACTGGGGTACGGGCACGACGAAGGAGCCGTCCGCGGCAGTCCGGGTGAAGTAGTAGTGGTTCGGCTCCGCCACCGGGTGCACCTTGATCGAGACGTTCGGTGCCGGCGCTCCGCTGGCGTCCAGGACGTACCCGTAGATCGCAACCTCGCCCTGGTCGGCCTCACCGGGCGCCGCAGTCAGTCCGAGGAGCAGGACAGCGCCGACCAGGGTGAGGCAGAGCGTCCGAGCGCGCTTGAACAAGGAGAGCCTCCGGAGTCGGTCGCCTGGGAGGGGCGGAGGTGGTGCTGGAAGCGTAAGCGAGACGCCGGGTTCTCGCAGGAGGATCTAGACCAGCGGGTCACCTCAGGAGTCGCGCCAAGATCTCTGCCGCATTCACCGCGTCGTCGTGCGTCACGTCCAGGTGGGTCAGCAACCGCACCCGGCGCGGTCCCACCGCGCCGAGCTTCACGCCCTGCTCGGCGGCAGCCGCGACAACCTCGGGGGCCGAGGGCACGTCCACCACGACGATGTTCGTCGGGACCGAGGCCGGGTCGACGCCGCACGCCTCGGCGATCAGCCGGGCGTTCGCGTGGTCCTCGGTCATCCGGTCGATGTTGTTGTCGAGCGCGTAGTGGCCGGCGGCCGCGAGGACGCCGACCTGACGCATGCCTCCGCCGAGCCGCTTGCGTCGGACGCGCGCAGCGGCGACCGCCTCGGTGGTCCCGAGCATCAGCGAGCCGATCGGGGCTCCGAGTCCTTTCGAGAGGCAGACCGCCATCGTGTCCGCGATCGCGCCGTACTCGACGAGCGGCGTCCCGGTGGCAACGTGGGCGTTCCAGATCCGGGCGCCGTCCAGGTGGACGGCGATCCCGACCTCGTCGGCCCAAGCGCGCAGGGCCTTCAGGTCCGCCAGCGGCAGCACCGCTCCCCCGGCGAAGTTGTGGGTGTTCTCGACCGAGACCGCTGTGGTGCGGACGAAGTACATGCCCATGTCGGGTGCGTACATCTCCCGGATCGTCGGCAGGTCGACCTGCCCGTCCGGATGCACCCAGGTCCGGCTGGTGATGCCGGTCAGGGCTCCGTGGGCACCGAGCTCCGCCCGCACGATGTGGGCCCGCGACTCGCAGAGCACTTCCTGCCCGGGGGCGACCAGCGCGCCGACGGCGAGCACGTTGGCCATCGACCCGGTCGGGGTGAAGACCGCGGCCTCCTTGCCGAACATCGCCGCGACCCGGGCCTCCAGCGCGGTGACCGTCGGATCCTCGCCGTAGACGTCGTCACCCACCTCGGCGTCGGCCATCGCGGCGCGCATGCCGCGCGACGGCTTGGTCAGGGTGTCGGAGCGGAGATCGATCACCCCGCGAGAGTAGCGACCCACCCGGGACTAGGTGACCTTCACGGTGATGCTCGGCGACCAGGACGAGGTGTGGCTGCCCACGTGGGTGCGGGCGTGCACGTAGTAGCTGTGCGCGCCCGACGGGTTGAAGGTCGCGCTCCGGCTCGCCGTACCGGTGCGCCAGCTGGTCCACGTCGAGGACCCAACCCGCTTGTACTGGACGTCGTAGCGCACCGAGCTGGTGCCGGTTCGGGAGGACCAGCGCAGCGTCCAGCCGCTTGAGGCACTTCCCGACGCCTTCACCGGAACCTGGATGCTGCCGCTCATCATCATCCCGTGGATCGTGCAGTAGTACGGGTAGGTGCCCGCGTCCGCGAACGGGCGGGTGTAGCTCTGACCCGCGTTCTTGGTCCCGGAGTTCCAGAACCCCTGGGTCGAGGTCGAGGTGTGGGTGCCCTCGAAGCTCCACTTCACCGAGTCGCCGACGACGACCTTGAGGGTCTTCGGGGTGAAGAAGTCGTCCCCGACGGTGACGGTCCGGGTGGTGGCCTGGGCCGGACCCTGCGCGAGCAGGGCCATGAGCGGTGCGAGCAGAGCGAGCCCGGCGAGCACGCGGGCAGCACGGAAGGAGGTCATGACCCTCACACGATCGAGGGGGCGGACCGGTTCAGTGCGCTCAGGCCTTGCGCAGCATCTCCGCGACCAGGAAGGCCAGCTCGAGGGACTGCACCCGGTTCAGGCGCGGGTCGCAGACCGACTCGTAGCGCCCGGCGAGGTCGGCCTCGGAGAGCTCCTCGCCGCCGCCCACGCACTCGGTGACGTCGTCCCCGGTGAGCTCGACGTGGATCCCGCCGGGCCAGGTGCCGAGCGCGCGGTGCACGTCGAAGAAGCCCTGCACCTCGGCGATCACGTCGTCGAAGCGGCGGGTCTTGTAGCCCGAGGACGCCTCGTAGGTGTTGCCGTGCATCGGGTCGGTCACCCAGGCGACCTGGACCCCTGCGGCCTCGACCTTCTCCACCAGCGGCGGCAGCAGGTCGCGCACCTTGGCGGCACCCATCCGGGTGATGAAGGTCAGCCTGCCCGCGGTGTTGTCCGGGTTCAGCCGGCCCGCAAGCGCGATCGCGTCGTCAGCGGTCGAGGTCGGACCCAGCTTCACGCCGATCGGGTTCTTGATCCGGGACAGCAGCTCGACGTGGGCGCCGTCCAGCTGGCGGGTGCGCTCCCCGATCCAGACGAAGTGGCCGGAGACGTCGTACGGGTTCTGGGTACGCGAGTCGATGCGCGTCATCGCGTGCTCGTACTCCAGTACCAGCGCCTCGTGGCTGGAGTGCATCTGGACGCGGTGGAACTCGTCCGGGTCGGCGCCGATGGCCTTCATGAACGTCAGGGCTCGGTCGATCTCGTTGGCCAGCGCCTCGTAGCGGCTGCCGACGGCCGAGCCGAGGACGAAGTCGGTGTTCCAGGCGTGCACCTGGCGCAGGTCCGCGTAGCCACCGGTGGTGAAGGCGCGCACCAGGTTGAGCGTCGCCGACGAGGCGTTGTAGACGTCCACCAGGCGCTGGGGGTCCGGGATCCGGGACGCCTCGGTGAACTCGAACCCGTTGACCGCGTCACCCCGGTACGCCGGCAGCGTGACGCCGTCGCGGGTCTCCAAGTCCGAGGAGCGCGGCTTGGCGTACTGGCCGGCGAAGCGGCCGAGCTTCACGACCGGGACCGAGGCGGCGTAGGTGAGCACGACCGCCATCTGGAGCAGCACGCGGAGCTTGTTGCGGATGTTGTCCGCTGTCACGCCCTCGAAGGTCTCGGCGCAGTCGCCGCCCTGGAGAAGGAAGGCCTCGCCGCGCGAGACCGCGGCCAGCTGGTCGGTGAGCTCGTCGCACTCGCCGGCGAAGACCAGCGGCGGGAAGGAGCGCAGCCGGGCGACGGCGGCGTCGACCGCGGACGCGTCGGGGTAGGTCGGCTGCTGAGCCGCGCCACGGGCGTGCAGCTCGGCAAGGCTGGGAACTTCGGAACTCACCGCACAAGGGTACTTGGGTCGTGCCAGCGGGTTTGCCCCCGGACCGCCGCCTAGGATCCGGACCATGACGACTTCAGTGCAGGCGCAGGCGTACGGCGGAACCGAGGTCCTCGCGATCGTGGAGTCCCCCACCCCCGAGCCCGGCCCGCACGAGGTGCTCATCACGGTGCGGGCGGCGGGCGTGAACGTGGCCGACGTGAAGGTCTACGGCGGCGTCTGGGGCACCGACCCGGCCAAGCTGCCGATTCCCCTCGGCTTCGAGGTCGCCGGAGTCGTTGCAGCGGTCGGCGACGGCGTCGAGCACCTGGCGGTCGGAGACGCGGTGATCGCCCACCCGGTGCGCGGAGGCTACGCCACCGAGGTGCTCGCACCGGCCGACACGGTGATCGCCAAGCCGGAAGGGCTGGGGTGGGCGGAGGCGTCCGGACTCCAGCTGACCGGGACCGCCGCCGCACACGCGGTCCACGCCGCGGGCGTCTCCGCCGGCGACACGGTGCTCGTCCACGGCGCCGCCGGAGGCGTGGGGCTGGTCGCCGTCCAGCTGGCCGTCCTGCGCGACGCGACCGTGATCGGCACAGCCGCCCCGGGCCAGCACGACCTGCTCCGGGAGCTGGGCGTCGTCCCGACGACGTACGGCGACGGACTGCTCGAGCGGGTTCGCGAGCTCGCTCCGGACGGCGTGGACGCCGCGCTCGACCTGGCCGGGACCGACGAGGCGCTGGACGTCTCGCTCGCGCTGGTCGCCGACCGCCAGCGCATCGCCACGATCGCGAACTTCGACCGCGGCCCGAAGGAGGGCATCCGGGTCCTTGGCGCCGGGGGCGAGGAAGGCAAGGACGTCCGGGCCGCTGCCGCCGTCGAGATCGCCGAGCTCGCGGCCGACGGGCGGCTGAAGGTCTTCGTCGAGGCGACCTTCCCGCTCACCGCGGTGGTCGCCGCTCACGAGCTGCTGTCCAGCCGGAAGGCCACCGGCAAGATCGTGCTGCTCCCCTAGGCGCCGGACCGGGACGCCACGAGGGCGGACCGGTTCACGGTCCGCCCTCGGGCTGGGGTTCTGCGCGACTGATCAGTCGTAGTAGCAGTTGCTCACGAAGCTCGTGGCCGAGGAGATCACCGCGTTGGTGGTGACCACGCCGGGCACGCTCGCGCGCAGGTGGACGGCGTTGACCGTGAAGCCGTTCTCGCCGGCGATCTGCTCGTTCAGGGTCAGCGAGACCGGACCCACCGTGATCTTGGTGTTCGGCGCGATCGCGGTCGGCTGGGCGATGACGACCTTGGTGCCGACCTTGAGGTAGGCGATCGTGGTCGAACCGCCGTACCCGGGCTCGCCGAAGCAGCTGGAGAACGACGTCGCGTTGACCGCCTTGACGTCGACGACCGGCAGGCCGGTCAGACCCAGGTGAGCGGTCGCGAGCGAGGTGCTGGCGATGGCCCGGTGCGACTGCGCCGCGGTGGTGACGTTCACGCAGTTCGCGGTCGCCGAGGCGAAGCCGAGGTTCACGTTGGTGCACGGACGCGTGAAGGTGCTGCTGGCCTGGCTCGAGACCCAACCGGTGTCCGGGCTGCCGCCGTCGGGGACGGTGAGGTTGAGGATCTTGGTGTCGAAGAATCCGATGCTGTACGCACGGCCGCCCATCACGGGGCCGTAGACGTTGTCGGACGAGGCGTTGGCAGAGCCGGCCGTGGCGCTGGCGGCGAGCACGGTCACACCGAGGAGCGCCGCGGCGCTCCAGGCGGAGAGTGCCCGACGGGCGCGGTGGAGCGGGGTCTTGCGGTGGGTCGGGTTGGTGGACTTCATGGGAGGACTCCTTCGTCGCTGGATGCGGCGCCTGGGAGGTGCGCCGCAACCGTGACGAGGCACGCCTGGGAAGTCAGATACCGGAAGTGACCGGGGTCACCGGCCAGCTGTCACCCGAAGAACACTTCTGCCTCGGCGTACTCCTCGGGCGAGACCAGCTTCAGCTCCTTGGTGCCCTCCGCGAGCGGCACCCGGACGATGTCGGTGCCGCGCAGCGCCATCATCGTGCCGAAGTCTCCGTCGTGGACCGCGCCGATCGCCTGGAGGCCGAACCGGGTGGCCAGCCAGCGGTCGAAGGCGGTCGGGGTGCCACCGCGCTGGATGTGCCCGAGCACCACGGCCCGCGCCTCCTTGCCGGTGCGCGCCTCGATCTCCGAGGCGAGCCGTTCGCCGATGCCACCGAGGCGGACGTGGCCGAAGGCGTCCTTCTCCCCCGAGACCAGGGTCATCCCGGTGCCGTCGGCGGGGACCGCGCCCTCGGAGACGACCATGATCACGGCGTACTTGCTCTCGAAGCGCTGCTCGACGAACGCGCAGACCTGCTCGATGTCGAAGGGCCGCTCCGGGATCAGCACCACGTTCGCACCGCCAGCGATCCCGGAGTGCAGGGCGATCCAACCGGCGTGCCGACCCATCACCTCGACCACCAGGACGCGGTGGTGCGACTCGGCGGTGGTGTGCAGCCGGTCGATCGCCTCGGAGGCGATGTTCACCGCGGTGTCGAAGCCGAAGGTGAAGTCGGTGCCGGACAGGTCGTTGTCGATCGTCTTCGGCACGCCGACCACGTTGACGCCGAGGTCGTGCAGCTTGGTGGCCACCCCGAGGGTGTCCTCACCACCGATCGCGACCAGCGCGTCGACCCCGGCCGAGGCCAGGTTGGCCTTGATCTGCTCGACGCCGCCCTCGACGGCGAACGGGTTCGTGCGCGAGGAGCCCAGGATGGTGCCGCCGCGCGGGAGGATGCCGCGGACCTGGTCGACGCCCAGCTCCATCGTCAGGCCCTCCAGCGGGCCCTTCCACCCGTCCCGGAACCCGACGAACTCGTCGCCGAACTCCTTGACGCCCTTGCGGACCACCGCCCGGATCACGGCGTTGAGGCCCGGGCAGTCACCGCCCCCCGTGAGCACTCCGACCCGCATGTGCACGCCTCCCTCGGCCTCATTGGAACGTTCAAGTAACCGCGTTCACCTTAGCGATCTTGGCTAGGGTCACGCCATGACCTTCTCGATCGTCGCCCGCTCGGAGTCCGGCCCGAACGGCAACCCGGAGTGGGGCGTCGCCGTCGCCTCGAAGTTCCTCGCCGTCGGCAACGCGGTCCCGGCCGCGGTGGCCGGGGTCGGCGCGATCGCCACCCAGGCAGACGCGAACGTGGCCTTCAAGGGCATCGGCCTGTCCCTGCTCGACGAGGGCGCCACCGCGACCGTCGCCCTGGACCGGCTCCTCGAGGAGGACCCCAAGCGCAACCACCGTCAGGTCGGCATCGTCGACGTCGACGGAGGTGCCGCCACCCACACCGGGTCGGCGTGCTTCGACTGGGCCGGCGGCGTCAGCGGCGACGGCTTCGCGATCCAGGGCAACATCCTCGCCGGGCCCGAGGTGGTCGAGGCGATGAAGGACGCCTGGACGGACTCCGACCCGGAATCTCCCCTGGCGCACCGCCTGCTCGAGGCACTCGCAGCCGGAGACGCCGCGGGCGGGGACAAGCGCGGGCGTCAGTCGGCAGCGCTGCTGGTGGTCAGCGAAGGAGCCGGGTACGGCGGGATGGACGACGTCGCGGTCGACCTGCGCGTGGACGACCACGCGGCGCCGATCACCGAGCTCACCCGCCTGCTCGGCCTCAACGACCTGTACCTCACCGCCTCGACCGAGGCCGAGCGGATCGAGGTCACCCCCGAGCTGGCAGCCGAGATCGACGGCCTGGTCAAGGCGGCCGGCCACCCGAACCTGGCCGCCTGGGTCGGCACCGAGAACTACGAGATGCGGGTCGCCGAGGACGGCAGCTGGATCGACCCGAAGATCCTCGGGATCCTGCGGGGCGGCCCGGGCGCCGAGGAGCAGGCCGACTGACAGGATGACGCCATGAGCTCGCAGTGCGTCCTCGCCATCGACGCCGGCACGACCGGGGTCACCGCCGTCGTCGTCACCCCCGAGGGAACGATCGCCGCCAAGGGCTACCAGGAGTTCGCCCAGCACTTCCCTCAACCGGGCTGGGTGGAGCACTCCCCCGAGGAGATCTGGCAGGCGACGCTGGAGTCGACGCGCGCCGCGCTCAAGACCTGGGGCCGACCCGCCGAGGAGCTGGCCGGCATCGGCATCACCAACCAGCGCGAGACGATCCTGCTCTGGGACCGCGAGACCCTCGGGTCCCCGCGACGCGCGATCGTCTGGCAGGACCGCCGCACCACCGAGATCTGCGAGCGCCTCAAGGCCGCCGGGCACGAGGAGCGGGTCGCCCGGTTGACCGGCCTGCGGCTCGATCCGTACTTCTCCGGGACCAAGCTGGCGTGGCTCGCCGAGCACGAGCCGAACACCTGGGCCCTGGTCACCGCCGGCCGGTACGCGATCGGCACCGTCGACTCCTACCTCGTCGCCCGGATGACCCGCGGCACCTGGCACCTCACCGACGTCTCCAACGCGTCCCGCACGCTGCTCTTCGACCTGGAGCAGGGCGCCTGGTCCCCCGAGCTGTGCGACCTCTTCGGCGTACCGGCGGACGCCCTGCCGGAGGTCGTCGACTCCTGGGGCGAGCTGGCCCGCACCGACCCCCGCAGCTTCCTCGACCTCGACCTTCCGATCGCCGGCATCGCCGGTGACCAGCAGTCCGCGCTGTTCGGGCAGACCTGCTTCGACGAGGGCGATTCCAAGTGCACCTACGGCACCGGGTCGTTCATCCTCACCAACACCGGGACCGCCGTCGAGCGCTCGGACGCCGGCCTGCTCTCCACCGCCGGCTGGCGGGACCCGTCCGGTGCGATCACCTACGCCCTGGAGGGCGCGATCTTCGTGACCGGCGCCGCGGTGCAGTGGCTGCGCGACGGCCTGCAGATCGTCGGCACCGCGGCCGAGACCGCCGCCATCGCGGCGACCGTGCCGTCCTCCGACGGGGTCGTGTTCGTGCCGGCGCTGACCGGGTTGGGCGCCCCGCACTGGGACCCGACCGCGCGGGGCACGATCCTCGGCCTGACCCGCGGCACCACGCGCGCACACCTGGTCCGGGCGACCCTGGAGGCCATCACCTACGAGGTCCGCGACGTCGTCGACACGATGCCGCGGCTGACCTCGGTCGCCGTCGACGGCGGGGCCGCCGCCAACGACCTGCTCTGCCAGCTCCAGGCCGACCTGCTCGGCGTACCGGTGGAGCGGCCGAAGATCGTCGAGACCACCGCACTGGGCGCTGCCTTCATGGCCGGCCTCGGCACCGGCGTCTGGAACAGCACCGAGGACCTGCGCGCCTCCTGGCAGCTCGACCGGGTCTTCGAGCCCGATCCGGCCGCCGCCGAGTCCACCGCGGCCGCCTACGCGCTGTGGCAGAAGGCGGTCAAGCGCAGCAAGAACTGGGCCTGATCCTCAGCCCAGGTCGCTGAGCGCCTGCTCGGCGTCCTGGTGCTCCGCGACCGCGTCCTCGAGCTCGAGCCGGGCCTCCTCCTGGGCGCTCTCGGCCTCCTCGAGGTCGTCGTCGACGCCGTCGATCTCGTCCTCGAGCACCGCGATCCGACGACGCAGCTCGTCGATCTCCCCGGCCAGCTGGAGCCGCCTCGCCTGGTCGCGCTCGATCCGGGCTGCCACCTCTTCGACCGCGAGCTCGGCGGCGGCGCGGGCGAGGGTCGCCTCGTGGACGCGCTCGCGGGCCTGCTCGCGGCGCACCGGCTCATCGCTGACCACGTGCAGCGCGGGAGGCTTCCGTTCGACGGCCACGGCTTGGTGCCCGGTGGCCTCCGGTACGGCGCACACAGCAGCGACGTCCAGCTCGGAGACTCCGGTCGCGGTGAACGCGGTGACCACCAGGCCGCTGCGCAGCACCGCAGCCGCCACCGGGTCGAGCATGGCGGCGTTCAGCATCCCCTCGACCTGGTCCGCGACCGCGCCGGTGAGCCGGACGTCGTACTCGCGGACGAGCTCGCGCGCGGTCTGGGTCAGGGCTGCGGTGAGCTGCCGGCGCTGCCGGGTCAACGTCCGCAGCTCCTCCCCGTCGAGCGACTCGGCAGCCGCGCGCAACGACTCGGCCAGACCGAGGACCTGGTCGATCTGCGCGGACTCGCGGCGGACCAGGAGGTTCACGGCCCAGGCAGCGACCGACGGCTTGCGCAAGGTCTTGACCTGCTTGGCGAGGTCCTTGTCGGCCACCGCCTTCGCCTCGGCATCGCGGACGGCGATGAATTCGCTGGCCGGTACGGCGTAGACGCGATCCGCCACCTCCAGCAGGTCAGCCGAGCTCATCGGCCAACGCCTCCAACGCCGCCCGGCAGGCCTGCTGCCGGATCTCCGCACGACCGCCGTCCAGCGACAGCCGGTGCACCTGGACGCCGGTCGGTCCGGCGACCCCGACGTACACCGTGCCCACCGGCTTGTCGTCCTGCTTGTCCGGGCCGGCCACCCCGGTCGTGGACAACGCCCAGTCGACGTGCAGCAGGTCGCGCACCCCGGTGGCCATCTGCGAGGCGCAGTCCGCGGAGACGACCTGGGCGGCCGTGACCCCGAGCAGGTCGCGCTTGACCCGGGTCGCGTAGGTGGTCACGCTGCCGACGAACGTGGCCGAGGCCCCCGGCGTACCGCTGAGCAGGTCGGCCAGTCCCCCGCCGGTGAGCGACTCCGCACAGCCGACGGTCTCGCCCCGGGCGAGCAGCGCCTGGTGCACCCGGGCCGCCAGCGCCGCGGAGTCCGGCGCTGAGTCGGGCGCTGAGTCGGGCGCTGAGTCGGGCGCTGGATCGGGCGCGGGGTCCGAGGTGTCCATGGCCCCAGGCTAGGGCAGCGGCGGGTTGAGCCGGTCTGGCTAACCTCGACAGCATGGCGCTGGGCATCGAGGAGTACGCAGCGATCGGCGACCAGCACACCGTGGCCCTGGTCGGGATCGACGGCTCGGTGGACTGGTTGTGCCTACCGCGCTTCGACTCACCGTCCTGCTTCACCGCGTTGCTCGGCGACGCCGACGGCTCCCGGTGGCGGATCGGCGCCGCCGGTGAGCACCAGGCCTCGCGGCGCTACCTGCCGGGGTCGAACGTGCTGGAGACGACGATCACGACGGAGACCGGCGAGGCTCGGGTCATCGACCTGATGCCGATCGGCGACCGGCGCGCGGACCTGATCCGCCGCGTCACGGGCGTGCGCGGCACGGTGCGCCTCGCGCACGACCTCGTGATCCGCTTCGACTACGGCGAGATCCGGCCCTGGGTGCACCGCGAGATCGGCCCGGGTGGTGACGAGGTGCTGATCGCGGTCGCCGGGCCGGACAAGCTCGTGCTCACCGGGCCCCGGCTGCCCGCGGCCGCTGACGGCCGCCACGAGGACGAGTTCGAGGTCGGTGAGGGCGAGGTCCTCGACTTCACGCTGACCTGGGTGCCGTCGCACCGCGAGGTGCCGCCGCCCGTCGATGTGGACGAGCGGATCGAGCACACGCTGGCGGTCGACCGCGACTGGCTGCGGGCACGCTCGAACGGCGCTTACACCGAGGCCGTCGACCGCAGCCTGCTCACCCTGCGGTCGCTGACCCACGAGGACACCGGGGGCATCGTGGCCGCGGCCACGACATCGCTGCCCGAGGACTTCGGCGGATCACGGAACTGGGACTACCGCTACTCCTGGTTGCGCGACGCCTCGTTGACCGTCGAGGCGATGGTCGGCAGCGGCCACCCCGACACGGCCGGACCCTGGCGCGACTGGTTGCTCCGCGCGATCGCCGGGGACCCGGAGGACCTGCAGATCATGTACGCCGTCGACGGGAGCCGGCACCTGCCCGAGGTCGAGCTGCCGAACCTGGCCGGGTACGCCGGTTCGAGGCCGGTACGGATCGGCAACGCCGCCGTCGGCCAGCGTCAGAGCGACGTCCTCGGAGAGGTTCTCGGCGCCCTGTCGGCCGCGCGCGGTGCCGGCCTGGAGGAGAACAGCGTCTCCTGGAGCCTGCAGTGCGCGCTGCTGGCCTCGCTCGGCGAGACCTGGGACCAGCCTGACCACGGCATCTGGGAGATCCGCGGCCCGCAGCAGCACTTCACCCACAGCAAGGTGATGATGTGGGTCGCCTTCGACCGGATGGTGCGCGGGGTCGAGGAGCACGGGCTCGACGGGCCTGTCGAGCACTGGCGGGCCGTGCGGGACCGGATCGCCGCCGAGGTGCACGAGCGCGGCTACGACCCGGATCGGAACACCTTCACCCAGCACTACGCGACCCGCGAGGTCGACGCCTCCTTGCTGCTGCTCGGGCAGGTGGGCTTCGTCGCCGGGGACGACCCGCGCATGCTCGGCACCGTGGCGGCGGTCGAGGAGGACCTGCTCCGCGACGGTCTGCTGCTGCGCTACCGGACCAGTTCGGGGGTGGACGGCCTGCCGGGCGACGAGCACCCGTTCCTGGCCTGCTCGTTCTGGCTCGTCTCGGCCTACGCCCGGGCCGGGCGCCACCACGACGCCCGCGCGTTGATGGACCGGCTGCTCGCGCTGGGAAACGATGTCGGTCTGTTCAGCGAGGAGTACGACCCGGTGAACGGGCGGATGGCCGGCAATTTCCCCCAGGCGTTCACCCACCTCACCCTGATCCGGGCTGCGCGAGACCTGAGCGCCCCGCGGAACGAGACACCCGGGACCTAAGGCCCGGGTCGGCTAGTGTGCGCTGCACGGCGGTCTAGTTCACCGTTGAGACCGGTCTGGACCATCGTTCCGGAACCGCGCCGGACCTTAGGGGTTTCGGGGCGGCCCGGCCGACACTGGAGCGGTACAACCCCGGAGAATTCGGAGGATCCATGGGCGAGATGGACATGGGCGACCAGAACGGCGCGCCTCTCGAGGCCGACACCACGACCGCCGAGCAGGTTTCACGCGAGGACTGGGCCGAGCAGCGCCGTGCCGAGGCGCGCGCCCACCTGGATCCCCCTTCGCACTTCGACACTCCTTCCTGGCTCGGTCCGAGCCAGCGGGAGTACGTGCCGCCGCAGGTCCCGGTCCAGCCGGAGCCGGTGCACGACCAGCTGCACGTGTACGCCCCGACCCCGATCGCCGACTCGGTCCCGGACGCCGCGCACTGGGTCGAGCACCGCAAGCCGCGGTTCTTCGTCGGAGCGCTCCTGAGCCTCGCGCTCCTCGGAGCCGTGGCCTCGCTCGTCTTCGCGATCGTCGCCCAGTCCGTCATCGCCGTCGGCGCGCTCGTCGGGTGCGCCGTCATCGCGGTGATCTTCCGCGGCGCCCTGATGTCGTCGGCGCTGACGACCGTCGACCTGAAGAGCTCCACGCTCAAGGTGCGCGAGGGCAACGAGCTCAGCGTCTTCAACCTGGCTGACCCGGCCACCCGGGTCGAGGTGACGGGGACGCCGGGCAGCAGCTCCTGGAAGGTGGTGCTGGAGTCGGTGCACCACCGCGAGATCGTGCTCACCGCGGCGAACGTGAACCCGGTGGAGTTCGACACGATCCTGCTGCACTACCGGGCCGTGGCCGAGCGCGAGCGCCAGGACCGGCACGACCGCTACAACCGCTGACCCGTTCGAGGGCGCTCAGGCCGGCTGGTCGCTGGCCGTACGCCGGTAGCGGACGACGTCGCGGACGAACTCCGCGCCCGAGGTCATCGTGAGCACGACCGCAACGGCGAGCAGCACGATCGCGAGCCACCAGACGATCTCGCCCGGCACGTCCCACCCGCCCGAGAGGTAGTGGAAGGGCGCGATCAGGCCGCCGAGAGCGAGGGCCTGCGCCATGGTCTTCACCTTGCCGCTCTGGTTCGCGGCCATCACGACCTGCTTGGCGATGGAGAGCCGCGCGACGGTGATCCCCCACTCCCGGATCAGCACCGGGACGGTGATCCACCACATCACCGGGTAGATGATCGAGAGGCCGACGAAGGCCATCCCGGTGATCGCCTTGTCGGCGATCGGGTCGGCGATCTTGCCGAAGTTGGTGATCAGGTTGTGCTTGCGGGCCAGGTCACCGTCGATCTTGTCGGTGATCATCGCGAGCGCGAACAGCACGTAGGCGACCCACCGCCACCCGGCGCTGTCGCCGCCCTCGTGGAGCAGCGCCCAGCCGAAGAACGGGACCATCACGATGCGCAGAGTGGTCAGGGCGTTCGGCACGTTCCAGTTCGACTGCGTCTCTGCCATCGTGCTCCCCTCCCTCTCCTCGCGCGGTGCGTCCGCGGTCGACCTGCCTGGCCTCAGACCGGCTCGGCGACCAGGTCGACACCCTCGGTGGCGGTAACGACCGCCTCGATCATGTCACCCACCCGCACGTCGACGGACAGCCCGGTCAGCGTGGTGGACCCGTCGACCTCCGGACCCTGGCACGCGGCGCGTCCTTCGGCCAGCAGATTTCCGGTTCCGTCCTCGTCCTCGAGGGCCTCGACCAGGACGACGACACGCTCCCCGATCCGCTCCTCGGCGCGCTGGGCGGTGAGCTCGTCGGTCAGGGCCCGCAGGTGCTCGACCCGCTCGGCGATCGCGTCCTCGTCCAGCTTCCCGTCGTAGGTCTCGGCCTCAGTGCCGTCCTCGTCGGAGTAGCCGAACACGCCGATCGCGTCGAGCCGCGCCTCGGTGACGAAGTCGCAGAGGGTCTCGAAGTCCGCCTCGGTCTCGCCCGGGAAGCCCACGATGAAGTTCGACCGAACGCCGGCCAGCGGCGCGTGCTTGCGGACCTCGGCCAGCAGGTTTCCGAACGACTCCGGATCTCCGAAGCGTCGCATGGCCCGCAGCACGGTCGGCGAGGCGTGCTGGAAGGACAGGTCGAAGTAGTCCGCCACTCCCGGCGTCGTCGCGATCGCCGCGACCAACCCGGGACGGGTCTCGGCAGGCTGCAGGTAGGAGACCCGCACCCGCTCGACACCGTCGACGGCCGCGATCTCCGGAAGCATCGTCTCCAGCAGGCGGATGTCGCCGAGGTCCTTGCCGTAGGACGTGGAGTTCTCCGAGACCAGGAACAGCTCCCTGACGCCCTGCTCGCCGAGCCAGCGCGCCTCGGCCAGCACATCGGCGGGTCGGCGCGAGACGAAGGAGCCGCGGAAGCTCGGGATCGCGCAGAACGAGCAGCGCCGGTCGCACCCGGACGCGAGCTTGAGCGGCGCCATCGGGCCGCCGTCGAGGCGTCGCCGGACCGCGCGCGGACCGGTCTGCGGGGCACCGGTCCCGATCTCGTCCACGGTCGCGACCTCGAAGCTGTGGCCGGGGACGACGACGTCGACCTCGACCCGCTCGGTGGGCGTGATCGGGAGCAGCTTGCGACGGTCGGACGGGGTGTGCGGGTGCTGCTGGTCGCCGGCCAGGATCGAGCGCAGCCGATCGGCGATGTCCGGGTAGGCGTCGAAGCCCAGGACCGCGTCCGCCTCGGGCAGCGAGTCGGCCAGCTCGGCGCCGTACCGCTCGGCGAGGCAGCCGACCGCGACCACGGACTTGGCCTGCCCGGAGTCCTTCAGGTCGGCGGCGGCCAGCAGCGTGTCGACCGAGTCCTTCTTGGCGGCCTCGACGAAGCCGCAGGTGTTGACCACCACCGTCTCGGCGTCCGACGGGTCCTCCACGAGCAGGAATCCGCCGGCCTCGAGCTGTCCGGCGAGCTCCTCGGAGTCGACCTCGTTGCGGGCGCAGCCGAGGGTCACCAGGGCGACAGTGTGGGGCTCAGTCATATCCGACAGAAGTATGCCGGTCCGGGGCGGGCTGGTCCTAACCGAACGACTTGGAGCCCTTGACCCCTGCCGTGCCGACGGTGCCCCGCGCCTTGCCCCGGACGGTGATCTCCACGGCTCCCGCGTTGTCGGCGGTCACCTTGAACGGGGCGAGACCGACGATCTTGCGTGCCTTTCCGAGCCCGAGGTCCCCGGACCACAGCACCTTGTGGGTACGGTCGCGGACCACCACGTGGGCCGGTGCGTGCGCGGCGGAGACCGTCATCTCGGTCGTCTTCATCAGCGGCGACGTGATCGGCTTCTGGTTGGCCGCGAGACCCGCGGTCTGGCTGCTGCCGTCCGGTGCGGCGGTCAGGTGCTCCGGGTCACCGGCGAACAGGCGGGCCAGTCCCCAGACCATGGTCAGGCACAGCACCGAGCCGATCAGCAGGCTCCAGCGAGGTCCGCCGAGCGTGGCCCGCATGCCTCCCGACAGACCCGAGGACAGCTCGGCCTCGAAGACGCGGCGGGCGTTGATCGGCGCCTGGGCGTAGCGCTCGTCGTAGGTCTTCATCAGCGGGTCCAGGGTCAGTCCCAGCACGCGCGAGATCGCGGTCAGGTGGCCGCGGGCGTAGAAGTCGCCACCGCACGGACCGAAGTCGTCGACCTCGATCGCCTCGAGCACGTGCGGACGGATCCGGGTGCGCTGGCTCAGCTCCTCGATGCTCATGTCGAGCATCTCGCGGGCGTGCAGGACCTTCGGGCCGATCACCGGCACCAGTGCCGGCACGACCGGGTCGGCGAAGTCGTCGATCAGCACCTCGATGTCGACCGGGAACTCCTCGAGCGGGGCGTCCATCGCGGAACGCTGCTCGGGAACGTCGGGGACGGCCTCGGGAGTGATCTCCACGACCGGAGCCTCGATCCGGACGTCCACCCGGGTCGGGCGGTACAGGTCCCGCAGCGGTGCGACGGGCTCGGGCAGGAGCGGCTCCTCCGGCGGCGGCGGGAGCTCCTCGACCTCCATCTCCGGCTCGACGATCTCCGGCTCGACGATCTCCGGCTCGACCAGCTCGAGCTGGGGCTCCGGGTCAGGCTCGGCCAGGTCCTCGGGCTCCACGACCTCACCGGTGACGACCTCGGGCTCGTCCCAGCCGTCCTGCGGCGGCGCGGTGAACGTGATCGCGTCCGGGACCCAGGTCGGCGCCACCAGCGGCTCGGGCCGCTCCTGGACCGGCGGCTCGTCCAGGTTCGAGAGGTCGCGTCCGCGCAGGCTGACCACCTCGGTGCGCCCGGCGGCGTGCAGCTCCAGGTCGGCGGCGAGGTCGGTGCTGTCGGTGACGGTCGCCATCCCGAGCGGGAAGGCCAGCTGGGCGCCGTACCAGAGCTCGTTCCAGCGCAGGTGCGCCTGCGCCACCGAGCCGAGTCCGTCGAGCAGTCGGGACGGGTCCCGCAGCACCACGACCATCCGCCCGTCGCGCAGTGGCGACTCGGCGTACTCGACGACGACCTGACGCACCGCGGACCACGGGAGCCCGCGCCAGGTGTAGCCGATCCGCAGTCGCAGACCCTGGTCGTCCGCGACCACCACGGGAAGCCGGGCTGCGGCCAGGGCCGGCAGGTGCCAGCCCGCGACCAGGACCATCAGCAGCCCGATGATCACGTCGAACGGCGAGGAGCCGCGGATCAGGTAGGCCAGTCCGAGCAGCATCGCCAGCCCGCCCACGACCCCGCTGAGCAGGACGTTGCGGCGCAGCGACACCACGTCGTGGTCGTCGGCGTCGAAGTGCGCGTTGCTGTGCGAATTCCTGTGCGAGCGTGCGTGCGTCGTGGTGCTCACATCTCCCCCTGGAGTGTCGCGATGACCGCGTCGAGGTCATCAGGCTTGATCAGCACGTCGCGTGCCTTCGAACCCTCGCTGGGGCCGACCACTCCCCTGCTCTCCATGATGTCCATCAGTCGCCCGGCCTTGGCGAAGCCGACCCGCAGCTTGCGCTGCAGCATCGAGGTCGAGCCGAACTGGGTGGACACGACCAGCTCGATCGCCTGGACCACCAGGTCCAGGTCGTCGCCGATGTCGTCGTCCAGCTCGCGCTTGGCCGCGGCCGGCGCGGTGACGTCCTCGCGGTACGTCGGCTGGAGCTGGTCCTTGCACTTCTTCACGACCTGGTGGATCTCCGCCTCGGTGACCCAGCTGCCCTGGACGCGCACCGGCTTGGAGGCGCCCATCGGCAGGAACAGTCCGTCGCCCTGGCCGACCAGCTTCTCGGCACCCGGCTGGTCCAGGATGACCCGGCTGTCGGCCAGGCTCGAGGTGGCGAACGCGAGCCGCGAGGGCACGTTCGCCTTGATCAGGCCGGTGACCACGTCGACCGACGGACGCTGGGTCGCCAGCACCAGGTGGATGCCGGCGGCACGCGCGAGCTGGGTGATCCGGACGACCGAGTCCTCGACGTCGCGCGGGGCGATCATCATCAGGTCGGCGAGCTCGTCGACGACCACCAGCAGGTACGGGTACGGCGCCAGCACCCGCTCGCTCCCGGCCGGGACAGTCACCTTGCCGGCCCGGACGGCCTTGTTGAAGTCGTCGATGTGTCGGAAGCCGAAGTTGGCCAGGTCGTCGTAGCGCATGTCCATCTCGCGCACGACCCACTGAAGCGCCTCGGCCGCCTTCTTCGGGTTGGTGATGATGGGCGTGATCAGGTGCGGGATGCCCTCGTAGGCGTTCAGCTCGACCCGCTTGGGGTCGACCATGATCATCCGGACCTCGTCCGGGGTCGAGCGCATCAGGATCGAGGTGATCATCGAGTTGATGAAGCTCGACTTGCCGGAGCCGGTGGCACCGGCCACCAGCAGGTGCGGCATCTTCGCCAGGTTCGCGACGACGAAGCCGCCCTCCACGTCCTTGCCCAGGCCGGCCACCATCGGGTGGTGGTCGTTGCGCGCGGTGTTCGAGCGCAGCACGTCACCGAGGGAGACGATCTCCTTGTCGGTGTTCGGGATCTCGACACCCACCGCTGACTTGCCGGGGATCGGCGAGAGGATCCGGACGTCCGCCGAAGCCACCGCGTAGGCGATGTTCTTCTGGATGTTCATGATCTTCTCGACCTTGACGCCCGAACCGACCTCGACCACGTAGCGCGTCACCGTCGGACCTCGGGTGTACCCGGTGACCTGGGCATCGATGTCGAACTCCTCGAAGACCGCCTGCAGGCGCTCGACGACACTGTCCGAGGCGGGGGTGCGCGCCTTGTGCGCGCTGCCCTCCTTGAGGATGGTGCTCTCCGGCAGCGTGTAGGTGATGTCGCCGGACAGGCTGAGCTGCTCCACCCGGACCGGGAGCGGGGTGTGCGGCGGCGGCTCGAGGTCGGCCTTCGGCTCCTCGATCTCGAGGTCGGCCTTCTTGCCGCGCTTCTTCACCTCCCGGTCTTCCAGGATCGGGGTGTCGTAGGCGGCGTCCCCCATGTCCGGGTCGACGTCGTCGGCGAAGACCCCGACGCGCGAGCGGCGTCGGCCCTTGGCGACAGGAGCGGTGTCCTCGGTGTCCTCGGCCTCTTCCTCGACAACCCGGCCGAGGATCCGGTCGCGCAGGTACCGCAGCCGGACGGGAACCTGGTAGACGGGGGTCGCGGTGACCACCAGGACACCGAAGACGCTGAGCAGCACCAGCAACGGGACCACCACGTAGCCGGTGTGCAGGAGGTCGCCGAGCAGCTTGGCGACCACGAAGCCGATCGCGCCGCCCGCCTTCTGGAGGTCGCTGGTGTCACCGAGCTTCGGCTCGGGCGAACCGTTGGCGATCTGGACGATGCCCAGGACGCCGAACAGCAGCGCCGCCCAGCCGACGACCTGACGGCCCGCCGGGCCGTTGGCGTCGGGGTCGCGCAGGTTGCGCCAGGAGATGTAGACGAGCATCAGCGGCACGAACCAGGCAAGCAGCCCGACCGAGCCGGCGACGACCGCGCGGGTGGCGTCGAAGATCCCCCCGGGGACCTGCCACCAGACGGCGGCGGCGACGACGACCGAGAGAGCGATCAGGAACAGTCCAGCGCCGTCGCGCCGGTGCTCCGGCTCGAGGTCGCGAGCGCCCTGACCGATCCGGCGCGCGCCGGAGCCGATACCGCCGGCCACACCGAGCCAGACGGCGGAGACGCCGTGGCCGAGGCCGGAGAAGGTACGCGAAACGGGACCAGGGCCGTTGCGGACCGCTCGCGGAGCCGGGCGCCGGTTCTTCGAGGCGCTCTTCTTCGCAGGCGGCTTGCGCTTGCTCTGGCTGCCGGACGGCCGGGACCGCGAAGTCGAAGCACCCTTGGTAGCGGTGCTCCTACTGCGCGACGCCGGCGGGGAAGACGTACGGGTCGCCATGGTCGCAATGTACCCGCCAGCCACACGTGTCCCACGTGTCCCACGCCGTGTTTTTCGCACCAGCGAAATCCGGACAAGTGCCCCGTTCCGCCCGGGTTGTCAGGCGAGCCCGTCGCGCGGGGATCAGCGGCGGTCGAGGATCCCGCGCAGGTACGCCGCCTGGGCGACGTGCTGGACCATGTCGTCGACGATGCTGACCATCCGCACCCCGAGGGTGACCGGCGGGTCGTAGTCGGCGTCCACCACCTCGTCGAGGGCGGCCGGCCCGAGCGTGCCGAGGTAGCCCGTCAGCACCGGCTCGACCTCCGCGTAGTAGCCCGCCAGCAGGTCCCCCGCGACCCGGACCTGGGCCACCTCCTCGGCGGTCTGCCCGTAGCCGTGCGCCTCGGGGCCGAACGGGAGCCCGAAGCGGTCGTACCAGCCCCCGGCGACCCAGCGGGCCTCGGTGCCTGCGTAGACCGCGCTGTACTCGTCCGCGACCCGGGTCAGGTGCCAGAGCAGCCACGCGATCGAGTTGGCCCCGGGGTCGGGGCGCCACGCCAGGTCGTCGATCCCGAGCCCGTCGACGATCTGCGGTACCTGCTCGGTGACCCGGCCGAGAGCCTCGAGGTAGACCTCTCCAACGTCCATGGGGCCACTCTGCTCCTCGTCGCGCGAACCGGGAACCTCCGAGTCCTTACGAATTTCTCTCAGATCGACCTGGGGAAACGGCCGACCCGACCGTTTCGCGGGTGCGAAACTGCCGTCATGCCCGCACCCCAGTTCTCGGTCCGGAGCGGCGCCGTCGGCACCGTCCTCGCCCTCGTGGTCGCACTCCTCCTCACCGGCGCCCCGGGACCTGCGTCCGGTGCTTCCGCGTACCAGGTCTGGACCGCTGCCTCGAAGACCCTCGTGGTGCGCGGGACGCCGGTCACGATCTCCGGGTCGGTCGGCCCGTCGGCGGCCGGGCACACCGTGGTGCTGCAGCAGTACGCCGGCCGCTGGACCTCGGTCGCGTCCGCGAAGCTGAGCAGCACCTCGCACTACTCCTTCAGGAAGGCCGTCCCCCTGGGGTCGACGGCGTTCCGCGTGACCAAGGCCGCGAGCTCGACGAGGGCCGCCGGCACGAGCAAGGTCGTCCGGGTGGTCGGGGTCAAGCCGGGCTTCTCCAGCGTGACCAGCGGGCCGGGGCACACCTGCGCGCTCAAGTACGACCACACCCTGTGGTGCTTCGGCTCGAACTTCGACGGCCAGCTGGGACTCGGCACCACGAAGGAGGTGCCCTCCCTGCGCCGGATCGGGACCAGCTCCTGGTTGTGGGTGAAGGCCGGCTGGTTCAACACCTGCGGGGTGCGCACCGACCGCACGATGTGGTGCACCGGCCACAACGAGGACGGCGGTGCGATCGCCGGCCCGGGGCGGGACGCCTACCACTTCACCCAGATGGGCACGCGCCACGACTGGGCCGAGGTGACGCCCGGCAGCTACGGCGGCTGCGGTCGCACCACCGGCCAGGTGGCGCTCTGCTGGGGCAAGGGCTGGCACGGAGCCGACGGCACCGACACCTGGACGCCGTACCCGGTCGCCTACGCGAACTGGCTGCGGGTCGCGTCCGGACCGCGTGGCGACGCCCAGGGATGCGGGATCCGGCTCGGGGACCTGCTCTGGTGCTTCCACGAGAACAGCTCGCTGGAACCGTCGCCGTACGTGCTGGACTCGTCCAGGTGGGCGTCGCTGGAGTCCGGTTACGGACAGTCGTGTGGCCTCCACACCGCGAAGTCGCTGTGGTGCTGGGGCGACAGCACCTACGGCCAGTCCGGCCCCGGACCGACGAGCGACACCCCTCAGCACGTGGCCGCCGGCTCCTGGCGCAACGCCAGCGCCGGGTACCAGTTCTCCTGCGGCGTGCGCTCGGACGGCACCGCGTGGTGCTGGGGCTCGAACGAGTACGGCAAGCTCGGCACCGGCTCCTACAGCCCAGCGACCTCGCACACCCCGCTCCAGGTCGGCAGCTGGACGACGTGGGCGGTCGTGGACGCCGGCTACGACTCGGCGTGCGGCATCCGCACCGACGGAGCGCTGTTCTGCTGGGGCATGGTCACCGCTCCGGGCGAGGTCGCGGATCCGGACCTGCCGGCTCCGACCCACAACCACCCGGTCCGGATGGGCTGAGCCCGGCCGGCTTTCAACCGGCCGCGGCGGCTTCGAGGATCCGGGACGGCGTCAGGGCCACGGGGCCCCAGAGCTGGGCACGCTTGCGCCGGTAGAGCGCGGCCCGGGTCCGGGCTACCTCAGGGTCAGGAGGGCTGGGTAGCACCAGGCCCGGGCCGCCGCGCAGCGGGATGCCATCGAGCACCCAGGGCAGGTTGCCGCACGCCACCCGCGGCACGTCCTCCGCGGTCCAGCGGGTCGGCCAGGTCGCGGTGGTGTCGACCAGGATGTCGATCGCCTCGATCAGCAGCTCGCGCTCGTGACCGAGCCCGTCCTTGCCGAAGGCGACCGCGGCCTCGCGCATGGCTGCGGAGGCGGGGCTGATCCGGTCGGTGCCGGGACGGACGAGGCTGGCGAGCCAGGTCAGGTGGTCGGTGACGGCGCGACGGCGTTCCGTGGACATCCGAACCCGGGAGATGAGCAGGGCTCGGGCGCGCGCGAGATCGCGCCGGATCGCTGCTTCGGCGTACAGGTGCAAGGTCGTCATGCCCGTAGGAGCACCGAGCAGTCCGGATTGATACAGAAATCCCGAAAAGAATTTCGAGACCGCCTGATCCGGCTACATCTCGAGGAAGGTGTCCTCGTTCTCGCGGATCTCCTGCTCGAGGGCTTCGTTGAAGTCGTCGGTGACCTTCGTCTTGCTCGGCTTCGGCGCGATCGAGCCCCAGGCCCGGTCGATGGCGGCCGAGACGTCGATGAGCCGGGCCTCCTCGATGTGCGGCTTGGAGGTCTCCCGGGCGACGTACTTGGCCACGAACCGACGCAGCTCACCCTCGACGTTGACCACCCGCTGCATGATCGAGGCACGGATGCCCTCGGCCTGGACCTTGACCTGGATGTCCGAGGCCCGGGGCGGGTCGATGGTGATGAAGATCTTGACCTGGTCCAGGGCGCGCGCCGTCAGGGTGAGCGGCACCAGCAGCTCGGCGTGGAAGACGTGCGTCTCGACCTGGAGGTCCACCTCGAAGGTCAGCGAGACGGGGAGCTCGACGTGGTAGCTGATCTGCGGCCCGTCGACCGGGTGCGCGGTGGCAGCACCGATCTCGCCGTACGCCTTGACCTTGGCGATCTTGCCCGGGCCCACGCCCATCGGCCCGAAGTTGATCGGCTGGCCGGCGATGTTGTTGACCGCGCCGAGGATGCGCGACTGGCTGACGGCCTCGGCGAAGAAGTCCAGCCCCCACTGCTGGTAGCTGACGAACTCCGACTCTTCGATGGGCACCTCAGGCCTCCAGCACCACGGGGATGATCATCGGGCGCCGGCGGTGGGTATTGCTCACCCAGCGACCGATCACCCGGCGGATGGTCTGCTGCAGCTGGTACGGGTCGTCGGCGCCCTCGGTGACCGCCTTGGTGAGCGCGTCGATGATCGGCTGCTTGATCTCCTCGAAGGCGTTGTCCTCCTCCGCGAACCCGCGCGCGTGGATCTCCGGACCGGAGAGCACCTTGCCGGACTGGGAGTCGATCACCACGATCACCGAGACGAAGCCCTCCTCGCCGAGGATCCGGCGGTCCTTGAGGCTGGACTCGGTGATGTCGCCGACCGAGGTGCCGTCGACGAAGACGTAGCCGCACTCGACCTTGCCGGCGACCGCGGCCTTGCCGCCGACGAGGTCGACGACCACGCCGTCCTCGGCGATGACCACCCGGTCGGAGGCGACGCCCGCGGCGATCGCCAGGTCGGCGTTCGCCTTCATGTGCCGGATCTCGCCGTGCACCGGCATCACGTTGCGCGGGCGGACGATGTTGTAGCAGTAGAGCAGCTCACCGGCGCTCGCGTGACCGCTGACGTGGACCAGGGCGTTGCCCTTGTGCACCACGCGCGCGCCCCAGCGGGTGAGACCGTTGATCACCCGGTACACCGAGTTCTCGTTGCCCGGGATCAGGCTGCTGGCGAGGATGACGGTGTCGCCCTCCTCGATGTGCACGAAGTTGTGGTTGCGCTGGGCGATCCGCGACAGCGCGGACATCGGCTCACCCTGGGACCCGGTGGAGACCATCACGATCTTCTCCGGGGGCATGTCGGCCAGCTCCTTGGCGTCGACCAGGAGGCCCGGTGGCACGTTGAGGTAGCCGAGCTCCTTGGCGATGGCCATGTTGCGGACCATCGAGCGACCGACGTAGGCGACCTTCCGGCCGTGCTCGGCCGCGGCGTCCATGATCTGCTGCACGCGGTGCACGTGCGAGGCGAAGCACGCCACGACGATCCGCTGGCTGCTCTGGTGGAAGACCCGGTCCAGCACCGGGGAGATGTCCTTCTCGTGGGTGGTGAACCCGGGCACCTCGGCGTTGGTCGAGTCGGTCAGGAAGAGGTCGACGCCCTCCTCCCCCAGGCGTGCGAACGCGCGCAGGTCGGTGATCCGGCCATCAAGCGGGAGCTGGTCCATCTTGAAGTCGCCGGTGTGCAGCGCCAGGCCGGCGCCGGTCCGGATCGCGACCGCGAGGGCGTCCGGGATCGAGTGGTTCACCGCGACGAACTCGAGGTCGAACGGTCCGAAGGAGATCCGGTCGCCCTCGGAGACGATCGACTTCACCGTGTTCTTGAGCCGGTGCTCGCGGAGCTTGGAGTCGAGCAATGCCAGGGTCAGCTGCGAGCCGACCAGCGGGATGTCCTCGCGCTCGCGCAGCAGGTACGGCGTCGCGCCGATGTGGTCCTCGTGACCGTGCGTGAGCACCAGTGCCTCGACGTCGTCGAGCCGGTCCCGGATCGAGGCGAAGTCCGGCAGGATCAGGTCCACGCCCGGGTGGTTCTCCTCGGGGAAGAGCACCCCGCAATCGACGATCAGCAGGCGTCCGTCGTACTCGAAGACGGTCATGTTGCGCCCGACCTCGCCGAGCCCGCCGAGCGCGGTGACGCGCAGACCGCCGGCCGCGAGCGGGCCGGGGACCCCCAGCTCGGGGTGCGGGTGGCTCATGCCTCGGACTCGGGCAGCAGTCCGGCGTTCGCGAGGGCCTCGTGGACCATGCCGACCTGGTCGTTGTCGGCCTCGACCAGGGGCAGCCGGACGGTGCGGTTCTCCAGCACCCCCATCAGCTGCAGCGCGGCCTTCGCGGTCATCACGCCCGGAGCGTGGTTCATGATCGCGTCGACCACCGGCAGCAGGTCGTTGTAGATCGCGAGCGCGGTGGGCAGGTCGCCATGGTCGACGGCCGAGACCATCTCGGCGTACTGCCGGCCCGCGACGTGGGCGACGACCGAGACGACGCCGCAGCCGCCATGGGTCAGCCAGCCGAGGTTGAGCACGTCGTCGCCGGAGTAGAAGGCCAAGCCGGTGTCAGCCATGATCCGGGCGCCGCGGAACAGGTCACCGACGGCGTCCTTGACCGCGACGAACTTCTCGTTGCTGGCGACCCGCGCGTAGGTCTCCGGGGCGATCGTCACGCCGGTGCGACCGGGGATGTCGTAGAGCATGATCGGCAGGTCGCTGGCGGCCGCGACGGCCTCGAAGTGCGCCGCGATGCCTGCCTGGGTCGGCTTGTTGTAGTACGGCGAGACCAGCAGCACGCCGTCGGCGCCGGCCTTCTGTGCCTGCTCGTTGAGCTCGATCGAGTGCTCGGTGTGGTTGGTGCCGATGCCGGCCACGATCGTGGCCCGGTCCCCCACCGCGTCGATCACCGCACGCAGGATCTCGCCGTCCTCGGCGACCGAGGTGGTCGGGGCCTCGCCGGTGGTGCCGCTGACCACGATGCCGTCGTTCCCGTTCTCGACCAGGTGCGTCGCCACCCGGGCGACGCCGTCGAGGTCGACCGACCCGTCGTCCTTGAAGGGCGTCACCATGGCGGTGAGCACGCGACCGAGGGGTGCTGCAGGAAGACTCATGCCGCCTAGGTTAGTGCGCTGACGGCCCCGGTGGCGCGGCGGACGGGGCGAACGGGCGTCCCGGCCACCGGCGCGGCACGGGCCGTCGGCGCGGGCGCGCGGCCTAGGGTCGTGACCATGCGCCTGCGCTCGACCTCCGCCGCCGTCGCCCTGACCGCCGCGGCCACCTTGACGCTGACCGGCTGCGGCTCCACCCAGGAACCCACCGCCGACGAGCCGCCGACGACGGGCACCACGGCCACCGGGCACAGCACTCCGCACTCCGGCCCGACGAAGACCTCGACGCCGACGCCGAAGAGCACGCCGACCCAGACCGAGGGCGACGGTGACGGCGAGGACGACGACACCCCGGCCACCGCCGGCGGGGGCATCTGCGGCGACCTCTCGGCCGGCGAGGTCGGCGCCGTGGTCGGCGGGACCGTGAAGGGAGCAGCACTTCCGGGCGGTGGCTGCGGCTTCACCCAGGCATCGGCGAAGGCGCCGTCCGCGACGTTCGTCGAGAAGTCCCTGGCCAAGACCCCCGGAGGCATGGACGGCGCGAAGACCGAGGCGACCTCCTCGGTCGAGGGCGACCCCCACGACCTGTCCGGGATCGGCGACGCCGCGTTCGTCGTGACCGGCACTGCGTTCGGCGAGCCCGCGGTCCAGGGCGCAGGCGCCGTCCGGGTCGGCAACCGGATCATCAGCATCAACCTCACCCAGAGCGCCGGGATGAGCGCCAGCGCCGTGAAGGCCATGACGATCAAGCTGCTGAAGCTGGCCGCCTCCCAGGCCTGATCGGTCAGCCGAAGACGTCGCGCTCGCGGCGTCGGCGCACCAGCACCACACCGCCGATCACCAGCAGCTCGACGGCCAGCACGGCGCCGAGGTCGGCGGCCAGCCCCGGCCACTGGATGGTCACGGGGCTCTCCTGGACCGCGTCGAGCCCGACGCGGATCGGGAAGACCGGCTCGAGCCGCGTCTGGTCCTGGTGCAGCCAGGGCCACGGCAGGCCGAGTGCGACGGCCTTCTGGTCGGACTTGTCGGTGACGGTCGTCCGATCGAACACGGGTGTCATGCCGACCACGATGACGGCGATCAGCACCGGCAGGACCACGAGGAGGGCCCGGCGCAGAGGACTCTCCTCGGCCGGGACGTAGTCGGCGTTGCGGGACATGGCCGTCATGGTGCCAGCGCTGGACGGCGTCGACGTAGCCTTCGGGCATGAACCAGCCGAACGGTCAGGTCCTGAGCACCTGCATCCTCCCCTATCAGACCTGGGAGGGCGGCGCCCGCGCGAGCTGGCAGCGCGCCGAGGAGCTCGGCTTCGCCGCGGCGTACACCTACGACCACCTGTCCTGGCGGTCGTTCCGCGACGGCCCCTGGTTCGGCGCCTGGCCGACCCTCACCGCGGCAGCGGGCGCGACCGAACGGATCCGTCTCGGCACCCTGGTCACCAACCCGAACTTCCGGCACCCGGTCACGCTGGCCAAGGACCTGATCAGCCTCGACGACATCTCCGGCGGCCGGGTCACGCTCGGGATCGGCGCGGGCACCATCGGGTTCGACGCGACCGTGCTCGGCCACGAGCCGTGGAGCCCGCGGGAACGCGCTGACCGGTTCGCCGAGTTCGTCAACCTGCTCGACCGGTTGCTCACCGAGCCGGACGTCACCAGCAGCGGTCAGTTCTACTCAGCGAACGAAGCGCGCAACATCCCGGGCTGCGTGCAGCAACCACGCATTCCGTTTGCCATCGCCGCCTTCGGTCCGCGCGGCCTTGCGCTGACAGCGCGGCATGGCCAGGCCTGGGTGAGCACCGGTGACCCGTCCCTGTTCGAGACCGGTACGCCGGCGGAGTCCGACGCCGCGATCGCGGGCCAGATCGCCCGGCTCGAGGATGCCTGCGGCGCCATCGGCCGCGACCCGGCGAGCATCCGCAAGGTGCTGCTCACCGGGTTCACGCCCGAGGCGAACGCGTTTCTGGAGTCGACCGAGCGGTTCGCCGACTACGCCGGGCGCCACCTCGCGCTCGGGTTCGACGAGATCGTGCTGCACTGGCCGATCCCGGACTCGGAGTTCGACGCCCCGATGGCGACCTTCGAGGAGATCGCCACCGGGGGTCTCGGCTAGGGGTGCTCCGGGTAGGGCACGATCAGGTTCACGTTGCGCCAGGCGAACTGGTTGCTCGGGCTCTGCCCGTCGAACTGCGCGAAGTCGACCGACTGGTAGCAGAGCGACACGGTCCGCTTGAAGCTCACCGTCAAGGTCTTCGACGCGTGCACCGCCAGCACCGGGGTCGTGTAGGTGCCGGCGATGACGGCACGGGTCACGTCGACGGCACCGTCCTTGACCGTCACCGTCGAGCACTGCAGGTACTCGGAGTTCTCCAACCGTCCGACGATGGCGCTCGGTGACCCTCCGTCGTTCTGGAGCTTCACGCTGAACGTCGCGGTGGCGTTGTACGCGATCGCCGGCGAGGTCATCGCCTGCTGGTCGATCGACCCGCCGGTGTAGTTCTGGCCGCCCTGCTTCGCGTAGACGTCGTAGGCGAAGGTCCCGTACGTCGGCGCCTTCACGTCTGTCTCCGCGTAGGCGTCAGCCAGGTAGTTGCCGTCGGTCGAGAAGAGACCGAACGAGACCACGGTCTTGCCCTGCGGACTCCCGGCCGGGATCTTCACCTTCAACGTCAGCGGCTGGGTCTTCCCCGGCTGGATCGGCGCGGTGTAGTACCCGTCGTCGGTCAGCGGCAGCGGCGAGAGCAGGACCGACCCGGTGTACAGGTCGACGGTGGCGTGCAGCCCCTCCGTGAGGATCTTGATGTTGTACTGCGCGAGGCTGGTGCCGCGGTTCTTCACCAGCAGCTCGAACTGGTCGACGGAACCAGCGGCCACGTTCTCGGAGACGTACGCCGACGGGCCGCTGTAAACGCTGCCCGGGCCCTTGATGAGCAGGATCCCGTCCTGCGAGGCCGCGAACGACGGCGGCGTGGTGAGGATGGATGCCAGCAGCACCA
This sequence comes from Nocardioides marmorisolisilvae, assembly GCF_003725775.1. Lineage (GTDB taxonomy): Bacteria > Actinomycetota > Actinomycetes > Propionibacteriales > Nocardioidaceae > Marmoricola > Marmoricola marmorisolisilvae. The sequence goes on from NZ_RJSG01000002.1 coordinate 1,754,063, forward strand.
GGACGGCACTGAGTGCGGCGAGCAGGAATCGACGAGCGGCCATGACGGCCTCCTGGGAGGGAGAAGAGGACCCGGACCGATCCATCAGATGGCCGCGTTTCGGAGACTGGCGAGCATCGAATTCACGGGTCTAGGCCAGCCGCCTCCTCACCTGGACCGGTCAGGCCCGCTCCCACCAGACGAATTCGTACGGGATGTCCGCATCCAGGTGCGGCTCCCGGCGTACCTCGGTCCACGCCGACCGGTCGAAGGCCGGGTACCGGGTGTCCCCCACGGGCGCGAGGTGCACCTCAGTAAGCACCTGGTGGGTGGCGTGCGGCAGCGCCGCGGCGTACACGCTGGAGCCTCCGACCACGAAGACCTCACCAGGCAGGTCAGCGGCGAGGTCGAGGGCCTGGTCCATTCCCGGTGCGACCAGGACGCCGGCGAAGCCCTCGCCCGGCGGCCAGGACGGGTCGCGGGTCAGCACGATCGTGGTCCGGCCGGGCAGCGGCCGGCCGATCGACTCGAAGGTCGCCCGGCCCATGATCAGGACGCCGCCCATGGTCAGTGCCTTGAAGTGGGCGAAGTCCTCGCTGATCCGCCAGGGGATGTCGCCGTCGGCGCCGATGACGCCGTTGTCCGCGACAGCGGCAACGAGCGTCAGGCTCATACCGCGATCGGCGCCTTGATCCCGGGGTGCGGGTCGTAGCCGCTGATCTCGATGTGCTCGAGGTCGAACGCGTCGAGCTCGGTGACCGACCGGTCCAGGTGCAGGGTCGGCAGCGGCCGCGGGTCGCGGGTCAGCTGGAGCCGGGCCTGCTCGAGGTGGTTGGTGTAGAGGTGGGCGTCGCCCAGGGTGTGCACGAAGTCACCGACACCGAGGCCGGTGACCTGGGCGACCATGTGCGTCAGCAACGCGTACGACGCGATGTTGAACGGCACCCCGAGGAAGACGTCCGCCGAGCGCTGGTACAGCTGGCAGGAGAGCTTCCCGTCCGCGACGTAGAACTGGAACATGGTGTGGCACGGCGCCAGCGCCATCTGCGGGATGTCGGCGACGTTCCACGCCGAGACGATGTGCCGGCGCGAGTCGGGGTTGCTGCGGATCTGCTCGACGACCTGCTTGATCTGGTCGACGTGGTGACCGTCCGGGGTCGGCCAGGACCGCCACTGGTAGCCGTAGACCGGTCCGAGGTCGCCGTTCTCGTCAGCCCACTCGTCCCAGATGGTCACGCCCCGGTCCTGGAGCCACTTCACGTTCGTGTCGCCACGCAGGAACCAGAGCAGCTCGGCGAACACCGAGCGGGTGTGGATCTTCTTGGTGGTCACCAGGGGGAACCCGGCCTCCAGGTCGAACCGCATCTGGTGCCCGAAGACCGACAGCGTGCCGGTGCCGGTTCGGTCGGACTTCTCGACGCCTTCGTCCAAGATCCTCTGCACGAGGTCGAGGTAGCTCTGCATGGAGCCAACCTACCTGCGCACCACCCCCGGCAGTGCCTCCGAACCGCGGGCGTCTGACACCACTTGTCGCCCGTGACAGACTCCGGCTGTGCTTCTGGGAATGGCATCGGCCCTGCTGGCCGCGGCGATGTTCGGCTCGATCGCCGCCATCCAGGCCTCCGTCATCCGCAAGCACGGGTTCTGGTCGGTCCCGATGCTCGGCGTCCTGGCGGCGTACCTGGTCGGCTGGGCACTGCACTTCGTGGCCATCTCCGAGCTCCCCCTCTACCTGGCCCAGGTCGGCGTCGGCTCCTCGCTGGTCGTCACCGCTGTGCTCGCCTCCTTCGTGATGGGCGAGCCGCTGCACCGCGGGCACTGGCTGGCGGTGGTCGGGATGGTCGTCGGCCTCGGCGTCCTCGCGATCGCCGCCGGCAAGGTCGGCCAGTCCCACTTCACCGACCGGACCACCGTCGCGCTCTACAGCCTGCTCGCGGTCACCGCCGTGCTCGGCTGGCTGGCCTGGCGCTGGCAGCACCGGCAGAGCGGCGTCGCCCTGGCGATCCTGGCAGGGTTCGCCTACGGCACCTCGCCGATCGCGACCCGCGCCCTGGTCGACTTCTCCTGGGAGCCGGACACTGCGGCGACGGCGCTCAGCATCGGGCTCTTCGGCTCGCTGGGCTTCGTCCTCTACTCGGTCGCCCTGAAGCGCACCTCGGTGACCGCGGCAACGGCGCCGCAGATCCTGCTGGCCACCGCCCTCCCGGCGACGGTGGGGATCGCGCTCTTCGACGACAAGGTCCGCGACGGCTGGTGGCCGTTCGCGATCGGCGCCTTCGTGATCAGCATGGCGGCGGGCGTGGTGCTCTGCGGGGCCGAGGCGGCGATCGACATGATCGAGGACGACGTGCTCGACGACGGCGCCGCCGACCTCGAGGACGCCAGCTAGCTAGGCGTCGTAGTCCAGGACGACCCGGTCCGAGGTCGGCCGTGACTGACAGGTGAGCACGTCACCGCGGGCGATCTCGTCCGGCTCCAGCGCCCAGGACGCGGCCATGGCGACCGACCCCTCCACGACGCGTGCCCGGCACGTCCCGCACACCCCGCCCTTGCACGCGTACGGCGCATCGCCGCGGGTGCGCAGCAGCGCATCCAGCACGGTCTCGCCGGCCGACATCCGGTACGCCGAGCGGCGGCCGCCGAGGCGCGCCTCCACCTCCACCGAGTCCAGGCCGGGAACCGCCGGCAGATCCGGCGCCGGAGCCGCGTCGGCATGGAACAGCTCGGTGTGGATGCTCCCGCCCTCGATTCCGTCCGCCAGCAGGGCGTCGCGCACCGTGGTCACCATGCCCTGGGGCCCGCAGAGGAACCAGCCGTCGACATCACCGAGCAGCGCCGTGCGGATCCGGGTGATCCCGTCGGCGTCGGGACGGACGGAGAGCAGCTCGCTCTCCTGCGGCTCGCGGGTGAGCACGTGCACCAGCTGCAACCGCTCGGGGTAGCGGTCCTTCAGGTCGGCGAGCTCGTCGAGGAACATCACGTCGCGCTGGCTGCGGTTGATGTCGACCAGGCTGACGCGCTCGACCGCGGGATCGGTCAGAGCAGCGGTGGCCATCGCCAGGATCGGCGTGATGCCCGATCCGGCCGCGACGAACCCCGGTCGGCGCAGACCGGGCAGTGCGGCTCCGAACCGCCCGGTCGGGGTCATCACCTCGAGCTCGTCGCCCGGACGCAGCCGGTCGAGCACGGCCCCCGAGAACGCACCACCGGGGATGCGTCGCACGCCGACCCGCAGCGGCGCGCCGGGCGCCGAGCAGACCGAGTACGACCGGCGCTCCTCGTCCTCGGGCACCCGGACGGCGACGTGCTGGCCCGGGGTGAAGGCGAACTCCCCCGCGAGCTCCGCGGGCACCTCGAAGCGCAGCGCGACCGCGTCGTCGGTCAGCTCCTCGATCTCCACGACCCGCAGCGGGTGGAAGGTGGGCCCGGCGAGGTGACCGGTCCGCCCGGTCTCGAGCGCGGTCACAGCGGCTTGAAGTAGTCGAAGGGCTCCCAGCACGACGCGCAGACGTACAGGGCCTTGCAGGCGGTGGAGGAGAACGGGCTCGCCTCCCGGGTCTCGCCCGAGCCGCAGTGCGGGCACCGCGGGGTGACCGGGCGCGTGCCCAGCGTCAGGTCCACCGGACCTCCGCGAACCGGAGCCGGCGGGGCCACCCCGTGCTCGGCCAGCCGCTGGCGGCCGGTCTCGGTGATGTCGTCGGTCGACCACGCCGGTGCGAGCACCGTGTGCACCACGACCTCGTGCGGACTGACGGCCGCGGCGATGTCGGCACGGATGGCGTCCATCGCCGGGCACCCGGCGTACGTCGGGGTGATGGTGACCTGCAGGACACCGTCGTGCTCGGTGATCTCGCGCAGGATGCCGAGGTCGGCGATCGTCACCACCGGCAGCTCGGGGTCGGCGACCTGCTCGATCCGGCGGCGCAGCTCATCGGCAACGGGGGTGCTCATCACGCTCACCAGGTCGCCCCCGGGTGAACGGCGGTGACCTCGCGCATCGTGCTCAGCAGCTCGTCGAGGTCCGCCGTGTGCTCCTGGCGCTCGACGGCCAGCACCGGACCAGGAACGCGCAGGGTCGCCTGCGTGATCACCGCAGTGGCCCAGTCGACGGCTTCCTGAGTCGGCGCCAGCTCGCCCCAGACCGCCCACTCGGCGTCCAGGCCGTCCTGCATCCGGCGGTGGGACTCCTCGGTCCCGTCCCCCAGCCGCACCGTCCAGGCCCGAGCATGGTCGCGGTGGTAGCTGACCTCCTTGACGGCCTTGGCGGCGATCGCCCCGAGGTCGCCGTCCGCCGCGGCCAGCGAGGAGTACAGCGCGTGCTGGTGGGCGGCGAGCAGCAACAGCCGGGCGATGGTCGCGCCGAAGTCGCCGTTCGGTCGCTCGAGCATCACGGCGTTGCGGAACGCCCCGGCCGGGCGACGGTAGGCCAGCTCGTCCTCGTCGCCGATCAGCGCGTAGAGCAGCCGGGCCTGGCCGAGCAGGTCCAGCGCGATGTTCGCCAGGGCGACGTCCTCCTCGATCGAGGGCGCGCGAGCGATCCATTCCGAGAGCCGGTGCGAGGCGACCAGCGCATCGTCGGCCAGGGCGAGCACCATCCCGGTGTCGACCTCAGAGCTGGAGCTCATCGGGAACCTCGTAGAAGGTCGGGTGCCGGTAGACCTTGTCGCCGGCCGGTTCGAAGAACGAGTCCTGCTCGTCAGGGCTGCTGGCGGTCACCGCGCCTGAGGGCACCACCCAGATCGAAACCCCTTCACCGCGACGGGTGTAGACGTCGCGCGCGTTGCGCAGGGCGAGCTCGGCGTCAGCGGCGTGGATCGAGCCGACGTGCGTGTGCGCCAGCCCGCGACGCGGCCGGACGAACACTTCCCAGAGCAGGCTGCCGTCGCTCATGCCGCACCCCGCGTGCCCTGCTTGGCCGCGTACGCCGCCGCTGCCTCGCGCACCCAGGCGCCGTCCTCGTGAGCTGCCACCCGGCGCCCGATGCGGACCTCGTTGCACGGCCCGTTGCCCGAGACGACCTCGCGGAGCTCGGTGAAGTCGATCGTGCCGAAGTCCCAGGAACCCCGCTCCTCGTCCCAGCGCAGGTCCGGGTCCGGAAGGGTCAGTCCGAGTGCCTCGGCCTGCGGCACCGCGAGGTCGACGAAACGCTGCCGCAGGGTGTCGTTGGAGAACCGCTTGATGCCCCAGGCGGTCGACCGTGCGCTGTGCGGAGACTCGGCGTCGGGTGGACCGAACATCATCAGCGAGGGCCACCACCAGCGGTCGACGGCGTCCTGGGCCATCGCGTGCTGGGCCGGCGTCCCGCGGCTCATGGTCAGCAGCGACTCGAAGCCCTGGCGCTGGTGGAAGGACTCCTCCTTGCAGATGCGCACCATCGCCCGCGCGTACGGGCCGTAGGAGCAACGCCCGAGCGGCACCTGGTTGACGATCGCGGCGCCGTCGACGAGCCAGCCGATGGCAGCGACGTCGGCCCAGGTCAGGCTGGGGTAGTTGAAGATCGAGGAGTACTTCTGCCGTCCGGTGTGCAGCGCCTCGAGCAGGTCGTCCCGGTCGACGCCGAGGGTCTCGGCGGCCGCGTAGAGGTAGAGCCCGTGCCCGGCCTCGTCCTGGACCTTGGCCAGCAGGATCGCCTTGCGGCGCAGACTCGGCGCTCGCGTGATCCAGTCGCCCTCCGGCTGCATGCCGATGATCTCGGAATGCGCGTGCTGCGCGATCTGGCGCACCAGAGTGGCCCGGTAGTCCCCGGGCATCTCGTCCCGGGGCTCGACCCGGTCCTGTGCCGCGATCAGTGCTTCGAACGTGCTCACGCCCCGAGGGTAACCCAGAAGTGTTACAGATTCATCGTTGTACGCCGTGCAAAGTGAAACATCCGCGACCGGCGTCGAGCACCCTGGTTGGATGGCCCGGTGAGTGCTGATGTCTCCTGCCGCGTTGCCTGGTCCGACGACGCCCCCGCGATCGCCGCGGTGCAGGTCCGGGCCTGGCGTGACTCCTACGCCGACCTGCTGCCCGCCGAGCTGCTGGCGGGCCTGAATGCCGAGGCGATCGCCGAGGGTTGGAGCGCCTCGCTGGCCCGGCCCGCCGACGCCCGCAACCGCGTGCTGATCGCCCTGGAGCGGAACCTGGTCACCGGGTTCGCGCTCACCGGGCCGGCCACCGACCCCGACCGCGATCCGGTCGCGGACGGCGAGATCACCGACCTCACCGTCGACCCGCACCAGCGCGGCAACGGTCACGGCTCGCGCCTGATGCAGGCCTGCGTGGACACGTTGAAGGCCGACCGGTTCAACCGCGCCGTGACCTGGCTCGGCGCCACCGACGACGCGACCCGGACCTTCCTGACCGCGGCCGGCTGGGCTCCTGACGGCGCCCACCGCACCCTCGACCTGACCGGCGACGGCAGCGTCACCGTCAAGCAGGTCCGCCTGCACACCGACCTGGGCTGACCGTGCCGACGCCCGACCCACCGCTGGACCCGGCCGAGCGACGCCGGATCGTCTCCGACTCGATCGCGGTCTCGGTCGCGACCGGCGCCTACGGCATCTCCTTCGGCGCGATCGGCGTCAGCAGCGGGCTCGACGTGCTCCAGACCTGTGCGCTCTCGCTGCTGGTCTTCACCGGGGCGTCCCAGTTCGCGTTCGTCGGCGTGATCGCGGCCGGTGGCGCTCCCCTGCTCGGCGCCGCCTCCGGGCTGCTCCTCGGCGTCCGTAACACCCTCTACGGGCTCCGGCTCGCCCCGCTCCTCGACTGGCACGGCGCGCGACGGACGGCGGCGGCGCACCTGGTCATCGACGAGTCCACGGCGATGAGTGTCACCCGCGACTCGACCGCCGCCGCCCGGGTCGGCTTCTTGACCACCGGGCTCGGCGTCTTCAGCCTCTGGAACCTCTCCACCCTGATCGGAGCCCTGGCCGGCGACGCACTCGGAGATCCCCGGGACTACGGCCTCGACTCGGCCGTCGGCGGCGCCTTCCTGGCCCTGCTCTGGCCCCGACTGAACACCCCGACCGCCCGGCTGACCGCAATCCTCGCCGCGGTCCTGGCGACGGTGCTCGTGCCGCTCACCCCGGCGGGCATCCCGGTGCTCGCCGCCGGGGTCGTCGCCCTCGGCCTCGGCCTTCGCGGCCGCGATGGCACGGGGGCGGACTCATGATCTGGCTCGGTGTCCTCGCCTGCGCGGTCGGCTGCTACGCGCTCAAGGTGGCCGGCCTGTCGGTGCCGGCGAGCGTCCTGGAACGACCCCTGGTCCAGCGGATCGCCGACCTGCTGCCCGTTGCCTTGCTGGCAGCGCTCATCGCCGTCCAGGTCTTCAGCGGGGACGGTCGCAGCCTCACCGTCGACGCACGGCTGGCCGGGCTCGGCGCCGCGGTCGTCGCCCTGTTGCTGCGGGCGCCGTTCCTCGTCGTGGTCGTGGCCTCGGCCCTGACGGCGGCGCTGATCCGGCTGGCTGGCTGACCTGCGGGGTGTCCGGATCTGCCGAGATCAGCATCGTCGCTGGCGGCACTCATACTGCTCACGTGAAGTTCTGGGCGTTCATCATCTTGATTTACCTGCCCGGCTTCTTGCTGATGTCGGCCCTCGCGACCAGGTTCACCCGCCGCCGCAGCAAGGGGAGGTATGTCTCGGGCTTCGATCGCGCTTGGGGCGAGCACCCGGAGTGGATCGTGCTGGCCGTGATCGCTGGCTTGGTCTTTGCGATCCTCACGGTCCGCTGACGTGTGCACGGATCTGCCGCTATGAGTGCGCGGATGCCATCATCTGCCGCGATCATTACCGGTGGCGTCCCGGCCACGCCGCATCCGGAGCCCAGAACAGACGAGGAGCTCCCACCCCCAGGGCAAGAGCTCCTCGCGCTTTCGATCCCGGTCCGGACCTCGAGCAGGGAGGTGCCGAGGTACGGACCGGGACGGCTCCTTAGTTCACCGAGACCGCGCTCCAGGCGGCCGCGACGCCGGCGTACTGGGCGCTGCTCGCGCCGTACAGGTCCTTGGCCGCGTTCAGCGACGCGGTCCGTGCACCGGCGTAGTTGGTGCTCGAGGTCATGTAGACGGTCAGCGCGCGGTACCAGATCTGCTCGGCATCGGCGCGGCCGATGCCGACCACCGTCGAACCGTTGCAGGTCGGGCTGTTGTGGGCGACGCCGCCGATGGTCTTCGGACCCGAGCCCTCGGCGAGCAGGTAGAAGAAGTGGTTGCCCACGCCCGAGGAGTAGTGCACGTCGAGGTTGCCGACCGAGCTCGACCAGCAGTTCGCGGACTTGCCGTCCGAGGCCGGGTTGTCCATCCGGCGCAGGCCCTTGTGCGTCTTGTCGAACTGCTCGCCGATCAGGTAGTCGCCCGGGTCGGCGGGGTTGTTGGCGAAGAACTCGACCATGGTGCCGAAGATGTCCGACGTGGACTCGTTCAGGCCGCCGGACTCACCGGAGTACGTGAGGTTCGCGGAGTTCTCGGTGACGCCGTGCGACATCTCGTGTCCGGCCACGTCGAGCGAGGTGAGCGGACCGTAGTTCGTCCCGTCGCCGTCGCCGTAGGTCATCTTGGTGCCGTCCCAGAAGGCGTTCACGTAGTTGCTGCCGTAGTGGACGCGGTTGTAGGAGCCGGTGCCGTTGCCGAAGATGCCGTTGCGGTTGAACGTGGTCTTGTAGAAGTCCCAGGTCATGTTGGTGCCGTACTGGGCGTCCACCGCCGCCGACTCGCGCGAGCTGGTCGTGCCGTTGCCGAACAGGTTGTCCGGGCTGGTGAACAACGTGCCCGCCGAGCAACCGATCCCGAGACCGGTGCACAGGATCGAGTCGGACTTGTTCTTCATGTCGGTCGTGTAGGTGTTGCCGCGGGTACCGTCCTTGAGCTGGTACGTCGTACCGGACTGGGTCAGCTGCAGCGGGACGGTGCCGGCGTACAGGGACTGGCCGGAGCCGTCCGCGGTCTCGATCTGCTGCTCGCTGCGGATCAGTGCACCCGAGCGTGCGTCGACGTAGCTCACCAGGCGGCTCGGCGTGCCGTCGGACTGGGTGCCACCCGTGGTCACCGCCCAGGCCAGGCGCGGCGTGGTCGTGGTGGCGTCGACGACCAGCTTCGAGGATTCCGCCTTCGCCCCGGCGATCCGGCGGTTGGCCTTCGACGAGGTCGCTGCGGAGTCCGCCGATGCCTGGCTCACCGTTGCGGTGGTGCCGAGCGTGAGGTTCTTGCCGAGGGTCTGGCTGACCCCGCGCCAGGTCCCGGACTTGGACTGGTGCACCACGAGGTCACCGCCGACGACGTCGAGCCCGCGGTAGGTGCGCTGGAGCCGGACGTGGGAGGTGCCGTCGGCGTCGACGATCGTGGCCGTCGCGCGGAAGCCCTGGTGGGAGTCGACGTGAGCCGCGGCGCCGTGGGACCGCAGGGCTGAGATGGCCCGCTGGGCGTGGGTCTGCCCGGTCGGTGACTGGGCGTGGGCCGGTTGGGTGGCCAGAGCCACCACAGCGACGGTGGCGGCCGCCGTCGTGGCAGCGAGGAGCGGTGGGATGCGCATGGTTCCTCCGAGATGCACGTTCGTGGAGGTGCCCGAGTGCTCCTCGCGAGGACAGCATCACGCCGTCACGACGACTGCGGGAACCTGTCAAAAGCTGTGCTGCAGGAACCTGCAATCTCCGCGTCAGTCGAGGTCGAGGAACGCTTCCAGGCCGACGGTGAGCCCGGGCGCCGCACCGATGCTGCGCAGTCCGAGCAGCACGCCCGGGACGAACGAGGCCCGGTCGAGCGAGTCGTGACGGATGGTGAGCGTCTCCCCCGGGCCGCCGAGGACGACCTCCTGGTGCGCGACCAGGCCACGGATGCGCAGTCCGTGCACGCGGATGCCGTCGACGTCGGCACCGCGGGCGCCCTCGATCCCGGTCGAGGTGGCGTCGGGCGGCGCGCCCAGCCCGGCGTCGCGGCGCGCCTGGGCGATCAGCCGGGCGGTGCGCGCGGCGGTGCCCGACGGGGCGTCGGCCTTGGTCGGGTGGTGCAGCTCGATGATCTCGACGGACTCGTAGTACTTCGCGGCCTGGGCGGAGAACCGCATCATCAGGATCGCGCCGATCGAGAAGTTGGGGGCGATGAGCACACCGCTGCGCGGGCTCTCGCCCAGCTGCCCGCGGAGGGTCTCCAGGCGGGCGTCGTCGAACCCGGTGGTTCCGACCACGGCGTTGATGCCGTTCTCGATGCAGAACGCGAGGTTCGCCATCACCGCGTCCGGGTGGGTGAAGTCCACGATCGCCTCGGCCCCTGCGTCCACCAGGGCCTTCAGGTCGTCGCCGAGGTCGAGACCGGCGACCAGCTCCATGTCCTCGGCCGCCTGCACACCAGCGCAGACCTCGCGTCCTACCTTGCCCTGGGCACCGAGCACCCCGACCCTCATCGCGTTCACCGGCTCAGCCTAGCGGAACAGGTTCTGGCCTTCATCTTCATTTCATAAGGCTTATGGCTTATGCTTTGAGAAAGAAGGACGGAGGCTTAACGATGCCGATCGCCATCCTCACGGTCGACCAGCGGGGCAGCCGCTCGGGACCGGACCTGGTGCCCGAGGTGCTCGAGGCTCTGAACTCCCCCGACCTGGGAACGCCTGCCCGGGCTTTCGAACGCACCGCCGGCGACGAGGTTCAGGGCGTGCTGGCCGACGGCGCTGCCGTCGTGCGTCGCATCGAGCTGCTGCTGCGCCGCGGCGAGTGGAACGTCGGGCTCGGCCTCGGTGACGTCGAGGAGCCGCTGCCGCCCTCGACCCGGGCCGGCCGTGGTGAGGCGTTCGTGCTCGCCCGCCAGGCGGTGACCCGGGCCAAGCAACACCCCAGCCGGCTGGCGGTGACGGGCTCCGGCGTTGTCGGCGACGGCCAGTATCGTGCGGATCAGATCGAGACCATCGCGTGGCTGTGGGCCGGCGTCCTCACCCGACGCAGCGTCCGTGGCTGGGAGGTGGCCGACCTGCTGGCAGGAGGCATCTCGCACGCGGAGGCGGCTCACCGGCTCGGGATCTCGCAGTCAGCGGTCTCCCAGCGGGCGCAGGCCGCCGGACTCGTCGAGGCGGATCGGGCGGCCGAGCTTCTGACCGAGCTGATCGACCAGGTACTGACAGGAGAGGAACGCCGATGACCATCGCGGTGCTGTTCGTGGCGCTGGCCGGCACCCTGCCCGGCTGGTTCCTCTCGGACAAGACGCGCGCGCACCTGGTCGGCTCCGTGGTCGGCGTGCTCAGCCTGCTCGGCCTGGGCGCCTGGCTGCTCTACGACCCCGGGTACGTCGCCGACGGCGACGCCCTGCGCGGGACCCTCACCCTGCTGATCGCACTCCTCGCTGCTTTCGGCGGTGGACCGGTCACCGCCGCCGTGCTGCACCGCGTCGACCACGGCGGGCCGATCGAGCAGGCCGGCAACGTGCTGCGCGGTGGCGCCTGGATCGGCGCCATGGAGCGCGCCGCGATCTTCGTGACGCTGGCCGTCGGGTGGCCGCACGGGCTGGCCATCGTGCTGGCCATGAAGGGTCTGGGCCGCTACCCCGAGCTCAAGCAGCCGGGCGCGGCCGAGCGCTTCATCATCGGCTCGTTCACCAGCGTGCTCTGGGCGATCGCCTGGGCCGGCGTGCTCTGGGCGATGCTGAACTAGGACTACGGACCGACGACGGCCAGAGTCTCGGGGCGCTGGAACAGGTCGCGGGCGAGCTCGTGCACGTCGGCGAGGTTCACCTTGTCCAGACGGTTGAGCACCTCGTCCAGCGAGAGCAGCCGCTCCTGGAAGAGCTCCACCTCACCGAGGCGGGTCATCCGGGATCCGGTGTCCTCCAGGGACAGCACCAGGCCGCCGCGCATCTGGCCGCGACCGCGGTCGAGCTCCTCCTGGGTCAGGCCGGACTCGACCATCCGGGTCAGCTCGGAGCGCACCACGTCGAGCACCTCGGTCGACTTGCTCGGCAGCGAGCCCACGGCGACGCCGACCATGCCGGCGTCGGAGTAGCTGGTCGCGAAGGAGTACACCGAGTAGGCCAGGCCGCGGCGCTCACGCACCTCCTGGAACAGCCGCGAGGACGATCCCCCGCCGAAGGCGGCGTTCAGCACGCCGAGCGTGTAGCGGCGGTCGTCCGACCGGGTCATGCCGCGCATCCCGAGGACCAGGTTGACCTGCTCGAACGGCCGAGTGGTCTGCGTGTGGCCCGGCTTGGTCGGCTTCGGGGTGGACGAGAGACGCGGCGGCAGCGGGCGGGCGTCGAGGTCGGCGAGGAAGTGGTTGCGCGAGAACGCCTTGCGCACCAGGCGGACCACGTCGCGGTGCACGACGTTCCCGGCGACCGCCACCGTCATGGCCGGCGCGGTGTAGCGGGTCCGGTAGTACCGGTTGATCTGCGAGCGGTTCAGGGCGCGGATCGACTCGTTCGTGCCGGCGATCGGGCGTGCCAGCGAGGTCCCGCTCCAGGCCTTGGCCGCGAACAGGTTGTGCACCACGTCGTCCGGGTCGTCGTCGTGCATGGCGATCTCGTCGAGAATCACCTCGCGCTCGGCCTCGACGTCCTCGCTGGTGATCAGCGAGGAGGTGAGCATGTCGCCGAGGACGTCGACCGCCATCGGCAGGTCCTCGTCGAGCACCCGGGCGTGGTAGCAGGTGTACTCGCGGGCGGTGTAGGCGTTGAACTCGCCACCGACCGAGTCCAGGGCGGCGGAGATGTCCATCGCCGAGCGCGTCGGGGTGCCCTTGAACAGCAGGTGCTCGAGGAAGTGCGACGCACCGTTCAGCGCCGGGGTCTCATCACGGGACCCGACACCGACGAAGACCCCGATGGCCGCGGAGCGGACACCGGGGACGTGCTCGGTCACGACCCGCAGCCCTCCCGGAAGGACGGTCCTGTGGACGCCTTCGATGAGGGTGCGGGTCGTGCCGGGCTTCTGCTCAGCTGCGAGCGTCACGCGTCGACGGACTCCTCGGCCGCGTCGTCAGCCGCGCCCTCGGCGGCGGCGTCTTCCACGACCGGGATCAGGGACAGCTTGCCGCGGTCGTCGATCTCGGCGATCTGGACCTGGAGCTTCTGACCCACCGAGACGACGTCCTCGACGTTGTCGACGCGCTTGCCGCCGGCGAGGTCGCGCAGCTTGCTGATGTGCAGCAGGCCGTCCTTGCCGGGCATCAGCGAGACGAACGCACCGAAGTTGGTCGTCTTGACCACGGTGCCGAGGTAGCGCTCCCCGACCTCGGGCATCGTCGGGTTGGCGATCTGGTTGATCGCGGACCGGGCGGCCTCGGCGGCCTCACCGTTGGTGGCACCGATGTAGATGGTGCCGTCGTCCTCGATCGAGATGTTCGCGCCCGTGTCGTCCTGGATCTGGTTGATGACCTTGCCCTTCGGCCCGATCACCTCGCCGATCTTGTCCACCGGGATCTTGATGGTGATGATCCGCGGGGCGTGCACCGACATCTCCTCGGGGCCGTCGATGGCCTCGGCCATCACCTCGAGGATGGTCAGGCGGGCGTCACGGGCCTGGGTCAGCGCACCGGCCAGCACGTCGGCCGGGATGCCGTCGAGCTTGGTGTCGAGCTGCAGGGCCGTCACGAAGTCCTTGGTACCAGCGACCTTGAAGTCCATGTCACCGAACGCGTCCTCGGCACCGAGGATGTCGGTCAGCGCGACGTACTCGGTCTTGCCGTCGACGGTGTCGGAGATCAGGCCCATGGCGATACCGGCGACCGGAGCCTTCAGCGGGACACCGGCCTGCAGCAGCGACAGGGTCGAGGCGCAGACCGAGCCCATCGAGGTGGAGCCGTTGGAGCCCATCGCCTCGGAGAGCTGACGGATCGCGTACGGGAACTCCTCGCGGGTCGGCAGCACCGGCAGCAGCGCGCGGCGAGCCAGCGCGCCGTGACCGATCTCGCGACGCTTCGGCGAACCGACGCGGCCGGTCTCACCGGTGGAGAACGGCGGGAAGATGTACTTGTGCATGTACCGGCGGTACTTCTCCGGGGAGAGACCGTCGAGCTGCTGCTCCAGCTTGAGCATGTCCAGCGTGGTGACACCCAGGATCTGGGTCTCGCCGCGCTCGAACAGCGCCGAGCCGTGCACCCGCGGCAGGACCTCGACCTCAGCGGTCAGCGACCGGATGTCGGTCAGGCCACGGCCGTCGATGCGGACCTTGTCGCGGAGCACCCGCTGGCGGACCAGGGACTTGTTCAGCGAGCGGAACGCCGCGCCGATCTCCTTCTCGCGACCCTCGAACTGCGCGCCGAGCTTCTCCAGCACGCCGGCCTTGATGTCGTCGAGCTTGTCCTCGCGCTCGTGCTTGCCGGCGATGGTCAGCGCGGCAGCGGTCTCGGTCTCGGCAGCGGCCTTGACCGCCTCGTAGACGTCGTCCTGGTAGTCGAGGAAGATCGGGAACTCCTCGACCGGCTTCGCGGCCTGCTTCGCCAGCTCGGCCTGGGCCTCGCACAGCTGCTTGATGAACGGCTTCGCGGCCTCCAGACCGCTGGCCACGACCTCCTCGGTCGGCGCGGTGGCGCCGCCCTGGATGAGCTCGATGGTCTGCTCGGTGGCCTCGGCCTCGACCATCATGATCGCGACGTCACCGGTGTCGGTGACCCGACCGGCGACGACCATGTCGAAGACGGCCTTCTCGACCTGGCTGTGCGACGGGAACGCGACCCACTGGCCCTCGATCAGGGCGACCCGGGTGGCACCGACCGGGCCGGAGAACGGCAGGCCGGAGAGCTGGGTCGAGGCGGACGCGGCGTTGATCGCCAGCACGTCGTACTGGGCGTCGGGGTTGAGCGCCATCACGGTGATGACGACCTGGACCTCGTTGCGCAGACCCTTCTTGAAGGTCGGGCGCAGCGGGCGGTCGATCAGCCGGCAGGCGAGGATCGCGTCCTCACCCGGACGACCCTCGGAGCGGAAGAACGAGCCGGGGATGCGGCCCGCGGCGTACATCCGCTCCTCGACGTCGATGGTCAGCGGGAAGAAGTCGAACTGGTCCTTCGGCTGCTTGCCGACCGTGGTGGCCGAGAGCAGCATCGTGTCGTCGTCGAGGTACGCCGACACGGAGCCGGCGGCCTGGCGGGCCAGCAGCCCGGTCTCGAACTTGACGGTGCGGGTGCCGAACTTGCCGTTGTCCAGAACGGTCTCGACGGCGGAAACGACGGGTCCCTCGTTCAAAGGGGTTCCCTTTCTCTTCGCGGAGCGATCCGCGAGCCCTGGCGGGCGCCTGCCCTGCTGGGGGCCGGTCTTCGATCGAAGCCCACCGTCGGAACGGGGGGCCACTACCAAAGGCCGGCATTCGCGGGCCGCTCCTGTTGGGTTGTTTTGTTCAGTTGTAAGACGACACCCCGGAGGCTAGTGCCCTCCGGGGTGCCGGGAAATCATCGACGCAGGCCGAGGCGCTGCACGATCGAGCGGTAGCGCTCGATCTCGGTCTTCTCGAGGTAGTTGAGAAGACGGCGGCGCTGACCGACGAGGAGCAGCAGACCACGACGGCTGTGGTGGTCGTGCTTGTGCGACTTCAGGTGCTCGGTCAGGTGCGAGATGCGGTGCGAGAGCAGCGCGATCTGGACCTCCGGGGAGCCGGTGTCGCCCTCAACGGTGGCGTACTCGGCGATGATCTTCTTCTTGGTCTCAGCGTCGGTACCGATGGACAACGTGAGCTCCCTTCCTTTTGTTCGCAGCGCGGCGCGCCGGGGCATGTCCCTCCGGGCACTGGGGTCCGCGGCCGATAGACGGCAACGCCCAAGGCTATCAGCGGTTCTTGCAGAGTCGAAATCGAGTGTTTCCGCAGTTCAGGGGCCTGAAACCTGGCTTCGCACCACTCCCGATGTGAGGATGCAGGCATGGACGTCACCCAAGAGCTGAACCGTGCTGTGCGCCTCCTCCCGATCGTCGGCGCCGGCAACCCGGTGGAGCCCGGTTTCACCGGCACCCGGATCGGGGTCTGCAACCTCTGCGAGGCCATCTGCGGTCTGGAGATCACCCTGGAGAAGGGCGAGATCACCGGCATCCGCGGCAACGAGGCCGACCCGCTCTCCCGCGGGCACATCTGCCCCAAGGGCGTGGCGCTGGCGGACGTCTACAACGACCCGGACCGGCTGCGGCACCCGGTCAAGCGGGTCGGCGAGGGCGCGGAGGCCACCTGGGAGGAGATCTCCTGGGACGAGGCGCTGGACACCGTCGCCGACAACCTGGCCGAGGCGATCAACGAGAACGACCCGAACGTCCTCGGCATCTACATCGGCAACCCGAACGCGCACGCCCTGGGCGCGATGACGCACGGCTTCGAGCTGATCAAGAGCTTCAAGACGCGCAACAAGTTCTCCGCCTCCTCGGTGGACCAGATCCCGCACATGTACGTCGGGATGCTGCAGTTCGGCCACCAGCTGCTGCTGCCGGTCCCGGACATCGACCGGACCCAGTACCTGCTGGTCTTCGGCGCCAACCCGATGGCGTCCAACGGGTCGCTGTGGACGGTGCCGGACTTCCCGAACCGGGTCCGCGAGCTCAAGGCCCGTGGCGGGAAGATGACGGTCTTCGACCCGCGCCGCACCGAGACCGCGAAGGTCGCCACCGAGCACCAGTTCGTGCGACCGGCGAGCGATGCCGCCGTGCTGCTGGCGATGGTGCACACGCTTTTCGAGGAGAACCTCACCTCCCCTGCGGCCTACCTGGACAACATCGAGGTGCTGCGGGCGGCGATCGCCGACTTCACCCCGGAGTACGCCGCCTCGGTCAGCGGTGTCGACGCCGAGGACATCCGCCGGATCACCCGCGAGTTCGCCGGCGCCGAGAGCGCCGCCGCCTACGGGCGCATGGGTCTGTCCACGCAGGGCTTCGGCTCGCTGTGCCAGTGGGCGATCAACCTGCTGAACATGCTCACCGGCAACCTCGACCGCGAGGGCGGCGCACTGTTCTCCGAGCCGGCGATCGACGTCCTCACCAACGGGCTGCTCGGCAAGGGCCACTACGACGCCTGGCGCAGCCGGGTCCGCGGTGCACCCGAGTTCGGCGGCGAGCTTCCGGTCGCGGTCTTCAGCGAGGAGATCGAGACGCCCGGCGAGGGCCAGATCAAGGCCGTGCTCACCATCGCCGGCAACCCGGTGCTCTCGACCCCGGACGGTCGTCGGCTGAGCAAGGCGTTCGAGACGCTCGACTTCATGGCCAGCGTGGACATCTACCTCAACGAGACCACCCGGCACGCGAACGTGATCCTGCCGCCGACCAGCCACCTCGAGCGCGACCACTACGACCTCGCGCTGCTGTTGTTCAACACCAGGAACACCGCGCGGTTCACCCCGGGCGTCTTCCCGAAGCCCGAGGGCGCGATGCACGACTGGGAGATCTTCCGGGAGATCACCCTGCGCACCAACGCGCGGCTGCGCCGCAAGAAGCCGCTGGCGCAACGCCTGGCTGAACGGGCCCGGCTGTCGATGAGCCCAGCGATGATCGTCTCGCTGCTGCTCGCCGTCGGCCGCAAGACGACGATGGGTGCGCTGCGGAAGAACCCCCAGGGCGTCGACCTCGGTCCGCTGCGCCCGACGCTGCCGGGGCGCTTGCAGACCAAGAACAAGCGGATCGACCTGGCCCCGGCTCCCCTGGTCGCCGACCTCGACCGGCTGCGCACCGCGCTGCCGGCCCCGGCCGAGGGCGAGCTGGTGCTGATCGGCCGTCGGCACAAGCAGGACTGCAACTCCTGGATGCACAACTCCGAGCGGCTGACCAAGGGCAAGCCGCGCCACCACCTGCTGATGAACCCGGGCGACCTGGCTGCGCGCGGCATCACCGACGGCGCAGTGGTCCGGGTGACTTCCCGGGTCGGCGAGGTCGAGGTCGAGGTGACCGCCGCCGACGACATGATGCCCGGCGTGGTCTCGCTGCCGCACGGGTACGGGCACCAGGTCGACGGGACCCGGTTGGGCCACGCCAGCACGGTGCCCGGCGTCTCCATCAACGACCTCACCGACCCCGAACGCCTCGACGTCAGCGGCAACGCCGCGCTGAGCGGCGTACCGGTGACCGTCGAGGCGCTCGTGTCCGCGAAGGTGCCCGAGCCGGTCTGACCCGGGCACCTCGCGGGACTCACACCAGCTGATAGGCCGGCTCGGTCTCGGTGACGCGCTCCCCTGCGGGAGCGGTGTCCTTCCGACCCCACGCCCGGTCGCCGATCAGGATCAGCGCGGCGGGCAGCAGGACCAGTCGGACCAGCGTCGCGTCCACGAGGATGGCGGCCGAGAGACCGACGCCCATCATCTTCATCTCCAGCATGCTCAGCGTCGCGAAGATCGCGAACACCGAGACCATCACCGCCGCGGCACTGGTCACCACACCGGCGGTGTCCTGGATGCCCCGGGCCACGGCGAGCCGGGACGGGAGTCCGCTGCGGACGTGCTCGCGGATCCGGCTGAGCACGAAGACCTGGTAGTCCATCGACAGCCCGATCAGCACCACCAGCACGAACATCGGCAACCAGTCGATGACGAAGCCGGGCGAGGTGAAGTCGAGCGCGCCCGCGAACCAGCCGTGCTGGAAGACCAGGGTCATCAGCCCGAAGGCGACCCCGACCGAGCCCAGGTTGAGCAGCGCGGACAGGCCCGCCACGATCGGGCTGCGGAACGAGGCCCCCATCGTGAGCAGCGTCAGCAGCAGCACGAACCCGACGACGATCGGCAGGTACTCGCGCAGGTGGTCGGCGCTGTCCAGGCTCTCGGCCGCCGAGCCCCCGACGTACGCCGTGCTGCCGTGCACGTTGGCCGGCACCAGGTCCTCGCGCAGGTGCTGGACGGCACCGTCCAGCCGCGGGTCGGAGTCGGCGTACGCCGTGCGCAGGTGCAGCACCGAGACGGTCCCGTCCCGGCTCACCTGAACGAGCTGACCGTCCTCGGGCACGAAGTCGCGGGTCCGGGTGGCCGCGGCCGCGAGCTGCTCGAGCTCGCTGCGCACCTGCTGCTGCTGACCAGCCGGAGCCTTGACCACGACGTCGGCACCCTCGTTCTGCGAGGGGAACGCCGCGCTCATCGCCCGGAACGTCTGCACCTGAGGGATGTCCGCCGGCAGGGTCTTCAGGTTGCCCTCGTGGACCTTCATGCCGAGCGTCGGCAGCGAGAGCGCCACCACGACGGCGGCACCGATGCCCAGGGCGGCCTTCGGGTGCCGGACGACCGGACCGAGCAGTCGCTTGCTGATCCCGCCCTGGCCGATCCGGCGGTTGAGCCGCCACAGCAGCGGGAGCCGCGGCCGGTCGACCCAGCGACCGAGACGCGCCAGCAGGGCCGGAAGCACGGTGATCGAGCCGAGCACCGCGATCGCCACCACCAGGATCGAGCCGGTGGCCAGCGAGTTGAAGGTCGCACCGCCCACGACGTACAGGCCGGTCATCGCGGCGACGACCGCGAGGCCGCTGAGCACGATCGAGTGACCGGAGGTCTGGGCAGCGATCTCCACGGCGTCGACCGTGGACCGACCGCGCGCCCGCTCCTCGCGCTCGCGCTTGAGGTAGAACAGCGAGTAGTCGACACCGACCGCCATGCCGATCAGCACGATCATGCTGCTCACCGTCGGCTCGGCGTGCACGAGGTGCGAGAGCGGCGCGGTGATGCCGATCGTCGCGGCCACGCTGCTCGCCGCGATCAGCACCGGGATGCCGGCCGCGATGAGGGCACCGAAGGCCAGCAGCATCAGCAGCAGGGTGATCGGCAGGCTGATCCCCTCCGCGGAGGACAGGTCCTCGCCGACCCGGTCGTTGACGCCGTTGTCGAGGCTGACGTCACCGGCCTGGGAGATCCGCAGGTCCGGGTGCGCCTTCTGCGCCGCATCGGTGACCTTCTGCAGCGCGTCGACGTTGTCGGTGCCGCGGGCCAGCTGGATGTCGACCAGGTACGCCGAACCCTTCGGTGAGAGCTGGACCGAGGCCTCGTGGACTCGCGGCAGTGCGCGCATCTTGGTGGCGACGTCCTCAGCAGCTGCCTTCGCCGCCGTGGCGTCGAGGGCGGCACCGGCCCGGGCGCGCACCAGCACGTCCTCGGTCGGCAGCGCTTCCATCCCGGCGCCACGGACCAGGGCCGCAGCCTTGCCGGAGTCGCCGACGCCGTAGTCGGCATCGGTGGTGGACTTGGTGGGGATCGCGACGGCGAGGCCGACCGCGAGGATGACGAAGGCCATCCAGGCGCCGATCGCGCGCCAGGGGTGGGTGGCCGACCAGCGTGCCGCACGCAGCGGCACCCGGCTCAGGGACTGGTGGAGGGACATCGGGTTCTCCTTCTCTGTTCTCGCACCGTTGGAGGGATGTCTCCAGCCTCGGGCGGCGCGAGCCGCGTGTCGGGGGCCCCAGCACCACACCCGAGGTAGACCTAGGTCCCCTGTCGCCGAGCGCGGGTTCGGCCAGAATGGAGCCATGGACGAGCCCGAGGAGACGTTGGTGCTGGAGCACCCCGACGTCCCGGCTCCCCCCAAGCAACCCGGACGCTTCAAGCTGACCGGCTTCGCGGCGCTGCACGTGCTGATGGCGGTCCCGACGCTGCTGTTCTTCATCCTGATCGTGGTCGGCGGCGTCGTGGCCGTCGCCTGGGTCGGCCTGGGCATCCTGTTCCTGGCGCTGCCTGCGGGACGCTGGTTCGCCGGACGGCACCGGCTGATCGCCTCGAGGATCCTCGGCGCGCCCGTCCCGGCGGAGTACCGGCCGGTCCCGAAGGGCACCCACCTGGTCGGCCGGGTGCTGATCTGGGCCCGGGACCCGATGACCTGGCGCGACCTGGCTTGGATGTTGTTCGCGGTCACGCTCGGGTTCGTGATGTCCCTGCTGACGGTGCTGCTGTTCCTCGCGATCGCGACCGGCGCGCTGTGGTGGTACGGCGCCGAGCCGATCATGCGCTACCGGGCCCGGCTCGACCGTGGGCTGCTCTCCTACGGCACCACCGAGCGGCTCGAGCAGCGGGTCCAGGTGCTGACCGAGACGCGCGCCTCCTCGATCGACCACTCGGCCGCCGAGCTGCGCCGGATCGAGCGCGACCTGCACGACGGCGCCCAGGCCCGGCTGGTCTCGGTGGGCATGAACCTCGGCCTGGCCGAGAGCATGTACGCCGAGGATCCCGAACAGGCGGCCAGGCTGGTCGCGGAGGCCCGGGCCACGGCCAGCGCCGCGCTCGGCGACCTGCGCTCGGTGGTGCGTGGCATCCACCCGCCGGTGCTGGCCGACCGCGGCATCAGCGGGGCGGTCCAGGCGCTCGCGCTGGACATGGCGCTGCCGGTCACCGTGACCTCCGAGCTGCCCGGTCGACCGCCCGCCCCGGTGGAGTCCGCGGTCTACTTCGCGGTGGCCGAGTGCCTGGCGAACATCGGCAAGCACGCCGGCGCCGCGAACGCCTGGGTCACCCTCCGGTACGCCGACGGGGTGCTCGTCACCGTCGTCGGCGACGACGGTCGCGGCGGCGCGAACCCGGATTCGGGGACCGGCATGCGGGGGGTGATGCGACGGCTGGCGGCATTTGACGGCACGATGACCGTGTCGAGTCCCGACGGGGGGCCGACACTGATCACCCTGGAGGTCCCGTGCGCCTTGTCCTCGCAGAGGACCACGCCCTCCTCGCCGACGGACTGACGCGGATCCTGACCGCGGGCGGATTCACCGTCGCCGGGGTCGTCGACAACGCCCCGGAGCTGGACCGCGCGCTCGCCGATCCCGACGTCGACGGCGCCGTTCTCGACGTACGGCTGCACCCGAGCTTCACCGACGAGGGCATCCGGGCCGCGGTGAAGGTCCGCGAAGACCGACCGGGCTTCCCCGTCATGGTGCTCTCCCAGTACGTCGAGCAGCTCTACGCCCGCGAGCTGCTCGCCAGTGGCGACGGTGCCATCGGCTACCTGCTCAAGGACCGCGTCTCGGACGTGACCGAGTTCGTCGACGGTGTCCGCCGCGTGCTGGCCGGAGGGACGGTGATCGACCCGGAGGTGATCGCCGCGATCATGGCGCGCCGCCCCGACGACCCGCTGGACCGTCTCACCGAGCGCGAGCGGGAGGTGCTGGCCCTGATGGCCGAAGGGCGCTCGAACGCGGCGATCGCGGCGGGGCTGTTCGTCACCGAGAAGGCCGTGGCCAAGCACACCAACGCGATCTTCACCAAGCTCGACCTGCCGGTCGACATCGACGACAACCGTCGGGTGCGCGCCGTGCTCGCCTGGCTGCGGGCCTAGAGCGTCGCGACCAGGACGGTCAGCACCGCGAGCTCGACGAGCTCGGAGCAGGCGCCCATCACGTCCCCGGTGACGCGGCCGAGGCGCTTCTTCGCGGTCCAGCCGACCAGTGCGATCACCACCGCGGTGGCCACCAGGCACAGCGGGTAGGCGGTGCTGTCGTCCACGCAGAAGAACGTGACCAGGCCGGAGATCACCAGCACCGCAGCCGCGCGGGGCTGGCTCGGGAACGAGTTGAGCGCCTCGCCGGCTCCTGGCTTCGCCTGGGCGTAGGGCAGCGCGATCGCGAGCAGCGGCCCGACCGTCCTGCTGAGCGCCCCGGCCGCGACCGAGAACAGGAGTGCGTCCCGGGTGCCGGCCAGCGCGGCGAGGGCGCTCACCCTGATGATCAGGTCGAGCAGCAGCGCGGTGCCGCCGTAGGTGCCGTTGGTGTGGTCGCGCATGACCCGGAGCCGGTCCTCGGGCGTCCGCGCCCCGAAGCCGTCGGCGCAGTCGGCCAGGCCGTCGAGGTGCAGCGCTCCGGTCACCATCGCGCCGGCGGCCACGGCGAGGGCCGCGGCGAGCATCGGCGGCAGGTCGTCCCCGATCCCCCAGGCGATCCCTCCGGTCAGGGCGCCGATCAGCGCACCGACGACCGGGAACAGCACCGAGCCCCGGGCCACGTCCTCGCCGTCCAGCGCGACGAGGCGCCCGACGGGCAGCACGGTGAGGAAGCTGAGCGCCGCCACCCCTGCGCGGCCCGCCTTGGCGAGCGCGGTCATACGCCCAGGATCTGACGGGTCCGCTCGACGTCGCCCTTCATCGTCTCGACGAGAGCCTCGATGCCCTCGAACGCGACCATCCCGCGGATCCGGGCGACGAAGGAGATCTCGACCGCGACGCCGTAGAGCGCGAGGTCGGTGCGGTCCAGCACGTAGGCCTCGACGCGGCGCTCGCGCTCACCGTCGAAGGTCGGGTTCGTCCCCACCGAGATCGCGGCCGGCAGTGGGTCGGTCCCGGGCTCGTCGAGGTTGCGCAGCCACCCGGCGTAGACGCCGTCGGCCGGAGCCGCGATGCCGTGGGTCGGCACGTTCGCCGTCGGGAACCCGAGCTCACGGCCGCGCTGGTCGCCCTTCACGACGTGCCCGGTGACGGCGTACGGGCGTCCCAGGGCCTCGGCTGCGCCCTCCACGTCGCCGGCCAGCAGGCAGGTCCGCACGTACGTCGAGGACCACACCTGCGGGCCGCCGTCCAGGGCGATCCCCTCGACGGTGAAGTCGTGCTCGGCGCCGGCCGAGGTCAGGGTGCTGACGTCGCCCGCTGCCTTGTTGCCGAACCGGAAGTTCGCACCGACGACCACCGCGCGGGCGTTGAGCGCGGTGACGAGCACCCGGTCGATGAACTCCCCGGGGGTCCACGCCGCGATGTCCCGGGAGAACGGGATCACCAGGATGTCGTCCGCCCCCGCGTCGTGCAGCAGCACGCAGCGGGTGTTGACGTCGGTCAGGGTCAGCGGCGCGTGGTCCGGGCGCAGGACGGCCATCGGGTGCGGGTCGAAGGTGACCGCGACCAACCGGATGCCCTCGGCGTCCGCGATCTCACGGGCCCGGGCGATGACGTGCTGGTGGCCGAGGTGGACGCCGTCGAAGTTGCCGATGACGACGACGGTTCGGCCGAGGTCGGCCGGCACCTGGTCGAGGGAATGCCACACACGCACGACCAAAGACTATCGATGCGTCTACTGCTCGTGGACCGCGACCACGGCGTCGAGGTTGAGCGGACCGTAGATGTGCGGGAACGAGTCGCCGGCCTCCGGCACCTCGTCGATCCGGAGCTCGGAGGTGAGCAGCGCCGGGTCGATCTCGAGCAGCACCAGCGGCTCGGGCACGTCGGCGTAGAAGCGCTGCTTGGTGGCCCGCCACTGGTCCTCGCGGGAGGCGTGCAGGAACCCCTCCTGCTCGAGCGTCCGCCCGAGCGTGGAGATCCGGTAGTCCCCTGCTTCCTGGGCCGCTGCCCAGTCGGTGGCGAGGGCGAGGTGGAAGATCCGGTCCATCACACGAACACTGCCACGGGCCGGGCGAGGTCGCCGCCCCGCTCGTACAGGGCCAGGAACTCGCCCGCCGGTGAGAACACTGCGACCGGACCGTCGGACGGCAGGTCGATCGGGAGCTTCTTGCCGACGCGGACCATCGCCGTCTGGATCTCGTCGAGCTCGTACGCCGGGAAGCTCGCCCGGGCTGCGTCGTCGATCGGCACCAGCGCGAACTCGTCGGCGAGCTGGTCCAGCGAGCTGGCCAGGTCGAGGCCGAACGGGCCGACCGCGGTCCGGCACAGCGCGGTGAGGTGTCCTCCGACCCCCAGCGCCGCTCCGACGTCACGGGCGATGGCCCGGATGTAGGTCCCGCTGGAGCAGCGCACCGAGATGTCGACGTCGAGGAACTCGCCCACCACCCGCTGCTCGCGGACCTCGAGGGAGTGGATCGTCACGGGTCGGGCCTTGAGCTCGACCTGCTCGCCGTCCCGCACCCGCTGGTAGGCGCGCTTGCCGTCGACCTTGATCGCGCTGACCGCGGTCGGCACCTGCAGGATCTCGCCGACGAGCTCCTCGAACTCCGCCGCGACCAGGCCGGGTTGGTGGAAGGACGCAGGCGTCGAGGCGATGACCTCACCCTCGGCATCGTCCGTGGTCGTGGAGACCCCGAGCCGGACCGTGGCGTCGTACGACTTCTCGGTCAGCAGCAGGTGGCCGAGCAAGCGGGTGGCCCGGTTGACACCGACCACCAGCACTCCGGTGGCCATCGGGTCCAGCGTGCCGGCGTGCCCGACCTTGCGGGTCCCGGCGAGCCGGCGGACCCGGGCGACCACATCGTGCGAGGTGATCCCGGCCGGCTTGTCGACGACGACCAGACCGGAGACAGGACTCACGGTTCCTGAGGAGCCGAGGAACGAGGCGTCTCGAAGGGCTCGTCGTCCTCGTCGGTCTCGATCTCGTCGTGGTGCTTCTTGTACGGGTCGGCCTCACCGGCGTACGTCGCGCCGGTGCGGACCGCGGCGACCGCCTCGTCATGCTGGCGGGCGACCTCGAGCAGGTCGTCGATGGCGCGCGCCGACTCCGGCAGCGCGTCGTGGATGAACTCGATGGTCGGCACGTGCCGCATCCCGAGCTGCTTGCCGATCTCGGAGCGGATCATGCCCTTGGCGGACTCCAGCGCGGCGGCGGTTCCGGTCAGGTCGGCCTCTGCGCTGCCGTCGATGGCCATCACGGTGTAGAAGATCGACGCCTGCTGGGTGTCGCCGGAGACCCGGACGTCGGTCACCGTGACGAACCCGAGGCGCGGGTCCTTGAGCCTGCGCTCGATCATCTCGGCGGTGACGACCTTGATCCGGTCGGCGACCTTGCGAACCCTGGGTGAGCTCATGACCTTGCCTTCTTGCTAACGATCCCGACTGACCCGCCGAAACCTTCGGATACCCGTCGAAGTTTCAGCGGGGAGGTGTCGGTTTCCCACGTGAACATGGGAAACCGACAGCGCTCCACGTCAGCTGCGCGGGATCTCCTTCATTTCGTAGGCCTCGACGACATCGCCTTCCTTGATGTCGTTGAAGCCCTTGATGACCAGACCGCACTCGAAGCCCTCGCGGACCTCGGCGGCGTCGTCCTTCTCGCGCTTGAGCGACGCCAGATCGGCGGTCTCGACGATGACGGCGCCGTCGCGGATCAGACGCACCTTGGCGTTGCGACGGATCAGGCCGCTGGTGACCATGCAGCCGGCGATGTTGCCGATCTTGGAGGAACGGAAGATCGCGCGGATCTCGGCCTGGCCGAGGACGGACTCCTCGTACTCCGGCTTGAGCATGCCCTTGAGCGCTGCCTCGATCTCCTCGATGGCCTGGTAGATCACCGAGTAGTACCGGATCTCCACGCCCTCCTTGTCGGCCATCTCGGTCGCCTTGCCCTGCGGGCGGACGTTGAAGCCGATGATGATCGCGTCGGAGGCGGCCGCCAGGTCGACGTTGGTCTCGGTGATCGCACCGACACCGCGGTCGATGACCCGCAGGTTGACCTCGTCGCCGACGTCGATCTTGGCCAGCGCGTCCTCGAGCGCCTCGACGGAACCCGACACGTCGCCCTTGAGGATGAGGTTGAGCTCCTGGCTCTCGCCCTTCTCCATGGACGCCATGAAGTCTTCCAGCGAACGGCGGACCCGGCGCTTGGCCTGCATCGCGGCACGCTCGCGCGCCTCGCGCTTCTCGGCGATCTGACGAGCCATCCGGTCGTCCTCGACCACGATGAAGTTCTGGCCCGCGCCCGGCACGCCGGACAGACCCAGGACCATCGCCGGACGCGACGGGTCGGCGTACTCGATGTTCTCGCCGTGCTCGTCGAGCATCGCACGGACGCGGCCGTAGGCCGGACCGGCGACGATCGAGTCACCCACGCGCAGCGTTCCGCGCTGGACGAGGATCGTGGCGACCGGACCGCGACCGCGGTCGAGGTGCGCCTCGACGACCAGACCCTGGGCGTCCTGGTGCGGGTTGGCCCGCAGGTCCAGGGACGCGTCCGCCGTCAGCACGACGGCCTCGAGCAGCTTGTCCAGGTTGAGGTTCGCCTTGGCCGAGACGTCGACGAACATGGCCTCGCCGCCGTACTCCTCGGGGACCAGGCCGTACTCGGTCAGCTGGCCTCGGACCTTGGTCGGGTCGGACTCCGGCTTGTCGATCTTGTTGACCGCGACCACGATCGGGACCCCGGCGGCCTTGGCGTGGTTGAGCGCCTCGACCGTCTGCGGCATCACGCCGTCGTCGGCCGCGACCACGAGGATCGCGATGTCGGTCGCCTGGGCACCACGGGCACGCATGGCGGTGAACGCCTCGTGGCCCGGGGTGTCGATGAAGGTGATCCGACGGTCCTGGCCGTCGACCTCGGCGTGCACCTGGTACGCACCGATGTGCTGGGTGATGCCACCGGCCTCCTTGTCGACGACGTTGGCGTCGCGCAGGGCGTCCAGGAGCTTCGTCTTACCGTGGTCGACGTGACCCATGACGGTCACGACCGGCGGGCGGACCACGAGGTCCTCCTCGCCGCCCTCGTCAGCACCGAACTCGAGGTCGAACGACTCCAGCAGCTCGCGGTCCTCGTCCTCCGGGGAGACGATCTCGAGGACGTAGTTGAGCTCCTCGGCGAGCAGCTCGAGCGTCTCGTCGTTGACCGACTCGGTCGCGGTGACCATCTCGCCGAGCGAGAACAGCATCTGCACCAGCGAAGCCGGGTCGACGCCCACCTTCTCGGCGAAGTCCGTCAGCGAGGAGCCGCGGGCCAGGCGAACGGTCTCGCCGCTGCCCTTCCGGACGCGGATGCCGCCAATGGTCGGGGCTTCCATCTGCTCGAATTCCTGGCGACGCGCCCGCTTCGACTTGCGACCGCGACGCGACGGGCCGCCAGGGCGACCGAAGGCACCCTGGGTGCTGCCGCGCTGACCCGGACGGCCACCGCCGCCGGGACGACCGCCGCCACCGGGACCACCACCACCGGGCGCGCCACCGGGACCACCGCCGAAGCCACCGCGGCCGGGAGCACCGGCACCGGCGCCGGGACGGGCGCCCGGGCCACCACGGCCGGGAGCACCACCGGGGCCACCACGGCCCGGAGCACCACCGGGACCGCCGGGACGCGGACGCGCGCCGCCGGGGCCACCACCGAAGGCAGCCGGGGACTTGGGCATCATCGCCGGGTTCGGGCGCGGCATGCCCGGACGGCCGGCCGGAGCCGCACCGCCCTCACGCGCGGCCGGGGCAGCCGGGCGCGAGCCCATGCCCTGGGTCGAGGAGAACGGGTTGTTGCCCGGGCGCGGAGCACCCGGACGGGGTGCGGCCGGGCGCGACGGGGCCTCGGCAGCGGGCGGCTCGTCGGCCGGCGGAGCCTCGACCGGGGCCTCGACAGCGGCCGCGGGGGCCTCCACCTCGGGCTCCGGCTCGGACTCGGCGGCCTTGCGCGGGCCGGGGCGCGGCGCGGCCTTCGCGGCAGCAGCAGCCTCCTCGGCGGCGGGCGCCTCGGCGGCCGCCGCCTCGGCGGGCTCGGCCGTCTTCGCGGCAGCCTTCTTCGCCGGCGCCTTCTTGGCAGCCTTCTTGGCCGCCGCGGCCTCCGCCTTGGCGGTCAGCTCAGCGCCGTACTTGTCCTGGAACCGCTTGACGACGGGGGGCTCCACCGTCGACGAGGCGGCCTTGACGAACTCTCCGAGCTCGCTGAGCATCCCCAGCACATCCTTGCTGGTGACGCCGTATTCCTTTGCGAGTTCGTGGACTCGGACCTTGGACACTCTTGTTCCTCCTGGTCCGAGCCCGGCTGAAACCGGGGTCTGCGGACCGCTAGTTGATGTGCACGCTCATCGCGAAGTTCTCATCGCAGGCTCATGAGCTGATGCTCCAGTTTCATCTCGGCTATCGGACTTGGGTGGTGAGGTACTGCTCCAGGCCGCTGAGGTCCAGCGCACCGCCCGCTCCCGCGTCGTACCGCAGGGCTCGGGTGAAGGCGCGCCTTCGTTCGGCGAGTTCGAAGCACGCGAGGCTCGGATGCAGGTGTGCACCGCGGCCCGGCGCCGATCCGCCCGGGTCGGGGACCACGGTCCCGTCACCTGCGACGACTCGGAGCAACTCACGCTTGGCGGCCTTCTCGCGGCATCCGATGCACGTCCGGACAGGTCCGGTCGGGCGTCGGGGGTCGTGGGGGGTCACCAGCAGGTGAGTCTAGCCGCTGCGGTCCGGAAGTCCGAACCGACATACGGGCCCTGTCAGGACCCGGGCGGCTCCTCGAGGGCCTCGTCGGAGCGGATGTCGATCCGCCAGCCGGTCAGGCGGGCCGCCAGGCGGGCGTTCTGACCCTCCTTGCCGATCGCCAGGGACAGCTGGAAGTCCGGGACCACGACGCGTGCGGAGCGCGCCGCCTCGTCCACGACGGTCACGCTGGTCACCCGCGCGGGGCTGAGCGCGTTGGCCACCATGTCCGCCGGGTCGTCGGACCAGTCGACGATGTCGATCTTCTCGCCGTGCAGCTCGTTCATCACGTTGCGCACGCGCTGGCCCATCGGACCGATGCACGAACCCTTCGGGTTGACCCCCGACACGTCGGAGCGCACCGCGATCTTGGTCCGGTGACCGGCCTCGCGGGCGATGGCGACGATCTCGACGGTTCCGTCGGCGATCTCGGGGACCTCGAGGGCGAACAGCTTCTTGACCAGGTTCGGGTGCGTGCGCGACAGCATCACCTGCGGCCCGCGCATGCCCTTGCGGACACTGACCACCAGGGCCTTGATCCGGTTGCCGTGCGAGTAGTCCTCACCGGGCACCTGCTCGCCCTGGGGCAGCAGCGCCTCGAGCTTGCCCAGGTCGACCATCACGTCGTTGGGGTCGCGGCCCTGCTGGATGAGCCCGGAGACGATGTCGCCCTCCTTGCCGGAGAACTCGCCGTACTTGATCTCGTCCTCGGCGTCGCGCAGCCGCTGCAGCATGATCTGCTTCGCGGTGGTGGCGGCGATCCGGCCGAAGTCGGCGGGGGTGTCGTCGAACTCCTCCCCCTCGGGCTCGCCCTCCTCGCTGCTCTCCCGCGCGAGCACGACCACGTGGCCGCTCTTGCGGTCCAGCTGGACCCGGGCGTGCTCCAGCGCCCCGGGCGTCTTGTGGTACGCCGTCAGCAGGGCCTGCTCGATCGCCTCGACGAGCACGTCGAAGGAGATCTCCTTCTCCCGCTCGAGCATGCGCAGGATGCTCATGTCGATGTCCACGTCTCAGCCTTCCCGCTTGAATTCGATCTGGATCTTGGCCTTGGCCACCTCGGTGTAGCCGAGCGTGCGCTGCTCGCCCTCGACGTCGAGGACCGCGGCGTCGTCGGCGGCGGAGACGATCCGGCCGGTGAGCGCGCCGCCGTCGGTGAGATCGACCTTCACCAACCGGGTCTCGTTGCGCCGCCAGTGTCGCGGCAGGGTGAGCGGCCGGTCGACACCGGGCGAGGTCACCTCGAGGGTGAACGCCCCGTTCCCCATCAGGTCGGAGGTGTCCAGCACCTCCGAGACGGCCTTGGTCGCCTCGGCGATGTCGTCCATGTCCACACCGCCGTCCTTGTCGACGGCGATGCGCAGCACGGACCGCTTCCCGGCCTTGGAGAGCTCCACGGCCTCCAGGTCGAGTCCCAGCGACTCGACCGGCGCGGCCAGCACACCTGCAAGGCGGTCGGTGATGTCCGGCGTGCTCACGACGCGACCTCCTGCTGTGTTGTTGTGGTGCGCCAAGCCTAGTGGACGCCTCCAGGAAGTCCTGACGCCCACGCCGCGACAGAGCCCCGCCGACCCCTGGCTACGATGCCCGACCATGAGCACCAGCCCGAGCGAGCACGGACCGGACCGCCGCTCGGTGCTGCTCGTCGGCCTCGGCGCCGGAGCGGCCCTGCTCTCGGGCTGCACCCTGAACAATCCGTACAGCTCGGACAAGACGCCCGCCGCGAAGGCGGTGCGCGACCTGTCCCCCGACGTCGCCGTCGCGGTGAAGGCGGTCGTGCTGATCCGCACCCAGGTGAACCTGCTCGGCGACACCGTGACCGCGTTCCCCTCCCTCGCCTCCCGGCTCAGCGGACTGCGGACTCTGCACCAGGCACACCTCGACGCCCTCATCGCCGCCGTCCCCAAGCGGGTGGACACCTCGACCGCGGGCGCCCAGGTCCAGCCGCCTGGCGAAGCCGCCCAGGCGCTGCTGAACGCCGGATCGGGCGAACTCGGCCTGCGCGAAGAGCTGGACCGGTTGGCGCTCCAGGCCGAGAGCGGCAGCTTCGCTCGCCTGCTCGGGACGATGTCCGCCGGGATCGCGCAGCAGACCCTGAAGGCACGGGTGCTGGGGGGCCACCACCAGCTCGCGGCACTTCGGCTACCGGTGGTCGCCCGGGCCAAGGTCGGGCTCGACGCCCTGCAGGACGCGCTCGCCGCCGAGCACGCCGCGCTCGCCGTCTACGCCTTCCTCGGCGCACAGGCCTCGCAGTCCCGTCAGCCGGCGCTCTACGCGACCCTGTCCACCGCCTACTCCGACCACCGGAGGTCCCGTGACCAGCTGACCGTGATGATCTCCGCCCTCGGCGCGGTCCCGACGCCGGCCGCGGTCGCCTACGACCTGCCCGCACGCGTGCGGACGACCTCGGAGATGACCGATGCGGCGCTCCTGGTGGAGCGCCGCATCGCATCGACGTTCGGCCTGCTCATCGAGAGCACCGCCGGCGCTGAGCGCCGATGGGCCCTTGTCGCTCTCGACCAAGCGGCCGTTCGTCAGCTGGAGTTGCGAGGAACCCCCGAGATGTTCCCCGGCTCCGCTATTCGATCCTGACGGGTTCCGGGAGGCAGAGGAACTACCCCGCCGCTTCTGGTTCATGCACTGCACAACCCGGCAACAATTGCGGTGATCTCCGCGAGCTCGTGCGCAACCGCGTCCGGCACCCCCTCGGAATGCCCGAGCTGCTCGGCCGGGATGGTGCTGTGCGGGACGTGGATCGCCTTCATCCCGGCGTTCTGCGCGCCCCAGACGTCGTCGAACAGCCGGTCCCCGACGTACACGCAGCGTGCCGGATCGGCGATCCCGACGGCGTTCATCGCGGCCTGGAACGCCTTCGGCGACGGCTTCGTCCACGGGATCTCGCTGGTGTAGACGTCCGCGTCGATCTGCGCGAGGACGCCGTCGCGGGCGAACCAGTCGCGGTGCCACGCGCGGGGCCAGATCGTGTTGGAGAGCACGCCGACCCGGATCCCGCTCGCGTGCAGCGCGTCGAAGAGCGGACCGACCTGGGGGTCGGTGAGCGTGTGCGGCTCCCAGAACTCCCGGTACGCCGTCAGCAGCTGCGGGTCGTGCCCGAGCCCGGCGACCTCGAACAGGTCCGCGACGGTGGCACTGCGCTGCTCGTCCCGGCTCCAGCCCCAGACCTCGGCGCCGGCCGCATGCAGCTTGGCCGCGTGCGCGTGCACGTCGTCGTCGGGATCGGGCGAGGCGTTGACCGCCGCCGCCAGCGCCAGCGACTCCGCGTGGAAGTCGATGTCGTGCCAGGCGGTCAGCGTCCCGCCCCAGTCGAAGATGACGGCGTCGATCTGCTGGCTCACGGGCGTGAACCTATCCGGGAAGGGTGCGGGCCGGCAGCCGGATTTCCGCTGCCGGCCCGCTGTGCTCAGGCCCGGTAGGCGGCCCACATCTGCTTCATCCGGGAGACCTGCCCCGGCGTGAAGGACTGGTAGCAGGAGTCGTAGCTGTAGTCCATGTAGTCGTGGATCGGGTCGAGCCCGCGTGAGCTGCAGGAGTCCCGTCCCGTGGGGCAGCCCGTGCTGGGCGATGCCTGGGCAGGAGTGTCGCTGACCTCGTCACCCGGGGACGAGCAGCCGTCCTGGAACGTGTGGTACAGCCCGAGCCAGTGGCCGGTCTCGTGGGTCAGCGTCTTGCCGCTGTTGTAGTGCGTCGCACTGCCTCCGGGCAGCGAGGTGTACTGGATCCGCACCCCGTCCACGTCGCCCTCCGCGGCGTAGTCCCAGGGGAACGTCGCGATGCCGAGGTAGTCGAAGTCGACCAGCCAGACGTTCAGGGCGGTCCGAGTCCCCCGCCGGGTCTGGTCGCGGTAGGTCTCGCTGTCGCCGTCGGTGTGCCAGGTGCTGTTGCGGTACCGGTCGACGTCGATGAGCCGGAACCGGAAGCCGGTGTCCGGTCCGCCCGGGTGGTCTGCGTCCTTGCCTGAGTAGGTCTGGTTGAGCACGTCGATCTGCCGATCGATGCGACTGTCGCTGACGTTCCCGGCCCCGGTGCTCGACTCCATCACGTGCACGTAGACCCGGATCGTGACCGGTCCCGCCCCGGACGCCTTCCGCCGCGCCAGGCGCTTCTTGGTCTCGGACTCGATCGTGGCCTGCTGCGCCTTCGAGATCGAGCGGTGGTCGCCGGCTCGCGGGTTCGCGCTGCGCGCTCCCACCGTTGCGGCGCCGTGCTCGGACGGTGCGAAGCAGTGGTCGAGGTGAGCAGCGGTCAGCACCGGGGCGCTGCCGGGCGAGGCGCAGAGCAGCGCCGCTGCGGCCGCGAGGCCGGTGAGCAGGCGAGAGTGGAAGCGGATCATGGTTCCTCCCAAGGAGCCGGTCGAGGCGCAGCGGGTTCTGCGCCGAGGCAGGGAGGTTGGCCCGCGGTCAGGCCGGGCTTCGACCGCGCTCCGCGAGGGTGTGGACGACGAAGGGCCGGACCGTCGCTGTGGACGGTCCGGCCCTTCGGCAGGTCATCGGGTCACTGCCGGTAGGCGGTCCACATCTGGCCGATGCGGGTGACCTGGTTCGGGGTGAACTCGTAGTAGCAGCTGTCGTAGCTGTAGTCCATGTAGTTGTGGATCGGGTCCAGGCCGGGAGCCGCGCAGGAGTCGCGTCCCGTCGGGCAGCCGCTGCTCGGCGAGGCCTGGGCCGGGGTGTCCGCGACCTCGTCGCCCGGAGCGTTACAGCCGCCCTGGAACGTGTGGTAGAGCCCGAGCCAGTGACCGGCCTCGTGGGTCGCGGTCTCGCCGAGGTTGTAGTTGGTCGCGCTGCCGCCGGGCAGCGAGCTGTACTGCACCCGGATGCCGTCGATCGACGGGTTCGACGCGTAGTCCCACGGGAACGTGGCGATGCCCAGGTAATTGAAGTCGACGAGCCAGATGTTCAGCGCGTTCTTGCCACCCTGGCGGGTCTGCGCCCGGTAGGTGGTGCTCTGCCTGTCGGTGTGCCAGGTGTTGTTGGCAATCCGGTTCGCACCGGCCAGGTAGAACCGGGCACCGGTGTCGTTGCCGTTCCCGTTCACGTCGTGGCCGGAGTAGGTCTGGTTGAGCACGTTGATCTGGGCCGCGATCTGGGCATCGGTCACGTTGCCGGCACCGCTGGTCGAGGTCATCACGTGGATGTACACCGGGATGTTGTTCAGCGGACCTCCGGTACCGGTGCCCCCGCCACCCCCGCCGCCGGGCTTGCCCTTGGAGGCGCTGGCCTTCTTGGCGGCCAGGATCTTCTTGGTCTTCGCCTCGATCGCCGCCTGCTGCTTCGCGGTGATCGCTCGGGTGTCGTGCGCCCGCGGGTTGCTGGCGCCGCGCGCGGCCGCGTTCACGGTGGTCGGGTCGAAGCAGTCCTTGCCGGTGCTCCCCGAGGCCGAGGCGGACAACGCCGGCACCGCCGACGTCGAGAGGGCGAAGGCGCAGGTGAGCGCGCCGAGGACGGCGCCTGCACGCTTGGTGGTCCGGTTCATGGCTGGGTTCCTCCCGCTGGGTTGATCGGAGCGTAGAGCCGCTCACGGCCGCACGGGAACGATGAGACCACTGCAGATGTCAGAAATACAGAAAATCGCAGATTCAGCGGAAGGTTTGCCGCGGGCGCTCTAGTCCTGCGGCAGAAGTTGATACGGAACGGAGACGGACCGGAAACCGTCCGGTCAGGCGAGTCAGGCGTGGACCAGGGCGACCAGCTGCCCGGCCGCCTCGGCGACGGGCACCTCGGTCCGGTCGCCGCTGCGGCGATCCTTGACCTCGATCGTGCCGTCTGCCAGACCCCGGCCGACGGTGACGATCGTCGGTACGCCGATCAGCTCGGCGTCCTTGAACTTCACCCCGGGGCTCACCTTGCCGGCCCGGTCGTCGTAGATCACGCGGACACCGGCGGCGTCCAGCTCGGCGACAAGTGCCTCGGCGGCGGCGAAGACCGCCTCCTCCTTGCCGGCGGCGACCACGTGGACGTCGGCCGGCGCGATCTCGCGCGGCCAGACCAGACCCAGCTCGTCGTTGTTGCCCTCGGCAATGGCCGCCACGGCACGCGAGACGCCGATGCCGTAGGAGCCCATCGTGACTGTGACCAGCTTGCCGTTCTCGTCGAGCACCTGAAGGTCCAACGCCTCGGCGTACTTGCGCCCGAGCTGGAAGATGTGGCCCATCTCGATGCCGCGCGCCGACTCCAGCGTCCCGTCCGCGCAGTTCGGGCAGGCGTCGCCGTCGCGCACCTCCGCAGCCTCGATGGTGCCGTCGGCGTTGAAGTCCCGCCCGGCCACCAGGTCGAGCACGTGGCTGCCGGCGACGTTCGCGCCGGTGACCCACCGGGTGCCCTCGACCACGCGCGGGTCGACGAGGTAGCGGATCCCGGACTCGGACTTCTCCCCCAGCACCGCCGGACCGATGTAGCCCTTGACCAGCGCCGGGTGCTTCCTGATCTCGGCGTCGTCCATCGGCTCGACCTCGATCGGCTCGAGCTGACCCTCCAGGCGCTTCTGGTCCACCTCGCGGTCGCCGGGGATGCCGATCGCGAGCGGCTCCTTCGTGCCGTCGGGGTGCTTGAGCAGCACCAGCACGTTCTTCAGGGTGTCGCCCGCGTGCCAGGGTCGGTCGGCCCGCGGGTGCGCGGCATTGAGGTGCGTGACCAGGGTGTCGATGGTCGGGGTGTCCGGGGTGTCCTCGGCGTGCGCGGCCGGGGCGTCGTCGTAGGCGACCGCAGCAGGCGCTCGCACCTCGACCGCCTCGACGTTCGCGGCGTAGTCGCAGTTCGTGCAGCGGACGTAGGTGTCCTCGCCGACGGCGGCCTTGGCCAGGAACTCCTCGGACTTCGAGCCGCCCATCGCGCCGGCGGTCGCTTTGACGATCACGTAGTCGAAGCCGAGTCGGTCGAAGGTCTTGATGTAGGCGTCGCGGTGAGCGGCGTACGAGCGGTCCAGGCCCTCGTCGGAGGTGTCGAAGGAGTAGCTGTCCTTCATGATGAATTCACGTCCGCGCAGGATGCCCGCCCGCGGACGCGCCTCGTCGCGGTACTTGGTCTGGATCTGGTACAGCCACACCGGCAGGTCCTTGTACGACGAGTACAGGTCCTTCACGACGAGCGTGAACATCTCCTCGTGCGTCGGGCCGAGCAGGTAGTCGCCG
This sequence comes from Nocardioides marmorisolisilvae, assembly GCF_003725775.1. Lineage (GTDB taxonomy): Bacteria > Actinomycetota > Actinomycetes > Propionibacteriales > Nocardioidaceae > Marmoricola > Marmoricola marmorisolisilvae. Next base: position 1,790,090 of record NZ_RJSG01000002.1, read on the forward strand.
TCCTTGCGGTCCTTGAGCCGGAAGATGCCGTCGCCGTAGTCGGTCCACCGACCGGTGGCCTCGTAGGGCTCGCGCGGCAGCAGCGCCGGGAACTGGAGCTCCTGGGCGCCCATCGCGTCCATCTCCTCGCGGATGATGTTCTCCACGTTGCGCAGCACCCGCAGACCCAGCGGCAGCCAGGTGTAGATGCCGGGCGCCGCCCGACGGATGTAGCCCGCGCGCACGAGCAGCTTGTGGCTCGGCACCTCAGCGTCCGCCGGGTCCTCACGCAGGGTCCGGACGAACAGGGACGACATCCTCAGGATCATGGGGAGAAGGCTAGTCGGCGGCACGGGGCCTCGCCGAAGGGGATTCGCCGTCGAGCGGCTCAGGGCCTCCTGACATCATCACCGGCATGCACCGCACCGCCGCCCTCATCGCCGCTCTGGCGCTGGCGGTGTCCGGCTGTGGTGGCGCGTCGAGCAAGCCTGCCGATCCCACGACCCCGGCCGACCACGCCCAGACCGGGGCGCAGCGCGACCTCCTGGCAAAGGCGTTGGCGGCGTTCAAGCGCGCGCCGACCGGGACCTACGAGTCCGAGGTGACGGCTGACGGTGTCAGCCAGCCCACCGCGCACGAGACCGGCAGCTACCGGCTGCGACCCGCCGCGTCGGCCTACGAGCGCGCGATCCTCGGCATCGACGAGGCCAGCGGCAAGCCCCGCGTGCAGGTGGTACGGGTGCGCAGCACCGCGGGCGGCACCTGGTTCCTCCAGCTCAAGGAGTGGGGCAGCTGGACCGGCTGCTGGCTGCGGACCGACCTGCCCGAGATCACCAAGCTGACCGGCGTCACCTCCGCCCGGGGCAGCTCCTTGCCGACGGCGGTCACCATCTTGGCGAAGGCCACGGTCGTCGGCTCCGGGGACGGCATGGACGGCCCGCACCTGGCGGTCGACGCCTACAGCGCGCTGCAGTTCCTCGGCGTCGCGGGATCGGCCATCGCCGGCGAGCGCGCGGCCTTGAGCAAGGTCCTGGTTCCGGTCCTCCTCGACGTCACTGCCAACGGCGGGCCGTCCGGAGCTGCGGTCGAAGGAACCCAGGTCTTCACCGCGCTGGAGGCGGCCCGCGCTCCGCTGACCTCGAAGCTCAAGGCTTTCGTGTCCAAGACCCACGCCCGGGTCGTGTTCAGCGACCTCGGCAAGGCGGTCAGCATCACCGCACCGTCGCGCGCAGAGCTCCTCCCCCAGAATCCGGCGAGCACCAGCACCTGTGCCGTGAACCGCTGATCGCGACCGTCAGGCGCGACCCGCGCGCAGAGCCGCTCGGAACATCGGGAACTGCAGGGGCAACCGGCCGTAGGCGGCGGCCTTGAACGCGGTGTTGTTCGTCTTCGAGGCGTCCACGGCCATCTTGAGGTTGCCGACGTAGACCGCGGCCAGCAGCGCAGCGCTGGCACGGCCGGCGAGCTTGCGGGTCGACGGCAGCGCCATCCCCGCGGCGCAGAGGATCTCGGCGACGCCGGAGTACAGGATCACCTCGCGGTGCGCCGGTACCCAGTCGGGCATGAGTGGTTCCCAGATGTCGGGCTTGACCAGGTGGACGGTGCCGGAGGTCAGGAAGGCGGCGATCAGGAACTTGGCGTCCCGGCGCAGGGGTGCGGTCATACGGCGAGCGTAGCCAGCCGTCAGAACATCAGGGTCGAGAACGTGGTCGTCTGGGTGAAGCCGACCTTCGCGTACGCGGCGCGCGCGGGCAGGTTGTGGGCGTTCACGTAGAGCGCCACCGTCGGGGCGACCTCGCGGCGGGCGAACTCGACCACGCTCGCCATCCCTCGAGCCCCGAGTCCCTGGCCGCGGTGCGCCGGGTCGACGTACACGCCCTGCACCTGGCAGGCCAGCGGCGAGGCACAGGCGATCTCGGCCTTGAACAGCACCTTGCCGTTCTCGATGCGCGAGAACGACCAGCCACGGTTGACCAGCTGGCTGACCCGCGCGCGGTACATGTTCCGACCCCCGTCGGCCTCGGGCGAGACCCCGACCTCCTCGGTGTACATCGCCACGCACGCCGGGTAGAGCTCGTCCACCTCCCCCGCCTCGGTGCGCCGGACCCCGGGGTCGGCCTCGATCCACGGGTCCGAGGAAATCGCCAGGTGCGGCTGGTCCCAGCGCTCGTCGCGCGCGGGTCCCCAGCTCGGTCCCAGTGCCGACCAGAGCCGTGCCACTGCGTCGTGCGGTCCGACGATGGTCGAGCTCAGCCGCCGCTGGCGCAGCGCCCGCTCGGCGAAGGCGGCGCAGGCGTCCTCGCCGGCCTGGACCGGGACGAGGTTCGCACCCACGTGGCACAGCGAGACCAGCTCACCGTCCGCGACGTACCCCCACATCTGCCCGCCCAGCCAGCGCTGGTCGAGCTGGGTGATCCGGCTGCGGTACTCCGCGAAGACGTTCGTCACCGGGTCGGCGTTGAGGACCTCCAGCGCGGCCGGGAGATCGGCCGGTCCCAGCACGCGCACGCCCGACGTACGGCCCTCGGGCCGCCCGGCGTCGGACGCGTCTGCTGCGAGCACGGCCAGAGCCTATTGCGTGGGCCTTGGTGCCGCGTAGGACCGACGCGGCGCAACCCCCTGCCGAGCGCCTCCGCTGCCGCTACGGTGAGCCCATGTCCGGTCGGTGGGTGGCGGTCGCGGGTGCGCTGGCGCTCGTCGTCGTACCGATCACCGCGGGGTGCGACGACGCCCCGAAGAAGTCGAAGGCGACATCGATCTCCGCGAGCGTCCAGGAGTGCCGCGACCAGTGGCACGACGTCGCCGAGAGCGTGCTGGGTCTCGACCAGGACACCGATCCATCGGCGCTGGCCAGCCGCTGGACCACGGTCCTGGCGACGGTCGACTACTACGAGAACACCACCACGGCCGAGGACTGCCAGGCCCGGGTCGAGAACCAGGTCAACGCGATCACCGCGCTGCGCCAGTTCAGCGACCGCCTGCGTCCCTACGACATGGAGTACCAGCGGGAGCAGGTCGCCGCCACGGTCGACCTGTACCTGCACGACCCGGTGCCCGCTCCGGTCAAGGGCGCGAACGGCAAGACGGTGAAGGCGCCGACCCACGAGCAGGTGGAGGCGGCGGTGGCGACCCTGACCGCGCACGCCGCCGAGGCCAACGCCGAGCTGCAACCCGCCTGGGAGCACCTGGCGTCGGTGAGCATCGACGACGACGCCGCGGTGACAGCGGCCCTCGAGGACCTGGACGCGTTGGCCCAGGCGGGGAAGGCGTGGCCCGCCTGCCAGCAGGCGCTCCAGGTGATCGTCGCTGCCCAGCGCGCCCAGGAAGGACTGCTCGGCACGCCCGAGGACCAGCCCTCGGGGAGCCCGACGGGAAGCCCTACGGGAACGCCGACCGGTACGCCGACTAGCTGACGGTCACCTCGGCCGAGGCGCCCTCGACCGGCTCCATCTCCTCGGCGAGACGCATGGCCTCCTCGATGAGGGTCTCCACGATCTGCGACTCCGGGACGGTCTTGATGACCTCACCCTTGACGAAGATCTGGCCCTTCCCGTTGCCCGAGGCGACGCCGAGGTCGGCCTCCCGGGCCTCTCCCGGTCCGTTCACGACGCAGCCCATCACGGCCACCCGCAGCGGGACCTCCATGCCCTCCAGCCCGGCGGTGACCCGCTCGGCCAGCGTGTAGACGTCGACCTGGGCGCGACCGCAGGACGGGCAGGAGACGATCTCGAGCTTGCGCGGGCGCAGGTTCAGCGACTGCAAGATCTGGATGCCGACCTTGACCTCCTCGACCGGCGGCGCGGAGAGGGAGACGCGGATCGTGTCGCCGATGCCCTGGGAAAGCAGTGCGCCGAACGCGGTGGCGGACTTGATGGTGCCCTGGAAGGCCGGCCCGGCCTCGGTCACGCCGAGGTGCAGCGGCCAGTCGCCCTCCTGCGCGAGCAGCTCGTAGGCGCGCACCATCACGACCGGGTCGTTGTGCTTGACCGAGATCTTGAAGTCGCGGAAGCCGTGCTCCTCGAAGAGCGAGGCCTCCCACTTGGCGGACTCGACGAGAGCCTCCGGCGTCGCCTTGCCGTACTTGGCGAGCAGCCGCGGGTCCAGCGAGCCGGCGTTGACACCGATCCGGATCGAGGTGCCGTGGTCGGTGGCGGCCGCGGCGATCTCCTTGATCTGGTCGTCGAACTTCTTGATGTTGCCCGGGTTCACCCGGACCGCGGCACAGCCGGCCTCGATCGCGGCGAAGACGTACTTGGGCTGGAAGTGGATGTCGGCGATGACCGGGATCTGCGAGTGCTTGGCGATCTCCGGGAGCGCCTCGGCGTCGTCCTGCGAGGGGCAGGCGACCCGGACGATGTCGCAGCCGGTCGCGGTCAGCTCGGCGATCTGCTGGAGCGTCGCGTTCACGTCCGCGGTCAGCGTCGTGGTCATCGACTGCACCGACACCGGGGAGTCGCTGCCGACGCCGACCTTGCCGACCTTGATCTGGCGCGTCTCGCGACGCGGGGCCAGAACCGGCGGCGGTGCAGCGGGCATGCCGAGGGGGACCGATGTCATGGCACCCAGGGTATCCGTCGGTCGTGAACCGTCTTACGCCACGGGGGCGACGATGTCCGCGTAGACCAGCAGCACGGTCATCACCAGCAGGAGACCCGCCATCACGTACGCCACCGGCAGCAGGCGAGCGACGTCGAAGTGCCCCGGGTCGGGCCGGCCCCGCAAGCGTGCGAGGCCGCGGCGCAACGCCTCGTAGAGGGCTCCGGCGATGTGGCCGCCGTCGAGCGGCAGCAGCGGCACGAAGTTGAACATGCCGACGAACAGGTTGACCCCGGCCAGGAGCGTGACCACGAAGGCGATCCGGTCTCCGATGTCGACCTTGTCGTCCGAGGCGACCTCGCCGGCGACACGTCCCACCCCGACCACGCTCATCGGACTGTTGGGATCCCGCTTCTCGACGCCGACGACCGCCTTGGCGACGCCCCACAGTCGCACCGGCAGCTTGCCGAGGGCCTGGACGGTGTCCTTGGTGTAGCCGCCCATCTGGCCGATCGTGTAGCCGGCGCCCTTGGCGACGTTCTCCTGGGTCGGGGTGATGCCCAGGTAGCCGACGCTCACGCTCGCGGTGCTGCCGTCCAGGGCGGGCAGCTGGTTCACGCTCGGCGTCGCGGTCAGGTGCACCAGCTTCCCGTCGCGGCGGACGGTGAGGACCACCTTCTTGTCCGGGTTGGAGCGGATCAGCTTCTGCAGCTGGGTGTACTGGGTGATCTTGGTGTCGCCGAAGGCGACGATGGTGTCGCCGGAACGCAACCCGGCCTTGAGCGCCGGAGCCACCGGGTCGCTGGCCCGGCAGGCCCGAGGTTGCTGGTCCTCGTGCACCGCCATCACGCACTTCGCGACCGAGTCGACCGTGGTGGTCGTCTCCGGGACGCCGTGGAACCAGAACACCCCGCCGAAGAGGAAGAACGCGATCACCAGGTTCACCGTGGGGCCGGCGGCCATCACGATGACCTTCTTCCACCACGGGAGGCGGAAGAACATCCGCTTCTCGTCTCCGGGCACCAGCAGCTCGGCCTCGGCATGACGTGCATCCGAGATCAGCCGGGTGAAGGCGTTGTCCTTCCTCGCCGGACGGGTCGGGTCCTCCTCCGGGGGCAGCATCCCGATGAGCTTCACGAACCCGCCGAGCGGGAAGGCCTTCACGCCGTACTCGGTGCCGTTGCGCTTCACCGACCAGATCGTGCGGCCGAAGCCGACGAAGAACTGCGGGACCCGTACGCCGAAGCGCTTGGCCGGGAACATGTGACCGCACTCGTGCAGCGCGATCGAGGCAGCCAGGCCGACGACGATCGCCAGCACTCCGGCGACGTACAGCAGGACGGTCATCAGGTGTTCTTCTCCAGCAGACGGGTGACCTCGCCGCGGGCCCAGGCGTCTGCCGCGAGCACGTCGTCGAGGGTGAGATTCGCTGCAGTCGAGCCTACGTCGTGGCTGATGAGCACGTGGGCGATCGTGTCGACGATTCCCAGGAACGGCAGGCGTCCCTCGCGGAAGGCCTGGACGCACTCCTCGTTCGCCGCGTTGTAGACCGCCGGCGCCGTGCCGCCGGCGGTTCCGGCCTGGCGGGCCAGCCCGACGGACGGGAAGGCCTCGTCGTCGAGGGGGAAGAAGTCCCAGGTCTGGCGCGAGGTCCAGTCGACCGCCGGCGCCGCCTCCGGCACCCGGTCCGGCCAGCCCATCCCCAGGGCGATCGGGATCAGCATCGTCGGCGGCGAGGCCTGGGCGAGGGTGGACCCGTCGAAGAACTCGACCATCGAGTGCACCACCGAGGTCGGGTGCACGACCACGTCGATGCGGTCGAGCGGGATGTCGAAGAGCAGGTGCGCCTCGATCACCTCCAGGCCCTTGTTGACCAGGGTCGCGGAGTTGATGGTGATGACCGGACCCATGTCCCAGGTCGGGTGTGCGAGCGCCTCGGTCGGGGTGACATCCGCAAGCTCGCTGCGGCTGCGACCGCGGAAAGGCCCACCGCTCGCGGTGAGGACCAGCTTGCGGACCTCCTCGGCCCGCCCTCCGCGCAGGCACTGGGCCAGCGCGCTGTGCTCGCTGTCGACCGGGATGATCTGGCCGGGCTTCGCGGCCGAGGTCACGACCGAGCCGCCCATGATCAGGGACTCCTTGTTCGCGAGCGCCAGCACGTTGCCTGCATCGAGGGCAGCCAGGGTCGGGCGCAGACCGACGGCTCCGGTGATCCCGTTCAGCACGACGTCGCACGCCTGGCCAGCCGCCTCGACGGAGGCGCCCTCCCCCAACCCGGAGAACGCCGGGGCGAACTCCGCGACCTGGGCCTCGTAGAAGTCGCGCTGCGATCCCCCGGCGGTCAGGCCGACCACCCGGAACCGGTCCGGGTTGGCCCGGACGACGTCCAGCGCCTGGGTGCCAATGGAGCCGGTGGATCCGAGGATGACCACGTCACGGCGCGGCTGGGAAGAGCTCACCTGCCCATCCTCCCAGCCAGTACGGCGAGAAGCTGACGCGTGTCGGGCACGAAGGCGATCTGCGGATCCCCGAGCATCGCGGCCAGCTCCTCGGGCGTGACCCAGCGACCCTCGGCGACCTCCTCGGGCTGGTGGATCACCGGACCGTCCCAGACCGCGGCGAACGCGTGCTCGAAGCAGCGAGTGGTGTCGTCCTCGTACAGGTGGGTGCCGAGCGGCTCCAGCGCGACCCCGGTGATGCCGAGCTCCTCGCCGAGCTCGCGGACCGCCGACGCGTACGGATCCTCGCCGAGAGCGATCACGCCGCCGGCAGCCGCGTCCCAGTGACCCGGCGCCCAGTCCTTGGTGTCGCTGCGCCGGTGCACGTAGGTACGTCCCTCGGTGTCGTGCACCAGGATCGCGGTCGCGGAGTGCAGCAGGTTGTCACGGCGTACGACGGAACGCGGCGCGCTCCCGACCACCTGGCCGAGCTCGTCGACCAGGGCGACCTGCTCCTCGGTCACGAGCCGACGTTGATCGCCACGTACTTGGTGTCCAGGTACTCCGCGATGCCCTCGTTGCCGCCCTCACGTCCGGTGCCGGACTGCTTGACGCCGCCGAAGGGGGCACCGGCGTTGGAGACGATCCCCTGGTTGAGGCCGATCATCCCGGTCTCCAGCGCCTCGCAGACCCGGAAGGCCCGCTGCAGGTCGCGGGTGAAGACGTAGGCCACCAGCCCGTACTCGGTGCGGTTGGCCGCGGCGATCGCTTCCTCGTCGGTGCTGAAGGTGGCGATCGGGGCGACCGGCCCGAAGATCTCCTCGTTCAGGACTGCGGCGTCCTGCGGTACGCCGGTGAGCACGGTCGGTGCGTAGAAGTAGCCCTCGCCGTCGCCCTTGCTGCCCCCGGTCACAACCGTGGCGCCCTTGGCGACCGCGTCGTCGACGAGCTCGGCGACCTTGTCCTGCTGGGCGGCGTCGATCATCGGGCCGACGTCGGTCCCGGACTCGGTGCCACGACCGACGGTGAGCGCGCCCATCCGGGCGGCGAGCTTGGCGGCGAACTCATCGGCCACGGACTCGTGCACGTGGAAGCGGTTCGCCGAGGTGCAGGCCTCCCCCATGTTGCGCATCTTGGCCAGCATCGCGCCGTCAACGGCAGCATCCAGGTCGGCGTCGGCGAAGACGAGGAAGGGCGCGTTACCGCCGAGCTCCATCGAGACCCGCAGCACCTGGTCGGCGGCCTGCGCGATCAGCTTCTTGCCGACCGGGGTGGATCCGGTGAAGCTCAGCTTCCGCAGCCGGGGGTCGCTGATGATCGGCTCGGAGACGGCACCCGAGCCCGTCGCGGTGATCACGTTGAGGACACCCGGCGGCAGACCGCACTCCTCGAGGAGCTTGGCCAGCGCGAGCATCGAGAGCGGCGTCTGCTGGGCGGGCTTGACGACCATCGTGCAACCGGCCGCGATCGCGGGGCCGATCTTGCGGGTGCCCATCGCGTTCGGGAAGTTCCAGGGAGTGATGAAGTAGCAGGGGCCGACCGGCTGGCGCATCACCAGCACGCGGCTCGCTCCGTTGCCGGTGGTCTTGTAGTAGCCGTCGAGGCGCAGCGCCTCGCCGGAGAACCAGCGGAAGAACTCGGCGGCGTAGGCGAGCTCACCCTTCGACTCAGCGACCGCCTTGCCCATCTCCAGGGTCATCAGCAGGGCCAGCTCCTCGGCCTGCTCACCCAGGGCGAGGAAGGCCCGGTGCAGGATCTCGGAGCGCTCGTTGGGCGGGGTGGCGGCCCAGCCGGCCTGAGCGGCGACCGCGGCGTCGAGCGCCGCACGGGCGTCGTCCGCAGTGGCGTCGGCGACCGAGCAGAGCGCCTTGCCCGTGGCCGGGTCCTCGACCTCGAAGGTCGCTCCGCCCGAGGCGTCGATCCACTTCCCGCCGATGTAGAGCTGCTTCGGCACCGCCGCGAGGACGGACTCTTCAGAAGTCATGCGCCCAACCTAGTCTTGGCCCGTGCGGATCGTCAGCCTGCTCCCTTCGACCACCGAGATCCTGTTCGCCGTGGGTGCCGGGGACGACGTCGTCGGGGTCACGTTCGAGTGCGACTTCCCGGCCGAGGCACGCACCCGGACGATCGTGTCGACCTCGGCGATGCCCGAGGGTCTGGCCCCTGCCGAGATCGACGCGTTCGTGGTCGCAGCGATGGCGCGCGGCGAGGATCTGTACCACCTCGACGAGGGCGCGCTGTCCGGTCTCGACGCCGACCTGGTGGTCACCCAGGACCTGTGCGCGGTCTGCGCGGTCGACGTCTCGGTGGTCGACGACGCGCTCGCCCACCTCGGCTGCACCGCCCAGGTGCTCACCATCGACCCGCACACGCTGGAGGAGGTGCTCGCCTCGATCGAGACCCTCGGCGAGACGACGGGCCACCGCGATACGGCTGCCGCGGTCGTGGCCGACCAGCGGGCGCGGATCGCCGCCGTCGCCGAACGGGTGGCCGACCGTCCCCGGCCGCGGGTGATGTTCCTGGAGTGGACCGAGCCGCCGTTCGCTCCGGGGCACTGGATCCCCGAGATGATCGAGCTGGCCGGAGGTGTCCCGTTGCTGGCCCGGCCCGGCGAGAAGTCGCAGCGGGTGACCTGGGAAGCGATCCGGGACGCCGAGCCCGACGTCTTCGTCGTGGCGCCGTGCGGGTTCGACCGCGACGGCTGCCGCCAGCTCGCCGACGAGCTCGTTGCGTCCGGGGTGCTGCCCGTGGACGTCCCGGTGCACGCAGTCGACGCGAACGCCTCCTGGGCCAGGCCGGGCACCCGGCTGGCTGACGGGGTCGAGGAGCTCGCGGCGCTCCTGCACCCGTCGGCGTAAAACCCTTTGCACGCTCCCGGGAGGCCCTGTCATCCTCGGAGCGTTCCGCGAGCGCTCGCTCGCGACCGAAGAGAGGAGAGGTGACATGCAGATCACGGCCGTTGGCGTGCTCGTAGCCCGCCGCCCCTCCTCACATCTTCGGAGACAACGTGAACTCGCACGACTCCGCCTCACTCGAGGCTGATTTCTTCACCTTTGATTACGAACTGATCGACGACCCCGACGACGGGTCACGCTTCACCCGGTACTGGGACCTCGAGCCGCTGATGCGCGGCCCGCAGCCGGTCCCGGACTGGCTGGTCACCGATCGCGCTGCGATCGAGACCGAGCTCGGCATCCTCAAGACCGGCAAGGAGGCTGACGTCTTCCTGCTCGAGCGCGCAGTCGCCGGCGAGGGCGGTTGCGTCCTGGCGGCCAAGCGCTACCGGGACGCCGACCACCGCGCCTTCCGCCGCAACGACAGCTACACCGCGGGCCGGAAGACCCGGAACACCCGCGACACCCGGGCGATGGCCAAGAACAGCACCTTCGGGCGCGCCATCGCGGCCGGGCAGTGGGCCTGGGCCGAGTGGGAGTCGCTGCAGCGGTGCTGGGAGGCCGGGGTCCCGGTCCCCTACCCGGTGCAGATCGACGGCACCGAGATCCTGATGGAGCTGATCACCGACGACGGGGCACCTGCTCCGCGACTGGCGACCACCCGTCCGGAGCCCGACCTGCTGGTCGAATGGTTCGACCAGCTGCGCAGGGCGATGACCGCTCTGGCAGAGCGCGGGCTGGCGCACGGCGACCTGTCGCCGTACAACGTGCTCGCAGCGGGTGAGCGGCTGGTCATCATCGACCTGCCGCAGATCGTCGACATCGTGGCGAACCCGCAGGGAGCCGAATTCCTGATGCGGGACTGCCACAACATCTGCACCTGGTTCGCCCGACGCGGTCTGGCGGTCGACGAGGACGAGCTGTTCGGCTCGCTGCTCGCCGCCTGCTGGTGAGTTCAGGTCCGGCCGGCGCGAAGGGAGTCTGCGGCAGCTCGAGTCGGTTGAGGGCTAGAGCTCAGCCGACGAGGCGCAGCGGCGCCGGCCGGACCAGTCGGTGGTAGTGCTCGACCAGGGCGTTGTTGACGCTGGCCCAGGTGCGGTCGCGCACGCCGTCGTACGCGTTCTCGCCCATCCGGGCGCGCAGGCCTCCGTCGGAGACCAGCGCGTCGAGGCAGGCGAACAGGTCCGACCCGTTGCCCGGGGCGAACAGCAGGCCGTTCTGCCCGGGCCGGATCAGGTCACGCGGGCCGCCGGCGTCCGGAGCGACGACCGGTACGCCGGAGGCGAGGGCCTCCTGGGCGGCCTGGCAGAAGGTCTCGGTGCTGCCGGTGTGCACGAACACGTCGAGCGAGGCGACCACGCGACCGAGTTCCTCGCCGTGCCGGACTCCGAGGAAGACCGCGTTCGGCAGCAGCGAGCGCAGCCGCGCCTCCTCCGGCCCCCCGCCGACGATGACCAGGCGGTGGTTCGGCAGGTGCTCGATCGCCGTGAGCAGGTCGAGCTCCTTCTCGGCGGCCAGGCGGCCGACGTACCCGACCAGCACTTCGCCCTCGGTCGCCATCACCTCGTCGCGGAGCACGTCGGAGCGTCGGGCCGGGTTGAACTGGTGGGCGTCGACGCCCCGCGGCCACAGCTCCAGGTTCGGCATCCCGAGCTGGTCGAGCTGCTCGCGGCTGGCGCTCGACGGCACCAGGTTCAGGTCGACGGGGCCGTGGATGCTGGTGGTCAGCTTGCGCATCATCGTCACCGCGCCCGGGAACTTGTAGCGGGCGGCGAAACCGATCAGGTCGGTCTGGTAGATCGCGACCACCGGGATGCCGAGGCTGCGCGCCATGATCCCGGCCGCGCGACCCAGCAGCGCCGGCGAGGCCAGGTGCACGATGTCGGGCTCGAAGTCCTCGAAGATCTTGCGCAGCGTGTGCTGCGAGGCGAGCCCGATCGGGAAGTCGCGGTAGGTCGGCATGGCCACCGAGGTCACCCGGTGGACCGGCGTACCGGCGTAGGAGTCGGGGCCCGAGGGGGCGATGAGGAGGGCCTCGTGCGGAGTCCCGGCGAGGTGGTCGAGGACCCGGCGCACGGAGTTGGTGACGCCGTTCACCTGCGGGAGGAACGACTCGGTCACGATGAGGATGCGGAGGCCGGAGCCGGTTGTTGCGGGGCTCCGTCGGTCAAGACGTGTCACGCTCATGACTCGACGGTGACCGGTGCCCCGGAACGGATGGGAAGCGCTGTCCCTCGTGTCGGTGAACGCCCGATGACCAGCAAAAACCCTTGTTTCAGGGCTATTTTCTGCTCTGTGCGGATCAAGGAGCTGGAGACCCTCGACGCCTTCGACGAGGCTCTTGCCGACGGCCTGCACAAGCTCCGCGGCTATCACCTGCAGTCGCTCGACCTGACCGGCCGCGCCCGCGAGCTGAGCGGCATCAACGTCGCCGGCGGAGTGTTCCTCGGGTGCCGGTTCGCGCCCGGCGAAGGGCCGGGCACCGAGATCGACGTACGCCGCCGCGGCGGCCTGGTCTTCCCGACCGTCCCGGACGTGCCGTTCGACCCGTACCGGGCACGCCTGTACTCCCCCGACGAGCTGTACGCCGGCCTCGAGGACGGCTACTCGGCGACCCCGGACGCGATCGCCTACGCCTGGTCTCTGCAGCCGCGGGCCGTCGACCGGACCCTGGCCGCCGCGCTGCACGACCACGCGATCGACGACGCGCTCGAGGAGTTCGTGGAAGGCCGCGAGCTCGTCGGCGTCCTCGGCGGGCACGCCCTGGCCCGCGACGAGCCGGGATACCGCGAGGCCGCGGTCCTCGGGCGGGAGCTGGCCACGCAGTTCACCGTCGCGACCGGCGGTGGGCCCGGAGCCATGGAGGCCGCGAACCTCGGAGCCTGGATGGCCGGCCACGACGAGTCCGCGCTCGACGAGGCGATCGCGGTCCTCGCCGCAGCCCCGCACTTCGCCGACGACCTGTCAGCCTGGGCGCGGGCGGCATTCACGGTCCGGGAGCGCTGGGCCCATCCCCGGCGGGATCCGTCGGCCGACCAGCAACCCGGCCCGAACGGCCGGGACTCGCTGGGTATCCCGACCTGGTTCTACGGCCACGAGCCGCCGAACCCGCTGGCGTCGGTGATCGCGAAGTACTTCAGCAACGCCACCCGCGAGGACGTGCTGCTCAAGGTGTGCCGGCGCGGCCTGGTCTTCCTGCCGGGCGCTGCCGGCACGGTCCAGGAGATCTTCCAGGCGGCGTGCGCGAACTACTACGCCCAGGCACCGTCGGTGGTGCCGATGGTGCTGGTCGGGGTGGAGCACTGGACCCGCGAGGTCGGGGTGTGGGAGCTACTCCGCAGCCTCGGGGCCGACCGCGCGTTCGGCGCGCGCCTTGATCTCGTCGACAGCACTGCGGAGGTCCTGCCGCTTCTCGCGCAGCGCCGCGGCGACCTGGGGTAGCTCGCCACCCTCGTCGTGCGGGCGACGCAAGGCCCACGGCTCCAGGCGGCGGTAGCCCTTCACCGAGGCCCGACGCATCCGGCGCAGCTTGAACGACTCGTCGTCCTCGATGGCGTCGGCCAGCTGCTTATCGACCAGCGCACGTCCGGCGCGGGCGATCGAGGTCAGCCGCGAGGCGATGTTCACGGTCGGGCCGAAGACGTCGCCGAGCCGGTGCAGGACCGGTCCCCAGGCGGTGCCGACCCGCAGCTGCGGGAAGTCCTCGTAGACCAGGTGCTCCTCGACCAGCTCCAGCGAGATGTGCGCCGCGTCGGTCGGCGAGTCCGCGGCGAAGAGGATCTCGTCCCCGATGGTCTTGATGATGCGGCCGTTGTGCTGGGTGATGATCGCCAGCGCACGGGCTTCGAAGTGGTCCACGAGCCGGGCGAGCTCTTCCTGGGACAGCGATCGGGTCTGGCGGGTGTAGCCGACGATGTCCGCGAAGCCGATCGCCGTGCTGCCGCCCTCCTCGTCGTCGGTCGGCGGGGCCAGCAGCAGACGCGACGCTGCCGACAAGGTGTGGCGTCGCCAGACGTAGTTCTGGATCTCCTCCAGCAGCGGGGTGACCGTGTCCAGCACGGCGACCAGGCCCGCCTCGTCGAGCTCGGCGGGGTCGATCGTCTCGCCGAGAACGGTCAACTGCCACTCCGCCAGCCGGGCGAAGCTCCGGCCGAGGGTGCGGATCAGGGCGGCCTCGTCGTCGCTGCGGATCAGACCCAGCTCGTGCATGCGCTGGGTCAGCCGCATCGCCTCGACGTCGGCCGGGGTGAAGGCGATCTCGTCGTCCCCGACCTCGGTGAAGCCGAGCGAGCGCCAGCGCTGCTTGGCGACGTCGCGGTCGATGCCGACGAGCTCGGCCACCTGGTCGCCGTTCAGGGTCGGCCGGCTGCCGAGCAGGTGCTCCTCGAGCAGCTCGACGGTCCGCTGCGGGTCCAGCGGCTCCTTGGCCTTCTCCGGGCTCTTCCCCGGGTCCTTCTTGGGGCTCACAGGGCTCGGCTCGTCAGCTGCTCTCGCCGAGGCGGTCAGCGGTGGTGCCCCGGATCGCCTCACCGAAGGCCGGAACGTCCTCGATCAGCTGCTCGAGGGACTCACGGGTGAAGTGCACGACCTCGAGCGGGGTCAGGCTGACCACGCTGGCGGTGCGCAGCTTGTGGTTGACGATCGCGATCTCGCCGATGACGTCACCGGGGCCGAGGCGCGCGACCTCCTCGCCGTGCTTGCGGACCGAGACCTCCCCGTCGACGATCAGGTAGGCCTTATCGGCCGGGGTGTTCTCGCCGATCAGCGACCAGTCCGCCGGCAGGTGCACGTGCCGACCTGCGCTGATCACCGCCCACAGCTCCGGATCGCTCAGCGACTCGAGCCGATTGACCTTCTTCAGGGCTGCCGGGTCGGGGGCGTCCGTCATCGTCGTGCTCCTCGCTCGGCCGGCCGCGGTTCGGACGGCATTTGCACCGATCCTCCCCGATTCCGAGGACGGGTGTCCACAGCGTTCGGCAGCCGCCCTGCGTGGGCTTGCTCACCGGCGAATCGGGCGAAAGTGAACGGTGGTCTACCAACAGGTAACCAGGACGTGACCCAAGCCACATACGGTCGTTGGGACCGTCATGGACCTCACCCGTCGTAACCTCCTGCGCGCCGGCGCCGTCGCCGGCGGAGCCGCCGCCTCCGTCCCCCTCCTCGGCTCGCTGAGCGAGTCCGCGATCGCGAGCACCACCGCGGCGCAGACCTGGACCTTCGCCGCCCCGAACGCGAAGGGCTACCAGAAGCTCGTCCCGGGCCCGGCGGAGGCACGCAACGTGCGCACCGGGCTCGGCGCCGGACCGACCTCCTCGCCGTCCTCGTGCCGGACCCCGCTGCTGGCGTTCGCGCAGTTCAGCGACATCCACGTCGTCGACCACCAGTCCCCCGGCCGGGTGGAGTGGCTCGACCGCTTCGAGGACCCGAACCCGCAGGGTCTCAACCCGGGTCTGCTCTCGTCGTCCTACCGACCGCACGAGATGCTCACCGCCCAGGTCGCCGACGCGATGGTGCGCGCGATCAACGACCTCGCCAACGGTCCGGTGACCGGCAAGCCGTTGCAGTTCATGGTGGAGACCGGGGACAACTCGGACAACTGCCAGAAGAACGAGGTTCGCTGGAACATCGACATCCTCGACGGCGGCAAGACCGTCACGCCGGACTCCGGCAACCTGAACAAGTACGAGGGCGTGATGGACAACAACACGCTCTACTACGACACCCACTACTGGCACCCCGACGGCACCCCTGGGGCCAAGGCGGACGACAAGCTGCGGTCCAACTACGGCTTCCCGACCGTTCCCGGGCTGCTCAACAAGGCCCGGGTCCCGTTCGTCGCGGCCGGCCTGAACATCCCCTGGTACACCGTGTTCGGCAACCACGACGCCCTGATCCAGGGCAACTTCCCGAACTCGACCACCCAGCTGGACCTGCTCTCCCGCGGCGCGGTCAAGGTCATCACGGTGCCGCCGGGCGTCACCCAGTCCGACATCCTCAACGCGGTCGCGCACCAGAACATCGGTGAGCTGCTGAGCAGCATCAACCTGCTGCCCGGTGCCCGCCTGGTCACCCCGGACCCCGCGCGCAAGAACCTGTCGCGCAAGGAGACGGTCAACGAGTACTTCAACACCACGTCCTCGCCGGCCGGTCACGGCTACACCGCCGCGAACCAGACCAACGGCACCGCGTACTACTTCTGGGACAACGGCTCGTTCCGGTTCATCTCGATGGACTCGACCAACCCGAACGGGTACGCCGACGGCTCCCTGGACCAGGCCCAGTTCGCGTGGCTCAAGGCCACCATCGCCTCGGCGACCGGCAAGGCCGTGATCGTCTTCAGCCACCACACCAGCGACACCATGAGCAACCCGCTGGTGCTGACCGGCGGCGACCCGAGCCTGCGGGTCCTGGGCGCGGCGGTGACCAGCTACCTGCTCAGCCAGCCGCGCGTGATCGCCTGGGTCAACGGCCACACGCACGTCAACAAGATCACCCCGCACGTGCGCGCCGACAACTCCGGCGGGTTCTGGGAGATCAACACCGCCTCGCACATCGACTACCCGCAGCAGGCCCGCATCATCGAGGTCGTCGACAACGCCGACAACACGCTGTCGATCTTCACCACGATCGTGGACCACGCCGGTTCCCAGGTGGGCGTGACGCCGGACCTGAACACGACGGTCGGTCTGGCCGGCCTGGCGCGCGAGCTGTCGGCGAACGACCCGCAGAACGACCGTGCCTCGCACGCGGGCACGGCGGACGACCGCAACACCGAGCTGCTGCTGCCGACCCCGGTCGAGCTGCAGGGCGCCCTGTGCGCACCGTCCGCCCCCGCGGAGTCCTCGATGGGCCTGGGCACCGTCGCAGCACTTGCCGGAGGCGCGATCGCAGCGAAGGTGATCAGCCGTCGCGACGAGGCCCTGGAGCCGGAGCTGTCAGAAGTCTGAGCGAAGCACCCGAGGATCGGCCGGACGCTGTGGGGGTGTCCGGTCGATCTGCTTCTCAGGACTCGACAGCAGCGAGCTGACCGCAGGCGCCGTCGATCTCACGACCGCGGGTGTCCCGCACCGTCGTCGGGATGCCCTTGGCCTCGAGCCGGCGTACGAACTCGCGCTCGTCCGCCGGGTCGCTGGCGGTCCACTTCGACCCGGGCGTCGGGTTGAGCGGCCTGAGGTTGAAGGTGCGACCACGTCAGGTTGACGTGCACCCAGCTTCAAGTCACGACGATCGCTCGGCTGATCGGCTCATAATGCACACATGTCGCTGCTGCTCAGAGGGAAGACCGTGTGCCATCTTTGTGGCGAGGTCATCGGTCTCGATGACGCCGCCCAACAGTTCCCGCCGGGCCTTTTCGACAGCGGCGGTCCAGTCGCGCACCTCAACGACTCAAGCATCCACAGCACGTGCCTCGACGCCTTGCCTGAGGCTGCCTATGTTCGAGTTCTGTTGGACGACTACGTGCGCGGCCGCGACGGGGAACTGCCCCGGCGCCGCTTCACCGCAGTGGTGACCACTGATGGTGCGAGTGAAAGAGTCACGCTTGTCGCCGTCTACCGCTACGAAGCCATGGCCCTCCTCCGCGAAACCTACGGCGAGAACTCCGTCGTAGATCTCACCGACGTTGAGGCCGCACATCGCCCCCGTTAGCTGATTTGGACGCCGTTCTCGACGGCCATGCGCTATTCCAGCGCAGCCAACTGACCGCAGGCAGCGTCGATGTCGTTTCCCCGGGTGTCGCGAACGGTCGTCGGAATGCCCTTGGCCTCCAGGCGTCGTACGAACTCGTCCATGTCGCCGTCCTCGGACTTGGTGAACACCTTGCCCTGAAAGATGGGTCCACCTTTAGTCGGGTTGAGCGGGATCAGGTTGACGTGCACCCATCCCCACTCGCCGTACGAGTTCAGCACGTCAGCCAGCAGGTCCGCGCGCCACGCCTGGTCGTTGATGCCGCGCATCATCGCGTACTCGATCGAGACCCGACGCTTGGTCTTCCGGGCGTAGTCCCAGGCCGCCTCGACGGTCTCGGCGACCGAGAACCGGGTGTTGATCGGGACCAGCTCGTTGCGCAGCTCGTCGTCCGGCGCGTGCAGGCTGAGCGCCAGCGTGACCGGGATGCCCTCGTCGGCCAGCTGCTTCATCCGCGGCACCAGGCCGACGGTGCTCACCGTGATGCCACGGGCGGACATCCCCAGGCCGTCGGGCGTCTTGTCGGTCAGCCGGTGGATCGCCCCGATGACGGCCTTGTAGTTGGCCATCGGCTCGCCCATGCCCATGAAGACCACGTTGGA
This sequence comes from Nocardioides marmorisolisilvae, assembly GCF_003725775.1. Taxonomy (GTDB): domain Bacteria; phylum Actinomycetota; class Actinomycetes; order Propionibacteriales; family Nocardioidaceae; genus Marmoricola; species Marmoricola marmorisolisilvae. The sequence continues at coordinate 1,808,225 of NZ_RJSG01000002.1, forward strand.
CACCCGGCCCGGTCCCCCGGGCACCTCGCCCCGGTCCAGCGCGCGGGCGCCGGCGACGACCTGCTCGACGATCTCCGCGGTCGACATGTTGCGCTGCAGCCCGCCCTGGCCGGTGGCGCAGAACGGGCACGCCATGCCGCAGCCCGCCTGGCTGGAGACGCACATGGTGGCGCGGCCCGGGTAGCGCATCAGCACCGACTCCACGAGCGAGCCGTCGAAGAGCTTCCACAGCGTCTTGCGGGTGGTGCCCTTGTCGGCCTCCATCGTGCGGAGCGGGGTCATCAGGTCCGGGAGCAGCCCGGCCACGAGCTCGTCCCGCTGTGCGGCGGGGAGGTCGGTCATCTGGGCCGGGTCGTCGACGAGCCGGGAGAAGTAGTGGGTCGAGAGCTGCTTGGCCCGGAAGCCCGGCAGGCCGAGCTCCTCCAGGCGTGCCTTGCGCTCCTCCGGCGTGAGGTCGGCCAGGTGCCGGGGCGGCTTGCCGCGGCCCTTCGGCTCCTCGAAGACCAGCGGGAGGGTCTTGATGGGCGCTCGGTCGGACTCAGTCATGACCGACCGATTCTCGCAGGCCGGGGCCCGTACGCCGAATCACTCGGCCGCGGTGAAGCCCAGTCCGTGACCGTCACGGGTGATCGTGAGCCGGTTCTCGGTGATGACGTAGGACCCACTGCCGCTCAGGAACGGCTCGAGCTCCGGCACGACCTGCGCGCTGCTCGGACACGGGCGCCTGGTGAAGTCGACGTCAGCGAAGGCGATCAAGCCGTTGCGGACGACGACGGTCCCGGTGCCGTCGTTGCAGCCGTCCTTGGCCCGGAGCTCGCGCCCGACGATCCGCAGCGACGCGGTCCGGTCCGACGGGACCGAGGATGCGACGTCGCCGTCGATGATCGTGTCCAGCTGCCAGGTGGTGCCGAGCAGGGGCCGGTCCGGGTGGACGTTCTCCCGGTCCGCCATCGCCAGCACGGTGCTGCCGGCCACGATCGTCGGCTGGTCGCCCGTGATCAGCTGCACCGGCTGGTCGAACAGGCCGGCGAGCCAGGTGTCCTGGTCCATCCGGGCCTGGTCGCAGCCCATGTCGGTCGTCGCCAGCTTGTCGAGGGTCAGTCGGCTCTCCTCGAGCTGGTAGCCGCCGCTCATCGTGTTGCAGCCGGCGGTGAGCGTGACCCGGGCGTCGGCGAACCGGATCCGGATCTCGGTGCCGTCCACCAGGGGGTGTGCCTTGCCGTGCTCGGTGACCGAGGTGACGACGTAGGTGACCGGGCCGAGTCCCGGGTCCACCGAGGCGTCCAGGTCGCGCCGGCCCCCGTTGTCGCCGCAACCCGAGAGAGCGGCGAGAGCCGTGAGCAGGAGCACCGTCAGAGCGCGTCGCAGCGTCATGGTTCTCCGACGCTGCCGGCGGGACGACGGTTCCCCGGCGTGAGGGCTAGTTGAAGACCAGGTAGTGCAGCACGAGCCAGATCGGGGCGATCGTGGCCAGCAGCGAGTCCAGGCGGTCCATCAGCCCGCCGTGGCCGGGGATGATCTGGCTCATGTCCTTGATGCCGAGGTCGCGCTTCATCACCGACTCGACCAGGTCGCCCAGGGTGGCCATCACGACGGCGATCAGCCCCAGCAGGACCCCGACCCACCAGTCGCCGTCGAGCCAGGCCATCAGGCCGATGCCGGCGCCGACGCAGGCGGTCGCCGACCCGGCGAACCCCTCCCAGGACTTCTTCGGCGAGATCACCGGGGCCATCGGGTGCTTGCCGAAGAGGACGCCCGCGATGTAGCCGCCGATGTCCGAGGCGATGGTCAGCAGGATGAAGGCGCAGATGCCCTTCACGCCGTCGTCGAGGTGGTCGGTGCTCTTCCAGTCGCCGCCCTCGGCCAGCAGCAGCGCGACGAACGAGCCGAGGAACGGCACGTAGATCAGCGTGAACACCGCAGCGGTGGCGTTCTGGACGAAACCGTCCACGCCGCGGCGCAGCAGCCAGAGCATGATCACCAACGCGCTCACCGCCGTCGCGGTGACGAGAGCCGGCGCACCCCAGAAGTAGGCGACGCCGACCATCACCACGCCGCCGACCATCAGCGGCTGCTCGGGGATGTCGATGCCCTTGGCCTCCAGGCCGCGGTGCAGCTCCCAGATCGCGACCACGACGGCACCCGCGACGACCACGACGAACGCGGTCTTGGCGAAGAACAGCGAGCCGCCGATCATCGCCAGCAGCAGCACCGCCGAGGTGACGGCAGCGCGCAGGTCACGACCGGCACGGCCGTGGTCCTTCTGCTCGGGGGCGGGCGTGGGCGTCGGCTGGGCAGCCCCGGGTGAGGTCGTCATGGTGAGTGCCGGCGCTCAGACCTCGAGCAGCTCGGCTTCCTTGTTCTTGAGCAGCTCGTCGATCTCGTCGGTGTGCTTCTTGGTCAGACCGTCCAGCCGCTTCTCGGCACCGGTGACGTCGTCCTTGCCGACCTCGCCGTCCTTCTCGAGCTTCTCCAGGTCCTGCTTCGCGTTGCGACGGACGTTCCGCACGCTGACCCGGCCGTCCTCGGCCTTGGCCCGTGCGATCTTGATGTACTCCTTGCGCCGCTCCTCGGTGAGCTCGGGGAAGACGCAGCGGATCGACTTGCCGTCGTTGGACGGGTTCACGCCGAGGTCGGAGTCGCGGATGGACTTCTCGATGGCCGCCAGCGCACCCATGTCGTACGGCGCCACCAGGATCGTGCGCGCGTCCTGGCTGGTGAACGAGGCGAGCTGCTGGATCGGCGTGGGCGTCCCGTAGTACTCCGCGATCAGCTTGGAGAACATGTTCGGGTTCGCCCGCCCCGCGCGGATCGTCGCGAACTCCTCGCGGGTGACACCGACCGCCTTGCCCATCTTCTGGTCGGCCTCGTTGAGGGTCTCGTTGATCACTGCTTCTCCTTAGCTCTCGCTCGCACTGTCCACGAGCGTGCCGATCTTCTCACCCTGGACGACCTTGAGGATGTTGCCTTCCGGCTCCATCCCGAAAACGATCATCGGGAGCTGGTTCTCCATCAGCAGGGCGAACGCGGTCGCGTCCGCGACCTTCAGGCCCCGCTGCAACGCCTCCTGGAAGGTGACGTGGTCGTACTTCACGGCGTCCGGGTTGGTCCTCGGATCCGCGGTGTAGACGCCGTCGACGCCGTTCTTGCCCATCAGCACGACCTCGCACTTGGTCTCCAGCGCGCGCTGAGCGGCGACGGTGTCGGTGGAGAAGTACGGCAGGCCGGCACCGGCGCCGAAGATGACCACGCGGCCCTTCTCGAGGTGCCGGATGGCGCGGCGCGGGATGTACGGCTCGGCGACCTGACCCATGGTGATGGCGGTCTGCACCCGGGTCTCGATGCCCTCCTTCTCCAGGAAGTCCTGGAGGGCCAGGCAGTTCATCACGATGCCGAGCATGCCCATGTAGTCGGCCCGCGCGCGATCCATGCCGCGCTGCTGGAGCTCGGCGCCGCGGAAGAAGTTGCCGCCACCGGTGACCACGGCGACCTCGCACCCGGAGCGCTGGACCGAGGCGATCTCACGGGCGATCCCGGCCACGACGTCCGGGTCGACACCGACCTTCCCGCCTCCGAAGACCTCACCGGAGAGCTTCAGCAGCACCCGCTTGTACGTCATCAGTTCTCCTCGCACGTGGTCCCGGCAAACGCAGTGCCCCTTGCATGCGAAAGGCCGGACCGATGAACAACTGAAGTCATCATCGGCCCGGCCTCTCGTCGTTACGTCAGCAGCAGCCTAGTGGGCTCAGGCGCCGACCTCGAAGCGGGCGAACCGCTTCACGGTGGTGCCGGCCTCGTCGAGGACCTGCTTCACGGACTTCTTGGCCTCCGAGACCGACTCCTGCTCGAGCAGGACGATGTCCTTGAAGAACGCACCGAGGCGTCCTTCAACGATCTTCTCGACGGCAGCCTCGGGCTTCCCCTCGGCGAGCGTCTTGGTGACCTGGACGTCCTTCTCCTTGGCGACGACGTCGGCGGGGACCTCGTCGCGGGTCAGGTACTGGGCCTTCATCGCGGCGACCTGCATCGCGGCACCGCGCGCGGCGGCCTCGTCACCGTCGAACTCGACCAGCACGCCGACAGCCGGCGGAAGGTCGTCGGCACGCTTGTGCAGGTAGACCGCGACCGGACCGTCGAAGTAGGCGACGTTGCCGAGCTCGATCTTCTCGCCGATGGTGATGGCGAGGTCCTCGACGATCTCGCCGACCTTCTTGCCGTCGATCTCGACCGCCTTGAGCGCCTCGGCGTCGCCCGCCTTGGCCGCGTTCGCGGCATCGGCGATCTTCTGCGCGGTGGCGATGAAGTCGGCGTTCTTGGCGACGAAGTCGGTCTCGCTCTTGATCTCGACCAGAGCACCACCGGAGGAGGCGATCAGGCCGGCGGTGGCCTCGCGCTCACCGGCCCGCTTCTCGGCCTTGGCCGCACCCTTGACCCGCAGGATCTTGACGGCCTCGTCGAAGTTGCCGTCGGCCTCCTCGAGCGCCTTCTTGGCGTCCATCATGCCCGCGGCCGTCAGGTCGCGGAGCTTCTTGACGTCAGCAGCGGAAATCGCCACGGGTCAGGCCTCCTTGGTCTCGTCGGTGGTCTCGGCAGCCTCGGCAGCCGGAGCCTCGTCGGCAGCGGCCTCGGCGACCGGGGCCTCCTCGGCAGCCGAAGCGTCCTCGGCAACAGCCTCAGCGGCCGGGGCCTCGTCAGCGGCGGCGTCGGCGGGCTTGTCGCCCTCGAGCAGGTCGCGCTCCCAGTCAGCCAGCGGCTCGTCGGAACCGATGCTCTTCTCCTCGCCCTCGGTCTTCAGACCGGAGCGGGCGATGAGACCGTCGGCAACGGCGTCGGCGACCACGCGGGTCAGCAGACCGACCGCGCGGATGGCGTCGTCGTTGCCCGGGATCGGGTAGTCGACGAGGTCCGGGTCGCAGTTGGAGTCGAGGATCGCGATGATCGGGATCCGGAGCTTCCGGGCCTCCTCGACCGCGAGGTGCTCCTTGTTGGTGTCGACGATCCAGACGGCGGACGGGGTCCGGCTCATCTCGCGGATACCGCCGAGGGTCTTGTCGAGCTTCACGTGCTCCCGCTTCATCTGCAGGAGCTCCTTCTTGGTGCGGCCCGAGCCGGCAACGGTCTCGAAGTCGACGTCGTCGAGCTCCTTGAGACGGTTGATCCGCTGGCTCATGGTCGAGAAGTTGGTGAGCATTCCACCGAGCCAGCGCTGGTTCACGAACGGCATGCCGACGCGGGTCGCCTGCTCGGCGATCGACTCCTGCGCCTGCTTCTTGGTGCCGATGAACATGATCGTGCCGCCCTTGGCCACGGTGTCCTTGATGAACGCGTAGCTGGTGTCGATGTACGACAGCGACTGCTGGAGGTCGATGATGTAGATGCCGTTGCGCTCGGTCATGATGAAGCGCTTCATCTTCGGGTTCCAACGACGGGTCTGGTGCCCGAAGTGGACGCCGCTCTCGAGGAGCTGGCGCATAGTGACGACGGCCATGCCGGTTTCTGCTTCCTGTTGTGGCGCGTGCGCAGGCTGGCGCGCACGAGCCGGTTTTCAGTTGGTTGCAGGCTGGTGGTGCGGCCTGCCCTGACGCCTACGTGGGACCTGACCTGGCTTTCGGCCGGGACTGAAGGTCCTCACCCGCGTGGTTCCGGCTCCCAGGAACAGCGTCTTGGAGACCGGCACGGTGTGTGGGCGTGCGAAGTCAACCCGGGTGGGTTGCAGTGGACGAGTCTAGCCGCGGGGCGCGCTGGTGTCGAAACGACGGGAGGCCGGTTCACGCCCACCGGCCGCGCGGACCGGCTGCGGATCCACAGGACGCGATCGGTCGGTGCCGCCCGGGGGCGCGCCGCCGCAGGCTCGGGACATGAATCTGCTGATCCCCGGAGCCCTCGTCACCACCCTGCTGCTGCCCGTTCCCCCGCTGGTGCCCGCGCTCGCCCAGGCATTTCCCGCACGTTCTGCCACCGAACGGGTCTCGGTCGCGCACGGCTGGCCGGAACCGGTCCATCCGGCGGCGACCTGGCCCCTGGAACCCCGACCGGAGGTGGTGGCCGGTTTCGCGCCTGCCGCCGTGAACTGGTCGGCGGGCCACCGGGGCGTGGACCTCCTCGGCTCCCCGGGAGCCGAAGTTCTCGCTCCCCTGGCCGGACGGATCAGCTTCGCCGGGACGATCGCCGGGCGCGGCGTCGTGGTCGTCGACCACGGCGGGTACCGGACCACCTACGAGCCGGTCCTGGCCCTGGTACGCCGGGGCGACCACGTCGCCGCCGGCCAGCCGATCGGCACGCTGCAGACCGGCCGCAGCCACTGCGCCCCGCGGTCGTGCCTGCACTGGGGCCTGATCCGGGACGGTGTGTACCGCGATCCGCTGACGCTGGTCCGGACCGCGGCGGTCCGGCTGCTTCCGCTCGAGCCTCAGGCGCGGGGGTGAGCAAGCTGGTAGGCCTGGCGCAACCGCTCGGTGGTGACGTGGGTGTAGATCTGCGTGGTCGCCAAGGAGGCGTGACCGAGGAGCTCCTGGACGGTGCGGAGGTCCGCCCCGCCCTCGAGGAGGTGGGTTGCCGCGGTGTGCCGTAGTCCGTGCGGGCCGAGGTCGGGTGCCCCGGGTACGTCGGCCAGCCGTCGGTGCACCATCGATCGCACGGCTCGCTGGTCGACCCGCTTGCCGCGGGCACCGAGGAACAGAGCGGCTCCGCTGCCCGCCACCGCGAGGGTCGGGCGCGCGGTCTCGAGCCAGCGGGCCAGTGCCTGCTCGGCGGGCAGGCCGTAGGGAACGGTGCGTTCCTTGCGGCCCTTGCCGAAGACGCGGACCACCCGGCGCCCGCGGTCGACGTCGTCGACGTCGAGCCCGCAGAGCTCGCCGACGCGGATCCCGGTGGCGTAGAGCAGCTCGAGGATCGCCACGTCCCGGAGCCCGACCGGGCTGCCGTCGTCGGCCTGCACGGCGGCCGCCTCGAGCAGTGCTCGTGCCTGCGCCTGGTCGAGCGCGGGCGGGAGCGGCTTGTGCGCCTTCGGGCTGCCGAGCTGGGCACCGGCGTCAGCACTCGCCCGACCCGTGCGCAACGCCCAGGCCGTGAACACCCGCACGGCCGTGGCACGTCGGGCCATCGTGGTGCGTGCCTTGCCGCGGGTCTGCTGGTTTGCCAGCCAGCTGCGCAGGGTGCGGATGTCCAGGTCGTCGAGGGAGTCCGAGCCGAGCGCTGCCGCGTGGGCGAGCATGCCGGACACGTCGCCCAGGTAGGCCCTGACGGTGTGCGGGGTCAGGTCGCGCTCGGAGACCAGGTGTCGCTCGTAGTCCGCCAGGACGGCAGCGAACGTCTCGGGGACCTGTTCCACCTCGTCAGCCTACGAACTCACCTCCCTCCTTCTCGGCAGGCGCGTCGAACGGTTCCTGACGCACGAGCCGCCACCGGTCCGCGGAGCGCTCCACGAACCCGGCGGCGTGCAGATCAGCGAGGGTCCTGGCGACGGTCTCCGGAGGTAGCCCGGCGGCGCGGGCGACGCGGTCGGCCCCTGCCCCGCGCTCGACAGGGACGGCGTCCAGGACCTCCTGCTCGAGAGCCGTGAGCGCATCGCGTGGCCGCAGGAACCGGTCGGTCCCGGAGCCGGCCGGCTGACGACCGACCGGGCGTACTGCTTCCAGCACGTCGGCGGCATCGGTGACGAGTAAAGCGTTCCGGGTGCGGACCAGCCGGTGAACGCCCTGGGACGCAGCACTGGTGACCGGGCCGGGAACCCCCATCAGGGTCCGGCTGAGGGCATCGGCCCAGTTGGCGGTGTTCAACGCTCCGCTGCGCACCGCCGCCTCCACGACAACGGTGCCGAGCGCCAAGGCAGCGATGAGACGGTTGCGCGCCAGGAACCGGATCCTGGTCGGCGCTCCCCCGGGTGGGGCCTCGGAGATCACCAGGCCGGTCTCGGCGATGTAGCCGACCAGCGCCTGGTGGGCGGTCGGGTAGGCCCGGTCGGCTCCGCAGGCCAGCACCGCGACGGTCGTTCCCCGCGCCGCGAGGGCACCACGATGGGCAGCCTGATCGATGCCGAAGGCAGCGCCCGACACGACTGCAACCTCCGCCTCTGCCAGGTCCGCGGCCATCGACCCCGCCACCGCGGCTCCGTAGGTCGTGGCAGATCGTGCTCCGACGATGGCCACGGAACCGGCGACGGCCTCGTCCAGACGCAGCGCTCCGCGCAGCCAGAGGCCCACCGGCGTGCCACCGCGCTCGTGCAGCGTCGGAACCTGGTCCAGGTCCCCCAGCGCCTCGGGCCACTCCGGGTCCGCCGGGGTGACGAAGCGCAGTCCGCGTCGCTCAGCCTGGGCGAGGGTCTCCTCCGGACGAGCGGCTGCGATCCGCTGGGCCAGTGCAGCGCCGAGCTCACCGCGACGTCCTCGCGCTTGCAAGAAGTCCACCGCGTCGGCGGGCCCCACCTGGTCGACCAGAGCAGCAACGCGCGGGTCGCCGGGCTCACCCACGATGCTCAACAGCAGCCGCGCCGCGCGCTCGTCGGCCGACGTGCTCACTGCGCGGCCCGGAGCTGCTGCACCACCGCGAGGTCGAGCGGTTCGCCCCGACGCAGCCGCAGCGCCACGAACAGCTCCTCCAACCCGGGCCGGTCGACGCCGCGCAGGTCGGCCACCGTCCAGGCCACCCGGTGGACCCGGGTCGCCCCGCGCCGGGTCAACGAACCGGCGTACACGGCGCTGTCGAGCTGCTGCGCGGCGCGTGGCTCCAGCGGCCACCCGTTGCGCAACGCGTGCCCGGGCACGTGCCCGTTGACCGACCAGTCGGTGCCGGCGTACCGGGTCCGTTGCCGGTCGCGGGCGCCGGCGACCCGCAGGGCGACCGCGGCCGAGCTCTCCGGGCTCGGGTCGCACGGCGCCTGGACCTGACGCTCCTGCTCGACGTACCGGGTGATGTCGATCCGGTCCGCGATCGGACCGGAGATCTTCTTCTGGTAGTTCCGCCGCTGCGGCACCGAGCAGATGCACGCGTTGTCCGGACTCCTGGGCGAGAACTCCCCGCACGGGCACGGATTGCAGGCCAGAACCAGCATCCCGCCCGCGGGGTAGGTCGCCTCGTCATCGCCGCGGGCGATCGTGATGAGTCCGCTCTCCAGGGGTTGGCGCAGCGCCTCGACCACGTCACTGGGCAGCAGCGGGAACTCGTCGAGGAACAGCACCCCGTGGTGGGCCTTGCTGACCTCCCCGGGCTGCACCCGGCCGGTACCACCGCCGAGGATGCCCGAGCGTGACGCCGTGTGGTGCGGGGCGCGGAAGGGAGCCCGGCTCAGGACCGAGGCGCCGCCGGGCAGCGCGCCGCACAGCGAGTGGATCGCCGTCAGCTCCAGCGACTGCTGCTGGTCCAGGCGCGGCAGGATCGTCGGCAACCGTTCGGCGAGCGACGTCTTCCCCGCGCCCTTCGCGCCGTTGAGGAGCAGGTGGTGGGAGCCGGCCGCCGCGACCTCGAGCGCATAGCGGCAGTCCAGCATGCCGATGACGTCGGCGAGGTCGAGCGACTCGATGCGGTCCTCGCCCCGCCAGGTCAGCACGGCTTCCCCGGTGAGGGGCTCGACCTCCGGCGCCTCCGGGATCTCCTCGCCGCGCAGCACGGCGACCACCTGGTTCAGGGACCGCACCCCGAAGACCTCGACGCCCTCGACGAGGGCCGCCTCGTCGGACTGCGGCTCGGGGACGACGACCCGCGTGATGCCGTGTGCTGCGGCAGCCATCACCATCGGCAGCACGCCCGGGGTGCTCCGCAGCCGCCCGTCCAGGCTGAGCTCGCCGATCAGGACCGTCCGGGCGAGCACACCCTCGGGCACGCGCATCTTGTTCGCCACCATCACCGCGACCGCCATCGCGAGGTCGAAGTGCGGTCCGCGTTTGGGCAGGTCGGTCGGCGAGAGCAGGATCGTCACCCGCCGGGCTGCCGGCCAGTCGTGGCCGCTGTTCACGATCGCTGCCCGGCAGCGCTCGCGCCCCTCGCTGATCGAGGCGTCGGGGCGACCGACCAGGACTGTCGCGACCTGTCCGGCCGAGAGGTCCACCTGGACGTCGACGACGTGTCCGCGGGCGCCCTGGAGCGAGACCGTGCGTGCGGTGGCGAGCATCAGTGGATCCCTCGTACGTGCTCGATCTCCAGAGGCCCGACGAACGGCATCACCACGCCGACCACGTCGACGCGGACCGGCACCCGGGCCAGGCCCATCTCCTCGACCCAGAGCATCGCCAGCGCGCTGAGCCGCTCGGCCTTGGCCTCGTCCACCGCGGCCACAGGGTGCCCGAACTCGAGGCTGCGGCGGGTCTTCACCTCGCACACCACCAGGGTGTCGTCGTCGCGCAGCACCAGGTCGATCTCGCCCAGGCCACACCGCCAGTTCCGGGCGAGGACCGTGAACCCGCGATCGGTCAGGTAGCGCTCGGCGACCCGTTCACCCCAACGCCCCAGGGCCTGCTTCTGCTGTGCCGTCGTCATCTGCCGACCTCCTCTGGCGAGAAGGCAACAGCGAGGTCCGGACAAGACGCATCCGGAGACCGCTTCCCTGTGGAGACCCGCCCCCAGGACAGGTCACGTGGACGGGAAACGGTCCCCGGATGCGAGTCCTAGCCGGCGAGGGCCGGGTGGTTGCAGACCGGAGGCTTGTTGACGTAGATGTCGGCACCGCCGACCTTCAGGCCCAGAGCGCTGGTCAGCGGGGTCAGCAGCGTGTTGTTCAGGTTCGTGATCAGCGGGTTCACGATCGGCGTGATGATCGTGCTCATCACCCCGCCCAGGACGCTGCCCAAGTTCAGGCCGAGCGGCAGGATCCCGAGGACGACCGCATTGGCCGACAGGTCGCTGGTGGTCAGGGTCGGCGCGATCACGTTGGACCCGACGCTCTTCGCCGCGCCGTACGCGTCCGGCGGGTGCCGGAACTGCACCGTCTGGCTGCCGGCCGGGACCGTGGTGCCGACCGTGGGCGAGACCCGGACGATCGTGAGGCCGAGGAGCTTCAGGTCGATGTTGGTCGCCACCGACAGGCTCGAGAGCGCGGAGGAGACCGCGACGTCCACTCCTTCCGGCGTACCGCAGAACGCGTTGGTCATGGTCGCGTTCGCCGAGGCCAGGCTGGCGTTGATGTCGACCGTGGTCGTCGCAGCCAGGCCGAGCACGTTCAGGTTCGCCAGCGTGACGTGCAGCTGGAGGTCGACCTGCGAAGTCTTCACGGCCTGGTTGAAGGCGCAGCCCTCACGCGGCTTCTCGATGACCTTCAGGGTGCCGGTGACGCTCGCAACGTTCGGCACGCCGACGGTCAGGCTCGGGATGTCCAGGGCGTTGTTCCCGTTGGCCACGAAGGCTGCCGTCCCGACCAGGTCGAGCAGGTTCACGTTGGTGTCCAGCGCCGAGTTGTCCCCCGCCTGCAGAGCGAGCACGTCGGAGAGCTTGATGTGCGGCAGCGCACCGAGGTTGGCCGTGGCCAGCTGGTTGAGCAGGGTCACGCTGGCGGTGTCGCCGCCCGACTTCTGAAGCGCGGTCGCGGACGCCAGGAACAGGTCGTTGAGCGACAGGTTGGTCAGGTTGAGCAGCCCGTCGACCGACCCGACGCCGAGCTCGGTCGCCAGACCGAGCAGCGTCACGTTGGCGTTGGCCAGGCCGGTGTAGCTGAGCGCCGAGACGTTCAGGGCGTCGCCGATCAGTGAGTTCAGCAGCGCGGACTTCGAGGAGTCCAGGTTCGCCGCGAAGGAGCCCACGTTGAAGCACACGTACGCCGTGGACTTCGCGATCGCCGTACGGGTCACGCTGCCGCTCTTGTCGGCCTGGATCGAGAACTTCACCGAGCCTGCGACGGTGACCTTGACCGCCGTCGGGATCGCGTTGCTCGCGCTGGTCGCGACGAAGTACGCGTCCGGGTTGGCCGGGTCGTAGGTGCCCAGGGTTCCGAGCTGCGGGGTGACGGTGAAGCCGGTCGCCCCCTGACGGGCAGCGCTCTTGTTGGCCAGCGTCTGCAGCGTGCCGCTGAGCTGGGACACGGTGCGCCCGTCGAGCTGGCGCGCCAGGTCCATCGCCACCAGGTCCGCGACGGCCTGGGCGTCACGCCGGGCGACGCGCTGGACACCGATGTCGACGGCCAGGGCCGCCATCGGGATCAGCGTGAAGCAGGTGATGAGCGCGACGACGATCGCGACGACGCCGTCCTCCCCGCGCCGACGAGCGCGCAGACGCGCGGTCATCAGTTCACCTGGGCGATCGCGGAGTAGCTGATCGTCTGCGGCAGCATGAAACCGAGGCCCGGCATCGACGGCAGCAGCGAGTGGTCGCGGTACGGATAGCTGACCGTCACCTTGACGCAGTTGTTGGCCGACCCGTCACCGCAGTTGGGCACCGTGACGACCGTGCAGGTCACGTTCGGGCTGGTGCACGTCATCCCACCGACACCCGTGGACAGCGACACCGATGCGCCGTTCGTGCCGGCGGTGACCCGGTCTGCAGATGCGGGTGCGACCGCTGCTGCCCGAGCCCCCTCCGCGGCACTCTGCGAGACCGTCTGACGGAAGCTGAGCATGTACGCGTACGCGATCGTGGCGAACACCAACGGCAACACCACGAAGCACAAGCACAGTGCGGTCTCGACCACGGCGGCGCCGTTCTCGTTCCGCTTCTTCGAACCCCACTTCGACATTGGAACTACCTCCCGAAAAGTCAGAGTAGTCCTGTTCAGGACCAATGTCCCTATATGTCTATTTTTTCCTAGACCACCTGTTATTTCAGCCCACAAGGCGCACGATGCCTCCCCCGACGTCCGGGCTGTAGGTGACCGACGTCGAGTTCTCCCGCGGAGCGATGGCGTCGCGGTTGAACGTGAAGACGTGCAGCACCTTGACCGAGTTGCCGTTGATCTCCACGCCGTTGGTCGACGTGGCCGCCGTGGTCTGGGTCTCGTCGGTGATGAAGCCGGGCACGAACTCGCGGATCGGCTGGAAGTTCTTCTGCGCCCGGTCGGTCGCGTAGACGACCGGCAACCAGACGAACCGCGGCGACTTGATGATCGACTGGTCGAGCATCGAGGTGGTCACCCCGCTGCTCGAGGTGATGTCGGCCAGGGTCGCCCCGTTGCGCAGGAAGCAGGACAGCACGTCGTTGTTCAGCAGCTTCCCGCTGATCGTGATGTTGCTGCGGCCCTGGCACGTGGTCTGCCCGTTGGCGACGTCGAGCCGGCCGACTGCGACCCCGGAGATCCCCTGGATCAGGCCGTCCATCATCTTCGGTCCGTCGTTGCCGGTGTCGCCGGTGATGCAGTTGTTCCCGTCGCGCGAGGTGTCGTCGAGCTGTGCACCCGGAAGCAGGCTGCCGCCCGAGCCGCAGTCCTTCTGCTCGGCGTTTCCCGGAGCGAACACGTACGGCACCAGCTGGTGGTCCATGCCCAGGGCGATGTTCTTGGCCAACCGGGCCTGCTTGGTGCCGCCCTCGACCCGGGGCGCGTCAAGCTGGCCGAAGTTGCCGCGGTCCTGCCCGACGCAGCCCACGGCGACGGCGCTGTCCGTCGGGTCCGTGGTCGGCGTCGGTGTCGGGGTCGGGGCCACCACCGGCGGCGTCACGCGGATCGTCAGGTAGTTCGAGGAGTACTCGAGAGAGTTGTTCTTCTGGGCGACGGCGTAGACGTACCAGTCACCGGGGATCGAGCTGATCTCGGTGCTGACGGTGAACGACGGCACCGAGCCGTTGCCGCTGGTCTGTGCCGCGAAGTCGACGAAGGCGCTTCCGGTCGGCGGGAACGCGCGCAGCGTGACCTTCTTGAACGAGTTGCCCACGCCGGTGATCCACCAGCCGTTGATCGTGACCGAGCCCAGGTTGGTCACCGGCGTCACCGCCGTTCCGTTCAGCTGGTGCACGCCGACCGGGGTCGGCACGAACCGAGTCGCCGCGGTCGCTGTCGCGGTGGCCGTCGCGGTCGGGGTCGGCGTCGCGGTCGCGGTCTGGTTCCCGCCGCCCTGGGTGGTGTCGGCCTCGGTCGGGCCGTAACCGCAACCCGTCGGGAGCCAGAACGGGAGCGTGTCCTCGCCCGACGGCAGCTCGGAGGTGATCCGCACCGTCGCCGTGCGCTGCACCTTCGTGCTGGTGATGCCGATGACCGAGGCGAGACCGAAGTCCACCTTGGCCGGCGGCGCGTAGACCTGCATCTGCGGGCAGTTGTCCGAGCACGGCGTCGAGTCGGCGTTCTGGAAGTAGAGCTCACCGTCGGCGTTGTTGCCGTTGATCAGCTGGGACCCGGTGACCGCCGGCTGGTTGGGCACCTTGTTGGACTGCTCGGTGAAGTACTCAGCGACCTTGTTCGCGATGTCGCTCTTGTTGCTGACCGTCATCGGCAGCATCCAGCCCACGCTGAGCGCACTCACGTCGACCTGCTTCTGGACGTCGCGCTTGCGCGCCCATGCGCTGCCGAGGTCCACGCAGATGGCGGCCGAGGAGAACATCAGCGTCGCGAGCAGGCCGACCATGATCGCGATGGCGCCGTGCTCGCTGCGGGTGCGAGGTTTCCGGATCGACATGCCAGGCCGCCTAGGAGCACGCCTCGGGCTGCGACGGGACGAAGTCGACCCGCGACTCAGCCGTCGAGGTCACCATGCCGTCCTGGATGAACGGCACGAACGGGAAGTGCAGGTTGATGCTCTTGAACTTCACCGTCACCCGCACGGTGTCGCCCACCTGGACGGCCGAGGCGGACTGCTTGTCGTAGCTGCGCTGGATGGCGACCGTGGTGCCCGACAGGCTCTTGATGTCGTCACCGACGGCAGCCTGGAAGTCGGAGCAGGTGGCCGGCTTCCCGACCGAGGACAGCCGGGCGGCACTGCGCGCGATGTCGCTGCCGCCCTGCATCGCCCAGAAGTACAGTCCGTACTGCACCAGGCCGAAGAGCAGCACGACGACGGGCAGCATCACCAGTGCGAACTCCACCGCTGCTGCACCACGCTCGGAGCGACTCCGCGCTCGCTTGTTTCCCAGGTTGCCGTCCATGGCTGTCCCCCATCCTGAGAACAGGATAGACCGTAATGTCGGATTTGTCTCTATTGTTCAACCGAACGTATGACCGGGCCTAGTCCCTTTGGTGGTATGGACCACCACCTCGCGGCCAGCACCGTGCGTCCGATTGGTCGTTAATCTGTTTCTACCGAGGGGACCGGTTCAACAGATGGGCATGCACATGGGGGCACAGCACCACGCACTCAGGGGGCGTCGTGCGAGGACCAGCGAGGGCGGCGCTGCCGCCGTCGAGTTCGCGCTGGTCAGCACAGTGCTGTTCATTTTTCTGTTCGGAATCGTTCAGTACGGCCTGTACTTCAACGACTCCCTTAACGCTCGGCAGGGCGTCCGGGAAGCCGCACGCCAAGGAGTCGTTCAGATGCCGGCGTCGTCCTACGGGAGTTGCGGTTCCGCCGGAGTCACCTGGGCCAAGCTGAAGTGCTTCACCAAAGCCCAAGTCGGAGGGATAACGGGATCGACGTACGTCCATCTCGTAGTCCCGGACACGGGTGGGTGGAAGAAAGGCAACCGGCTGATCGTGTGCGCTGCGGTTAAGAGCGACGGCTTGGTCGGAATTCTGCCCATGCCCAACGGAGGCGTGATTCGCGGCATCGGGGAGTTGTCGATCGAGCAAGACTCCGCGCCGCCGACTGATGTGCTTGCGACGGCAAACTCCGATAGCGATCCCTCCGGCCTTGGTTGGTCGTGGTGCGCGTGAAGACGAACAGGCGGAAAGCTATGAGTCGGCGTGACGAATCGGGAGCCGTGGCCGTGATCGCGGCGATAAGCGCTCTTCTGTTGTTTGGTATCGCAGCGCTCGTCGTCGACCTCGGGCTTGGACGAGACACTCGGAGGCAGGCGCAGAACTCCTCCGACGCCGCCGCGTTAGCTGCAGCCGCAGCCTTGTACCCCGGAAAGAAGTGTTCGGACGGCACCGACGCTCCATGTTTCGCCGACGCCGTCGCCGCAGCGAAGTCGTACGCAGAGGCGAACTACAAGGTGAGCGCCGCGGAATGGGCCTCCTGCTCAACTACGCCTCCCAGTGGTTCGCTGATCTTTGATAGCAACTTGAAATGCGTGACCTTCGACAGCCTGACCGCGCCGAACTACGTCTGGGTGACCATGCCGGCGCGAACCATCAACACGAACCTCGGCTCCGCGATCGAGAAAAAGGACACCGCCTTCCCGGTCGGTGCCTACGCTCGAGCGGCCGTGGTTGGTGGGCGCGTTCAGTCCTGCGGCCTGTGCTTCCTTGGCTCTGTCGACATGGGCAACGGTGACATCAAAGTCACCGGTGGCTCAATCTTCGTCAACGGCGACCTGTCCGTCGGATCAAACAGTTACTGGACGTCCAGCGGCTCGATCGTTGTCGCAGGTTCGTACAACGGCATCAACCAGCAGCACATGACACCCGACGTAACGCCAGGCTCGTTCACGACTGATCCTTGGCAAACGTCATCCGCAGTGCCGCCTTCGTTCACAGGTTTCAAAGTCGGAGGAAACGGAGGCAACGGGAACGGCAATCCGTGTGGTGCAGGTAAGGGTGGCGACGGCATTTACTCGTCGCTGTCCCTGAGCAACAACCAAACATGTGCGCTCGACCCCGGGTTGTACGTGATCGTTGGGAACGCATCTACGGTCTGGCTTGAAGGCAACAAGTCAGTGTTCTCAGGAACAGATGTGACTCTGTACTTCACCTGTGGATCCGTGAATCTTGCGGCCAAGACCTACTCACAGCACACGTGCAACAACGAGTTGGGGGCTTCACTAGACGCCAAGAATGGCGACCTCGCCCTCAAGGCACCAACGTCAGGTCCTCGGAAGGGCCTGGCCATTGTTTACGACCGCACAAACCTCTCCGAGCTTGGCCTCCAAGGCAACGGCGGAACGACGAACAACGAGACGGCGCAGGTCACAGGGGCTGTCTACGCGCCCAACTCGTTGCTCGCATTCAACGGCAACTCGTGCTTCGAGTTCGGCACCGGGCCCGTCATCGTTTCTGGCATCGACAAGGGCAACGGAAACGGTTCCTGCGTGAACATGATTGGCTCGACCAGCATCAGCCTCCCGACCACTCCTGGCACAGTCAGTCTGGATCGTTAACCCGCATACGACGCTCGAAAAGTCCGTTTCGGTACGGTCGGTCAATCTGCTAGTCCTGCAGAGCACCTGATTAGCCGATGTTTCTTGACGGCTAATCATCAGAAACTTGCCCCAACTGTCACTGGCGACGGCCATCGACAGGCGGGCTTGAGCTCGCAGAACTCTGGGGGTTCCAACCGCATGCGCCTTGCCCACTCTCGTCAGGAACAGCACAAGTCAGAGGACGGCGCGATTGCCATCATTGCAGCCGTTTGTGCCCTGCTGCTCTTCGGGATCGCCGCACTCGTTGTGGATCTGGGTCTTCAACGCGATACGCGGCGCGAGGCACAGACCGCTGCCGACGCTTCAGCACTCGCTGCGGCGAATCGCCTCTATCTCAACGGCACGCCCGACTTGGTCAACGCCGCCCTTGTCGCAAAGAACTACGCATGGACTAACTTCAGGGTGCCCCTGACCGCATGGGCAACGTGCACAGATAACACGCCGCTCGCTGTCCCGTCTGCGAGCACGCAGTGCATCTCTTTTGATAGCGCGACGAACCCACTCAAGGTCCGCGTAGTCCTACCAACTCGGCAGATCGACGCGTCCTTCACCGGTGCGACCGGCGTATCCCGAATTGACGTAGCCGCATCAGCGCGTGCAGCTTTGGTCCCGGGGCTCGGCGCGGGCTGCACGATCTGTGTGATCGGCGCCGGAACCGACGTCGGCAACTTGGACGTGCGCGCCCAAGGCGGGGGCAGCATCTACGTGAACGGAACACTCGGCTCGGGTCCGCACGGCGTGCTCAAGTCAGAAGGGGGCGGAACCCTCACTGTCCATTCACCGAGCATTCCGAGCAACCTGACGATCAGTACTCCTGTCGTCACAAACGCGCCGAACATGCCAGACCCCTTCGACGACTCCATCTATCCGACGGTCCCCAATACGGCGGTATCGTCGGGCGGCAATATCTGCTCTGGCGGCCCCGGCATCTACATGAACCCGACTGCCACCGGTGCGGGATGTACGAACCTGCAGACCGGTCTGTACGTAATCGTCGGCGGAACCCTGAATTTCGGCGCGTTGAAGACGGGCGTGAACGGAGCAACTTTCTACTTCACATGCAACAGCAGGACTGGAAGCACATACAGGGCGCGCATGTGCAGCACGGAGGATGGTGCAGACTTCGATCTCAACGGAAACGCCTCGACCGTGCTGAATGCGCCGCCGCCTGGAGTCACGACGGCAGGGGATATTCCCGGCATGCTCGTCCTCTTCGACAAAACGAATACGGCGTCCATGAGATTAAACGGCACGGTTCAGCCGACCATGTCAGGAACGCTTTACATGCCAGCGGCAACCTTCGACGTTCGAGGCACCGCCGACGTTCGATTCACTGGTCAATTGATCGTCGGCAATCTGACCGGTAACGGAAACGGCACCTTGTACGTCACAGCGTCGGCAAGTTTGGCGTCGACCAAACCAGGAACGCCGGCCCTCGATCGGTAGGCAAAAGGGCGGCGCTACTCCTTCGGCAGCTCGAAGTCCTGCTTGTTGAGCTCTTCGACGTTCACGTCCTTGAAGGTCAGCACCTTGACGTTTTTGGCGAAGCGCGCAGGGCGGTACATGTCCCACACCCAGGCGTCGGTCATGGAGACCTCGAAGAACACGTCGCCGGCCTCGGTGCGCGCCTTCACGTCGACCTGGTTGCACAGGTAGAAGCGCCGGTCGGTCTCCACGACGTACTTGAAGATGCCGACGACGTCGCGGTACTCCCGGTAGAGCGTGAGCTCCATCTCGGTCTCGTACTTCTCGAGATCCTCCGCGCTCATCGACTCTCCTCGGCTTCGAACAGCTCGAGCTGCGGCTCGAGGCTGTGGGGCTCCTCGTCGACCAGCCCGGCTGCGCGGCGTACGTTCACGAACCTCATCCGGTGGATCGGGCAGGGTCCGTGCTCGGTCAGCGCGTCCGAGTGCTCGGCGGTGATGTACCCCTTGTGGGTAGCGAAATCGTAGTCCGGCCAGAGCTCGTGCTGCTGCATCATCAGGCGGTCGCGCGTCACCTTTGCGATCACCGACGCGGCGGAGATGCAGGCAGCGACCCGGTCGCCCTTCCACATCGCGAGCCCGGGTACCTCGAGGCCGTCGACCGGGAACCCGTCGGTGAGCACGTACGCCGGCCGCACGTCCAGCCTGGCCAGGGCCCGGCGCAGCGCCTCGACGTTGGCGACGTGCATCCCCAGCCGGTCGCACTCCCCCGGCTCGATGACCACCACCGACCAGGCCAGCGCTCGCTTGAGGACCTGCTCGTAGGCGCGCTCGCGGGCCTTCTCGGTCAGCAGCTTGGAATCGTTCAACCCGGGGACCAGACCGCGCTTGCCCTCGGGCAGGATCGCGGCAGCGGCCACCAGCGGGCCTGCGCAGGCGCCACGGCCGGCCTCGTCGACGCCAGCGATCGGATCGAGCCCGGCACGCCGCAGGGCGCGCTCGTAGCCGTAGAGCCCGGCGTCCCGCCGGATCGTCGCCCCTCGTGGAAGACCAGCCATACCCGCGCCCGTCAGGAGTTCGGGATGTCCTTGAAGGTCGCCGGGGTGTGGATGCGCTCCGCGCGCTTCCACGGCCAGATCAGCGCCCAGACCTTGCCGACCACCAGGTCGTCGGGAACGTAGCCGCCGCCGGGGTCGCCCATGTGACCGCGCGAGTCGTAGGAGTCGTCGCGGTTGTCGCCCATCACCCAGATGTGCCCCTGGGGCACCCGGATGTCGAACGTGCTGTCGTTGATGCCCAGGCAGTGGTGAGCGTTCTTCTTCAGGTACGGCTCGACGAGGACCTTGCCGTTGACCTTCAGCTCGTCCTTGGAGTCGCAGACGACCCGGTCGCCACCGATGCCGATGACGCGCTTCACCAGGTGACCCCCGGACGGGTAGAGACCGATGGTCTCCAGCGTCTTGGTGATCGGGTTCGACGCGGTCTTGTTCTCCCCGGTCGAGAGCCAGCCACCCGGGTCCTTGAAGACCACGATGTCGCCACGCTTCGGGCTTCCGCCGCCCCAGTACGACACCTTCTGGACGAGGATCCGGTCGTTCTTGATGAACTCCGGCTCCATCGACGGCGACGGGATGTAGAACGCCTGGACGAAGAAGTACTTGATCCCGATCGCCAGGACGAGCGCGATCGCCAGCAGCAGCAGGCTCTCCTGCCAGACCGGCAGCGGCTGCTTCTTGGGCTTCTGCGGCTTCTCAGCCCTGCGATGGCCTCCGCGCGTCACGGACCCGGCCGAGGAGGCCGAGACCGAGACGTCCTCAGGCATGGGTTCAGTCACGTGCGGAGCCTAACGAGGGGTTCCAACGAATCTGTGGCATTTCACAGACCGCGTGGAACTCAGGCCTCGCGGCGCTCCTTGATCTTCGCTGCCTTGCCGCGCAGGTTGCGCAGGTAGTACAGCTTCGCCCGGCGGACGTCACCACGGGTGACGATCTCGACCTGCTCGAAGATCGGGGAGTTGATCGGGAAGGTGCGCTCGACGCCGACGCCGAACGAGACCTTGCGGACCGTGAAGGTGCGGCCCACGCCGGAACCCTGGACGCGGATGACCACGCCCTGGAAGACCTGGACGCGGGAGCGGTTGCCCTCGACGACCTTCACGTGGACCTTGACGGTGTCGCCGGCCCGGAAGTCGGGAACGTCGCTGCGCAGGGTGGCAGCGTTCAGCGCGTCGATGACGTTGGTCATGATGTCTCCTCGCGATCGCCACAGGTCAGCCGCGGATGTTGGTGCTTGATCCGTTGGTCGGTCCCGTCGTGCTGGCCGGTGCGCCGCTCCCCCTGTGGCAGGTGCTGCGCAGATCCCCGGGGTGCGTGCGTCCGGACGATCCTGGCCGACTGGGCCGAGGAACAAGTCTGCCAGAGAGCCCCGGGATCGGGAAATCGGGTCTAGGCGGCCACCCGGCGCCTGCCGAGCCGCTCGAGCACCCGCGCGACCAGGCCGCGCCGGGCCGATCGGCGCCGGTGGGGACGGATCACGTCGCGGGTCCAGTCGACGGACTCATTCTCTGTAAAGTCGATCATGTTGATAGACTTTAACGCATGGCACTCCTCTCCTCCACGACCGCTCGCCTGCGCAGCGGTCACGCAGCCACCGCGCTGGTGCTGCTGACCACGCTGCTGGGACTCGCGACGTTCCTCGTCCCGGAGAACTCGGTCGCCGCGCCAGCAGCGACGTCCTCCCGGCTCGTCGGGACGCTCCAGCTCACCCCCGGCTCGTGCTCGGGCGGCAAGGCGAGCGGGACCTACTTCCGGATGATCCTCCCGAGCGGGCACGCCGGTGGCCCGTACCTGTCGAACAGCGATTCCAGGTGCTCCGACCAGACCGTCACTCCGCTGTCCCCCGGCAGCGACGGCGGGCTGCGGGTCGGCTCCTACCAGCCGAGCGCGAGCCCCCGGTTCACCGCGAACGGGGATGCCACCGCCCGACGGATCACTGCCCCGGCCGCGTTCTACGGCACCAGCTTCGCCACCGCCACCAGCCCGGTGGACCCGCAGACCAAGCGCTCGGTCCCGGCCCCGCAGATCAGCGTCTCCGGTAGCCGGCTCACCGCCGACCTGCGCAGCTTCGGTGTCACCTGGAACAACCAGGACTTCAACCAGGGCGCCCCGAAGCCCGACGGCTCGACGCCGGGGAACACCGCGGTCGGCACCGGCACGTACGACGCGAGCACCGGCGCGTTCTCGCTGACCTGGTCGAGCCAGATCGTCGGCGGACCGTTCGACAAGTTCACCGGGTCCTGGCACTTCGAGGGACGGTTCGTCCCGGCCGCCGGCTCCGGCTCCTCCGGATCGACCGGTACGACGGGCTCCGGTGGCTCGACCGGAGGAACCACGACGACCCCCAGCAGCAGCGGGGGCGGTTCAGCCCCGGGCACCACGACCTCCACCAGCAAGCCCACGTCGGCCGGCAAGCCCGCCACCGGCGAGGGACTGCCCGGAGCGGCTCCGGTTGTCGACACCCGCTCGACGGCACCCGTGACGAAGGTCGTCACGTCGGACCGGTGGCACGTCTCCTGGCCGGTCGTGGGACTGGCCTTCGGCATCGGCCTCCTCGCTGTCGGTGCGCTGGTGCTGTCCACCGTGCTGACCCGACGGGCGGAGACCGCGTGACCGCGCACCGCCTGGCCGGAAACCTGAAGTTCCTGCGACCTGCACTGTTCGCGCTGCTCGTCCTGGACGTGATCGTGCTCGGCGCGTTCGCGGTGCAGGTGGAGAAGGTGACCCGGACCGTGACGATCCCGGGTGCCGTAGCGCAGACCGCGGCACCGTTGACGCCGCTCCCCTCGCCCAGCACTCCCGTGCCCGTTCCTGCGGCGGTGCCGATCGTCAGCACCACTGGTGGTGGCACGACCACGGTCGCGGTGCCCACGGTCGAGAAGCCCACTCCGTCGCCGACGCCCACCCCGACGGCGAGTCCGACCCCGGGCGGCGAGGGGACCACGGTCGCGAAGTGCCCGATCCCGCTCAAGGAGCCGGCCGCCTCCGGTGGGCTCCAGACGCTGATCTCCTACGCGCCGGCCTTCGGGCCGTTCCGCGACGAGGCGTTCGCGGCGGCATCGGCGTACCAGCCGCTGCTGCAGCTGCTCGGGCCGATCCTGGCGCAGTACCCGCAGCTCGCCCCGAAGGTCGAGCCGGCGTTCGCCCCGTTCCTCGCCGCGTTCGCCGGGCTGCTCGACCAGGGCTACACGCTGCTGGCACCGCTCTACGCCCCGCACCGGGAGGCCGTGCTCGACGCGGAGTCGAAGCTCGCCGCGGCACTCGCGCCCTACGCGCAGAAGCTGGCGACTTCAGCCCTCGGCGGGTGCGTGGTCGACCTGGAGGCGGCTTTGGTTCAGGACACCGCCTGACGGCTCAACGGCGCTTCTTGCTCAAGCGGACCGCTCCCGGCTCGTCCGCGAGCGGTCCGTGCAGCCGGTAGCCGGCCTTCTTGTACATCTTCTGGTTGCGCAGGCTGCCGGCTCCGGTGAAGAGCTCGAAGGTGGTCGCGCTCTCGGGCGCTGCCGCCTCGATCGCCTCGAGCAGCTGCCGCCCGAGTCCGCTGCCCTGGAGGTCGGGCGCGACCATCAGGCGACCGATGTCCCAGGTCGCGGTGCCGTCCTCGCCCTGGTGCAGCCGAGCCCGTACGGCGCCCACGAGGCGACCGGCCGAGCGGAGCACCAGGACGGTGTCGGTGCCGATCCACCGGCGCACGGTCTCCAGGTCCTCCTCGAGCGCGTGGATCCGTACGCCCGGGTTCACCTGCAGCTCCTGGACCCAGCAGGCGCGCTGCAGCGTGAAGATCTCGCCGGCGTCGGAGGGTCGTACCGCTCGCAGCTCCAGGTCGTCCAGGACGCCGGCGGGGTGCTGCAGGTCGGGACGACGCTGCGCGGTGCGGCGTACGGACTGCTCGGTGCGCCAGGCGGCGATCCTGCCGTGATCGCCCGAGAGCAGCACCTCGGGCACGTCGTGGCCGCGCCAGGAGGCCGGCTTGGTGTACACCGGGTACTCCAGCAGGCCGTCGGCGTGCGACTCCTCCACCAGCGACTCGGCGTTGCCCATGAAGCCCGGGATCAGCCGTACCACGGCCTCGATGACGGCCAGGGCCGCGACCTCGCCGCCGTTGAGGACGTAGTCGCCCAACGAGACCTCGCGGACCTCCAGGCGGGTGGCAGCCTCGTCGAGGACCCGCTGGTCGATGCCCTCGTAGCGGCCGCAGGCGAAGACCAGGTGGTCCCGGGTCGAGAGCTCGGCTGCGAGCTCCTGGCTGAACGGGGTACCGGACGGGGTCGGGACCACCAGCACGGCGCCGTCGGGGGCGATCGCGTCGAGCGCCTCGCCCCACGGCTCCGGCTTCATCACCATCCCGGCGCCCCCGCCGTACGGGGTGTCGTCGACGGTGTGGTGCTTGTCGTGGGTGAACCTGCGCAGGTCGTGCACGTGCAGGTCGAGCAGACCGTTCTCGCGGGCCTTGCCGGGCAGCGAGAGCTCCAGCGGAGCGAGGTAGTCCGGGAAGATCGAGACGACGTCGATGCGCACGTCAGTCGGTTCCCTCGTCGGGGAGCTCGCTGAGCAACCCCGGCCGGTCCTCGACCACGATCCGGCGTCCGGCGAGGTCGACCTCGGGCACCAGCGCCGAGACGAACGGGACGAGCACCTCGCGGCCCTCGGTCGCGATCACCAGCAGGTCCTGCGCGGACCCGTGCACGATCTCCTTGAGCGCACCCACTGTGCGGCCGTCGGTGGTGACCACCGCCAGGCCGACCAGCTGGTGGTCGTAGAACTCCTCGGGATCCTCGGGGCGCTCCTCGGGGTCCAGCGGGATCGCCAGCAGGGTCCCGCGCGCCTCCTCGGCGGCGTTGCGGTCCGCGATCTCCTCGAACCGGACGAGCAAGCGGCCCGAGTGCCACCGGGTCCCGGCCACCGTGAGGTGACTGGGCCCGGCGGCACCGGGCCGCTTGTTCTCAGTCTTCAGCTGTTGTCCGGCGGCGAAGCGCCGATCCGGCTCGTCGGTACGAGGCTCCACGGAGACCTCGCCCTTGACGCCGTGCGGCTTGCCGATCCGCCCGACGACAACCGTCTCGGTCATCGCCTCAGCGACGGCGGTCGGTGTCGACGAAGTCGACCCGCGCACCACCCTTGCCGGCCAGGGCCGACATGACGGTGCGGAACGCGGTCGCCGTCCGACCGTTGCGACCGATCACCTTGCCGAGGTCGGACGGGTGCACCCGGACCTCGAGGATCGAGCCGCGACGCAGCTGCTTGTCCCGGACCGAGACCTCGTCGGGGTTGTCGACGACGCCGCGGACCAGGTGCTCGAGAGCTTCGGCGAGCACGGAGCTCAGACCTCGGTCTTCTCGTCGGCCGGAGCCTCGTCAGCAGCGGCCTCCTCGGCGGGAGCCTCAGCAGCAGCCTCCTCGGCGGCCGGAGCCTCAGCCTCGGCGGCGGGGGCCTCGTCAGCGGCGGGCGCCTCCTCGGCAGCCGGCTCCTCGACCTTCGGCTCCTCCGCCTTCTTGGCGGCAGCCTTCTTGGTCACGGCCTCGCGCTTCGGCTCGTTGGCCGCGTCCTTGAGCGCCTCGTTGAAGATCTCGGTCTTGTCGCGCTTCGGCTCGGCGACCTTCAGGGTGCCCTCGGCGCCCGGAAGACCCTTGAACTTCTGCCAGTCACCGGTGATCTTCAGCAGGGCCTCGACGGCCTCGCTCGGCTGGGCACCGACGCCCAGCCAGTACTGCGCACGGTCCGAGGTGACCTCGATGAAGGAGGGCTCCTCCTTCGGGTGGTACTTGCCGATCTCCTCGATCACCTTGCCGTCCCGCTTCTTGCGGGAGTCGACGACGACGACGCGGTAGTACGGCTGGCGGATCTTGCCCATCCGCTTCAAACGAATCTTGACGGCCACGGGTGTGGTGTCTCCTTGGGTGTTGGTTCGGGTGAGCTCGCGCTCCAGGTGGGGACCAGGCCGCTTGAGCTCGTGGGCCTGCCGCGACACCGGGTTAGAGGGTCCGGTCGCACAGGACTCAACGGGAGATTCTGCCAGAGAACCCGCTCTCGCCAGAAATCGGACCGGAACCGTCCAGGAACCCCGTCCGGAGCCCCTGGGGCGGGCAGACTGCTGGTCATGACCCAGCCGCCCCAGTACCCGGACCCGAGCTCTGGCAGCACCCCTGGGCAGAACCCCCCGTTCCCGGCGCAGCCTCCGCAGCCCCCGTACCCGCAGCAGGGCTATCCGCAGCAGGGCTACCCGCCCGCGACCCAGCAGCCCGCGTACGCGCCGGGCTATCCGCAGGGTTACCCGCAGCAGTACCCGCAGCAGTACCCGCCGGGCCCGTACCAGCCGCCCCGGCCGAAGAAGCGCCCGAGCGCGCTCTGGTTCATCCCAGGAGCCATCGCCCTGGTTCTCGCCGGCGTGTGCGTGGCGGTTGCGATCGTCACCGGCGTGCGGCTGTTCCACACCGACGGCTACCTGTACCCCGACTCCAAGGCCCACTCGTTCGATCGCGGCAAGGGCAGCCACATGCTCTTCACCCAGGTCGACGTCGAGCCTCCGAAGGAGTGCACGGCAACCGACGGTTCCGGCCAGCTGACCCTGGACGCGCCGGACACGTCCAGCGACGTGACGATCTCGACCGGAGGGTACGACTGGGAACCGTTTGCCACGTTCAGCAGCGACGGATCCCGGGTCTCGATCACCTGCACGGACGGCGAGCAGGTGCGGGTCGGGGCTGCCGTCGGCGGGAACCAGTTCGTCGTCATCGGCGTGTCCGCCATCGGCGCGCTCGGCCTCGGGCTGCTCGGCCTGGCCGGACTGATCGTGGTCGCGGTGTTCTACATCGCGCGGCGCCCCAAGAAGGGGCTCACCGCCTGACCGGTACGCCGCGCAGCACGATGCAGCGCGGCTCGTGCAGCACGGAGAGATCGGCGAGCGGGTCCCGCGGGTAGACCACGAAGTCCGCCGGCGCGCCCTCGGCCAGTGTCGGGTTCCAGCCCAGCCACTCCCGCGCCCGCCAGGACGCGGCGCCGAGGGCGTACTCGGCGGGCATGCCGAGCGAGGCCATCCCGACGACCTCGCCGGCCAGGTTCCCGTGCTTGGTGACCCCACCGCCGTCGGAGCCGGCGTACAGCGGCACCCCGGCCTCGTACGCCGCCATGATCGTGGCGGTCCGTCGCGCGTACAGGTCGGTCATCGTGTCCGCGTACGCCGGGAACTTCTCCCGTCCCCCCGCCGCGTGCTCCGGGAACTTGTCCACCTGCATCACCGTCGGCACCAGCGCGGTCCCCCGGGCGACCATCGCGTCGATGAGCTCGGTGGTCAGTCCGGTGCCGTGCTCGATGCAGTCGATGCCGGCGGCGATCAGCCCGGGCAGCACGTCGTGGCCGAAGCAGTGCGCGGTGACCTTGGCGCCGTGGGCGTGCGCGGCCTCGACCGCGGCAGCGAAGTCCTCGGCCGGGAAGGAGGGGGCGAGGTCGCCCTCCTCGCGCGAGATCCAGTCGCCGACCAGCTTCACCCAGCCGTCACCGCGGCCCGCCTCGCGGGTGACGCTGGCGACCAGGCCCTCGGGCTCGACCTCGTCCGCGTAGCCGCGGATGTAGCGCCGGGTGCGCGCGATGTGCCGCCCGGCGCGGATCAGCCGGGGCAGGTCCTCGCGCTCCTGGACCCAACGGGTGTCCATGGCCGATCCGCAGTCGCGGATCAGCAGGGCGCCGCCGTCGCGGTCGGCGATCGCCTGGGCCTCGGCGTTCTCCGGCGTGGTCTCGCCGTGGTCGTCGAGCCCGATGTGGCAGTGGGCGTCGACCAGTCCCGGGACGATCCAGCCCTCGGCCACGGTCTCGGCGCCCGGTTGGGCCTCGTAGGTGATCCGACCTTCGACGACGTACAGGTCGGCAACCTCGCCGTCGGGCAGCACCGGTCCGCGGAATCTCATCGCTGGCACGGCCCCGACGCTATCGCCCTGCCAACCGGGACGGACCGGCTACTTCAGGTACTGCGAGAGGTCGGGCAGGTTGTTGGGGTCGAAGTCGGCCCCATCAGCCTGACCGAGACCGAACGCCGAGCCCGGAGCCGCGGCCGCCGGCTGTTCTGAGGCCTGCTGGGCCGCCTTCGCCGGGTTGCCGCTGCGGCGGGCGCCCTTGCCCTTCTTCTGCTGGGGCGCCTGGCGGCCCTTGGCCTTCTTGCCCAGCGCCATCCCCGGCGATCCCGGCATGCCGGGCATGCCGCCGCCGCGGGCCATCTGCTGCATCATCTTGCGGGCCTCGAAGAAGCGGTCGACCAGCTGGTTGACGTCGGAGACGGAGCGGCCGGATCCCTTGGCGATCCGCGAGCGCCGCGAGCCGTCGATCGACTTCGGGTTCGCGCGCTCACCCGGCGTCATCGACTGGATGATCGCCTGGATCCGGTCGATCTCGCGCTCGTCGAAGTTGTCGAGCTGGTCGCGGAACTGACCCATGCCGGGGAGCATCCCGAGCATCTTCGTCAGCGAGCCCATCTTGCGGACCTGCTGCATCTGCTCGAGGAAGTCGTCGAGGGTGAAGTCCCCGGTCTGCAGCTTGCTGGCGGCCTTGGCGGCCTGCTCGGCGTCGAAGGTCTTCTCGGCCTGCTCGATCAGGGTGAGCAGGTCACCCATGTCGAGGATGCGCGAGGCCATCCGGTCGGGGTGGAACAGGTCGAAGTCGGTGAGCTTCTCGCCGTTGGAGGCGAACATCACCGGCTTGCCGGTCATCTTCGCGATCGACAGGGCGGCTCCACCGCGGGCATCGCCGTCGAGCTTGGTGAGCACCACGCCGTCGTAGCCGACGCCGTCGAGGAAGGCCTGCGCGGTGTTGACCGCGTCCTGGCCGATCATCGCGTCGACGACGAACAGGACCTCGTCCGGATCGACCGCGTCGCGGATACCGGCGGCCTGGGACATCAGCTCCTCGTCGATGCCCAACCGGCCGGCCGTGTCGATGATGACCACGTCGTGCAGGGTCCGGCGGGCCTCCTCCACACCGGCTCGGGCGACCGCGATCGGGTCCCCGACCCCGTTTCCGGGTTCGGGGGCGAAGACCGTGACGCCGGCGCGCTCGCCGTTGACCTGGAGCTGCTGGACGGCGTTCGGGCGCTGCAGGTCGGCGGCCACCAGCATCGGCGACTTGTCCTGGCCCTTGAGCCAGAGCGCGAGCTTGGCAGCGAGCGTGGTCTTACCGGCACCCTGGAGACCGGCAAGCATGATCACCGTCGGAGGGTTCTTCGCGAACCGCAGCCGGCGGGTCTCCCCGCCGAGGATGCCGATGAGCTCCTCGTTGACGATCTTGATGACCTGCTGCGCCGGGTTCAGCGCACCGCTGACCTCCTCGCCGCGGGCGCGCTCCTTGATCGCCTCGACGAAGTCCTTGACCACGGGCAGCGCGACGTCGGCCTCGAGGAGGGCCAACCGGATCTCGCGCGCGGTGGCGTCGATGTCGGCTTCGGAGAGCCTGCCCTTGCCGCGAAGGCTCTTGAAGCTCTCGGAAAGGCGGTCGGAAAGGGTGGCGAACAAAACAGTCCTCGTGGCTCGGGTACGGCAGCCGGTCGTGCTCCGGCGCCCGCCCAGCCTAGTTCACGCCCGGAACCTGCCCGGTCGCGGTCAGCGCTGCACGGACCGCCTGGGCGGCCTCGGCGGCCCGGGCGTCGGTCAGGGCGCCGGCGCCGGACTCCTGGACGTAGAAGACGTCGACGGCCTGCGGCCCGAGGGTGTCCACGTGGGCCGAGGCGACGGTCAGTCCGAGTCCGGCCAGTGCGGCGCAGACCAGGTAGACCACACCCGGGCGGTCGGCGGCACGGACCTCCAGGACGGTGGCGCGGGTCGAGGCCTCCGGGTGCACGACGACGATCGGCGCGAGCTCGGCAGCCTCGGACCTCCCCAGCCGCTCGGCCGGGTCCAGCCGCCCGTCGACGATGGTCTCCAGTCGCTGGCGCAGGACGCTGGCCTCCAGGCCGGTCCTCGCCACCTGCCAGACCGAGACCCCGACGCCGTCCTCGGTCCACACCCGGGCGGCCCGCACCGAGACCCGCTGCAGGGCGAGCATCGCGGCCGCGTCGGCCAGCAGCCCGACCCGGTCGGCCGCCATCACGGTGACCTCGGAACCGTCCTCGTCCTCCGAGACGGTGACCGAGACCGCGCCCGGGTCGGCGCGCAGCTCGGCGGGGATCTCGACCCGGCGTGCGGTCTCCTCCAGCGTCACGTTCTCGGCCAGCTCGACCGAGGCCCGGCGCACCAGGCTCCGGATCAACGAGGCCCGCCACGTCGTCCAGGCCTTCTCCGAGGTCGCCCGTGCGTCGGCCTCGGTGAGCGCGGCGAGCAGCTCGAGCTCCTCGCGGTCCTTGATCCGCGCCGTGACCAGCCCGACCGTCTGCGGGTCCTCGGGGTCGCGGGTGGTCGCCGTCTCGGGCAGCAGCAGGTGCCAGCGCACCAGGCCGGCGATCAGCTCGGTCTCGTGGTCGTCGAAGCCCATCCGCCGGGCGATCTCCCGGGCGATCGGCTCACCGGCGACGCAGTGCTCGACCAGCTGGCCCTTGCCGATGTCGTGCAGCAGCGCGGCCACCATCAGCACGTCGGGGCGCGAGACCCGACGGATCAGCGACGAGGCCTCGATGCAGGTCTCCACCAGGTGGCGGTCGACGGTGAAGCGGTGCACCACCGAGGCGTGCGGCAGCAGCCGGACCCGCTCCCACTCGGGCAGGAACGAGGCGACCGCGCCGATCTCGTCGAGGGTCTCCCAGACCCCGAGCAGTCCCCGCCCGGCCGCCAGCAACCGGACCAGCAGGTCGCGCGCCTCCGCCGGCCACGGGTCGGGCAGGGGTGGCACCTCGGCGATCAGTCGCGCCGTCGTGCTGGGCTCGAGCACCAGGTTGCGCTCGGCCGCCTCGGCCGCGGCGCGCAACAGCATGAGCGGGTCCTGCGTGGGCCGTGCCCCGCCGTCGAGGACGACCTCTTCGTAGGCGACCGCGAGCCCGCCGCCGATCGGCGTGAGCTGTGGTCGGCGCCCGGCCTTCGCGCTCGGCGGGCGGCGCAGCACCGCGTCCGCGCGACGCCAGGCCAGCCGGGACAGGTGGGTGAGCCGGCGTCCCAACCGTCGGGTGTGCAGCTGGGTCGCAGCGGCGTCGGGCAGGTCGAGCAGCGGCGCCATGTCCGTCCAGAACTCCGGAGCCACCCGGTCGGTGGCCCGTCCGGCGACGGTGTGCAGCGCGTCCCGGACGTCCAGCAGTGCCTGGCGGCAGCCTTCGAGCTCGGCGTGCGGGACGTCGATCAGCCAGGTCGCCACCAGCGCCTTGAGCACGGTGGCGTCCCGCAAGCCACCGGTGGCCTCCTTGATGTCCGGGACCGAGACGTGCGCGAGCTCGCCCAGCAGCCGCCCCCGGTCCCGGACCAGCTCCTGGAGCTCGGGCAGGCGCTGCTTGGCGTCCCGGCGCCAGGCCGCCAGCACCGCGGTGCGCAGTCGCAGGGTCAGGTTCGGGTCACCGGCCAGGTGCCGTACGTCGAGCAGGCCGAGGGCCACCTTCAGGTCGGCCTCGGACTGGTCGATGACCTCGGACACGGACCGGACCGAGTGGTCGATGTTCGCGCCGGAGTCCCAGAGCGGGTACCAGACCTTGCCGGCCCACTCCCCCACGACGACCTCGTCGTCGTGGACCAGCACCACGTCGAGGTCGCTGAACGGGGCGAGCTCCTCGCGGCCGTAGCCGCCCACCGCGACCAGGGCGACCCCGGTCTCGGGGCAGCCGACGTCCGCGAAGGCCTGCTGGCACAGCGAGTCGGCAGCGCGAGCACGCTGCGCCCGGTCGGCGGCGGTCAAGAGGGACTCAGATGGCGAGCTCGTCGCGGTCGCCGGTGCGGACTCGGACGACGCTGTCGACGGGCGAGACCCAGACCTTGCCGTCGCCGATCTGACCGGTCTGCGCGGCGCTGATGATGGCGTCGGTCACGGCGTCCACGTCGCCGTCGTCGACGACGATCTCGATGCGCACCTTCGGTACCAGC
>NZ_RJSG01000002.1:1839870-2072360 GCF_003725775.1 Nocardioides marmorisolisilvae
CTCCCACTTGTGCGGCTTGATCACCGCGGTCACCAGCTTCATGCGCCACTCCTCATCGTCGTCACTCGTCTCTGTCCTTGTGGCCGAGGAACCCGCTGCGGGTTCCCGCCATGGCGTGCAGGTCGTACGCCGTCTCGGCGTGGACGACCAGGTCGATGCCGCTGACCTCGTGCTCCTCGTTGACCCGGAAGCCCATCACCTTGTCGACCACCAGGACAATGATCCCCGATGCCACGAACGCGTAGACCAGGACGATGCCACCAGAGAGCGCCTGCTTGCCGAGCTGGTCGACGCCGCCACCGTAGAAGAGGCCGTCCACCCCGGTCGGCGCCGCAGCGGTGCCGATCAGGCCGATGCCCAGGACGCCCACGATGCCGCCGACCATGTGCACGCCGACGACGTCGAGCGAGTCGTCGTACCCGAACTTGTACTTCAGCCCGACGGCCCAGGCACAGACCAAGCCGGCGGCCAGGCCCATCAGCAGCCCGCCCAGCGGCGACAGCGAGCCGCAGCTCGGCGTGATCGCCACGAGTCCGGCCACCATGCCGGAGGCCGCACCGAGCGAGGTCGCGTGCCCGTCGCGGACCCGCTCGACGAGCAGCCAGCCCAGGGTTCCCGAGGCACCGGCGCACAGCGTGGTCACGAAGACCACCGCTGCCGCGTGGTTGGCCGCCAGCGCGGAGCCCGCGTTGAAGCCGAACCAGCCGAACCAGAGCAGGCCGGCGCCGAGCATCACCAGGGTCAGGTTGTGCGGTCGCATCGGGTCGCGGCCGAATCCGACCCGGACCCCGACGACCAGGGCCACGGCCAGCGCCGAGGCACCCGAGCAGATCTCCACGGCGGTGCCGCCGGCGAAGTCGATGACGTGCACCTTGTTCGCCAGGAACCCGCCGGTGTGCCCGTCGCGGCTGAAGTCGAAGACCCAGTGCGCGACCGGCGCGTAGACGACCACGGTCCAGATCGAGACGAACATCATCCACGCACCGAAGCGCGCCCGGTCGGCGATCGCACCGGAGACCAGGGCCCCGGTGATGACGCAGAAGAGGCCCTGGAAGACGGCGAACAGGATCACCGGGACGGTGAGCCAGTTGTCCTTGCCGCTGACCAGGTCCTGCAGTCCGAAGTGCTGGAACGGGTCGCCCAGCAGGCCGCCGCCGATGTCGTCCCCGAAGGCCAGCGAGTAGCCGACCAGGACCCAGATGACCGTGATCGCCGCCAGGGCGCCGAAGGTCATCATGATCATGTTCAGCACGCTCTTGGAGCGGACCATGCCGCCGTAGAACAGCGCCAGCCCCGGTGCCATCAGGAGCACCAGACCCGAGGCGGCGAGGAGCCAGGCGGTGTCGCCGCTGTTGATCTTCTGGATGGTGGTCTCGAGCTCGAGCACGGGCAGGCTCGGCAGGAGGAGTGGTGAGCTCATGGCGGCACCTTGGCACGGACGCGCCGATCCGGCGAGAGCGTCTCAGAAGTCGTGACGCTCTCGCCGGATCGGTCATCTCGTCGTGCTCGGAGTCAGATCGCCGCCTCGTCGCGGTCTCCGGTACGGACCCGGATCACGCTGTCGATCGAGGAGACCCAGACCTTGCCGTCGCCGATCCGACCGGTCTGCGCGGCCTTCACGACGATGCCGACCACATCCTCGACGTCACCGTCGTCGACGACGATCTCGATGCGGATCTTCGGCACCAGGGCGATGTCGTACTCCGCACCGCGGTAGACCTCGGTGTGACCCTTCTGCCGGCCGTAGCCGCTGACCTCGCTGACCGTCATGCCGGTCACGCCGAAGGTCTCCAGGGCCTCACGGACCTCTTCCCACTTGTGCGGCTTGATGACCGCGGTCACGAGCTTCATGCGTGTGCCCCTTCCTTGGCGACCGGGCTGGACAGGATGCTGCCGGAGCTGACCCCGCCCGAGGCGGAGGCCAGGTCGTAGGCCGACTCGCCGTGCTCGGCGAAGTCGATGCCGTCGACCTCTTCCTCCTCGCTGACTCGCCACCCGATCGTGTACTTGATCGCGAGGCCGATGATCGCCGTCAGGACACCGGTCCAGACGATGGAGAACCCGGCCGCGCCGGCCTGGTCACCGAGGGAGCCCCAGCCGCCGCCGTAGAACAGGCCGTCGATGCCACCCGGCGCCGAGCTGGTCGACAGGAAGCCGATCAGGACCGTGCCGACGACGCCGCCGACGAGGTGGACGCCGACCACGTCCAGGGAGTCGTCCAGGTTCATCTTGTACTTCAGGCCGACCGCCCAGGCGCACAGGCCACCGGCGACCGCACCGATCGCGATCGCGCCGGTGATGCTGACCGCACCGCAGGACGGGGTGATCGCGACCAGGCCGGCCACGATGCCCGACGCTGCACCGAGCGAGGTCGCCTTGCCGTGCAGGACCCGCTCGACGATCAGCCAGGCGAGCATCGCCGCCATGGTGGCCACGGTGGTGTTCATGAACGTGACACCGGTCTCCGACATGAACTGCGCGATGTCCTTCTCGCCGCCGTCGTTGGCGACGAAGACCAGCGAGCCCACGTTGAAGCCGTACCAGCCGAACCACAGCAGACCGGCGCCGATCATCGTCAGCGTCAGGTTGTGCGGCTTCATCGGCTCCTTCTTGAAACCGATGCGCTTGCCGATGATCAGCGCGAGCACACCGCCGGCGATACCGGCGTTGATGTGCACCACGGTGCCACCGGCGTAGTCCTGTGCGTGCAGGTGCTGGGCGATCCAGCCGCCGCCCCACACCATGTGCGCGAGCGGGAAGTAGCAGAGGGTGACCCAGATCGGCAGGAAGACGACCCAGGACGAGAGCTTGACCCGGTCGGCGATGGCGCCGGAGATCAGCGCGGCGGTGATGACCGCGAAGGTCATCTGGAAGGCCACCGCGATGAAGGAGGTCGAGGGGACGCCGTCCAGGCCGAACAGCGTGAACGGGTTGGCGAAGAGCTTGCCGTCGCCGCTGAAGCCGTCACCGAACGACTCCGACCAGCCCCACAGGACGTACACGATGCCGACGACGCCCATGGCGACGTACGACATCATCATCATGTTGAGCACCGACTTCGACCGGCTCATGCCGCCGTAGAAAAGGGCCAGCGCCGGCGTGGTCATCATCAGCACGAGTGCCGTGGCCACGATCATCCAGGCGTAATAGCCGTCCATGGAACCTCCAGTGGTGAGACTGCTAAGGGCATCGACGTCCCACCGGGCCCCCACGACGGTGTCGGGGTGAGTGGTCGCCTTGTCGGGGAACAGACTCATCGGCCGAGGTTTCGCGGAGCCGTTCAGGAGCGTTTCGGTTGCGTGACACCTGGGCCGGTCGTGTTACGAACGGGTTAACTCCGCCGATCCGGCAAACTCGGAATCCGTGGACCCGATGAGGTCCAGACCACCGGGATGCACGCTGAAACCCCCGGTTTCGCGCCGGTTCCGCGGCAATTCACGCGTACGGGTGCGAATTTCCGAGTGAACGCTCGGGAAATCCTTGGACGCGAACTTCAGCGTTTCGCTCGCGTCCCGCGCGGCGCGGCTCTAGTTTGTGCACGTGTCTCAGACAACGGGGGTTTCTGAGCCGATGGAGCCAGCGCTCCCTCGGCGGAAGGGTCGTCCGCGCGATGCCGGTGCCGACGAGCGCATCCTGGCTGCCGCGGCGGACCTGATCCTGCAGCGCGGCTACGACAACATGACCGTCGACGAGGTCGCCGCGACCGCGAAGGCGGGCAAGGCCACCGTCTACCGGCGCTGGGCCGGCAAGGAGGACCTGGCGTTCGCCGCTCTCGAGCAGCTCTACAGCCAGGAGTTCCCGGTCCCGGACACCGGCAACATCACCGACGACCTCCGGGCGTCCTACAAGCAGGTGCTCGAGTTCGCCAACTCCGAGGCCGGCCTGGCCTACCTGCGGATGAGCATCACCGAGTCGTTGCGCGACGAGCGCATCGCCACCTTGTACATCGGTGCCCACCAGCGCCAGGAGCGGGCAGCACGCGCCGTCTTCGAGCGGGCCATCGAGCGCGGCGAGCTGCGCGCGGACTTCCGCACCGACCTGGCCGTCAGCCAGCTCGGCGGGATCGTGGTGCTCCGCGCGGTGGTCGGCGGGATGCCGACCGAGGCCGACGTCGAGGACATGATCGACCTGATCCTCAAGGGCATCGAGAAGCGCTGACCCCGGTCAGTCACCGAGGAGCGCGTCGACGAACCCCTCGGGGTCGAACGGAGCCAGGTCGTCGGGGCCCTCGCCCAGACCGACGAGCTTCACCGGTACGCCGAGCTCGCGCTGCACCGCCACCACGATGCCCCCCTTGGCGGAGCCGTCCAGCTTGGTGAGCACGATCCCGGTGACGTCGACGACCTCGCTGAAGACGCGCGCCTGCACCAGGCCGTTCTGACCGGTGGTGGCGTCGAGGACGAGCAGCACCTCGCGCACCGGGAGCTGCTTCTCGATGACGCGCTTGACCTTGCCGAGCTCGTCCATCAGGCCGGCCTTGTTCTGGAGCCGGCCCGCGGTGTCGACCAGGACCACGTCGACGTCCTTCTCCACGCCGGCGCGGACCGCCTCGAAGGCGACGCTGGCCGGGTCGCTGCCCTCGGGACCGGCGACGACGTCGACACCGAAGCGCTGACCCCAGGTGGAGAGCTGCTCGGTGGCCGCGGCACGGAAGGTGTCCGCGGCGCCCATGAGCACGGTGCGGTCCTCGGACACCAGGACGCGGGCGATCTTGCCGACCGAGGTGGTCTTCCCGGCCCCGTTCACGCCGACGACCAGCACGACCGCCGGACCGTCCCCGTCGAGGTTGAGCGAGCGGTCCATGCTCGGGTCGACCAGGTTCAGCAGCTCCTCGCGCAGGACGGCGCGGGCCTCCCCCGCCCCGGTGCCCTCGACCCGCAACCGGGTGCGCAGGGTGCCGACGAGCTCGGTCGTCGGACCGACCCCGACGTCCGCGGTCAGCAGGGTGTCCTCGAGCGCCTCCCAGGTGTCCTCGTCGAGACGGTCGCGCGAGAGCAGGGCCAGCAGGCCCCGACCGAGCGCGCCCTGCGAACCGGCGAGCCGCGCCCGCAGGCGGACCAGTCGGCCGGCCGTGCTCTCGGGTCGCTCGAGCGTGCTGACCGGGGCATCGGGCAGATCCCGGGCTGGTGCGTCCTCGACGGCCGCGGGCGGGGCCTGCGGAGCGGGTGCGGCGACCGGGGACTTCGCGGGGCGTCGCCGTACGACGAGCCCGACGAGCAGGCCGACCGCGACCAGCGCGACGACAGCGGCAATGACGAGGTACTCAGCGGTGCCCATGGCTCAATCCAACCAGAGGCGCCGGGCCTGCCTCAGCGACGGGTGTGCTCGTCCTCGAGGACCGGCATCGCCTCGACGCCACGCTTGAGCGCCTCGCCGAGCCACGGCGCGTGCGGGACCTCCTGGCCCCGGTGCGGGTAGGCGACGTAGACGAAGACGGCCCCGGCTGCCACGAGGATCAGCAGCATCGCGAAGAACATCAGGAACATGGGGAGGGCCTTTCCGAGAAATGCAGTGCAGGGACCATCCTCGTACCCCGGGCCAAGTCCGGTCACTCGTCCGTTCGGCGGATGTGACCGAACCGACGCTTGATAGACGCCTGGATCAGGCCAGAGGTTGCACCGCGGCGCGGATCACGTCCGGGATCGGCGTGCTCGGGCGGTTGCCGGCGACGGTGTTGTCGACGTACACGTGCACGAAACGGCCCTCCGCGGCAGCCTCGTCCCCCGGTCCCTGGAAGATGCCGATCCGGTAGATGACCGAGCTGGTGCCGATCCGCTCGACGGTCAGGCCGAGCTCGATGGGCTCGGGGTAGCCGACC
Source organism: Nocardioides marmorisolisilvae (assembly GCF_003725775.1). Classification (GTDB taxonomy): domain Bacteria; phylum Actinomycetota; class Actinomycetes; order Propionibacteriales; family Nocardioidaceae; genus Marmoricola; species Marmoricola marmorisolisilvae. Next base: position 1,845,689 of record NZ_RJSG01000002.1, read on the forward strand.
TCGCGGAAGTAGCGGCAGGAGACTTCGGCGACCACTCCGACGGCCGGCAGCTCGCGGATGTTCACCCCGGTGGCCTCGGCCAGGTGCGCGTTGACCGCGGTGTCGATCAGCTCGAAGTACCGGGCGTTGTTCATGTGCCCGTAGACGTCGTCGTCGGCCCAGCGGGTCGTCGCCGTCCGCCAGACCTGGTAGTCGGAACGCGTGGGGCGCTCCTGGGTCACGCGGACTCCGCCTCGCGCAACCGCTGGCTGATGACCGCGGAGACGCCGTCGCCGCGCATCGAGACGCCGTAGAGCGCGTCGCCGACCTCCATCGTCCGCTTCTGGTGGGTGATCACCATGAGCTGCGAGTGCGCCCGCAGCTCCTCGTAGATCTCCAGCAGGCGGCCGAGGTTGGTGTCGTCGAGCGCCGCCTCGACCTCGTCGAGGATGTAGAACGGCGAGGGCCGGGCCTTGAACAGCGCGAACAGGAAGCAGACCGCGACCAGGGAGCGCTCGCCGCCGGAGAGCAGCGAGAGCCGCTTGACCTTCTTGCCGGCCGGACGGGCCTCGACCTCGATGCCCGTGGTCAGCATGTTGTCGGGATCGGTGAGCACGAGCTTGCCCTCACCGCCGGGGAACAGCCGGGTGAAGGTCTGGTCGAACGCCTTGACGACGTCCTCGTAGGCCTCGGTGAAGACCTGCTCGACGCGCTCGTCGACCTCCTTGACGATGTCCAGCAGGTCGCGCCGGGTGCGACGCAGGTCCTCGAGCTGCTCGGAGAGGAACTTGTGCCGCTCCTCCAGCGCCGAGAACTCCTCGAGCGCCAGCGGGTTGATCCGGCCGAGCTGCGCGAGCGCGCGCTCCGCGGCCCGCAGCCGCTTGGTCTGGGTGTCACGATCGAAGGCGGCCGGTTCCGGGGCCTCCTCGCCGTCCGGTACCTCGCCGGTGAACGGCACGAGCTGGTCGGGGCCGTACTCGGCGATGAGCGAGTCGGCGTCGAGGCCGAGCTCCTCCAGCGCGCGCTCCTCGAGCTGCTCGATCCGCATCCGCTGCTCGGTGCGGGCCATCTCGTCGCGGTGCACCGAGTTCACCAGCTCGTCCAGCGTCGTCGACAGCGCCCGGAGCTGCTCGCGGGCACCGATCAGGTCCTGCTCGCGGGCCACCCGTCCCTGCTCGACGCGGGTGCGCTGGACGGCGGCCAGCTGCACCGACTCCTCGAGCCGGGCCAGCACCACCGCGACGCCCTTGGTCACCGCCTCGGCGACGGCACCTTCGCGGATCAGCCGCTCGCGGCGGGCGATCGCCTTCGCCTTCGCCTCCCGCTCCGCGTTGGCCTGGCCGATCAAGGTGTCGGCACGACCGTGCAGCGCGCGGGCGCGCTCCTCGGCCGTGCGCAGGCCCAACCGGGACTCCATCTCGTGAGCCCGGGCGGCCCGCGCGGCCTCGGCGAGCTGCTCGCGCGCCGTGGTGTCCGGCTCCTCCTCGGGTGACTCCTCGGCGGAGGTCAGCCGGGCCTCGAGCTCGGCCAGACCCTCGAGGTCCTTGGTGTGCGACTCCTGGGCGGTGAGGATCGCCTGGTCCAGGCGCGCGGCCTCGGCCTTGGCAGACCGGGCCTGCGAGCCGAACTGGCCGAGCTCCTCGGCGACCGCGGCCAGCGCCGCGTCGGACTCGTGCAGCTTGGCCAGCGCCACGTCGACCCGGCGGGTGGCGTCCTCGCGCTCGCTCTCCAGCGCGCTCAGGGCGAAGGTGAGCCGGTCCAGCTCGTGACCGGCGCGGGTGAAGGCCTCCTCGGCCTCGTCGTACGCCGCCTGCACCTCGATCAGGCTCGGCTGGCTGTTCGAGCCGCCGGCCGCGAAGTGGGCGCCGAGCAGGTCGCCCTCGAGCGTCACCGCGGTCACGTCGGAGGACTCGGCGACCAGGCTCCGGGCACCGGCGAGGTCGTCGACCACGGCCACCTTGAAGAGCAGCCGGGAGAGCGCCGCGCGCAGCTCGGTCGGGCACTCGACGACGTCCATCGCGTAGACGGCACCGGCCGGCAGTCCGGGCCAGCTCGCGTCGTCGGCAGCAGCTCCCCCGAGCAGCAGGCCAGCCCGACCGAGGTCGTCGGTCTTGAGGTGGGAGATCGCCGAGATCGCGGCGTCGACGTCGCTGACCGCAACCGCGTCGGCCGCGCTTCCGAGGGCCGCAGCGACCGCGGTCTCGTAGCCGGCCCGGACGTTGAGCAGCGCGGCCACGGAACCCAGCAGGCCGGAGACCGACCCGGTCGCCGCGAGCAGTGCCCCGGCGCCGTCCTTGCGGTTCAGGCCCAGCTCGAGGGCCTCGCGGCGCGCGGCGAGGGCGCTGCGCTCGCGCTCGGCGGACTGGGCCTCCTCGCGCATCTTGGCCAGCCGCTCCTCGATGTCGGCGAGCAGACCGCTGGCGCCCTCGTGCTCGGCGTCCAGACCCTCCTCGCCCGCATCGAGCCCGGCGATGCGGGACTCCAGCGCGGTGAAGCTGGAGCTGGCCTTCTCGGCCCGGGCGATCGCCTCGGACCGGGCTTCGGCCAGACGGGCGACCTCGTCCTCGGCGGCGGCGGCGCGGCTGCGCAGTCCGTTGACCTGGCCGTGCAGGCGGGCCAGTCCTTCGCGGCGGTCGGCGGCGGCGCGCTGGAGCCCGGCGATCCGGCGCTCCTCCTCGCCGAAGGCCTGCTCGGCTGCCTGACGGGCGGTGACCGCGGACTCGAGCGCTCCGCGGTTCTGCTCGACCTCGGCCAGGATGCCGGCCTCCTCGGCGCGCACCCGCTCGGCCTCGGCCTCGAGCTCCACCGGGTCGCGGCCGGCCGGGATCTCGGGCTCGACGGCAGCGTTGCGGACCCGCTCGGCGGCCAGGCTGGCGGTGCCGCGGAGGCGGTCACGCAGCCCGGAGAGGCCGAACCAGGTCTCCTGGGCGCGGGCCAGGGCGGGCAGGTCCTCGCGCAGCGCTGCCTCCAGGGCCGCCTCGGTCTCCCGGATCGCGGCGATCTCCGCCTCGACCTCGGCCCGCTTGGCGACCAGCACGCTCTCGTCGGCGAGCTCTTGCTCCAGCGAGACACGAGCGGCGGCCAGGTCGTCGGCCATCAGGCGGGCCCGGGCGTCGCGGACGTCGGCCTGCACCACCGCGGCACGGCGGGCGACCTCGGCCTGACGACCCAGGGGCTTGAGCTGGCGGCGGATCTCGGTGAGCAGGTCGGAGAGGCGGGTCAGGTTGCCCTCGGTGGAGTCCAGCTTGCGGAGCGCCTTCTCCTTGCGCTTGCGGTGCTTGAGGACGCCCGCGGCCTCCTCGATGAACCCGCGGCGCTCCTCCGGGGTCGCCCGCAGGATCGAGTCGAGCTGGCCCTGGCCGACGATGACGTGCATCTCGCGGCCGATGCCGGAGTCGGAGAGCAGCTCCTGGACGTCGAGCAGACGGCACGGGGTGCCGTTGATCGCGTACTCCGAGCCGCCGTTGCGGAACATCGTCCGGCTGATCGTGACCTCGGCGTACTCGATCGGCAGCGCGCCGTCGGTGTTGTCGATGGTCAGCATCACCTCGGCGCGGCCCAGCGGCGGCCGGCCGGCGGTACCGGCGAAGATGACGTCCTCCATCTTGCCGCCGCGCAGCGACTTGGCGCCCTGCTCACCCATCACCCACGCGAGCGCGTCGACGACGTTGGACTTGCCCGAGCCGTTCGGCCCGACGATGCAGGTGATGCCGGGCTCCAGCTGAAGCGTGGTGGCGGAGGCGAAGGACTTGAACCCCTTCAGGGTCAGGCTCTTCAAGTACACGTCAGGCTCCTGGCATCCGGCAGTTCGAGGGCACGCGAACAGGCATCCTAAAGCGCATACCTGCCGGGGGAAGCGGCAACGTCGAGCCTACGTGCCCCCACCCCCGGTCGGGTGAGGAGGGGTGCGTGTCGCGGACCAGAGTTCAGGCCGGAGTTCAGGCCGGAGTTCAGGCCGGAGTTCAGACCTGAGTTCAGACCAGGGCTCCGGCCCGAGGTCAGCGGGCCGCGGACAGGGCCTTGAGCCCGGAGATCAGCACGTCGACCCCGAACTCGAACCGCTCGTCACCCGTTCCGGTGGTCATCGCCTCCGCCATCCCGCTCAGCAGCGGGAACTCAGCGACCGGCAGCTCGGAGAAGACCTCGCGGACCTCGACCACGGTCTCCTCCTCGGAGGGCGCCTCGCCGATGTCGGCCATCCGCTCGCGCCAGATGTCCTCCTCGGCCGCGACGCTGCCGACGAACAGCGAGGAGACGTCCACGAACCAGGCGATGTACTGGTCCGGCACCTCCCCCGCCTTGAGCAGCCCGATCAGCCTCTCGACGACGGCGAGCATGCCGCGCTCGACCGGGATCATCCCCATCGTGCAGCGAGCCACCCCCGGGTGCGCCCGCAGGATGCCGAGCAGCGAGATCAGGCACTCGCGCAGCTGGGCGTCCCAGCGCTCCGGGTCGGGGTCCGGGATCTCCCACAGCGCGCACACCCGGCCAACGACCAGCTGGTCGAGCTCAGCCCGGTTGGCGACGTGGGCGTAGAGCGAGGCCGGCCCGGTGCCGAGCTCGCGCGCGATCGAGCGCATCGTGACCGCGTCGTACCCGTGGGTGCGCATCTGGTCGATGGCCACCGCCACGATCCGGTCCACCGACAGGCGCTCGGCGGAACGACGGCGGGTGCCGCTGCGCACGGTCGCACCGACCCGGTCACCGGAGGCGTAGACCCTGCGCTGCTCAGCCACGGCGCGACCCTAACAGGCGCGGCGAACAACGTTCTTGCATAACGAACAGTGTTCGTGTTAGAACAGCGTTCGTCAATACGAACACTGTTCGCCCAGGAGCCATGATGTCCGGAACCACCGTCCCCGTGACCGCCACCGCCGTCCTCGATCCCGAGACCGGTTACCGCTACCGCTGGATGGTCCTCACCGTCGTGCTGATCGCCGACGTGATGGACCTCCTCGACGCCACCATCGCCAACCTCGCCGGCCCGTCGATCCGCGCCGACATCGGCGGCAGCGAGACCACCCTGCAGTGGGTGCTCGCGGCGTACACGCTGACCTTCGCGGTCGGCCTGATCACCTCCGCCCGCGCCGGCGACCTCTGGGGCCGCCGCCGGCTCTTCGTGATCGGCATGGTCGGCTTCACCGTCGCCTCGCTGCTGTGCGGGCTCGCGCCGTCGGCCGGTCTGCTCATCGCCGCTCGCGCTGCCCAGGGCCTGTTCGGCGCGGTGATGATCCCCCAGGGCCTGGCCATGGTGAAGGCCAGCTTCACCGAGGCCGACCTGCAGAAGGCGTTCATCCCGTTCGGCCCGGTGATGGGTCTCGCCGCGGTGATGGGACCGATCCTGGCCGGCTTCCTGCTGCACGCCGACCTGTTCGGCAGCGGCTGGCGCTCGATCTTCTGGATCAACGTCCCGGTCGGTGCGGTCTCCTCCTACCTCGCCCTGCGCTTCCTCCCCCGCCACCTGGAGACCGATCCAGGAGCACGCCTCGACCTGCGCGGGAGCGCCCTGCTCACGGCCGCCTCGATCACCTTGATCTACCCGCTGGTCCAGGGCCACGACCAGGGGTGGCCGGGCTGGATGTTCGGGCTCCTGGGTCTCTCCGCAGTCCTCTGGCTGACCTTCGTGGTCTCCGAGCGCCGGGCCTCGCACCCGGTGATCGAGCGCTCGCTGTTCGGCAACCGCGCCTTCGTCGGCGGGCTGGTCTTCCTCGGCACGTTCTTCACCGCGATGTCCGGCTTCATGCTGACCATCAACCTGTTCCTCCAGTACGGGTTGCACTTCACGCCGATGCACACCGGTCTGGCGCTCGCCCCCTGGGCGCTCGGGATGGCGGTCGGCGCCGCCGCCTCCGGTGCCGCGCTCGGGCCGAAGTTCGGCCGGCACGTGCTGCACGGCGGGCTGGTGCTGGTCGCCGCCGGGCTCGGCCTGGTGTGGCTGACCGTCGGCAGCAACGCGATGCACACCACCGGCTGGGACCTGGCGCTCGGGTTCTTCGTCACCGGAGTCGGCAGCGGTGCGATCTTCGCCCCGCTCTTCGACATCATCCTGGCCGACCTCGGCGACCACGAGGTCGGGACCGGCAGCGGCGTGCTCAACGCCGTCCAGCAGTTCTGCGGCGCGCTCGGTGTCGCGGTCCTCGGCTCGGTGTTCTTCCAGCTGCTGCCGGGGCACGGGTTCGCGGACTCGATCCGCGAGCTGATCGTCATCAGTGTCGGGTGCTACGCCGTCAGCTTCGCGGCCGCGTTCCTGCTCCCGATGAAGGCGCGTGAGGACGCCCTGCACTAGAGCTCCGCGAGGACCTGCCCGAACGGGTCAGAGCCCGGCGTCCCTGCGGGACGTCGGGCTCTGGTGTGTCGTGTGCGACGGGGCGTGTGAGGGACGTCCCGGTGACCCGGACTGCCGGGTCAGGCGTTGGCGAGAACCTCTTCCGCGGACTCGCTCACCATGGAAGCGAGCGCGTCGTTCTCCTTCTGGAGGCGGACGGCGACAGCTTCGAGGTCGGCGATCCGCTGGCGAAGGAGCTGGTTCTCACGAGCGAGGCGGGCGGTGACGCGAGGGTCGGTGCCACCCATGTAGCCGAGGAGAGCCTTGGCCATGAATGTTTCCTCCGGGGAACTGGAGCGGTGTCTGGCCCGAGCGGGCCGCCTACAAGAATCTCACGGTCTGGCCGTTGGAGCAAGATCGCCGAAGGTCCCGAATGTCGGATGTGCCCGCTGCGGGTCAGCTCCGCCCGCGGGGCGCGGGCTGGCAGACCGGGCAGAAGTACGAGGAGCGGTTCATGAAGCTGATCCGGCGCACGGGCGTGCCGCAGCGGGAGCACGGCTCCCCCTCCTGGCCGTAGACCTCCAGCGACCGGTCGAAGTAGCCGCTCTCGCCGTTGACGTTCACGTAGAGCGCGTCGAAGGAGGTCCCTCCCTGGCCGAGGGCGGCCACCATCACCGTGCGGGCGCCCGCGAGCACGTTCTCGACGTCGCGCACCCGCAGCCGGTCACCGCGCCGCTCCCCGTGCAGCCGGGCCAGCCAGAGCGCCTCGTCGGCGTAGATGTTGCCCACCCCGGAGATCGCCGTCTGGTTCAGCAGGATCCGCTTGATGCCCGAGGCGCTGCGCCGGACCTTGCGGACGAAGGCCGCGTCGTCGAACTCGGGGTCCAGCGGGTCGCGGGCGATGTGCGTCAGCTCGGCGGGAAGCTCGGCACCACCGGGCGAGAGCGACAGGCCCCCGAACATGCGCTGGTCGACGAACCGCAGCTCGTTCTCCCCCAGGGCGAACCGGACGCGCAGGTTGCGCTCGTCGGGGGCACCGGCCGGCGGCACCAGCATCTGGCCGCTCATCCCCAGGTGACCCAGGAGCGCGTCACCGGTGTCCAGCGGCAGCCACAGGTACTTCCCGCGGCGCCGGGCATCGGTGAAGGTGCGCCCGGTCAGCGCGGCGGCGAAGTCAGCGGGGCCGCCGGGGTGCCGGCGTACGGGACGCGGGTGCAGCACCTCCACCGAGCGGATCGGCTGTCCCAGGACGTGCCGTTCCAGGCCGCGTCGGACGACCTCGACCTCGGGGAGCTCAGGCACCAGCGACTTCGGCCGGGAGCTCCTCGACCAGCGTGCTGTACGCCGACTCGGCGGCCTGCTGCTCGGCTTCCTTCTTGGACCGGCCGACGCCGTGCCCGTGCAGCCGGTCGGCCACCCGCACCTGCGCGGTGAAGGTCTTCATGTGGTCGGGGCCCTCGTCCTCGATGAGGTACGTCGGGACGCCCAGGTCGTGCTCGGCGCAGAACTCCTGGAGGCTGGTCTTCCAGTCCAGGCCGGCGCCGAGCGCCGCGGCCGCCTCGAGCAGCGGGTCGAAGAGCAGGTGGATCAGCTCGGCGGCGGTGGTGTGCCCACCGGAGAGGAACGCGGCGCCGATGACGGCCTCCACGGTGTCCGCGAGGATCGAGGCCTTGTCGTGGCCCCCCGTGGACTCCTCGCCCTTGCCGAGCAGGATGTGCGGGCCGAGCCCGATGGTGCGGGCCACGTCGGCCAGCGCGCGCGCGTTCACGACGGCGGCGCGCAGCTTGGCCAGCCGGCCCTCGGAGAGGTCCGGGTGGGTGCGGTAGAGCGTCTCGGTGATCACCACGCCGAGCACCGAGTCGCCGAGGAACTCCAGGCGCTCGTTGGTCGGCAGACCACCGTTCTCGTAGGCGTACGAGCGGTGCGTGAGGGCAAGCTCCAGCAGCTCGGGACTCAGGACAGGGTCTCCGAGCGCTGCACGCAGGTCCGGGTAGGTCCGGGACCCGTCGGCCTGCGTCACTGCGTCAGCAGACGTCAGATGACCTGACGACGGTCGGCCTTGGCGCCGTACTGACCGCACTCCGGGCACGCGCGGTGCGGCAGGTGCTTGGAACCGCAGGCCGGGTTGGTGCAGGTCACCAGCGACGGCGCAACAGCCTTCCAGGCCGAGCGACGGTGGCGCGTGTTGCTGCGCGACATCTTCCGCTTCGGGACAGCCACGATGTACTCCTCGTTGTCTTCAGTCTTCGTCTGTTGCTGCGAGGTCCTGCAGCGCGGCCCATCGTGGATCGACGGGCTCGGTGTGCCGGTGGTCCGGGTCGTCCGCCAGGCGCGCACCGCACTCGGTGCACAGTCCCGGACAGTCGTCCTGGCACAACGGCTGGAACGGCAGTGCGAGCACCACCGCGTCCCGCAGCACCGGTTCGAGGTCGATCAGGTCTCCCTCGGTCCGGCGGACATCGGTCTCCTCGTCGTCGTCGCTGGCTGCGGCGGCGTCACGGGAGTCGTCGTAGAGGTACAGCTCCTGGATGTCGATCGTGATCTCGTCCTCGATCGGCTCCAGGCACCGTGCGCACTCGCCCTCCAGCTCGGCCGTTGCCGTTCCGGTGACCAGCACTCCCTCCATGACCGCCTCGAGCCGCAGGTCGAATTCGACCTCCGAGCCCTCGGGCACGCCCAGGATTTCGATGCCTAGCTCTGCAGGGGCTTCAGCGGTGAGTGTCACCGTGCGCTGGGACCCCGGGCGGCGGCCGAGCTCGCGTGTATCGAGCACGAGCGGCGCTCTCGGGTCGAGATTGCGCAAGGTTTCACTTCCGTTGGAGCTCTTCAGAACCTACGGGAGTCTATCTGCACGGGCGTTTCGGGGCCAATCGGCGCCCGGAGCTGCCCGAGGTCAGCGCTCGAGGTGGTCCGGGAGGACGATGTCGTGCACGTCGGAGTCGTCGCCCAGGCGGTGGGAGTGGCCCCCGGAGAGCTGCGCACGGCCCTTGCGGACCAGCTCCAGGGTGCGCTCCAGGGTGAGCTCGAAATTGGCCAGCTTGCCCTCGACGTACTCGTCGGTCTCCGCCCGCAGGCTGGCGGCCTCGCGGGCGGCGGCCTGCTGCACCTCGACCGCGCGCTCGCTGGCGAGCTGGTAGACGCTGGTGTCGGAGACCAGGGCCTCGCTCTGCATCCGGGCCTGCCGCAGGATCTCCTCGGCCTCCTCGGAACCGGAGGCGACGACGGCCGCACGGTCACCGACCACCTCGGTGGCCTCGGAGAGCGTCTTGTCGATGACCCGCTCGAGGTCGTCGAGCATCGCGTGGAAGTCGGAGCGGTTGATCATCACCGATGCGGACATCGGGACCGACCGGGCCTCGTCGACCGCCCGGCGCAGCGCGTCCAGGCGCGAGGTGACGTCGTCCTTCACCGGCCACCCCCCGCAGCGCGCTCGGCGAGCCGGGAGGTCAGCCGCTCCAGCACGAAGGGCGGCACCAGGCGCGAGACGTCGCCTCCGAAGGTGGCCACCTCCTTGACCAGGGACGACGCCAGGAACGAGTACTCGGGGCTGGTCGGGATGAATACGGTCTCCACGTCGACCAGCGAGGAGTTCATCTGAGCCATCTGGAGCTCGTAGTCGAAGTCGCTCACGGCGCGCAGGCCCTTCACGATGGCGCCGATGCCGTTCTCCTCGCAGAACGTGGTCAGCAGGCCGTCGAACCCGGCGACGGTGACGTTGGGGAAGTCCGAGCAGGCCTTCTCGAGCATCTCGATGCGCTCCTCGGCGGTGAACAGCCGGGCGCTCGCCTTCGCCTTGTTCACGCCGATGGCGACCACGACCTCGTCGAAGAGGTTCGAGGCCCTCGAGATGATGTCGATGTGTCCGTTGGTCACGGGATCGAAGGATCCCGGACAGACCGCCTTCCGCACTGCGTCCACACCCCTGTCGTTCACGACCGGTCCCCCGGCGCCGATTCGTCTTCCTCCTCGGCGCGGCGAAGGTACCAGAGCAACGTCTCGCCGTACTTCTTCTGGCGGATCGGCCCCAGCCCGGTCGGCCATGCAGGCTCCACGCTACGCGCCGAGCGCTCCAGGACGACAGGTGCGCCCGGATTGAGCCAATCGTTCTCGACCAGCAGCCGCAGCGCCTCGACCACCTCGTCCTCGGTCATCGGGTACGGCGGGTCGAGGAACGCCACGTCGTACGGCGCGTGCGGCCGACCCGCGAGGGCCCGGGCCACCGGGTGCGCGATCACCTCCACCTCGAAGCCCAGGGTGCGGGCGTTCGTGGCGATCAGTGCGGCGGTGCGGCGGTCGGACTCGACCGCGGTGACGGCCGCTGCACCGCGCGAGGCCGCCTCCAGGCCGACAGCGCCGGAGCCGGCGTACAGGTCCAGCACCCGCAGCCCGTGCAGGGAGCCGAGCTCGGCCTCGAGAGCGGAGAACAGCGCCTCGCGGACCCGGTCCGAGGTCGGCCGGGTGGCGTCGCCGGTCGGGGTCTGGAGCCTGCGGCCCTTGGCGGAGCCGCCGATGATGCGCGTCATCCCTTCTCCAGGAACTCTGCCTGGTCGGAGTCCTCGACGGCGCGCACCGCAGCGAGCAGTCCCGGCGCCGCACCCAGGTCCGGATCGGCCAGCAGGTACGCGGTCGCGGTGTCGCGGGCGGCCACGATGACGTCCTCGTCCTGGACCACCGAGAGCAACCGCAGTGCCGACCGCTTGCCGCTCTGCTGGACGCCGAGGACGTTGCCCTCGCGGCGTTGCTCGAGGTCGATCCGGGACAGCTCGAACCCGTCACGGGTGCCCGCGACCGCGGTCAGGCGCTCCATCGAGACCGACTCCGGCGCCGCCGTGGTGACCAGCAGGCAGAGTCCCGCGTGACCGCCGCGGCCGATCCGCCCCCGCAGCTGGTGCAGCTGGGAGACCCCGAAACGCTCGGCGTCGAGGATCACCATCACCGTCGAGTTCGGGACGTCGACGCCGACCTCGATCACCGTCGTGGAGACCAGCACGTCCACCTCGCCCGCGGCGAAGGCCTGCATCACCGGGTCCTTGTCGTCGGGCGACATCCGGCCGTGCAGCATCTCGACCCGCAGCCCGGTCAGCGGGCCGGCGACCAGGTCGGGCGCGAGCTCCTCGACCGAGAACAGGTCCGGCGCATCCTCGGCCGGCGGCTCGTCACCGATCCGGGAGCAGACGACGTAGGCCTGCCGGCCGTTGCCGACCTCTTCACGGATCCGCGCCCAGGCTCGATCGAGCCAGGCCGGCTGGGTGCGCACCGGCACCACGCTGGTCTGCACGTCCCCGCGTCCGGCCGGCAGCTCGGCCAGCGTCGAGGTGTCCAGGTCGCCGAAGACCGTCATCGCCACGGTGCGCGGGATCGGGGTCGCGGTCATCACCAGCACGTGCGGTGGCGTGCCGGCCTTGCTGGTCAGGGCGGCGCGCTGCTCGACGCCGAACCGGTGCTGCTCGTCGACCACCACCAGGCCGAGGTCGAAGAACTGCACCTTCTCCTCCAGCAGCGCGTGGGTACCGATGACGATCCCGGCCTCGCCGCTGGCGGCGTCGAGCATGGCCTCGCGGCGCGCGGCCGTGCCCATCGAGCCGGTCAGCAGCGCGACGCGGGTGGCGCCCTCGGCGGCACCGAGGCGACCGCCCTCGCCCAGGTCGCCGAGCATCGCGGAGATCGAGCGCAGGTGCTGGCTGGCCAGCACCTCGGTCGGCGCCAGCAGCGCGGCCTGGCCGCCGGCGTCGACGACCTGGAGCATCGCGCGGAGGGCGACCAGCGTCTTGCCGGAGCCGACCTCGCCCTGGAGCAGCCGGTGCATCGGGTGCCCGCCGGCCAGCTCGTCGGCGATCTCGTCGCCGATCCGCTCCTGCCCGGCGGTCAGGGTGAACGGCAGCCGCTGGTCGAACCGGTCGAGCAGGCCACCGGTGGTGATCGGGCGCGGCGTCGCCGGCTCGGCCCGGTGCTCGGCCCGGCGCATCGCGAGAACCATCTGCGTCACGAACGCCTCGTCGAACTTCAACCGTTTCCGTGCCGCCCCGAGCTGGCCGTGGTCATCCGGTCGGTGGATCCAGCGCAGCGCCTGGGCGCGACTGATCAGGTCGCCGCGCACCGCGTCGGGCAGCGACTCGGGGATCTCGTCGATCAGGTCGAGAGCCAGCCCGATCGTCTCCTCGAGCGCCCAGCTGTCGATCTTGCCGACCACCGGGTAGACCGGGATCAGGTCCGGCATCTTGGCCAGCGCCTCGTTCGCGTCGCCCTCCGCGCCGTACATCCGGTAGTTCGGGTTGTTCAGGTCCCAGCGGTGGTTGAACCACTTGAGCTTGCCCGAGAACATCCCGATCGCACCGGGGCTGAACAGGTTCTTGTGGAAGTTGGCGATCCCCGCCGACTTCGCGAAGAACGTCATCGCCAGGGTGCCGCCCTCGCCCTTGACCTGTAGCAGGACCCGGTACGCCGTCCGGCGGGTGCGCTTGTCCTGGTAGGTCTTCAGCTCCGAGCTGACCACCTGGCCCACCATCGAGATGAAGTCGCCCTCGACCAGGTCGTCGAGCTCGCTGAGCCGGCCCTTGTCGACGTAGGTGCGCGGGTAGTGGCCGAGCAGATCGCCGACGGTCGCGAAGCCCGTCTCCTTCTCCACGTCCTTGGCCTTCTTGCCGCCGAGCGAGGACAGCGGCGTGTCCCAGGTGATCCTCACCGGGCGATCACTCCACCGCCAGCAGCAACGGGTAGCGCTCCTGGCCACCGTCGTAGACCAGCACGTCGACGCCGGTGTGGTGCGCCTCGATCCAGTCCTCGCACCGGCTCACCAAGTCACCCGCACCTTCGCCGGAGACCAGCGTGACGAGCTCCCCGCCGGCGCTGAGCAGCCGCTCCAGGATCGCGGTGGTGACCTCGAACAGGTCGGTACCGACGATGGCGAAGTCGCCCATCAGCACGCCGAGCACGTCGCCCGGCTCGCAGGCGCCCGCGGTGGTGATCGCCTGCTTCACCGCGACGGTCACCGCGCCGTGCCGGGCCCCGCGAGCGGCCGAGGTCATCTGCACCACGTCGGCGTCGAAGCTGCGCCCGGGCTCGTGCACGGCCAGCGCAGCGATACCCTGGACCTGCGCCTTGGTCGGGATGACGACGACGCGGACGTCGCCGGCGCCGTCGGCCTCCGCGGCGGCAGCCTCGGCCGCGCGGATGGTGTCCGGGTCGTTCGGCAGGACCACGACCTCCTCGGCACCGCAGCCGTGCACCAGGTCGAGGATCTCGCCCGTGCTGGGTCGCCGACCCGGTCCCCCGACGAGCACGTGCGCGCCGGCCTCGCGGAAGATCGCGGCCAGCCCCTCGCCGGCGACCACCGCCACGACCGCGCGGCCGCGGCGCTCGGCGCGCCGACCCCGGGCCCGGGTGACCTGCTCGGCGAAGTGGGTCACGCGGATCCGCCGGGGGCGCCCGACGTCGATACCGGCCTCCACGGCCGCGCCGACGTCGTCGGTGTGCACGTGCACGTTCCAGAGCCCGTCTCCCCCGACGACCACGAGCGAGTCGCCGAGCTCGGTGAGCCGGGCGCGCAGGGCACCGATGGCCTCGGACTCGGTCTCCTCCTCGACGTCGAGCAGGTACATCACCTCGTAGGCCGGCCCGTCCTCGGTGAGGTCGCCGGTCGGCAGCTGCGAGGCCTTGCGGGCCGCCATCGGCTGCGGGGCGTCAGTCGAACGCTGGCCGGTCACCGCGGTCGCAGCGGCGTCCAGGATCACGCACAGGCCGGCGCCACCGGCGTCCACGACCCCGGCGTCGCGCAGCAGCTGCATCTGGTCCGGGGTGCGGGCCAGCGCCTCGCGGGCCTCGGCGGCCGCCGCCTTGAGCACGTCGCCCAGGTGCGTCTCCGGGTCCGCAGCCACCCTGGCCGCCGCGCCCGCCGCATCCCGGGCGACCGTGAGCATGGTGCCCTCGACGGGGTTCCCCACCGCTGCGTACGCCGCCTCGGTGGCCATCGCGAAGCCCTCGGCCATCAGGGAGGCGGACCGGTCGTCCGGGCCGCCCTGGCCCATCCGCTTGAACAGCGCACCGATGAGCTGGGAGAGGATCACGCCCGAGTTCCCTCGTGCGCCCAGCAGCGCCGCCTTGGCGTAGACGTGGAGTGCGGGGCCCAGATCGGGCTCCTCCCCGGCCGGCGCCGCGGCCAGGTGGTCGCGCAGCGCCTCGCGGGCCGACTCCATCGTCAGGAACATGTTCGTGCCCGTGTCGCCGTCCGGGACCGGGTAGACGTTGAGTGCGTCGATCTCCTCGCGGGCGGCCGAGAGGCCCTCCACCGCCAGGTCGGCGAACCGGCGCACGGCACCCAGGTCGAACGTCGCGATCGCCTCGCCACGCGTCCCGGTGCTCATGGGAGGAAACGCTAGACGGTGTGCGCTCGATTCGCGTGCAGGGGCCGGTGTCGTTTATCCTTCTTCGGTTGCCCGGAACGACTCCGGGCCCCTCAACTTCGATTGACCAGCAAACCCAAGGAGTGCACGGTGGCTGCCGTCTGCGACATCTGCGCCAAGAAGCCCGGCTTCGGCAACAACCGCCCGTGGTCCCGCAAGATCACCAAGCGTCGGTTCAACCCGAACATCCAGCGCGTCCGCGCCACCGTCAACGGTGCGCCGAAGCGTCTGAACGTGTGCACCGGCTGCCTGAAGGCGGGCAAGGTCACTCGCTGACCCACGGCTTCGAGAACGGCGCGGCGCTTCGGCACCGCGCCGTTTTTGCGTCCCTCAGAAGTGCGTCCAGCCCGTCTCGCCCGCGTAGGCCTCTCCGTCCACGGTGACCCCGGCTCCCGCGGCCACCGTGCCGATCTGCCGGAAACCGTCCGGCAGGGTCGTCCCGGCGGGGAACGTCGCGACCAGCGGGTGGTCCTCGCCACCGCCCAGCACGAACTGCATCGGGTCCACGCCGAGCGCTGCGCCGACCGCGGTCAGCGGTTCGTCGATCGTGAACGCGGTGGACCACACGTCGATCGCGACCCCGGAGGAGGTCGCAATGTGCCCGACGTCGGCGACCAGCCCGTCGGAGACGTCGATCATCGAGGTCGCCCCCGCCTGGGCGGCCGCAGGCCCCGCGTCGTACGGCGGCTCGGGCCGCTGGTGGGCCTCCACGACGGCACGCGGGGAGCGGAACCCGCGCCCGAGCACCGCCAGGCCCGCCGCCGCCCAGCCCTGGCGCCCGCAGATCGCGAGCACGTCGCCGGCACCGGCGCCCGAGCGCAGGACCGGCGCCACGGCGCACTCCCCCAGCACGGTCACCGCGATCACCACCTCGGAGCCGCGGGTGATGTCGCCCCCGATCACGCTGGCGCCGACGAGCCCGGCCTCCGCGGCGATGCCGTCGGCCAGGTCGAGCACCCACTGCGCCGGCAGGTCGGCCGGCAGCACCAGCCCGACGGTCAGCCCCGTGGTCCGTCCGCCCATCGCGTTGACGTCCGACAGGTTCTGCGCCGCGGCCCGGTGGCCGACGTCGGTGGCGCTCGCCCAGTCCCGCCGGAAGTGCCGGTTCTCCACCAGCAGGTCGGTGGAGACCACGACGTGACCCTTGGGCGTGCGCAGCACGGCACCGTCGTCCCCGGGACCGACGTAGACCGCGGTCCCCTGCTCGAACCGGGCGGTGAGCTCGGCGATCAGGCCGAACTCACCGACGTCGGCGACCGTTGCTCCGGCGGCGATCGGCGTCGGCGAGGTCATGACGGCACTCTCCCACCTGCCGGGATCCGGGGAGCGGCCAGATGCCGAGTTTCGGAAGCCCAGGGTGTCCGGTAGGTTTCGTGTGGCCCACTCACCGCCGAGACCAGGGAGACTCAGATGGTTGTCCAGGCGTACATCCTGATCCAGACCGATGTCGGCAAGGCGGCAGAGGTTGCCAACAAGATCACCGACATCAAGGGCGTCATCCTCGCCGAGGACGTCACCGGTCCGTACGACGTGATCGTCCGCGCCGAGGCGCGCAACGTCGACGAGCTGGGCAAGCTCGTGGTCGCCAAGGTGCAGACCCTGGACGGGATCACCCGGACCCTGACGTGCCCGGTCGTCCACATCTGAGACCTGCGCTCGGCCTCGCTCTGGCGGCGCTCCTCGCAAGCCTGCTGTCCGCCTGCGGCAACGGCGCCGTCGAGATCGACCGCTTCAAGGTCACTGCTGCCGGCCACGAGTCCTGCCAGGCCCTGCTCGACGCCCTGCCCACGCGGGTGGCCGACCAGCACCGGCGGCGTACGTCGGGGAGCACGTTCGGCGCGGCCTGGGGCAGCAAGCCGATCGTGCTGCGCTGCGGGGTCGGCAAGCCCGCCGACTACGACAAGTTCTCCGGCTGCCAGACCGCGAACGGCGTCGACTGGTTCGTGCCCGACGCGATCATGGAGGACCAGGACGCGGACGTGGTGATGACCACCATCGGCCGCTCCCCCGCCGTCGAGGTGCGGGTGCCCTCCTCCTACCGGCCGGCGACCGCGCCGATGGTCGACCTGGCGAAAGCCATCAAGGCCCACACCCGCGAGATCAGTCCCTGCAGCTGAGGCGTCAGCGCAGCCCGGTGCTGCGCTGCAGGGCGAGCTGCACCAACCGGTCGACCAGGGCCGGGTAGTCCAGCCCCGACGCCGCCCACATCCGCGGGAACATCGAGGTCGCGGTGAAGCCCGGCATCGTCTCCACCTCGTTGACCACGACACGACCGTCCGGCATCAGGAAGAAGTCGACGCGGGCGAGCCCTTCGACGTCCAGCGCCCGGAACGCTCCGACGGCGTAGGCACGGACGGTGGCGGCCGTGTCCTCGTCGAGGTCGGCCGGCACGTCGAGCGCGGTGCTGTCCTCGAGGTACTTGGCCTCGAAGTCGTAGAAGGCGTGCGCGGCATCGACGCGGATCTCCGCGATCGCGCTCGTCTCAGGGTCGCCGTCGACACCCTGGAGCACGCCGATCTCGACCTCGCGGGCACCCATCGCGCCCGCCTCGACGAGCACCTTCGGGTCGAAGCGGATCGCCTCGGCCACCGCGTCGTCCAGGCCCTCGGGGCCGTCGACGCGGGTGATCCCGAAGCTCGAGCCGGCACGGGCCGGCTTCACGAAGACCGGGTAGCCGAGCCCATCGATCTCGGCGCGCAGCGCTGCCTGCTCGCGGTCCCAGGCTCCCGGGCGGATCAGTACCCACGGCTGGACCGGGAGGCCCGCCGCGGCGAAGAGCAGCTTCATGTAGGCCTTGTCGGTACCCACGGCCGACGACAGCACTCCCGCGCCGACGTACCGGACCCCGGCGAGCTCGAGGAGACCCTGCAGGGTGCCGTCCTGGCCCCAGGGGCCGTGCATCACCGGGAAGACGACGTCGACCTGACCGAGGTGACTGGGCACCTCACCGGGCGCGGAGACGACCAGGCCCTCGGACGGGCTGAGCGCCACCTCGCGGGTTCCGGAGACCGCCGGCAGCTCGCCGGCGGGACCCAGGGCGAGGCGTCCGCCCTCGTTCGACTCCAGCACCCAGCGGCCGTCGGTGGTGATGCCGACCGGGATCACCTCGTAGCGCTGCGGGTCCAGTGCGGCGATCACGCTGCCGGCCGAGACGCAGGAGATGGCGTGCTCGCTGGACCGGCCACCGAAGACGACGGCGACCCGGATCCGCTGCTGCTCACTCACCTGAGCGACCCTACCGGCGCTGCCTCTCGGTAGCCTCACTGCATGCGTCCCTCCACCCGAGCCGTGCACGCCGGTCGACCCGCGCGTGAGCCCGACGCGCCCCTGAACGCCCCGATCACGATGGCCGCGACCTACGTGGCCGGCGGGTCCGTGGAGTACGGGCGCTACGGCAACCCGACCTGGTCGGCGTTCGAGGAGGCGCTGGCCGACCTCGAGGGCGGCGACGCCGGTGCCCGCTGCCTGGCGTTCGCGAGCGGCCTGGCTGCTGTCTCGGCGATCCTGGACCTGGTTGGCCAGGACCAGGTCGTGGTCGCTCCGCGGCACGCCTACACCGGCACCGTGATGCAGCTGGCCGACCTGGAGTCGCGCGGTCGGGCCAAGGCTCGCCTGGTCGACATGACCGACACCGCGGCCGTCATCGCCGCGTGCGAGGACGCCGCCCTGGTCTGGCTCGAGTCGCCGGCCAACCCGGCGCTGGAGGTGGCCGAGATCGAGGTGATCGCGGCCGCCGCGCACGAAGCCGGAGCCCGGGTCGTGGTCGACAACACCTTCGCCACCCCGGTGCTCCAGCAACCGCTCGACCTCGGCGCCGACCTGGTGGTCCACGCAGCGACCAAGTACATCGCCGGTCACTCCGACCTGGTGATGGGCGCGGTCGTCACCCGCGACGACGAGCTGCACGAGGTCCTCAAGGGTCGGCGCGACCTGCTCGGCGCGATCCCCGGACCGTTCGAGACCTGGCTCGCGCTGCGCGGCCTGCGCACGCTGCCTCTGCGGATGGAACGGGCTGCTGCCAACGCCGTGGAACTGGTCTCCCGGCTGCGTGCGCACAGCGCGGTCCTCGACGTGCGCTACCCGGGGTTCGGCGCGGTCGTCTCGATCGTGCTGGCCGACGCCGCGACCGCCGACCGGCTGACGGCCGGCACCCGGCTGTGGGTGCATGCCACCTCGCTCGGCGGGGTCGAGTCGATGTTCGAGCGCCGTCGTCGTTGGGCGGCGGAGGCCAGCACCATCCCCGAAGGCCTGGTCCGGTTGTCGGTCGGGATCGAGGACGTGGAGGACCTGTGGGACGACCTGAGCGCGGCCCTGGACCGGGTCGCCCCGTGAGCGCCGACCTGCCCACCGGCCTGACGTCGCGCCCACTGCAGGTCACCGACTCTGCCGCCGTCACCGCGGTGATGGCCGCGTCCGAGATCGCCGTGCTGGGCCGGGCCCTGATCGAGGAGGCCTACCTGCTCGGCGACTGGAACCGGCCCAGCTTCGACATCAGCACCAGCACCATCGGCGTCTTCGAGGCCGACCAGCTGCTCGGGTACGCCGAGATCAGTGGCGAGGCCCGGGGTGACGCGGCGGTCCACCCCGACCACCTCGGCCGCGGCATCGGCACCTGGTTGGCGCACTGGATGCAGCAGGCCGCCCGGGCCCAGGGCCAGTCGGCGATCGGGATGCCGGTCCCGGAGGGATCGCCGGGTGAGCGCCTGCTGCGCCACCTCGGCTACCAGATCCGGTGGGAGTCGTGGCTGCTCGCGTTCCCGCCCGGTCGGGCGATCGCGGAAGTGCCTCTTCCGGAGGGCTACGCGCTGCGCATCGCCGGCGAGCAGGACCTGGAGCCGGCGTACCACGTCGTCGAGGACGCGTTCCTGGAGTGGTCGGTGCGCGCCAAGGACTCCTTCGAGGACTGGGCTGCCGGGGTCACCGGGATGCCGACGTACGAGCCGTGGAACCTGCAGGTCGTGCTGGCCGCGGACGGCACGGTCGCCGGCGCGGTGCACGTCACCTTGGACAGCAACGCACCGATCGGGTTCGTCGACAAGGTCGCCGTCCGGGCCGACCAGCGCGGCAAGGGCCTGGCCAAGGCGCTGCTGGCCGCCGCGTTCGCCTCGGCGCGCGAGCACGGCGCGGAGCGCTCGGAGCTGAGCACCGACTCGCGGACCGGAGCGCTCGACCTCTACCTGGGCCTGGGCATGGAGATCGACAGCACCTGGGTGAACCTCGGCATCACGCTCTGAGCGTCAGTCCCGTTCGGCCTTGGTCTGGCGCGAGATGAACGCATCCATCATCTCCCGGGCACTGATCTCGCCGCGGACCACGGCATCGACGTGCTCGGCGATCGGCGCGTCCACCCCGTTGCGGCGCGCCAGGTCGAGGATCGAGGAGCACGACTTGGCGCCCTCGGCGACCTGCTTGGTGGTCGCGTAGATCTCGTCGGTGCTCATCCCCTGGCCGAGCTTCTCGCCGAATGTCCGGTTGCGCGAGAGCGGCGAGGAACAGGTGGCCACCAGGTCGCCGAGACCGGCGAGGCCCATCAGGGTGAGCGGGTCCGCACCGAGCTTCATCGCAAGTCGCGCCGTCTCCGCCAGGCCGCGGGTGATCACCGACGCAGTGGTGTTGTCACCGAACCCCAGACCGACCGCCATGCCGACGCAGAGACCGACAACGTTCTTGTAGGCGCCGCCGAGCTCGCAGCCCAGCACGTCGGTGCTGCGGTAGGGCCGGAAAGCCCGCGAGTGGCAGAGCTCCTGGACCCGGTGGGCCACGGTGTCGTCCGCGCAGGCCACCACGCTGGCCGCGGGTTCGCGCACCGCGATCTCCTTGGCGAGGTTCGGGCCGCTGACGACCGCGATCCGCTCCGGCCCGGCGCCGGTGACCTCGGCGATCACCTCGCTCATCCGCTTGGTGGTGCCCAGCTCGACGCCCTTCATCAGCGAGATGAACACCGCGTCCTCGGGCACCAGCGGCGCCCACTGCGCGAGGTTCTCGCGCAGGGACTGGGAGGGCACCGAGAGGACGACGTACTCAGCGCCGGCGAGGGCCTCCGCGGGGTCGGTGGTCGCCCGCATCCCTTCCGGCAGCTCGACCCCCGGGAAGTAGTCGGTGTTCTCCCGCTTGTCGTTGATGTTGGCGCAGACGTCCTCGCGCCGCGCCCACAGCGTGACCTCGTTGCCGGCGTCAGCCAGCACGATGCCGAAGGCGGTGCCCCAGGAGCCCGCGCTGAACACTGCGACCCGCGCCATCAGGCGTGTCCCTTCTTCTTGCCGTGCTCGTCCTTGTCGGGATTGCCGATCTCACGGACCCCTGCCGACCGCGGGTCGAACCGCTCGGCCGGCGGCTCCTCGCCGCGCAGCTCGGCCACGAGCGCGGTGATCGCGTCCATGATCCGGTCGGTCGCCTCGTGCAGCACGTCGTTGGTCAGCGGCTTTCCCGCCAGATCGCTGAGGTCGACCGGGTCGCCGACCTTGTAGCGGGCGGTCTTGCGCGGGAACAGGTGCGGCTTGGCCGAGTACGGCGGCAGGATCTCCTGCGCTCCCCACTGGCCGATCGGGATCACCGGGCAGCCGGTCTCGAGCGCGATCCGGGCTGCGCCCGTCTTGCCGCGCATCGGCCAGCCGGTCGGGTCCTTGGTGATCGTGCCCTCCGGGTAGACGCCGACGCAGCCGCCGTCGCGGACCGAGACGCAGGCGGCCTCGAACGCCTTCGCCGCATCCGTGGTCAAACGCGAGACCGGGATCATCCGCGCGTCGCGGACGATGTACTTGAGGACCGGCACCTCGAAGAGCGCGTCCTTGGTCAGGTACTGGATCAGCCGGCCGTGCTCGTAGACCAGCCATGCGAGTGTCAACGGGTCGATGTGCGAGACGTGGTTCATCGCGATCACGCAGCCGCCCTCGGCGGGGATCTTGTCGCCGTCGATCCACTCGTGCTTGGTGGTGGTCAACAGCGTCGGCTTCACGATGGCCACGGCGAGCGACCACGCCCACCCCCGACGTTCGTGCAGCTTGCGGACCTTGACCACCACGACTCCCTTCCCGCACAGCCCTCCGGGGCGAGGAACCCGGACAGCACCAAGACCGTGCAGGAGCAGACTACCGACGCGACCCCGCAGAACTGCTGCAAGGATCGTCGGTGTGACGGCACTCGAGTACGCCCTGCTGATCCCGGTGAAGGACGGCCGGACCGCGAAATCGCGGCTCGGTGTCGGCGACGACGGCGAGCGCGCCCAGCTGATGGCCGCCTTCGCGCGTGACGCCATCAGTGCGGCCGCCGCCGTCCCGGGAACGGCCGTGCACGTCGTCGGCGACGAGGCTGCACTGGCCGAGGTGCTCGACGGGCTCGAGGTGACCGTGCTGCCCGACGAGGGCGAAGGCCAGCTCAACCGCGCCCTGTCCCGGGCCGCCGAGCGACTCGCCCGTCCGGACCTGGCCATCGCGGTCCTGCTGGCCGACCTGCCCTGCCTGCGCACGGCCGACCTGGCCTCGGCCCTGTCCGACGGCCACGACCGGCGCTTCGTCGCCGATGCCGCGGGCACCGGCACCACCCTCCTGGTGGCGCCGGCCGGCAGCACGCTGGACCCGCGGTTCGGGCCGGGCTCGGCGGCAGCCCACCGGCAGAGCGGAGCACGCCCGCTGGACGCCGAGCTCGCGTCGCTGCGCCTGGACGTGGACACGACCGACGACCTCGAGGCGGCGCTCCGGTTCGGCGTCGGTGTGCACACCGCGAAGACGGCGTCGGGCCGGCTGTAGCCGGAACGACAACAGCGGTGCTCCCCGAGGGGAACACCGCTGTTGATCAGGCGTGCAGGTCAGCGCTTCTTGGCTGCCTTCTTGGCCGGAGCCTTCTTGGCTGCCTTCTTGGCGGGCGCCTTCTTGGCCGGGGCCTTCTTGGCGGCGGCCTTCTTGGCCGGAGCCTTCTTCGCGGGCGCCTTCTTCACTGCCTTCTTGGCAACCTTCTTGGCCGGGGCCTTCTTGGCCGGAGCCTTCTTCGCGGGTGCCTTCTTGGCCGGAGCCTTCTTCGCGGGCGCCTTCTTGGCCGGAGCCTTCTTCGCGGGCGCCTTCTTGGCCGGAGCCTTCTTCGCGGGCGCCTTCTTCACTGCCTTCTTGGCAACCTTCTTGGCGGCGGCCTTCTTGGCCGGAGCCTTCTTGGCGGCGGCCTTCTTGGCCGGAGCCTTCTTGGCAGCAGCCTTCTTGGCCGGAGCCTTCTTGGCAGCAGCCTTGGCGGTCTTGGTCGCGGTCTTCTTGGCCGCAGCGGCGGTCCTGGAAGCAGCGGCAGCGGGCTTCGCGGCAGCGGCCTGGACCACAGCCGGGAGCTTCTTCGCACCGGAGACGATCGCCTTCAGGTCAGCGCCGGCGCTGAACTTCGGAACGCTGGTCTTCTTCGACTTCATCCGCTCGCCGGTGGCGGGGTTGCGGACCCAGCGCGACTCGCGGACGCGCTTCTCGAACGACCCGAAACCGGTGATCGCGACCTTCTCGCCCTTCGCCACCTCGCGGGTGATGGTGTCGAGCACCGACTCCAGCGCGTGCGCCGCCGCCTTCTTGTTGCCCTCGAACCGGGCGGCAAGAGCGTCGATCAACTGACTCTTGTTCACTAGCTTCCCTTTCGTGAACGTCTGGTATCGAGCGCCTTGCTCGACTTTCTCCTTGCACGCTAGGCAAATCACGCCGCGGCCACAATGCACTCTTGCGCGTGTCGTGAAACGTTTTAAAGGGCGCAAAAACGCGTTCAAGACCTCGGTTTCAAAGCGCGCCGAAACGCGCACCAACAAGCAACGGCGAGTTTCCCCTTACAGATAAGGGGAAACTCGCCGTCGTCATTGTGATGAGTCAGCGAAAGTCGCCGCGATCGATCAGTGAATCGTGACCGGCTTCCACGAAGGACGTTGGTCCTCGAATGCTGCGATCGCGTCGGCGTGGCCGAGAGTGATGCCGATGTCGTCGAGTCCTTCGAGCAGACGCCAACGGGTGTAGTCGTCGATGTCGAAGGAGTCCTCGATCGCGTCCGGACCCTCACCGGCACGGACGGTGCGGCTCTCCAGGTCGACGGTGACGGTCGCACCCGGGTGGTCGTCGAGGTGGTCCCAGATCTTCTGGACGACCTTCTCGTCGACCTGCGCCGCGAGCAGTCCGGCCTTGCCCGAGTTGCCGCGGAAGATGTCGGCGAAGCGCGAGCTGATGACGACCTTGAAGCCGTAGTTCTGCAGTGCCCAGACCGCGTGCTCGCGCGAGCTGCCGGTCCCGAAGTCCGGACCGGCGACCAGCACCGAGGCACTGGCGTACTCGGGCTTGTTGAGGACGAACTCCGGGTCCGAGCGCCAGGCCGAGAACAGCCCGTCCTCGAAGCCGTTGCGGGTGACCCGCTTGAGGTAGACCGCGGGGATGATCTGGTCGGTGTCGACGTTGCTGCGCTTCAGCGGCGCGGCGACGCCGGTGTGGGTCGTGAACTTGTCCATGTCGTCAGGCCTCCAGGTCTGCCGGGGAGGAGAGGGTGCCGCGGACTGCCGTGGCAGCAGCCACCGGGATCGAGACCAGGTGGGTGCGACCGCCCTTGCCCTGGCGGCCCTCGAAGTTGCGGTTCGACGTCGACGCGCTGCGCTCCTGCGGGGCGAGCTGGTCGGGGTTCATGCCCAGGCACATGGAGCAGCCCGCGCCACGCCACTCGGCGCCGGCCTCGATGAAGACCTGGTCCAGGCCCTCCTCCATCGCCTGCATGCGCACCCGCACCGAGCCCGGCACGACGAGCAGGCGGGTGCCCTCGGCGACCTTGTGACCCTTGATGATGTCGGCGGCCAGGCGCAGGTCCTCGATCCGGCCGTTGGTGCACGAACCGACGAAGACGGTGTCGACCTTGACCTCGCGCAACGGCGTACCGGCCTCCAGGCCCATGTACTCCAGCGCCTTCTCGGCAGCGATCCGGTCCTGCTCGTCCTCGAAGTCCGACGGAGTCGGGACCACACCACCCAGCGGCGCGCCCTGGCCCGGGTTGGTGCCCCAGGTGACGAACGGCGTCATCGTGGAGGCGTCGAGGACGATCTCCTTGTCGAAGGTCGCGTCCGCGTCGGTGACCAGCGTCTGCCAGTGCGCGACGGCGGCGTCCCAGTCAGCGCCCTTCGGCGCCTCGGGCTTGCCCTCGATGTAGTCGAAGGTGGTCTGGTCGGGAGCGATCAGGCCGGCCTTCGCGCCCCACTCGATGCTCATGTTGCAGACCGTCATCCGGCCCTCCATCGAGAGCTCCTCGATGGCCTGGCCGCGGTACTCGACGATGTAGCCCTGACCGCCACCGGTACCGGTGTGGGTGATCAGGGTGAGCACCAGGTCCTTGGCGGTGACGCCGGCCGGCAGGCTGCCGTTGACGGTGACCGCCATCGTCTTCGGCTTGGCCTGCGGAAGCGTCTGGGTGGCGAGCACGTGCTCGACCTCGGAGGTGCCGATGCCGAACGCGATCGCGCCGAACGCACCGTGGGTGCTGGTGTGGCTGTCGCCGCAGACGATGGTCATGCCGGGCTGGGTCAGACCCAGCTGCGGGCCGACCACGTGCACGATGCCCTGCTCGACGTCACCCAGCGGGTGCAGCCGGACGCCGAACTCGGCCGCGTTCTTGCGCAGCGTCTCGACCTGCGTGGCCGAGACCGGGTCCGCGATCGGCTTGTCCCAGTCGACGGTGGGGACGTTGTGGTCCTCGGTCGCCAGCGTGAGGTCCGGGCGACGCACCGAACGGCCGGCCAGGCGCAGGCCGTCGAAGGCCTGCGGGGAGGTCACCTCGTGAATGAGGTGGAGGTCGATGAAGAGGAGATCGGGCTCCCCTGCAGCAGAACGCACGACGTGCTCGTCCCAGACCTTCTCCGCCAGGGTCTTGCCCATGGCTCCTCCTTCAGCTGATTTCCCTCGTTGAACTGTGAACATCCACCGTACACTTGCATCTCATCGTTTGAGACGGCAGTATTGGTATATGGACAACTCTAGCGGAGTCGGCGTTCTCGACAAAGCCGCTCTTGTGCTCGCCGCCCTCGAGTCAGGCCCAGCCACCCTGGCCGGCCTGGTCGCCGGCACCGGCCTGGCGCGGCCCACGGCCCACCGGCTGGCGGTCGCTCTCGAGCACCATCGTCTGGTTGCCCGCGACATGCAAGGTCGCTTCGTCCTCGGCCCGCGCCTGGCCGAGCTCTCCGCCGCCGCCGGCGAGGACCGCCTGCTCGCAGCCGCCGGCCCGGTCCTGGCACGCCTGCGCGACATCACCGGCGAGTCCGCCCAGCTCTGGCGCCGCCAGGGCGAGTACCGCGTCTGCGTCGCCGCCGCCGAGCGTCCCAGCGGCCTGCGCGACACCATCCCGGTCGGCTCGCAGCTGACCATGCGCGCCGGTTCGGCAGCGCAGATCCTGCTCGCCTGGGAGGACCCGGAGCGGATCCACCGCGGCCTTCAGAACGCTGCGTTCTCCGCCACCGCCCTGGCCGGCATCCGACGCCGCGGCTGGGCCCAGTCGATCGGCGAGCGCGAGCAGGGCGTGGCCTCGGTCTCCGCCCCGGTCCGCTCCCCCAGCGGCAAGATCATCGCCGCGGTCTCCGTCTCCGGTCCGCTGGAGCGGCTCTCCCGTCAGCCTGGCCGGATGCACGCACCCGCCGTGCTCGCCGCAGCCGACCGGTTGTCCGAGTCGCTGCGCCGCGCTGCGGCCGAGTGACCGTCCTGGAATGAGTACCTGTACGGATGCCGGCCCCGGTCGCATCCGGCCACGCTCGTTCCATGGCACCCACCACGCGTAGAGCACCCGTCTGGAGCTGGGCACCGGCCGGCACGCTGCTGATCCTCGGCGTCAGCGTCCTGACCGGCCCCCCGGCGTACTTCATCTCGTTCCTCTTCGCCTACGGCTTCCGCGATCACATCGGCGTCGTCGAGCACGGCACGTTCCTGGTCCTGATCGCGCTCTACGCGACGGCAACCGGTCTGCTCTCGACGGTCGCCGGCACCGGGCTGGCGCCGATCCGGCAGCGCGCCACGTTCGGCGTACGCGCCGCGGGTGCTCTGAACGCCACGGCGATTGGCATCGGCAGCGTCGTCAGCTCCTTGAACAAGGACCAGGGCTCGGTCTCCGCCGACTTCTCGCCGGTGACCGACGTCGCTGTCGCGGGGACGCTGTTCTTCCTTGCTGCGACGCTCGCGGTAAGCGCCTTCCGAACAGCCCGGGCCTAGACCGTCAGCAGCCCGACGCCCAGCGTCGCCAGTCCGACCGCCATCGCCGCACCTCCGGCGAAGACCATCGCGATGAACCCGTTGGGCTGGGTGCGACCCCTGCCCATGGATGCGGCGAAGAAGCCGGCCGGCATCAGGATCGCCGCGACCGGTACGCCGCTGCGCGCCACCCAGGCCCAACCGTCGGCCAGGCCCGCCTGGTCGACGTACAGCTGGCACAGCAGGCCGAGGACCAGCAGCACCCCTGCATGGGCGTGCCCGGCGCGGGCGAACCCGATCTGGAACGGAGTCGCGCCGGCGGCGTCCTTCCAGAGCTTGACCAGGTAGAGACCGCCGGTCTCGACGGTCACCAGCGACAGGAACAGGATCCCTGCCAGGATCCGCGACTCGTCCGACATGAGCATGCCTCCTAGATAGTTCCGATATCCAATATTGGACAGTGGAACTATCCAAGTGTCAAGATGATTCCCATGTGGATGGCAGAACTGTCCCGGCTGAGCGGGCTCAGCGTTCCCACGATCAAGTTCTACCTGCGTGAAGGGCTGCTGCCCGCCGGCACCGCGACCGGGGCCACCCGCTCCACGTACGACGAGTCCCACGTACGACGCCTCCGGCTGATCCGCGCCTTGACCGACGTCGCCGGCCTCCGCCTGGACACGGTGAAGCAGGTCCTTGACGGCATCGACAGCGCCGAGTCCTGGCACGACGCGGTCGGCAGCGCCCACACGCGCCTTGCGGGAACCGGCGAGGACAGCGCTCCCCCGACCGAAGCGTCCCTGGCCCGCGTGGACGCCCTCCTGGAGATCCAGGGCTGGCAGCTCGCCCCCGGTCATCCGCAGGCCGAGATCCTCGCGCGAGCGCTCGATGCGCTCGACGAGGTCGGGCACCCGATGTCCGAGGACATGCTCTGGTTCTACGCGCACGCGATCCGGCCGATCGCCATGGAGGAGGTCCTCTGGGTCCATTCCGACGAGCACGGCGAGGAGATCGAGGCGGACGTCGAGTCTGCTGTCGTCCGCACGATTCTCACCGAGCCCGTCATCCTCGCGCTGCGCCGCATCGGCCAGGAGAACGTCTCCCGGCAGCTCAACGAGCCGAAACCCGACGTGCCGCCGGACATGCGAATGTGGCCAGAGAGGGACAGGTGATTCCCAACAGTCCCACCCGTTACATTCGCATGTCCGGGTGCGGCAGGAGCGGCTGCTAAAAGAGCCCGTCCACCTCGAGGTCGAGCAGCAGCTGCTTGCGCTCCAGGCCGCCGGCGTACCCGGTCAGCGAGCCGTTCGCTCCGATCACCCGGTGGCACGGGATCACGATCGGGATCGGGTTGCGGCCGTTGGCCAGCCCGACCGCGCGGGAGGCGGCGTTGGTGTGCCCGAGCCGGTGCGCGATCTCGCCGTACGAGGCGGTCTCGCCCCACTTGATGCCGACCAGCTGGTCCCAGACCTCACGCTGGAACTTGGTGCCGGCCGGAGCCAGCGGCAGGTCGAAGTCGCGCAGCTCGCGGTTGAAGTACGCCGTGAGCTGCTCGACCGCCCGGCTCAGCAACGGGTGGTCGTCAGCGCGCTCGCCGATCGGCTTGCCGTCGGCCAGACCGCGGAACGGGGAAAACTCGATCGCCTGGATCGCCTCGTCGTCGCCGATGATGCGCAGGTCGCCGATCGGCGACGGCATCACGGTCCACACGGTCGTAGCTCTCGAGGTCGGGGGCAGGGTTGTTGCGGTCACCTTATGACTCCTTCGTCAGCGGTTCGGACGGGACTGTGTCGGACAGAGCTGTCCAGAGGTGGATGAGTGCGTAGGAACGCCAGGGACGCCAGGTCTCGCTGCGCCCGGCCAGGTCGTCGATCCCGAGAGCCTCGGCGGCGTGCTTCACACCGAGATCGGTCGGCAGGAACACGTCCGGGTCGCCCAGGACGCGGAAGGCGATGTAGTCGGCCGTCCACGGGCCGACGCCGGGCAGAGCCAGCAGCGCCTCCCGGGTCTCGGCGCGGTCGGCACCGCGATCCAGCTGCACGTCGCCGTCGCGGATCGCAGCCGCACACGCGGCCAGCGCTCGGCCCCGGGCTCGCGGCATCGCGATCGACTCCGGCTCGATCTCGGCGAGCACGTCGGCCGTCGGGAACAGGTGCGTCACCCGGTGCTCCCCGTCGAGGCCGAGCTCGCGGCCGTGGGAGGCGACGAGCCGACCTGCGAGAGTGCGGGCGCCCGCGACGCTCACCTGCTGACCGAGGATCGCCCGGGTCGTCAGCTCGGTGCCGTCGACGTGGCCGGGGACCCGCAGGCCGGGACGGCGCCGGACCAGCGGCGCGAGCAGCGGATCCGAGGCGAGCTGGTCGTCCACCGCGATCGGGTCGCAGTCCGCGTCGAGCAGCCGGCGGGTCCGCTCCAGGGCCGGTGCCAGGTCGCGTGCGTCGGCCAGGGAGAAGCTGCACGGCACGTACCGCTCCGGCCGGTCGACGAGCTCGACCCGGACCACACCCGCTCCGTGGGGCAGGTCCAGCGAGCGTTCGTACCAACCCTCACCGGTGGCCTCGATCCCGGGAACGGCGCGCAGCGCCAGGAAGTCCAGGAGCGAGGCCCCGTCGAACGGCTCCCGTACGCCGATCCGGGTGTTGATCACCCCGGAGGTCGCCGCGCTCCCCCGCCGACCACGCAGGTCGGTCGGCGTCGCCGCGTAGACCTCGCGCACCGTGTCGTTGAACTGCCGGATGCTGGCGAAGCCGGAGGCGAACGCCACGTCCGCGAACGACATCTCCGAGGTCTCGATGAGGACCCGGGCCGTCTGCGCGCGCCGAGCCCGCGCGAGGGCCAGGGGGCCGGCTCCGAAAGAGCCGGTGACGACCCGGTTCAGCTGACGCGTCGAGTAGCCGAGTCGTGCCGCCAGGCCGTCGACCCCGTCGCGCTCGACGACGCCGTCGGAGATCAGGCGCATCGCGCGGCCGGCCACGTCGGCCGCCAGGTCCCAGTCGGGCGAGCCGGGCGTCGCGTCCGGCAGGCAGCGCTTGCAGGCCCGGTAGCCGGCGAGCTGCGCGGCCGCGGCGCTCGGGTGGAACGACACGTTCGCCAGCTTCGGCGTGATCGCCGGGCAGCTCGGCCGGCAGTAGATCCCGGTGGTGCGCACAGCGGTGTAGAAGACGCCGTCGAAGCGGCGGTCCTTGCTCTTCACGGCCCGGTAGCAAGCCTCGGTGTCGAGGTACATCGCGTTGTGCATGAGACGAGTCTGTCGCGGACCCACCGACAGTTCTAGCGGAAATCGGCCACGACCGTGGGCCCCCGGGAACACCGCAGCCCGGCCTCTGGGAGACCGGGCTGCGGGATCTGTACCCCCGACGGGATTCGAACCCGCGCTACCGCCTTGAGAGGGCGGCGTGCTAGGCCACTACACAACGGGGGCCTGAGCGAGACGTGACTCTATCGGTTGGTCTGGAACCCGACCAAATCGAACGAGTGTGTCCTTACTCGCTGGGATACAAGGACTCGAACCTTGACTGACAGAATCAGAATCTGTAGTGCTGCCAATTACACCATATCCCACCGATTCGGACTGGCCTCGCGACCGCCCGAACCGAAGAGAAACCTTACACGGCGGGCGTCGTGACCGGCAAAACGGGCGGGGTCGTCCGGGATGTGATTCCCATCCTCTTCGCGACGGTCAGCACCAGCAGCAGGTAGACGCCGTTCTGGGTGATCGTCAGCGGGAGGTTCCACCAGGACACCTCGGTGACGTTCAGGGTGTCGTCGATGTTGCCCAGGAACAGCGCGAAACCGAAGGCCACGATGTTGTTCCAGATGTGCAGCGCGATGCCGGCCTCCAGCCCGCCGGTCCGGTACACCAGGTACGCCGCGAGGACGCCGAACGAGAACCGGTCGGCGAACAGCGGCGCGTTCTGCACGCCGTGGGCCAACCCGAACAGGAAGCCGCTGACCACGATCGCGATCCACGGCTGACGGGTGAGTGATCCGACCGCTTGGAGGATGTAGCCGCGGAAGGCGTACTCCTCCCCCATCGCCTGGATCGGCGTGGTGATCGCGACCACCACCAGCATCGCGACCAGGGTGCGGGTGATGTCGTTCACCCCGGTGCCGAGGTCGTTGGGGTCGCCGGGCAGGAACGCCCCGACGGTGAGCTGGGCCGCGATCGCGACGACCGACAGCCCGAGGCACGCGAAGAAGAACCGCCAGCGGATCCCGGGCAGGACCGACATCAACCAGCGCGGTCGCATCCCGTGCACCACCCTGACGATCAACCAGGTGGCCGGCACCAGGGCGGCCAGCGACAGGTTCAGGTAGAGCAGGCCCTGCCACGTGACGGGGTCGAGCGTCGCGGCGTTCTTCAGGGCCTCCGAGTAGCTGCCCGTGTGGTCGAGCGCGACCGTGGCGGCCAGCAGCGGGAACAGCACCAGGGGCGCCGCGATGAACATCGCGACCAGCAGGGCCAGGAGCCCGCTGACGGGCCGCCACCAGGCGTAGTTCCAGGTGCGCAGCATCAACGGGTAGCTGCGCGGCTCCGGGTGCGGGTGCTCCAGGCTCATCGACGGCTCTTCGACAGGGCTCAGGCCGGGAGGGAGTCGAGCCGGCGCAGGGTCTCGTCGCGCCCGAGCAGCTCGAGGGACTCGAACAGCGGCGGCGAGACCTTCCGACCGGTGATCGCGACGCGCACGGGTCCGAACGCGTTGCGCGGCTTGATCCCGAGCTCCTCGACGAGCTTGGCACGCAGCGCCTCGTCGATCGCGGCGGTGCTCCAGGTCGAGAGCGCACCGAGCGCCTCCCGGGCTGCGGCGACGACCCGGCGGCCCTCCTCGTCCAGAGCCGAGGCGACGTCGGCCTCGTCGTAGGTGACCTCGGAGGCGAACAGGAAGCCGAGCATCTCGGGCGCCTCGGTGAGCTTGTTGATCCGCTCGGCGATCAGCGGCATCGCCAGCTCGAGCAGCTGGGCGTCGGAGTCGGAGACCGGGTCGCCGACCACGCCGGCCGCCTTGAGGAACGGGAGTGCGCGGTGGGTGATCTCCTCGACCGGCAGCAGCCGCATCTGCGAGGCGTTGATCGCGTCGCACTTCTTCAGGTCGAAGCGGGCCGGGTTCGGGTTCACGTCCTTGATGTCGAACGCGGCGACCATCTCCTCCATCGAGAACACGTCCCGGTCGGCCGCGATCGCCCACCCCAACAGCGCCAGGTAGTTCAGGAGTCCCTGGGGCAGGTAGCCCTGGTCGCGGTAGCCCAGCGCGTCCGCCTCGGGGTCGCGCTTGGAGAGCTTCTTGTTGCCCTCGCCCATCACGTACGGCAGGTGGCCGAACTGCGGCGTCTGCTTCGCGATGCCGAGAGCGGTCAGCGCGTCGTACAGGGCGATCTGGCGCGGGGTGCTGGAGAGCAGGTCCTCGCCGCGGAGCACGTGCGTGATGTCCATCAGTGCGTCGTCGACCGGGTTGACCAGCGTGTAGAGCGGATCGCCGTTCGCCCGGCACAGGGCGTAGTCGGGTACGAACTGGGTCTCGAAGGTGACCTCGCCGCGGACCAGGTCGTTCCAGGTGATCGAGCCCTCGGGCATGCGGAACCGGACGACCGGCTTGCGGTCCTCGGCCTCGAAAGCGGCGCGCTGGTCGGCGCTGAGCTCGCGGCAGAAGGCGTCGTACCCCATCACCTTCGAGCCGGACTCCTGGCGTCGGGCCTCGACCTCCTCGTTGGTGCAGAAGCAGTCGTAGGTGTACGACGATCCGGCGAGCTTCTCGAGCGCGTCCTTGTACTTGTCGCCGCGCTCGCTCTGGAAGTAAGGCGCGTGGGGGCCACCGACCTCGGGGCCCTCGTCCCAGTCCAGGCCGAGCCAGCGCATCAGGTCGATGATCGAGGCGAGCGACTCCGGGGTGCTGCGCTCCTTGTCGGTGTCCTCGATCCGGAACACGAACGTGCCACCGTGGTGGCGGGCGAACGCCCAGTTGAACAGGGCCGTGCGGACCAGGCCGACGTGCGGGCTCCCGGTCGGGCTGGGGGCCATCCGGACACGAACGTTCTCAGTCACGCTGCTTCACCTTGTTGGTCAGATTGCCGATGCCCTCGATGAAGATCTCCATCTCGTCATCGACCTCGACAGGACCGACACCCTCCGGGGTGCCGGTGAGGATGACGTCGCCGGGGAGGAGCGTCATCACCGACGACACGTGCTCGATCAGCTCCGGGACGCCGAAGATCATGTCGCTGGTGCGACCGTCCTGCTTGAGCTCGCCGTTGACGTAGGTCTTCACCGCCAGGTCGGTGACGTCGAGCTCGGACTCGATCCACGGCCCGAGCGGGCAGAAGGAGTCGAAGCCCTTGGCGCGGGTGAACTGGCCGTCCTTGCGCTGCAGGTCGCGGGCGGTGACGTCGTTGGCCACCGTGTAGCCCTGGACGACGTCGGCGAACTTGGCAGCCGGCACGTCGCGGCAGGGGCGGCTGATCACCACGGCGAGCTCGCCCTCGTAATGCACCTCGGCGCTCTGGCGCGGGTAGAAGACCGGGTCGTCGGGACCGACGACGCTGGTGTTCGGCTTCATGAACATCAGCGGCTCGTCCGGGACGTCGCTGCCCATCTCGGCGGCGTGCGCGGCGTAGTTGCGACCGATCCCGATCACCTTGCTGCGCGGCAGGACCGGCGCGAGCAGCCGTACGTCGGCGAGGCGGTACTCCTTGTTGGTCAGGTGCAGACCGACGTACAGCGGGTCTCCGTTGAGCCCGACGATCACGCAGTCCTCGTCCGGGATGCCGTTCTCGTCGACCTCGCCGGTGACCACACCGAACAGGGGGTCCTCACCCGTGGTGAACCTCGCGATACGCACCACCGGAGCCTATCTGCCGGGGCGCGAGGGCCTCACGGCAGATGGTTCTCCAGGACCGACCGGCCGAGGTGCAGGGCCCGCTCGATCTCGGGCGGGTCGCCGATGACGATCGGGGTCCACTGGAGGTTCGCGCCGACCTGGACCAGCACGTCGATGATGTCGGGCGGCAGCGGCAGCTGGCGCGACGGCAGGTTGCGCTCGAGGGCTTCGGTCACCCCGGCCCGGATCCGCTGCTGGACCAGGCCGTGGGAGGCGACCAGGATCCGCAGCGCGAGCGCCGGCTCCCGCTGGGCGAAGTCGCGCAGCGGTTCGAAGCTCGAGGTGAGGGCCATGAACCGCCGGATCGAGTCCAGCGCCGCCTCGATGCCCCCTCCGCCGGGTCGTGCGTTGATCTCGGCGAAGATCTCGTCCGTCAGCCCGGCGAACAGCTCGGAGATCACCTGCTCGCGATCCCCGAACCAGCGGTAGAGCGTGGTCCGCCCGACGCCGAGCTCGGCCGCAAGCGTCTGCATGTCGACGCGCTCGCCACGCTCGAACTGGGCCCGCGCGAACTGGAGCGCGTGCTCACGGGTCGCGCGCTCCAGGCGCGGCAGCTCGGTCGAGGTCACGACGAGGAGCCTAGCGGGTCATGAGACATTTTCAAGGAATGTTCCGAGCGGAACATATTGAAGTTTTGTCACATCGCGAGTACGTTCCGTGCATGCGCCCCTCCCTGCGTTCGCTCGTCCTTGCCCTCGCCGCCCTCCTCGCGATCGGCGCACTCCAGCCGTTGCAGAGCGCCAGCGCCTCCGACCCGAGCCGTGACCGGTCCTGCGGCTGGATCCTCGAGCCCAGCGCGGACCGGGAGAACATCCTGTTCCCCGACCTGGCGACCCGGTACCTGGGCGCGGCGATCCCGGTGCCGCTCGGCGGTTACATCGAGCTCAAGGGACAGTTCCCGCACGCGCGCTACATGTCGCTGCAGACCTACAGCACCACGCTGCAGACCGCAACGAACCTGCGCGACGACCAGATCAACCCGGACCCGGGCTCGACGAACCCGTTCCGTGTCGGGGCTGACCGCAACGCCACGAAGCGTGGCTACACGGTGCGCATCGTCGCCGGGAAGCCGCCGGCCAACCCGCCGGCGAACACGCTCTACAACAACAGCGCCGACGGCACCCGGTCCGGCAACGGCTTCGCCTACCGGATCTACCTGCCCGACAACGGCACCGGCGCCTTCGGCGGGGTCCCGGCCCCGGCGATCACGCTGGTGCTGGCCACCGGTCAGCGCATCCCGCTGCCGACCTGCCCTGACCCGCTGCCCGACATGATGCCGGTCACCGACTTCCTGGCCGGCCTGGGCCTGCCGGACCTCGGCCTCGACGACCTCGGCCTCGGGCTGCTCGCTCCCCCGACCCCGACCTTCCGCCGCTACATCAACGCGGCGCAGGTCTACGCCACTGACGTGACCGAGAACAAGTACACCTCCGACACGCTGACCCCGCTGATCGCGTCGCTCACCGCACAGCTGCCCTCAGGGCTCGGCGAGAACGTCGACAACAAGTACGTCTACGCCTACCTGTCCCAGGAGTACGGCCGGGTGCTGCTGCTCAAGGGCAAGATGCCGACCACGCCGAAGACCTACTACGGCGACGCGACGGTGCCGGCTCCCACCGAGATGCGCTACTGGTCGATGTGCACCGCCAACCGCACCACGCAGACCTACGGCTGCGTGCACGACCAGACGGTGCAGGTCGACCAGAACGGCTACTTCACGATCGCCATCTCGACCGCCGCTGACCGGCCGGCCAACGCCACCGACGCCTGCGGTGTCTCCTGGCTGCCGTGGGGCCTGGACCCGAAGGGCATCGCCTACATGCGCAACATGCTGCCGCGCGCCGACTTCACGCACGCGGTGCAGAACGCCACGTACGGGACCGAGAAGCAGGTGCTGGGCGACTACTACCCGAAGGGCACCTACTACGCGAGCCCGCAGGCGTTCGAGCAGGCGATCGGCTGCCACCCCCACTCCTGACCTACGCTCTCTCGGTGACCCTGAGCCGAGCCGAGTGGAGCGAGCGCGCCCGCGCCCACGCCGATCGGGTCGACGTCTGGATCCAGCCCCACCTCGCGCGACGGCTACGCGGCGAGAAGCACCCGGTGCACGACTTCCTGTTCACCTACTACTCGCAGCGCCCGACGGCGCTCCGTCGCTGGCACCCCGGGTACGGCGTGCAGCTGGCCGATGCACCCGAGTACGCCGCCCTCAAGGGCTACTCCCGCGCTTCGCCGGTTGCGCCTGCTTCCTCACTGGATGAGCTTGTCGAAACCCCCGTCACGATTTCCTCACTGGATGAGCTTGTCGAAACCCCCGTCACGATCAGCCAGCGCTACCTGGACTCGCAACGGCCGGTGCTCGAGCGGATCCGCACGCTGCTCGCGGCGACCCTGGGCCGGCCGGCCAACCTCGGCTGCTTCGGCCTGCACGAGTGGGCGATGGTCTACCGGGGCAACCCGGCGGCCTCGGGCGCCGAGAACGCGATGCGCCACGACTGGCCCCTGCGCCTCGGCGGTCCCGCGACCGACGAGGTCGTGGAGAACCACCGCATCGGCTGCTCGCACTTCGACGCCTTCCGGTTCTTCACCGAACCGGCGCGGCCGCTGAACACCCTGCACCCTGGACGCGAGGACCGGCCGGACTTCGAGCAGCCGGGCTGCCTGCACGCCGGCATGGACCTCTACAAGCACGCGTTCCGGCTCACCCCGTTGATCCCCAGCGAGCTGGTCGCCGATGCCTTCGCGCTGGCCTGGGACATCCGCATCCTCGACATGCGCGCGGCGCCGTACGACTTCACCGGGGTGACCCTGGACCCGACCGGGGAACCCTGGTCACCGGTGTCGATCGAGACCGCGGAGGGCAAGGCGACGTACGCCGCCGCGCAGCGCGGCTTCGCCGAGCGAGGAGCACCGATCCGCGAGCGCCTCGTCGCTGAGTGCGACCGCCTACTCGCGCAACCACCAGCGCCAGAGGCCGACGGCGAACAGGCTCACGCCGAGACCTAGCAGGATGCCGCTCACCGCCATCGAGGTGAGCATGACGTCTGGGGACGAGGTCGGCTCGACCCGGCTCACGTGGAGCACGGCCCCGAGCAGATAAGCGGCGAGAACGAGAACGGCCGACGCCGTCATCAGCAGCAAGGGGATTCCGGTTCGTCGCACGACGCGCCTCCTCGTCCGGGGCACCTGGATCGGTCCCACTGCCAGATAGACGCTCCTGCTGGTCCGGAGGTTGCGTCGTCGGCAGGAATTCTCAGACGAGGTTGCCGTTGTGGACCCCGCTGGCCGCGATAGCGAACCCGAGCACCACCCCGCCCACCGAGAGCACCGTCATCAGGATCGGCACCCACCACGCCGGTCGGCTCTGCGCCATCCGCTTGATCGACCAGATCAGGGAGATCACGAACAGCCCGGCGGCGACCAGCGGCGGCGTCATCACGCCCCAGGCGATCCGGCCGTCGTCGCACGTCGTCGAGCTGCTGCCGCAGGAGTCCGACACGAACACGATGAACAGGCCGAAGGCGCCGAACACGAGGATCCCGAGTGCCTGGAGCACGAGGAGGACGATCGTGGCGGCGCGGTCGCCGGTGCGGGTCTCGGTGCGGTTGTCCGGGCGCATCTGGGTCACGTGCGCACCGTAGTCATCGACGGAGCGGATTCCTATCGACTTCGAGGGCGGATCTGAGTACCCGTACGGATGTCACCCCGGCGCTGGCGGTCGAGGCTGGACGCATGACGAACTCTTCGGGAATCGCCCCGTGCTACCAGCCGCCGAGCACTGCCGACAACATCGGTCTCGCGATCGGTGTCGGACTGACCTGGCTGCTGACCGTCGTCGCGGACGTCGCGATCTACCTCGGCAACTCCAACACCTGCGAGGAGCCCGCGGACATGCTCGCGACGCACCGGGGTCAGGCCGCCATCGTCCTGGTCCTCGCGCTCGCCGCGCTGCCGTGGATCGTCGGCGTCGTCCGGAGCCGGCGCCGCTTGACGGTTGCCTCGCTCGCCGTCGCCGCCCTGTTCCCGGCAGTCCTGCTGCTCAGCGCGGCGTTCGACCTGGGCTCGAACGGCGGCTGGTGCATGTTCTGAACGCGCAGGGCCTGGGGCTCACCAGCAGGGCGGGTGCCGATCCAGCCACGGCGCGGCGTCCTCGACCTGGGCAGCCAGGCCGAGCAGAAGGTCCTCGCGCCCGGGTGCCGCGGCGAGCATGACGCCGACTGGCAGCCGGTCCGGGGTGACGTGCAACGGCAGGGAGATCGCCGGGCTACCGGTCACGTTCCACATCGAGGTCCACGGGGTGAACCGCTTCTGCGCCTCGAAGTCGGCGGCCGGGTCCGCGTCGTTGCGCAGTGCGCCCACGGGAAGCGGCGGGACCGCGAGCGTCGGGGTCAGGACGACGTCGAAGGGCGCGAGCTCGGCCAAGGTCCGAGCAGCGATCCTCCGGAGCTCGCCGAGCGCCAGCCCGAACTCGGGCCCACCGATCGCCTCGCCCTTCTCCCCCAGCCACCGGGTCAACGGCTGCAGCAGACCCCGCGCCTCCTCCGGGATGTTCACGGTCGAGAGGCCGGTGAGCACGGCCCAGCAGGTCTCGAAGGTCGGCACCGCGTCGCGCGGCATCGGGGGCTCGATGTCGACGACCTCGTGGCCGAGCGACTCGAGCAGGGCTGAGGCGTCCTCCCAGGCGCGCACGCACTCGGGGTCGACGTCCGTCTCCGCGATGACGGGCTTCACGAACCGCGCCACGCGCAGACGGCCCGGCGCCACGTCGCAGGAAGAGAGGAACGACCGAGCGGACTCCGGTGCCCAGAACGGATCGCCGATCGCACGACCGGCCATCACGTCGAGGAAGGCGGCGGCATCGCGCACGGTGCGGGCTAGTGGACCCGCGGTCGCGAGCCCGGTGATCTCGCCGTACATCGGAGCACCCGAGATGCGGCCGCGCGTCGGCTTGAGCCCGACGATGCCGCAGCAGCTCGCCGGGATCCGGATGGAGCCGCCTCCGTCCGATCCCTGGGCGAGCGGGACCAGACCGGCGCCGACCGCCGAGGCGGCGCCACCGCTGGAACCGCCGGCCATCCGGGTGGTGTCCCACGGGGTCACGGCCGGCGGCGCGACCGCGGACTCGGTGTAGCAGGGTGAGCCGAACTCGGGGGTGTTGGTCTTGCCGAGGCTGATCAGACCAGCCGCCTCGATCCGCAGGACCAGCTCGTCGCTGACCTCGGGGACGTAGTCGGCCAGCAGCCGGGAGCCGAACATCGTCCTGACCCCGGCGGTCGCGTTCAGGTCCTTGATCGCCGTCGGTACGCCGGCCAGCGGGCCGCTGCCCTGCACCGAGCCGGCTCTTGCTCGTGCCTCGTCCCCGGTCAGGAGCACGAACGCGCCGAGCGACGGGTTGAGTCGCTCGGCGCGTTCGGTGTAGTGGTCGACCAGCTCGGCCGGGGACGTCTCCCCGGCCGCGATGGCCGCACCCTGCTCGAGGGCGGTCAGGTCGTGCAGCTCGCTCACGGCAGTGACGCTAGTACGTCACCGGGTTTCGACAAGCTCAACCGACCAGGTGGGTCAGGCCGCGGAGGTCTCCGGGGCGAAGGCCACCAGCGTGTCCAGGGCGCCGCGGAGCTTGCCCTGCACCTCGGGGTCGTTGAGCACGTCGACGTCGATCGAGGTCTGCGAGACGGTGACGTCCTCAACCACGATGGCACCGGCGATCTTGGCCGACTTCTGGGTGTCCTCGTGGGCCCACTTGCCGCCGTACGGGGTCGGGGTGACGCCGACGACGCCCAGCGGCTTGCCCGCGATGGCGCCCTGGCCGTAAGGGCGGGAGAGCCAGTCGATGGCGTTGTTCAGCACGGCCGGCATGGTGGCGTTGTACTCGGGGGTGACGACGAGGACCCGGTCGGCCTTGCCGACCTGCGCGCGGAGCGCGGCGGCGGAGGCGGGGACCTCGGCACCGTCGATGTCCTCGTTGTAGAAGGGGACGTCGGCGAGACCGTCGACGATCTCGACCTCGACGCCGGCGGGAGCCTGGGCCTTGAGGGACTCGGCGACCTGGCGGTTGACGCTGTCGGCGCGGAGGCTGCCGACCAGAACGGCTACGTGTGTCATGGGGTGCTCCTGTGAGGGTGTGGGAACGCTTCTGAGTGCTAAACCGGACTACGGTCCGCTTTCATTCCCGGTTCCCAAAACTTTTTTTCTGTCCCCACCGCACCCCTAGGGTGTGGGCATGTCCGAGCCGGAGCTGCTGCCGATCCTGGGGCAGCCCCCGCGCGAGCGCCGGGACGCCGCCCGCAACCGCGACGCGGTGATGTGCGCGGCGCAGCAGCTCATCGACCACTGCGGCGTCGAGGCCGTCACCATGGACGCGGTCGCGGAGAAGGCCGGCGTCGGCAAGGGCACGATCTTCCGCCGGTTCGGCAACCGCGCCGGCCTGATGGCCGGGCTCCTCGACGAGTCCGAGGCCGCCTGGCAGGCGTCCGTGATCAGCGGACCGCCGCCGCTCGGCCCGGGCGCACCGCCCAAGGAGCGCCTGCTCGCGTTCGGCCGCTCCCGGCTGGAGGCCAACCTGCGGCACGCCGACCTGCTGCTCGCGGCGGTCGGCGCCGACACCGGCCGCAGCTACGCGGCGTACTCGTTCACCGCCACGCACGTGCGCTACCTGCTCAGCGAGCTCGGGGTGCACGGCGACATCGCACTGCTGGCGACCGCGATCCTGGCGCCGCTCGAGGTCCCGATCCTGCGTCAGCAGACGGGCGTGGAGAACATGAGCATCGACCGGATCATCGCCGGATGGGAGGACCTGGTCGAGCGTGTCCTGGCCTAGCGGTTCCTAGGCATCGTGGCGGCGCAGGCCGAAGGTCAGACCGTCGATCAGCGCCTCCCACGAGGCCTCGATGACGTTGTGCCCGACGCCCACGGTCACCCAGGACGACTCCCCGTCCGAGGTCTCGATGAGAACCCGGGTGATCGCGTCGGTGCCGTGGCCCTGGTCGACGATCCGCACCTTGTAGTCGATCAGCTCGAACTTCACGACCTCGGGGTAGAGCCGCTCGATGGCCTGGCGCAGGGCGTGGTCCAGCGCGTTGACCGGCCCGTTGCCCTCCCCCACCATGACCAGGCGCTCGCCGCCGGCCATCAGCTTCACGGTCGCCTCAGATCCGGCCTCCGCGTCCGAGGCGGAGTCGGTGATCACCCGCCAGGACTCGATCTCGAAGTACGACGGGCGCACGCCTTCCACCTGCTCGGCCAGCAGCAGCTCGAACGAGGCGTCCGCGGCGTCGAAGGTGTAACCGCGCTGCTCCAGCTCCTTGACCCGGGCCGTGACGCTCGCGATCACCTCGGGACCGAGGTCGAAGCCGAGCTCCTTGCCCTTGAGCTCGATGGAGGCACGACCGGCCATGTCGGAGACGAGCAAGCGCATGTCGTTGCCGACGCCCTCCGGCTCCATGTGCTGGTACAGGTTCGGGTCGACCTTGATCGCGCTGGCGTGCAGGCCGGCCTTGTGGGCGAACGCCGAGACGCCGACGTACGGCTGGCGCGAGGAGGGCGGCACGTTGGTGACCTCGGCGACCGCGTGCGCGATCCGGGTGGCGTCGCGCAGCAGACCGGCCGGCAGCACCTGGCGGTCCAGCTTGAGCTCGAGGTTCGCGACCACGTTGATGAGGTCGGCGTTGCCGGTGCGCTCGCCGTACCCGTTGATGCAGCCCTGCACGTGCGTCGCGCCTGCGTCGACGGCGGCCAGGCTGTTGGCCACGGCGCACCCGGTGTCGTTGTGGGCGTGGATCCCGATCCGTCCGCCGGTCGTGGAGACGACGTCGTCGACGACGTCGCTGACCCAGTTCGGGAGCATCCCGCCGTTGGTGTCGCAGAGCGCGGCCACCTCGGCCCCGGCCTCGAACGCGACCCGCAGGACCTCGAGCGCGTAGTCGCGGTTGTCGCGGTAGCCGTTGAAGAAGTGCTCGGCGTCCAGGAAGACCCGCTGCCCCTCGGCGGTCAGGTGGCTGACGGTGTCGCGCACCATCGCCAGGTTCTCCTCCAGGGTCGTCCGCAGCGCGAGCTCGACGTGCCGGTCGTGCGACTTGGCGACCAGGGTGACCACCGGGGCACCGGACTCGCGCAGCGCCGCCACCAGCGGGTCGTCGGCGGCTTTCATGCCGGCACGACGGGTGGCGCCGAACGCCGCGAGCTGGGCGTTCTGGAGCTTGAGCTCGTCACGCGCCTTGGCGAAGAACTCGGTGTCCTTCGGGTTCGCCCCCGGCCAGCCGCCCTCGATGAAGCCCACGCCGAGACCGTCGATGTGCCGCGCGATGGCGAGCTTGTCCGCCACGGAGAGGTTGAGGCCCTCCTGCTGCGCGCCGTCGCGCAGGGTGGTGTCGTAGACGTGGAACGCGTCTGCGGTGCTCATCGGGTGTCCTTCGGATCAGGGTGCTCTAGAACAAGAAAAAACCTCCCGTTGGGACGAGAGGTTGGCGCGGCGGGGAGGTCCCGTCGCGCTAGTGAATGATGATGCTTGCTGCGTGCACGGTTCGAGTGTGCCACATCAGGCGGAGCGGTACCGGGGAGGTTGAGGAATGAGACGAGCGCTCGTGCTCGGCGGCGGTGGCGTCACCGGCGTCGCCTGGGAGCTCGGCATCCTGGCCGGCCTGGCCGAGCAGGGCGTCGACCTGACCGGCGCCGACACCGTGATCGGCACCTCGGCCGGATCCGTCGTCGGCACCCGGATCACCACCGGCACCCTGGCCCACGCCTACGAGGACCAGCTGCGCCCGCCGGACGGCGAGCTCGCTGCGAAGCTCGGGCCGACGACGTTGATCAAGCTCGGCGTGATGCTCGCCCGTCCCGGCGAGGAGGCCGCCAAGTGGCGCCGCCTCGGCGCGGCCTCCGCGAAGGCTCACCCCGAGTCCCCGGACGCACGGCGCGAGGTGATCCGCTCCCGCATCGGCGACCCGGCGTGGCCGGACCGCGACCTGCGGGTGACGGCCGTCGACACCGACCGTGGCGCGTTCGTGGTCTTCGACCGCGCCTCGGGCGTGAGCCTGCTCGACGCCGTCGCGGCCAGCTGTGCGGTGCCGCTGGTGTGGCCGCCGGTCCCGATCAACGGCACCACGTACGTCGACGGGGGCATCCGGTCCCCCGCCAACGCCGACCTCGCCGAGGGCTGCGACGTGGTGATCGTGCTGGCTCCCGGGACGCAGGCGCTGTCCCGCGAGCACAGCATCAGCCGCCAGCTCGCGCGCACCGGGGCGACCCGCACGCTGCTCGTCGCCCCGGACCCCGAGGCGCTGAAGGAGATGGGCTCGAACGTCCTCGATCCGGCGTACCGGAAGGCGGCGGCGCTCACCGGCCTGCGCCAAGGGCTGACGCTGGCGTCCGAGGTCGCCGAGATCTGGGGCTAGTGGTCGGGCGAACTGGCCCGTCGAAACCATCACATCCCCGCCGAAATTTCGACGGGTAAGTGACGGCTTCCCGTGTGCTGATGGGAATCCGACAGCCCTCAGGCCTTCGTGACCTGGTGCATCCAGTGGAAGTCATCCGTCGCACGGCCGTACTGGATGTCGATCAGGCGCTGACGGATCTCGGTGGTGAGCTGACCGGTCTCGGTCGAGCCCTGCACCTCGCCGCCGTCCCACTTCAGGGTGCCGACGGGCGTGATCACGGCAGCGGTCCCGCAGGCGAAGACCTCGGTGATCTCGCCCGAGGTGATGCCGTCGCGCCACTCGTCGATGGAGAACTTGCGCTCCTCGACCTTGTGGCCGGCCTGGTGGGCGATCTCGATGATCGCCGAGCGGGTGATGCCCTCGAGGATCGTGCCGGTGGCGGGGGTGACGATGTGGCCGTCGGCGAAGACGAAGTACATGTTCATCCCGCCGAGCTCCTCGACGTACTTGCCCTCCTGGGCGTCGAGGAAGACGACCTGGTCGCAGCCCTGGCCGATGGCCTCCTGCTGGGCGACGAGCGAGCTGGCGTAGTTGCCGCCGGTCTTGGCGGCACCCATGCCACCGCGCCCCGCCCGGGTGTACTCCTCGGTGAGCCACAGCGTGAGCGGCTTGATGCCACCCTTGAAGTAGGCGCCGGCCGGCGAGGCGATCACCATGAAGGTGACGTGCTGGCTCGGACGCACCCCGAGGAACGCCTCGGTCGCGATCATGAACGGACGGATGTACAGGCTCTTCTCCGAGCCGGCCTCCGGGACCCAGCGCTGGTCGACCTCGACCAGGGCGTCGACCGCCTGGACGAAGTCCTCGGGCTCTAGCACCGGCAGGGCGAGCCGGTGCGAGGACCGCTTCATCCGCTCGGCGTTCGCGTACGGGCGGAAGGACCAGATCGATCCGTCCGCGTGCCGGTAGGCCTTCATGCCCTCGAAGGTCTCCTGCGCGTAGTGCAGGACGGCGGTGGCCGGGTCCAGCGTCAACGGCCCGTACGCCGTGACGCGGGCGTCGTGCCAGCCCTTCTCGGGAGTCCACTCGACGGTGAACATGTGGTCGGTGAAGTACGTGCCGAAGCCCGGGTCGGACAGGATCTGGGTGACCTCCGCGGCCGAGCGCGGGTTCGCCGACGGGACGATCGAGATGTCGAGGGTCATGGGACGAGGTTATCTCTCTGTGGCGGGTGGTTAGTAGTCGTTAACGCCCGCCTTCGGGTCTCCCCGTGTCCCGAGGACCTCCTGGCGGGCTAGCCGGCTACTCGAGCGGCGATGCGGTCGCCGATCTCGGGCGTGCTCAGCGCAGCACCCGGCTCGCGGG
Organism: Nocardioides marmorisolisilvae; assembly: GCF_003725775.1. Classification (GTDB taxonomy): domain Bacteria; phylum Actinomycetota; class Actinomycetes; order Propionibacteriales; family Nocardioidaceae; genus Marmoricola; species Marmoricola marmorisolisilvae. The sequence goes on from NZ_RJSG01000002.1 coordinate 1,890,095, forward strand.
AGGCGAGGTCGGCGATGACCGCCGCCTCGACCTTCTGCGCCGCCTCGGTCAGCCCGAGGTGGTCGAGCATCAGCGAGACCGAGAGGATCGCGGCGGTCGGGTCGGCCTTCTGCTGCCCGGCGATGTCGGGCGCGGAGCCGTGCACCGGCTCGAACATCGAGGGCGCGGTCCGGTCCGGGTTCACGTTGCCGCTCGCCGCCAGGCCGATGCCACCGGTCACGGCGGCGGCCAGGTCGGTGATGATGTCGCCGAACAGGTTGTCGGTGACGATCACGTCGAAGCGCGCCGGGTCGGTGGTCATGAAGATCATCGCGGCGTCGATGTGCATGTAGTCGGTGCTCACCTCGGGGTACTCGGCGGCAACCTCCTGGAACAGGCGCCACCAGACCGAGCCGGCGTTGACCAGCACGTTGGTCTTGTGGACCAGGGTGAGCTTCTTGCGCGGGCGGCGCTGGGCCCGGGCGAACGCGTCGCGGACGACCCGCTCGACGCCGAAGGCGGTGTTCACCGAGACCTCGGTGGCGACCTCCTGCGGCGTACCGACGCGCAGGGCGCCGCCGTTGCCGGTGTAGGGACCCTCGGTGCCCTCGCGGACCACCACGAAGTCGACCTCGCCGGGGTTGGCGAGCGGCGAGACCGAGCCCGGGAAGATCCGGGACGGACGCAGGTTCACGTAGTGGTCGAGCTCGAAGCGCAGCCGCAGCAGCAGTCCGCGCTCCAGGATGCCCGGGGGCAGGTTCGGGTCGTTGGGCTTGCCACCGACGGCACCGAGCAGGATCACGTCGTGCTGACGGATCTCCTCGAGCACCGAGTCCGGGAGCACCTCGCCCGTGGCGAGGTAGCGCTCGGCACCCAGGTCGTACCGGGTCGGCTCGAACTTCACGTCGGCAGGCATGACCACCTCGAGGACCTTCAGGGCCTCGGCGGTGACCTCAGTACCGATCCCGTCTCCGGGGATGACGGCGAGCTTGAGCGACTGGGTGGTGGCAGACATGCGGGCGAGCCTAGTTGTCGTCGGGGCGCTGACCGCCGTTGTCTCGCAGGTCAAGCGCGGCCTGGACGGCCTCGTGCGAGAGCGGGCTCTCGGGGTTGTTCCTGGCCGGGCCCCACTCGGGGTACATCTCGTACATAGGACTTTCCTTCGTCACGGAGGGGTTCGTAGACCGCTGGGCGAGAAACGCCGAACTCCGCGACGAGGTGGCCTACTCCGAAGTGGCCTCGCCGCGGCGGTCGATGGATACGAACACGCTCCGCATGATGGAACGAGGGTAGATCGGAACCGGCGCCGGTGAGCAGGTATTAACCGAGACGTCCCACGATCCGAGACTTCGCGCCAGATTCCGGACCGGCGCGAACCGTTTGGCAAGGTAGACGCATGAGTGCCCCTCCCGAGGTCCCGGCGATCGTCTCCCGTGCGTTCGACGTGTCCCGACGGGCCGGGTACGTGTCGTTCTGCCGCAACGAGACCGGCCGGCTGCTCGCCGCCCTCGCCGCGACCCGCACCGGGACGATGGCCGAGTTCGGCACGGGCTGCGGCGTCGGCACCGCGTGGCTGCGCTCAGGCGCACGCCCGGGCGCGATGATCCTCTCCGCCGAGCTCGACGAGAAGCTGGCCGTGGCCGCCCAGGAGATCTTCACCGACGACGACCAGGTCGAGGTGCTCGCCGCCGACTGGTCGACGCTGCGCAACAAGGGCCCCTACTCGCTGCTGTTCCTCGACCCGTCCTCCCCCGAGGACGCTTCGGTCGACTCGGTCGCCGACCTGGTCGAGCCCGGCGGGATCGTCGTGATGGACGACTTCACGCCGTGCGAGATGTGGCCGCCGATCACGCTCGGGCGCGTCGACACGCTGCGCGAGTCCTGGCTGACCGACGACCGCTTCACCGCGGTCGAGGTGATGGTCGCGCCGGACGCCTCTGCGCTGATCGCGACGAAGAACTAGTTCACGCCGCCGCTTCGGCGGCTTCCTCGACGTCGACCGGAGCCGCACCGGGCAGCTCGACGATCGCGTAGGGCAGGAACAGCTGCACCATCGGCCCGATGGCGAGCGCGTAGAGCAGGGTCCCGACACCGACGGTGCCGCCGAGCACGAACCCGATGGCGACGACTGAGACCTCCAGGCAGGTCCGGACCAGCCGGATGGACAGGCCGGTACGCCGGTGCAGGCCGGTCATCAGCCCGTCGCGCGGTCCGGGACCGAACTGGGAGCCGATGTAGAGCGCCGTCGCCAGCCCGTTGAAGCCGATCCCGAGGACGGTCAGGGCGACCCGGGCGAGCAGGTCGTGCGGCTTGTCGATGAGCGCCAGGAACACGTCGGCGGAGAGGCCGATCAGGATCGCGTTGGCGATGGTGCCGAGCCCCGGCAGCTCGCGCAGCGGGATCCAGAGCAGCAGGACGACGAAGCTGACCACGATCAGCGCCGTACCGATGTCGATCGGCAGGTGCTCGGCGAGGCCCTGGTGCAGGACGTCCCACGGAGCGTTGCCCAGGGTGCCGCGGATCAGCATCGCCAGGGTCAGCCCGTACAGGACCAGTCCCCCGACGAGCTGGGTCAGCCGTCGGGTCAGCCGGCCGGCACGCAGCTGCTCGACCGGACCGAGCCGGGCGAGCTCACGAGTGCCCCGAGATGAGCGCCGGTCAGCGCGGGAGGACACGGTTGATCAGCTTCTGCAGGCGCCGGCGGGGCCGGCGACCGAGAGGCGGAGTGCCCATGCGGGAGGTGTTGTCGAAAGCAGCCATGGCACAAGATTGGCATCTGATTGGCCTGGTCTTAAATAGCCAATCGTGTTTAACTGGTCTGTATGAGCCAGACCACTTTTTCGGCCACCGCATGAGTCCGCGCGCCATTGCTGCCGCCCGCGTCGCCGCGCTGATCGGGGACTTCGACCGCGAGCCGGCGTACAAGGGACTGGCCGAAGGCCTCCGGGTGCTGATCACCGACGGCCGGATCCAGGTCGGCGTCCGGCTCCCCTCCGAGCGTGAGCTCACCGACGCGCTCGGGGTCAGCCGCACCACGGTCACCCGCGCCTACGCCGAGCTGCGCGACATCGGCTTCCTGGTCTCCCGCCAGGGATCGGGCAGCGTGGCGAGCCTGCCGGCGTCGCGGGCCCACCGAGGAGACCACCTGATCTTCCCGGGCGACGCACGCGACGACGAGATCGACCTTACCTGCGCGGCACCGGCGTCCAGCCCGGGGATCCTGGCCGCCTACGAGCGGGCCGTCGGAGAGCTGCCGGCCTACCTCTCCGGCATCGGCTACTACCCCTCGGGCCTGCCGGTCCTGCGCGAGGCGGTCGCCGACCAGCTGACCGCGCGCGGCCTGGCCACCTCCCCCGACCAGGTGATGATCGTGCCCGGCGCACTGGCCGGTGTCGCCGTCGCAGCGCGGGCGCTCTCCGGGCGCGGCACCCGCACCCTGATCGAGAGCCCGACCTACCCGAACGCGATCGCCACGTTCCGGGAGACCGGTGCCCGGTTGCTGTGCAGCCCGATCGCCCGCGAGCAGGCCGACGTCGTCGACCTGCTGGCCACCACCGACCAGGTCCGCCCCGCCCTGGCCTACCTGATTCCCGACTTCCACAACCCGACCGGGCACCTGATGGGCGACAGCGCCCGCGAGCAGGTCGCCGCCCGGCTGCGCAAGCACGGCACGACCGCGATCGTCGACGAGTCGATGATCGACGTCGCCCTCGACGGCCAGGTGATGCCGCGCCCGCTCGGCTCGTTCCTGGCCGACTCGATCACCGTCGGCTCGGTCTCCAAGGCCTACTGGGGCGGTCTCCGGGTCGGCTGGCTGCGCGCGCCGGCCGAGCGGATGGACGCGATGGTGCGCTCCCGCCTGAGCCTGGACCTGGGCGTGCCGGTCCTCGAGCAGCTGGTGACCGCGGACCTGCTCCGCAACGGCCAGGCCCTGCTCGACCAGCGACGGGCCTTCCTGCGCGAGAACCGGGACGCCGCGCTCGGCGCACTCGCCGAGCACCTGCCGACCTGGAAGGTGCGGGTCCCTAGCGGCGGCCTGAGCCTGTGGTGCGAGCTGCCGACGGCCGCGTCCTCGGACCTGGCGCCCCGCGCCGCCGACCACGGGGTCCTGCTCGCGACCGGACCGACCTTCGCCCCCGAGGGCGGACTCGACCGGTTCCTCCGGCTCCCCTACACCCAGCCGGCGAACGTCCTGGAGGACGCGATCACGCGGCTGGGCGAGGCCTGGCGCAGCACGCTGGCCGAGGACCCGAGCGCCCGGGGGCACGACAAGCCGACGATGGTCGCCTGAGAAGCTGCTCGCGCGCTACTTCCAGACCCGGACGTAGCTGACCTGCATCGTCGAGGGGAACGGCGTCGACGTCGTCGGCGCGTTCTTCTTGACGCCCCAGGCCTGGGTCAACGAGACGTTGAAAGGCTTGTCGTACGGCGAGCCGCCGCCGGCGTCCAGGCAGGTCTTGCCGTCGTACTGGATCAGGATCCGGCTCTTGGTCCACGTCAGAGTGTAGGTGTGCCAGTCGGCCGGGTTCTTCAGGATGCAGTAGTTGTTGGTGGCGCCGGACGGGTTCAGGATCGACGACGCGGTGTGCAGGTACGGGATCGCGCGGTCCGGGTACTTGCTGAACCACTCCGCGATGTCGAGCTCGCCGCTCACCGGCCAGGTCATCCCGCTGGCACCCTCGGGCCACAGCCAGAACGCGCCTTGCAGCCCGATCTGCTTGGTGTACGGCCACTTGGCCTTCATCTCGAAGCGCCCGTAGGTCTGGAAGAAACGGCCCATCGTGCTGACCATGCCGGAGGTGCCGGTCGCGGTGTACTTGTTCATGCCCGTGCCGCAGGAGAACGGCGCGGTCCGGCGGGTCGTCAGCCGCAGGATGCCACCGGAGACCGAGACGTTCTTGGAGCTGTTGACGAAGCAGTCCTTGCGGCTGCGGTAGTCGGCGTCGTTGCTGGTGACGACCTTCCACCGCGCGGTGCTCAGCTTGGTCCCGTCGAAGTAGTCGGCGAACGAGCAGCGCCAGGCGGTCCCGTCCGCCTTCCGCACCGTCGCGCCGCAGTCCGGCGCGGTCGTCGCAGCGTTGCCGGCCGGCGCCTCGGCCAGCGCGAACCCGAACGCGATCAGCCCGGCGACGCCGAGCGCCGCGAGCTTGCGCCTGTTGAACCTGCTCATTCCTTGTTCCCCCACTCGTGTCTCGTTCGGGCCGCGGTGCGAGCGGCTCGTCCCGAGAGGTTCGCGCAACGTACCCGGCGCGATTCGGGTGTGTCCGGCGTTTGAGGCGACCCCCCGCCTGCGTCCGCCGGAATGTCCTAGATCAGGACCAGGCCCGTACGTAGTCCACCTTCATCGTGGCGGGCAGCGGCGTGGTGCCGGCGACGTAGTCGTTGCCGGTGGAGCCGAGGCCCTGGGTGAGGGCGACCATGAACGGGCTGTTGAACGGGTACGGCTTCTTGTGCCCCACCGGCGACCAGGCCGAGTCCTTCAGGCAGACCTTGCCGTCGAAGCTGATCGTGATGGCCGAGCTGGTCCACTCGAGCGTGTAGGTGTGGAACGCGCTCGGGTTGCTGACCAGGCAGTTGTTGTTGGTCATGTTCGCGTCGTACTTGGTCGGCGCGTAGTGCAGGAACGGGATCACCCGGTCCGGGTACTTGCTGTAGTACTCCGCGACGTCGATCTCGCCCGAACCCGGCCAGGCCTCGGTGATCGTCGTGGGCCAGAGCCAGAACGCCGAGTGCACGCCGGCCGTGGTGACCGCCGGGAACGCGGCCCGGATCTCGAAGCGGCCGTAGGTCTGCGAGAACCGGTTGAACGTGCTCACGCTGCCGGCGGTGACATCGGTGCTGAAGCTGCCGCCCGGCTTGGCGCACGTGAACGGCGCGGATTCACGGCGGACCGTGAGGTTCAGCGTGCCCCCCGAGACCGAGACGTTGTTCGGCGAGTCCACGAAGCAGTCCTTGCCGCTGGTGAACGCGCTGGCGGCGGTCGTCTGGGCGATCCACTTGGTGGTGTCCAGCGCGGTGCCGTCGAAGTCGTCGGAGAAGGTGCACTTCCAGGCGTTGAGGAAGTTCTTCGCGACCCGGGGGCCGCAGTCCGGTGCGGCGGCGGCAGCCCGTGCCTTGGGGGCCGCATCGGCGGAGCCCTGCTGCATCGCCAGCAGCGTCACGGCCACGACGAACGCAGCCCCGAGAGCGGTGAGCGCGCGCAGGCGCGCAGGACGAGAGGACATGAGGTTCCTTCCCACTTAGGAACAACTTCCGAGCCAGTCCAGAGGTGCAATCCGGACTGTTCCACCAGAACGCCGCAAAAACTACCGGACCCCGTTAGTTCATGTATAGGGGTTGATAGGTATTCACAGATTCAGACAGGAAACGGCCGGACCCGGAACTCGTGACGCGGTTCGGGTGGAATTCCGGTGCGACCTGGGTCACTCCGACAGGTCGACCCCGCGTACGGTCTCCGCCTCGATCGCGGTCCGGATCTGCTCGAGCACCTCGCCGGGCACCGCGGAGTCGACCGACAGGGCGACCAGCGCCTGGCCCCCCTTCTCGTCGCGGGCGACCTGCATCCCGGCGATGTTGACGTTCGCCTCCCCCAGGATCTGGCCGACCGTGCCCACCATGCCGGGGCGGTCCTCGTAGCGGAAGAACGCGAGGTGCTCGGTCGGCTCGAGGTCGACCAGGAACCCGTTGACCTCGACCAGGCGCTCGCGCTGGTTGATCCCGACCAGCGTCCCGGACACCGAGAACTGCGAGCCGTCGGCGAGCGTGCCGCGGATGGTGATCAGGTTGCGGTGGTCCGGGCTCTCCGGGTCGGTGACCAGGCGGACCGCCACGCCGCGCTCGGCGGCCAGCAGCGGGGCGTTGACGTAGGAGACCTGCTCCTCGACGACATCGGCGAACACGCCCTTGAGGGCGGCCAGCTCGAGCACCTTCACGTCGAACTCGGTGATCTCACCGCGGACCTCGACGTCGATCGACTGGGCGACCTCGCCGGCCAGCGAGGTGAAGATGCGGCCGAGCTTCTCGGTGAGCGGGATGCCCGGGCGGACGTCCTCGGCGATGACCCCGCCCTGCACGTTGACCGCGTCCGGGACCAGCTCGCCGCCGAGGGCCAGGCGGACCGACTTCGCCACCGCGATGCCGGCCTTCTCCTGGGCCTCGTCGGTGGAGGCGCCGAGGTGCGGGGTCGCGACGACGTTCTCCAGCTCGAACAGGGGCGAGTCGGTGCACGGCTCCTTGGCGAACACGTCCAGGCCGGCTGCGGCGATCTGCCCGGTCTTCAGGGCGTCGTACAGGGCGGCCTCGTCGACGATGCCGCCGCGGGCCGCATTGACCAGGACCAGGTTCGACTTGGCCCGGGCCAGCTGCTCGGCGCCGATCAGGCCGGCGGTCTCCGGGGTCTTCGGCAGGTGCACGCTCATGAAGTCGGCCTCGGCGAGGAGCTCGTCGAGCGAGACCATCCGCACTCCCATCTGCGCGGCCCGGCCGGCCTGCACGTAGGGGTCGTACGCGATCACGTTCATGCCGAAGGCCGAGAGCCGCTGGGCGACCAGGACGCCGATCCGGCCGAGGCCGACGATGCCCACGGTCTTCTCGTAGAGCTCGATGCCGGTGTACTTCGAGCGCTTCCACTCGCCGTTGCGCAGCGCAGCGTGCGCCGGGCTGACGTGGCGGGCGGCGGCGAGCATCAGCGCGACCGCGAGCTCCGCGGCGCTGACGATGTTCGAGGTGGGCGCGTTGACGACCATCACACCGCTCTGGGTGGCGGCTTTGACGTCGACGTTGTCCAGGCCGACGCCCGCGCGGGCGACGATCCGCAGCTTCTTGGCCGCGGCCAGCGCCTCGGCGTCGATCTGGGTCGCGGACCTGATCAGGACGGCGTCGACGTCGGCGATGGCCGGCAGCAGCTCGGCGCGGTCGGCACCGTTGCAGGTGCGGATCTCGAAGTCCGGGCCGAGCGCCTCGACCGTCGCGGGGCTGAGTTCTTCGGCGATGAGTACGACGGGCTTGCTCACGTGACTGGAGTCCTTGCGAAGTTGGCGAGTCTGCATGGCGGGCGGCCCACGTGCTGGGCGCCGTGCACGACGCTGTGCCCGAGGCACGACTGTACCGGACCTGGTGCGTCCGCTTCCGGGGGTTCCCGCATCCGAGAAGGTGCCCGAGAATGGACGAAGGCCCCCGCAAGTATGAGTTGCGGGGGCCTTCTGTGACCGGATCACGGTGACTCTTCCGATCGACCGGTCCTCTGCTCCGATCCACCGACTGTCACCTCGTCGGCTGCTGCGAGTTGCCCCGCAACCAGATCTTCGTTTCGGTCCGATCCCGCATCCCCCGAAGGGTTTGCGTGAGAGATTTCTACGTCCGTCGCGGACCCCTTGGCAAGAGGGTTTCCCCAACTATTTTGGGGAATTCTCGTCGCTCGGCGTGTCCTCCACAGAACGGCGGTCGCCGTCCACAGAAAGCCCGAGTTCTCCACAGAACCAGACCGGCGTCTGTGGATTTTCAGTCGGTGCCGGACTCCATCGCGACGTCGTCCAGGACGGCCTCGGCGTCCGCATCGACCTCAGCGACGACAGCGATCTGGTCGAAGCCGCCGGCCGGCAGCTCGCCGAACAGGGTGCCGTGCTCGACCAGGACGGTGCCCTGGTCCAACGGCTGCCCGGCGTACAGCTCGAGCTTGGCCCGGCTGTCGGCGATGTCGAGGTTGCGCATGGTCAGCTGCCCGATCCGGTCGACCGGGCCGAAGGCGGCGTTCTCGACGCGCTCCATCGAGAGCTTCTCCGGGTGGTAGGAGAAGTTCGGGCCCTCGGTCGCAACGATCGTGTAGTCGTCGCCCCGGCGCAGCCGCAGCGTGACGGTGCCGGTGACCAGCGAGGCGATCCAGCGCTGGATGGACTCGCGCAGCATCAGTGCCTGCGGGTCCAGCCACCGGCCCTCGTAGAGCAGCCGGCCGAGCTTGCGGCCCTCGAGGTGGTAGTTGGCCAGGGTGTCCTCGTTGTGGATCGCGTTGAGCAGCCGCTCGTACGCCGCGAACAGCAGCGCCATGCCCGGGGCCTCGTAGATGCCGCGCGACTTGGCCTCGATGATCCGGTTCTCGATCTGGTCGGACATGCCGAGACCGTGCCGACCCCCGATCGCGTTGGCCTCGAGCACGAGCGCCACCGGGTCGGCGAACTCACGACCGTTGATGGCCACCGGCCGTCCCGCGGCGAACGTGATCGCGACGTCCTCGGTCTCGATCGCGACGGAGGGATCCCAGAACTTCACGCCCATGATCGGCTCGACGGTCTCCAGCGAGACGTCGAGGTGCTCCAGCGTCTTGGCCTCGTGGGTGGCGCCCCAGATGTTGGCGTCGGTCGAGTAGGCCTTCTCCTGGCTGTCCCGGTACGGCAGGTTGCGCTCCAGGAGCCACTGGCTCATCTCGTGCCGCCCGCCGAGCTCGGTGACGAAGTCGGCGTCCAGCCACGGCTTGTAGATGCGCAGCTCGGGGTTGGCCATCAGGCCGTAGCGGTAGAACCGCTCGATGTCGTTGCCCTTGTAGGTCGAGCCGTCGCCCCAGATGTTGACGTCGTCGGACTGCATCGCCCGGACCAGGACGGTGCCGGTCACGGCGCGTCCGAGCGGCGTGGTGTTGAAGTAGGCCTTGGCGCCGGAGCGGATGTGGAAGGCGCCGCACGCGAGCGCGGCCAGGCCCTCCTCGACGAGCTGGGGCTTGATGTCGACGGCGCGGGCGATCTCGGCGCCGTACTCCTGGGCGCGGCCCGGGACCCCGGAGATGTCCGGCTCGTCGTACTGGCCGATGTCAGCGGTGTAGGTGCACGGAACGGCACCCTTCTCGCGCATCCAGGCGACCGCGACGGAGGTGTCGAGACCCCCGGAGAAGGCGATGCCGACGCGCTCGCCGACGGGCAGGGAGGTGAGGACCTTGGACACGGGGAAAGTATGCATGACCCTGCATGATCATGCAAAATCTCGCTGGCCCCCGAGCACAACCCGATGACGTCCTGAAGCGTCTCTCCCTGCAGAAGGGCTGCCGCGGGTGCAGCCGAGGAGGTCCTCATGAGGCGTGCCCACCTGCTTGCGATCGCGACCGTCCTGGTCGCCCTGGCCCTCACCGGGTGCTCCGGTGGGGACGACTCCCCCGCGGCCGCGCCGCGCACGACCCCCACCGCGATCGAGCCCGTTGTGCTCCCGACCCCCGCAAGCGCCACTCCCGGTCTGAAGATCGGCCCGATCGTCCCCGGCGGGTTCCTGCCGGTGCGGGTCGGGCACCGGGCCAGCGAGTACACCCGGGCGGGGTACCTCGAGAAGGACCCGACCCCGCCGTGCGAGGGCCCCTCCTGGCGGTGGACGAGCAAGGTCCCCCGGGACCTGCAGGTCCTGGCCGACGCCCGCGGCACGATCGACTACCTCGGCACCACGAAACCGGGTCTTCGCACCGCCGAGGGTGTCCACGTGGGCAGCACCTACCGTGCGCTCAAGGCCGCTTACGGGTCACGGCTGTCGCCGGTCCTGCCGGACGACTACGACGGGGGCTGGGTGAACGTGCGAAGCGGAACGCGCTGGATCGCGTTCGGTCTCGGCAAGCGCGCCGCCATCGGCGAGAGCACCGTCGTGCGGCAGATCCAGGTCGGCGCCGGCCGGGTGCTCTACGCCTTCCAGGACGCCTGCTGACGGCTCAGACCGCACACCCGTCCGGGCCGCACACGTCTCCCCCGGCGACGAGGTCGAGCGTCGGGTGGGAATCGGCCCATGCCCGCTCGAGCACCTGGACGAAGGTCTCCACCGGCTGCGCTCCCGGGACGCCGTACGTGCGGTCGATCACGTAGAAGGGGACCCCGGTCGCGCCCAGCGAGACCGCCTCACGCACGTCTGCCTCGACCGCGTCGGCGTACTCGTCGCTGGCGAGCACCGCACGCACCCGGTCGGCGTCGAGGCCGACCTCGGTCGCGATCCGGGTCAGCGTCGCAGCGTCGGCCACGTTCGCGACCTGCTCGAAGTACGCCGAGAGCAGCGCCTCCTTGAGCCGGCCCTGCAGCTGCGGACCGCCCTCCTCCAGCGCGAGGTGCAGCACCCGGTGCGCGTCGACCGTGCGCACCCGCAGCGACTCGTGGTGGCGCCAGGTCATGCCCTCCTGCGCGGCGACCGCCTGGACCCGGTCGACCATGCCCAGGCCAGCCTCCGGCCCGCCGCCGTACTTACGTCCCAGCGCCTCGGCGACCGTCTCGACCGGCTCCTGGGGGGCCGAGGGATCGAGCTCGAAGGAGCGCCACACGATCTCCAGCTCCTCAGCCGGGAGACCCGACTGCTCGATCGCGGCTTCCAACCGGCGCTTGCCGATGTAGCACCACGGGCAGACGACGTCACTCCAGATCTCGATGCGCACGCCCGCCACAACACGTTGAGCGTTCATCTTGTTCCGCCTGACCCCGAGAACCCCGAGGCCGATCTCAGGGTCGGGTCCAGCGTTCTCCCCGATGCGGGCGCAGGCCCGCGCGGGCGAGGCTTCCACCCATGATCACAGTCGAATCCCTGACCAAGACCTACGGCGGCTTCACAGCCGTCGACGACGTCTCGTTCTCGGCACGCGCCGGGCGGGTCACCGGCTTCCTGGGCCCGAACGGCGCCGGGAAGTCCACCACGATGCGGATGATGGTCGGCCTCACCTCGCCGACGTCGGGGACCGCAACCATCTCGGGGCGCTCCTTCGCAGACCTCCCCAACCCGGGCCTGGAGGTGGGCGTCCTGCTGGACGCCTCCGCCCAGCACGCGGGGCGAACGGGCCGGGAGATCCTCGGCATCGCCCAGCGCACCATGGGCCTTCCGAAGGGCCGGGTCGAGGAGATGCTGCACAAGGTGAGCCTCACCGACGCCGAGGCCGAGCGGCGGGTGAAGAACTACTCGCTCGGCATGCGTCAGCGCCTCGGCATCGCCACCGCGCTGATCGGCGACCCGGAGGTGCTGATCCTGGACGAGCCGGCCAACGGCCTCGACCCGGCGGGCATCCGGTGGATGCGCGACCTGCTGCGCGAGTACGCCGACAAGGGCGGCACCGTGCTGCTCTCCTCGCACCTGCTGCACGAGATCGAGGTCATCGCCGACGACCTGGTGGTCATCGGCAACGGCCGGATCGTCGCCCAGGGCACCAAGGCCGAGCTGCTCGCCGCGGCCGGCACCGTCGTTCGCGCCGATCGCGCGCTGGACCTGGCCGCCGCCATCCGCGGCACCGGCCAGACCTGCAATCTCGACCCCGACGGCACCCTGCGCACCGAGGTCGACGCCGCCCAGGTCGGTCGGATCGCCCTGGACGCCGGGGTGGCGCTGACCGAGCTGCGTTCGGCCGACGGGGCCGGGCTGGAAGAGATGTTCCTCGAGCTCACCGCTGAGACCCAGCGGGAGACCCGAACCCACACCGAGAGGACCGCGGCATGAGCACCGCAGCAGCAACACTCGAACGCCCGGCACGGGCGAGCCACGCGGCCAAGCGGATCGAGCCGATCCCGATGACCCGGCTGATCGGCGTCGAGATCTCCAAGATGTTCGACACCCGCTCCGGCTTCTGGCTGATGACCAGCGTCGGGATCACCGCGACCATCGCGACGATCGCGACCATCCTGTTCGCGCCGGACGACTCGCTGAACTACGGCAACTTCGCCGCCGCGGTGGGCTTCCCGATGTCGGTGATCCTGCCGATGATCGCGATCCTGTCGATCACCAGCGAGTGGAGCCAGCGTTCGGGCCTGACCACCTTCACCCTGGTGCCCCACCGGGGCCGGGTGATCAGCGCCAAGCTCGCCGCGACCCTGATCGCCGGGGCCGCCTCGATCGCCCTCGCGTTCGCGGTCGGCGCGGTCGGCAACGTCGTCGGGTCGGCGATCGCCGGCGTCGACACCAGCTGGAACATCCCGCTCGGCGATGCAGGGCTGATCTTCCTGGCCGACGCCCTCGGCATGCTGATGGGCTTCACGATCGGCGTGCTGGTGCGCAGCTCGGCCGGCGCCATCGTCGGGTACTTCGTCTACGCACTGGTGCTGCCGGCGGCGTTCGGGACGCTCGCCTCGTTCAAGGACTGGTTCGCCGACCGCCAGGGCTGGTTCGACTTCCAGTTCAGCTCGACGCGGCTCTACGACGGCGACCTGGCCAAGTCCGACTGGGCGCACCTGGCCGTCTCGGGTTCGTACTGGCTGGTGATCCCGCTGGTCGTCGGCCTGTGGCTCGCGCTGCGCTCCGAGGTCAAGTAGTCAGGCTCCCCGGACGACGGTCCGGCTCCCCGGTGGGAGTCGGACCGTCGTGGCGCGTCCTGGGGAATCAGACCTCGGTCTGCCAGCCTCCGTAGTCGCCCCCGCGGCAGCGGTCGGCGAGGCTCTCGAAGAAGCGTCGGGCTGCCGCGACCCGGTCCGGGCTGAGCACGGCGTCGTGCTGCTCGGCCACGACGACCCAGCCGCGGCTGCCCTGGACCGGTTCGACCCGGTCCAGGTCCCAACCGTCGGAGAGGACCTCGTCGGCCGCCGCGCGGGCAGTCGACTCGTCGGCGACGTACAAGTAGTGCGTCCAGTGCCTCGGCTGGTGCAGGTCGGCCTTGGCCTGGATCCGGGCGAGCAGGTCGTCGTCCACCGGGTTGCCGGTGCGGACGTGACGTCTACGGCGGAGGAGTTTCACGAGAGAACCTCGCGATCGTGTGGGAGGGACTCGATCCCTACCCCGCCGCCCGTCGTCCTACACCTGCAGCGTGGGACGGACTAGTGCGCGAGGTCCGGGTCCCAGCGGTTGGCGATCAGCTTGAAGCTCGGGGTGTCCTCGAGCGAGGTCATCGCCTCGTAGATCCGCTCGTACTTGGTCGCGGAGATCCGCCACCGGCCGTCAGCGTCCTTGCGGTACTCGTCCTTGTAGTAACCACCGCCGCGGATCATGACCTTGAAGTCCGGCACGATCACGGTGTCCTCGAAGCCCCACGACCCGGTCGCGGTGTCACCGTCGACGGCGATCTCCGGGTGGCTGGCGATGTGGATCGAGATGATGCTGGTGCCGAGGTTGCCGGACATGAACTCCACGACGTCCTTGCGGTTGTCGAAGTGCAGTGGCTTGTCCATCGCCTGGGTGCCGTAGCGCGCGACGACGTCCTCGGCGAGGCAGTCGCCGAACTCGTCCCACTCCTTCATGTCCAGGGTGCGGAAGTAGCGGTACTTGAGCTGGCGGATTTCTTCGATGCTGGCGAGGTCCATGGCAGCACTCTAGAACGTGTTCTAGTTGTTGGGAACGGTTCTTCGCGAGGTTGAAGGTGCCTTCAGTCAGCCCGGTTCACGCCCGGTGTACGCGAGCAACCGGTCCTGGAAGGAGGCGTCGTCCGCCACCGGGAGCTCCGGTCCGAAGGTGCCCGCCCGCTGCTCGTCGGTGAACCGTCCGTGGATCGCCTCGTACGCCGCCTCGGCCAGGTCCGGGGGCATGGTCGCGCCCTGCCCGGCGGCGCGCGCCAGGTCCCAGCCGTGCACGAGCTGGTCGGCGAAGGCGATGGCGAGCAGCGGTCCGGTCTTCTCCACCACCCCGTCGCCGGAGAAGGCCTGCAGCACCTCGCGGCGCGCCCGCACGAAGTCCGCGGTCGGGTCGTCGGTGAGCAGCGCGGGAGGTTCCTGCCCGGGCGGAGTGCCGTCCCGGCCTGCGGCGGCGCCCGCGAAGTAGGCCTGGGTCTGCAGCAGGTGGTTCATCAGGGTGCGCACGTCCCAGCCCGCGCAGGGCGTGGGGGCGTCCAGGTCGGTCGCCGCGACGCTCACCTGGTCGAGGGTCCAGTCGCTGGCGCGGGTGTAGAGGTCGAGCGGGTCCATGGTCCAGGAGTACCCCGCTTCCCGTGGGAGCCAAACGACGAAGCCCCGCCTGCGAACGGCAGGCGGGGCTTCGGTGGCTCGATCAGCGGGCGGCGGAACCCTCGGTGTAGTCCGCGTCCTGCTGCTTCCAGGCGAACAGGCCGCGCAGCTGGCGCCCGGTCTCCTCGATCGGGTGGGCGGCGCCCTTCTCGCGCAGCGCCAGGAACTCCGGCGCGCCGGCGTCCTGGTCGTCGATGAAGCGCTTCGCGAAGGCACCCGACTGGATGTCCGCGAGGACGGCCTTCATGTTCTCCTTGACCGACGGGTCGATCACCCGCGGGCCGGAGACGTAGTCGCCGTACTCGGCGGTGTCGGAGACCGACCAGCGCTGCTTGGCGATGCCGCCCTCCCACATCAGGTCGACGATCAGCTTGAGCTCGTGCAGGCACTCGAAGTACGCGACCTCCGGCTGGTAGCCGGCCTCGGTCAGGGTCTCGAAGCCGTACATGACCAGCTGCGAGACACCGCCGCAGAGGACGGACTGCTCACCGAACAGGTCGGTCTCGGTCTCCTCGGTGAACGAGGTCTTGATGACGCCCGCGCGGGTGCCACCGATGGCCTTGGCGTAGGACTTGGCGAGGTCCCACGCGGTGCCCGAGGCGTCCTGCTCGACGGCGATGATGTCCGGGATGCCGCGGCCGGCGACGAACTCGCGGCGAACGGTGTGCCCCGGAGCCTTCGGGGCGACCATGATCACGTCGACGCCCGCGGGCGCCTGGATGTAACCGAAGCGGATGTTGAAGCCGTGGCCGAAGACCAGGGTGTCGCCCGCGGTGATGTGCGGGGCGATGTCGTCGGCGTAGATCTTCCGCTGGTGCTGGTCCGGCGCGAGGATGACGATGACGTCGGCCTCCTGCACCGCCTCGGCGACGGTGAGGACGCGCAGGCCCTCCTCCTCGGCCTTGGCGATGCTCTTCGAGCCGGCCTTCAGACCGATCCGGACGTCGACGCCCGAGTCGCGCAGGTTGAGCGCGTGCGCGTGGCCCTGGCTGCCGTATCCGATCACGGCGACCTGCTTGCCCTGGATCAGGGACAGGTCGGCGTCGTCGTCGTAGAACATTTCAGCCACGAGGGCTCCTTCTGGTTGTGGTGGGGAGTGACGTTTCAGGCGTAGTGCTGGCTGACCGGCACCGGGACGGGCCGCAGCGTGCGCTCGGTGATCGAACGGCCACCGCGGCCGATCGCCACCAGGCCGGACTGCACCAGCTCACGGATGCCGAACGGCTCGAGCACCCGCAGGAAGTCGGCGAGCTTGTCGGAGTTGCCGGTGACCTCGATGGTGATCGCGTCGGTGGCGACGTCGACCACGCGGGCCTTGAAGAGCTGGACGACGTCGAGCACCTGGGAGCGGCTCTCCACGTCGGCCTTGACCTTCACCAGCAGCAGCTCGCGCTCGATGGCCTCGCGGTCGTCGAGCTCGACGATCTTGATCACCTCGACCAGCTTGTTCAGCTGCTTGGTGACCTGCTCGAGCGGGGACTCCTCGACGTTGACCACGATCGTCATCCGGGAGATGTCCGGGTGCTCGGTCGGGCCGACGGCCAGGGAGTCGATGTTGAAGCCACGGCGGCTGAACAGGCCCGCGATGCGGGCGAGCACGCCGGGCTTGTTCTCGACGAGAACCGACAGGGTGTGAACGCTCATCGACGGCCTCGCTTCGCATCGGCCGACGAGGAGCGTTCCGAACGGCTGTGCTTGTTGATGAACTCGCTGCGCTCGTTCATTAGAGCTCGTCCTCCTCGAACTCGGGCGCCAGGTCGCGGGCGTACTTGATGTCGTCGTTCGACGTACCGGCAGCCACCATCGGCCAGACCATGGCGTCGCGGTGCACCCGGAAGTCCACGACCACCGGGACGTCGTCGATCTCCATCGCCTTCTTGATGGTCGCGTCGACGTCGGCCGGGTTGTCGCAGGACAGTCCCACCGCGCCGTAGGCGTCAGCCAGCTTCACGAAGTCCGGCACCCGTCGGGCAGGACCCGTGTGCAGGTCGGTGTTGGAGTAGCGGCTGTTGTAGAACAGCGTCTGCCACTGGCGCACCATGCCGAGCGACTCGTTGTTGATGATGGCGACCTTGATCGGGATGCCCTCGATCGTGCAGGTGGCCAGCTCCTGGTTGGTCATCTGGAAGCAGCCGTCGCCGTCGATGGCCCACACCGTGGTGTCCGGACGGCCGACCTTGGCACCCATCGCGGCCGGGACCGCGAAGCCCATCGTGCCCAGGCCCCCGGAGTTGATCCAGGTGTTCGGGTTCTCGAAGCCGACGTAGTGGGTGGCCCACATCTGGTGCTGGCCGACGCCGGCGCAGTAGATCGACTCCGGCCCCGAGATGCTGCCCAGCCGCTCGAGCACGTACTGCGGAGCGAGCGCGCCGTCCGGCGGGGCGTCGTAGCCCAGCGGGTACTGCGACTTCACCCCGGCCAGGAACGCCACCCAGGCCTCGAAGTCGCCGGTGTTGCCGGCGTCCTGCTCGGCCTGGAGGGCGACGATCAGGTCGGCGATCACCTCGCGGCAGTCCCCCACGATCGGGACGTCGACCGCACGGTTCTTGCCGATCTCCGCCGGGTCGATGTCGGCGTGGATGATCTTCGCGCCCGGCGCGAAGGAGTCCAGGTTGCCGGTGACCCGGTCGTCGAAGCGCGCACCCAGGCTGATGATCAGGTCGCTCTTCTGCAGACCCGCCACCGCGGCCACGGTGCCGTGCATGCCGGGCATGCCGAGGTGCTGGGCGTGACTGTCGGGGAACGCACCCCGCGCCATCAAGGTGGTGACCACCGGCATGCCGGTCATCTCGGCCAGGACGCGCAGCTCCTTGCTGGCGCCGGCCCGGATCACACCGCCACCGACGTAGAGCACCGGGCGGCGGGACTCCAGGATCAGCTTGGTCGCCTCGCGGATCTGCTTGGCGTGCGGGCGCGCCACCGGGCGGTACCCGGGCAGGTTCAGCTCGGTCGGCCACTCGAAGGTGGTCATCGCCTGGAGCGCGGACTTGGCCACGTCGACCAGCACCGGTCCCGGGCGGCCGGTGGAGGCCAGGTAGAAGGCCTCGGCGACGGTGCGCGGGATCTCGGCCGGGTCGGTGACCAGGAAGTTGTGCTTGGTGATCGGCATCGTGATGCCGCGGATGTCGGCCTCCTGGAAGGCGTCGGTGCCGATCGCAGCCGCGGGGACCTGACCGGTGACGGCGACCATCGGGACCGAGTCCATGTAGGCGTCGGCGATCGGGGTGACCAGGTTGGTCGCACCCGGACCGCTGGTGGCCATGCAGACGCCGACCTTGCCGGTCGCCGCGGCGTAGCCCTGGGCCGCGTGGCCCGCGCCCTGCTCGTGCCGTACGAGGATGTGCCGGATCGAGGAGTCGAAGATCGGGTCGTACGCCGGGAGGATCGCCCCGCCCGGGATGCCGAAGATGTTCTCGACTCCCGCGCTCTCCAGGGACTTGATCAGGCTCTGCGCACCGGTGACCTGCGTCCCGTTGCCGCCCTGCTCTGTCATCTCAGTCCTTCGTGTTCTGTCTTCGTCGTGGTCGATCGGTGCTGCAAACAAAAACCCCTCGGCCAGCACTGGCAGCGAGGGGTCGACGCGGGAGCGCAGAAGCCGGGGCTTCAGCTCACGCGTCGCGTGCGTACGAGAATCTCAAAACGCATGGGCACATACTGCCCCTCGTGCCTCTCGGCGCTCAACCCAGTTTGCCAGCCGTCCCATGATCTGGGACACCGGTCCCGCATGTTGGCGGCGACGTGAGCGTGTTTCAGGCGCGGAACTGCTCCAGCGAGCGCTCCTGGGTGCCACCCGGCTGGTTGTCCGGGGCGAGCCAGCCCTCGAGCGCGGAACGGACCGCCGGCCACTCGTCGTCGGTGATCGAGAACCAGTCGGTGTCCCGGTTGCGGCCCTTGTAGACCAGGGCGTTGCGGAAGGTGCCCTCGTAGGTGAATCCCAGCCGCTGGGCGGCCCGCCGCGACGGCGCGTTCATCGAGTCGCACTTCCACTCGTAGCGGCGGTAGCCGAGGTCGTCGAAGGCGTGCCGCATCATCAGGTACATCGCCTCGGTGGCGGCGGTGGTGCGCTGCAGCTCCGCGGCGTACGCGATCGCACCGACCTCGACCGACCCGTTCAGGTGGTCCAGCCGCAGGTAGCTGGCGGTGCCCACCGCACGGCCGTCCGGGCGGCAGAGCACCAGCGGTACGGCGCCCGGGTCGGCGTCCAGCCCGTCCAGCCACTGCCCGAGCCCGTCCGGGCTGTCCAGCGGCGGCGTGGCCAGGTAGGTCCAGGTGCTCGCCGGCGATCCGGTCACCGTGCTGGCGTACAGGTCCTCGAGGAACCGGGGGCCCCAGGGCTCGAGCCGGACGTGCTCCCCCACCAGGGTCACCGGCACCACCGCGGGGCGCACCGTCCAGGTGACGGGCCGGCCGATCGTCTGGCCGAACTCGTTGCGGCGCGGCTCCTCGGACGGCATGGGTTCATTCGACCACGCACCGGTCCGCGGCTCCGCACGGTTTTCGTGCGCGTCCGGGTCAAGGAACTCGACGGCCCGGGTCATGGCGCGTCTGGGCTGGCAGCATCCAGACTCGGCGCATGACCCTCCCGTCGCCGCTCCGCCGTGCCCTCCTCCCCGTGACAGCCCTGGCCCTGGCCTGCGCGCTCGCCGGTCCGGTGAGCGGAGCAGCTGCACCGGTCGACTGCGCCACCGCGACCGCGCTGTCCCCGGCGTACAACTCCTGCGAGGGTCGCAACCTGACCATCACCGGCCAGAACCAGAGCCGGAAGCCCGACCCGACGCCGGGGATCATCGCGGCCACCCAGGCCTACCAGCTGGCGCGGGCCGCGGCCCTCGCCGCGGATCCGGAGCGCCAGCCGAACCCGAACTCGTGCACCACGGTGCTGCTCTGCCCGATCGACCCGCGGATGAACGACTTCGCCTCCCGCGGCGGCATCGTCAAGCCCGTGCTCTACACCTCCCGCTCCGGGGCGACCATGTCCGGGCACGTGTGGGCGACCGTCGCCGGCCCCGCGAAGCGGCCGGGGATCGTGATCGTCAACGGCTCGGTCGTCGGGTTCGAGGAGACCTACTGGTTCCTGGCGCAGAGCCTGGCCAAGGCGGGCTTCGTGGTGATGACCTTCGATGCCCAGGGCGAGGGCATGTCCGACCAGCTCGGTGAGTTCCCGGACCAGCTCGAGGACGCCCTGGCCGGGACCCCGCTGCTCGGACTGATCGGCCCGCGCCCGGCGCAGGACGTCTTCGGCGGCAACGGCTACCCGTTCTACGACGGCGGCCAGGACGCCCTCGACTTCCTGCTCTCGACGCCGGCGCACCCCTACGTGCCGCGGCCGAGCCGGACGACCGGGACCTCGCACGCGGCGAAGCAGTCCCGCCGGGTCGCGGCCGGCTTGGACGCGGCGTACAACCCGCTGTGGAGCACCCTCGACCCGACCAGCATCGGCATCACCGGGCACTCCTACGGGGCCGAGGCTGCCTCCTGGCTCGGCCAAGCAGACCCGCGGATCGACGCCGTGGTCGCGCTCGACTCGCTCTGCGTCCCGGTGAGCCCGGCGCCGAGCGAGCAGAGCGTCGGCTACCCCAACCCGGACTTCTCCAACCTGCCCTCAGCGACCTACGCCCTGACCCGGGACTGCTTCTCGACCCCGGCCGGCCCGGCACCGTGGATCACCAAGCCCGCTCTCGGCATCGCCGGGGACTACCTGCTGAACCCGGTCCCCTACCTGCTCCCGCCCAACCCGCTGGGCAAGTCGCGGGCCTCGCTGGCCTACACCGCCGCCGGGGTCGACACCGGCCAGGTGCTCGTCCGCGGCGGGACACACCTGTCCTTCACCGACATCCCGTTCCTGGTGCCGGGCTCACTGCGGGCGATCGACATGATCGACTGGTACACCACCGCCTGGTTCGCCAAGTACCTCCAGAACCGGCCCGGCGCGGACGCGATGCTGCTGACCGATCGTTGGCAGCACGACGCCACGACCGGGACCCTCGATCCGGTGGCGGACGCGAACCTGTTCTCCTGGCACTTCCGTTCGCGCCTCGACGTTGCCGGCCAGGGCGGTGGCCGGGTCCGTTGCGAGGACCTGCGCACCGGGTGCGGCCTGCTCGTCCCGAGCAGCGCGGACGGCTGGCCCGGCGAGTACTCGATCGTCAGCGCGACCCGCTGACCGGGGCGCCCGGTCCGAGCTCGGCGAACTCGCGAAGCGCTTCGAGCAGCAGCACGGTCGCGGGCGTCCGGTCGTCTTTGCGGTGCACGGCGCTGAGGTCCTGGAACATCCGCGGTTCGAAGCTGCGGAAGACCACCCCGTCCTGCGGCACCTTCAGCGCCTCGACGCTGTGCCAGATGCAGGACGCCAGGCCGCGCAGCACGGCCTCCATCCAGACGCTGCGCTCGTCGCTCTCGATCGCCACGGTGGGCGTGATGCCGCAGGCCTCGTAGAACCGGTCGAGGGCGGCCCTGCGGTCGGTGCCGGCGGTCGGCATCACCAGCGGTACGCCGTCGAGGTCGGCGACGGTGATCACCTCGGGCAGATCCAGGCCCGGCGGTGAGACCAGGCGCACCTCGGCCACCCCGATCGGCACCACGGCCAGCTCGGAGTCGATCGCCTGGTCGCACAGCCCGAGCGCGGCTCCGCCTGCGGCGACGACGTCGTGCACCTCGCGGGCTCCGGTGCAGCCGCGCAGCCGGGTGTGCAGCGTGATCCCCTGGTTGCGCAGCTCCTCGAGCAGCGGCAGGGCGAGCGAGGCCTGCAGCGTCGCGGTCGCGGCGATGACCAGCTCCGCCTCGGCGCTGTCGCCGATGTCGCGGAGCCGGTCGATGCTGCGCAGTACCGAACGGGCTCGCGCCACGAAGGACTCCCCGGCCGCGGTGAGCACCACACCTCTCCCGGCCCGGGCGAACAGGTCGGTGCCGAGCTCGCGCTCCAGGGCACGGACCGCACGGCTCAGGGCCGGCTGCGCGACGAACAGCGCCGTGGCGGCGGCGGTCATGCTGCCGGCCTCCACGGTGGCCACGACGTAGCGCAGCTGCTGGATGTTCATCGCTCTCCTGGTCGGTCCATGCCGAAAAGGTCTTGGACCCTGGTGGAGGTCCGCGCCGAATCTAGGTGCACCTGATCCTTCCATCGAGGAGAACCATGCGATCCATCCCGTTCCCGCGCCGCGCGGGCGTCGCCGTCGGCGTCCTGCTCGGCGTACTCGCCAGCGTCCTGGTCGGCCCGGCCACCGCGGACGCCGCCACCCCGGCCAACCTCGCCGGCCTGAAGGTGCTCATCACCAACGACGACAGCGCCCGCGGCCTGGACTCGAGCTTCGGCACCGACGGCAAGGGGCTCTACGAGCTGCGCAAGGCACTGTGCGCGGCCGGTGCCGACGTGCTGGTGGTGGCGCCATACGGCCAGCAGAGCGGCGCCGGCGCCCGGATGACGAGCCCGGGCTTCGCCCCGGTCCCGCTGACCGTCCAGGCCGTCACCCCGCCCGCTGCCTACAGCGGCGACTGCGCGACGAGCTCGACCGGCGGTGCTGTCTTCGGCGTGTGCGCCGCCGTTGCGCCGTGCACGTCCTCCACGCCGACCGCCTCGCCGGCCGACGCCGTGAACGTGGCGCTGAGCCGGTTCGCGAAGACCTACTGGACCAACGGTCCGGACGTGGTGCTGTCCGGGGTGAACTTCGGCCAGAACGTCGGCTCGACCCTGAACCACTCCGGCACGGTCGGCGCCGCGGTGACCGCGCGCGAGTACGGCGTGCCCGCGCTGGCGTTCAGCGCCGAGGTGCCCCGCGACCTGTCCCAGATCCCGTTCGTTCCGTTCGCCAAGACCGCCGCGTTCGCCGTCGAGCTGCTGAAGAAGACCATCGGGGCCAAGCAGCTCAAGCCCGGGCTGGTGCTCAACGTGAACTACCCGTTCGTCGGCGCCGGCGAGACCCTCGGCAAGCCGGTCAACACCGTGGCCGGCACCTCGAACGACATCGGGCTGACCTTCGCCGGCGAGGTCCCGCGCACGGGCGGCACCTACCAGCTCAGCGCCGGTACGCCGGCCGCGGAGACCCGCAAGAACGCGGACACCACCGCGCTCGCCGCGAACAACATCTCCATCACCACGCTGGACGGTGACTGGTCGGTGGCGCCGCCGCCGTTCCTGAGCCTGATGATCAATCTGCTCGGCTGATCCTCCGGTGGGAGGTCACGGGATGACCAGGTGCTCCATGCCCTCGTTGACCGCGATCTCCCACCGGTAGCCGTCCGGGTCGGCGAAGTACCCGGTGTAGCCGCCCCAGTCGCGCTGCTGCCCGGGCGAGACCGGGTCGGCGCCGAGGGTGCGGGCCAGCTCGAGGATCTCGTCGACCTCGGCCGACGTGCGCACGTTGTGGGCGATCGTGATCGGCACGATGCCGTCGCCGCGCCGGATCGGCCCGACCTCGCCCTCGAAGCCGGACTCCGCCCACAGCGAGAGCACCAGGTGCTCCCCCGCCCTGATCATGAGCACCTCGCCGGGCACGAAGAGCTCGGCGCTCCACCCGAGACCGTCGAGGTAGAAGGCGCGGCTCCGCTCGAGGTCGGCGACGGCCAGGGTGATGAAGCTGATCCGTTGGTCCATGGATCTGTTCCTACCCCGCGGCACCGACACGGAACAGCGGTGGGTCAGCCGCAGACGGCTCCGTGCGCGGCCGACTGCACGACCTTGGCGTACTTGCCGAGCACGCCCCGGGTGTACTTCGGCGGGTTCGGCGTCCAGCCGTCCTTGCGGGCGGCCAGCTCGGCCTCGTCGATGGTCACCTCGAGCGTCTTGTTGGCGACGTCCAGGGTGATCGGGTCACCGTCGCGCACGAACGCGATCGGACCGCCGTCGACCGCCTCCGGCGCGATGTGCCCGACGCAGAGGCCGGTGGTGCCGCCGGAGAACCGGCCGTCGGTCACCAGCAGCACGTCCTTGCCGAGCCCGGCGCCCTTGATGGCGCCGGTGATGGCGAGCATCTCGCGCATGCCCGGGCCGCCCTTGGGGCCCTCGTAGCGGATGACCACGACGTCGTTGGCGACGATCGTGCCCTCGGCCAGCGCGTCGAGTGCCGCCCGCTCGCCGTCGAAGACCCGGGCCGTGCCGGTGAAGGTCGTGTCGTCGAAGCCGGCGCTCTTGACCACGGCACCCTCCGGTGCCAGCGAACCCTTGAGGATGGTGATGCCGCCGGTGGCGTGGATCGGGCGGCTGAGCGCGCGGATGACGTCGTCGTCGACCGCCTGCGGCGCCAGCGCCTCCAGGTTCTCGGCCATCGTCTTCCCGGTGACCGTGAGGGTGTCGCCGTGCATCAGGCCCGCGTCGAGCAGCGCCTTCATGACGACCGGGATGCCGCCGATCTTGTCGACGTCGTTCATCACGTACTTGCCGAACGGCTTCAGGTCGCCGAGGTGCGGGACCTTGTCGCCGATCGTGTTGAAGTCGTCGATGGTCAGCTCGACCTCGGCCTCGCGGGCGATGGCGAGCAGGTGCAGGACCGCGTTGGTCGAGCCGCCGAGCGCCATCACCACGGCGATCGCGTTCTCGAACGCCTCGCGGGTCATGATCTGGCGCGCGGTGATGCCCTGCTTGAGCATCCCGACCACGGCCTCGCCGGAGCGGTGCGCGAACCCGTCGCGGCGACGGTCGACCGCCGGCGGAGCGGCGCTACCCGGCAGCGACATGCCCAGGGCCTCGGCGACCGAGGCCATCGTGTTCGCGGTGTACATGCCGCCGCAGGCTCCCTCGCCCGGACAGATGGCCCGCTCGATCTTGTCGACCTCCTCGCGGGTGATCTTCCCGGCCAGGCAGGCGCCGACCGCCTCGAAGGCGTCGATGATCGTGACGTCGTGGCCGTCCACCGACCCGGGCATCGTCGAGCCGGCGTACAGGAACACGCTGGCGAGGTCGAGGCGGGCCGCGGCCATCAGCATGCCGGGCAGCGACTTGTCGCAGCCGGCGAGCAGCACCGAGCCGTCGAGGCGCTCGGCCATCATCACCGTCTCCACCGAGTCCGCGATGACCTCGCGGCTGACCAGGGAGAAGTGCATCCCCTCGTGGCCCATCGAGATGCCGTCGGAGACCGAGATGGTGCCGAACTCCAGCGGGTAGCCGCCGGCCGCGTGCACGCCGTTCTTCACGGCCTTCGCCAGCCGGTCGAGCGACAGGTTGCAGGGGGTGATCTCGTTCCAGCTCGACGCGACGCCGATCTGCGGCTTGGCGAAGTCCTCGTCGCCCATGCCTACCGCGCGCAGCATGCCTCGCGCGGCGGCCCGCTCCAGGCCGTCGGTGACATCGCGGCTGCGGGGCTTCATGTCAGGGGTCTGCGTCATGCCTGCATTCTTCCCGACCACGCCAGCGGTTTCGCCTCGCGTTCCGTAGTTCGGCCTGGACGGCCGACCCGAAGGAGTCACTTCCGACCCGAAGTTTCGGGTCGTTTGGCCGGTTTCACGTCCTGCCTAGGGAAACTGCCGCCCGCGCCCGCTCAGATGGCGGATGCGCGGACCGTCATCACGTCGGGCAGGTTGGCAACCACCTGGCTCCAGCTCTCGCCGCCGTCCGGGGATCCCCAGACGGCTCCGTTCCGGGCCCCGAAGTAGACCCCGGGCTGCTTGTGGTCGTCGGTGCACATCGCATCGCGCATCACCGCGACGTAGAAGTCCTCGGGGAGCCCCTGATCGAGCTGCTCCCAGGTCTCGCCGGCATCCCGGGACCTCCACACCGCCGCGTGCGCGTCCGGTGGGTAGCGCCGGTCGCCGCCGTTGATCGGGAACACGAACACGGTCTCGGGCTCGTGCGGGTGCACCACGATCGAGAACCCGAACTCGGCGGGCAGCCCGTCCGCGATCGACTTCCAGGTCGCCGCGTGGTCGTCGGAGCGGTAGACGCCGCCGTGGTTCTGCAGGAACAGCCGGTCGGGCACGTCGGGGTGCCGGGCGACCTTGTGAACGCACTGGCCGAACTCGGGGTACTGGTCCCCCTCGGGCCGGAACTCGGCGCGGATGCCGACGTTGCGCGGCTGCCACGTCGCGCCGCCGTCGTCGGTCTGGTAGCAGCCACCGGTGGAGATCGCGACGGTCACCGAGTCGGGATCGGTCGGGTGCGGCAGGATCGTGTGGAACGCCTGCCCGCCGAACCCGGCATCCCACTGCTCCCGGTGCGGGTGGTCCCAGAGGCCACGCTCGAGCGCGAAGGTGGCACCGCCGTCCTCGGAGCGGAAGACCGCGCCCGGCTCGGTCCCGGCGTACACGACGCCGTCACGGGTGCCCGGCACCAGCTGCCAGACCCGCTCCACCGAGGCGTCCACGTCGTCCGGGAAGTGCGCACCGCCGGTGACCTGCCAGGTCTCGCCGAGGTCGTCGGAGACCTGGATCTGCGGGCCGGTCCAGGGCGACGAGGCCCCCGCGAACAACCGCGGCGCTCCACCGCGGGTGTCCACGAGGCAGGAGTACACCTCCATCATGTCGAAGTGCGGCCCGGTCCAGCTCCACTCGGCGCGCCGGGCGTCCGAGGAGCCGATCCACAGACCCTTGCGGGTCCCCACCATCAGCACGGTTGCGGTCATGGAACCAGCATGCACCTGTGAGACGTAGTTCACACAGACGTCACACGGCGGTGACCGTCCCGTAGCCGTCCGCTGACAGATTTCTGACTCAACCAACACGGAGGGAGGGCCCGATGAACGCACTGATCACCGCATCGCCGCTGGGCCTCGTGGCACGTTGGTCGACCCGCAGCCAGGAGCAGGCCCGTCGCAACGCGATGGCCGCCTGCACGGTTCTGGCCGCCCGCCGTCTGGAACGTGTCGAGGTCGAGGAGTACGTCGCCGGCTACCTGGCCGAGCGTGCCGCCAGCACCGAAGCAGCACCCGCAGCACCTGTCCGGAACGTCTCCTGAACCGATGAACGGCGCGCCGCGCCGCGCGTGACTTCGACGACAAACGCCCCCTTACGCAGCGGGGCTGGGGCACACTCGCTCCATGTCGAACGCTGCCGCGGCCAACGCCGTCACCCTGCGCGTCGTCCCTGAGCCGGACGACGCCCTCGCGCTGCGCTTCTACACCGTGACCGCCCACGACGGCACCGAGCTGCAGGCCTGGACCAACGACGTGGACGGCCCGACCGTGCTGCTCTGCAACGGCCTGGGCACCAATCCGTACGCCTGGCCCGCCCTGCTCGACCCCGACTGCGGCGTCCGGGTGATCTCCTGGAACCACCGCGGGACCGGCGGCTCCGGACGACCCGAGGACCCCTCGCACGTGGGCATCGAGGCGTTCGTCGAGGACGCGATCGCGGTCATGGACGACGCCGGCATCGACGCCTGCCCGGTGATGGGCTGGTCGATGGGCGTGAACACCGCGTTCGAGCTGGCCTTCCTGCACCCGGACCGGGTCACCGGCCTGTTCGCCGTGGCCGGCGTACCGGGCGGCACGTTCTCCTCGATGCTCGCGCCGCTGGGCGTGCCTCGCTTCGCCCGCGCCGCGATCACCGTCAACGCCGCACGGGCGATGCGCACGCTCGGCAAGCCGCTGAGCCTGCTCGCCCGCAACCTGCCCATCGGGCCCAAGGCGGTCGCCGTGCTCAGCCACAGCGGTTTCATGCTTCCGGTCGCCGACGTCGAGCTGACCGCCGAGACCGTGCGGGAGATGCTGCGCACACCGGTCGACTGGTACATGCACCTGGCGGTCGAGACCTCCAAGCACGTCCGGGTCTCGCTGCGCGACATCGACGTCCCGGCGACGTTCGTCGCCGGCCACTGGGACGTGCTGGCCTCCTCCGAGGACATGCGCACCGCCTCCGAGCGGATCGACGGCGCCGAGTACGTCGAGCTCGGCGCGAGCCACTTCGTCGCCATGGAGAAGCCGGCCGAGGTGCACGAGCTGCTGCTCGACCTGCTCGACCGCGTCCCCTGACGGGCGCCACGTCCGCGGAGCCCGTGTCTCGGGTCCCGGGCTAACGTGGGCCGGGTGAGACGCTCCTCGGCGCTGTCCTCCTCGTTGTTGCTCGCGGCACTCGTCGCCGCGCTCCTGTCCGGGTGCGGAGGTGGGTCGAGCCCGTCCGGAACCGGTACGCCGACCGGGAGGACCACGTCGAGCGCCCCGTCCGGGCCCACTCCGAGCGCCTCGGAGCCGACCGCAGCCACTCCGACGCCGAGGTCCGGGCCACCGAAGGTGATCGGCACGGTCGCGGACCACCTGTCCGTGCCCTGGGGCCTCGGCTTCCTCCCCGACGGATCCGCGCTGGTCACCGAGCGCGACAGCGGCCGGGTGCTGCACATCGTCGGCCGGAAGGTCAGCACCGTCGGTCGGATCGACGCCACCACGTACGGCGGGGGCGAGTCCGGTCTGCTCGGGCTGGCGGTCTCGCCCGACTTCAGCCACGACCAGCGGATCTTCCTCTACGCCTCGACGCCGCGGGACAACCGGGTGCTGCGGCTGACGTTCCGGGACGGACGGCTCAGCCGGCCGACGCCGATCCTCACCGGCATCCCGCAGGGCTTCCGCCACGACGGTGGTCGCCTCGCGTTCGGCCCGGACGGCCGCCTGTACGTCTCCACCGGGGAGACCGGCCAGGAGTCGCTCGCGCAGGACCGCGGGAGCCTGGCGGGCAAGATCCTGCGGATCACGCAGGACGGCCGGCCAGCCCCCGGGAACCCGGATCCGGGCTCACCGGTCTGGACGCTCGGGCACCGCAACGTCCAGGGCCTCGCGTTCGACGCCGACGGCAAACTGTGGGCCTCGGAGTTCGGCGACCACGCCTGGGACGAGCTCAACCTGATCGCCCGCGGCCACAACTACGGGTGGCCCCGCGTCGAGGGCAAGGGCGGCGGCTCGCGCTACCGCGATCCGCAGGTCGTCTGGCCGACGTCGGAGGCCTCGCCCTCGGGTCTGGCCTTCCTCGACGGGCACCTCTGGCTCGCCTCCCTGCGCGGCGAGCGGCTCTGGCGGGTCGACGTGCACGGCCGGAAGGCCTCGCACCCGGTCGCGTTCTTCGTCGGGAAGTACGGCCGGATGCGGACCGTCGCGGTCTCCCCCGGCGGCAACCTGTGGGTCACCACGTCCAATCGCGACGGACGTGGTGACCCGAAGACCCAGGACGACCGGATCCTGCTGGTGAGCCCAGGAGGCTGAGGTCGTTCTCGATCACTGCGGCTAGCGGACGACCTTGACCAGGTGTGAACCCTTGCGGTTGGTGAACTGCCCGTAGGCGGCGACGGTGCGGGACATAACGACCGAGCCCACGCCCACGCGGACCCGGAAGACACCCTTGGGGTCGGCGTGCCCGGAGTGCGACGCCCCGCGGAAGACCACCTTCGCGGACTCGCCCGCGGCCAGGCCGCTGACGGTGACCGTGATGTAGCTGTTGCGCTTCGCCACGCTCGGCGACGGCGCGACCGTGAGGGTCGTCGCGGTGAGGATGTTCGTGCGCACCCCGGACGAGTTCCCGCCGCGGTCGCTGACCCGCACCGTGGTGCTCTCCGACTTGTTCGGGGCAGTCAGGTAGACCGTCGCGGTGCCGTCGGCACGCCCGACGGCGACCTTGTGACGACCGAACCCGGCCACGCAGACCTTGTCGCCGGGGACGATCCCGCTGATCCTGTACGTCGCCAGGTGGCCACCGCTGACGTAGCCGGCGGGACCGGTGATGTTCAGGTCGGGCGTCACCGCAGGTGCGTACTTCAGGATCGGCAGGGCGGGCGCGGTGGTGCGCAGCCAGCGGTCCTTGGTCGAGGCGGTGATGCCATCGGCCCGGCCGTCGGCCACCGTGCTGGCGTCGTAGCCGATCCCGCCGGTCTCGCTCGACAGCTGGCTGGTGCAGGCGCCGACCTCGTCGGCCTGGAGCGCGCGCACCCAGATCGCGGCAGCCTTGACAGCAGCGGTCTCGCCGAGACCGGCCAGCGCCTGGCCTGCCAGGGCCGTGCTGTTCGCGTTCGGGTCCGAGGTGGACGGGCCTCCGCCGAAGCTGCCGTCGGCGCGCTGGGCGTCGAGCAGCCAATCCCGGGCCGCGGTCAGGGCGTCGGTGACCGCCTGGCTCTTGGTGGCCAGGGCTTCGAGCTGGAGCATCGCGATCGCGGTCGCGTCGGTGTCCGGCGCGCTGGCGTCGGTCCCGACCTCGGCCTGGCAGGTCTGGTCCTCGGCGGCGCGGTCGGGGTTCGGGTTGAGCCGGAAGAAGCCGGCGTCGCACTGCTGGTCGAGGAGGAACGCCTCGGCGTCAGCGGCCTTGTCCGACCCGGCCTCGGCGAGCGCACGAGCAGCGAAGGCCTGACCGAAGGTGTTGGTGTCGCCGAAGGAGTCGTTGACGTTCTCGATCCGGCCCGCCACGGGCGCGGCGTCGTCGGTGTTGTCCTCGACCACCTTCACCAGGTCGGTGTGGTCACCGCCGACGTCGGTCGGGTCTCCCCCGACCAGCCGGTCGTAGACCGCGGCTTTGGCCGCCGAGCCGGTGTAGGTGGTGCCGAAGGAGTCGTAGGTCTCGGTGATCCGGGCGTCCATCGCGCTCTTGATCGTCGACACGGTGCTCGCGTGCCCGCCGACAGCGACCAGCGACATCGCGGTGTCCATCGTCAGGCCCAGGTCGTCGAAGGCGACCGGGACCGGGTTCTCGGGGTCGGTGTTGTCGACGTAGCTGTCGCTGATCACACCGTTGACCAGGTGGTCGGCGAGCCAGGAGGCGCCGACGCTGACCGGGCGCGGGTCGGTGCCCGCGGCCTCGGCGGGGGCGGTGGTGACGACGGCGAGGCCGGCACCGGAGAGGGCGGCAGCGGCGACCAGAGCGGCGCCACGACGGAGGACGGACATCGGGTTCCTTCCCGCTGCATGAGCGGGAGGCGGTCCGCCGCCCGCTGCGTTCCACGACAGCGATGAGTTGCGAGGACGTCGAGAGGCGGGTGCTCCGGCTCGCCGTACCCCTGCGGGCACGACCTACGGTTGCGGGTCAGCGCCGGACTTCGACCGGCTTTCCCCGTCCACCGACGTGGTGGTTGTCAGGCGCTCCCCCGAGGGAACGCCTGACAGTAACACCGCAGGTCAGGAGAGCTTCTCCAGGATCAGCTCGCGGACCCGGCCGGCGTCGGCCTGGCCGCGCATCGCCTTCATGACCTCACCGATCAGGGCCCCGGCGGCGGCGAGCTTGCCGTCGCGGATCTTCTCGGCGACGTCCGGGTTGGCCGCGATCGCGGCGTCGACGGCCTCGCTGAGTGCGCCCTCGTCGGAGACGATCGCCAGGCCGCGGGCCGCGACGATCTCCTCCGGGGTGCCCTCGCCGGCGAACAGACCGTCGAAGACCTGGCGGGCCAGCTTGTCGTTGATGCTGCCGCCGTCGACGAGCGCCTGCACCGCGGCCACCTGGACCGGCGTGATGCCGAGCTCGGTCACCTCGACGCCGTCCTCGTTGGCGCGCCGGGCCAGCTCACCGAGCCACCACTTGCGGGCGGCCTGCGGCGTGGACCCCGCGGCGATGGTCTCCTCGATCGCGTCGAGCGCACCCGCGCCGACGGTGTCGCGCATCTCCAGGTCGGAGAAGCCCCAGGACTCCTGGAGGCGGTTGCGCCGGGCGGTCGGGTTCTCCGGCAGGGTTCCGCGCAGCTGCTCGACCCAGTCGCGGCTCGGCGCCACCGGCACCAGGTCGGGCTCCGGGAAGTACCGGTAGTCCTCGGCGTCTGACTTCTCCCGGCCGCTGGTGGTGATGCCGGTGTCCTCGTGCCAGTGCCGGGTCTCCTGGAGGATCGACCCGCCGCCGTCGAGCACCGCGGCGTGCCGCGACATCTCGTAGCGGACCGCTCGTTCGACCGAGCGCAACGAGTTCACGTTCTTGGTCTCGGTCCGGGTGCCGAGCTGGTCCGAACCCTTCGGGGACAGCGACAGGTTCACGTCGGCCCGGATCGAGCCCTGGTCCATCCGGGCGTCGGAGACGTCCAGCGCGACGATCAGGTCGCGCAGCTGGGCGACGTACGCGCGCGCCACGTCGGGAGCCTTCGCGCCCGCGCCCAGGATCGGCTTCGTGACGATCTCGATCAGCGGGATCCCGGCGCGGTTGTAGTCGACCAGCGAGTGGTCGGCACCCTGGATCCTGCCGGTGGCGCCACCGACGTGGGTGGACTTGCCGGTGTCCTCCTCCATGTGGGCGCGCTCGATCTCGACCCGGAAGACCTCACCGTCGACGTCGACGTCCATGTAGCCGTTGAAGCAGATCGGCTCGTCGTACTGCGAGGTCTGGAAGTTCTTCGGCATGTCCGGGTAGAAGTAGTTCTTCCGGGCGAACCGGCACCACTCCGCGATCTCGCAGTTCAGCGCCAGCCCGATCCGGATCGCCGACTCGACGGCCTTCGCGTTGACCACCGGCATCGCACCGGGCAGGCCCAGGCAGGTCGGGCAGACCTGGGTGTTCGGCTCGGCGCCGAACTCGGTCGGGCAGCCGCAGAACATCTTCGAGGCGGTGTTCAGCTCGACGTGGACCTCCAGGCCCATCGCCGGGTCGTACGTCGCGAGCACGTCGTCGAACGCAACCAGGGTGTCGGTCATGCGGTCCCTCCGAGGGTTTCGACAGGCTCAACCAGCGAGCCGAGTTCAGGGGCCTTGTCGAGCAGCGGGCCGCCCCACTGCGAGGCCAGCGCGGCCTCGAGGGCCGCACCGACCCGGTAGCAGCGGTCGTCGGCCAGGGCCGGGGCCAGGATCTGGAATCCCGCCGGCAGCCCGTCCTCGTCGGCGAGGCCGCTGGGCACCGAGATGCCCGGGACGCCCGCGAGGTTGGCCGGGATGGTCGCGAGGTCGTTGAGGTACATCGCAATCGGGTCGTCCAGCTTCTCGCCGAGCTTGAACGCGGTGGTCGGCGCCGTCGGCGAGACCAGCACGTCGACGGAGGCGAACGCGGCCTCGAAGTCGCGCGAGATCAGCGTGCGCATCTTCTGCGCCTGGCCGTAGTACGCGTCGTAGTAGCCGCTGGACAGGGCGTAGGTGCCGAGGATGATCCGTCGCTTCACCTCGTCGCCGAAGCCGGCGTCGCGGGTCGCGCGCATGACCTCCTCCGCGCTCGGGTCGCCGTCGGGGACGACCCGCAGGCCGTACCGCATGGCGTCGAACTTGGCGAGGTTGCTGGAGGCCTCGGCCGGGAGGATCAGGTAGTAGGCGGCCATCGCGTGCACGAAGTTCGGGCAGGAGACCTCGACGACCTCGGCGCCGGCCTTGACCAGCAGCTCGACCGACTCGGTGAACCGCGCCATCACGCCGGGCTGCCAGCCGTCGCCGGCGAGCTCGGTGATCACGCCGATGCGCACCCCGCTCAGGTCACCGGTCGCACCCTGCCTCGCCGCGGCGACCAGGTCGGGCAGCGGCTGGTCGATGCTGGTGGAGTCGCGCGGGTCGTGCCCGCCGATGAGCTCGTGCAGCAGCGCGGAGTCGAGCACGGTGCGGGTGACCGGGCCGACCTGGTCCAGCGAGTTGGCCAGGGCCACCAGACCGTAGCGGGAGACCCCGCCGTAGGTCGGCTTCACGCCGACGGTGCCGGTGACCGCACCCGGCTGGCGGATCGAGCCGCCGGTGTCGGTGCCCAGCGCGAGCGGCGCCTCGAAGGAGGCGACGGCCGCGGCCGAGCCGCCGCCGGAGCCGCCGGGGATGCGGTCCAGGTCCCACGGGTTGTGGGTCGGCCCGTACGCCGAGTGCTCGGTCGAGGAGCCCATCGCGAACTCGTCCATGTTGGTCTTGCCGAGGATCGGCAGGCCGGCCGCCTTGAGCCGGGCGACCACGGTCGCGTCGTACGGCGGGATCCAGCCCTCGAGGATCTTCGAGCCGCACGTGGTCGGCAGACCCTGGGTCGCGAGCACGTCCTTGACCGCGATCGGGACGCCGTCGAGTGCGGACTTGAGGGTGCCGGCGGCGCGGCGGGCGTCGGACGCGGCGGCCTGCGCCAGCGCACCCTCGCCGTCGACGTGCAGGAACGCGTGCACGGCGCCGTCGACCTCGGCGATCCGGTCCAGGTAGGCCTGGGTGATCTCCACCGAGGTGGTCTCGCCGGCGGCCAGCGCCTCGGCCAGCTCGGCGGCCGTCTTCTTGATGAGGCTCACTGCTCGTCCCCCAGGATCCGCGGCACGGAGAAGCGCTGCTCCTCGACGGCCGGTGCGCCCGAGAGCGCCTGCTCCGGGGTCAGGCACGGCTCGACGACGTCCTCGCGGAACACGTTGGTCAGCGGGATCGCGTGCGAGGTCGGCGGGATGTCGTCACCGGCGACGCCGCTGATCGAGGCCACCGACTCCAGGATCACGGACAGCTGGGGTGCGAGGTGGTCGAGCTCGGCGTCGTCGAGGTCGATCCGGGCGAGGTTCGCCAGGTGGGCGACCTCGTCTCGGGTGATTTCAGGCATGCCTGAATCCTAGGTGGCTGGGTCCCTGCCCTACGAACCGGGTTTCGAGGCTCCTCGCTGCGCTCCTCGCACCTCAACCACCGTGGATTCAGCCCCTGACCAGCCCGTCGTCGATCATCTGCTGGAAGTGCTCGGTCACCGACTCCGCTCCCGGGCGGAAGGTGATGCCCAGCTCGGCGACCGTGCGGCTGTTGTCGAACCGCAGCGGGTAGCCCACGTTCAGCTTCACGAACTCGCGGGTCAGCCCGGCCACCGGAGCGGCGAGCCAGATCGCGGCCTTGGGGGCCTCCATCAGCGGGAAGGACGGCCGGTAGCCGAACTTCGCCCGCAGTGCCTTGCCGATGTCGAGCATGCTCATCGTCTCGGAGTTGGTGATGTAGCGACCGTGGGCAGCGGGGGTGAAGCCCGCGGCGATGTGCGCGCGGGCCACGTCGCGGACGTCGACGACACCCATCTCCAGGGGCGGCGCTCCGGCGGCCTGGGAGAAGTCGGTGAAGCTGCCCATGGTCCGGAACGTCCCGGACTTGCTGGCCGTGGTCAGCGACGGGCCGAGCACCAGTCCGGGGTGGATCGTGACCAGGTCCCAGCGGTCCTGCGCGCCGGCGATGTCCCACGCCTCGCGCTCGGCCACGGTCTTGGAGTACGGGTACGGCTGGTGGTCCAGGCTGCTGGTGGTGTTCCAGTCGTCCTCGGTGAACTGGTCCTTGCCGACCATGTCGATGTTGTCCCCGCAGATCGCGACGACGCTGCTGGTCAGTACCACCCGCTTGACCGACTCGGTCTCGTTCACGCTGGTGAGCACGTTGCGGGTGCCCTCGAGCGCCGGGCTGACCAGCTGCTTCTGCGGGTCCCGGACCTTGCCGATGAGGAACGGCGACGCGGTGTGCATGACCAGCTCGCACCCGGCCATCGCCTCGGTGTAGCTGCCCGGCTCGAGAAGCTCGGCGCGGTGCAGCGTGAGCCGACCGGGGTGCGCTTCGGCCAGGGCGTGCAGGTGCTCGAGACCCTTCTTCTTCTGCGGGTCCCGGACGGTCGCCCGTACCGTGTGGCCGTCCTCGAGCAGGTAGCGCACCAGCCAGCTGGCGACGTAGCCGCTGCCGCCGGTGACCAGGACCGGGGCGGCGGGGTCGATGTTCGTCATGGGCACAGGCTAGGGCTCCGCCTCACGACCGCGCGAGGCGTCCGCGGGGTGATCCGGGTCGCGTTTCAGCGACGCTGCGGGTGCGCGGTGAGCACGACCTCGCCGGACGGACCCGGGTCGTCGTCGAGGACCTCGCGGGTGACCGTCAGCGTGTCGAACTCAGCCGGGCTGACCGGGGCCCAGAGCGTCACGTAGTCGCCCTCGTTGAAGGTGCCGATCGAGACCCGCTGGCCGGCCTCGTTGCGGAGCCAGGCCTCGTAGTACTCATCCCCGTCACGCCGCGGCAGGTCCTCGACCTTCAGGGTGATCCGCCAGCCGCTCTGCGTCCGGGTCAGGGACACGTCGCCGTGCGCCTGGGGCGCCAGCTCGGTCGGCGCCACGGTCGCGGAGAACTGCACCGGGTCGTCGTGAACCTGCTGGACGGTGACGGTGACGCCCACCGCCAGCACCACCGAGGCCGCGACCGCAGCCAGGGCGTACCGGGTGCGACGGCGACGCCGGAGCCGGCCGGACTCCTGGGCGATCGCCTCGACCACCTTCTCCTGGAGCTCGGCCGGCGGCTCGGTCCACAGCGACGGGTCCGCGAGCAGCGCGTCGACGCGCTCGAGCTCGGCGATCTCCTCGGGGGTCAGGTCATCCTCGTTCATCGGACCCTCCTCCCCCGTCGATGGTCCCGTTGACCGTGCGTCGGTGCACCAGCACTCCGGCCAGCCGCCGGTGCGCCCGGTGGCTGCGCGACTTCACCGTGCCCAGCGGGATCTCCAGCCGGTCGGCGATCTCGTGGTGGGTGAGGTCGTCGAAGTGCTGCAACCGGATGATCGTACGGTCCTGGCTGGACAGCTCGTCGAGCGCGCTGTGCACCTCCGCGACGTCGTCGAGGTGGTCGACCGACGGCGGCAGGGTGATGAGCTCGGACGCGGCGGTCCCGTCGATGTCGTCGTGGCCGCGGTGCCGGCGCTCTCGCCGGTGCACGTCGATCGTGACCCGCTTGGCGATGGTCGTCAGCCACGCTCCGAGCGGGCGCGTCGGGTCGTAGCTGGCAGCGGCGCGCCAGGCCTGGACGAACGTCTGCTGGGTCGCGTCCTCGGCCAGACCGGCATCACGCAGCACCCGGTACGCGATCGAGAAGACCAGCCGTCCGTAGGACTGGTAGACGACCCTGATCGAGTCCGGGTCACCGGCTGCGAACCTCTGGGCCAGGTCCGCCTCGTCAGGCGCCACGCGCGTCACGGTAGCCCAGGGACGCGCAGCCGTCTCCCGAGTTTCCGGCGCCCCGACCGGCGTCTTCCCGGGTTCGTCCTCGGCTGCAGTGATCCGCCCCACCTCCTGCTTACGCAGGCTGCCGGATCCGGGTTCCGTCGTGGAACCGAACGCGGCGCGAGCCCGTAGGCACCGACATGAAGGAGCAGTACAAGCCAACGAGGAGAGAAGAAGAATGTCTGTGTTCCCCGGCATCACCCACGTCGCCGTCACCGTCAGCGACCTGAAGCGCAGCACCCCCTGGTACGCCGCCCTGTTCGGCAGCGACCCGGTGCTCGACGAGGACACCGACGGCGGGTTCCACCACACGGTGTTCGCCCTCGACGGTGGCCAGTTGTTCGGGCTGCACCAGCACGAGAGCGCCCCGGCGGGCAGCTTCGACGAGCGTCGGTCCGGGCTGGACCACGTGTCGTTCGCGTGCACCGACCGCGACGAGCTCGAGGGCTGGGTCAAGCGCCTGGACGACCTCGGCTACCGCCACGGGGGCATCGTCGACGCGCACTACGGGTCCGGGCTGTCGTTCCGCGACCCGGACAACGTCGCGCTCGAGTTCTTCGCGCCGCCGGCTGCCTGACGCGCGCGAACCGGGAGCGTGCTGGGGGACGCTTCCGGACTCGGCCGCACCCGCCCGGGTGGTGCGGCCGAGGACGCTCGTCGCCCGGTTCTGTCAGAGGCCGGACGGACCGGACTCGAGGAGCCGGGCGAAACCGGCCTCGTCCAGGACCGGGACGCCGAGCTGCTCGGCCTTGTCGGCCTTGGACCCGGCGTTCTCCCCCACCACCACGTAGTCGGTGTTCTTCGAGACCGACCCGGCCGCCTTGCCGCCGCGCGACAGGATCGCCTCCTTGGCCGAGTCCCGGCTGAAGGCGACCAGCGAGCCGGTGACCACCACCGTCAGGCCCTCCAGGGTCCGCTCGACCGAGTCGTCGCGCTCGTCGGCCATCGCGACGCCGGCGGCCTGCCACTTCTCCACGATCGCGACGTGCCACGGGACGGCGAACCACTCGATGACCGCCTCGGCGATCGTCGGTCCGACGCCTTCCGCGGCCGCGACCTGCGCCTCGCTCGCCGCGCGTAGAGCCTCCATCGAGCCGAACTCGGTGGCCAGCGCCCGCGCCGCACTCGGACCGAGGTGGCGCACGGAGAGGCCGACCAGCACCCGCCAGAGCGGGACGGCCTTCGCCTTGTCCAGGTTGGCGAGCAGCTTCTGGCCGTTGGCGCTGAGCTGCGGCCCCTCCTCGCCCTTCTTGGGAGCACGGGTGAACAGCTCGGCTTGGAGCAACGTCGACTCGTCGAGGTCGAACACGTCGCCCTCGTTCGCGATCGCCCCGGCCTCGAGCAGGGCCTGGGCCGCCTCGTAACCCAAACCCTCGATGTCGAAGGATCCCCGGCCGGCCACGTGGAAGACGCGCTCGGTGACCTGGGCCGGGCAGTGCTCGTGGTTGGGGCAGCGCAGGTCCTTGTCGCCCTCCTTCTGCTCCACCAACGTGGTGTGGCACGACGGACACTCGGTCGGCATCACCCACTCCGGCAGGCCCTTCGGACGGAGCGCGAGCACCGGTCCGAGGATCTCGGGGATCACGTCGCCGGCCTTGCGCAGGATGACGGTGTCGCCGGGGCGGACGTCCTTCCGCTTGACCTCGTAGCCGTTGTGCAGCGTCGCGTTGACCACGGTCGACCCGGCGACCTTGGCCGGCTCCATCACGCCGTACGGGGTGACCCGGCCGGTGCGACCGGTGTTGACCTCGATGGAGATCAGCTTGGTGTTGACCTCCTCCGGCGGGTACTTGAAGGCGATCGCCCAGCGCGGGGCGCGCGAGGTCGAGCCGAGGCGGCGCTGCAGCGCGACGTCGTCGACCTTCACCACCACGCCGTCGATCTCGTAGGGCACGATCGTGTGCCGGTGCTCGCCGGCGTTGGCGATGTACGCCTCGACCTCGGCGAGCGAGCCGACGACCTTCACCTGCTCCGAGACCGGCAGGCCCCAGGCGGCGAGCGCCTCGTAGGCGTGCGACTGCGCCGTCGGCTCGAAGCCCTCGCGCGCGCCGATGCCGTGGCAGACCATGCCGAGCTCGCGGGACGCGGTCACCCGCGGGTCCTTCTGCCGCAGCGACCCGGCGGCCGAGTTGCGCGGGTTGGCGAACATCGCCTTGCCCGCCTCGGCGAGCGAGGCGTTGAGCCGTTCGAAGGCAGCCACCGGGAGGAAGACCTCGCCGCGGACCTCGACCAGCCTCGGGACCGGGAACGTCTTGCTGCCGGTCAGCGCGTGCGGCACGGCAGCGATGGTCTTCACGTTCGGGGTGACGTCCTCCCCGGTCCGGCCGTCGCCGCGGGTCAGCGCACGGACCAGCTTGCCGTCCTCGTAGAGCAGGTTGATGGCCAGGCCGTCGACCTTCAGCTCGCAGAGGTACGCCGGGTCGGTGATGCCGTCGCGGGCGATCCGGGCGGCCCAGGACTCCAGCTCCTCGGTCGAGAAGGCGTTGTCCAGGCTCTCCATCCGCTGGAGGTGGTCGACGGCGGTGAACTGCGTCGAGACCGCACCCCCGACCTTCTGGGTCGGCGAGTCCGGGGTGCGCAGCTCGGGGATCTCCTCCTCGATCGCCTCCAGCCGCCGCAGCCGGACGTCGAAGTCTGCGTCGGAGAGCGTCGGGTCGTCCAGGACGTAGTAACGGAACCGGGCCTCCTCGACCTGCTCGGCGATCAGCTGGTGCTCAGCCCTCAGCTCGGCGTCGTGGGTGGCCTCGTCCGGTGCGCTCACAGGGCTATCTTGCCAACCCGGACCGACAATCCGCGGGCCCGGTCGGCTCCGAAGAGAAGTCGTCGCGCCGCCGCGGCGCACTGCCTCCTGCAAGGATGAAGACATGATCGACCGCCTCACCCTCAGCGCGCTGCCGGAGGTGCAGCACGGCCTGGTGCTGATGCTGCACGGCGGGGCCGAGCGCGGGACGAAACCGGTCGACGAGCGCAGCCTCGCCTTCCGGCGTACGCGCGCGATGTTCGGTTCCGTCGCCGACGACCTCGTCTCCGCCGGGATCGGCGTCGGCCTGCTGCAGTTCCGGGTCAAGGGCTGGAACGCGGCGCCCGGCCGGGTCCCGGCACCGGTGGCCGACGCCCGGGCGGCCCTGGCCGACCTGCACGCGGACTTCCCCGACCAGCCCATCGTCCTGCTCGGACACTCGATGGGTGCTCGGACGGCGGCCTGGGTGGCCGACCAGCCGGGAGTGGTCGGCGTCGTGGGACTCGCCCCGTGGTTCCCCCACGACGACCCGGTGGACGCCTTGGCGGGCAAGCACCTGGTGGCTGCGCACGGCCGCCGCGACCGGATCACCAGTGCCAAGGCGACCCGGATCTTCGTGCAACGTGCGGCGGGAGTGGCGGACTCGGTGGAGTTCATCGACATGGGTGGTCTCGGTCACTACATGCTGCGCGGGATCAACCGCTGGAACCAGGTCGCGGTGAGCCAGTCCCGCGCGATCCTCGACCGGGTGCGCGAGGACCGCTGACCCGCGCCCTGACTCCCGCCTGACTCCCGCCTGAACCGCGACGTGCCCGGCATCACGTCCGGTTTCCGCAACCCGGCCCGGACGCGGTGCGTTCAACCCAGGAGACCGTCTCCTGCAGAAAGCACCTCATGTCCCGCCCGAACCACTCCCCGATCAGTCCCAGCCAGGTCGTCGCCAGTGCCCTGGCCGCGTCCGCAGCCGCCTTCGCCGCCTCCTACCTCGGTGTCGCCGGCACGATCATCGGCGCCGCCGTCGCGAGCGTGATCGTCACGGTGGGCAGTGCGCTGGTGCACAGCTCGTTCCGCCGCAGCAGTGACGCGGTGCGACGCACGGCCCAGCTGGTGCGCCCGGTCGGCGGCACCGACCCCGAGCCGGCGACGCCCGACCTCGAGCACACCCGGGTGCTGGAGATAGCCCCGGAACCTCCGCCGCTGCGTGCGCCCGGAGCGTGGCGGCGGACCGCTCTGGCGGCCGCCCTCGTCCTCGGCGTCACCCTGGCCGGGCTGACCGGGCTCGAGGCAGCACTCGGCAAGCCGCTCTCGGCTCTTCTCGGCGGCTCGGACGCCTCGGGGACCAGCCTGACCAGCGCCGTGGGTGGCGGCTCGCACCCCAGCGCCACCTCGTCGAAGGCCGACCCGGGCAACGGGAGCACCACGACCCCCGCGGTGCCGACCCCGACCCCGAGCAGCGAGCCGACCAGCGAACCGTCGGGTCAGCCCACCCCGGAGCCGACGAGCACGCCCACATCGGTACCGACCACGGAGCCGACCGCCACCCCCACGAGCGACCCGACGGCCACCACGACGCCGACCCCGGCCGCTCCCTGATCCCGCGGCCGACGCCCCGGGGAAACACTGCGGCCCCCGGCAGAGCCGGGGGCCGCAGTGCGTTCCATCGAGTGGATCAGTACTCGTGCCCGCGAGCGGTGTCGCCGATGGTGTCGGCGTCACCGGCGTACGTGGCGTCGTACGCGGAGACGATGTCGAGCAACGTCTCCCCCGGGGTGAGGTTGATGTCCAGCATGAACACCTGGTCGTTGCACTCGGCGATGCCGTTGGCATCGGTCACCGCGTCGCACAGGTGCTGGGCCGGACGGGCCGGGATCGGGGCCGAGGAGAAGCTCACCGTGCGACCCGGCATCGGGTTGCCGTAGCGGTCGGTCAGCTTCGCCCGGATCCAGTTCTGCCGCGGCGGCACCCCGTTGCCCGGGTTGTTGGTGTCGGCCGCGACGATCGTCGTCGGGGCCTTGGTGATCACCTGGTCGAATCCGCCCGAGGTGGAACCGGAGTGCGAGACGTCGCCGGAGTAGGTCGCCTTCACCGTGTGCGTACCGGTGTGCAGCCCGGCCACCGAGAGCGTGGCCTGACCACCGTCACCCACCGGAGCGGTACCGAGGACGGTGCTGCCCTCCTTGAAGGTGACCGACCCGGTCGGCGTGCCGGCGCTGGTGTTCACGGTCGCGGTGAAGCTGATCGTGTCGCCGTACACAGCCGGGGTGCCCGAGGACGCGATCCCGGTGACGGTCGGGATCTGCCCGACGGTCTGGGTGGTCGACGCCGAGGAACCGTTGAAGTTGAAGTTCCCGACGTAGACCGCCGTCAGCGAGTGCGCTCCCGCGGACAGTCCGGTCGTCACGAACGTCGCCTCCGAGGTGGTGGCCGCCGAGGTGGGCGCCAGGCTGCTCGAACCGAGCAGCTCGTCGCCCTCCCAGATCTGCACCACGCCGGTGGGCTTGCGCTGCGCCGGAGCGACCGCGGTGACGTCGGTGGTCACCGTCACGGCCGACCCGTACGCCGCCGCTGCCGGTCCGGACGAGACCGTGATCGAGGTGTTGCCCTTGGTCACGTTCTGCCCGGCGCCCTGGTCGAGCACACCGTCGCTGCCCACGAAGTTCCCGTCACCGGAGTAGGTGGCGGTGATCTTGTAGATGCCCGGCGTGAGCGAGGCGAAGTTCGGGCTGGTCGCGACGCCGTCGACGACCGCGGCCGGGGAACCCAGGTTCGCGCCGTTGACGAAGAACCGGACCGTACCCGTCGGGTTGCCCGCGCCCGGGGCGACCGGGGTCACGGTGGCCGTGAACTGGACGCCCTGGCCCGACGCGGCCGGGTTGGCCGAGGAGCTGATCACCGTCGAGGTCTGCGCCCGGGTCACCGTCTGCGAGACGTTGCCGGTGCTGGCGTTGAAGTCGTCGTCACCGGAGTACGCAGCCGAGATCGCGTGCTGGGCGACCGACAGGTTCGAGACCGTGATCGAGGCCTGCTCACCCGTGGCGGAGCTGACCGGCTGGGTGCCGATCACCGTGCTGCCGTCCTTGAACACGATCGTGCCCGACGGCGAACCCGCTCCCGGGGCCAGCACCGAGACGCTGGCCGTGAACGTCACCGGCTGGCCGAAGACGGCCGTCGGGGACGAGCTGGTCAGGGTCGTCTTGGTCGAGGCCTTGTTCACGACCTGGGTGATCGTCTCCGAGGTGCTGGTGAAGAAGTTCAGGTCGTCGGAGAGGTAGACCGCCTTGATGGTGTGGCTGTCGGTCGACAGGCCCGTCACGGTGATGTCGGCCGCGCCGTTCACCATGTCGACGAAGCCGTAGTTCGCGCCGTCCACGATGAACTTGATCGTGCCGGTCGGGTGACCGGTCGCCGGGGCGATCGGCGTCACCTCCGCGTGCACGGTCACGTTCTGGCCGTGCACCGACGGGTTCGGGCTGGAGCTGATCGACGTGGTGGTGTGCGCCGCGT
Organism: Nocardioides marmorisolisilvae; assembly: GCF_003725775.1. Lineage (GTDB taxonomy): Bacteria > Actinomycetota > Actinomycetes > Propionibacteriales > Nocardioidaceae > Marmoricola > Marmoricola marmorisolisilvae. The sequence goes on from NZ_RJSG01000002.1 coordinate 1,932,909, forward strand.
CGACGTTCTGGGTGAGCGCGTCGGACTGCCCGGCGAAGTTGTCGTCGCCGGAGTAGTTCGCGGTCACGTTGTGGTCACCGACCGTCAGGTGCGTGACCGGCGAGACCGCCTGTCCGCCCGAGACGGTGACCGGAGCACCCAGGTTCACGCCGTCGACGGCGAACTGCACCGTTCCGGTGATCGTGCCCGCACCCGGGGAGACCGGGGCGACCTGCGCCGTGAAGGTCAGCGGCTCGCCCGAGACCGCGTTCGGGTTCGACGTGGTCAGGTCGAGGGTCGTGTCCGCCTTGTTGACACCGTGCGTCACCGTTGCCGAGGAGCTGGTCGCGAAGTCGGCGTTGCCGTTGTAGACCGCGACGACGTTGTGGTTGCCCGTCGACAGGTTGCTGACCGTCAGGGTGGCGTTGTCACCAGCACCCAGCGCGACCGCCGTGCCGAAGGGCTGTCCGTCGATGTTGAACTGGACCGCACCGCCAAGCGTGCCGACGCCCGGGGACACGATGTCCACGTGCGCGGTGAACGTCACCCCCTGGCCGCTGACCGTCGGAGAGGGGGCGTCGGTCAGTGACGTGGTGGTGCTCGCCTTGTTGATCGTGAGCGTTTTGTCGGCGGCCGTGCTGCCGATGAAGTTGCTGTCACCGTTGTAGACCGCGGTGATGGTGTGCGAGCCGGTGCTCAGCCCGGCGTCAGGACTCGTCGTGGCCACGCCCGAGCCGTCCAGAGTCACCAGGGCGTAGTCGTTGCCGTCGAGCTTGAACTGGACGGTTCCGGTCGGCGTCCCCGTGCTGCCGTTCGTGCGCGCCACGGTCGCGGTGAAGCTCGTCGACTGGCCGTGCACGATCGTCACCGGCTGGCTCAGCGTCGTCGAGGTCGAGTTCTTGGTGACGTCGAACGACTTGGTGGTGCTGCTGCCCGCGAAGAAGGTGTTACCGGTGGTCGAGGCGGTCAGGGTCGCGCCGGTCCGCGGCGGACCGCTGACCGGGAGCGAGGCCGAGGCCACACCGCTGGCGTTGGTCGTCGCGGTGACCGAGCCCCCGCCGGTGAGCGAGAACGTGACCGGCAGGTTCGGGATCCCTGCGTTGGTGTTGTTCGGGTCCGTGAAGGTTGCCTCCACCGGCACCGAGGTGTTCTGCGGCGCGGAGAACACCGTGCCGGTGTAGGCCGCCGCCGAGACGTTCGTGATCGTGACCGGCTGCGTGAACACCCGCGGGGTGGCCGAAGCGCAGTTGATCAGGAAGCTGCCGTTCTTTCCGTCGGTCTCGGTGACCCGGATCTGGTAGCTGCCGTTGGCGTAGCTCCTGGTGTTGAGCTGGACCGTGTAGGAGCCCGAACCGCTCTTGGTGTTGTTGAACGCCGGGCTCACCTGGGCGCCGCCGGTGGTGATCAGCTCGATCTTGGTGGAGGTGTTGCCGCCGCAGTGGTCCAGGGTCGAGGTGTCGTCACCTCCGGTGCTGGTGATGTTGACGATGCCGGCCACCGTCGCCCCCGAGGACGGAGTGGTGATGCTGGCCTCGGCGGGGCTGACCACGAGGGCCAGACCCACGCCTGCGGCGAGTGCGGCGAAGGCCGCGGTGAGCTTGCGCACGATGGGACTTCCTTCTCGAGTCGTCACTGTCGTCCTCACTTGATGATCCCGGCGCTGGCGTTGGACCCGAGGTAGTCGCCGTTGCCCGCGAAGGTGGCCTTGTAGCCGTTGAACAGCACCAGGCTCACCAGTTGGCTGGCGGCGTTGCAGGTCGCGACGCCGTAGGCGTCGGTCGTGGTGGTGCAGACCGTGGTGGTCCCGACCGTGAACACGACCGGCACCCCGCCGACCGGTCCCAGCGGCGAGTTCAGGGTCGCCTTGAGCTGGCCGAGCGGGAGTGCGAGCGGTGGCAGCAACCTGACCAGCGCTGCCTGGGCGGTGATGGTCGTGGGCAGCTTGGCCACGGTCACCGGCGAGGTCGCCGACACGCTGCCGCTGAAGGCCGACGAACCGGAGTAGGTCGCCTTGATCGAGTGCGAGCCACCGGCCAGCGTCACCACCAGGTTGGCGGTGCCGTTGCTGCCGGACGCCCCGACCACGACCTGACCCAGCGTCGTCGAACCGTCGGTGAACGTCACCGTGCCGGTCGGCGCACCGAGACCGGTGGAGCCCGGCGTGACGGTAGCCGTCAGCTGGACCGACTGGCCGAAGTTCACCGAGCTCGGCGTCGCGTTCAACGACGTCGTGGTGGAGACCTTGCCGACCGACTGGGTCAGGGACGCGGTCTCGCCCTCGAACAGCTCGCTGCCGGAGTACACCGCGGTCACGGTGTGGTCACCCGGCGCCAGGTTCGTCACCGACGGGCTGGTGGCCGAGCCGTCGGAGAGAGCCACTGCTCCCCCGAGGGCGACACCGTCGACCCGGAACTGGACGTGGCCCGTGGGCGCATCCAGGGTCGAGTCGTCGGCGTTGACGTGCGCGGTGAACGTCACGCCCTGGCCGTAGCTGCTCGACGGGTGCGAGGACGTCAGGTCGATGCTGACGCCGGCGTCCGCGACCGTCTGGGACAGGAAGTCACCGCTGTTCGAGTAACCCGGGTTGCCGACGAATGCGGCGATGACCGTGTGGTCACCGGGCTCGGGCGAGGCCAGGACCGGGCTCTGGGCCGAACCGTCCACCACCTCGACCGGGTCGCCCACGTCGGTGCCGTCCACGGAGAACTGGACGGCGCCGGACGGGCTGGACCCGTCGTCCGCGGTGACCTGCGCCGTGAAGCGGATGATCTGGCCGTACGTCGACGGGTTGGCCGTCGAGCTGGCCACCACCGAGGTCCCGACCACGGCGGCACCGGGGATCACCTGGTGCGCCCTCGGAGCCGACTCACTGGCGTTGTAGTCGTCGTCACCCTCGTAGGAGGCCACGATCGTGTGCGAACCCGGCGCGAGCGTCGAGATCTGCAGGGTCGCCTTCGCGCCGCCCGAGGACGGGCTGAGCGAGGCCGAGCCGATCGGGTCTCCGTCGGAGGTGAAGCTCACCAGGCCGGTGGCCGCACCCGAACCCGGCGCGACCGCACCGACGTTCGCGGAGATGTTGACGACCTGGTCCTCCGAGGACGGCGACGGTGCGATCGTCACCACGGTGGTGGTGTCGGCCTTGGTCACGGTCTGGGTCAGCGTGTCCGAACCACCCTTGAAGTTAGCGTCACCGCCGTAGGTGACCTTCACGGTGTGGCTGCCGGCCAGCAGGTTCGAGACCGGGTCGAAGTTCGCAACCCCGCCCGACAGCGCGACCGGGGAACCGACGTCGGTGCCGTCGATGGTCAGCTGCGCGGTCCCGGACGGGACGCCCGAGCCCGGAGCCTGCGCGCCGACGGAGACGCTGTAGTCGACGGCCTCGCCGGTGACCGTGGTGGTGTCGGAGGACGACAGCACCGCATTCACGTCCGCCTTGGCGACGGTCACCGTGCTCGGCGAGGAGGTGGCGCCGTTGTACTCGTCGTCACCGGAGTAGGTGGCCACGATCGAGTGGCTGCCGACCGGGATGGTGGTGGCGACCACCGAGGCGTCACCGGACCCGTCCACCGCGGCGGTGCCGAAGGTGGTGCCGCCCTCGCTGAAGGTCACCGAACCGGTCGGGTGCCCCGAACCGGAGGTCGTGGTGATGTGCGAGGACAGGGTCACGCCCTGGCCGTAGACCGTGCTGCTCGGCGACGCCGAGAGCGAGGCCGACGAAGCGAGCAGCGGCACGCGCACCTTCCAGATGACGTTGCCCGTGGAGCTGGGCCCGAAGTTCGCATCGCCGTTGTAGACGGCCTGGACGGTGTGGTCACCGAGCGCCATCGAGCCTGTGTTCAGCGCGCTCGAGGTCGCGGTCCCGCCGGAGACGGGAACGGCGGCTCCGAACGCGGCGCCGTCGACCAGGAACTGGACGGTGCCACCCGGGTTCGAGCCGACACCCGGGGTGACGGTCGCCGAGAAGGTGACGTTGTTGCCCTGCTCGACCTGCGGCTGCGAAGGCAGCACCGTGGTGGTCGTCGGGTTCACCGTCACCGAGAACGCCGGGGAGGTTGAGGCGGCCGCCAGGTTGGCGGCGCCGGCGAACGACGCGGTGATCGTGGTGGTGCGCACCGGACCGTTCATCGGCAGGGTCGCCGTGGCGACACCACTGGCGTTGGTGGTCGCGTTGACCGAACCACCGCCGCCGAGGGTGAAGGTGATCGTCCGGCCGGCGGCGCTGACGCCAGTCAGGTCGGTGAGCTGTGCGCTGACCGCAGCCGACCCCGAGACCGGCGCGGAGGTGGCACCGGTATACGAGATCGTGGAGCAGTCGACCGGGGTGATCACTGCAGTCGTGGCGCCGGTCGCCGTGGTCGCGCTCGAGGTGACCTCGATGCCCCAGTTGGCACGCGAGCCGTTCTTGGCGAGCCCGTCGCTGTCGCCCGGGGTCTGCAGCGTCACCGAGTAGGCGCCGTTGGTACCCGTGGTCGTGGTCGCGACGGGGCCGGCGCCGTGGTTGATCTGGGACTGGTCGAGCTGGACCCGGACCGGCACGCCGACAGCACCGGTGCTCAACGCGCCGGAGACGGTGATGGTGCCACCGGCACAGGTGAGCGACGGCGTCGCCGTGGCCGAGAAGGTCGCGCCGCCCGGAGTCGAGGCGGAGGCCAGGTTGCGGGTGATGATCAGCGTCGCGCCGTTCAGCGGGAGCGTCAGGATCTCCTTGGCCTGGTTCTTGTACTGCGGTGCCCACCAGGTCAGGTCGGACATCGAGCCGTCGGCGTTCGAGGTGCTGACCTTGTTGGTCGCGGTGCTCGCGTTGATCGGCACGTTCACGGTCTCGTTCGTGACGTTGGACGGGCCGTTGAAGGGCAGGGTGTCCGGTCCGAACGGGGAGGAGCCGGTGCCGCCCAGCGAACCGGCGTCGTAGGTGAAGCCGCCGGAGTAGTCGATGTTGGTGTTCGTCGTCCAGTTGTCACCGGAGTTGAGCGGGAAGTCGTGCACCTTCCAGCTCGGGTTGGGCTTCAGGGTGAGATCGATGTTGGCGGTGACGCCCACAGACAGGAAGCTGGCGTGGGCGGTGGCCTTCAGGTTCTGGGTCTGGTGCTCCTGGAGCAGCGCCAGGTCGGAGACCCGGACGTAGCGCTCGCCGGAGACGCTGCCGCTGAAGCTGTCCAGGGTCGCGGAGCTGATGCCGGCCTGCGGCGGGTCGATCTTGACCTTGCCGCTGCCTCCCGTGATCGTGCCGGTCAGCCCGAGCTTGTAGGCGTCCTGCCCGTCGAACGTCTCGCGGTCGAGGACCGTGTACGTCGCGTTCTCGTTGATCGTGGCGGTGGTGCCGTTGCCGTCGTCGTAGTTGAAGACGGTGGCGTAGGTCCACGACCAGCCGTTGTTCCACGCGACGACGTCGTTGCCGGGCGCCTGCACCGCTTGCGCGGGCAGGGCTGCACTGACCAGTGCCACGGTGCCCAAGGACAGGACCGTGACGATGCTGGCGAGAGCGCGCCGAGAACGCTTCCTCGTGGAATTGCCTGAAGTGCCGGGTGCACGCATTTCGAAGCCCCTTGTTCAACTGTGAGTGACCACTGTGGGAGGTCAGTGGCGGATGTTGTTCTAGCGGACTGATGTGACAGCCACAACGAAAATGGAACACGTACCTGTTATGTCCGGTTTCGAAATAGACCAGTTAGTGGACCGGTCAGATCCGTTTCGCCAAAGTCCTTGAACTTTTTTTGATTTTGCGGGAATGGCCTTGGCGCGTACTCTGTTGATGAAACGAAACCGTTCCGTTTCATCTGACCGAAACCACCCCAGGAGGCGAGCCCGATGATGACCATCGCCACCCCCACTCGCCCCCGCGTCGAGGGCGAGCGCGAGGACGAGATCCTCGACGCCTGCGTCGAGCTCGTCATCGAGCTCGGGTACGACCGGCTGACGATGGACGCGGTCGCCAAGCGCGCCCGCGCCAGCAAGGCGACGCTCTACCGGCGCTGGGAGTCCAAGGCCTCCCTGGTCGTCGAGGCGCTGATCCGCGCCAAGCAGTCCCCGCACATCGGTGACCACGACACCGGCAGCCTGCGCGGCGACCTGCTCTCCACCTTCTGCGGCAACCAGGGCATCAACGAGACCGCTACCAAGGTGCTCGGCTCGGTGATCACCGCGCTCTCCACCGACCCCGAGTTCGCCGAGCTGTTCCGCGACAAGTTCATCGCCCCCAAGGTGGCGATCACCCAGGCGATCTACCTGCGTGCACAGGAGCGCGGCGAGATCGGGCCGGACGTGGACCTGGAGATGATCGGCCCCGCCCTGGCCGGGATCCTGCTGCACCGCACCTTCATCCTCGGCGTACCGCCGGACGACGCGACCATCGAGCGCGTCGTCGACCACGTGATTCTTCCCGCCGTGCAGCACCCCTCGTGCGGCGGGCGCACCACCACGCTCACCTCCACCCTGAAGAGACCCACCAAGGCAAGGAAGACCTCATGACTGACACGACCATCGCCGACCCCACAGGGTCGACGGAGGATGTCGCCGAGACCGGTACCCACAAGCACCTGGGCTGGGCACTCGTCCTCATCTGCGTGGCGCAGCTGATGGTGGTGCTGGACAGCACCATCGCCAACATCGCCATCCCGTTCATCGGCAAGGACCTGGACATCAGCCGGGCGAACCTCCAGTGGGTCGTCACCGGCTACGCGCTCGCCTTCGGCGGGCTGCTGCTGCTCGGCGGACGCCTGGGTGACCTGTACGGGCGCCGCCGGATCTTCATGACCGGCCTGACCCTGTTCGCCGTGGCCAGCGGCCTCGGCGGTTTCGCGCAGAACGAGGCGATGCTGCTCTCCTCGCGTGCCCTGCAGGGTCTGGGCGCCGCGCTCGCCGCTCCGGCTGCGCTGGCGCTGATCACCACCACCTTCCCGGCAGGCCCCCGCCGCAACCAGGCGTTCTCCGTGTACGCCGCGATGTCCGGCGTCGGTGCCGCCATCGGTCTGCTCCTCGGCGGCTGGCTGACCGGCCTGCACCCGGCCGGCATCGAGGGCTGGCGGCTGACGTTCCTCATCAACGTGCCGATCGGCCTGATCGCCGCGTTCGCGGCTCCGCGCCTGCTCGCCGAGTCCGAGTCGCGTCGCGGCCAGCTCGACCTCCCGGGCGCCGTCTCCGGCACCCTCGGCCTGATCTCACTGATCTACGGCATCAACCGGGCCGGCCAGCACGGCTGGGGCAACACCTGGACCGTCATCTTCCTGGTCGTCGGCGTCGCGCTGCTGGCGCTGTTCGTCGCCATCGAGCGCAACGTGAAGAACCCGCTGCTCCCGCTGCGGATCCTGGCCAACCGCACCCGGGCGACGGCGTTCGTCGCGATGATGATCGTCCCGGCGGCCATGTTCGCGATGTTCTTCTTCCTCAGCCAGTTCGTCCAGGACGTCATGGGCTACACCCCGCTCCAGGCGGGCCTGTCGTTCCTGCCGTTCCCGTTCGCGATGGTGTTCGGCGCGACGCTGAGCTCGAAGCTGATGAACAAGATCGACCCGCGTTTCCTGGCCGGCACCGGCACGCTGCTCGCCGGTATCGCGCTGCTGAACTTCCACCGTCTGTCGGTCGACGCCTCGGCCGGCAACATCGTGGCCCGGGCCTCGGGTCACGGCGGCGCCTTCCTCGGCGACACGATCAGCTACTGGTCGAGCATCTTCCCGTTCATCGCGCTGATGGCGTTCGGCATGAGCCTGACGTTCATCCCGCTGACGCTGGCTGCTGTGCACCACGTCGACGAGAAGGACTCGGGCATCGGCTCGGGCGTGCTCAACACGATGCAGCAGGTCGGTGGTGCTCTCGGTCTGGCGACGCTGTCCACGATCGCGACGCACTACATCACCGAGAAGGCGACCTCGCTCGGCGGAGCCGTGGGCGCCGCGATCCACGGCAGCGGCGCGCACGCCGATCCGGCCGCGGTGAAGTCGCTCGTCGGCCAGGCGGCCTTCACCAGCGGCGGCACCCACGCCTTCCTGGTGGGCGCGTTCATGATCTGGACCGCCTCGGTGGTGTTGTGGACGTTCCTGTCCGTCAGCCACGAGGAGATGGCGACCGACGCCGCTCCGGTTGCTGGTCACTGAGGTTTCGACAGGCTCAACCAGCACAGAGCCGGCTCAACCAGCTGGGAAACTGGCTCAACCAGCACCAAGACGAAGGGCGCTCTCCCGCACCAGGGAGAGTGCCCTTCGTGCGTACCCGGGGCTCGCGCCGGCCAGGCCGCAGGACGGCGTCAGCACGATCCGGTCGCTGACCTCCTCCGGGTCGAAGCCGAGCATGTCCAGCAACCGCAGCACCCGCTCCACCACCTGCTGGTCAGTGGGCACCCGCGCAGGATCGGTCGCGGGGATGACCCCGAGGTAGATCCGTGCCTCCTCGTCGAAGGCTGTGCCCAGGGCGTCGTAGTCCTCGGCCGCGAGCACGTCGAGGTCGAGCGAGATCCCCTGCGCCCCCGCTCCGCGGAGCAGCCCGATCGGCATGCCGGCCGCGCAGCAGTGCGCGACGCTCGACGCCCCTGAAGCCTCGATCGCCGCGAACACCGGTTCCAGCGCGGCCGAGGCGCGCGGCAGGTCGACGCTGCGGTGCCGACCGAAACCGGAGGACGTCGGTACCTGCGCCGCCAGCACCGCCGGCAGTGCCGGTTCGTCGACCTGGAGCACCAGCCGCGCGCCCGGCACCCGCCGTCGTACGTCGGCCAGGTGCTCCCCCAGCCCCTCGGCCAGCGCCTGCGCCAGCTCACGACGGGCACCGACGTCGGCCAGCAGCCGGTCACCACGCGGCCGTTCGACGGTCGCAGCGAGAGTCCACGGACCAGCGACCTGCACCTTCAGCTCACCCTCGTACCCCTGCGTCTGCTCCTCGAGCACGTCGAGGTCCTGGGCGAGCAGCGACCGCGCGCGACGGTGGTCGACACCGGAAGCATCGGTCAGGCGCCACCCCGCCGGCTGAAGGTCGAACCCGAGCTCGGCGACGACGGCGAGCGTGCGCCCGGTCATCGAGGCGGGTGCGCCGCGAGCCGGCAGCTCGGGTAGGAACGGCAGGTCGGGGACCTCACCGAGCACGGTACGCACGGCTTCGGCGAAGTCCTCGCCGGGCATCGAGCCGATTCCGCTGGAGGTGCTCACCCGCTGACCCTAGTGCGGTTCCAATCCTCCCCCCCGACCGGCTCCGAACCCACGGTACGGAGTGTTGCGGGCCCTGGAGGGACCCGCGACGGCTCCGGGGTGCGCCCGGCAGCGCGTCCTGGGGCTTCCTGATCGGCTCCGGCGTGCACCCGCCCGGCGGTGCGGCGCCGCCGGGGCCGGTCAGTGGACCCCAAAAGCAGTCGGATCCAATCCGCCTGGGCCGCAGCCACGAAGCACTCCCTGACCGATACTGAACACAGCACCCCGAAACGACAGGAACGCCCGGTGTCCCACCTCCAGCCCGTTCCGTCCGGCACCCCGGTGCCGGACCAGGCGCCCGTCGCCGACCTCGGCGCGCTGCTGCGCCAGTCGGCCCGGGGGGACCAGCAGGCCTTCGCCGCGCTGTACGACGCGACCTCGGCCCGGTTGCACGGACTGGTGCTGCGGGTGATCCGGGATCCCGCCCAGGCCGAGGAGGTCACCCAGGAGGTGTTCCTCCAGGTGTGGCGGACCGCCGCCCGCTTCGACGAGGCCAAGGGCAGCCCGCTGGCCTGGCTGATGACGCTGGCGCACCGCCGCGCCGTCGACCGGGTCCGGGCCGCCGAGGCCGTCAGCCGGCAGGACACCAGCTACCACCAGAACAACCACGTGGTCGACCACGACAGCACCGCCGAGGCGGCGGAGAAGTCGATGGAGGCCCGACGGGTCCGGGCAGCGCTCGCGGAGCTGACCCCGGTCCAGCGAGAGGCGCTTGAACTCGCCTACTTCGGCGGCTACACGCACGCCGAGGTCGCAGTGATGCTCGACCTACCGGTCGGCACGGCCAAGACCCGCATCCGGGACGGACTGATCCGGATGCGTGACGCGATAGGAGTGGGCCAATGACCGCTCACGAGATCCACGCCCTCTCCGGGGCCTATGCCGTCGACGCGCTCGACGACCTCGAGCGTGCGCGCTTCGAGGACCACCTGGCCGCCTGCGCCGAGTGCCGCGCTGAGGTGGCCAGCCTGCAGGACGCAGCTGCGTCCTTCTCCTCGATGACGACCGCTGCCCCGTCCGCGGACCTGCGCGCCAAGATCCTCGCCGACATCAAGACCGTGCGGCCGCTGCCGCCGGTGGTGGCCCGGCTGGACTCCCGGCGTCCGCGACGCTGGGCCAACCTGGTCGCCGCGGCTGCCGTGCTCACCGTCCTCGGCGGCGGTGTCACCGTCTGGCAGCAGAACCACTCGACCAGCCAGGCTCCGATCAGCGCGGTCGACCAGATCCGGACCGCGGCGGACGTCACCGCCGTCACCCAGGACCTCGGCAAGGGCGCGAAGGCCACGCTCTACCGCTCGGCGTCACTCGGCAAGGCCGCCCTGGTGACCTCGCACCTCCCGGCAGCCCCGAACGGCAAGACCTACCAGCTCTGGCTGCAGAACCGCGCCGGCCACATGGTCAACGCCGGCCTGCTGGACGGCAGCGGCAACCGCGCGGTCGTGCTCCAGGGTGACGCCTCCGATGCGACTGCCGCGGGCATCACCGTCGAACCGGCCGGCGGGTCGCAGACCCCGAGCCTTCCGGTGGTCGCCGTGATCGAGTTCGAGAAGGCGACGTGACCCCGAGGCACGCGCGTCACGTCGGCATCGTCGGCAGTGGCGTCACTGGGCTGACGGCTGCCTACGTCATCTCGCGCTCCGCCGAGGTCACCCTCTTCGAGGCCGACGACCGCCTCGGCGGGCACGCGGACACCCACCAGGTGTCGACTCCGCACGGTCCGGTCTCGGTCGACACCGGGTTCATCGTGCACAACGAGCGCACCTATCCGACCCTGCTGCGGATGTGGGCCGAGCTTGGCGTCGAGACCCAACCCTCGGACATGTCGATGTCGGTGCGCTCCGACGACGCCCACCGCGGACGCGGCCTGGAGTGGGCCGGAGCCCTGGGGCCGACCGGCTTGTTCCCCACGTGGCGCAACGCGTTCCGGCCGCGCTACCTGCGGATGCTCACCGAGATCCCCCGGTTCCACCGGCAGGCGAAGCGTCTGCTCGAGCAGACCGAGGACGACGACCGGACGTTGGCGCAGTTCCTCACCGACGGGCACTTCTCGGCGTACTTCCGCCAGCACTTCATGACACCGCTCGTCGCGTGCGTCTGGTCGTGCGACCCGGCCATCGCGCTGGAGTACCCGGCGCGGTACCTGTTCTCGTTCCTGCAGCACCACGGCATGCTCACCGTCTTCGGCTCCCCGCAGTGGCGCACGGTCAGCGGCGGCTCCCACCAGTACGTCGACAAGGTGGCTGCCGAGCTCGAGCGTCGTGGCGGCACGATCCTGCTCGGCGCCAAGGTCACCTCGCTGGTCGAGACCCCCGACGGCGCGGAGATCACCGACGGGAACGGCCAGGTGCACCGCTTCGACGCGGTCGTGGTCGCCACCCACCCCGACCAGGCGCTGGGGATGCTCGCCGAGCCGACGCCGCTGCAGACCGAGCTGCTCACCGCGATGCCCTACTCGCCGAACCAGGCCCGGCTGCACACCGATGCCTCGCTGATGCCGCGGAACCACAAGGCCTGGGCTTCCTGGAACCAGTGGGACCGTCCGGGCCAGGACGCGGTCACGGTCACCTACGACATGACCCGGCTGATGAGCCTGCCCGTCACCGACGGCACCCGCTACTTCGTCACGCTCGGGTCCACCGACGCGATCGACCCCGACCAGGTGATCGCGGTGCGCGACTACGCGCACCCGATCTACAACCCGACCTCGGTGGCTGCCCAGCGCCGGCTGCCCGAGATCGACACCGACCGGATCGTCTTCGCCGGCGCCTACCACGGCTGGGGTTTCCACGAGGACGGCGCGCGCTCGGGTGCAGCCGCGGCCGAGCGGCTCGGCTTCCGGTGGCCCCACCTCGCCCCGGCGACCGCGGTCGCGACCCCGCAGGTCTACGCCACGACGATCAGCCACACCCGGCGTACGCCGCTCAAGCACCGGTTCACCCTGCGCAGCCGTTTCTGGCTGGTCGATCTCGACGAGCTCCCCGACCACGGGCCCCTGGGCCGGTTCGAGGCCCGCGACCACCTCGGCGACCCGACCAGCACCATCCGCGCCAACGTGGAGGCGTTCCTCGCCGCGGAGGGCGTTGTGGTCACCGGCGGCCGGATCCTGATGGCGGCCAACGCCCGGGCTTTCGGCTACTGCTTCAACCCGATCAGCGTCTTCTGGTGCTTCGACTCCTCCGGCTCGCTGGCCGGGTGCGTCGTCGAGGTGCACAACACCTACGGCGACCGGCACGCCTACCTCGTGCACCCCGACGAGGCGGGACGGGCGCTGGTCGGCAAGGAGATGTACGTCTCGCCGTTCCACGGCGTCGACGGGCACTACGAGCTCGTGGTGCCGGTCCCGGGCGACGAGCTGACCATCTGCGTGCGGCTGGTCACCGAGTCCGGCGACGTCTTCGACGCCTCGCTCCGCGGGCACGCGACCCGTTCGGGAACGCTGCGCGCCGCCCCGGCTGCAATCCGCGGGGCCGTCCTCATCCGAATGCACGGTGTCTGGCTCTGGGCCCGCCGCTTGCGGGTCCAGCCGCGGCCCGCCCACACCCAGGAAGGTGTCCGATGACCTCGTCCATCGACGCAACACCGCTGTCCGTCGACCACTGGTCCGACATCACCCCGATCCGGCGGGGACCGAAAGCCCGGATCTCGGTCGCGATCGCGCGCCAGATCTTCTTCAAGGGCACCTCCCGGCTCGGCATCTCGGTGTCGACCGACGGATCGCCCGCCGACCTGCGCCTGATCCGCCCGGACGAGTTCTTCGCCCGCCTCGGCCAGGACGGCCTGATCGGCTTCGGCGAGGCGTACATGACCGGTGCCTGGGAGGCCGACGACCTCGGCGGCACCCTGACCGTGCTCTGCAACGAGATCGGCGACCTGGTGCCGATGTGGATGCAGCGCCTCCGCGCGGTCTACGTCTCCCGGCCGCCTCGCCGGCAGCGCAACAGCGCCAAGAACACCCGCAAGAACATCGCGCACCACTACGACCTGTCCAACGACCTGTTCGGGCTGTTCCTGGACTCGACGATGAGCTACTCCTCGGCGATGTTCGACACCGACTCGGTGACCACCGGCCAGCACACGCTGATGTCCGCACCGGTCGTCGGGTCCGACCTGGTCGCAGCCCAGGGCCGCAAGATCGAGAGCATCCTGGACGCCGCCGGCGTGACGGCGGGAACCCGGGTGCTCGAGATCGGCACCGGTTGGGGCGAGCTGGCGATCCGCGCCGCACGCCGCGGAGCGACCGTCCGTTCGGTGACCCTGTCGAGCGAGCAGCAGGCGCTGGCGCGGGCCCGGTTCGCCGACGCTGTCGCGGCCGAGGGCCTGCGAGCGGACGCGGTCCAGGTGGATCTGCTCGACTACCGTGCCGTCGAGGGTCAGTACGACGCGGTGGTGTCGGTCGAGATGATCGAGGCCGTCGGCTACGAGTACCTGGACAGCTACTTCCGCACGATCGACGCGGTGCTGGCGCCCGGCGGCAAGGTCGCGATCCAGGCGATCACGATGCCGCACGAGCGGATGCTTGCCACCCGGCGGACGTGGACCTGGATCCACAAGTACATCTTCCCCGGCGGCTTCCTGCCCTCGACCGAGCTGCTCGACGAGGTCACCCGCAAGAACACCGCGCTGCGACTCGAGCACCGGACCACGTTCGGCAGCCACTACGCCGAGACCTTGCGGCAGTGGGACACCGCCTTCCGGGCCGCGCACGAGCAGGTGCTGGACCTCGGCTTCGACGAGACCTTCGAGCGGCTCTGGCACTTCTACCTCGAGTACTCGCGTGCCGGCTTCGCCAGCGGGTACATCGACGTGCAGCAGCTGACGTTCACCCGCGAGGAGTCCTGATGACCACCGTCGAGAGCGCACCGGGCTTCGACAAGCTCAACCAGCCGGCCAAAGGCGTCGCAAGCACGCTCGCGGAGGCGCTGCGCCCGTTCGTCGGCGGCGACCTGCCGGTCGAGCTGCACGCCTGGGACGGGTCCGTCGCCGGGTCCGGCCCGGTGGTCCGGTTGAACTCGTCCCAGGCGCTCACCCGGCTGCTCTGGGCACCCGGCGAGCTCGGGGCCGCTCAGGCCTACGTGACCGGCGAGCTCGACGTGGAGGGCGATCTCGACGACGCCCTCACCCATGTCTGGACGGTGATCGCGCAGCGCGGACTCACGGGGGTTTCCGCGACGCCCGGCACCCTCTGGCGGGCGGCCCGGGCGGCACTGAGGGTGGGAGCCCTCGGCCGCCGCCCGGCCGCACCTGTCTCGCAGGCCGTGCTCAAGGGCAGGCTGCACAGCAAGTCCCGCGACCGGGAGGCGATCAGCCACCACTACGACTTCTCCAACGACTTCTACGACGCGATTCTCGACGACAACATGGCCTACTCCTCGGGCTACTACTCCTCACCGGAGATGACGCTGGAGCAGGCACAGGACGCGAAGCTCGACCTGGTCTGCCGCAAGCTCGGGCTGGGCCCGGGCACCACGTTCCTCGACGTCGGCTGCGGCTGGGGGTCGCTGTCCCTGTACGCCGCGCAGAACTTCGGCGCGACGGTCACCGGCATCACCATCGCCGCGGAGCAGAAGAAGTTCATCGACGCCCGGATCGCCGAGCGCGGCCTGGGCGACCTCGTCACCATCCAGCTCTGCGACTACCGCGATGCCGAGGGTGAGCACGACGCGGTCGCCTCGATCGAGATGGGCGAGCACGTCGGCCAGGCCAACTACCCGACCTACGTCGAGGTGCTGCGCCGCTCGGTCAAGCCCGGAGGTCGCGTGCTGATCCAGGCGATGTCGCGCAACGGCGTCAGTGGCGGCAAGCACCCCGGCGGCGGCCCGTTCATCGAGTCGTTCATCGCCCCGGACATGACGATGCGCCCGGTCGGCGAGACCGTCGACCTGATCGAGGCCGGTGGTCTCGAGGTCCGCGACGTGCACGGGATGCGCGAGCACTACGTGCACACCGTCCGGCACTGGCTCGAGCGGTTCGAGGCCAAGCAGGACGAGCTGCGCGCCCTGGTCCCCGAGGAGTACCTCCGCGTCTGGCGGCTCTACCTCGTCGGTGGCGGGATGGCCTTCCGCGACGGCAGGATGGGGGTCGATCAGATCCTCGCGGTGCGTCCAGGCGCCCCGCACGACCTCCCGGCGGTGCGTACCTGGTGAACGAGTTCTCGGTGGGCGACTTCCTCGTCGTCACGTTGGTGGCCCTGGTGGCCGTCGCGGCCCTGATGGGACTCACCGCCGAGCTCGCCCAGCGCACCGGACGGGTCTCCGTGGTCGACACCATCTGGGGACCGGGGTTCATCGTGGTCTCGGTGGTCTCGGTCCTGGTCTCCAACGCGATCAGCGACGTCGAGGCCGTCGGTGACCGCAACGACCGCGCCTGGATCCTGCTGGCCATGGTCAGCTTCTGGGGCGTCCGGCTGGCCTCGCACATCGGCAAGCGCTCGCACGGCGCCGGGGAGGACCCCCGCTACGAGGAGCTCCTGGCACGCGGGCCTGGTGGCATCGTCCGCAAGGTGCTGCTGCCCCAGGGACTGGCGATCTGGTTCGTCTCCCTGCCGGTCCAGGTCGGCGTGGTCGCGCGCGACGGCGTCGGTTGGCTGATGGTGGTCGGTCTGGCGCTCTGGGCCACCGGGCTCGTCTTCGAATCGGTCGGTGACCGCCAGCTGGCGGCGTACAAGCAGGACCCGGACCGTGGTCCGGTGATGGACCGCGGGCTGTGGCGCTACACCCGGCACCCGAACTACTTCGGGGACGCCTGCGTCTGGTGGGGCATCTACCTGGTCGGCGCCTCGGCCTGGCCCGGCCCCCTGACGATCCTCTCCCCGATCGCCATGACGTACTTCTTGGTCTTCGCCACCGGCGCCCGGCTCCTGGAGCGCACGATGATGCAGCGCCCGGGCTACCCCGAGTACGCAGCCCGCACCTCGATGTTCTTCCCGCTGCCCCCCAAGCGCAGCTCGTAAGGACCGCGGGCCCCAATCCCGCGAGCCGCACGGCGACGAACCCCGTGCATGAACCTCGCCACCCGGATGCGCACGCACGGACCGTTGCTCCTGCTCCAGGTCGTCGCGGCGGCGGGACTGGCGTACGACGCGAAGATCCACTTCCACCTCGCGCCGGCGTACGACCAGATCAAGAGCAGCACCGTCAGCCAGGGTGACCTGTTCCGGATCGAGGCCTGGCTCGCGATCGCCGCGGCCCTGCTGGTGCTGGTCGTGCGCACGCCGATCGCCGCGTTCCTCGCGGCCTCGGTCGCCGGCGGTGGTCTGGTGCCGCTGCTCGTCTACCGCTACTACGACTTCGGTTCCCTCGGCCCGCTGCCGGCGATGTACGAGCCCGCCTGGTACCCCGACAAGACGCACACTGCCATCGCCCAGGCGATCGCGGCCGTCGCTGCCGCCGTCCTCCTGCTGGCACTGGTGCTGCGCAGTCGCAGAAACACCACCACGTCTCCAATCCCCCGCGACGGTGGGAGCGAAGCACTCTCGTGAAGACAACGACGGCACCATCTCGGGCACGACGTATCGCGGGCGCCCTCGGCGTGACCGCTCTGACCCTGGCGCTGGTCGCCGGCTGTGGTTCCACCGGCTCGGGCTCCCCGAAGTCCTCGGGCTCGAGCAGCAAGGACACCGTGACCACCAAGCTGCTGTCCTTCATGCCCGAGAAGCTGACCGTCAAGGTCGGCACCAAGGTCACCTGGAAGGCCGGCGACGGCATCGGCCACACGGTGACCACCGGCACCTTCACCCTGGGCTCCGACGGACTACGTACCGCGGAGAACCCCGACGGCTTGATCAACAAGCCCCTACGCGCCGGCAAGGACGTGTCCTACACGTTCACCAAGCCGGGGAAGTACGTCTACTACTGCTCGATCCACAAGGGCATGGCAGGCGAGATCGACGTGACTCCGTAGTTCTGCGGGCGCGAGCGCTTCACCCCTTCACCTTTCACCTCAGCAAGGAGCACGTCATGACCATGTTCACTTCCGGCAAGACTCGCCTGGCCGCAGCCGCGGTCGCGAGCCTGTTGACGGTATCCGTCGCCGCCTGCGGCAGCAGCTCATCCGACACCCCGTCGGGTTCGAGCTCGAACTCGAGCACGAAGGTCACCGGCGCAGCCGCGACCACGACCGCGTCCGCAGACCTGCGCGCGGCCCTGACCGACCTGCTGACCCAGCACGTCTACCTCGCGGGCATCGCCCTGAAGACCGCGGTGGAGAAGGGCGGCAACCTCAAGGACCCGGCCGTCGTCGCCGCGGTGACCACCCTGGACGGCAACTCGGTCGCCCTCTCCAAGGCCGTCGGCTCGGTCTACCCGGATGCCGAGAAGCCGTTCCTGGAGTCCTGGCGCCAGCACATCGGGTTCTTCGTGAACTACACCCTCGGTGAGGCCACCAAGAACACCGCGATGATGAACAAGGCGAAGAAGGACCTCGACGGCTACCGCACCTCGTTCGGCCAGCTGATCCACTCGGTCGTTCCCGAGCTGCCGGCCGACGCGGTCGCCAAGGAGCTCATCCCGCACGTCAACACCCTGTACGCCGCCATCGACGCGCTGGTCACGGGCAAGGGCGACGCGTTCGCACTGCTGTCCAAGGCTGCGGACCACATGCCGATGACCGCGGACATCCTGGCCGGCGGCATCGCCAAGAACAAGAACCTCGCCGGCAACGTCGACAGCGACGCGTCGAACCTGCGTTCGGGCCTGACCTACCTGCTCGACTCGCACGTCGACCTGGCCGGCATCGCGCTGGTGCAGGCCGTGCAGAAGGGCGGCAACCTCAAGGACCCGTCCGTCGTCGCCGCGGTCAACGCCCTGGACGCCAACTCGGTCGCGCTCTCCAAGGCCGTCGGCTCGGCCTACCCCGACGCCGAGAAGCCGTTCCTGGAGTCCTGGCGCCAGCACATCGGGTTCTTCGTGAACTACACCCTGGGCAAGGCCACCAAGAACACGGCCATGGCGACCAAGGCGAAGAAGGACCTCGACGGCTACCGCACCTCGTTCGGCCAGCTGATCAACTCGGTCGTTCCCGAGCTGCCGGCCGACGCGGTCGCCAAGGAGCTGATCCCGCACGTGCAGACGCTGCTGGACACCATCGACGCGCTGGTCGCCGGGAAGACCACGGTCTTCTCCGACCTGGAGATGGCAGCCATGCACATGCCGGGCACCGCGAAGATCCTCGCCGGCGGAATCGCCGCGAACAAGAAGCTCAGCTGATGTCCACCACCGCGAACACCTTCAGGGCCGACCACGCGTCGGCCCTGAAGGGTCGGGTGAACGTCGCGCTGCAGTGGGCCGTGGTCGGATCGATCATGGTCGCAGCGGTCGCGCACATCCCGGTGATCGCTCCGCACCTGGAGGAAGCCCCCTACATGGGCGTTCTCTTCATCGCCCTCACCGCTGTCTGCCTCAGCCTCGGGGCGGTCATCGCCGTGCGCAGCTCGACCTGGGCCTACCAGTCCGCAGCGGTCGTCTGCGGAGCCGCCGTGCTGGCCTACGCCGCCACCCGGCTGGTCGCCTTCCCCCAGCTGGCCGACGACGTGGGCAACTGGTTCGAGCCGCTGGGCGTTGTCTCGGTGCTCTCCGAGAGCCTCGTGGTCGTGCTCGCGGTCGCCGCTGTTCGTCGTCGTCGGACCTGAGAGCCGGAAGAACTTTCCGAAGAAGGTCCTGAATCAGGACCTTTGACTCTGGCGAGTCGCGGAACCCCGGAGCAGGATGCGAGTTGAAACTCGACATGCTCTGGAGGGACGCATGGACAGTGCACGAGCCCACTACGACGACGGTGGCATCGCCTGCGACGACAGCGGCCTGGCGATCCAGCGCTACTACCCGTGGGGCGCCCTGCGGGTGAAGTACGACGAGATCAGATCGCTGTCCGTGCTCCCGATCAAAGGCTGGGCCGGGTTCCAGCCGCTGCTCTGGGGCCCGTCGGACCTGACCCACTGGTGGAACCTCGACACCCACCGGCAGAACCGGCGCACAGCGGTGGTGATCGACATCGGCGCGCGGTTCAAGCCCACGGTCACGCCGCTCGACCCGGACTCGTTCGAGGAGATCGTCCGGGCACACCTGCACCGCAGCCAGGTCCCGCAGCAGCGGACCGGTTAGCGCTCGGTGGCCGCGATGGTGCCCGAGCCGACCACCCGGGTGCCGTCGTAGATCACGCACGCCTGTCCGGGAGCGATCCCGGAAGCGGCGTCGCGCAGGGTGACGTCGAAGCCGTCCGTGGAGGGCACCACGACCGCTCGGTGCTCTTCCCCGTGGGCACGCAGCTGGACCGTGCACTCCAGCGGGGCGTCCGGAGCGGTCCCGCACCACAGCGGTCGGATGCAGGTCAGTCCGGTCACCGCGAGTGCCTCGCGCGGTCCGACGGTGACCGTGCCGGAGACCGGCTCGATGTCCAGCACGAACCGGGGCTTGCCATCGGCGGCGGGGGTGCCGATGCGCAAGCCCTTGCGCTGGCCGACGGTGAAGCGCCACGAGCCCTCGTGCTCGCCGAGCACCTCGCCGGACTCGGAGTCGACGATCGGGCCGGAGGTGTTCGGCGCTGACTCGCCGAGCTTCTCCCCCAGCCAGCCGCCGGTGTCGCCGTCGGAGATGAAGCAGATGTCGTGGCTGTCCGGCTTGTCGGCGACCTGGAGCCCGCGGCGCTCGGCCTCGGCACGGATCTCGGGCTTCGCGGTGTCCCCGAGCGGGAACAGCGAGTGCGCCAGCTGGTCCTGGGTGAGCACGCCGAGGACGTAGGACTGGTCCTTGCCGGCGTCGACCGCCCGGTGCATCTCGATCAGGCCGTCCGCACCGGTGCGCAGCTGCGCGTAGTGACCGGTCACCACCGCGTCGAACCCGAGCGCCAGGCCGCGCTCGAGCACCGCGGCGAACTTGATCTTCTCGTTGCACCGCAGGCACGGGTTCGGCGTCCGTCCACCGGCGTACTCGGACAGGAAGTCCTCGACCACGTCCTCGTGGAAGCGGTCGGAGAGGTCCCAGACGTAGAAGGGGATGCCGATGACGTCCGCGGCCCGACGGGCGTCGTTGGAGTCCTCGATCGTGCAGCAACCGCGCGCCCCGGTCCGGTAGGACTTCGGGTTGCGGGAGAGCGCGAGGTGGATCCCGGTGACGTCGTGCCCCGCCTCGGCCGCACGTGCTGCCGCCACCGCCGAGTCCACGCCGCCCGACATCGCTGCCAGGACCTTCATCAGACCGGTTCTTTCCCTGCCCGGGAGGTCTGACCGGCGGCCCGGGCGCGCTCGACGACCGGCCCGATCGCCTCCAGCAGCGCGTCCACGTCGGCCTCGGTCGAGGTGTGCCCGAGCGAGAAGCGCAACGAGCCGCGGGCCTGCTCGTCGTCGTACCCCATCGCCAGCAGCACGTGCGAAGCCTGCGGGACCCCGGCGTTGCAGGCCGACCCGGTCGAGCACTCGATGCCCCGGGCGTCGAGCAGCATGAGCAACGAGTCGCCCTCGCAGCCGGGGAACGTCAGGTGGGCGTTGCCGGGAAGCCGGTGCTCGGCGCCGGCGTCCGGGTCGCCGTTCGAGATGGCCTCGGGGACCCGCGCGAGCACTCCTGCCTCGAGCCGGTCCCGCAACCGGGCCAGGCCGTCGGCCAGGGCGGGCTGGTGCTTGACGGCGAGCTCGCAGGCCGCTGCGAACCCGGCGATCGCGGGCGCGTCGATGGTCCCCGAGCGCACGTCGCGCTCCTGCCCGCCACCGTGCAGCAGCGCGGTCAGCTGGACCTCGCGCCGGACCAGCAGCGCACCGATCCCGTACGGGCCGCCGATCTTGTGACCCGTCACCGTCATCGCGTCCACGCCGGAGGCGGCGAAGTCGACCGGCACCTGGCCGACCGCCTGCACCGCGTCGGTGTGCACCGGGATGCCGTGCTCGTGGGCGAGCGCGACGACCTCGGCGATGGGCTGGACGGTGCCGACCTCGTTGTTGGCCCACATCACCGAGACCAGCGCGACACTGCCCGGGTCCGCCTCGATGCTCGCGCGCAGAGCGTCCAGGTCCAGACGACCGACGGCGTCGACGCCGATCAGCTCGACCTGGGCGTCCTCTTCCTCGGCCAGCCAGTGCAGCGGGTCCAGCACCGCATGGTGCTCGACCGCGCTGGACAGGATGCGGACCCGTGCCGGGTCGCTCGCGCGCCTCGACCAGTACAGCCCCTTGAGCGCCAGGTTGTCGGCCTCGGTGCCACCGGAGGTGAAGACGACCTCGCCCGGCCGGCACCCGAGAGCGCGCGCGACCGTCTCGCGGGACTCCTCGACGACCCGGCGCGCGGCGCGGCCGGAGGCGTGCAGCGAGTTCGCGTTGCCGACGCTGCCGAGCTGCGCGGTCATCGCCGCGGCGGCCTCGGGCAGGATCGGCGTGGTCGCCGCGTGGTCGAGATAGACGGTCATGTCCGTCCAAGACTACGGCGCGCCCGGTGGAAACCGGTCCCGAGTCCGGTTCGCGACCCTAAACTCCGGCCATGACCACTCTGTCTCGGCTCACGCGCACGCTCACCACCGCCACCGCCGTCCTCGCCCTCGGGCTGACCGCCGGCTGCGGAGGTTCGAGCGGACCGAAGACGGACGGACCGGCAGGCACGTCCACGACGAGCTCCTCCGGCGTCGAGGTCCAGACCGTCGCGCTGAAGAAGCACGGCTTCAGCTTCCAGCTGCCCAAGGGCTGGTCGAAGATCGACCGGGACGGCGCCCTCAACGCCTCGAACCCGGTGATGAAGAACATGGCCGAGAAGCTCGGGACGACCCCGGAGAAGCTCATCCAGTACGTCGAGACCTCCGTCGAGGTCATGGCGGTCACCGACCAGGGTGCCGACAGCGGCTTCCTGGAGAACGTGAACGTGGTCCCGCTGACCCCCGGCCAGGCGACGGAGAGCCAGATGCGGCTCCAGATCGCCGCGGTCGGCGGCAAGACCTCGGACACCAGCACGGTCGACACCCCGATCGGCAAGGGCGTCACCATCACCTACACCCTGGCGACCGGCGGCACCGTGGTCGCGGGCAAGGCTCTCGCCGTCGGCGCCTCGTCCGACGACCAGGTCCTGATCACCGTGAGCGCGCACACCGCCTCGGCCGCGGGCGACCAGCTCGAGGCGATCCTGGCCTCGCTCGCCAAGATCTGACGACCGGCGCCCTGGGCGCTCAGCGGGCGAGCCGGGCCACCAGGGCCCGGTGGTCACTCCCGGGAACGTGGAACGTGCTGGTGCTGATCGACCGGTAGCCGCCTCGGGTGAGCACGTGGTCGATCGCGATCAGGCCCAGCCCGGTGCTCGGCCAGGTGGGCTGCCAGCCGGAGTTCGCAGCCCGCGCCGCGTCGGCGAAGCCGTCGGCGAGGAGGTTCCGCACGGGGCGGTGGTCCAAGGTGCTGTTGAAGTCCCCGACCAGCATCACCGGCCGTCCGGTGAGGGCCGGCACCACCTGGTTGAGCACGCTCCAGTCCGCCCGCCAGTTGCCCGGGCCGACCAGCGGTTGGGCGACGTGCACCGCGACCAGCCAGAACGGCTCCGGGGCCGCCACCGCGATCCGGTAGCCGTCGTGCTGCAGCGGCACCCGGGCGACCTGGCCGAGCGGGTAGACCGAGAACACCACCGTGCCCGATCCCCCGGACCCGGCGCTGCCCGCCTCGTACGGCAGCGTCGTGGTGATGCCCGCGGCGTGCAGCCGGCTGAGCTCGCCCGGGGTGACCTCCTCGAGGACCACCAGCTGCGCGTGCTCGCGCCGGGCCAGTGCCACCGCCTTCTCGGCGTCGGCGTGGCCCTTCCGCAGGTTCAGGTTCATCACGACCAGGTCCGGCCGCCCGGTCGCGTGCTCACCGGCGTACGCCGGCACCAGCAGAGCCGCGTGGAACCCGGCCCCGAGGACGGACCCGGCGACCACCACCGCGAGCCAGCGGCGCAGCGCCGGCTCGGTGCCGGGTCGCAACAGGCCGAAGCCGAGGGCGGCGACCAGGAAACCCGGCAGCGCGTACGGCGCGAAGCTGGTCGCGAGCACGAACCAGAACGTGTCCGGCGTCAGCAGGCGCAGCAGGGTGAGAACGACCGAACCGGCCAGGGCGCCGCCCGCGATGCACGCGGTGGCGGCCCTGACCGGCCCGGTGGTGAACAGCTGCGTACTCAGCCCTTGCGAGCGGTGATCTGCTCGGTCGCGGCGGGGAGCACCGTGTGCAGGTCCCCGACGACGCCGAAGTCGACCAGCTCGAAGATCGGCGCCTCTTCGTCCTTGTTGACGGCGACGATCGTCTTCGAGGTCTGCATACCCGCGCGGTGCTGGATCGCACCGGAGATGCCGGCCGCGATGTAGAGCTGCGGCGAGACGACCTTGCCGGTCTGACCGATCTGGAAGGCGTGCGGCTTCCAGCCCGAGTCGACCGCGGCGCGCGAGGCACCCACGGCGGCACCGAGGCTGTCGGCCAGGGCGTCGATCGGGTCGAAGTTGCCGCCGGTGCCACGACCGCCGGAGACGATGATCGCGGCCTCGTTGAGCTCGGGGCGACCGGTCGACTCACGCGGCTGCGAGGCCACGATCTGCGCCTTCTTCGCGGCATCCGAGATGGTCACCGACACGTTCTCGACGGTGCCGGCGCCGGCACCCTCCTCGGGCGCAGCCGAGTTCGGCTTGACGGTGATGATCGGCGTGCCCTGGGTGACCTTCGCGGTGACGGTGAAGTTTCCGGCGAACACCGACTGGGTGGTCACCGGGCCCTCCTGCACGTCGACGGCGTCGGTGATCAGGCCGGAGTCCAGCTTGACGGCCAGACGACCAGCGATCTCCTTGCCCTCCGCGGAGGAGACGATCAGGATGGCGCCCGGGTTGGCCTGCGCGGCGATCTGCTGCAGCGCCTCGGCCTTCGGGGCCACCAGGTAGCCCTTGATCTCGGCGTCGTCGACGGCGTAGACCTTCTCGGCGCCGAACTTGGCGACGGTCTCGGCAGCAGCGGCGGCCTTGTCGCCGGCACCGATGAACACGGCGGCCGGGGTGCCCAGACGCTTGGCGATGGCCAGCAGCTCCAGGGTCGGCTTCTTCACAGCACCGTCGACGTGGTCGACCAGAACCAGGATCTCACTCATGTCTTCTTACCTCTCCCGGCTCAGATGAACTTCTTGGACGCGAGGAACTCGGTCAGCGCGGTGGCGCCCGAGCCGTCCTCGTCGGTCACGATGGTGCCGGCGGTCCGCGGCGGGCGGGCCTCGGTGTTGTCCACGGCGGTCCAGGCGGCGGACAGGCCGACCTCACCCGCGTCGACGCCGAGGTCACCCAGCGAGTACGACTCCAGCGGCTTCTTCTTCGCGGCCATGATGCCCTTGAAGGACGGGTAGCGGGCCTCGCCGGTCTGGTCGGTCACCGACAGCACGAGCGGGGCGGTCGCACCGATGATCTCGGTGGCGGTGTCGCCGTCGCGCTTGATCCGGAACTGGTCGCCCTGCGACTCCACGACGGAGGCGAAGGTGACCTGCGGCAGGTCGAGGCGCTCGGCCAGCATCGCCGGGACGACGGACATGCCGCCGTCGGTCGAGGCCATGCCGCAGACGATCACGTCGACGGAGCCGATCTTGTTGATGGCGGCGGCGAGCACCTTGGAGGTGGCCAGCGCGTCGGAGCCGGCGATGGCGTCGTCGACGACGTGGACGCCGGAGTCGGCACCCATCTGCAGAGCCTTGCGGATCGCGTCCGCAGCAGCCTCCGGGCCGATGCTCAGCGCGGTCACGGTCACCGAGTCAGGAGCCTCGTTCTTCTCCTTGAGCTGCAGCGCCTGCTCGACGGCGTACTCGTCGAGCTCCGAGAGCAGACCCGGGACGCCGACGCGGTCCACGGTGTTGTCCGACTCGAAGGCCTGGTCGGCGGTCGCGTCGGGTACGTATTTCACACAGACGACAATGTTCATGCTGGTTTCGGCCCCTCGGGGCCCCTCCTAGGTCAGGTGGGTGAACTCGGATGAGACTACCGGCGAGTCACGAAACCACCCACACCGTCTCGTATGGAGTCAGTCACAACCGCTTGCTGGAGTTAGCGGCGCTTGCGCGGGGCCAGCAGGTGCTGCACGTAGCGGCCGATCGCCAGGTAGACGATCGCGGCGATCCCCCAGTTGACCACGGCGTCCTTGGTCTCGGCGTTCTTGCCGCTGAACTTGAAGATGCCGTTGTCCCGGCTGAACGGGCCGTCGACGGCGTCGGCGAAGTGCTTGACGAACTTCACGATCTCGTTGCTCTGGCTGACGTTGTCGCGGGCCGCGATCAGGAACGCGCCGAGGGCGAGCACGACCGCGAAGAACAGGAAGATCACGCGCAGGATCTTCGACATCGTCTCGCGGATCTCGTCGTTGCGGACCTGCGAGGCCTTCGCGCCGGTCGAGATCGGCTCGTCTGATTTCACCACTTTCGCCACAGGAGAACGGTACCTGCGCGGAGGGGCTCAACGGCCGTTGAACACAGCCTTCCCCGGCCCGTTCTCGATGAACGAGCTCATCCCGGTGGTGCGGTCCTCGGTGGCGAAGACGCCGGCGAAGTGCTGGCGCTCGATGCCCAGCCCGGTCTCGAGGTCCGTCTCCAGGCCGCGGTCCACGGCGTCCTTGATCGCCCGCAGCGCGTACGGCGCCGCGTTCACGAACTGCGCGGCCCACGCCGTCGCCTCGGCGATGACGTCGGCGGCCGGGAAGATCCGGTCGACCAGGCCGATCGCGAGAGCCTCCTCGGCCTTGACCATCCGGCCGGTGAACATCAGCTCCTTGGCCCGGCTCGGGCCGACCAGGCGGGCGAGCCGCTGGGTGCCGCCCGCGCCGGGGGTGATCCCGAGCAGGACCTCGGGCTGGCCGAAGACCGCGTTGTCCGCGGCGAACCGGAGGTCGGCTGCCATCGCCAGCTCGCAGCCGCCACCGAGGGCGTAGCCGTTCACCGCGGCCACCACCGGCTTGGGGATGCGGGCGATCGCGGTCACCGAGCCCTGCACCAGGTCGACGTGGTCGACCATGTCGGTGTAGGACCAGTCGGCCATCTCCTTGACGTCGTTGCCCGCCGCGAAGACGCGCTCGCCGCCGGTGAGCACCAGGGCCCGGACGTCGTCGCGCTCGGTCGCCTCGGCGGCCACCTCGAGCAGGTCGCGCTGCACACCGGTGCTGATCGCGTTCATCTTCGGCCGGTCCAGCCGGATGGTGCCGACGCCGTCGGCCACCTCCAGACGTACGAATTCACCCATGCCGGGAAACCTAGTGCAGCAGCACTAGAAGGTGATCCCCCGGGCCGCGAACCGCGCCCTGACCAGGTCCGCCGCGGCCTGTCCGTCGCGCGCCTTCGCCTTCGCCCAGGTCGCCTTCGCCGCCGCGGAGAAGCTGGTGTCCGGCGCGTAGTCGAACTGGGAGTCGATCAACGTGGTGTCCCAGGCGCGGGTCGTCTTGCCCAGGGCGACGTACCCCAGGCGGATCTCCCAGAGCGCCTGCGACCAGATCTCGCCGTCGGCGTGCACCTCGCCGGTCTTGTCGGCGACGGTCTTGTCCGTGTGGAAGCTGCGGATGCAGTGCGGTGCGTCGGTGTAGGAGGTCGAGTCCCAGTCCATCGGGCACGACGGGTCGGCCTTGACCGGCCAGCCGTAGGTCTTCGCAGCGTCCAGGCCCACGGTCACGCCGAAGTAGTCACCCCAGGCCTCGCCGATGGAACCGGCCTCCTCGCTGGCGCCGAAGCCGGGCACCTGCGAGGCGTGCACGGCGTGGCCGTACTCGTGCACGATCACCTCGGCGTCCTCGCCGTCGTCCACGCCACCCTTGCCCAGGCGCAGCCGGTAGGGCTTGTCGGTCTGGTACGAGTTGTCGCCGCCGTACTGGTCGACCTTCACGGAGAACTGCTGCTTCACGATCCCGGGGAACTGCGAGCCGAAGCCGAGCGACTGCAGGTACTCCTGCGCCTGGTTGACCCAGTAGTAGGCCATCACCTGCTCGAACTGGTCCTGGTTTCGGTAGTAGCGGAACGTGTTCGTGCTGCTGAACGCCGGGGTGCCGGTCGCCGAGGAGACGGTCGCCCACTTCCCGCGCAGGTAGCCCGAGCCGTCCAGGTTGCGCAGCTGGGCGATCGTGTAGGCGCTCGCCGGCACCGCCGAGGCGGCGTCCTTCTGGTCGGTGAGCGTCTCGTCACCGGTCGACTGCACCGGGTTGACCATGAAGATCCGTGCGGTCCCGGTCGAGGTTCCCGGGCGCGGCTTGGTCGCCTCGGCCGGTGGTGAGACCAGCACGGCTGCGAGCAGGGCGGCGGAGGCGGCGACGGCGGTGACGGGACCGGTGATCTTCATCCGCACATCCTGCGCGTAACAACCATCCGACACAATGGCCCCGTGGCTCCCGGGCAGTGGACTGAACGTGATCAACGCGCCGAGGTGTGGCCTGGCCGCGGCTGGCCGCTCGGCGCGACCTGGTCGGAGGAGTCCACCAACTTCGCGGTGAGCGCCCCCGAGGCCACCGCGCTGTGGGTCTGCCTCTTCGACGACGACGGGACCGAGACCCGGCACCAGCTCACCGAGCACACCCTCGGCATCTGGCACGGCGCGATCCCCGGCGTGGCCCGCGGCACCCGGTACGGCTATCGCGCGGACGGGCCCTGGCAGCCCTCGCGCGGACTGCGGTTCAACGCGAACAAGCTGCTGCTCGACCCCTACGGCCGCGCGGTCAGCGGTGCCGTCGTCCCGGGGCCGGAGATCTTCGGCTACGACCTGGAGCACCCCGAGAGCCCGAGCACGCAGGACTCGGCCCCGTCGATGCCGCGCTCGGTGGTCGTCGACAACGCCTTCGACTGGGGGCCGGACGGCGATCCTCCGCAGCGGCGGCGCTGGCGCGACACCGTCGTCTACGAGGTCCACGTCAAGGGCTTCACCCAGCTGCACCAGGAGATCCCCGAGGAGCTGCGCGGCACGTACGCCGGCCTCGGCAGCCCCGAGGTGATCCGCTACCTCACCGAGCTCGGGGTCACCGCCGTCGAGCTGCTGCCGATGCACCAGTACGTGCCCGAGCCGCGGCTGGCCGACCTCGGTCTGACGAACTACTGGGGCTACAACTCCATCGGGTTCTTCGCCCCGCACAACGCGTACTCGTCCTCCGGCGACCGCGGCCAGCAGGTCACCGAGTTCAAGCAGATGGTCAAGAACTTCCACGAGGCCGGCATCGAGGTGATCCTCGACGTCGTCTACAACCACACCGCCGAGGCCGGTGCCCTCGGCCCGACGCTGAGCTTCCGCGGCCTCGACGACCTCTTCTACCACCGGGTCGGCCAGACCGAGGAGGAGGACGAGCTGCCCGCGCACGCCCGGTTCGACGACACCTACTGGGACGTCACCGGGTGCGGCAACACGGTGGCCGCGGCCAACCCGCAGGCGCTGCGGCTGATCCTCGACTCGCTGCGCTACTGGGTGAACGAGATGCACGTCGACGGCTTCCGCTTCGACCTGCTCTCGGCGCTGACCCGGTCCGGCTACGAGGTCGACATGTCCGGGCACCTGCTCACCACGATCGGCCAGGACCCGGCGCTGCGGCACGCCAAGCTGATCGCCGAGCCCTGGGACGCGTCCGGCGACGGTTACAAGGTCGGCGAGTACCCGCCGCCGTGGGTGGAGTGGAACGACCAGTTCCGCGACACGTTGCGCGACTTCTGGCGCGGGCACGGCGACGGCATCCGCACCGTCGCGACCCGGTTGGCCGGGTCCTCGGACCTGTACGCCGACGACGGCCGGTCGCCGTACGCCTCGGTCAACTTCATCACCGCGCACGACGGCTTCACGCTGCGTGACCTCGTCTCCTACGAGGCCAAGCACAACGAGGCGAACGGCGAGGACAACGCCGATGGCACCGACAACAACCGGTCGCAGAACTGTGGCGTCGAGGGTGAGACCGACGACCCGGCGATCGTCGAGCGGCGCCAGCGTCTGGCCGCCAACCTGATGATCACCCTGTGCATGTCCAACGGCGTGCCGATGATCACCGCAGGCGACGAGCGCGGGCGCACCCAGCGCGGCAACAACAACGCCTACTCCCAGGACAACGAGATCTCCTGGGTCGACTGGCGCCCCGACGACGCCTGGCTCGGGCTCTGGGACATCACCAAGACGGCGCTGAAGATCCGACGCGAGCACCCGGCCCTGCGGCAGCGGCACTGGTTCGAAGGGCGGCCCGCCATCAAGGGTGGCCCGAAGGACCTGGCGTGGTTGCACCCGGACGGCCGCGAGATGGCCGGCGACGACTGGCACGACGACGGCCTGAAGGTGATCGGCATGTTCGTCTCCGGCGACCCGCTGCGCTCCCCCGGGCCCCAGGGCGAGCAGCAGCGCGACGCCTCGTTCCTGATCTGGCTCAACGGCGGCTCCGAGGACCGCGAGGTCACCCTGCTCGAGAACGCGTGGGTCCAGTCGGGATCAGCCGTGCTCTCGACCGCGGCGGCCGTGCCCGTCGGGACCGAGCTGCGCGCCGGTCAGACCTTCACGCTCGCCGCCGAGTCGGTCGTCGTCCTCCAGCAGGACGGCTAGGCGGCGGATTCCCTAGGCAAGACGTGAAACCGGCAGAACGACCCGATGCTTTGGGTCGGAAGTGATGGCTTCAGGTCGTTCGGCGCCCGAGGACTTTGACGAGTCGGGCGGCTGTTCGACGCGGGTCGGCTAGGTCTGCCCAGACAAGTCGAACAACCCGCCACCCGGTCACCTCTCGAATTCGATCCTCGCGTCGCTTCTCCCGAAAGACGGCGTCGCCCGGGGTCTCCCCGGGTTTGAGCAGGCGGCCGTACTTGATCTTGCCGTCGAACTCGCCGACCACTCCGAGCTCGGGCCAGGCGAAGTCGGTCGTGGCAATCAAGACGTCGCCGTCGTACACGGGGTACTGGAGTTCCGGACGGGGAAGGCCGTGGAAGAAGAACAGGAAGCGTGCACGGGACTCGCCCACCGACTCCGCGCCCGGAGATGCGAGTCGCAGCGTGATCTGTAACCGAGCCGTGCCGGGCCAACGCCTCATGCCCTCGAGCTCCGCGCGGAGCGCGTCCTGGCTGAGCAGCCCCAAGTGGTAGGCCGAATCGAGTAGGACCATGCCACCCTCGACCGAGGTGGTCGTCGCGGCACCAAGGGCACACCGAGCGGCACTCAGGGTCTTCGCACCCGCGAGCTCGAGGACTCCGGGAAGACGTGGGTCGTCGTGATAAGCGACATCCGAGTGCTTGCGCGATCCCATCGCCCCCAGTCTGGTCACATGCACACGTCGAAGATCGGCATCCCAGAGCTTCATCCCATGGAGGGCGGCACCGGAGATATGGCTGAGGGCCACGGCGGATTCATGGGTCAGCATGACCGCATGTGCGCGGAGAACGTGTCGTCCCACTTCGTCGAGATCAGCCCACACTTGAGCCGCTGCATAAGCGCCGTGCCGGATCCGAACGATCTCGCCATCTCGTATCGAGCGCCTTAGATCGCGATCGTCGTACCCGAGTCCGACGGCGTCGCGCCGCAGGAACACTCCGTGCTCATGTAGCCCTGTCAGTTCAAGCATGGAACGGAGGCTGCCTTGCCCACCGAGCCTTCAGTCACGCCAGCTCAACGCCTGTTGATCGATCCCCTCCATGATGGGGTTGTGGAGATTCGCCGACCCGAAGGATCCAGTTCCGACCCGAAACATCGGGTCGTCTCGCCGGTTTCACGTCTTGCCTAGGGAAACCGTCAGGCCAGCGCCACCAGCCCGAGCTCGGCGTTCGATGCCAGCGCGGGGTGGTTCGGCAGCACCCGCACCGTGTACCCGAACGAACCGGCCCGCTCGAGGACGAGCGTGCCGTGGAACCGGTGGCGGCCGCCTTCGTAGGACTCAGCGTGCGCGAGCGGCGTGCCGATCGCGTCGAGGATGTCGTCCTCGCCCTTGACCCGCCCGTGCACGACCTCGACGACGACGTCCTCGGGCGCCAGCGACCCGAGCGAGACGTAGACCTGCAGGTCGAGCGCGCCGCCGACCTCGGGCGACTCCGAGACACCACCGGACTCCACGTGGTCGATCCGCACGTCGTCCCAGCCGGTGCGCACCCGCTCCTTGAAGGCGGCCAGGTCACGAGCACCGTCGTACGACGAATTGATCGCGTGCGCCGCCTCGGTCGCCGGGAGGTACAGCCGCTCGACGTAGTCGCGCAGCATCCGGGTGGAGATCACCTTCGGCCCCAGCGACTTCAGGGTGTGCCGCACCATCTCGATCCAGCGGATCGGCAGACCCTCGGAGTCGTGGTCGTAGAACCGCGGGGCGACCTCGTTCTCGATCAGGTCGTAGAGCGCCGCGGCCTCGATGGCGTCGCGCTCGGACTCGTCCCCGACCGCGTCGGCGGACGGGATCGCCCAGCCGTTGTCGCCGTCGTACCACTCGTCCCACCAGCCGTCGAGGATGGACAGGTTCAGCGCGCCGTTGACCGCGGCCTTCATGCCGGAGGTGCCGCAGGCCTCGTACGGGCGCAGCGGGTTGTTCAGCCAGACGTCGCAACCCGGGTAGAGCGGCTGCGCCATCGCGATGTCGTAGTTCGGCAGGAACACGATCCGGTGCCGCACCCCGGCCTCGTCGGCGTACCGGACGATCTCCTGGATCATCTTCTTGCCGCCCTCGTCGGCGGGGTGCGCCTTGCCGGCGATGACCAGCTGCACCGGGCGCTCCGGGTCGAGGAGCAGCCGCGTTAGGCGCTCGCGGTCGTGCAGCATCAGGGTGAGCCGCTTGTACGACGGCACCCGGCGGGCGAAGCCGATGGTGAGCACGTCCGGGTCCAGGACGTCGTCGATCCAGCCGAGCTCGGCCGCCGCGGCGCCGCGCTGCTGCCAGGACTTGCGCAACCGCACCCGCGCATCGGCGACGAGTCGCTCGCGCAGGACGCGCTTGGTCGCCCAGAGCTCCTCGGCCGGGACCTTGTCGACCACCGACCAGACCTCATCGCCCCCCTCGTCAGACCCCGTCGCCTCCACGTCGGCGCCGAGCTTGGTGGCGAGCTCGAAGACCTCACGGGCGACCCAGGTCGGCCCGTGCACGCCGTTGGTGATCGAGGTGATCGGAACCTCGGCCTCGTCGAAGGCCGACCAGAGGCCGTTGAACATGCCGCGGCTGACGTGCCCGTGCAGCAGCGAGACTCCGTTGGCCCGCTGCGCGAGCCGGAACCCCATCACGGCCATGTTGAACACACCGGGGTCGCCGCCGTCGTAGTCCTCGGCGCCGAGGGCGAGCACGTCGTCGACCTCGATGCCGGCCACCGGGCTGGTCGGCCCGAAGTACTGGGCGATCAGCTCGCGCGGGAAGCGGTCGATGCCGGCCGGGACCGGGGTGTGGGTGGTGAAGACGGTGCCGGCTCGACTGACCTCGAGCGCCGAGGCGAAGTCGAGCCGAGGGCCGCCGTCGGCCACCGACAGCTCGCGGATGCGCTCCAGGCCGAGGAAGCCCGCGTGGCCCTCGTTGGTGTGGAAGACCTCGGGCTCAGGCGCGCCGGTGATCCGCGACCACGCCCGCAGCGCCCGGACCCCTCCGACGCCGAGCAGCAGCTCCTGGCGCAGCCGGTGCTCGACCGTCCCGCCGTAGAGCCGGTCGGTCACCTCGCGCAGCGACTCGGGGTTGGCCTCGACGTCGGAGTCGAGCAGCAGCAGCGGGACCCGGCCGACCTGGGCGACCCAGATCCGGGCCAGCAGCGGGTGGTCACCGGGGATCTCCAGGGAGACCTGGGCGTGGCTCCCGTCGGCTTCGCGCAGCGGTGTGATCGGAAGTCCGTCCGGGTCGAGCACCGGGTAGGTCTCCTGCTGCCAACCCTCGCGGGAGAGCGACTGGCGGAAGTAGCCGTGCCGGTAGAGAAGCCCGACGCCGACCAGCGGGATGCCGAGGTCGCTGGCGGTCTTGAGGTGGTCGCCGGCCAGGATGCCGAGGCCGCCGGAGTACTGCGGCAGCACCGAGGTGATGCCGTACTCGGGCGAGAAGTAGGCGATCGCCGCCGGCATCGGCCGGTCGCCGCGCGCCGTGCGGCGCTGGAACCAGCGCTCGCCGGTCAGGTAGCCGTCGAGGTCGTCCGTGGCCTGGGCCAGGCGGGCGAGGAAGACCTGGTCGGCGGCGAGCTCGTCCAGCCGGGCCGGGGACAACGCGCCCAGGAGGCGGACCGGGTCGTGGCCGGCCTCGGCCCACGCCTCGGGGTCCATCTCCGCGAACAGGTCCTGGGTCTGCGGGTGCCAGGACCAGCGCAGGTTGGTCACCAGCTCCAGGAGCGGCGCCAGCGCGGGCGGCAGGACGGGGCGGACCGTGAATCGTCGAATTGCTCGCACCCGACGACCGTAGCCGACGACCACTTGATCGTTCCAATTTCGGCAGCACAACGGGACCTCAGGCGTTCGCGACGCGCCCCTCGTCGAGTCGCACCACTGCGCCGGCCCCGTCGGCGACCGCCCGGTGGGTGACCATCAGCACCGCCCGGCTGCCGTCGAGCAGGCTGGCCAGCAGGCGCGACTCGGTGTCGGCGTCGAGCGCGCTGGTGGCCTCGTCCAGGATCAGCAGCTCCGGCTCACGGGCGAGCGCCCGGGCGATGGCGAGACGCTGCTGCTCGCCGCCGGAGAGCTCCGCGACCTCGTGCAACGGCGCCTGCAGTCCCCCGGGCAGTGCCCGGACGACGTCGTCGAGGCAGGCCGCGGTCAGCGCGGCCCAGGCGGCCTCCTCGGTCAGGGAGCGGCCGGGCTGGAGCGACCACGCCAGGTTCTGCCAGACCGTCCCGGGGACGAGCACGGTCGCCTGCGGCACGTACCCGACCCGGCTGCGCCAGTGGGCCAGGTCCGCGACCGGGACCCCGTCGACGAGCATCGCGCCGGACTGCGGCTGGAGCAGGCCGAGGATCAGGTCGAGGAGCGTGCTCTTGCCGGCGCCGCTCGCGCCGACCAGGGTCAGCACCCCGTTCCTGGGCAGCGTCAGGGAGACACCGTCGAGCGCCGGGGCCGCCTCCGCGTCGTACCGGAAGCCGACCGAGCGCAGCTCGACCAGGGCCGCCCCTGGAACCGGCGCCGCGCTGTTGGCGACAGCGGTCACGGTCTCGGGGTGGGCACGAGCCTCGGACCGCAGCGAGACCAGGGCCTCGACGGCCGGTACGTCGTTGGCGAACTGCTGCGCCGAGACGAGCACGCCCTGCCCGTTGGTGAGCAGGCGCATCGCGACCACGATCAGGGTGACCAGCTCGGCGGTCGAGAGCCCGATGTGCCGGCCGAGCAGGATCAGCCCGAGCACGGCGGCGACGGCGACCACCCCCATGCCGGCGCTCACCATCGAGGAGCGGGCCACGTAGCTGCGGCGGACGTCGCGGACCCGGCCCGCCTCTCCCCCGACGATGTCGAGCCAGGCGGCCTCGGCGCCGTGCGCGCGCATCACCCGGACCGAGGCGAGCGAGTCCGAGAGCGCTGCTCCGAAACCGGCCAGCCGCTCGCTCATCTCCTGCCCGAGCGAGGTCGCGCCCCGCGTCGACCGGGCCGAGCCCAGCAGCACCGCCAGCACGACCGCGGCGGCGATGCCGCCGACCAGCGGGGCGATCAGGACGCCGACCGCGGCGGTCGCCAGCAGCATCACCACCCCGACGAACAGACGGATCACCATCGCGATCGCGACCTGGGCGCGCTCCACGTTCGTGGTCAGGCTCTGCACCAGCTCGCTGCGCCGCAGCCCGGCGAGGAAGGACCAGTCAGCGCCGTAGAGGTCGTCGATCAGCCCGAGGCGCAGGCGGTCCAGCGTGAGCAGCCGGATCTCGGTAGCGAGGACGGCGGCGTACCACTGGGCGATGCCGCGCAGGACGAAGACGGCGAACACGAGGCCGAAGGCCTGGCCGAGACTCAGGTGGAAGTCGAACGCCGGGACCGAGAACCGGTGGCCGCCGTCGAGCGCCTGCATCACCGGGACCAGCAGCACCAGGCCCGCGCCCTCGAGGACGGCGACGAGGAGCTGGAGCACGATCAGACCGGCGACCCTCCCGGCACCGACCGTGCTGGCCATCAGGCCGAAGCAGGTGCGCGCGCGTCCGATCACCGGTGCGTCCTGATCACGGGCTCGACGACCCGGGCACCAGGCTCGCGACGGGCCCAGGCCACGCTCCGCCGGCGAAGCCGACGGACCCGGTGCCACAGGGTCAGCGGTACGCCGGTCCACGCGCTCTGCGCCTCGATGCCGACCACGGTCTTCACGGGGAGGACCGTCGCGACGACCGCGTGCCGTCGGTCTTGCCCGGTCGAGCTCGCGGCCAGCATGTAGCGCAGCGCACGCATGCTCTCGACGCCCGGGAACGGGTACGTCGCATAGACCGGCCGCTCCTGCGCGGCCAGCGCGCGCGTGAGCACGGAGGCCGGGACCCGGTCGAGCTCGGCGAGCACCTCGGCCGGGACGTTCGCCGGCAGTCCGACCACGAACCGGGTCACCGCCAGGGTCTGGACCTCGAGCCGGCGCAGCGGGTCCTGGTCGAAGGCTCGCTCCCAGGTGCGCGCGTCCGCGGCGATGCGGTGCACGTCGACCAGGCTGCGCAACCAGCGCCAGTAGTCCTTGGCCGCATGCAGGCTGGTGCTGCCGAGCAGATCGGCGTGGCAGAGGGTGTCCACCCGGACTGCGCCGAGGTCGACGGCCTCGCGCCGGTTCCAGACCTCCTCGAAGTCGGGCAGCGCATGCAGCGTCGGGTCCAGCCTCCAGTGCAGGTCGACCGTGCTTCCCGGCCCGTCGAAGGTGAACGCGTTGAAGGACCGCATCACGTGGCCCCAGGCCCAGGTGCCCGGACTGACCTCGGAGCCCAGACGCATCCGCCAGCCGTTCTCCTCCAGCACCCGGCAGGCGGCCTCGACGTCGACCGGGCTGATCACCAGGTCCAGGTCGCCCGAGCCGCGGGAGGACGGGTCCCCGGTCGTCTGGGCGGCCAGCGCCGGGCCCTTGATCGCCAGGCTGCGCAGACCTGCCGCCCCGAACGCGCTGTGCAGCCGCTCGAGCTCGA
Source organism: Nocardioides marmorisolisilvae (assembly GCF_003725775.1). Lineage (GTDB taxonomy): Bacteria > Actinomycetota > Actinomycetes > Propionibacteriales > Nocardioidaceae > Marmoricola > Marmoricola marmorisolisilvae. The sequence goes on from NZ_RJSG01000002.1 coordinate 1,968,994, forward strand.
GCAGCTGCACCATCAGCCCGCGACGGCCGACGGCCCGCAGCTCGGCGATCCCGGACGCGACGTCCGGGTCCAGGCCGAGGGCGTCGACGTGGGCGTCGAGGAGCTCCGCGACCCGGTGCCGGCGTACGGCCTCGACCAGCTCGACAGCCGGTTCCCCGGGCGCTCCCGGAGTCGGGACCTGAGCCGGTTCCGGTGCCCACTCCTGCCCCGCCTCCAGGCGCAGGGAACCCCGCACCCACGAGCGGACGCGCCGCACTGCGGCCGGGGAGGGATGCACCCGGCAAGCCTAGGAGCAGGAAGGGTCCCAAGGGGTGCGTAACCGGACAAGTTGTGGCCTGTCTAGTCCAAAAGGACTATCTTTTCGAAGTTCACGCAGCCGATCCGTACCTTTCGTGTGCCGCGATCGTTCAGCACGATTGAGAAGGCAACAACCGACAGGAGCTCCAACGATGACCGGTGCTGACAAGGCGTACAGCGCTCCGAAGCTGGAGTCGCTCAGCCTGCGGGCCACCAGCGACATCACGATCGGCGGATCGATCACCATCCCGTTCCCGCCGCTCGGTAGCTGACGGCTCTCGCCACTCAACCGACGTCTCCGGACGTCACGAGGCCACGTTCCATGCGACTCGTTCACACGGTGCGGGGTTTTGTCCGTTTAGGACTCAAGGACCAGGTCCGCTTCACGGCGGCCTGGTCCTTGCTCGGTTTCTCGAGGCTTTTGATCATCGTGCTGCCGTTCACGGTGATCCGCCGCCTCCTCGGTGAGAACCGCGCGAGCGACCAGGAGCGCCCGCCGCCCGCGCTGGACGCCGGCCAGCGGATCCGCGCGATGCACATCGGCCGCGTGGTCGAGCTCGCCGCCGCCTACGCCCCCTGGCGCTCGGACTGCTACCCGCAGGCGCTCACCGCGCGCATGTTCCTGGCACTCCGACGGATCCCGCACGAGGTCGTCTTCGGGGTTCGCCGTGACGGAGACGCGCTGATCGCCCATGCTTGGGTCCGTGCAGGAGACGTCGAGGTCACCGGGGGCAGTGGTCGTGAGTACACGGAGGTCGGCTGGTTCTCCTGGTCGCCGGACGGAGCCTGAGCGCCGGGTGAGCCCGGAGTGAACGCAGCTCTGACCCGGTACACCTGCTACGGGCTGGTCCTGGCCAGCGAGATCGAGCTCCCCGACCTGGGTGAGCCGCTGGCAGGAGAACCTGATCCCGACGTCGTCGTCCGCTTCGACCGCCTCGCCGGCCCCCCGGCCGGCGCCGACCCGCTCCCCTACGGGCTGTGGCGCGAGGGCACCTCAGCGGGCGTCGAGATCCCGGACGTCGGCCGCTACGAGGCGCGTGACGGTCGCGAGGTCGTCATCGACCCCGTCGACGGTGCGGACCCGAAGGCGATCCGGCTGTTCCTGCTCGGGAGCCTGCTCGGGGCGGTGATGATGCAGCGCGACCACCTGGTGCTGCACGGCAACGCGTTCCGGATCGGCGATGCGTGCGCTGTCGTGGTCGGGCACTCCGGGGCCGGCAAGTCCACGCTCGCCGCCGAGCTCGACCGGCGCGGGTACGACGTGCTCTCCGACGACGTGGTCCCGGTGGATCCGGACGGGATGGCGATCCCGGGCCACCCCCGGATCAAGCTGTGGGGCGACGCGCTCGAGCGGCTCGGGGTCGGCACCGAGGGCCTGGAACGGATCAACGACGACCACGAGAAGTTCCAGCTGGCGCTGCGTCGCACCGAGGTGGAGCCGTTGCCGCTGCGCTGGGTCTACGTCCTCGAGCGCCACGCGGGCACGGAGCTCAGCATCGAGCCGGTCCACGGGGCGACCACGTTCAGCCTGCTGCACGAGCACACCTACCGCAACGAGCTGGTCCACGGACCGGGTCCGATGGCCCAGCACCTCCAGCAGTGCGCCAGGCTGGTGTCGGTGGCCCGGGTGAGCCGGGTACGACGACCTGTCGAAACCATGACCGCAGAAGCCACCGCAGATGCCATCCTTGCCGACATCAACACCGTCCCGGCCCCGTGAAGAAGCCCGAGGAGTTTGCATGACCAGCAGCCGTCCCGACGCCAGCTACATCCGGCGCCCCACGCTGCACGCCGTCGAGATGGACGGCGAACTGGTGATGATGGGTCAGGAGCAGGGCGAGTACTACGGCCTGCGTGACGTGGCCGCCTCGATCTGGAACCACCTGGCCGAGCCGCGCACCGTCGAGGACCTGGTCGTGCTGGTCTGCGAGGAGTGGAACGTGACCCCCGAGGTCTGCCGCCCCGACATCGTCGAGTTCCTCGACGACCTGCTGCTGCGCAAGCTGGCCGAAGAGGTCTCCTAGACCGTCGCAGCGACCTCGGCGAGGACGTCCATCGCCTCGTGCAGCAGCTCGTCGGAGGCGACCAGCGGCGGCAGGAAGCGCAGCACGTTGCCGTAGGTGCCGCACGTCAGGGTGAGCACCCCGGCCTGGTGGCAGCCGGCACTGAGCCGACCGGCCCGGGCGGCGTCCGGGACCGTGCCACCGGGCTCGACGACCTCGAGGGCGATCATCGCGCCGCGCCCGCGCACGTCACCGATCCACGGGTGGTCCGCAGCCAGCTCGCGCAGCCGACCGGTGAGCAGGTCCTCGATCTCGCGCGCCCGCTTGTTCAGGTCGAGCTCCCGCATCGTCGCGATCGCCCCCAGGGCCGCGGCGCACGCGACCGGGTTGCCGCCGTAGGTGCCGCCCAGCCCGCCGACGTGCACCGCGTCCATGATCTCGGCGCTGCCGACCACCGCTGCCAGCGGCAGACCGCCGGCGACTCCCTTGGCGACCGTGACCAGGTCCGGGACCACGCCCTCGTGCTCGCTGGCGAACCAGGCACCGGTGCGGCACATGCCGGACTGGATCTCGTCGGCGACGAAGACGATGCCGTTGGCCCGGGCGTAGTCGGCGAGCTCGGCCAGGTAACCGGGCGCCGGCACGATGAAGCCGCCCTCGCCCAGCACCGGCTCGATCACGATGCAGGCGACGTTCCCGGCGCCGACCTGCTTGTCGATGACGTCGATGGTCCGAGCGGCAGCGTCGGTACCCGAGAGGCCGTCGCGGAACGGGTAGGACATCGGCGCCCGGTAGACCTCGCCGGCGAACGGGCCGAAGCCCTCCTTGTAGGGCATGTTCTTGGCGGTCATCGCCATCGTCAGGTTGGTGCGTCCGTGGTAGGCGTGGTCGACCACGACGACCGCGTCCCGCCCGGTGCGGACCCGGGCGATCTTGACCGCGTTCTCCACCGCCTCGGCGCCCGAGTTGAACAGCGCCGCCTTCTTGGGGTGGTCACCCGGGGTGAGCCGGGTGAGCTCCTCGCAGACCTCCACGTAGCCGTCGTACGGGGCCACCATGAAGCAGGTGTGCGTGAACGCCGCGACCTGCTGGGTGACCCGCGAGACGACCTGCGGCGCGCTGTTGCCCACGCTGGTGACCGCGATGCCCGAGGCGAGGTCGATCAGCGAGTTGCCGTCGACGTCGACCAGGACACCGCCACCCGCGGCCGCCACGTAGATCGGCAGCGTGCTGCCGACGCCCGAGGCGACTGCGGCGATCCTGCGCTCGTGCAGCGCGCGCGAGCGCGGCCCGGGGATCTCGGTGACGAGCTTGCGCTCCTGCGGCAGGGACGGCCCCCCGGCGTTCACGGCGTTCATGACAGCTCCTTCTGGCCCCACGGGGACCCGTACTCGGTGAGCAGGTCGAGGAACGGCACCGCGTCGAACGCCTCGGGCCCGAGGACCCCTGCGCCCGACCAGGTCCCGCGCGCGACCAGCTCCAGGGCGACCACCGGGTTGATCGCGGTCTGCCAGACCACGCACTGGTGGCCGTAGTCCGCCATCACCGTCTCGTTGTCGACCACGTGGAACAAATAGGATTTGCGGGGCAGTCCATCCTTGCCTTTGCCTGTCACCAACAGCCCGGCACAGGTCTTGCCCTTCATCCGCGGACCGACGGTCGCGGGGTCGGGCAGCACTGCCGCGACCACGTCGCGCGGGCTGACCTCGACTCCTTTGACCCGGACCTTCTCGGTGCTGTCCAGCCCCAGCGTGTGCAGCACCTTGAGGATGTTGATGAACTCGTCGCCGAGCCCGTACTTGAAGGTGGCACGTCTGCAGTCCACCCAGCGTGGCATCAGCAGAACCTCTTCGTGCTCGACGTTCACGCACTCCACCGGGCCGATGCCCTCGGGGAAGTCGAACACCTCCGGCTCGCTGAACGGCGCAGTGGTGAACCACTCCCCGTCCTCCCAGATCACGGGCGGGTTCAGGCACTCCTCGATGGTGGTCCACATCGAGAAGCTCGGCGCGAAGATCTCGTTCCCGTTGTCGTCGGTGACCACCAGGTTCGCGCCGTCCCGGGTGCCGAGCTCGTCGATCTCGGAGAACAGGTGGTCGGCGGCGTACCGGGCGAACACGTCGGAAAGCCCGGGCTCCACACCCATGCCGACGAGCGCCAGCCGACCGGCAGCCTCCCACCGGTCCGCCACGGCGAACTGCTCGTCGCCCAGCTTCACCCCGGTCTTCTCGTACGGCGCCTCCGGGTGCGGCTTGGAGAGCGACATCGCCATGTCGACGTAGTCGGCACCGGCCTCGAACGCGCCGTCGAAGATCGACATGTTGAAGACCGGGTCGACGGCGTTCATCACGTGGGTGATCCGGTGCTCGCGGCACAGCGCGGCGACGGCGTCCTTCGAGGTGGCATCGATCTGGGCGGCGGTGAACCGCTCGTCCGCAGCCGCCGCCTTCTCCGCGCGCTCGGCAGAGTAGTCGGCGATGACGATGGCCTCGTAGAAGTCGCGGCGCGCGGCGATCGCGGTGAACGCGCCACCGACGCCGCCCGCGCCGACCAGCAGGATCCTCATCGGGTCACTCGCCGATGTACGACATCACGTGCTTGATACGCGTGTAGTCCTCGAGCCCGTAGAGCGAGAGGTCCTTGCCGTAGCCGGAGTGCTTGAAACCGCCGTGCGGCATCTCGGAGATGAAGGGGATGTGGGTGTTGATCCACACCACGCCGAAGTCGAGCGCCTTCGACATCCGCATGGCCCGCCCGTGGTCCTTGGTCCACACGCTCGAGGACAGCCCGTACTCGACACCGTTGGCCCAGCGCAGCGCCTCGGCCTCGTCGGAGAAGCGCTGCACGGTCATCACCGGGCCGAAGATCTCGGACTGGATCTGCTCGTCGTCCTGCTGCAGGCCGGAGACGACGGTCGGCTCGTAGAAGTAGCCGGCCGACCCCTTCCGGGTGCCGCCGGTGACCAGGTTCGCGTGGTCCGGCAGGCGGTCGACCATGCCGGAGACCCGGTCGAACTGGTTCTGGTTGTTCAGCGGGCCGTAGTAGGTGTCCTCGGAGTCCGGCATCCCGGTCGGCATGCCCTGGGCGGCCTCGGCGAGGGCTGCGACGAACTCGTCGTGGATGCCGGGCCCGGCGAGCACCCGGGTCGCCGCGGTGCAGTCCTGACCGGCGTTGAACAGACCGGCACCGGCGATCCCCTCGGCCGCCTTCTCGATGTCGGCGTCGTCGAAGACGATCACCGGCGCCTTGCCACCGAGCTCGAGGTGCACCCGCTTGAGATCGGTCGAGGCGGACGCGGCCACCTCCATGCCGGCGCGCACCGAGCCGGTGATCGCGACCATCGCCGGGGTCTTGTGCTCGACCAGGGCGCGGCCGGTGTCCCGGTCGCCGCAGACGACGTTCAGCACGCCCGGCGGCAGGAACTCCTGGGCCAGCTCGGCGAGCAACGTCGAGCTCGCGGGCGTCGTGTCGCTCGGCTTGAGCACGACGGTGTTGCCGCCGGCCAGCGCCGGGGCGATCTTCCAGATCATCATCAGCAGCGGGTAGTTCCAGGGGGTCACCTGGCCGACCACACCGACGGGCTCGCGGCGGATCCACGAGGTGTGGTCGGCCATGTACTCGCCGGCCGACTTGCCCTCAAGGATCCGGGCGGCGCCGGCGAAGAACCGGAAGTGGTCGGAGGCGTACGGCATCTCCTCGCTCATCGTCAGGTGCAGCGGCTTGCCGGTGTCGCGGCACTCGACCGCGTTGAGCTCCTCGGCACGGGCCTCGATGGCATCGGCGATCTTCAGCAGGGCCGAGGCCCGGTCCTGGGGCGTGGTGTTGCGCCACGACTCGAAGGCGGTCGCCGCAGCGCCGTACGCGCGGTCGACGTCCTCGGCCCCCGACATCGGCGCGGCGGCGTACACCTCCCCCGTGGTCGGGTCGATGACGTCGTAGGTGGCGCCGTCCGCGGCGTCCACCAGCTGTCCGTTGACGATGTTCTTGAAGGCCTCAGGCATGGCCCAAGTCAAACGACTCCCACGAAGACCGTCAAGGACTCACAACGAAATCCGTTGTGAAATCGCGGTTTCAGGTACGGATTCGCTTGCCGGACCCCGTACCTCCTTGGCAGACTGGCAGGGACCCAACGAAAGAGTCGATATCCATGAACGACCCCCAGCAGGTCGCACACGACCACCTCTGGATGCACTTCACCCGGCACACCGACGCCGAGATCCCGACCATCGAGCGCGGCGAGGGTGCCTACATCTACGACACCGCCGGCCGCCAGTACCTCGACGGACTCTCCGGTCTGTTCGTCGTCCAGGCGGGGCACGGACGCGCCGAGCTCGCCGAGGCCGCCGCCAAGCAGGCCGAGAAGCTGGCCTACTTCCCGATCTGGTCCTACGCCCACCCCGGCGCCATCGACCTGGCCGGACGGGTCGCCGAGTACGCGCCTGGCGACCTCAACCGAGTCTTCTTCACCACGGGTGGCGGGGAGGCCGTCGAGACCGCGTGGAAGCTGGCCAAGAACTACTTCAAGCTGGTCGGCAAGCCCGGCAAGCACAAGGTGGTCAGCCGGGCGATCGCCTACCACGGCACTCCGCAGGGCGCCCTCTCGATCACCGGCCTGCCCGGGATGAAGGCGCCGTTCGAGCCGCTGGTCCCGAGCACCTTCCGGGTGCCGAACACCAACCTCTACCGCGCTCCCGACCAGTTCCAGGGAGGCACCCCCGCAGACGAGGAGGCCTTCGGCCTCTGGGCCGCGGACCGCATCGCCGAGGCGATCGAGTTCGAGGGGCCGGACACCGTCGCGGCGGTGTTCCTGGAGCCGGTGCAGAACGCCGGCGGCTGCTTCCCGCCTCCCCCGGGCTACTTCCAGCGGGTGCGCGAGATCTGCGACGAGTACGACGTGCTGCTGGTCTCCGACGAGGTGATCTGCGCCTTCGGTCGGCTCGGCCACATGTTCGCCGCGGACCGCTACGAGTACCAGCCGGACATGATCACCTTCGCGAAGGGCCTCACCTCCGGCTACTCCCCGCTGGGCGGCATGATCGCGACCGACCGCCTCTTCGAACCGTTCAAGAACACCGGGGAGTCGTTCCTGCACGGCTACACCTTCGGCGGCCACCCGGTCTCGACCGCGGTGGCGATGGCGAACCTCGACATCTTCGAGCGCGAGAAGCTCAACCAGAACGTGCTCGAGAACGAGGACGCCTTCCGGGCCACCCTGGAGAAGCTGCTCGACCTGCCGCTGGTCGGTGACGTCCGCGGCGACGGGTACTTCTACGGGATCGAGATGGTCAAGGACAAGGCGACCAAGGAGACCTTCAACGACGCCGAGTGCGAGCGGCTGCTGCGCGGGTTCCTGTCCAAGGCCCTGTTCGAGGCCGGCCTGTACTGCCGCGCCGACGACCGCGGCGACCCGGTGGTCCAGCTCGCGCCGCCGCTGATCTGCGAGCAGGAGCACTTCGACGAGATCGAGGCCAAGCTCCGCACGGTTCTCACCGAGGCCGAGAACCACCTCTAAGACGCCCTGGGGGGTGAAGCTCCGGCAGGCCTGACCTCGTGGTCGGGCCTGCCGAAGTCTTTCGGGGACTCCGTGCTCACACGGAGGCATCGGCACCTTCGGTGGCGGTAGCGTCCGGTCATGGACGCAGCGCTGTCCCTGGACCGGCACGGCCTTCTCGGCCGGTTCGACGCGCCCGTCGAGGCGGACTACCAGCGCTGGTTGGAGCTGCACCTCTACCCCTTGGCGCTGGCGATGGCGTACAGCTCACTCGTCGCCTGGCTGGTGACGGTCCCGGCGGCCTTCCTGTTCGCGCGCGACGACCTCAACATCGTCCTGGTCGTGGTTGTCTGCTGGGGCGTCAACGCCGGCGGCATCCTGGTCGGCACGGCCTGGGCCCGCCGCAACCACGGCCGCAGCGTCGTCGCTCTCGGCACCCTGGGCATCGGGATCACGGCGGTCGACAGCATCGCGATCCTCGGCCCGGCGATGGACGCGGACCCGATGGTCTACCTGGCCGGCGGCCTGTTCTACGGCTTGCTGGCCCCGATGACCCAGGTCCCGCTGCGCCAGTGCGCCTTCCTGGGCGTCCTGATCTGCGGCCTCACGGCGACGTTCAGCCTCACCCACCCGGATCAGCACTGGGACGTCCAGTTCACCGCCGTCTTCGTGACCTGCATGGCGGGGACCCTGGGGATCGGACTCGCCATGGCCTGGACCGCGGAGCGTGGCAACCGCAGCATCTACGCCGCCGAGAAGACGATCGAGCACCAGCGCACGCTGATCCGCCGCTACGCACCCAGCACCGTGGTGTCCCGGATCGAGCAGGGCGACACCACCGTCGACTCACCGCAGCGGCGCAAGGTCACCGTCTTCTTCTCCGACGTCGTCGGCTTCACCGAGATGGCGGACCGCGTCGATCCCGAGGCACTCGCGGCGATCGTCAACGACTACCTCGGCTCGCTCGCCGACCTCATCGAGCGCCACGGCGGCACCCTCAACGAGTTCGCCGGCGACGGCGTCATGGCGATCTTCGGCGCCCCCGACCACCTCGAGCCGGCCGACCAGGTCCGCGCAGCCCTCGCGGCCGCCCAGGAGCTGCAACGCAGCCTGCCGGCGTGGAGCCAGGGCTGGTACCAGCACGGCATCGTCGAGGACGCCCAGGCCCGCATCGGCATCAACACCGGCACCCTCTCGGTCGGCACCTTCGGCTCGGCCGTGCGGGCGACGTACACCGGCATCGGACTGCAGACCAACATCGCCGCCCGCGTCCAGGCGCAGGCCGAGCCCGGCGGCATCCTGCTCTCCAACACCAGCTGGCACCTGGTCAAGGACACCATCGCCTGCGAGCCGCGCGGCGAGGTGATGGTGAAGGGCGTGCACTTCCCGATCGAGCTGTACGAGCCCCGGATCCCGACCAGCACCTAGTCGTGCTGCGGGAACCCCAGGTTGACCCCGGTCTGCGCGTCCGGCTCCGGCCAGCGCGTCGTGACCACCTTGCCGCGGGTGAAGAAGTGCACACCCTCGGGGCCGTAGGCGTGGCTGTCGCCGAACAGTGACGCCTTCCAGCCACCGAACGAGTAGAACGCGGCCGGCACCGGGATCGGCACGTTGACGCCGACCATGCCGACCTCGACCTCGTTCACGTAGCGGCGCGCCGCGCCGCCGTCGCGGGTGAAGATCGCGGTCCCGTTGCCGTAGGGCAGCGAGTTCACCAGCTCCAGGGCCGCGTCGTAGGTCGGCACCCGGAGCACGCTCAGCACCGGGCCGAAGATCTCCTCCGCGTGCACCCGGGACCCCGGTTGCACGTGGTCGATCAACGACGGACCCAACCAGAAGCCGTCCGCCTCGCCGGCGGCGTCGACGGTGCGCCCGTCGACGACCACGGTGGCACCCTCACCGGAAGCGATGTCGAGGTAGCCCGCCACCTTGTCCCGGTGCTCCCGGGTGATGAGGGGACCCATGTCGGGCTCCTCCGCGTTCGCCCCGGAGCCGACCCGGATCTTGCCCATCCGGTCGACGATCCGCGAGACCAGCTCGTCCCCGACCGGCTCGACGGCGACCAGTGCCGAGATCGCCATGCAGCGCTCCCCCGCGGATCCGAAGCCGGCGCTGACCGCCGCGTCGGCGGCCTGGTCGAGGTCGGCGTCGGGCAGCACGACCATGTGGTTCTTGGCACCACCGAGGGCCTGCACCCGCTTGCCGTGCGCGGTGCCTGTCTCGTAGACGTAGCGCGCGACCGGGGTGGAGCCGACGAACGAGACCGCGGCGATGCCCGGGTGGGTGAGCAGCGCGTCGACCGCCTCCTTGTCACCGTGCACGACGCTGAGCACGCCGGGCGGCAGCCCTGCCTCGGCCCACAGCGCGGCGATCAGGTTCGCGGCGCTCGGGTCCTTCTCGCTCGGCTTGAGCACGACCGCGTTGCCGACCGCCAGGGCGATCGGCAGGAACCAGAGCGGCACCATCGCCGGGAAGTTGAACGGCGAGATCACCGCGACCACGCCCAGCGGCTGCCGGATCGAGGACACGTCGACGCCGGTGGAGACCTCGCTGGACAGCCCGCCCTTGACCAGGTGCGGGAGACCGCACGCGAACTCGACCACCTCGAGACCGCGCTGCACCTCGCCGAGCGCGTCCGAGGGCACCTTGCCGTGCTCGGCGGTGATCGCGGCGGCGACCTCGTGCTTGCGGGCGTTGAGCAGCTCGCGGAACGCGAACAGCACCTGGGTGCGCCGGGTCAGCGACATCCGTCCCCAGGCCGCACCGGCGTCGGCCGCCGAGGTGACGACGCGGTCGACGAGCGCCGCCGACGCGAAGCCGACCGCCCCGGTCACCTGACCGGTCGCCGGGTTGGTGATCGGGCCGGTCCGAGCACCAGCCTCGGTGAGCTCGGCACCGTCGATCCAGTGCGGCAGCTGCTTGCTCATGAGTCGAACCCCATTCCCAGTGTGTCCATCGTCCGCAACCACAGATTCTTCCTCCCGCCGTTCGCATCCGCACGTGCGAGCGAGCGTCGGGTCAGCTCGATGCCGGTCCAGCGCAGCGGCTCCGGCGGGAACGGCAGCGGCCGCTCGCGGATCATCCGCAGCGCCGTCCGCTCGGTCTCCGCGCCAGCGAGCTGATCCAGTGCGACCTCGGCGGCGAACCGGGTGGCGCCGACGCCGAGTCCGGTGAACCCCAGCGCGTACGCCACCGCCCCGTCGTACGCCGTGCCGTGGAACGCGGTGAACCGGGTGCAGGTGTCGATCACCCCGCCCCAGGCGTGGGTGAACCGCAGGCCCTCGAGCTGCGGGAAGGTCGCGAAGAAGTGCTCGGCGAGCACCTCGTGCGTCGCCGACCGCCCCTCGAGCTCGGGCCGCTGCCGGCTCGCGTAGTGGTAGACCGCGTCGTAGCCGCCCCAGAGGATCCGGCCGTCGCGGGTGGTCCGGTAGTAGTGGAAGAGATTGGTGCGGTCCCCGATCCCCTCGCGACCGGCCCAACCGATCACGGCGCGCTGCGCCTCGGTGAGCGGCTCGGTCATCAGCGCGTAGTCGTAGACCGGCACGGTCATCAGCCGCAGCCGGCGCAGCAGCGGCCGGAAGGCGTTGGTCGCCAGCAGCACCCGTCGGGCCGTGACGGTTCCCCGGGGGGTGCGCACCTCGACGCGTCCGCGGACGATGCCGTCCGGCGCCCTCCCCAAGCGGGTCGCCTTCGTGCCCTCGTGGATGCGCACGCCGCGTCGCAGGCAGGCCTCGCGCAGTCCCCACGCCAGCCGCGCCGGCTCGAGGATCGCGACCTCGGGATCGAAGAGACCGCCGAGGTAGGTCGGCGAGTCGACGCGTCCGCGCAGGGCCTGCGCGTCGACCAGCTCCAGGACGTGCCCGTACGCCGCGGCCTCGGCCTGCTCCTCGGCCAGCTCGTCCACCTGCTCCGGCTGGGTCGCCACGCTCAGCGCTCCCGAGCGGACGAAGTCGCAGTCGATCAGCTCGGAGCGCACCGCGGTCTCGATGGCGTCGAGGTTCTCCCGTCCGAGGCGCAGCAGCACGCTCAGCTCCTCGGGCCAGCGCGCCAGCCCGTTCCCGAAGCCGTGGGTCAGGCTCGCCTCGCAGAAGCCGCCGTTGCGCCCGCTGGCGGCGTGCCCGCACGTCTCCGCCTCGAGCACGAGCACGTCGCGCCCGGGCTCGCGGGTCACCGCGAGCAGCGCGGCCCAGAGCCCGAGGTAGCCGCCTCCGACGACCACCAGCTCGGCAGCGGTGTCGCCGGCCAGGGGCGGGAGCTGGTCGGGCCGACCGGTGTCGTCGAGCCAGTACGGCACCGGCGCCGCGTCGATGAGGGACGCGGCGGTTCTCATGCCGGCGTCATGAGGCGAGCGCTCGTGCCTTGAGCCGGTTGTTCAGCTCGCCGCCGAGCACGATCACGATCGCGATCAGGAACATCAGGGTGCCGATCACGTTGACCTGCATCGGCACCCCGCGCTGGGCGGCGCCGTAGACGAACATCGGGAAGGTCGTCTCCTGCCCGGCGTTCAGGTTCGTGATGATGAAGTCGTCGAACGACAGCGAGAACGCCAGCAGCGCCGCGCCGAGGATGCCGGGCAGCACCAGCGGGAAGGTGATCCGCCAGAAGGTCTCCCGCTCGTTGGCGTACAGGTCCATCGCGGCCTGCTCGAGGTTGTCGTCGAGACCCGCGAGGCGCGCCTTGACCGTCACGATCACGAACGACAGGCAGAACATCACGTGCGCGATGAAGATCGTCCAGAAACCCAGGGTGATGATCTTCGAGCCCGAGATGAACAGCGCCAGCAGCGAGGAGCCCATCACGATCTCGGGCGACGCCATCGGCAGGAAGATCACGGTGTTGGCGAAGGAACGGCCCTTGAAGTCGTGGCGGACCAGGCCGAACGCCGCCATCGTGCCGATGATCGTGGCGACGACCGTCGCCAGCAGCCCGATGCCGAGGCTGAGCCCGACGGCGTGGCACATCCCGGCCGGGTGGCAGGGGTTCGTCCAGTTGTCGAGGGTGAAGCTGCGGAACTTGTAGACGTTCTTCGACTTGCCGGGGTCGTTGAAGCTCATCAGGACCACGACCGCGATCGGCACGAACATGTAGACCAGGACCAGCAGACCCAGGCCGAGGACCACGTGCGCCTTGATCCAGCGCCAGGTGCGAGCCAGCGGACTCATACCAGCTCCTCCGTCCCGGCCCTGCGGATGTAGACCATCACCAGGCCCACGATGAGTGCCATCAGGATCACCGACAGCGCCCCCGCGGCCGCGTAGTCCTGGGTCGAGGTGAACAGGCTCTGGATCGTGTTGCCGACCATCCGCTGACCCGGGCCACCGAGCAGCTGGGCATTGATGAAGTCGCCGGCCGCGGGGATGAAGGTGAGCAGGGTGCCGGCGACGACGCCGGGGAGCGAGAGCGGCCAGGTCACCTTGAAGAACGCCTTGAACGGGTTCGCGTAGAGGTCACCGGCGGCCTCGATCAGGCGGCCGTCGATCTTCTCCAGGCTGGCGTAGAGCGGCAGCACCATGAACGGCAGGAAGTTGTAGACGATGCCGGCCACGACCGCGAACCAGGTGTTCAGCAACCGTCCGTCGCTGCCGAGGATGTGCACCTTCTGCAGGGTGTCCACCACGAAGCCGTGGTCGGAGAGGATCAGCTTCCACGACAGCGTGCGCAGCAGGAAGCTGGTGAAGAACGGCGCGATCACCAGCACCAGCAGCAGGTTCCGCCAACGGCCGGCCTTGAACGCGATCGCGTAGGCGAGCACGTAGCCGATGACCAGGCAGACCAGGGTCGCCAGGCCGGCGTACCAGAGCGAGCGGAGCAGCTCGGGGTAGTAGTTCTTGATCGCGTTGCCGAAGTTGGCGAAGTGGTACGTCACGTCGTAGCCGGTGAGCACCGACCCGTTCGGGTCGAACAGGCTGGCCGAGACCAGCGAGTAGAACGGGATGACGAAGAACAGCCCGAGCCAGATCGCACCCGGCGCGAGCAACCAGTACGCCGTGTAGCGACCCTTGCCCTGACGAGGCATCAGTCGTCCTCGATCCCGGCGTTCACGTCCTGGCTGGCATCGAGCAGGAAGGCGTACTCGGGGCGCCAGGAGAGATCGACGCTCTCCCCCTTGTTGAACAGACGGCGCCGCCCGGTGTTCTGCTCGAAGACCTGCAGCTCCTGCCCCCACGGCATCCGGACCAGGTACTGGGTGCTGACGCCGACGAAGCTGACGTCGGTGACCACTCCGCCGTCGAGGTGGTTGCCCGGCGCGTCGATGTCCTCGCCGACCGCGGCGATCAGGACCTTCTCGGGCCGGATCCCGACCCAGCCGTCGCCCGTTTTCACGTGCGCGCGCTCCTGCGGGATCGAGACGGTGATGCCGTGCATGTCGACCTTGACGAAGTCGCCCTCGGCGCCGAGCACCTTGCCGGCGATCAGGTTGGACTGGCCGAGGAAGTTGGCCACGAAGGTGGTCCGCGGGTTCTCGTAGAGCTCGGCCGGGGCGCCCATCTGCTCGATCACGCCGGCGTTCATCACCGCGACCGTGTCGGCCATCGTCATGGCCTCCTCCTGGTCGTGGGTGACGTGCACGAACGTCAGTCCGACCTCGGTCTGGATCCGCTTGAGCTCGATCTGCATCGCCCGGCGGAGCTTGAGGTCGAGCGCGCCCAGCGGCTCGTCGAGCAGCAGCACGTCGGGCCGGTTGATCAGCGCCCGCGCCAGGGCGACCCGCTGCTGCTGACCGCCGGAGAGCTGCGGCGGCTTCTTCCGTGCCTGCGTCCCGAGCTCGACGAGGTCGAGCATCTCCTTGACCTGCCGGTCCACGTCACCGGACTTGCGACGGCGCAGCCCGAAGGCGACGTTCTCGTAGATGTCCAGGTGCGGGAACAGGGCGTAGCTCTGGAAGACGGTGTTGACCGGCCGCTGGTACGGCTTGGCGTAGGTGATGTCGGTGTCGCCGAGCCGGATCGAACCGGAGGTCGGCGTCTCCAGTCCGGCCACCATCCTCAAGGTGGTGGTCTTGCCGCACCCGGACGGCCCGAGCAGCGCGAAGAAGCTCCCGTGCGGGACGTCGAGGTCGAGCGCCTTGACCGCGGTGAAGGTGGCGAACTCCTTGGTGAGCTGGCTCAGGTGCAGGCTGCGGGAACCCTCAGACGCCTGTGACATTGGAGAACTGCCTCTCGTACTCGCGGGTCTGGAACTCCTTGAGCGCCATGAACCGGTGCGTCTGCTTCAGGGTCTCGTCGGTCGGGAAGATCAGCGGGTTGTCGACGTTGTCCGGGTCGACCTTCTCCATCGCCTTCTGGGCGCCCTTCACGGGGCAGATGTACTGGTTGTAGTCGGCCAGCTTCGCGGCGTTGTGCGGGTCGTAGTAGAAGTCGATCCACTTCTCCGCGTTGCCCTCGCGGGTCGCCAGGTTGGGCACCAGCATGTTGTCGGCCCAGATCATCATTCCCTCCTCCGGAGGGACGAAGACCAGGTTGTCGTCGCCGGCGTTGGCGATGTCGCCGGACCACGCCTCGCACGCCAGCACGTTGCCGGCGGAGAGGTCCTGGACGTAGTCGTTGCCGGTGAAGCGCCGGATCTGGCCGTCGCTGGTCGCCTTCGTGAGGGCGTCCATCGCGGTGTTCCACTGCGCGTCGCTGAACTTCGCCGGGTCGACGCCCTGGCTCAGCAGGATCAGGCCCATCGTGTCGCGCAGCTCGGTGAGCATGGTGACCCGACCGTGCAGGTCCTTGCGGGTCAGCAGCTCGCCGTACTGCTTGACCGGCTTCTTCAGGTACTTCTTGTTGTACGCCAGCCCGGTGAGCCCGCTCTGCCACGGTGCGGAGTAGGTGCGCTTGGGGTCCCAGTCCGGGCTCTTCAGCGAGTCGATGATGTTCTCGTGCAGGTTCGGCACCTTGGCCGGGTCGAGCGGCTGGATCCAGCCGACGTCGATCATCCGGGCCGCCATCCAGTCGGTGAGCACGAACATGTCGCGCTTGGTCGACTCGCAGGCGCCGAGCTGGTTCTTCACCTTCGCGAAGAACTCCGAGTTGTCGTTGACGTCGTCGGTGTAGTGCACCTTGATGCCGGTCTGCTTCTCGAAGTCCTGGAGCGTCGAGCGGTAGCCCTTGTCCGGCTCGTCGATGTACAGCGGCCAGTTCGAGATCACGAAGTTCTTGTCGTGCGCGGACTCGTCGGTCGCCCTGCAGGTGGCCGGGTCCTGCTTGAGACCGGAGGTCCCGAAGCCCTTGAGCGCCAGTACGCTGCCCAGGCCGAAGGCCGTTCCCGCAGCGCCCTTCAGCATCGTCCTGCGGCTGAGCCCGCCGTTGTCCGTCAAGCGAAACCTCCCCAGGAGTCGGACCGGTCCTTGAGGCGCATCGTGGCACGATGACCGGTCTTCGACAAGGGATTCCGTTGTGAAGATCTTGTTTCACAACGAAAACCGCTGAAAGAATGGGAACCATGCCAGCACTCGACGACGTCTCCAAAGCCATCATCGAGCAGCTCCAGCAGGACGGGCGGCGACCGTACGCCCGGATCGGCGAAGCCGTGGGCCTCTCCGAGGCCGCCGTGCGCCAGCGGGTGCAGCGGCTGATCGACTCCGGCGTGATGCAGATCGTCGCGGTCACCGATCCGATGGAGCTCGGCTTCGCCCGGCAGGCGATGATCGGCCTGCACGTCGACGGTCCCCTCGAACCGGTGGCCGACGCCCTCGCCGAGATGCCGGAGATCGAGTACGTCGTGATCACCGCCGGCGGGTTCGACATCCTGGTCGAGGCCGTCTGCGAGAGCGACCAGCACCTGCTCGAGGTGCTCTCCGAGAAGATCCGCACCGTTCCCGGCGTCCGCAGCACCGAGACCTTCGTCTACCTCAAGCTGCGCAAGCAGACCTACTCGTGGGGCGTGCGCTGAGCCCGTCGCTCTGGGCCGACACCGCGCCCGCGCTCGTCGCACGCGAACCTCTGCCCGGACCGGCGACCTACGACGTCGCGATCGTCGGCGCCGGGTTCACGGGCCTGTGGACCGCCTACTACCTGGCCAAGGCCGAGCCCGGCCTGCGCATCGTGGTGCTCGAGGCCGAGCACGCCGGGTTCGGTGCCTCCGGTCGCAACGGCGGCTGGTGCAGCGCACTGTTCCCGAGTCCGGCCGGACCTGAGCTCACCCGGGCGATGCAGGACACCGTCGTCGAGATCGGCGCGGTGCTCGAGGCTGAGGGCATCGAGGCCGACTACCACCGCGGCGGGACGGTGACGCTGGCCCGGTCGCCCTCGCAGTGGCAACGACTTCAGCTCACGGCCACCGCGGACGACCGGCTCCTGGACGCCGGCGAGGCGACGGCGATGCTGGCCGCCACCGACGTGGTCGGCGGGCTGTTCACGCCGCACTGCGCGGCCGTGCATCCGGCCAAGATGGTCCGAGGCCTGGCTGCCGCCGTCGAGCGTCGGGGAGTCACGATCCACGAGGCCACGCCGGTTCTCGCCATCGAGCCCGGCGGCGTCCGCACGGCCGCGGGCCGGGTCACCGCCGACGTCGTCGTCCGCGCCACCGAGGCCTGGACCGCGCGACTGCCCGGAACCCGACGCGCGGTCGCCCCGGTCTACTCGCTGATGGTCGCCACCGAGCCGCTGCACGAGGAGACGTGGGCGGCGATCGGGCTCGCCGACCGGCAGACCTTCTCCGACGGGCGGCACGTGATCATCTACGGCCAGCGCACCGCGGACGGCCGGCTGGCGTTCGGCGGCCGCGGCGCGCCGTACCACCTGGGCTCGCGGATCCAGCCCGGGTACGACCTCGCCCCCCGCGTCTTCGCCACGCTGCGCCGCACGCTCAACGGGATGCTCCCCCAGCTGCCGGCCGCCGGGGTCCGGTTCACCCACGCCTGGGGCGGACCGCTGGGCATCGCCCGCGACTGGCACGCCTCCGTCGGGTTCGACCGCGCCACCGGCCAGGCCTGGGCGGGCGGCTACGTCGGCGACGGCGTCGGTACGACGAACCTGGCCGGCCGCACCCTCGCCGACCTGATCACCGGCACGGCGTCGGACCTCGTCGCACTGCCGTGGGTCGGGCACCGAAGTCCCTCCTGGGAGCCCGAGCCGTTCCGCTGGCTCGGCATAAACGCCGGCCTCAAGGCGATGCAGGTTGCCGACGCCGAGGAGCGGCTGACCCGGCGACCGAGCCTGGTCGCCCGCGCGATGGCCCCGCTGATCCACGGCTGACAGGTGGCCTAGTCAGGTACTAGGCAGGACCCCCGGACAGGCGCATGATGCGGATCACCATTCGCGGTAGGCACCCATCCGCAGTGCTCTGCCGCGCCAACGTGATCGGGGTACGTCATGGTCGGAATCCGGGTTCGTCGTGCTGCTCTCGTGGTCGGGGTCGTCGCCGCCACCGCAGCGGCCAGCACATCGCTGGCCAACACAGCAGCCAGCTCCCCACCGACCGGGGCCCATCGCTTCGTTCGCGTCGCGCACCAGGCGGTGACCGACGCGAACGTCTTCGGCCTCAGCAACAAGCCCGTCACCGTGATGGTGCAGACGAGCGGTGACGCCATCACCGTCGCCCAGGCCAAGGCCGGCCACAAGCTGAGCAAGAGCGAGAAGGCCGCGATCCGCAGCAACCTGGAGAACCGCCAGGCCGGCGTCGAGAAGCAGGTGCGCGCCAAGGGCGGCAAGGTCGGCGCGAGCTACCAGAACGCCTACAACGGCTTCAAGGTGACGATCGCCAGCAAGAAGGCCGCTTCACTGGCCGACATCCCCGGCGTGGTGGGCGTGCGCAAGCTGACGCCCAAGTCCTTCGACAACATCCACGGCGTCCCGCTGATCGGCGCCCCCGCCGCCTGGGACGGCGTCAACGGCTTCAACGGAACCGGCATCAAGATCGGCATCATCGACACCGGCATCGACTACACCCACGCCGACTTCGGCGGCCCGGGAACCGTCTCGGCGTACCAGGCCGCGCTGGCCACCGACGACCAGGCGCCGAACCCGGCGCTGTTCGGTCCGGCGGCACCGCGCGTCAAGGGCGGCACCGACCTGGTCGGTGACAGCTACAACGCCGACCCGACCGACCCGGCCCTGTACCAGCCGGTTCCGCACCCGGACAGCAACCCGCTGGACTGCACCGACCACGGCACCCACGTGGCCGGCACCGCGGCCGGTTCCGGTGTGCTCGCCAACGGCAGCACCTACAACGGCACCTACAACGCGACCACGGTCGCCAACAACAGCTGGAAGGTCGGACCGGGCGTCGCGCCGAAGGCCGACCTGTACGCGATCCGGGTCTTCGGCTGCGCGGGCTCGACCGACGTGGTCGTGGACGCCATCGAGTGGGCCGTGGACCACGGCATGAACGTGATCAACATGTCGCTCGGCTCGCCGTTCGGTGGACCGGACGACCCGGACGCGGTCGCGGTCGACAACGCCACCGCTGCCGGCACGATCGTGGTCACCTCCTCCGGCAACGAGGGACCGAACCCGTACATGACCGGTAGCCCGGGCAGCGCGACCAGCACCATCAGCGTCGCCGCCGAGGACGCCACCCCGTCCTACGCCGGGGTCGACCTGGCGCTGCCGGGCGGTCACGTCCAGGCGATCCTGGCCAACGACGTCGCGGCGAACGGGTTGAGCGCCCCGATCAAGGTGCTCTACAACCCCGGTCCGCACACCGCCGCGAACATCTCGCTGGGCTGCGACCCGGCCGAGTACACCGCAGCGAACGTGACCGGCACCATCGTCGTGGTCAAGCGCGGCACCTGCGCCCGCGTGGCCCGCGCGATCTTCGGCCAGCAGGCCGGTGCCGCGGCGGTCGTGATGGTGAACAACGTCGACGCATTGCCGCCGGCCGAGGGCCAGATCACCTCGAACCCCGACACCGGGGTGCCGTACGACGTGACGATCCCGTTCCTGGGCGTGAAGTCGAGCGACGCCGGTGCCCTGGTGGCCGCTGACGGCGCCATCGCGACCACGACCGACAACCAGATCGCCAACCCGACCTTCCTGGGCACCGCGAGCTTCAGCTCGGCCGGCCCGCGGTCGGGCGACAGCGCCCTGAAGCCGGACGTGACCGCTGCCGGCGTGAGCGTGGTGTCCGCAGGCATGGGCACCGGCAACGGCCCGGCCACCATCTCCGGCACCTCGATGGCCTCGCCGCACGTGGCCGGAGCTGCTGCCCTGGTCCGCCAGGCGCACCCGACCTGGGGCAAGGTGGCCTACTGGAAGGCCGCGCTGGTGAACACCGGAGACCCGACCCTGGTGTCCGACTACAGCACCCGCAGCAACGGAACGGGTGCCGCCCAGGTGCAGAAGGCGGTGAAGACCCAGGTGATCGCCACGGCGGCCGACGACGGCACCGCGACGCTGAGCTACGGCTTCGCCGACCTCGCCCAGGACTTCAGCCGGCAGCGGCTGATCACCCTGCGCAACTTCGGCAGCACTGCGGTCACCTTCAAGGTCACCCACCTGCTGGACGCGGGCAGCCCGCACACCTTCACCTCGTCGATGGCTTCGGTCACCGTCCCGGCGAAGGGCACCAAGTCCTTCGGGGTCACCCTCAAGGTGCCGGCCAAGACCGTCGGTGACGCCACCGACTTCCGCGACGCCTCCGGCATCGTGCGGCTGACGCCGACGACGGGCCAGAACGGCAACGTGGCGCTGAGCATGGCCTACTACCTGGTCCCGCGGGCTGACTCGAACCTGAAGCTCAGCCTGAACATGACCACGCTGAAGACCAAGCACACCTCCACCGCGAGCATCACCAACAACCCGGCGCCCATCGCCGGGAACGCGGACTGGTACGCCTGGGGCACCTCGGACGTCAAGGAAGCCGATCTCGGCTCCGACGACATCCGCGCCACCGGGGTCCAGACGTTCCCGGACGACGGCGTGCTGGCGTTCGGCATCTCGACCTACAAGCGCTGGTCGAACGCCGCTGCCAACGAGTTCGACACCTACGTCGACGTCGACGGTGACGGCAACGACGACTACGTGGTGGTCGTGGCCGACGAGGGTCAGGTGACCGCGGGCGACGCCAACGGTGTCGCAGCCGTGTTCGTCTTCAACCTCGCCACCGGGGAGGGCACCGAGGACTTCCTCGCTGACGCCCCGACCGACAGCCAGTCGATGGCGGTGCCGGTGCTGTTCGACCAGCTCTGCGACCCGGGCTCGCCGTGCCTCACCGCCGGCAGCGGGAAGATCCGCTACTACACGGTCTCCTTCGGCCCCGACGGAACCACGGACGCACCTGAGCAGATGGCGACGTTCAACGTGCTGCACCCGGCCATCAGCACCGGGATGTTCAACACGGTGGCGCCGTACAAGACGGTCAAGCAGGTCGTCACGCTCGACCCGGCCCAGTACCTGCTGGCGCCGCCGAAGGGCGTGATGGTGATGTCCCACGACAACCGCAGCGACCTGGAGACCGCGACGCTGGCGCTCCCCTAGGTCAGACCCCGTGCTGGTTGAGCCTGTCGAAACCAGGTGACCAGCACGGGGTACGGCCAGGCGCTGGACGCCAGTCCGTGCTGGGCGCCCGCCAGTTCGTGCTGGGCGCCCGCTCCCCAGATCGGGTATCGCTTGTCGAAACCCGGTTCGTCCACAGGTCCGACCGGCAGCTGTGCGGGCTGAAGGCGGAACCGTTGAGGGTTCCAGGCATGCCTTTCACCTACATCCTCGAGTGCTCCGACGGGTCGCTCTACGTCGGCAGCACGTGGAACCTCGAGCGGCGCCTCAACGAGCACAACCTGGGCGTCGGCGCCAGGTACACAGCCAAACGCCGTCCTGTCCGGCTGGCGTGGGCCGGCGAATTCGAACGGATGCCGGACGCCTTTGCGTTCGAGAAACAGCTTCAGGGATGGTCCCGAGCCAAGCGGCAAGCGGTGATCGACGGCAGGTATGCGGACCTGCCCGGACTGTCGCGGTGTTCCGCCGAACCGTCCACGGATCAGGTTTCGACAGGCTCAACCAGCACAACGCCGGACTGAGCGCGACCCGGATCAGGTTTCGACAAGCTCAACCAGCACGACGCCGGACTGAGCGCGACGCGGAACCAGGTTTCGACAAGCTCAACCAACACAGCTACCCGGGTTTCGACAAGCTCAACCAGCGAGGCGACCGGGTTTGCGTCCGGGCTGCAGACCCGCAAGGGTTGTCCCATGGTGGGTCGCATCCCCGTGATGGACGTGGCGCCCGTGGTCGAGCACGGGCGTTACCCGGCCAAGGCCTGCGTCGGTGAGACCTTCGACGTCTCCGCGCTGGTCTTCCGCGACGGTCACGACCAGCTCGGCGCCGACGTGGTGCTCGTGGACCCGGCCGGCCAGCGGCGCGACCCGGTGCGGATGCGGTCGCTCCCGCTCGAGACCGCCCGCCGCAGTGCGCCGGTGACGCCGGATCTCGTCGGGGCGTGGTCGTTCTCGATCGAGTCCTGGAGCGACACCCTCGGCACCTGGCTGCACGACGCGGCCATCAAGATCCGTGCCGAGGTCGACGTCGAGCTGATGTTCCTCGAGGGCACCCTGCTGCTGGAGCGCTGGGGTCGCGAAGTGCAGGCGTCCAAGGCCGAGCGCAAGCGCGTGCTGGACGCGATCAGCGCGCTGCGCGACACCGACCGCCCGGTCGAGGCCCGGCTGGCCGCCGCGGAGGACCCGGCGCTGGTCGAGGTGCTGACCGCGCACCCGTTGCGCGACCTGCTCACCACCGAGGGCCCGTACCCGTTCTTCGCCGACCGCGAGCGGGCGCTGACCGGCAGCTGGTACGAGCTCTTCCCCCGCTCGGAGGGCGCGTACGTCGACAAGGACGGCGTGATCGTCCCGGGGACGTTCGCGACCGCGGCCAAGCGTCTCGACGCGGTCGCCGCCATGGGCTTCGACGTGGTCTACCTGCCCCCGATCCACCCGATCGGCGAGGTCAACCGCAAGGGCCGCAACAACACCCTGACACCGAGCCCGACCGACGTCGGCTCCCCCTGGGCGATCGGTGCGAAAGCCGGCGGCCACGACAAGGTCCATCCGGCCCTGGGCTCGATCAAGGACTTCGACGCGTTCGTGAAGCGGGCCGCCGACCTCGGCCTCGAGGTGGCTCTCGACCTCGCACTGCAGGCTGCTCCTGACCACCCGTGGGTCAAGGCGCACCCGGAGTGGTTCACCACCCGGGCGGACGGCACCATCGCGTACGCCGAGAACCCGCCCAAGAAGTACCAGGACATCTACCCGGTCAACTTCGACAACGACCCCGAGGGCATCTACGCCGAGGTCGTGCGCGTCGTCCGGTTCTGGATGAAGCACGGCGTGCGGATCTTCCGCGTCGACAACCCGCACACCAAGCCGGTCGCGTTCTGGGAGCGCCTGCTCGCCGAGGTCCGCACCCAGGACCCGGACGTGATCTTCCTGTCCGAGGCGTTCACGGTGCCGGCGATGATGCACGCGCTCGGCAAGGTCGGCTTCCACCAGAGCTACACCTACTTCACCTGGCGCAACACCCGCCCGGAGATCGAGTCCTACCTGGTCGAGCTGGCCCGGGACAGCGCGAGCTTCCTGCGACCGAACTTCTTCACCAACACCCCCGACATCCTGCACGAGTACCTCCAGTACGGCGGCCCGGCGGCCTTCCGGGTCCGGGCCACCCTGGCGGCGACCGGCTCCCCGAGCTGGGGCGTCTACGCCGGCTTCGAGCTCTACGAGCGGATCGCGGTGCGCCCGGGCAGCGAGGAGTACCTGGACTCGGAGAAGTACGAGGTCAAGGTCCGCGACTGGGACGCCGCCGAGGCCGAGGGCCGCTCGCTGGCGCCGTACCTGACCGAGCTCAACGAGCTGCGCCGACGGCACCCCGCCCTCCAGCAGCTTCGCAACCTCACGGTGCACGGCGGCGACGACGAGAACATCGTCTGCTTCTCGAAGAGGGTTTCGACAGGCTCAACCACCCAGAACGACGGCCCGCCCAACGACGACGATGTGGTCATCGTCGTGCTCAACCTCGACCCGCACGCCGCCCACGAGACCGTGGTGCACCTCGACCTCGCGGCGCTCGGGCTCCCCGACGACGCCCGCTTCGAGGTCCACGACGAGCTGTCCGACCAGACCTGGCAGTGGAGCCGGGACAACTACGTCCGCCTCGACCCGAACGTCGCGGTGGCGCACATCCTGAGCGTGAGGACCGCGTGAGCGACACCGCTGCCGACCAGACCACCGAGCTCGAGCGCCTCGCCGAGGAGGCCCAGCACCTGGCCGAGCAGCCGGAGTGGTTCAAGACCGCCGTCTTCTACGAGGTGCTGGTCCGCTCGTTCAAGGATTCCGACGGGGACGGCGTCGGCGACTTCCGCGGGCTGACCGAGAAGCTCGACTACCTCAAGTGGCTCGGCGTCGACTGCCTGTGGGTGCCGCCGTTCTTCACCTCTCCCCTGCGCGACGGCGGCTACGACGTCGCGGACTACACGAACATCCTTCCCGAGTGCGGCACCGTCGAGGACTTCCACGCCTTCCTCGACGCCGCGCACGCCCGCGGCATCCGCGTGATCATCGACTTCGTCATGAACCACACCTCGGACGCGCACCCGTGGTTCCAGGCGAGCCGGTCCGACCCGGACGGCCCGTACGGCGACTTCTACGTCTGGTCCGACACCGACGAGCTCTACGAAGAGGCCCGGATCATCTTCGTCGACACCGAGCCGTCGAACTGGACCTGGGACCCGGTGCGCCAGCAGTACTACTGGCACCGCTTCTTCTCCCACCAGCCCGACCTCAACTTCGACAACCCGAAGGTGCACGAGGCGATGCTGGACGCGATGGCGTTCTGGCTCGACATGGGCCTGGACGGCTTCCGGCTCGACGCCGTGCCCTACCTCTACGAGCGGCCGGGCACCAACGGCGAGAACCTGCCCGAGACGCACGAGATGCTGAAGAAGGTGCGCCGCTTCGTCGACGAGAAGTACCCCGGCACCGTGCTGCTGTGCGAGGCCAACCAGTGGCCGGCCGACGTGGTCGAGTACTTCGGCGACCCGGCCGTCGGTGGC
The DNA here is from genome assembly GCF_003725775.1 of Nocardioides marmorisolisilvae. Lineage (GTDB taxonomy): Bacteria > Actinomycetota > Actinomycetes > Propionibacteriales > Nocardioidaceae > Marmoricola > Marmoricola marmorisolisilvae. The sequence continues at coordinate 1,993,750 of NZ_RJSG01000002.1, forward strand.
GACGAGTGCCACATGGCCTTCCACTTCCCGGTGATGCCGCGCATCTTCATGGCCGTGCGGCGCGAGTCCCGGTTCCCGATCTCCGAGATCATGGAGCAGACGCCCGCGATCCCGTCGAGCTGCCAGTGGGGCATCTTCCTGCGCAACCACGACGAGCTGACCCTGGAGATGGTCACCGACGAGGACCGCGACTACATGTGGGGCGAGTACGCCCAGGACCCGCGGATGAAGGCGAACATCGGCATCCGCCGCCGGCTGGCACCGCTGCTGGACAACGACACCAACCGGATGGAGCTGTTCACCGCGCTGCTGCTCTCGCTGCCCGGGTCGCCGGTGCTGTACTACGGCGACGAGATCGGGATGGGCGACAACATCTGGCTCGGTGACCGCGACGGCGTGCGGACGCCGATGCAGTGGACCTCGGACCGCAACGGTGGCTTCTCCACCGCGACGCCGGGACGCCTGCACCTGCCGGTGATTCAGGACCCCGTCTTCGGGTACCAGTCAGTGAATGTGGAAGCCGAGCTCGACAACTCCTCCTCGCTGCTGCACTGGACCCGTCGGATGGTGCACACCCGCAAGCAGCACCCCGCCTTCGGCCTCGGCGAGTTCCACGACCTCGGCGGCTCGAACCCCTCGGTGCTCTCCTACGTCCGGACGCACCGCTGGACCGACGAGGACGGCCACTCCCACGCCGACACCGTGCTCTGCGTGAACAACCTGTCCCGCTTCCCGCAGCCGGTCGAGCTCGACCTGCGGCGCTGGGAGGGCGTCGTCCCGGTCGAGCTCCTCGGCGGGGTGCGCTTCCCGCAGATCGGCGAGCTCCCCTACCTGCTCACCCTGGGCGGCTACGGCTTCTACTGGATCCGGTTGCCGGACGTGCAGCCCGAGGAGGAGGCGAACCCGGCGTGACCCACCCCCAGCGGGAGGCCTTCCTGGCGAACCAGCGCTGGTTCGCGGGGAAGGGGCGTGACTTCGCGATCACCGAGGTCAGGGTGGTCGCGCAGCTCGACGAGCACGTCCGGGTCGAGCTGGTCGAGGTCCGCTACGCCCACGGCGTGCCGGCGACCGAGACCTACCAGATGCCCGTCTCGGCGTACGACGAGCCGCAGGAGCGGTTGGCCCACGCGCTGGTCCGCGAGGGCGATGGTGAGTGGACCTACGACGCGGTGCACGACAAGGACGCGATGGCCGTCTTCCTCGCCGCGTTCGACGAGAGCCCCGACGTGAAGGGCGTCCGGTTCCACCGGCTGCCCGGGCACGACCTGGACACCGGCACGCACTCGACGCTCTTCGGCGGCGAGCAGAGCAACTCCTCGCTGGCGTTCGGCGAGGACAGCCTGCTGAAGTTCTTCCGTCGGCTGACCAGCGGCACCAACCCCGACATCGAGATCCACGAGGCGCTCACGACGGCCGGCAACACCCACGTGGCCGCGCTCTACGGGTACCTCGCGGCTGACGACGAGGACCTCCAGCTCGCGATCCTCCAGCAGTTCCTGCGCACCGCCAGCGACGGCTGGGACCTGGCACTGGCGAGCGCGCGCAACCTGTTCACAACGGTCGACCTGCCCGCCGACGCTGCGTCTGATGAGATACGTGGCGGCGACTTCGCCGCCGAGGCCCACCGCCTGGGTCAGACGCTGGCCAGCGTGCACGCGACACTGGTCGAAGCCTTCGGGTCCGGCGAGTTCGACGGGCCGGCCACCGCCCGGGTCATGCAGGAACGGCTGGCCGCTGCGACCGAGGTGGTGCCCGAGCTCGCGGACTTCGCGCTCGCCGACCGGTTCACCGCGATCGCCGAGCTCACCGGCGAGGTCCAGCGGGTGCACGGCGACCTGCACCTGGGCCAGACGTTGCGCACCTCGCTCGGCTGGAAGCTCGTCGACTTCGAGGGCGAGCCGGCCAAGGACCTGACCGAGCGGCGGCGCCCCGACTCGCCGTGGCGCGACGTCGCCGGGATGATCCGGTCCTTCGACTACGCAGCCTCCGCGGTGGCCCGCGACCTCGGTGGTGGCGACGAGGCCACCCAGATCGCCTACCGCGCTGGTGAGTGGACCGAGCACAACACGCAGGCCTTCCTGGCCGGGTACACCGAGGAGCGCGGCCACCCGCTCACCCCGGGCGAGGAGATCCTGCTGGCGGCGTACGTGGCGGACAAGGCGGTCTACGAGGTCGTGTACGAAGCGCGGAACCGCCCCGGGTGGCGCAACATCCCGCTCTCCGCACTGGCCCGGCTGACCGAGGAGGACCGATGACCAGCGGCACCCGGGACAGCCTCGGCGACGTCGACCTGTACCTGATCGGCGAAGGCCGCCACCACCGGTTGTGGGAGGCGTTGGGCGCGCACGTCCTCCCCGAAGGAGGCGTGCACTTCTCCGTCTGGGCACCGAGCGCCCAGGAGGTCCGCCTGGTCGGCGACTTCAACGGCTGGGACCGGGCGACGATGCCGATGACCCGGCTGCAAGGCTCCGGGGTCTGGCAGCGCACCGTGACCGAGGCTGTGCCCGGTCAGCGCTACAAGTACGTCGTGCACGGTGCGGACGGCCGCTGGACCGACCGGGCCGACCCGATGGCGCAGCACACCGCGGTCCCGCCCGAGACGCACTCGGTGGTCTTCGCCAGCGCCCACGCCTGGGCAGACGACGACTGGATCGCCGGGCGCAGCACCCGTCCCGACACGAAGCCGATGTCGATCTACGAGGTGCACCTCGGGTCCTGGCGCAAGGAGCTCTCCTACGACGACCTCGCTGACCAGCTGACGGCGTACGTGGTCGAGATGGGGTTCACCCACGTCGAGTTCCTGCCCGTGATGGAGCACCCCTTCGGTGGTTCGTGGGGCTACCAGGTCACCTCCTACTACGCCCCCACGGCCCGCTACGGCGACCCCGACGGGCTGCGCCGCCTGGTCGATCGGCTGCACCAGGCCGGCATCGGCGTGATCCTGGACTGGGTGCCGGCGCACTTCCCGAAGGACGAGTTCGCGCTGGCGCGCTTCGACGGGACCCCGCTCTACGAGGACCCGAACCCGACCCGGGGCGAGCACCCGGAGTGGGGCACCCTGATCTTCGACTTCGGTCGGCTCGAGGTGCGCAACTTCCTGATCGCGAACGCGCTGTACTGGATCGAGGAGTTCCACGTCGACGGACTGCGCGTGGACGCCGTCGCCTCGATGCTCTACCTCGACTACGCCCGTGCCGCGGGGTCGTGGACGCCGAACGTGCACGGCGGCCGGGAGAACCTGGAGGCGGTGGCCTTCCTGCAGGAGCTCAACATCGCGGTCGGCGCGCGGTTCCCCGGGACCACGGTGATCGCCGAGGAGTCCACGTCCTGGCCCGGCGTCACCCGCCGCGTCGACGCTGACGGTCTCGGTTTCGGCTTCAAGTGGAACATGGGCTGGATGCACGACTCGCTCGGGTACGTCGCCCGCGACCCGATGTACCGGACGCACCACCACGACCAGCTCACCTTCAGCCTGGTCTACGCCTTCTCCGAGCAGTACGTGCTGCCGATCAGCCACGACGAGGTCGTGCACGGGAAGGGCTCGCTGCTCCGCAAGATGCCGGGTGACCGGTGGAAGCAGCTGGCCGGCGTCCGGTCGTTCCTGGCCTACCAGTGGGCGCACCCCGGCAAGCAGCTGCTGTTCATGGGCTGCGAGTTCGCCCAGGACAACGAGTGGGCCGAGTCCGGCCAGCTGGACTGGTGGCTGCTCGACCACGACGACCACCAGGGGGTGCAGCGCCTCGTGCGCGACCTCAACGCCCTTTACGTCCCCGACCCGGCACTGTGGTCGCAGGACACCGTGGCGGCCGGCTTCACCTGGCTCGCCGCGGACGACCGCGGCGCGAACGTGATCGCGTTCGTGCGCTGGGGCGAGGACGGCGAGGCGCTGGTGTGCGTCTGCAACTTCTCCGGACGTCCGCACGAGTCCTACCGGCTGCCGCTGCCCTTCGCCGGCGCCTGGGACGAGGTGCTCAACACCGACGCCGAGGTGTACGGCGGCTCCGGGGTCGGCAACCTCGGCGTGGTCACCGCCACCGAGCAGCCGTACGGCGACCAGCCGGCGAGCGCCCAGCTCCGGCTCCCGCCGCTGGGCGTGCTGTGGCTCCGGCCGTCGTCCCCGGGTGCTTGAGGTTCGAGCGCGCTAGCCCGAGCCGCGAAGCCACCGCATAGGGTGGACGCATGGCCACCGAACTGACGCCCGTCTCCCCCGGGGTCGTGCGCGTCAGCTGGTCACCGGAGCTCCAGGCCGAGGGTCTGGGCCCGTCCGTCGAGGCCGTCCGCGGCGCCCTGGTGCGTGGCTTCGAGGCCGGGAACCAGCGCGTCGAGGCGCTGGTCGATCCCGACGACGAAGCCGCCCAGCGGATCGCGACCTTCTCCGGCCTGATGCGCGAGGGCGTGGCGCGGAGCGTGGAGAGCGGCTTCGACCGGATCGTCTACGCCCGATTGGCCGACGACACCCCGGTCGACGACCCGATCGGGTTCCGGCGGCTGCTGAACTCGTTCCTGCCGCGCAAGCGCGCGATCAGCCAGATGCTCATCCGCGACACGCAGGAGCGGGTGCTGCTCTGCCAGCTCACCTACAAGAAGGACTGGGACCTGCCCGGCGGCGTGGTCGAGGTCGGTGAGTCCCCCCAGCTGGCGGTCGGCCGCGAGGTCGAGGAGGAGCTCGGTCTCAAGCTCGACACGGGCCGACTGGTGCTGACCGACTGGCTGCCCGCCTGGGGCGGTTGGGACGACGCGGTCTGCCTGGTCTTCGACGGCGGCACGCATGCCCCCGAGCTCGTCGAGCAGATCGTGCGTCAGAAGCGCGAGATCAAGTCAGCGCGGTTCTGCACCGTCGAGGAGGTGCACGAGCTCTGCGCCGACTTCACCGCGCGCCGGATCGTCTCGGCCCTCATCAACCTCACCGACACCCCCGGACCGGGGTACACCGAGAGCGGCCGGGGCTGACCCGGCTGCGGACCGGGTCGTCACCACGACGCCCAGCAGCACCACCAGGCCGCCGGCCAGCTCGGCGGCGTTCGGGACCTGGTCGAGCAGCGCCCAGGCGCTGACCATGGCCACCGGCGGCGCCACCAGCACGAACGGGACCACCGAGGACGCCGGGTAGCGGGCCAGCAGGCCGTTGAAGATCGAGTACCCGACCAGCGACGCCAGGCCTGCGGTGTAGAGCGTCGAGAGCAGCGCCTCCGGCCCGAGGTGCGCCAGCGCGTGGCCGACCTCGTGCGGTCCGTCGAGCACCAGGCTGAGCCCGAGCAGCGGGACCGGGACCACCAGGGACGACCACACCGCCAGCGACAGGCCCGACTTCACCCCGGCGCTCCGGCTCACGACGTTCCCGACGCCCCAGGACAGCGCGCCGGCCAGGCAGAGCAGCAGGGCGCTGAGCGGGATGTGGCCGCCGCGCCCGATCCCGACCACGACCAGGCCGGCCGCGCCGACCAGGACACCGACCACCTGACCGCGGGTGGGCCGCTCGCGCAACCAGAACGCGGCGATCAGCACCGTGAAGAGCACCTGGGCCTGCAGCACCAGGGCCGCCAGGCCGGGAGACATCCCGAGGTGCATCGAGGTGTAGAGGAACCCGAACTGACCCAGCGACATGAACACCCCGACCAGGGCGACGGTCCGCCAGCCGGCATCGGGGCGCGGCACCAGGAACACCGCCGGCAGCACCACCGCGGTGAACCGGAGCGCGACGAAGAGCATGGGCGGGACGTCGTGCATCCCCCACTCGATGACCACGAAATTGAAGCCCCAGATCACCGGCACCAGGACGGCGAGGAGCGTGTCACGACGGGTCATGGCACCCAGTCTGGGTTCGATCTCCATGAAGCACCAGCGATATTAAGTGCACAGATCCATGTACTCTCGCTTCATGATCGATCTGGTCGCCCTGCGCTCCCTGAAGGCCGTGGACGAGCACGGCTCGGTGGTCGCGGCGGCCGTCGAGCTCGGGTTCACACCCTCCGCGGTCTCCCAGCAGATCAAGCGCCTCGAGCGGCAGTCGGGCGTCGACCTGCTCGAGCGCGTCGGCCGGGGCGTGATCCTCAGCGGGCCAGGACGGCTCCTCGTCGCCGAGGCCGACCGGATCAGCGCCGACCTCGAACGGTTGGAGAGCGACCTGCACGCCCATGCCGGTGAGGTCGTCGGTGAGATCAGGCTGGTCGGCTTCTCGACGGCGATGCGCGGACTGATCGGCCCGGTCGTGGCGCGGCTCGACACCGAGCACGCGGACCTGCGGATCCGGCTCGTCGAGCTCGAGCCGTGGGACGCCGTCGACCAGGTCGCCGCCGGGCAGGCGGACGTGGGCCTGGTGCACCGCTGGGGCGACGTCGTCCTGGAGATCCCGGACCACCTCGAGCGCCGGGTGGTGCACCGCGACGAGGCCGAGGTCATCCTGCGCGGGGACCACCCGTTGGCCGGGCGTCGATCGGTCACGCCGCACGACCTCGTCGACGAGCGGTGGATCGCCACCCCCGAGAGCACGATCTGCCGCCAGTGGCTGCACCGGATGTACGCCGGCACCGGGCGGCTGCCCCAGATCGAGCACGTCTCGATGGAGTTCGCCTCGCACACCGAGCTGGTCGCCGCCGGCCTCGGGATCGCCCTGGTCCCACGCCTGGGCCGGGCGGAGCTGCCGCCCGGGACGAAGGCGGTCCGGGTCACCGATCCCGTGCCCGAGCGCGAGGCGATCGCGATCTGGCGACGCAGCCAGGACCGCTCCCCCGCCGTACGGGCGATCGTCGAGGCGCTCGCCGCGGCCGGGAGCCTCGGTCAGCCGAAGCGACCGTTGACGTAGTCCTCGGTGCGCTGGTCACGGGGCGCGTTGAAGATCGCCTCGGTGGCGCCGTGCTCCACGATCACGCCCGGGGTGTTGTGCGAGGCCAGGAAGAACGCGCACTGGTCGGAGATCCGGTGGGCCTGCTGCATGTTGTGGGTGACGATCACGATGGTGACCTCCCCGCGCAGCTCGGCGATGGTGTCCTCGATCCGCCGGGTCGAGCTGGGGTCGAGCGCGGAGGCGGGCTCGTCCATCAGCAGGATCTCGGGGGTCAGCGCCATCGCGCGCGCGATGCAGAGGCGCTGCTGCTGTCCGCCGGAAAGCCCGCCGCCGGGCTGGTGCAGCCGGTCCTTGACCTCGTCCCAGAGCGAGGCCTTCTTCAGCGCCTCCTCGACCAGGAAGTCCTTCTCGGCCCGGCTGGCCTTCACACCGGTCAGCGGCAGCGCCGAGATGGTGTTCTCGTAGATCGACATCGCCGGGAACGGGTTCGGCTTCTGGAAGACCATGCCGATGCGCTTGCGCGCGTCGGTGACGCGCATCCCCGGCGCGTAGATGTCCTCGTTGCCGATCCTGACCTCACCGCTGAGCTTCGCGATCGGGATCAGCTCGTGCATCCGGTTGAGGATCCGCAGGAACGTCGACTTGCCGCAGCCGGACGGGCCGATGAGCGCGGTCACCTGGCCGGCGGGCATCGTCAGCGAGACCCGGTCGAGCACCTTGCGGTCCCCGAACCAGGCCGAGATGTTGTCGGCCTGGAGGGCGGCCGCAGGCTTGGTCTCGAGGTACCCGGCCAGCGCGTCCAGGCGCGGCGGCGGGCCGGCGGCACGTCGTCCGCGCGGCTTCGCGATGAGGTCGACCATCAGAAGTTCCTCTCAGCTCACATCAAGTTCGGCAGCAGGTCGCAGACCCGGTCGGCGCAGGCCAACCCGGTCGCGGCGAGCACCGGGACGAAGACGACCCACATCGCCGGGTGGCTCCAGCGCTTCCACGCCCACACGGAGCCAACCGCCATCAGCACCAGCAGCTCCAGCAGCCAGGACAGCGAGAACATCCTGCTGTGGTCGCTGCCGAGAGCCCCTTGGTTGGCGTCGACCCTCGAGTACGCGATCGGCGGACGAGGGACGGTTTTCGAGACCAGGTCGGCGTCGACCTGGAGAACGCCGTGCGGCATGAACGCTGCGCCCTTGGCGGTCACCAGGGTGAGCCGACCGCTCGTCGGGGTCATCGCCGGCACCTTCTCCCCGGTGCGCTGTCCGATGACCCGATAGGTGAACTTCCCCTGACCGGTGAGCACCGTGAACTCTTGCCCGGCCCGCAGCCGGTCGAGGTTCGCGAACACCCCGCCGTAGGCCGCCTTGCGACCGAACAGCACGGCCGGGCTGCCGCCCTGGCCCGGGAAGGGGGTGTTGGGCTGGTGGCCGACCCCGAGCTTCGTCTGGCGGGACGCCGAGCCCTCGACGACCACCTCGGAGATCCCCAGCTCGGGGATCTTCAGCAGCGCGATCGGCGTACCGGGCTTGATCGGGTTGTTCTTGTCGTCCAGCTGGCCGATCGGGGTCGAACCCTCGGCCAGCGACCTGCGCAGCTCGCCGTACAGGCGGTGCTGGGCGGTGAAGTGCTGGATCTGGCTGATCACCGTGAGGTTGAGCAGCAAGGTGAAGAGCACGAGCGCCAGCACGGTCAGGCCGTAGGAGGCGTCGACGAGGGCCGAGGGCCGCCGCTCCGACTCCGGGATCCGGGTCACCCTGGGCAGGTTGCGGGTCAGCCCGGGCAGGGGATTGTTCCTCCCCCACCGGGACCTGCTCTCCTGGAACGTGGTCGTCATCGATCAGGCCTGACCCGGACCGTGCGGCTGGGTGGGGATCGAGCCTGCCGGCGCGGCGGGCGCAGCGGACCTGCGGCGGGAATCCAGCGAGCGGGCCAGCAGCGGCGGGGCCAGCACCAGCAGGAAGACGAACACCGCGCACAGGATCAGCGCCCACTGCACGGATCCCCAGGTGCTCTGCCCGTCGATCACCGCCGAGGTGTTCTGCGGCAGCGGACCTCCCGCAGCCTGCGCCGGGTCGCTGCAGACCCCGGTGTTCGGGTCACAGCCCTGATTCGCTCCCGGGGTCCCCCCTCCGCCCGGCACGCCGGGGTTGTTCGGGTCCGATCCTGAGGCACCACCGGTCGGGTTCGCACCGGGAGTGTTCCCACCGCCGGCACCACCACCGCGCACGACGATGCCCTTGTGCGCCCACGGAGCTGCGCAGGCGTCGTCGCACCCGGCCGGGAAGGGCGCGGTGTCGGTGAGGATGTTGTGCGAGGGGCTGTCGCCGGGCTTGAAGGTCGGGTTGTTGCACGGGTTCGAGGTTCCCGACTTCACGCCGGCCTTGGTGTTGTTGATCTGCTTCTTCGTGGCCGCGTCGACACCCGGGATGGCCAGCACCTGGTCCATCGCCGCGAGCACCAGGTTCATCGGCAACGGCGAGTAGCCGAGCGCACCCATCGTCCGCTGGCCCTCGCACAGCGAGAACGTCGAGAAGTAGCCCAGGGTGGCGCCCTTCCCGGTGTTGAAGCTGCCGTGGGTCTGCTTGGGCACGATCAGGTACGAGTACGCCGAGATCGGGTAGGTGCGCGGGTCCTTGTAGGCGTAGACCTTGGACAGGTCCTGCGACAGGTAGTTCAGCGAGGTCTTGTCCATGTTGATCTTGGCCTGGCTGAGCGCGACCGCGACGGCCGAGTCCGTCGGCACGGTGTAGAAGCCGGCCGCGTTCTTGATCTTCGCGACCGGGAAGCCCACACCGAGCGCGTAGGAGTACTCGTCGTAGTTGATCGTGTACGGCGTGTTCGAGGTGTAGGTCGTGACACCGTTCGAGCCGGACTGGGCGGTGAAGTTCGACAAGCCCTGGTACGGGTAGTAGGACGTCGCGTGGCTCTTGTTGCAGCCGGTCTTGGCGCAGAGCTTCGCGTAGTCGCCCGGGAACTGGCGCAGCATCCACAGCGTGAACTGCGCGGTCGCGCCCGAGCCGTCCGAACGGACGACCACGGTGATCCGCTGGGCCGGCAGCGCGACACCCGGGTTGGTCGCCGCGATGACCGGGTCGTTCCACTTGGTGACCTGGCCGGAGAAGATCTTCGCCAGCGCGGCCTGCGACAGGTTCAGCTTGGTGAAGCGCTTGCCACCGACGGGCAGGTTGTACATGAAGGAGGTACCACCGGCGACAGCCGGGACCAGGCCGTACTTGAAGTTCGGGCGGGCGGAGTCCTGGGGGTCGGCGGTGTCACCGGTGTACGGGATCTCGGAGACGGCGAAGTCGGCCAGACCCTGGGCGAAGTTCTTGCGACCCGAGGACGAACCGTCCGGCGTGAAGTCGACCGTGACGCCCTGCGCCTTCACCGCAGAGACCCAGTCGGACATCGCGTTGCCGGCCCAGGACGAGCCGTTGCCGCTGATGCGGGCGGTCGGGACCGCCGCCGCGGCCGCGAACAGGGCTCCGGCGCTGATGATCAGCGTCGCGGCGACGGTGGCCGCCGTCGAGCGACGGAGCGTGGGTCGGCGCAGGCTCAGTCGGCCCAGGGTGGGTCGGCGGGTCATCGGGGTGCTCCCTCGGTCGGGTTGTGGAACCGGCGCCGCTCCTCGAGCTGCGCCTTGATGTAGGCGTGGTTGTTCTCGATCCGGGACAGGTCCCGGACCGACTTGTCGGCGCGGCCGCGCAGCTGGCGGTCGCTGAGGACACCGGCCTGCTGACCACCGATCGCGCGGGCGATCACGAACAGGATCAGCACCAGCAGGAGCAGCAGCGCGGCGGTGGCGTACCCGCGGGTGCGCATGTCCGGCTGCGGGCTCTTGATGAACTCCAGGGCCGCGAGCGGCAGCGAGATCTGCGGGCCGTTGAACGGGTTGAAGTTCAGGTTGTTGGTGACACCCGAGGTGAGCAGCACCGGCGCGGTCTCACCGATGCCGTGCGCCGTGCCGAGGATGATCGCGGTGGTCAGACCCGAGCGCACCGTCGGCAGCACCACGCGGCGCACCGTGCTCCACTGACCGGCACCGAGTGCCAGCCCGGCCTCGCGCAGGTTGCCGGGCACCAGACGGAGGACGACGTCGGCCGACCGGATCATGATCGGCAGCATCAGCACGGTGATCGCCAGCGCAGCGGCGAAGCCGTTGAACTGCTTGGTGAAGAGCAGGATCACCGAGGCGTAGATGAACAGACCGGCGACCACCGAGGGCAGCGCGGTCATCGCCTCGACGACCGTGCGCACCAGGCGGGCGTACTTGCCGCCGATCTCGTTGAGGAACAGCGCGGTGGAGATGCCCAGCGGGATGCTGATCGCCAGCGCGATGCCGATCTGCTCCAGGGTGCCGACGATCGCGTGCTTCACCCCACCCTGGGTGAGTGGCGAGAGCGGGCCGGTCAGGCCCATGTCCGTGGTCAGGAAGCTGAACCGGATCGAGCCCAGGATCTTCGCCGCCTGGAACAGCACGAAGCCGATGACCAGGGCGAGGATGCCGACCACGACGAATCCCGCCGAGGAGATCATCACGCCGGAGAACCGGTCCTTGACCGCCTGAAAGTCCTCGGTCAGGCCGGTCAGCACGGCATAGGTGACCAACATCCACAGGAACGAGGTGATCGGGACCCAGCCGCCACCGATGAGCCCGAGGACAGGTCCGACCAGCAGGCCGAAGGCGATGGCAGCGATGATCGCGCCCGGCAGCGCGAGCCGTTCGTGCATCGGAGCCGAGAAGCGGACCCGCTCGGGCTCGTGCGTGCGCGGCGTCAGGTGCGCCGTCGGGATAACGGTGGATCCGATGTACTCGGGGTCCGGGGTCGCGGTCGTCATCATGCCTCGCTGTCGGCGCCGGAGCGCGATCGGGCGATGATCGCGGACGCGGTGAAGTTGATCGCCATGGTCATCAGGAACAGCGCGAGGCCGGCGGCCATCAGGGCGCTCATGGTGAAGTCGTTGGCCTCGCCGTAGCGCAGCGCGATGGTCATCGCGACCGTGTTGCCACCGTTCTGGAGGACGTGGAGGTTGATGTCGAAGATCGGCGACAGGATCAGGTAGACCGCGATCGTCTCGCCGAGCGCGCGACCCAGGCCGAGCATCGTGCCGCCGATGATGCCGCCGCGGCCGAAGGGCAGCACGACCGACCGGATCATCCCCCAGCGGGTGGCACCGAGGGCGTAGGCGCCCTCGCGCTCACCAGCGGGCGCGCGGGAGAACGACTCCCGCATCATCGAGGTCATGATCGGGATGATCATCATGCTGACGATCACGCCACCGATCAGCGACGAGGACGTGTAGAGCGCGTCGTTCGGAAGCGGGTTCTTCGGGTCGGCCCCGTCCACCTTGAACAGCGGGATCCAGCCGAAGTACGTCGAGAGCCAGTAGGCGAACGGCACCATGTGCTTCTGCAGGAAGACCAGACCGAAGAGTCCGTAGACGACCGAGGGCACCGCGGCCATCAGGTCGATCGCCCCGGTCAGGATGCTCTTGGCCCAGCCGCTGGAGATCTCGGTGATGAACAGCGCACCACCCAGCGAGAGCGGCAGCGCGACGACCAGCGCGATCAGCGCGACGGTCACCGTGCCGAAGAGCAGCGCGGCGATGCCGAAGTGGTTGGTCTCCGGCGACCAGGCCTGGGTCGTGATGAAGTCCCAGAGACCGACCGACTTGATCGCCCGGACCGCCTTGATGGTCAGGAAGGTGCCGACCAGCAGCATGATCAGCAGCACGAACGAGCCCGAGAGCCGGGTGATCTGGCGGAACGCCTGGTCCACGGGCGCGTGCGAGACCGTGATCTCGCGCGGCTGGGCATCGTCGAGCCCGTTCACGGGGTAGTCCGGGAGGTAGGTAGCGGTGGTCACGGGTCAGCCGATCTGGAAAGCGTTGCGGAAACGGATGAGGGGCCCGGCGAGGCCGGCGATCAGGGCGATCCCGAGACCCAGCGGCAGCGGCCACTTGGGCCAGTGCTCGGTGCCGGCCGCGAGGGTGACGAACTGCGGCGCAGCCTGGGGTCCGTCGGTGACCGGAGCTGCGGTCGGGCCGCCGGCCGGGGCCGAGGGTGCGTCCGCCGGCGCGTCGGTCTGGGTGCCGCCCGGACCGTCGCTCGAGCCGGGCGTGGACGTCTGGCCGGATCCCGCGCGCAGGGCGGCGATCGCCGCCTTCGCCTGGGCCAGCATGGACTTGGGCAGCGGGGCGTAGCCGGGCGGCAGGCTGCCCGGCGCGAAGCCCGGCTTCTGCCCGGTGGTGACGACGTAGTTCAGGGCGTCGGCGTACGCCTCGCGCTCGGCCTGCGGCAGTGTCTTGGACACCCCGACGTACACGGGCTGGGCCAGCGGGTACGCGCCGGCGGCGTAGTCGGTGCTCCCGGGCTTCTCCACCCCGGGCGCGTCGCCGTCCACGAACCGGGCAGCGGCCCGGGTGAGCGAGCCCGCGTCCGCGCCGACGCAGTGCGACCCGTCCGAGCTGCAGAGCTGGGCCGTCGGCAGCTGGAACCGGGCCGCAGTCGCAGCGGTGGTGATCGCCATGACGCCGAGCCGGTCGCCGGACTGGCGGCTCTTCGGGTCCGTCCACTTGCCCGGAGCCGGCTGGCAGCTGACGTCGAGCACGGTCAGGCAGAGGTTCGTGCTGCGCGGCACGTAGCCGATCGCGACGTCGCGCCCTGCGACCGGCATCGAGTCCACGCGCGGCAGGAAGTCGAAGACCGTGTACGGCGGGTTGTCCTGGACGTCCGCCTCCTGCCACCCGGGGAGCGGGAACGGTGAGCCGTCCGGCGGGTAGGTCACCGGGAGGTCCGCGTAGCTGGCCGGCTTCGGGGTGTCGTGCCGGTCGGCGTCGGCCTGCGCGGCCAGCGCCGCCCGTTGGTCCTCGCAGCCCTGGTAGGTGCGGGTCGAGTAGAACGGGTTGATCACCAGACCGTCGGGGTCCGGGCAGCCGTTCAGGAACGCGCGACCGTCGGGGTCCTTGAGGATCCAGTCCCAGACCGCCGAGGCCGCGTCCGAGCGCAGCGCTGCCAGCACCAGGTGGTCGAGGCTGTTCACCGAGCTCGTGGTCGGGCTGATGTGGGCCAGGTCCGGGTTCAGGCGGAGGAACTCGGGGTCCTTGGCGATCGAGACCGGGCGGTGCACCATCCAGCCGCTGCGCCGGAACCCCTCCTGGTCGAAGATCGAGAACGCGTAGCTCTGGGTCAGCAGCTTGGCCACCAGGCGGGCGTCGAGCTTGAGGTTCCGCACCAGCGTGCCTGAACGCAGGATGTCGGCGTCGAGGTCGGCGACGCTCGCGTACCCGCAGGTGTGCGCCTGCTCCTCGGTGTACGGCTCGACCTGGGCGGCACAGTTCGGCTGGTAGCTGAGCGCGTAGGCGATGACGGGCGCCGAGAGTCCGGCCGGGACGTAGTACGCCGGTTTGTCCGCCGGTTGCGTCGTCAGAACCGCGTCCGCGGCGCCGTTCTGGAACTCCGTCCGCGCCACCGGGTCCCCGAGCTGGGTGTAGCCCAGCGCGATGTTCTTCGCGGCGCACAGACCCGGCGTCCAGGACGCCGCCGCGATCGAGAGCAGCTCGGATCCGACGGTCAGGGTGCGGCTCTGGCCACCCGGGCAGCCCGCGACGATGTCACGGAACCCGAGCTTGACCTGCAGCCGCTGCGCCCACAGGGACGGGGCGATCGGCCCGTTCTGGTCGAGCACGCCGGAGACCCGCGGGACGACGACGAGCCAGCACGACCGGGTGCTGGTGACCCCGCGTCGCAGGCCGCAGCCCAGGCCCGCCGACTCCAGCGAGGTCTGCACCTCGAACTGGCGCGTCGCGGTGCCGTTGGCGGAGACCTGGATCGAGGAGACCTCGTTGGTGGTCGCGGGGTTGAAGAACTGGTTGTCCGAGCCGTTGGTGCTGCCCGACTTCGTGCCGGTCAGGGCGGTGAAGGGGACGTCGTTCTTGCCGCCCTTGTTGAAGTACTTGTCCCAGTCGCCTCCGGGCACCAGCGGGTCGGAGTTGATGTAGCGCGAGTTGGACAGCGCGAACGCCTGGCCGTGGGAGGCGGGGTCGCCTGCTCCGACCTGGCAGGTGGCCGGGTCCGGGTCGGCCGCGCCCGGGTCGGGCTTGCCGCTGTCGGTCAGGCCGCCCCAGCACTGGAAGACCTGGAGCGAGACCGGGGACGGGATGCCGAACGGGGCGCCGCCCTTGACGCCGGAGATGTCCAGGTTCACCGACTGGTTCACCAGGTCGCGGGTCTGGGAGACGGTCATCTTCAGACCGCCGAGCCCGTTGTCCTTGCCGAAGTAGTCGAAGTACTGGCTGACCACCGAGCCGGAGATGGCGTCGTAGTTCTGCCCGCCCGTGTGCGGCAGCAGCTGACGACCGTCCCGCGGCACGCGATCCGCGCCCGGGTTCTTGTCGTCGGGGTCGTCCCAGCGGACCGTGACGGCGCTGGAGCTCTTCGACAGACCGGTCGAGGACCAGTCCGAACCGTCACCGGCGGCGCCGGCCGCCGCCGCGCTCGAGGTGCCGATCCACGCCGGCAGACCGGCAGCAGCGATCGCCAGGCCGACCAGCGCCGTGACGACGCGGATCCGGACCAGGGTGGTCGACATTCCAGCCTTTCGTTCGAACTGTGACGCCGGCCGAGAACTGGAAGTCACTTCGTGGGGATGTCGCTGGTGCCGGACTCTGGGGGTCGTCCGGCACCAGCGCCGAGAATCAGGTGACCTTGTAGGAGTAGGTCTTCGTCGCGGCCAGGACCGGGCTGTGGCCGTTGTAGGTCACCGTGATCTTGGTCGTCCCGGCAACCGCCTTCGGCAGCGTGAAGGTCTTGGCGCCACCGGACAGCGTCAGGGTGTACGTCTTGGTGCTCCCGGATGCCGGGTCGTAGGTGACCTTGATCGTCCCGCTCACCGAGGTACCCGTGGCCACGACCTTGATCGTCAGCTTCGGAGAAGTCCCGTGCCGGACGGTCGAGGGCGACTTGGTGATCGAGATCGTCGGCTTGTAGACGCTCTTGCTCGCCGTCGAGACCGTGTACGAGGTGTTGGTCGGCGTGAAGGTCGCGGTGATGGTGTGCTTCTTCGCGCTGAGCAGCTTCTTGTACTGGGCGATCCCGGTCGAGGTGCTCACCGTGGCCGTGCCGATCGTGGTGGTGCCGTCCTTGAACGAGACCTTGCCGGCCGTCTTCGGGGAGACCGTGGCCTTCAGGGTGTCGGAGGTGGAACCACCGGTGATGCTCAGCGAGACCGTGGTCGGGTTGACCGTGACGCGCTTGGGAGCACTGGTCAGGTAGGTGGCCTGCGCAGGCGCGTCCGGGACGTAGGTGATGTCGTAGGTGCGCGAGCCGGTGGTGAAGCCGGACAGCGACAGGGTCGCCGCTCCGCCCGAGACCGGCACCGACGTCGGGGTCTGGTCCACGCCACCGATGACCTGGGCGAACTGCAGGGTGCCGGTCGCGTCGGTCGCGGTGCCGTTCGCCTTGTTCTTGATCGTGGCCTTGAGCGAGGTCCCGGTGCTGGTGGACGTGGCGGTGGCGGTGATCGTCGGGGCGTAGGCACCGGCGACCTGGTAACCGGCCGAGGTGCGCAGCGCGTTGCCCGGCTTCCCGACGGTGGTGAACGGCATCCAGGCGGTCTTGGCCTTGCCGCTGCCGTCGTCCGCGACCAGCGGGACCTGGTTGTCGAGGTCCGGGTCCATCCCGTTGGTGACGAACGCGACCAGGCTCAGGTTGGTGCCGGCCGGCCAGGCGTTCAGGATCGACTTGCCCTGCGGGGTGAGCGAGACGTTGCCCGAGCTCACGTCGACCATCTGCAGGTTGTTGTTGAAGGTCTGCAGCGGGCGACCGGCCGCGACCCAGGCCTCCACCTCCGACTTCGAGGACACGACCGTGACCGAGTCGTTGGCGAGGGTCGAGCCGTTCATGGCGCCACCGAAGCCCAGGTACAGGACGCGGCCGGCGCCACCGGCGTTGAACACCTCGGCCGCGTTCTGGCCGGCGACGACCGCCGGGTCCTCGTTGCTGCCGTTCGAGGTGGTCGGCACGATCGCGTAGCCGATGTGGTCGAGGTCCGGGGCGCCCAGGGCGAGGAGGGTCGCCGCGAGGGTGGTGTCGTCGACGGTGTTCGTCCCGTTCGACGCATCCAGCGACAGGAAGGTCGAACCCGTCCCGGTGCCGTTGTTGCCGCCTCCCTCGTGGCCCCACCACCCGGAGGTGAGGGCGTGGGTCGGGTCACCGGTGGCCGAGCTGCCGGTCTCCACCTGGATCGGGATCCGGGACCCGTCGGGCTTGGCGGCGTCGGCCGGGTTGAGCAGCGCGCCGGCGAGCACGAGAGCGCCGACGACGCCGAGGGCCAGTCGCGAGCGGGAGCGGGCGAACGTGGTCAAAGACATGACGGTCCTTCCAGGGGGCTTTGAGACAAGGGCGGATCAGTGAGCTGGAGCCGGAGCGCCACGTGCACGCACGTCCTGGCGCTAACCAATCCCAGGGCGGGTAATGAAAGGTGAACGGCGTGTGAATCGGGACCGAAACTTGCGCTCATCCGGCCCTCCGGAGCCGGAGGGTGACCAGCGACACGGCTCCTGCGAGGAGCACGACGAGCAACGCGTAGAAGGTCGGCCGTCCGCCCGGGAGCGAGCCGGTGAGCCCGCCGTCGTCCGAGCCGCTGCCCGCGCCGGGGTCACCGGGCTGCGTGGTCGCGCCGGTCTTGTCAGGCTTCGTCCCGGCCTGTCCGCCCTGGTCCTGGCCGGTGGCGGTAGACCTCGGCTTCGCCGCGGCCTTCGGGCCGGTTCCGGCACCGGTGAGCACCTGGTACCCGCCCGAGGTCCGCACGGGGTTCGTCGGGCTGGCGACCGTCTCGAAGGTCATCCAGGCGGTCATGGCACGGCCGTCCTTGCCGACCTTGACCGTCGGGACCTGCGGCATGTCCTTGTCCACGCCGTCGGAGACGTAGAAGACCAGGCTGATCTTCGTGCCGGCCGGCCACCGGTCGAGGAGAGACCTGCCCTGGGGGGTCGCGCTCGCCGTCGCGTGGCCGTCGCTGGCGACGTCGAGAACGCCGAGCTTGTCGGTGAAGGCCTGGACCGGCCGGCCGGCTCGCCACCACTGGGTGTACTCCGCCAGCGTCGAGACGACGGCCACCGAGTCGTTCTTGTTCTTGTTGCCGTTCAGGGCACTGCTGAAGCCCAGGTCGGCGAACCAGCGGAACGCCTCGCCGGCGTTCTCGCCCTTGTGGACCACCGGGCGCTCGTTCGACCCGTCGGCGCTGAACGGCACGAACGCCACCCGGAGAGCGTCGAAGTTGCCGCCGTCCCCCAGCTCGCGGTGCAGCCGGGCGATGGTGGCCTCGCTGACCACGCCGTGGCCGTCGGAAGCATCGAGCGACAGGTACGTCGAGCCGATGCCCGTGTCCTGGCTCTTGCCCTCGTGGCCCCACCAGCCGTCGAGGGAGGCGTAGTACGGCTGCCCGGTGGACGGCTTCTTCTCCAGGATGACCTCGGCACGCGAGCCGTGCGGGGTCTCCGCGCTCGCGGCGGTGAGGAACGCCGTGGGGACCATCAGGGCCAGCGCGGCGAGCAGGATCTTCAGGGTGGTGCGGTGCATGGGAATCGTCCTCGCGTCCGAGATCAGTTGTTCGAGGGGCCGGCGTGCCGGGGCGGCGGGGCCGACTTGGCGATCGCGCGCTCGCGCGCGACCAGGCGTCGGTGCCGCAGGTAGCGCCAGGTTCCGAGCCCGACGACCAGCAGCACCGCGACGATGATGAGGATCAGCAGCCACGGCAGGGCCCAGAAGCCCGTCGAGGCGGTGACGTCCGGGATCTTCTTCGTGTACGACGGGTCGACCGCCGTCACGTGCAGGGTGACCTTGGCCGAGGGCCGACCCAGGCCGAACCTGTTCTTGAAGGTCTCGGTGATCTTCACCCTCGTCCCGGGGAGGAGGTCCGGCTGGGTCGCCGGGTGCGCGACCAAGGACGACGACGGGCAGATCAGCGGCAGGATGCAGCGCTTGACGGTGACGTCCTGGCGGACCTTCACCCGGAGGTTGCCCGTGTTGTGCAGGGTGTAGCTGACCGTGTAGAGACCGCGACCCAGCGGGTCCCACTGGTTCTTGTACGACGCCTTCAGGTCCTCGATCGCCACGCCCGGCTTGAGCTTGCCGGTGAGCGTGAAGTAGGTGCGCAGACCGACCCGCTGGTCCAGGGTGATCTTCGCGCCCTTCTTGTTCTTGCTGGTCGACTTCACCGAGACGATGACGCCACCGGCGTGGTCGCCCGGGGAGGCCTTGAGCGGGATCGAGACCGTGAAGGGGATCCGCAGGACCCCGAACGGGTGGCTCCCGGTGCGCGCCGGGATCGTCACGTAGCCGCTCTTCGGGACCTGGAGCTTGATCCACTTCCCGGCATCGGTCGCCGCCTCGCCACCGGGCTTGAGGCCGAACGCGCCGTCCTCGCTGGGCTCGGCGTCGGTCGCGTAGACCTGGACGCGGAGCGGCTTGGCGCCGTAGTTGAACAGCGCGACGCGGTCGAAGAGGGTGGCGCCGGGGTTGGCGAAGTAGACCAGGTAGGCCCGGCCGTCCACGACCTGCTTGGGCGGGACGTGCTTGGCCGGACCGATGCCGAACTTGAGCGAACCGTCGCCGTTCTTCACGGTGCCGGTGCCCTGGCCGGGACCGGTGTCGTCAGCGGCCGCGAGGCCCGCGAGGGAGCCGGCCAGCAGGACGAGCAGGGCCAGGAGCGCGGCGAAGCGAGTCAGAGCTTTGTGCATCAGGGGGCGGACCTTCTGTGTTCGTTGTTCCTCGTGGTGAACGACCCAGGGGTGGTGGGACGGGTGCTCGGGAGCACCCGCCCCACCTGTGCAGGAGAACGCGTCCGTCTCCTCCGCCCCCTAGGCGGTTCTTGGGATCAGGAAGCCGTGAACGTGATCGTGCCCGTGTACACACCAGTGGTCGTGGTGGTGGGCGCGAACAGGGTCAGGGTTCCCGAGTACCAGGCGTCGGCCGGACCCTGGGTGGAGGACAGCACGACGTGCTGAGCACCACCCAGACCTGCCGTACCAGCAACACCGGACTGCACCGGCGTGGCCGGAACGGGGTTGTTGGTCGCCGTGATCGTGCCGAGGCCCGGGTTGTTGTTCCGGTTCGGCAGGACGTTGGCGGTCTCCGGCAGGAGCGCGGTCAGACCGAGGTTCTGGCCGTTGATGAAGTGACCCGCACCGTCGCTCATGTCGCCCGCGATCGCGGTCAGCGTCCAGGGCTGCGCACCCGAGCGGGTGTCGAGGACGTTGATGTGCTGGAACGGGGCGCTCCCCAGGTAACCGGTCAGAGCCGTGTTCAGGTTGACCGTGCCCAGGTCGAGCGGGTTGGCCGGCGTGTACGGCGTGGTGACCGTGATCGTGCCGGGCGGGATCGTCGCGGTGATCGTCTGGTCGTCGGTCGAGACGCCGGACGGCGGGTCGAGCGAGAACGTGATCGAGCCCTGCGACGCCGAGTAGTTGGACGAGCCCGCGTCGGGGGTGAAGAACGCGGTCACGGTGTGGCTACCCGGGGTGGTGAAGGTGTGCGACAGGTTGGCGACGTTGTCACCGGCGGTGATGTTGTCGTTACCGATCGTGGTGGCGCCGTCCTTGAAGACGACGTTGCCGGTGACGCCCAGCGGGGTCACGGTGGCGGTCAGGTCGACGGCGTGGGTGACGTCACCGTTCGGGGTTGCCGACGCTGCGGTGTTCGTCGCGATGCCGTTGATCACGAAGGGCTTGTCGGGCGACGTCGAGGTGTTGAACGCCAGCGCGACGGTGTTGGTCGGGGTGAAGACCGCCTTGAGGGTGTGGCTGCCGACCGGCAGGACCACGCCGCTCTTGGTGGCGACGCCCGAGCCGTTCACGGTGGCGGTGCCCAGCGAGCTGGCGCCGTCGAAGAACTCCACCGAGCCGACCGGGGTGTCGGTGCCGGTGTCGGCGGTGACGGTGGCGGTCAGGTCGATCGAGGTGCCCGAGTTCTGCGGCGAGGCGACCGAGGTGGCCAGCGCGGTGTGGGTGTTCACCGCCACGGCGCCGAAGGACTCGTTGACGTACCCGGCCGAGGTGCGGACGGCGTCGCCCGGCTTGGCCACGGTGGTGAACGGCATGTATGCGGTGACGGCGTGGCCACCGACGACCTTGACGACCGGCTTGCCGTTGGAGGTCGCACCGGTGGACTCGTAGAAGACCAGCGAGATGTGCGACCCGGCGGGCCAGCGGTTGAGGATCGACTTGCCCTGCGGGGTGGCCGACACGGTGTTCGGGCCGATGTCGATCATCTGCAGGCTGTTGTTGAAGCCCTGCAGCGGCTGTCCGGCGCCGAACCAGGCGTCGAACTCGCTGCCGGTGGAGACCACGGCGACGGAGTCGTTGGCGTTGCCGTTGCCGTTCAGGCCCGCCTGCAGGCCGGCGTCCATGAACCAGGGGAAGACCTGGTCGACGGTCTGGCCGGCGCTCGCGGTCGGGTCCTCGGCCGAGCCGTCAGCCGAGGTGGTGACGAACGCGACGCGGATGTTGGACGGGTCGGAGAACTGGGAGAAGTCCGGGTCCGAACCGTTGAGGTCGAGGAACGTGGTCTTGTTGCCGGTGCCGTTGTCCGGGGTGCCGACGCCGCTGGCAACGGTGCCCTCGTGGCCCCACCAGCCGTGGGCGATGGAGTCCAGGACGGAGGCGCTGGAGGTGGTGTCGGTGAAGACCTCGACGGGCGAACCCGGAGCCTCGTGAGCCGAGGCCATGCCGCCGGTGGCGGCCACGATGCCGAGCGGCAACGCAGCCACAGCGACAGCAGCTACGACGCGGCGGAAGGAGCCGCGGGTAGTGAGACGTGTGCGCATGACACTTCTTTCTCTATGGGAGTTGAGATTGCGTGTGCTGCAGCCAGGCCGTCACCTGGGAGGAGCCCTCACCTAGGGGTTCGTGAACGAGGTGGTGCGAACAGGCGCTTCCCTCGTGGGGGCCGGCCCGGGCTCGCGCCCGGACCGACCACCACCGAGAAGTGGAAGCTCTACCTGCGGTGGATCAGCTGAACGCCCCGTCGAGGAAGTTCGCCGAGTTGCCGAGGTACGACAGCGAGCCGAAGCCGAAGGCCCGGATCACGCTCTTCGCACCCGCGCCACCGAGGGTTCCGCCGAGGATGTTGACCAGTGCGGACTGCTTCGCGGTGGCGGATCCGAGGAGGAACGTCGACGGCACGATGTTGAAGGTGTCGCGGTTGAAGGTGCCGACGGTGCCGGTCGGGACGACGTCGTAGTCGCCACCGAGGGTCTTGTGACCGAACAGCGCGCCCGCGACCATGCTCGGAGCCGAACCGGAGGTCGGAGCCGAACCGTTGATCGAGGAGAGCGCCAGACCGGACGTGGTGTCGAACGCCTTGCCGTTCTGCTGCGAGATCCACTGCGCGGCGGAGAACGGGATCAGGTCACCGTCGTTCGGGATCTGGGTACCGTCGTTCTCCGGGAGACCGCCGGCGGCCACCGTGTTGTTCGGCACCGGGATGTACGGCGCGAGCTGAGCGGTGGTCACGTTGATCGCGCCCAGGAAGAACTTCCGGGTGCCCGATCCGTTCTGCGGGATCTTCGGGTGCACGACCGCACCGTTGACCGTCACGACGGTCGAGGCGGTGGCCGGCTGCTCGGAGAACTGGACGACCGGGTCGCCGGTGGCGTCCACGCCCGAGTACAGCTCGGTGATCTGGGCGGTGGTCAGGTTGAGGCCGACGCCCAGGCCCGTCTCGGTGTTGTACGCGACCGCGACGGCGTCACGGGCGAACGGCAGGTACTTCAGGCCGGTGCCGGCGGTCGGACCACCGGAGGAGCGAGCGAAGTCCACGTCCTCGTGGTTCAGCACCGCAGCGGTGGTGCCGGAGAACGGGTACTGGTGGCTCGGGTGGCCGGTGTTGTCCCAGACGGCGCTGAGGGCCTTGACGCCCTCACCGGAACCGGACGGGCGGATGAACCAGTTGCCGCCGGTCTTGGTCTGGATGTAGGCGTTGCTGACGGTGGTGTCAGCAGCGGGCGGGTTCGGGAAGGCGTTCCACGAGGCGACGGACGGCACCACGGCGCCGAAGTCGTTGGTCAGGCCGTTCCAGACGTCCTGAATGGTGTCGGAGCCCGCTGCGGCGTACGGACGGGTCGGGTCCGCGGCGGCCGGGCTGATGGAGGTTCCGATGAGGCCGGCGGTCGCGGTCAACGCGACCAGACCTCCGATCACTGCCTTGTTCAGCTTCATAGTCAGAGCTGCCACTCTCTTCTCGGGGATGGCGCGTCCGCGGGATTGCGGCACACGCGCATGGCTCGAGAACCCCCTTTTCGCTGCGTACCGAGCTGCGCAGTGGGCAGGGCTCCCCCGAGCCGCGACGAGTACAACAAGGCCAGGGGTGGCGAAGAAGGTGCGATTCAGGTACGCCGGGAGAACACTCGGTGAACAGCGCGACCGGGCCGGACACGAACCGGGTATTCCGGGGCAAGCATAGGTACTTTCGTCCGCCACTTCCGCGCCGGACGACCCGCGGATCGCCTGCGGGCTAGGCGATCTGGAGCACGTAACCGCGCTTGATGACCGTGCGCACGAGGGTGTGCCCGCCGGGCAGGTCACGCAGGGACTCCCGCAACCGGGCCACCGCGACCTCGGCGGTGTGCGGGTCGGCCGAGGCACCGGGAAGCACCTCCAGGAGCCGGTCGCGGCTGACCACCTCGCCGGGGTTCCTCGCGAGCCGGCGCAGGATCGCGAGCCCGTTCGGTGAGAGCGGCAGCACGTCGTGGTCGAGCGTCGCCGCAGCGGCTCGGACGTGCAGGACGCCGGACGGCGTGAGCACGCTGTGCGCCTCGTCGCCCAGGGTGAGGATCACCAGGCGCACCAGCGCACCCATCCGGGACCGGTCCGGGAACACGGTGGCCATCCCCGCGTTGATCAACGGGTCGGCGGTGACCGGTCCGACGGCCGCGATCAGCAGTCGCCCGGACGCGGCCAGGTCGCGGACCACGTCGGTGACGCCCTGCTTCTCGAGCTCGGTGAGCCAGGCGATCGCGGCCGGCGCCGAGGTGAACATCACCGCGTCGTAGCCGCCGGCGGCGACGTCGAGCACGGTCTCGCTGACCGCGCCCGGGTCTGTCGGCGGCCCCCAGCGGTAGACCTCGAGCGGGATCACCGCCGCTCCCCCGTCGACGAGCTGCTGCTCGAGGTGCGGGTCGCCGGCACCGTGGTGCTGGACCGCGATCCGCGTTCCGTCCACGCCCTCGGCCAGCAGGAACTCCACGATCTCGGCCGACGTCTCCGACTCCGCCACCCAGTCGGCGCGCAGCCCGACGGCCTGCAGGGCCCCGCGCGCCTTGGGCCCGCGCGCCACGAGGCGCACGTCGTCGAGCACCGTGATCAGGTCATCGGCCAGGCCGGCCGCTTCACAGGCGTCCATCCAGCCGCGGAAGCCGATCCCGGTGGTCACCACCAAGGTGTCGACCGGTTCGGCCAGGATCTCCCGGGTGCGCCGGAGCAGCTCGTCCTCGTCCACGTGCGGGACGACGCCGAGGGCAGGCGCGATCGTCACCTCGGCCCCGCGCCGGGACAGCGCGCTGGCGAGCTCGTCGGCCCGCCGCTGGGCGGTGACGAGGATCCGGGTGCCGGCGAGGACCGGGGTGAGCTCGGTCATGGGTCGCCTTCTAGGTTGCCATCGCGTCGACGAGGTTCGGGACCGGGTGCACGTAGACGACGCCGCCGGCGATCCAGGTCCGGTAGACCGGCAGCCGTTCCGAGGAGTCGGTGTAGCACTCGCCGGTCGCCAGGTCGAAGACGTGCTTGTACATCGGCGAGGCCACCGTGTCGCGATGCTCGCCGTCCCGGTTCAACGAGCCGACGATGCCGCGCGCGATGACGTTGGCGTCCGCGAACGGGTCGCGGTGCCCGACGGCGTAGACGAACTCGCTGCCGTCCGGACCGGTGACCCGGAACAGGGCGACCTGCTGGTCGCGCACCAGGACCGCCACTCCGCGCTCGGGGATCAGCTGTCCCTTGGTGCAGACACCCACCCACTCGCCTGCGCTCATGCCCGTACTCCGATCGTCGGTCCCGAGATGAAGGTCGCGCGTTCCGCTGCCGTCGCCGGGCGACGCTGCCCGCGCTCGGTGACGTAGGCGAGGTCGGGGTCGCTCGCCTCCGGGTCGTTCACGAACGAGACGAACTGCGCCAGCTTGTCCGGGTCGGCCAACGTCGCGGCCCACTCGTCGCGGTAGCTGTCGACGTGCGCCTCCATGGCGGCGTCGAGGTCGGCGCAGATGCCCAGCGAGTCCTCCATGATCACCTCGCGGATGGCCTCGATGCCGCCCTCGTGCGCCTCGACCCAGGGAGCGGTGCGCTGCAACCGGTCGGCGGTGCGCACGTAGTACATGAGGAACCGGTCGATGGTCCGGATCAGGGTCTCGGTGTCGAGGTCCTCGGCGAAGAGCTCGGCGTGCCGCGGGGTGAAGCCGCCGTTGCCGCCGACGTACAGGTTCCAGCCGTTGTCGGTGGCGATGACACCGACGTCCTTGCCCCGGGCCTCGGCGCACTCGCGGGCGCAGCCGCTGACGCCGAGCTTGAGCTTGTGCGGCGAGCGCAGTCCGCGGTAGCGCAGCTCGAGCTCGACCGCCATCCCGACGGAGTCCTGGACGCCGTACCGGCACCAGGTCGAGCCGACGCAGGACTTCACCGTGCGCAGCGCCTTGCCGTAGGCGTGCCCGGACTCGAAGCCGGCGTCGACCAGCCGCTTCCAGATCGAGGGCAGCTGCTCGAGCCGCGCGCCGAAGAGGTCGATCCGCTGACCGCCGGTGATCTTCGTGTAGAGCCCGAAGTCCTGGGCGACCTCGCCGATCGCGATCAGGCCCTCGGGAGTGATCTCGCCGGCCGGGACCCGCGGCACCACCGAGTAGGTGCCGTCCTTCTGCAGGTTCGCCATCACGTGGTCGTTGGTGTCCTGCAACCGTGCCAGGTCCTTGTCCATCACGTGCCCGGTGCCGAGCGAGGACAGGATCGAGGCGACCACCGGCCGGCAGATGTCGCAGCCGCGGCCGGTGCCGTGCGCGGCGATGATCTCGGAGAACGTGCGCAGCCCGGTGACCGAGATGATGTCGAAGAGCTGGGCCCGGCTGAACTCGAAGTGTTCGCAGAGCGCGTTGCTGACGGTGACGCCCGCCTTCTCGAGCTCGCTCGTCATCAGCTTCTTGACCAGCGGCAGGCAGGAGCCGCAGCTCGTGCCGGCCTTGGTGCACGCCTTCACGCCGGCCAGGTCGGTGCAGCCTCCGCCGCAGACCGACTCACGGATCGTGCCGGCGGTGACGTTGTTGCACGAGCACACGTTCGCTGCGTCCGGCAGGTCGCCGGTCACCGGAGCGCCGGTCCCCTCCGGCAGCAGCCACGCGTTCGGGTCGGACCCGAGCTCGGCTCCGACCATCGGGCGCAGCGAGGCGTAGGCACTCGCGTCGCCGACGAGGACGCCTCCCAGGAGCGTCTTCGCGTCGTCGGAGAGCACCAGCTTCTTGTAGACGCCGGCGACCGGGTCGGCGTACACGACCTCGAGACTGCCCGGCGACTCGGCGAACGCGTCCCCGAACGAGGCGACGTCGACCCCGAGCAGCTTGAGCTTGGTGCTGGTGTCGGCGCCGGGGAAGGTGGCCTCGCCGCCGAGCAGCCGGTCGACGACCACCTCGGCCATGGTGTTGCCCGGGCCGACCAGACCCCAGGTCCGCCCCTGGATGCAGGCGACCTCACCCACCGCGTAGACGTCGGCGAATTCGGTGGTTGAGCCTGTCGAAACCCTGCAGGCATCGTCCACCAGGACGCCGCCGCGCTCCCCGACCGGCAGACCGGCAGCACGGGCCAGCTCGTCGCGCGGCCGGACCCCGGTCGCGAACACCACGACCTCGGCCTCGACCTTGGTGCCGTCGGCGAACTCCATCGCTGCGACGCACCCGTCACCGCCGGCGTGCAGCGCAGCACTCGCGGTCGACGTACGCACCTCCACGCCCATCCCCTCGACGATGCGCCGCAGGGCAGCACCGCCGCCCTCGTCGACCTGGAGCGGCATCAGCCGGTTCGCGAACTCGACGACGGTGGTGGCGACGCCCAACCCGTGCAGGGCGCCGGCGGCCTCGAGCCCGAGCAGGCCTCCGCCGACGACGACACCGCGCACGCCGCTCCCCCGTTCGCCGGCGAGCTTCTGGACCCAGGCCTCGAGGGTCTGCACGTCCTCGATCGTCCGGTAGACGAACGCACCGGGGAGGTCGGCTCCGGCGACCGGCGGCACGAACGCCGACGAACCGGTGGCGAGCACCAGCGCGTCGTACGGCACCGCAGAGCCGGCGACCTCGACGCTGCGCGTCTCGGTGTTGATCGCGGTGACCGCGGCGTTCAGGTGGACGGTGACGAGAGCGTCCTCGTCCAGCCCGCTCTCGCCGAGCAGCAGGTCCGCCGGGGACTTGCCGGCGAAGTACGACGTCAGGGCGACCCGGTCGTAGGGCGCGTGCGGCTCCTCGCAGTACAGGTCGACGCTCCACGTCCGGTCGACGTCGCGGTCGCGCAGCGCTTCGATCAGCCGGTGGGCGACCATGCCGCCACCGACCACGGCCAGCTTCTGGTGAGTACTGGTCATGTCAGGCACCTTAGGTAGTAGTTCGTACGGGGATGTTTCGCTCTGTTACAGCCGTGCTAACTGGCCCGGAGTCAGACTCGGCAGCGGTCCCGGGATCGCTGGCGTTGAGCCAGTCGACGAGCCCGCAGACGACCTCCTTGCAGCCGCCGCACCCGGTGGTGGCGCGGGTCGCTCCGGCAACGGCGTCGACGGTCGCTGCGCCCTGCTCCCAGGCCGTCACGATCTGCTTCTTGGTGACCCCGGTGCACCGGCAGACCGTGGTCGAGCCGGGCATCCGCATGGGTGACGGGGTCTCCTCGACCGCACCCGAGGAACCGCCCGGCACCAGCAGCGCCAGCGGGTCGGCGGGCAGCGGCGTACGGCGGTCGTAGGCCAGCGTCAGGGCCGCCGAGACCTCGGGGAAGCCGAGGACGGTGACCCCGACGAGCTCACCGTCACGGACGACGAGGTCGACGTGGCGGCGGGCTCCCCCGTCGCTGACCGAGAGCACCCGGTCGTGGTCGCAGGCCTGCGAGGCGCGCACGCCCATGGTGACCAGGTCGACGCCGGCCGCCTTGAGCTTCACCGGCTCCGGCCGCTCGTCGCCGACGCCCGACGGATCGAGCTCGTCGCGCCCGAGGAACGAGGCGACCAGCTGCTCGGCCTGGCGCCACCCGGGCGCCAGCAGCCCGGTCGTCCCGGACGGAGGCTGCGCGCAGTCGCCGATCGCGTAGACGCGGTCCTGCGAGGTACGCAGGTCCTCGTCGACGACGATCCCGCGCTCGACGGTGATCCCGGCATCCGCGGCCAGCGCGCTCTCGGCACGGATGCCGCAGGAGACCAGCATCAGGTCGGCGGCGAGCAGCCGCTCGTCGGTCAGCCGGACGGCCACGATCTCGTCGTACGCGCTGATCACCTCGACGACGCTGGTGCCGGTGACCACGTCGACCCCGAGGCTGCGCAGCTGGGCGGCGAGCATCCGCGCGGGCGCCTGGTCGAGCTGGGTGGCCATCAGGTGGGTGTCCAGGTCGACGACCGTGACCGGGACACCGCGACGGCGCAGTCCGCAGGCGGCCTCCAGGCCGAGGAGTCCACCGCCGAGCACCACGGCGTGCTTGGCGTTCATCGCCCGGGCGGCGATGTTGCGGGTGTCGTCGAGGGTGCGGAGCACGTGCACGTGCTTCGGCGCGCTCTCGAGGCCGGGCAGCGGCGGTACGAAGGCGCGGGCTCCGGTGGCGAGGACCAGGTGGTCGTAGTCGCGCCTGCTGCCGTCGGAGAGCAGCACCTGGCGCGACGCGGGGTCGATCGAGTCGGCGGCCACGCCCCGCCAGAAGGTGACGCGCTCCTGCGGAGGCAGCGGCAGTCCGAGCGCCCGCAGGTCGGCCCGCCCGGCGAGGACCTCGGAGAGCAGGATCCGGTTGTAGGGCTCGTACTCCTCGGCCCCCACCAGCTCGATCTCGAACCGTCCGGCGACGTCACCGCGGACCAGCTCGTCGACGAAGCGGTGTCCGACCATGCCGGCACCGACGACGACCACCTTCTCGGTCCGTGTTGGTTGAGCTTGTCGAAACCCGGTCACACGAGCACCTCCACTTGAGCAGGGACGAACAGATCGGCGCGGGCGATGGAGACCGCGCAGACCTTGAACTCGGGCATCCCGGAGACCGGGTCGGTGGCGTCGTTGGTGACGGCGTTCGCCATCCCGTCGCCGGGCCAGTGGAACGGCATGAAGACGGTGTCCGGCCGGATCGTGCCGGTGATCCGGGCGCGAGCGATCGCGGTCCCCCGCACCGAGGTCACCGCCACGTCATCGCCGTCGTCGATCTGGTGCAGCCGCGCCAGGTGCGGGTGCAGCTCGACGAACGCCGCCGGGGCGACTGCGTTGAGCGCCTCGACGCGGCGGGTCTGCGCCCCGGACTGGTACTGGGCGAGCACGCGACCGGTGACCAGGTAGACCGGGGCGTCACGGCGCAGGTCGTCCTCGGGGGCTCCCGGCGAGACCGCGACCATCCGGGCGCGGCCGTCGGGGTGCGCGAACCGGCGGGCGAAGAGCCGCGGGGTGCCTCCCGACCCGGCCGGCGCCGGCCAGTAGTGACCGCGCGTCGAATCCTCGGCGTCGAGCACCGCGTGCGAGAGACCGGAGTAGTCGGCCTTGCCGCCGGCGCTGGCCCGGGCGAGCTCGTCGAAGACCAGCGACGGCTCGGTGTCGAAGTGCACCTGGGACCCGAGTGCGCGCGCGAGGTCGGCGAGGATCTCCAGCTCGCTGCGCGCCTGCCCCGGAGGGTCGATCGCCTTGCGCCGCCGCAGCACCCGGCCCTCGAGGTTCGTCATGGTGCCCTCCTCCTCGGCCCACTGGGTGACCGGGAGGACGACGTCGGCGAGCAGCGCGGTCTCGCTGGGCACGAAGTCGCAGACGACGAGCAGGTCCAGCTGCTCCAGCCGCCTGCGCACCGCGGTCGCGTCGGGGGCGCTGACCAGCACGTTGGCCCCGTGCACGAACAGCGCCTTCACCTCGCCGCCGAGCTTGCCGAGCAGCTGGACCGCGGGCACGCCCTTGCCGGGCAGGCTGTCGGGGTCAACACCCCAGACACCGGCGACGTGGGCCCGCGCGGCCGGGTCGTCGATCATCCGGTAACCCGGCAGCTGGTCGGCCTTCTGGCCGTGCTCGCGGCCACCCTGGCCATTGCCCTGACCTGTCAGGCACCCGTACCCGCTGGCCGGGCGTCCGGGCAGGCCGAGCGCCAGGGCCAGGTTGATCGCAGCGGTGACGGTGTCGGTGCCGTCGGTGTGCTGCTCGGACCCGCGGCCGGACAGGATCATCGCGCCGCGGCCGCCACGCGACGGCGAGGCGGCGGCGAGCAGTGCCGCGGTCCGCCGCAGCTGCTCCTCCGGCACTCCGGTGGTCGCGGCGACCCGGGACGGCCACCACAGGGAGACCGAGCGCCGCACCTCGTCCCAGCCGGTGGTCCGCGCGGCGAGGTACTCCTCGTCGGTCAGGCCGTCGGCGACGACGAGGTGCAGCAGCCCCAGCAGCAGGGTCTGGTCGGTCCCGGGCAACGGCTGCAGGTGCAGGCCACCCTCCCCGGCCGCGACCGGGTCGGTGAGTGCGGCGGTCGCGGACCGACGCGGGTCGACCACGATCAGGCCGCCCCGCTCGCGGACCCCGGCGAGGTGCTGCACGAACGGTGGCATCGTGTCCGCGACGTTGCTGCCCAGCAGCAGCACGGCGCCGGTGCCGGCGAGGTCGTCGAGCCGGAACGGCATGCCACGGTCGATGCCGAACGCGCGGTTGCTCGCCGCCGCGGCCGAGGACATGCAGAACCGGCCGTTGTAGTCGATGTGCTTGGTGCGCAGCACGGTCCGGGTGAACTTGCCGAGCTGGTAGGCCTTCTCGTTGGTCAGCCCGCCGCCGCCGAACACGCCGATCGCGTCGCGCCCGTGCTCGGCCTGGATCGACCGGACGGTGCCGGCGATCATCGAGAGCGCGTGCTCCCAGGTGGTCGGCTCCAGGTCGCCGGCGGCGTTGCGGACCAGCGGCTCGGTGATCCGGTCGGGGGCCCGGAGCACCGACCCGCTGGTCCAGCCCTTGTGGCACAGCCCGCCCTTGCTGGTCGGGAACGCGCGCGGGGCGACGCTGACCCCCTCCCCGGCGTCGGGTGCCGGGGAGGGAGTCAGCGTCATCGCGCACTGCAGGGCGCAGTACGGGCAGTGCGACTGTGTTGCCTTTTCTGGGGTCACTCAGACACCGGCCTTCGCCATCGGCGCGCCCTTGCGCAGGTAGACGGCCCAGGTGACGACGAGGCAGACCAGGTAGAACGCGGTGAAGATGATGAACGCGCTGTGCGTGGCCGCGACCGGGTCGGAGACCCACGGGGACGAGAACGTGATCGGGATCAGGAAGCCGCCCAGCGCTCCGACCGCGCCGACGATGCCGAGCACCGCGGAAGCCTCCTTCGTGGCCTTGGCCTCGGCGTCCTGGCGCTGGGTCGAGCCGACCGGTCCGGCCGAGGCCGCGTAGGACTTCCAGATCGCCGGGATCATCCGGTACGCCGACCCGTTGCCGATGCCGGTCGCCGCGAAGACGAAGAGGAAGCAGGCCAGGAACCACGGGAAGATGTCGCTGTTGTGGTTGACCGCGTGCACCACGGCGGGCGCGAAGCCCGGGAACGAGGACGGGTCCTTCGCCCAGGCCGCCAGCTTGGCCGGGTCCGGCGTGGGCACGGTGTCCAGGCGGGTCAGCGAGAACAGCACGCCCAGGGTGCCGAGGATCATCGCTGCGAACGCACCGAACGTGACCCGCGCACCGCCGTACTTGTCGGCCAGCCAGCCGCCGAACGGACGGGCGACCGAGCCGACCAGCGCACCCAGGAAGGCGTAGTAGGCGAAGTTGATGCCGATCGAGGCGGTCGGGATCGGCGAGCGGAAGAAGTTGATCTTGATCAGCAGCGGCATCGCCGCCGAGAAGCCGATGAACGAGCCGAACGTGCCGATGTAGAGGAACGCCATGATCCAGGTGTGCTGGTAGCGCACCACGGCGAGCTGCTCACGCGGCCGCGAGTACGCCGCCCGCAGGTTGTTCATGAACGCGAAGGCGCACACCGCGGCCAGCACCGCCAGAGCGGCGTACAGGTAGCCGGCCCGCTGGAGCACCAGGCCGCTCTCGCTGGCCTTGACCAGGCCGAAGGCGCCGGCGCCGCCGACGATGATCGGCAGGAAGAACTGGATCACCGCGACGCCGGCGTTGCCGCCCGCGGCGTTCAGCCCGAGGGCCGCGCCCTTCTTGTCGGCCGGGAAGAAGAAGTTGATGCTCGCCATCGAGGAGGCGAAGTTGCCGCCACCGACACCGGCGGTCGCCGCGATCACCACGAACACCCAGTACGGCGTGTCCGGGCGCTGCACGAAGTAGGAGAACAGCCCGGTCGGGATCAGCAGCAGCAACGCCGAGACGACCGTCCAGTTGCGGCCGCCGAACTTCGGCACCGCGAAGGTGTACGGCAGCCGGAGCAGCGAGCCGACCAGGTTCGGGACGGCGACCAGCCAGAACAGCTGCTGCGGCGTGAACCCGAAGCCGGCCTTGGCGAGCAGCGCTGCGCTCACGCTCCACAGCAGCCAGACCGAGAAGCCGAGGTGCTCGGCGAGGATCGAGAAGATCAGGTTGCGGCGCGCGGTCGTGCGCCCGGTCGCTTCCCAGAACGCGGGGTCCTCGGGCTCCCAGTGGTCGATCCAGCCGCTGCGCGGAGCAGGGGCGATCGGGGCAGCTGCCGCTACGGCGGCTGTCGGGGTCTCGGTCGCGGACATCGCGGCTCCTTCGGGTAGGAGATCCGGGTGGATCGTGACCCGAAGGTGTCACCGGGATGTTTCGCGACGATCACGCCTGCGTTGACGCTGACGTAACCAGTTCCTCGCACGCGTGCAGGAGGGACTGTGAGGACCGTGAGTCACCTCACGTGGGCGGCCGCCGACCGTGAGGCGCCCGAAACGGGACCCACGGCCAGGAGGGGATCAGAACAGCGCGGAGGCGAGGTCCCGGCGGGCGCGCTGGACCCGGGGGTCCTCGTTGCCGACGGCGCCGAAGAGGCCGATCAGGTGGGTACGGGCCGCGTCGCGGTCGTCACCCTCGGTGCGCCCGACCAGGTTGATCAGCCGGAGGAACGCGTCCTCGACGTGGCCGCCGAGCAGGTCCAGGTCGGCCACCATCGTCTGCGCGGCGACGTCGTCCGGGTTGGACCCGGCCGCCTCGCGCGCCTGGTTCAGGTCCACGCCCTCGGTGCGCTTGAGGAGCTGGGCCATCGCCAGACCGGCGGAGGCCTCGACGTCGGCCGGGTTCGCGTCGACCAGCTTCTGGTACTCGGCGACGGCCGCGTCGATGTCGCCGCGCTCGAGGGCGTCCTGGGCCGGGACGTAGCGCGGGTCGACGATCTCCTCGCCGGTCTCCTCGTCGACCTCGCTGCCGGCGCGCGGCTGGTGCCGGCCTGCGAACCCTGAGGTCGTCAGCTGCTGGAGCACCTGGGTGATCGCGGCGCGCAGCTCCGACAGCGGCACCGCGTCCTGCAGCAGCGGGGCCGGTCGGCCCTGGGCGACCAGCACCACCAGCGGGACCGACGGGATCTGCATCGCCTGGGCGATCTGCGGCGCCGTCTCGATGTCGACCCGGCCCAGCAGGAACCGGCCCTCGAACTCGTTGGAGAGCAGCTGCAGGTCGTCGGCGAGCTGGACGCTCTCCGGCGAGCGCGTCGAGGAGTAGAAGACCAGCAGCACCGCGGCGCTCATCGAGCTCTCCAGCACGGACTGGAAGTTCTGCTCGGTCACGCCGACCGTGTAGGCACCGCTGACCCCGGCACCACCGGCACCGGCCGCGGGCACGCCCTGCAAGCCGGAGAGGTCGACGGCACCAGGACGGGAGAAGGGCTGCTGCGTCATGGGCCCATTGTGCCGAACGTCAGAAGCGCGCGGGCTCCCGGTACTCCCCCCACTCCGCGCGCAGCGCGTCGCAGATCTCGCTCAGCGACGCCTCGGCGCGTACCGCGTCCAGCATCGCCGGGATCATGTTGCCCTCGGTGCGGGAGATCTCGACCATCCGGGCGATCGCCGCCTCGACGGCCGCAGCGTCGCGGCCGTCCTTGCGCGTCCGCAGCTCGCGGACCTGCTCGACCTCGACCTCGTGGGAGACCCGCAGGATCTCCAGATCGGTGCTGACCGAGTCCAGGTGGGTGTTCACCCCGACGACCTTCTTGTCGCCCTTCTCCAGTGCCTTCTGGTAGACGAACGCCGCCTCGGCGATCTCGGAGGTGAACCAGCCGTCCTCGATGCCCCGCAGCAGCCCCTTGGTCACCGGGTTCTCCCCGGCGGCGGTCGCCTCGGCCAGGCCCTCGTAGTCGGTGGCGGCGAGGTTCGAGCCGCCGAGGGAGAGGATCTTCTCGAAGATCTTGTTGGCCTCGGCCTCGATCTTGTCCGTCAGCGCCTCGACGTACCAGGAGCCGCCGAGCGGGTCGGCGACGTTGATGACGCCGGTCTCCTCCATGATCACCTGCTGGGTGCGCAGCGCGATCTCCGCGGCCTGCTCGCTCGGCAGGGCGAGCGTCTCGTCGAGCGCATTGGTGTGCAGCGAGTTCGTCCCGCCGAGGACGCCGGCGAGCGCCTCGATGGCCGTGCGCACCACGTTGTTGTACGGCTGCTGGGCGGTCAGCGAGACACCCGCGGTCTGGGTGTGGAACCGCATCCACTGCGCCTTCTCGGTCTTGGCGCCGTAGACGTCGCGCATCCAGCGCGCCCAGATGCGACGGGCGGCGCGGAACTTGGCGATCTCCTCGAAGAAGTCCAGGTGGCTGTCGAAGAAGAAGCTCAGGCCGGGACCGAACACGTCGACGTCCAGACCGCGGGAGAGCCCGAGCTCGACGTACCCGAAGCCGTCGGCGAGCGTGAAGGCGAGCTCCTGCGCGGCCGTCGAACCGGCCTCCCGGATGTGGTAGCCGGAGACCGAGAGCGGCTTGTACGCCGGGATGTTCTCGGCGCAGTACTCCATCAGGTCGCCGATCAGCCGCAGGTGCGGCTCGGGCCCGAAGATCCACTCCTTCTGGGCGATGTACTCCTTGAAGATGTCGGTCTGCAGGGTGCCGTTGAGGGTGCCGATGTCGACACCCTGGCGCTCGGCCGCGACCAGGTACATGCAGAACACCGGTACGGCGGGCCCGCTGATCGTCATCGAGGTGGTGGTCTCCCCCAGCGGGATCCCGTCGAAGAGCACGTCCATGTCGGCGGCGGAGTCGATCGCGACGCCGCAGTGCCCGACCTCGCCGAGAGCGCGGGCGTCGTCGGAGTCACGCCCCATCAGGGTCGGCATGTCGAAGGCGACCGAGAGGCCGCCGCCGCCGCGACCCAGGATCATCTTGTAGCGCTCGTTGGTCTGCTTGGCGTTGCCGAAGCCGGCGAACTGCCGAATCGTCCAGGTGCGGCCGCGCTGCCCGGCGGCGTACAGGCCACGGGTGAACGGGAACTCGCCCGGCCACTCCGACTCGTCGGTGCCGTACGCCGGGTCGACCTCCATGCCCGAGAGGGTGGTGAAGTCGGCGTCGCGCAGCCGCGAGGCGTCGTAGCGCTGCTGCCAGCGCTCGCGGGCGTTGCTGTTGTCCTGCTGCGACATCGACGACTCCATGGAGAAATAGTAGGACATCCAACTATCTAGCCCAAACCAGGCGTCAGAAGTCTCCTGCAGCCTGGCGCACGGGGCGCAGCAATTCGGAGAGTTGCTGCAGCCGTTCCTCGTCGAACATCCCCAGGCCGAACTCCGCCGACACCAGGTCCGCGGTCGCTACCTCGACGAGTGCCCGGCCCTGTTCCGTGATGGCGGCGAGCACCGCCCGGCCGTCGACCGGGTGCCGCCGGCGCTCGACGAGCCCGGCCCGCTCCAAGCGGTCGATGATCGAGGTGATCGAGGTCGGGTGCACCTGGAGCCGCTCCCCCATCTTGCCCAGCGGCAGCGAGCCGGCCGAGGAGAAGGTGAGCAGCACCAGAGCCTCGTAGCGCGGGAAGGTCAGCCCGTGCGGCTTGAGGATCGCGTCGAGCCGCGCCAGCACCAGCTGGTGCACCCGCATCAGCGAGGTGACCGCGTGCATCTGCGGCACCCCCTCCCAGCGCAGACCCCACTGCCGGGCGGCCTCGTCGATCGGGTCGAAGTCGAGCATCAGTTGACCTTCGGGCCACGCAGACCCGAGCGCTGCACGACCCGCTGGATCGAGAGGTCGCGCTCGTCCGGGCGGCCGACGAAGCGGATGTCGCGCAGACCCTGGTCCTGGGCCGCGGACTCGAAGGTGAAGTGCCCGTAGCCAAGGATGCGACCGGTCATCGGCTTGACCACGGTGATGTCGAGGATCCGGCCGAGCGGCATCGTGGCCAGCGACCGGGCGAGCACGCCGTGCACCCGGAAGACCCGCATGTTCGTGATCACGAACCGATCCAGGTTCGCGCTCAGCGCCTTCCAGCCGGCCCAGGTGAGCAGGCCGAGGCCGAGCAGCATCGGGAACCAGGCCCAGGTGATCGACCACACGGCCGAGCCGATCAGGAACACCAGGCCGGCCGCCGCGATCAGGACCGGCACGACGTAGACGACCCAGTGCTTGCCGACCTCGTCGACGATGACCTCGCCCTCGTCGCGCAGCAGGTGCCGGCCGATCTGCGGATCGGTGAGGAAGCGCGGCAGGACGGCCATCGAAGCCGACCGCCTAGGACTTGATGGCGTTGATGAAGTCGATCAGCGCGCCGAACAGCGAGGTGAGCGCCTTCCAGAGGGCCGCGCCGCCGTCCTTGGTGGTCTGCGCCAGGCCGTTGGGATCGCTGAACATGTAGTAGCCCACGAAGACCACCACCAGAAGGACCATGCCCTTCTTCAACGCGCCTGTCATGACCCTGTTTGTACCAACAGGTCGCGCCGAGGTGCGGTAGGCGCGCCCCTAGCGGGGAAGTGATTCGTAGAACGCTTTCATGCCGTCGCCGAGCCAGGCGAGCTCGATGTACGGGACGCCCACGTGCGCGCCGTCGAGATAGGCGAACCGCATCTCGCCGCCCATCATCGAGCCCCGCTGGGCCACCTCGACCCCGTCCGCGGCCGCCGTGGCCAGGGCGACGTCCATGTCGTCGACCTCGAAGCACAGGTGGTGCAAGCCGGGCTGGTTGGTCTTCAGGAAGTCGGCGTAGATCGAGTCGCCGCTGACCGGCTGGATGATCTCCAGCTGCAGGTCGCCGGCGTAGGCCAGCGAGACGTGCACGACGAAGTCGGCCGGCTGCTCGCGCAGCAGGCAGTTCTCGGGGTCGAAGTGGATGTCCGGCAGCCGGGTCCACGGGCCGACCTCGAAGTGCGCCGACAGGTACTCCTCGGTGGCGGCGACGTCCTCGGTGACCCAGCAGATCTGGGTGACCGGACCCTTCGCGATGGTCATGGTGCCTCTCCGTTCAGCCATTCCTCGGTGCGCGCCCAGAGTGCCGCACGGGCCTCGAGGTCACCAGCCTGGCGCGCCGGTTCCTTCAGCCGCTCCTGGTCGTAGTAGCCGGAGACCGCATCCGGGGCAGTGGCGCAGTGCACGCTGGTGCGGGCACCGGTCTCCGGGGACTTCAGGAACACCTTCTCCAGCGGTGCAGCCAGCGCGTGCAGCCGCTTGAGCACCGGGCTGCTCTCCATCCCCCTCGCGGAGATGCCGGTAGCGACCGCGCCGGGGTGCAGCGAGTAGGCACGCAGGCCGACGTCGCCGTACCGCTCGGCCAGCGACGCGGCGTCGTGCACCAGGCCGAGCTTCGAGGTGCCGTAGGCGTCCCAGGAGCTGTACGTGTCCCCGAAGTCGGAGAAGAACGCGTCGTTGCGGCCGCGGGCGTGCAGCTTCGAGACCACGTGGACGACCCGGGCCTCGCCGGTTTCCGCTGCCCGCTCGAGCAGCGCGGGCAACAGCGCGCGGGTGAGCTGCACCGTGCCGAGGTAGTTGGTCCGCCAGTGCACCTCGTGACCGTCCACGACCTGCGGCTGCTTCCAGGTGTTGCGGAGGTCGAGGTGCACGCCCGCGTTGTTGATCAGGACGTCGATCGGGCCGGTGTCGAGAACCCGAGCGGCGAACGCCTCGACCGACGCGCGGTCGGTCAGGTCCATGTTCACGCGCGTGCTGGTCCCCACTTCGTGCCCGGCAGCGGTCAGCGCCTCGGCGGTGGCCAGCCCGATCGACCCGGGTCCGGTGCCCGTCACGACAATTCTCATCGGCACCGCCTCATGAGTAGCTCTCCAACAGCTCGTCGGCCGCGGTGTACGGATCCGCCGTACCGGCCACCACCTTCTCGGCGAGCACGTCGAGCTCGGTGCGCGCGTGCACGTCCCCCCAGCGCTCGCGCAGCGAGGTGACCGCGATCGCCTCGATCTCCTCCCGCGCCCGGCGCACCCGGCGGCGCTCCAGCTCGCCGGAGCCGGTCAGGTGCTCGAGGTGGGCGTCGAGTGCGGCGACGACCTCGTCGACGCCCTCGCCGGTCATCGCGACCGTCTTGATGATCTGCGGGTTCCAGGCGCCCTCGGGACGCTCGGCAAGACCCAGCATCGAGCGCAGCTCGCGACGCACCTGGTCGGCGCCGTCGCGGTCGGCCTTGTTGATGACGTACAGGTCGCCGATCTCCAGGATCCCCGCCTTGGCGGCCTGGATGCCGTCGCCCATCCCGGGCGCGAGGAGCACCAGGGTGCTGTCGGCCATCGCGGCGATCTCGACCTCGCTCTGCCCCACGCCGACGGTCTCGACCAGGATCACGTCGCAGCCGGCCGCGTCCAGCACGCGCAGGGCCTGCGGCGCCGCCCAGGACAGGCCGCCGAGGTGACCGCGGGAGGCCATCGAGCGGATGTAGACCTCGGGGTCCAGGGCGTGGTCCTGCATCCGGATCCGGTCGCCGAGCAGGGCTCCCCCGGAGAAGGGTGAGGACGGGTCCACGGCCAGCACGCCGACCCGCTTGCCGCGCTTGCGCAGCGCGGTCACGAGCGCGTTGGTCGAGGTCGACTTGCCGACGCCCGGTGCCCCGGTGATGCCGACGACGTGCGCGCCCCCGGCCAGCGGGGCCAGCAGCGCCATCACCTCGCGCAGCGCCGGGGAGGCGTCCTCGACCAGCGAGATCAACCGGGCGACAGAACGAGCGTCCCCGGACCTGGCCTTCTCGACCAGTCCGGGGACGTCCTGTGTGGTTCTACGACTCACTTACGCCTTCGGCACGCGCACGATCAGGGCGTCGCCCTGGCCGCCGCCACCGCACAGGGCGGCGGCACCGACGCCACCACCACGACGCTTGAGCTCCATCGCGAGGTGCAGGACCACGCGGGTGCCGGACATGCCGACGGGGTGACCCAGGGCGATCGCGCCGCCGTTGACGTTGACGATGTCCTCGGACAGCCCGAGCTCGCGGGCCGAGGCGATGCCGACCGCGGCGAAGGCCTCGTTGAACTCGACCAGGTCGAGGTCGGCAGCGGTGATGCCCTCCTTGGCGAGCGCCTTGGCAGTCGAGGCGGCCGGCTGCAGCTGCAGGCTCGAGTCCGGACCGGCGGTCTGGCCGTGGGCACCGATCTCGGCGAGCCACTCCAGACCGAGCTCCTCGGCCTTGGCCTTGCTCATCACGACGACAGCGGCGGCGCCGTCGGAGATCTGCGACGCCGAGCCGGCGGTGATCGTGCCGTCCTTGCTCACCGGCCGCAGACCCGCGAGGGACTCGGCGGTGGTGTCGCCACGAACGCCCTCGTCCTCGCTGACGACGACGTCGCCGCGACGCGAGGAGATGGTGACCGGGACGATCTCGTCGTCGAAGACGCCGTTCTTCTGGGCGGCAGCCGCGCGCTGGTGCGACTGGGCCGCGAACGCGTCCTGCTCCTCGCGGGTGAAGTTGTCCTTCGCCGCGTTGCAGGAGTCGGTGAGGTTGATCATCGCCTGCTTGGTGAACTGGTCGTAGAGGGCGTCGTAGGCCATCGAGTCGACCAGGGTCACGTCGCCGAACTTGAAGCCGGCGCGCGAGTTCGGGAGCAGGTGCGGCGCCTGGGTCATCGACTCCATGCCACCGGCGACCACGATCTCGGCCTCGCCGGCGGTGATCATCATCGACGCCTGCGCGATCGAGTTCAGACCCGAGAGGCAGACCTTGTTGATGGTGATGGTGGGGACGCTCATCGGGATCCCGGCACCCACGCTCGCCATCCGCGCCGGGTTCTGACCCGCGCCGGCCAGGATGACCTGGCCCATGATCACGTAGTCGACCTGGTCACCGGTCACGCCGGACTTCTCCAGCGCGCCCTTGATGGCGATCGCGCCCAGCTCCGCAGCGGAGAGCGAGGCCAGCCCGCCCTGGAGGCGGCCGATCGGCGTACGGGCGCCGGCGACGATGACATTGACGGACATGGAGGTCCTCCTGCAGACGTGAAAGTGGAACCCCGGTCGTAAAAGGGGTCAACCCGACACTACCCACCGGTATGCGTTCCCGGGAGGGGTCTCGCTCCCCGAACCGTGTCGCCGTTGTCACACCCCGGTGAGCGATCATTCACCCCATGACCTCTGTGGAGATTCCCGAGCACCTCTTCGTCTGCATCGACCACGTCGGCGTCGCCGTACCGGACCTGGACGCGGCGATCGCGCTGTACACCAGCGCCTACGGCATGACCGTGGCCCACCGGGAGGTCAACGAGGAGCAGAAGGTCGAGGAGGCGATGATGCAGATCAACGCCGAGGGCGGTGACTCCACCACCCAGCGCATCCAGCTGCTCGCCCCGCTCAACGACGAGTCCACGATCGCCAAGTTCATCGACCGCAACGGCCCGGGCCTGCAGCAGCTCGCCTTCCGGGTCACCGACGTGGAGGCCGTCTCCCAGGTCCTGCGCGACCGCGGTCTGCGGCTGCTCTACGACGCCCCGAAGCGCGGTACGGCGAACAGCCGGATCAACTTCGTGCACCCCAAGGACGCCGGCGGCGTGCTGGTCGAGCTCGTCGAGCCGGCCGCTGACGCCCACTGACAGGCTCGCGGATTCCCTAGGCAGGACGTGAAACCGGCAGAACGACCCGATGCTTTGGGTCGTTCTGCCGGTTTCTCTAGGCAAGACGTGAAACCGCACGCCGTGAGACGTCAGTCTCACCGGCCACCAAGGCCGGTAACTCACGGGTAACATCGGGCGGTCAGCTCGACCCCTTTGAAGATCAGGAGCCCCTGACGTGCAGCACATTCTCGACGCGATCACCGCGGAAGCCTCGTCCGAGGATTTCGCCGCTCTCGCCCTCCCCGAGTCCTACCGGGCCATGACGGTCCACAAGGACGAGGTCGACATGTTCGAGGGCCAGGCCTCGCGGGACAAGGACCCCCGCAAGTCCCTGCACCTCGACGAGGTCCCGATGCCCGAGCTCGGCCCGGGCGAGGCGTTCGTCGCCGTGATGGCCTCTGCCATCAACTACAACACCGTGTGGACCTCGATCTTCGAGCCGGTCTCGACCTTCGGCTTCCTGGAGCGCTACGGCCGCGAGTCGTCCTTCGGCGCCCGGCACAACCTGCCGTACCACATCGTCGGCTCCGACCTGGCCGGCGTCGTGCTGGCCGTCGGTCCGGGGGTGACCAAGTGGAAGGCCGGCGACCGCGTCGTCGCGCACTGCCTCTCGGTCGAGCTCGAGGCCCCCGACGGTCACAACGACACGATGATGGACCCGTCCCAGCGCATCTGGGGCTTCGAGACCAACTTCGGCGGCCTGGCCGACGTGGCGATGGTCAAGGCCAACCAGCTGATGCCGAAGCCCGAGCACCTCACCTGGGAAGAGGCTGCGTCGCCGGGTCTGGTGAACTGCACCGCCTACCGCCAGCTGGTCTCCTCCAACGGCGGCAACATGAAGCAGGGTGACAACGTGCTGATCTGGGGCGCCTCCGGCGGCCTCGGCGGCTTCGC
Source organism: Nocardioides marmorisolisilvae (assembly GCF_003725775.1). Classification (GTDB taxonomy): domain Bacteria; phylum Actinomycetota; class Actinomycetes; order Propionibacteriales; family Nocardioidaceae; genus Marmoricola; species Marmoricola marmorisolisilvae. The sequence continues at coordinate 2,035,528 of NZ_RJSG01000002.1, forward strand.
CACCCAGTACGCCCTCAACGGCGGCGCGAACCCGATCTGCGTGGTCTCCAACGAGGAGAAGGCCCAGATCGTGCGCAACATGGGCGCCGAGCACGTGATCAATCGCTCCGAGCTGGCCCCGAAGTTCTGGAACGACGAGGGCACCCAGCAGAACCCGAAGGAGTGGCAGCGCTTCGGCAAGGCCATCCGCGAGCTCACCGGCGGCGAGGACATCGACATCGTCTTCGAGCACCCGGGCCGCGAGACCTTCGGCGCGAGCGTGTACGTCACCCGCAAGGGCGGCACCATCACCACCTGTGCGTCGACCTCGGGCTACATGCACGAGTACGACAACCGCTACCTGTGGATGAACCTCAAGCGGATCATTTCCAGCCACTTCGCCAACTACCGCGAGTCGTGGGAGGCCAACCGCCTCATCGCCCAGGGCAAGATCCACCCGACCCTGTCGCGCACCTACACGCTCGAGGAGACCGGCCAGGCCGCGCTCGACGTGCACCACAACAAGCACCAGGGCAAGGTCGGCGTCCTCTGCCTGGCCCCCGAGGAGGGACTGGGCGTGAAGAACGCCGAGCTCCGCGAGAAGCACCTCGACAAGATCAACCTGTTCCGCGGGGTCTGATCTCCCGCTGAACGCCCAGAACGGGCCTGATTTCCCAGTAATACAGGGGGATCAGGCCCGTTCGGCATATCGGGACCCTGCTCCGCTTGGGAATCCCGGCCCCTTCGTGGAGACTGACTCGCAGGGGACGAGACGATGCACACCGCCGACCGTGAGGGAAACCATGACTGACGACCGAGGCCTGTCGATCTTCGAGGAGACCGCCGAGGACGACGAGCCCACCCAGGTGATCCCCCGGGTCGAGGCCGACGACGAGAAGCCGGCCGCGGCCGCGGTGCCGGCCCAGCAGACCCCGCAGCAGGACGAGCCGAAGGCCGCTCAGGCCGCCCCGGCCGCGCCCGCAGCTCCGGCGGCCCCCAAGCACGCTGAGCCGGTCGCGGCGAAGGTCGTCACGCCCGACCAGCCCCCGATCGCCACTGCCGTCCCGCGCAGCGCGAACGCACCGCTGGTCCCCCCGAAGGCCGCCTCGACGAGCGCCGCGGCCCTGCCGCTGGTGCGCCGCGGCGGGTACGACAAGGACGCAGTCGACCGGCACCTGCGCACCACCTCGGCCGAGAAGGCCGGTCTGATCGCCAGCCTGAACGAGTCCCAGGACAAGCTGCGCGCGCTCCAGGCGGAGAACGCCAAGCTGCGCGAGAAGGTCGACGAGGTCGAAGCCCCCTCGTACGCCGGTCTCGGCGGTCGTGCCTCCGAGCTGCTGCGGCTCGCCGAGGAGCAGGCCGAGGACGTGCTGGCCGAAGCCGGCGCGCAGGCTGACCAGGTGCTGGCCCAGGCCGAGCGCGACGCCGCCGCGATCCGCGCCGCCGCCGAGAGCGACGCCGACGACATGCGTGTGGTCCAGCTCGGCGAGCTCGACGACCTGCGCACCCGCACGATGGCCGAGATCGACGCCGAGCGCCGCCGCTTGAAGGCCGACGCCGACGACCACCTGGCCGCTGCGAAGCGCGAGGCCGACCAGCTCAAGCTGGCCGCCGACCAGGAGACCACCTCGCTGCGCACCAGCACCGCCCGCGACGTCGAGCAGCAGCGCGCCGCGGTCGACCGTGAGGTCACCGAGGCCCGCCGGGTGCTCGCCGTCGAGCGCGAGCGGTTGGTCCGCGAGGCTGCCGAGCACCACGCGTCCGCCACCGCGGAGACCTCCCGGATGGTGTCCGAGGCCGAGGCCCGGGCGAACGCCGCCGAGGACCGCTCGCGCGAGGCGATCAACGCCGCGAACCAGCACCGCGAGCAGACCCACGCCGACTCCGAGGCGCTGCTGTCCAAGGCGCGCCGCGAGTCCGAGCAGCTGGTGCACTCGGCCAAGAAGGAGGCCGAGAGCCTGCGTACCACCGGGCACGCGGACGCCGAGCGTGAGCTCGCCGCGATCAAGGCCGAGGTCGACCGGGTCTCCAAGCGGCGCGACGCGATCGTGGCCCAGCTCGGCGCGCTGCGCGACGTGGTGAAGGGCTTCGGCGACGAGGACGAGGACGCACCCGCGTCCGAGTAGTCCTCAGCCGACGAACCGCCGCAGCACCTCGAGGAACACCTCGGGCTTCTCCGAGTGCACCCAGTGCCCGGCACCCTTGATGGTGACCCGGCGGTTATGCGGGAAGAGAGCGTCCATCGCGGGCGCGTACTCGTCGGTGATGTAGCTCGAGGTCTCCCCGCCGATCCAGAGCACCGGACCGTCGTACCGGGCCTCGCCCAGGGCTTCGGCCGGCCAGGACTTGATCTTCGGCAGTGAGCGGCGGAGGCCCTCCAGGTTCGGCTGCCAGCGCCAGTCGTCGTTGCCCTCGCGGCGCAGGTTCTGCAGCAGGAACGAGCGCACGACCGGGTTCGGCACCTCCTCGGCCAGTGCTGCTTCTGCGTCGGCGCGTTGCGTCAGGGAGTCCAGGTCGAGCCCTCGCATCGCCTCGATGTAGCCGGAGAACTCGCTGAGGTGGGCGTAGTCGACCGGGGAGATGTCGACCACGCAGAGCCTCTCGACCAGGTCGGGGTGGCGCAGCGCGAGCGCCATCGCGACCTTGCCGCCCAGGGAGTGGCCGACCAGCGCGACCGGGTCCTCGGCGGTGACCAGGCCCGCGACCCGGTCGGCGACGGCCAGCAGGTCGAACTCCTCCAGCCACGCGGAGCGGCCGTGGTCGGGCAGATCGACGAGGGTGACGCGGTGCTCCTTCCCGGGACGGTCGGCCAGCGCCTTGGCGATCTGGGTCCAGTTGCGCCCCTGGCCGAAGAGCCCGTGCAGGAACAGCACCCGGCTGCCGGACTCGCCGTACGCCGTGGTGTGCAGGTCGGTCAGCACCACCGGCGCACCCCGGTCGGGCTGAGGTCTAGGTCGCGACGCACGATCGCGATCTTGCCAGCCCAACCGGCACAGGCGGTACGCAGGTCGGCGTCGCGGTACTCGACGTCGATGACGCGGCTGCCGTAGTGGGCGACGTAGGAGCCGCACTCGTGCCAGCGCCCGCACTCCTCCGCGATCGCGAAGTCGTAGCCGACCGAGCGTCCGTCCCACTCCGACCAGTTCTTCTGCCCCGCGGCCAGGCCTGCGCGATGGGCCCGGACCACCAGGGCACGAGCCATCGCCTTGTTGTCCGCGCCGGTGAGCAGGTGGTGGCTGCGGCTGAAGGAGTCCAGGTTGTCGAACTCGACCCCGTCGAAGCCCCACCGCGCGCAGCCGGAGATCCACTGCCCGACGATCTCGGCGATCGCGGCCCGCTTCGCCTGCGTGCTGGTGTCCAGCAGCCACTCACCCCAGGCCTCGTCGAGCACCGGCCTGCCGTCCTTCTTCAGGACCAGACCCCAGTGCTTCTTCCAGAACGCGCTCTCGTCGGGCTGGGTCTGGAAACCGTTGAGGTAGCAGACGTTGTAGCGCCGCGGTGCCGGACGGTCGCGACGGTCCCGGACGACGATGCCGACCGAGGTCGGGACCGAGCGGGCGCCGCCGAGCTGGTAGTCCGCCTGGGTGCCGGTCGGAAGAGGCGTGATCGCAGCACCCGACGAGGGCGGAGCGTTCAGCGCCACCAGCAGCACGGTGAGGGCAGCGCCCAGCACCAGCAGCGCCCTGGTCATCCTCGCCCGGATCAGGTCTCGGTCCCTGCGCACGCTCACGGCCCTCCCATCGGCACCTCGACCCTACGCGTGAGCGGTCTGGCCCGCCCCGGAGAGGCCATTGCCGGTTGTCGGTGCCCTCCACCAGCATGAGTCCATGACCAGCACTCCCGAGACCGAGCGCACCCAGGGCGCCGGCACCAGCATCGCGGTGGCCTGCATCGCGACCGTGATGCTCATGCTCGACATCAGCGTGGTGAACACCGCGCTCAACGACATCTCGCACGGCCTGGACACCGGTCTGTCCGGCCTCCAGTGGGTGATCGACGCCTACACCCTGCCGCTGGCGGCGGTCGTGCTCACCGCAGGGTCGATCGCCGACCGGTTCGGGCGCAAGAAGCTGTTCCTCCAGGGCATGGTGGTCTTCACGGCGGCCTCGGCGCTCTGCGCGGCTGCCCCGGGGATCTCGACCCTGGTCACCGCCCGCGCGGTGCAGGGCCTCGGCGCCGCCGTGCTGTTCGCCACCGCTCTCGCGCTGATCTCGGAGGTCACCCCGACGCCGGAGTCCCGCGCCAAGGCGCTCGGCATCTTCGGGGCCGCGATCGGCGCCTCCTTCGCGGTCGGCCCGTTCATCGGCGGCACCCTGACGGAGTGGGTCAGCTGGCGGGCGATCTTCTGGATCAACGTCCCGATCGGCATCGTGTGCCTGCTGCTCTCGCGCAGGGTGCACGAGAGCAGCGACCCGAACGCCCGCAAGGTCGACATCCCCGGCCAGATCGCGCTGATCGGCGGCATGTTCCTGCTGGTCTTCGCACTCCTCCGCGGCAACGAGGACGGCTGGGACAGCACCAAGGTCATCGCCTCGCTGGTCGGCGCCGGCGTGTTCCTGGTCGGCTTCGGCGTGATCGAGCACCTCTCCCAGGAGCCAATGCTGCCGCTCACCCTGTTCCGGCAGGCGAGGTTCACCGGACCCCAGGTGGTCGTCGTCGGGATCTCGGCGACCTTCTTCGCCGGCTTCCTCTACGCCACGCTCTACCTCCAGCAGGTCGTCGGCCTGTCGCCGATCCGCACCGGTCTGGCCTACCTCCCGGGCACGTTCCTGGTCTTCGTGGTCTCCGGCGCCTCCGCCGGCCTGCTGACGCGGGTCAAGCCGGCGATCCTGGCGACCATCGGCCTGGTCTTCATCGCCGCCGGCGTCTGGGTGATGGGCCTGAACACCGAGGTCGACTCCGGTTGGTCGGCCATCCTGCCCGGCCTGCTGATCGCCAGCGTCGGCTGCGGCCTGGTCAACCCCTCGGGCAGCGCCCTGGCGCTGGAGGCGCTCCCGCCCGAGCAGAGCGGGCTGGCCTCGGGCGCCAGCGACACGTTCCGGCAGACCGGCGTGGCCGTGGGGATCGCCTGGCTCGGTACCTACATCCCGGCCGGGAGCGCGTTCGCCCCGGACAAGAACCCGTTCGTCGACGGCATGCACAACGCCTTCGACGCGGCGGCGATCTTCGCCCTCGTCTGCGCGATCGGAACCGGCCTGCTGCTGCTCCGGCGTGACCGGGAGCCCGCAGGCGACGCCACCGCGGTCGCCGAGCCGGCCTAGCCGCAACAGCGACGGAGCCGCCGCCCGGGAGGGCGACGGCTCCGTGGTGAGCGCATCCGGCGGGAGGGCCGGAGCTCCTGTGATCAGCTGTAGTCGTGGAAGCCCTTCTTGGTCTTCCGACCCAGGTGGCCGTCCGCGACAACCTTCTCCAGCGAGGCGGCCGGCGCGAAGCCCGGCTCCTTGAACTCCGCGAAGAGCTCCTTCTGGATCGCCAGCGAGACGTCGTTGCCGACCACGTCGAGCAGCTGGAACGGACCCATCGGGAAGCCGGCCTCGGCCTTGATGGCGTCGTCGATCACGGTCAGCTCGACGCCGGACTCGGCCAGCGTGCAGGCGTCGTTCAGGTACGGGAACAGCAGCGCGTTCACGATGAAGCCGGCCCGGTCGCTGCAGGAGACCGCGACCTTGCTGACGCTCGCGCACAGGGCCTTGGTGGTCTCGTCGACGTCCTTGCCGGTCAGCTCGGTGGTGACGACCTCGACCAGCTTCATCACCGGAGCCGGGTTGAAGAAGTGCATGCCGATGACCGACTCGGGGCGACCGGTCGCGTTCGCGAGCTGGGTGATCGGCAGCGAGGAGGTGGTGGTCGCCAGGATCGCGCCCGGCTTGCAGATCCGGTCGAGGTCGCGGAACAGCTCGAGCTTGATGTCGAGCTCCTCGGCGATGGCCTCGACGACGATGTCGACGTCACCGAGGGCCTCGCGCTCGGTGGAGGCGGTCACCCGGTCGAGGATGTTGGTCTTGCCCTCCTCGTCGAGCTTGCCGCGCTCGATCGACTTGTCCAGGGCCTTGGTGATCCCGCCGATGACGGCAGCGGCCTTCTCGTCGGTGCGGCCGACGAAGACGACGTCGTACCCGCTCTGGGCGAAGACCTGGACGATGCCGGCGGCCATGGTGCCGGTGCCGACCACGCCGACCTTGCCGATCGTGTGGCGCAGGCTCGGCTGGTCGTCGGCCGAGGGGGTCTCGTCGTCGGAGACGACCTCGCCCTCTGCGTAGGTGTAGAAGCCGCGGCCGGCGGCCTTGCCGGTGCGACCCTCGGCGACGAGCGCCTCGAGCAGGTCGGCGGGCTTGTGCAGGTTGTCACCGGTCTCGGCGTAGCGCGCGGCGAGCGCGTCGCGGACGGTGTCCAGGCCGAGGTCGTCCAGCGTGGTCAGCGGACCCCGCGGGTAGCCGCAACCGAACCGCATGGCGGCGTCGATGTCGCCCCGGGAGGCGTACTTCTGCTCGTACATCCGTACGGCGTGGTTGAGGTACGGGAGAACCAGGGTGTCGCGGATGGCGGTGGCTGAGGTGTCAGTCATGCGGAGAATCGTGCCACGGGACCTACTGGCGAGTAGGGCGTCTCACCAACCGAACGCCTCAGTCGAACAGGTCGCGTCCCTCGCTCATCCGGGCCCGGATGTCGTTGATCGAGCGGGTGAACGGCCACTGCCGGCGCTCGGCGGGCAGGCGGCGCACCACACGCCCCAGATTCCGGTTGAAACGGACGAACCGGCGCTGCTGCGCGGGACTCCACTCCAGGCCCATCTGGGTCCGCAGCTCGGCCGGCAGGTAGCCGGTCACCAACCAGCTGCGAAGTTTCAGAAGCTGCGCGGGAACCGGCCTCCCGAGGTACTCCAGCCGGATCACCCGGAACAGGTACTCGCGTACCGAGTCGTCGATGCGGGCCTGGGCGAGCCCGGCCCGCCAGTAGGTCTCGAAGGCGTCCCGGTCGGCCGGCCAGAGCGAAGCCGGCATCTGCAGCATCCCGCCGAAGATGACGCCCTGGCGGTAGAACTCCTCGCGCTCGGCCCCGCGCAGCGGCCCGAACGTGTACTCCCGGGACTCCTCGAAGCCCTTGTAGATACAGGCACCGACCCAGCGCTGCAGCTCGGGGTCGAAGGCGCTGTACGCCGGCTGCTCCCCCGGCGCCGAGCGCACCTTGGCGTGCGAGGCGTTCACGGCGTTCCGGTACGCCGCCCGCTCGGCCGGCGAGCCGAGAACCGCGACCGCCAGCAGCCCGACCGTGGTCCGTCGACGCCGGCGCGGGTTCCCGAACAGGCTGCCCTCGGTGACCTGGGAGTCCTTCACGCCGTACCCGATCTCGGGGCGGCTCAGCTGCATCACCACGTTCGCGGTGCCCGAGAGCGCGGTGAAGATGGAGGCGCCCTGGCCGAGCAGGGTCGTGTCCAGGTCGTCGAACTCTCCCACGGGCATGCCGGTGAGGCTAGCGTGACGCGCATGAGTACCGACGCCGAACTGCGTGCCCGCCGCGAGGCCGTGGTGATCGAGCACATGGAGTCCGAGAACACCCACGAGTACGACGTCACGATGGGGACGTTCGCGCACCCGCGTTACGAGATCGTCCCGACCGGGGACGTCTTCGACGGCACCGAGCGCGTGCTGGAGTACTTCCGCGAGTCCCGGACCGCCTTCCCCGACCAGCGCAACGAGCTGATCGCGATGCACCACGGCGACTCCTCGGTGGTGGTCGAGTTCTGGCTGCGCGGCACCCACCTCGGTCCGTTCCGCGGGCTGCCGGCCACCGGGCGGGCCTTCGAGGTCCGCTGCGTGGCGGTGTTCGAGTTCGACGAGGGCGACGGCATCGTCTGCGAGCGGCCGTACTTCGACTCGGCCACGATCCTGCGCCAGCTCGGCATCGCCCACGACCCGCTGACCCTGCGCGGGCGGCTGGCGACCCTGGCGAACCACCCGGTGACGATCGGCACCGCCGTGGCCAAGGACCTCCTGCGCCGCGTCCGTCCCTGAGTCGGTTAGGTTCCTCGCGTGAGACTCGTCGTTGCCCGCTGCCAGGTCGACTACGCCGGCCGCCTGTCCGCCCACCTGCCGATGGCGACCCGGGTGCTGATGCTCAAGGCCGACGGTTCGGTGCTCGTGCACTCCGACGGCGGCTCCTACAAGCCGCTGAACTGGATGAGCCCGCCCTGCACGGTCAAGGAGGGCACCGCAGACGACGGCCGCGCGGAGTGGGTCGTCACCAGCAAGACGGACGACACCCTGCGGATCCTGATCGAGGAGATCCTGCACGACACCAGCCACGACCTCGGCGTCGACCCGGGCCTGCAGAAGGACGGCGTCGAGAAGCACCTCCAGGAGCTGCTCGCCGACCACCCGGCGACCATCGCCGACGGCCTGACCCTGGTACGCCGGGAGTACCCGACCGCGATCGGCCCGGTGGACCTGATGTGCCGCGACGCCGACGGCTTCTCGGTCGCGGTCGAGATCAAGCGGCGCGGGGAGATCGACGGCGTCGAGCAGCTGACCCGCTACCTCGAGCTGCTCAACCGCGAACCGCTGCTGACGACCAAGGGACCGGTGCGCGGCATCTTCGCCGCCCAGGAGATCAAGCCCCAGGCGCGGGTGCTCGCGGAGGACCGGGGCATCGCCTGCGCGTTGGTGGACTACGACGCCTTGCGCGGACTGGACGACCCCACGGAGCGCCTCTTCTAGGTCGTCGGCTCCGGGCTCCGAGCCCGACTCAGCCGATCAGCGGGAAGCTCATCCGGAAGGTCGTCCCCGAGTTGTCGGACTTCACCACGCCGATGGTGCCGTTGTGGGCCTCGACGATGGCCAGCGCGATGGTCAGGCCGAGCCCGGCTCCCGGGACCTGCTGGGCGACCGCGGCACCGGAGCGGTAGAGCCGCTCGAAGATCCGGCTCGGGTCGATGTCCCCGATGCCCATGCCGGAGTCGGCGACCTCGATCTCGGCGGCGCGCTCGTTGACGTGCAGCCGCACCCGCACGGTGCCGCCGGACGGGGTGAACTTCAGGGCGTTCGAGAGCAGGTTGTCGATCGCCTGACCGACGCGGTCCCGGTCCGCGTCCACCTGGACCACGAAACCGGGGATCTCCAGGGTCAGGTCGATGTCGACCTCCTCGGCCCGCGGGCGGGCGGCCTCGACGGCGTCGCGCACCACCGGCTCGAGGTCGATCGGCGCGGTCCGGATGGACAGGCCGCTCTCCTCGATCGCCACCAGCGTGAGCAGGTCGTCCACCAGGCGCAGCTCACGCTCGGCGCTGCGGCTGATGACCGAGAGGAACCGGCGTCCCTGCGGGCTGAGCTGCTCCAGGTCGGCCATCAGCTCGGAGTAGCCGAGCATCGAGGTCAGCGGGGTGCGCAGCTCGTGGGAGACGGTGGCGAAGAACTCGTCCTTCACCCGGTCCGCCTCCTCCTGCATCCGGCGGCGCTCGGAGATGTCGCGAACCGCGGCCGAGACCAGCAGGCCCTCCTCGGTCTCCAGCGGCGCCAGCGAGATCTCGACCGGGAACTCCGAGCCGTCCTTGCGGCGGGCGTAGAGGTCACCGGCCAGGCCCATCGGCCGCGTGCGGGGGCCGGCGACGTACCCGGACCGGAAGGCCACGTGCATGCCGGCGAACCGCTCGGGCACGAGCATCTCCACCGACTGCCCGATCAGCTCACCGCGCTCGTAGCCGAAGCGGTTCTCGACCTGGGCGTTGACCAGGATGATCGTGCCGGTCTTGTCGACGATGACCATCGCGTCCGGGGCGGCCTCGAGCAGGCCTCGGAACAGCCGCTCCTCCCGCCGCTTGTTGGTGACGTCGCGGACCGCGGCCGAGATCAGCAGCCCGTCCTCGGTCTCCAGCGGTGCCAGCGAGATCTCGACCGGGAACTCCGAGCCGTCCTTGCGACGCGCCCGCAGGTCGAGGCCCGAGCCCATGGAGCGCACGTGCGGCTCCTCGACGTACTCGGATCGGTGCTTGCGGTGCAGCTCGTGCAGGTTCCCCGGAACCAGCATCTCCACCTTCTGGCCGAGCAGCTCGGAGCGCTCGTAGCCGAAGACGGTCTCGGTCTGGGTGTTGACCAGCACGATGGTGCCGGAGCGGTCGATGACCACGATCGCGTCCGGGGCAGCATCCAGCAGCCCGCCGAGGTCGGACGGACCTCTGCTCCCCGCGTCCGTGCTCATCAGACTCCCTCAAGCCTCCGGGCACTTCTCCCAAAGCACCCTGCCGGGACTGGCCCGACCCGGACACTCTAGTGGTCAGCGTGCCGGGTCCGCCGGGGAACCGTTGTACCGAATGTCCTAGTTGTCCAGACCATTCGCACGGCGGATCGCGGACACGATCCCGGCCATCGACTGGGTCAGGCTGAAGTCCTTCGGGGTGAAGACCGCGGCGACGCCGAGCTCGATCAGCTTCTTGCCGTCCGAGTCCGGGATGATGCCGCCGACGATCACCGGGATGTCCCCCACGCCCTTGGCCTTCATCAGGTCGAGCACGTCGGGAACCAGCTCCATGTGCGAGCCGGACAGGATCGAGAGACCCACGCAGTGCACGTCCTCGGCGATGGCCGCGGACACGATCTGCTCCGGGGTCAGCCGGATGCCCTGGTAGATGACCTCGAAGCCGGCGTCGCGGGCGCGCACGGCGACCTGCTCGGCGCCGTTGGAGTGGCCGTCCAGACCAGGCTTGCCGACCAGCAGCCGCAGGCGGCCGCCCAGGGCGTCGCCGGTCTCCTTGACCTGCTCGCGGACCGCGGTGAGCTCGGCGCCGGCCTCGGCCACGCCGACGGCACCGGAGACGCCCGTCGGCGCCCGGAACTCGCCGAAGACCTCGCGCAGGACGCCGGCCCACTCACCGGTGGTCGCACCGGCGCGGGCGGCGTTCAGGGTCGCGCCCATCAGGTTGGTCTCGGTCTTGGCGTCAGCAGCGAGCTGCGCCAGAGCCTCGGCGACCGCGGACTCGTCGCGCTCGCCCTTCCAGGCGTTCAGCGAGTCGATCGCGGTCCGCTCGGCCTCGGGGTCGGCGGTCTGGATCGCGGAGTCGAGGTCCGCGGTCAGCGGCGACTCGGCGGTGGTCTCGAACTTGTTCACGCCGACGACGATGTCCTCGCCGTTCTCGATCCGGGCCCGGCGGATGGCGTGGCTGGAGACCAGCTCCTGCTTCATGTAGCCGGACTCGACCGCGGCGACCGCGCCGCCCATCGCCTGGACCCGGTCCATCTCGGCGCGGGCGTCGGCCACCAGCTGGGCGACCTTGGCCTCGATGACGTGGCTGCCGTCGAAGATGTCGTCGTACTCGAGCAGGTCGGACTCGAAGGCGAGCACCTGCTGGAGGCGCAGCGACCACTGCTGGTCCCACGGGCGCGGCAGGCCGAGAGCCTCGTTCCAGGCCGGCAGCTGCACGGCCCGGGCGCGGGCGTTCTTGGACAGCGTCACGCCGAGCATCTCCAGCACGATGCGCTGGACGTTGTTCTCGGGCTGCGCCTCGGTCAGGCCGAGGGAGTTCACTTGGACGCCGTAGCGGAACCGGCGCATCTTCTCGTCCTTGACGCCGTAGCGCTCGGAGGTGATCTCGTCCCACAGCTGCACGAAGGCCCGCATCTTGCAGGTCTCCTCGATGAACCGCACGCCCGCGTTCACGAAGAAGCTGATCCGCCCGACGACCTTCTCGAAGTCGTCCTCGCTGACCTGGCCGGAGTCCTTCACGGCGTCCAGGACGGCGATCGCGGTGCACAGCGCGTAGGCGAGCTCCTGCGTCGGCGTGGCACCGGCCTCCTGCAGGTGGTAGCTGCAGATGTTGATCGGGTTCCACTTGGGGATCTGGTGGACCGTGTAGGCGATCATGTCGCTGATCAGGCGCAGGGAGTGCTGCGGCGGGAAGACGTAGGTCCCGCGGCTCAGGTACTCCTTGATGATGTCGTTCTGGGTGGTGCCGGCCAGCTGGGCGGCGACGTCCGCGGGCGACAGGTCCGGGTTCTGCTCCTCGGCGGTCACCTGGTACATCGCCAGCAGCCACATCGCGGTGGCGTTGATGGTCATCGAGGTGTTCATCTCGGTCAGCGGGATGTCCGCGAACAGCTTCCGCATCTCGCCGAGGTGCTGGATCGGGACACCGACCTTGCCGACCTCACCGCGCGCGAGCGGCGAGTCCGGGTCGTACCCGGTCTGGGTGGGCAGGTCGAACGCCACCGAGAGACCGGTCTGGCCCTTGGCGAGGTTGCCCCGGTACAGCTTGTTGGACTCGGTCGCCGAGCTGTGCCCGGCGTACGTCCGCATCACCCAGGGGCGGTCCTTCTCAACACTCATAACAGACGACTCTAGGTGCCGTTTGCTACTGATGGGTACGCCGAACGGTGAGGCATCTGTCACGTGCCGCGGGCAGCACCGCTCAGGCAGCCGGATCCGGCACGCGGACCACGTCCGCGCCCACGCTGGCGAGCACCTCGGCGAAGTGCGGGTAGCCGCGGTCGATGTGGTGCGACTCCGCCACGGTCGTGACCCCCTGGGCGGCCAGACCGGCCAGCACCAGCGCGGCGCCGGCGCGGATGTCGTGCGCCACCACCGGGGCGCCGGAGAGCAGCGGGATGCCCCGTACGACGGCGTGGTGGCCGTCGGTGTGCAGGTCGGCCCCGAGGCGCGCCAGCTCCTGGGCGAACATGAACCGGGACTCGAACACGTTCTCGGTGATCATCGCGGTGCCCTCGCTCACCGAGGCCAGCGCCATCGCGAACGGCTGCAGATCGGTCGGGAAGCCCGGGAACGGCAGCGTGACCACGTCGAAGGAGCGGAGCCGCTTGCCGACCTCGACGGTGAAGCCGTCCGCGTCGGTGCTGACCTCGGCACCGGAGTCGATCAGCTTGTCCAGGACCAGGTCGAGGTGGCTGGCCACTCCCCCGTGCACGGTCACCCGCCCGCCGGCGATCGCCGGGGCGAAGGCCCAGGTGCCCGCCACGATGCGGTCGGCGACGGTGGTGTGCTCGACCGGCTCGAGCCGGTCGACGCCCTCGATGGTGAGCGTGGAGGAGCCGATCCCGTCGATCCGGGCGCCCATCTGCACCAGCATCTGGCACAGGTCGACGATCTCGGGCTCCCGTGCGGAGTTGTCCAGCACGCTGGTGCCCTTGGCCAGCACGGCGGCCATCAGCAGGTTCTCGGTGGCGCCGACCGACGGGAAGTCCAGCCACAGCTGCGAGCCGGTCAGCCCGTCGGGAACCTCGGCCACGACCTGACCGTGCTCGACGCGCACCAGGGCGCCGAGCTCGCGCAGACCCGCCATGTGCATGTCCAGGCCGCGCGAGCCGATCGCGTCACCGCCGGGCAGCGCGACGCTGGCGCGGTGGCAGCGCGCCACCAGCGGCCCGAGCACGGCGATCGAGGCACGCAGCCGGCGGACCAGCTCGTACGGCGCCTCCCAGGCGAGAACCTCCGGAACCGTGATCACGATGGTCCCGCTGGAGAGCGCCCCCACGGGGTGCACGATCTCGACCTCGCAGCCCAGCCGGCGCAGCAGCTGGCCCATCACGGTGACGTCCAGGATGTCCGGGACGTTGTGGATGGTGCTGGTCCCGGGCGCGAGCAGCGCCGCGGCCATCAGCTTCAGCGCGGAGTTCTTCGCGCCGCCCACGTGGACGGTGCCGTCGAGAGGGTTCACGTGCGGTCCTGCCGAGGTGACCTGGAAGCTCTCCACGAGCCGAGCCTATTACGCTCATCCCATGGTCAACCTCACCCGCATCTACACGCGCACCGGCGACGCCGGGGAGACCCGCCTGGGCGACATGAGCGTGACCACCAAGACCGACCCCCGGCTCCAGGCGTACGCCGCGGTCGACGAGGCCAACGCGTTCATCGGCGTGGCCCTGTCCACCGGCGAGCTGCCCACCGACGTCGTCGCGGTGCTCACCCACGTGCAGAACGACCTCTTCGACGTCGGGGCTGACCTGTGCACCCCGGTCGTCGAGAACCCCGAGTACCCGCCGCTGCGCATCGAGCAGGACTACATCGACCGACTCGAGGGCTGGTGCGACTCCTACAACGAGCACCTGCCGGCGCTGCGCTCCTTCATCCTCAACGGCGGGACCCCGGCCGCGGCGCACCTGCACGTGGCGCGCACGGTGATCCGCCGCGCGGAGCGGGAGGCCTGGGCCGCGTGGAGCGAGTACGAGCCGGTGATGAACAAGCTGGCCCTGACCTACCTGAACCGGCTCTCCGACCTCGTCTTCATCCTGGCGCGGTACGCGAACCGGGAGCAGGGCGACGTGCTCTGGGTGCCCGGCGGCGAGAGGTAGTTCCTACCGTGCGGGCGGCTGGTCCCAGTCGGTGCCCGGCGGAGCGGCCTCCAGCCAGGCGGAGAACCCGGTGAGAGCCGAGACGCTCATCGCCAGCTGGACCGGACCGGAGCCGGTGCGGCACTCGACGATCCGGTGGCCGCTGTAGAGCGCGAAGGACTCCGGCTCGGTCGGCTCCCGCGACCCGGTGATCTCCAGGTCGACGCGCGCCCAGCAGCGCCGCGGACGCGGCCACGGCGAGAAGATCCGGAACCACTGCAGCTGGTCACCGTGGTAGCGACCGAGCCCGAGAACCCAACCGCGCCCGGCCACTTGTGACCGGACGCGGACTGAGAGCTCGAACGTTCCTCCGTTGCGGGCGAGGACCCGACGACGTACGACGAGAAGCAGGCCGTAGCCCACGACGACGAGCAGCAGGACACCGGCTGAGTCGAGCAGCCACTGCCATACCGCCATGTACGTCAGTTACCTTCTTCGGCGATCTTCGCGTCGAGCAGGCGCTTGGCCTCGTCGAAGTTGCTCTCGTAGGAGATCTCGACACGCTCGCAGAGCAGGCGCACCTCGTTGTTGGCGACCGAGATGAAGCCTCCGTCGGTCGCCGCGACCCAGTGGCCGTCGTTCTCGGTGCGCACGTCGATCTGACCGGCGGCGAGCACGGAGAGGACCGGCGTGTGGTTGGCCATCACGCCGATCTCGCCGTCCACCGTGCTGGCGTTCACGACGGTCGCCTCGCCGGACCAGACCTCACGGTCGGCCGCGACGAGGGAGACCTTCATCGTGTTCGCCATGTCAGAGGCTCTTCTGGATCTCGGCCCACTTGCGCTCGACGTCGTCCAGACCGCCGCACATGAAGAAGGCCTGCTCCGCCACGTGGTCGTACTCACCGTCGGCGATCTTGTTGAACGCCTCGATGGTCTCGACGACCGGAACCGTCGAACCCTCGATGCCGGTGAACTGCTTGGCCACGTAGGTGTTCTGCGAGAGGAACCGCTGGATACGACGCGCGCGGGACACGATGATCTTGTCCTCTTCGGAGAGCTCGTCGACACCGAGGATCGCGATGATGTCCTGGAGCTCCTTGTTGCGCTGCAGGATCTGCTTGATGCGGATCGCGCAGTCGTAGTGGGCCTGACCGATGTACTGCGGGTCGAGGATCCGCGAGGTCGAGGTCAGCGGGTCCACGGCCGGGTAGATACCCAGCGATGCGATCTCGCGGGAGAGCTCGGTCGTCGCGTCGAGGTGCGCGAACGTCGTGGCCGGCGCCGGGTCGGTGTAGTCGTCGGCGGGCACGTAGATCGCCTGCAGCGAGGTGATCGAGTGACCACGCGTCGAGGTGATCCGCTCTTGGAGCACACCCATCTCGTCGGCGAGGTTCGGCTGGTAACCCACGGCGCTCGGCATGCGGCCGAGCAGGGTGGACACCTCGGAACCGGCCTGGGTGAACCGGAAGATGTTGTCGATGAACAGCAGCACGTCCTGCTTCTGCACGTCGCGGAAGTACTCCGCCATGGTCAGCGCGGAGAGCGCGACCCGCAGACGCGTGCCCGGCGGCTCGTCCATCTGGCCGAAGACCAGGGCGACCTTGTCGAACACCCCGGCTTCCTGCATCTCGACGATGAGGTCGTTGCCCTCACGGGTGCGCTCGCCGACGCCGGCGAACACGGACACACCGTCGTGGTCCTTCGCCACGCGGGCGATCATCTCCTGGATCAGCACGGTCTTGCCGACACCGGCACCACCGAACAGACCGATCTTGCCGCCCTGCACGTACGGGGTCAGCAGGTCGATGACCTTGATGCCCGTCTCGAACATGGTGGTCTTCGACTCGAGCTGGTCGAAGGCCGGCGCCTTGCGGTGGATGCCCCAGCGCTCGTCGACCTTCAGCGGCTCCTGGCCCTCGAGGATCAGGTTGTCGCCGAGGGTGTTGAACACCCGGCCGAGGGTGGCGTCGCCGACGGGCACCGAGATCGGGCCGCCGGTGTCGGACACCGCGGCGCCGCGTACCAGGCCGTCGGTCGGCTGCAGCGAGATCGCGCGGACCATGCCGTCGCCGATGTGCTGGGCGACCTCGAGGGAGAGGACCTTGGTCTCACCGCCGAGCGTGATCTCGCTCTCCAGCTTGTTGTAGATGCCCGGCATCGAGTCCGAGGCGAACTCGATGTCGACGACCGGGCCGATGACCCGGGCGATGCGGCCGACGTTGCCGGCGGTCGACGCGGTGGTTTCGGTAACAGTGGCAGTCATGTCTCTCTCACTCACTCCCGGCGGTGGCATCGGCGAGCGCGTTCACGCCTCCGACGATCTCGCTGATTTCCTGGGTAATACCGGCCTGGCGGGCCTGGTTGGCGATTCGGGTGAACTTCTTGATCAGTTCTTCGGCGTTGTCCGTCGCGGACTTCATCGCCTTCTGACGGGCGGCGAGCTCGGAGGCCGAGGCCTGCAGCAGCGCCAGGAAGACCCGGCTGTCGACGTACTTCGGCAGCAGCGCGTCCAGCACCGCCTCCGGGCTCGGCTCGAACTCGTAGAGCGGCAGCACCTCGTCGGCGGCGGGCTTCTCCTCGCCCTCGACGACCTCCAGCGGGAGCAGGCGCACGGTGTGCGGCTCCTGCACCAGCATCGAGCGGAACTGGGTGTAGACCAGGTGCACCTCGTCCACACCGCCCTCGGCGTTCTCGTCGAGCCCCGCCACGAACGCCTCGATCAGCGTCTCGCCGATCTCGCGGGCGTTCTCGTACTGCGGCTGGTCGGAGAACCCGGTCCAGGCCGCGGCGACGGGACGCTGGCGGAACTTGAAGTACGCCTCGCCCTTGCGACCGGAGATGTAGGTCGTGACGGTCTTGCCCTCAGCGCGCAGCCGCTCGTTGAGCCGCTCCGCCTCCTTGAGCACGCTCGAGGAGTAGGCACCGGCGAGTCCTCGGTCGCTGGTCACGACCAGCACCGCGGCCCGCTTCGCGTTCTCGGGCTCGGTGGTCAACGGGTGGTCGACGTTCGAGTACGTCGCCACGGCGGAGACCGCACGCGAGAGCTCTCGCGCGTACGGTGCCGCCTGCTTGGCCCGCTGCTGCGCCTTGATGATGCGGGACGCAGCAATGAGCTCCATGGCACGCGTGATCTTCTTCATCGACTCCGTCGACTTGATCCGCGCGCGGTACTCACGCAGCGATACGGCCATGTTGTGATCAGCCCCGCTTCTGCTTGACGATCTGCTCCTGCTCGAGCTCCTCGTCGGTGGTCGCCTCGACCGCAGCCTCGGTGCCGGCGTGGATGCCGCCGCCCTCGGAGGTCTCGAACTGGCCCAGGAACTCGTCGTACGCCTTGGTCAGCGCGGCCTCGGTGTCGTCGCTGAAGTCCAGCGACTCACGGATGCCGTTCAGGATGCCGGCGTGCGAGCGACGCACGTAGTCGATGAACTCGCGCTCGAAGCGGAGCACGTCCTCGACCGGAACCTTGTCGAGGCGGCCGGTCGTACCGGTCCACAGCGACACGGTCATCTCGTCGACCGGGTACGGCGAGTACTGCGGCTGCTTGAGCAGGGCCATCAGGCGGCCACCGCGGTCCAGCTGCTGGCGCGACGCGGCGTCGAGGTCGGAGGCGAACATCGCGAACGCCTCCATGGCGCGGAACTGCGCCAGGTCGACCTTGAGCGAACCGGTGACCTTCTTCATGGCCTTGGTCATCGCCGCACCACCCACGCGGGAGACGGAGATACCCACGTCGATCGCCGGGCGCTGGTTGGCCGCGAAGAGGTCGGACTGCAGGAAGATCTGGCCGTCGGTGATCGAGATGACGTTGGTCGGGATGAACGCCGAGACGTCGTTGGCCTTGGTCTCGATGATCGGCAGACCGGTCATCGAGCCCGCGCCCAGGTCGTCGGACAGCTTCGCGCAGCGCTCGAGGAGACGGCTGTGCAGGTAGAAGACGTCGCCCGGGTACGCCTCGCGACCCGGCGGGCGGCGCAGCAGCAGCGACACGGCGCGGTAGGCCTCGGCCTGCTTGGTCAGGTCGTCGAAGATGATCAGGACGTGCTTGCCGTCGTACATCCACTGCTGACCGATGGCCGAGCCGGTGTACGGCGCCAGGTACTTGAAGCCCGCGCTGTCGGAGGCCGGGGCCGCGACGATCGTGGTGTACTCCAGCGCGCCGGCGGCCTCGAGGGCGCCACGCACGGAGGCGATGGTCGAACCCTTCTGACCGATGGCGACGTAGATGCAGCGGACCTGCTTGGTCGGGTCGCCCGACTCCCAGTTCTGCTTCTGGTTGATGATCGTGTCGATCGCGATGGTGGTCTTGCCGGTGGCGCGGTCACCGATGATCAGCTGGCGCTGGCCGCGGCCGATCGGGGTCATCGCGTCGATGGCCTTGATGCCGGTCGCGAGCGGCTCGTGCACCGACTTGCGCTGGGTCACGGTGGGCGCCTGGAGCTCGAGCGCACGACGCGCGTCCGAGGCGATCTCGCCCAGGCCGTCGATCGGGCTGCCCAGCGGGTCGACGACGCGGCCGAGGAAGTTGTCGCCCACCGGCACGGAGAGGATCTCCCCGGTACGGCGGACCGGCTGGCCCTCCTCGATCTTGTCGAAGTCACCGAGGATGACGACACCGATCTCGCGGGTGTCGAGGTTCAGCGCGATACCGAGGGTGCCGTCCTCGAACTCCAGCAGCTCGTTGGCCATCGCCGACGGGAGACCGGTGACGCGGGCGATGCCGTCAGCGGCCTCGGCGACCGTGCCGACCTCTTCCTTGCTCGCCGCCTCCGGCTTGTAGTCGGCGACGTACTTCGCCAGGGCGTCGCGAATCTCTTCGGGACGAATCGAAAGGTCCGTCATTTGAGTTTCCTTCTCTCTTGCTGCTGTCTGTGAAATCCGTGGGCGACGGGCGCCGGCGCTAGCCGGCGACCTGCCTGCGTGCGTCGTCAACCCGCGCGGAGATGCTGCCGTCGACCACGAAGTCGCCGATCTCCACGTGGATGCCGCCGACCACCGAGGGGTCGACGACGGTGTTCAGGTGCACCGGGCGTGCGTTCTCCTTGCCCAGCGCAGCGGCGAGCCGGGTGCTCTGCTCCGCGGTCAGCGCGGACGCGACCCGGACCGTGGCGACCAGGCGCTGACGGGCACCGGCCGCGGTGCGGCTGTACTCCTCGAGCGCCTTGGTGACCGTGCCGTGGGTGCCGGTGACGGCCTCCCGGGCGAGCCGGACGGTGGCACTGGCGGCCTTGCCGTCCAGGAGCGCTGCGACCAGGCCCTGCTTGTCGGCCACCGAGCGTGCCGGGTCCGAGAGCGCGGACCGCAGGTCCGGGTTCTCGACCACCGCGCGACCGAACGCGAACAGCTCGTCCTCGAGGCGGTCACCCTCGCCGGCGCTGTCCGCGCCCTTGACGATGGCCGTCACGCCGAGCTTCTCCAGCGCCTCGGGCAGGTCCCGGCTGGATCCCCAGCGGGACCCGGCGGCACCGGCGACCAGGTCGAGGACCTTGCCGTCCAGGTGCGAGCCGAAGACCGACCGGGCCAGGCCGGACTTGGCCTCGGACTCGGTCGAGGGATCCGTCACCGCGCGGCGCAGGGCGACCTGGTCGCGCAGCACCGCAGCCGCGGCGAGCAGGCCGTCGCCGAGGGCGGCGCCGTCGGCACCACCGCCGATGACGGCGCTCAGCTCGTCGTTCATCCGAGCGACGGATGCTCCGGAGGAACCCAGCATCAGCTGACCCCGGCGCCCGCGTCGAGCTCGTCGAGGAAGCGCTCGACGACGCGGCTCTGGCGAGCCTGGTCCTCCAGCGACTCACCGACGATGCGGCTGGCGAGCTCGGTCGCCATCGAGCCGACCTCGTTGCGCAGCGAGGTGACGGCCGCCTGGCGGTCGGCCTCGATCTGCGTGTGGGCGTGCTCGACGATGCGCGCAGCCTCGGCCTGGGCCTGCTCGCGCATCTCCGACACGATCGCAGCACCCTGCTCGCGGGCCTCCTCGCGGATGCGGGCGGCCTCCTGCCGGGCGTCGGCGATCTGCGCCTTGAACTCGTCCTCGGCCGAGTGGGCCTTGGCCTTGGCCTCGTCGAGGTCCGCGAACTGCTGGCGGATCGCGTCCTGCCGGGCCGTCATCGCCTTGTTGATCGGCGGGATGATGTACCGGGCGATGATCGCGAACATGACCACGAACGCGATCAGCTCGACGATGAAGGTCCCGTTGGGTACCAGGAAGTTGCTCTCGAGCGGTGTCATCTACTCACATCCTGTCGCTCTGCGGACGGTACAGAAGGTCACTTGCCGCCGAGCACGAAGACGAACAGCGCCATGAAGGCCAGGTTGATGAAGAACATCGCCTCGACCAGACCGACGGTCA
Organism: Nocardioides marmorisolisilvae; assembly: GCF_003725775.1. Classification (GTDB taxonomy): domain Bacteria; phylum Actinomycetota; class Actinomycetes; order Propionibacteriales; family Nocardioidaceae; genus Marmoricola; species Marmoricola marmorisolisilvae. The sequence continues at coordinate 2,056,128 of NZ_RJSG01000002.1, forward strand.
GGAAGAAGATGGTCTGCAGGCGGCCCTGGGCCTCCGGCTGACGGGCGACGCCCTCGATGTAGGACGAACCGGCGAGGCCGTCACCGATACCGGCACCGATGGCACCGCCGGCGAGGGCGAGGCCGCCGCCGACGAAGGCGCCCGCGAGGGTGATGGCCTGCTCAGTGGTCTTGACTGCCATGTCTCTCCTTGAGTTACACGTCGATCGCTCGACGTCTTTGTTGTACAGCTGGTACGGCTGAGCGGGTGCTCAGACCGCGAGTTCGGGGGTCTTGCTGTCGTGCTCGTGCGCGTCGTGCTCGTCGTGGTCGTCGCCGTGGCCCGCACCGGCCATCGCGAAGTAGAGAACCGTCAGCAGGGCGAAGATGAACGCCTGCAGACCGCCGATGACCAGGTCGAACATCTTCCAGGCGATGTTCGCGATCGGCATTCCGGCGTACCACGGGATGGCAGCGATCAGCGCCAGCATGATGCCGCCGGCGAAGATGTTGCCGAAGAGTCGGAGCGCCAGGGTGACCGGCTTGACCAGCTCTTCGAGGATGTTCAGGGGCAGCAGCACCGGGTACGGCTGCACGAAGTGGCTGAAGTAGCCCTTCACGCCCTTGGTGCGGATCCCGTAGACCCAGACGCTGCCGACGGCGAAGATGCCCATCGCGTAGGTCAGGTTGGTGTCCGCGGTCGGGGCGGGCAGCAGGTGCGCGTGCTCGTTGAGCTCGCTCGGGATCAGCTCGAGCCAGTTCGCGACCAGGATGAAGAAGAACAGCGAGATGGCCAGCGGCGCGACGTACGGGTGCACCTTGCCGAGGTTGTCCTCGACCTGCTTGTTGACCTCGCCGACGACGCTCTCCCAGATGAGCTGCAGCTTGGTGGGGACGTGGTCCTCCGTCTTGCGCGTCAGCGCCCGTCGCACCAGGAAGCCGAGCAGCAGCACGATCGCGCCGGCGATGAGCGTGCTGGTCACCGTGTCGAGGTTGACGGTGAGCCCGAACCAGTTCCGCGTCGGGTGCTCACCCGGCGTGATGTGGATCTCGAGGGGCACGAGTGCGGTCACTGGTTCTTCAGCTCCTTCAGAAGCGGGATCGCGGTCATCACCAGGGAGATCAGCCGGAAGATCGCGAGTCCGAGCAACAGCCCGATACCAGCCGGCCAGAAGGCTACTGCGATGCCGATCGCCACGATCGCGAGGACCGTCAGGCGGACGATCGTCGCCCGGGTCATCTGTCCGCGGGTCGGCTCGGCTCCGGAGGTGATGATCCGGAGCAGCCAGTACTCGGTGTGGATGAGGTTGACCAGGCCGAGGAGGACGCCGCCGGCGATGCAGCCCGCGAGGGTCCAGTTGCCGTACTGGCCGAACCAGAGTCCGAAGAGCGCGAGGGCTCCGGCGACCCACAGGGTCTTGCGCTGGTCGCGCAGCACGCGACCGAGCGTCGCGCGCTCAGGGACGTCGGCGGCCGGGGTTGCGGGGGTGGTCGACAGCTCGTCGGTCATCATCACTCGCCTCCTCCGGTGCGCTCAGCCGCGGAGGGCGCTGCGCACGCGCAGCGCGAAAGCCGTGCAGCCGAGGACGATGCCGAGTGCGATCCCGACCAGGACACCGACGGGCGCGGAGTCGAACGCGTCGTCCGCGAGCAGGCCGAGGACCAGGCCCGCGACGACGGCACCGAGGAGAACACCCCCGAGACCGATGAGGTCGCGGCCGCGCAGGCCGTTCGCACTCGCGTCATCGGGCATCCAGTCCGGTCCGTTCCAGGGGTCTTCGGCCACATGTTCGTGGAGGGGGCGCCAACCGGCGCGCAACCGGCGGGGAGCCAGGCCTCAGCAGGCGGCAACTCTCGGAAACTATCACAGCCGCCGGAAGGCCCCACGGGCGCGAAATTCGACCCGGGAACGGGGATTCGCGAGGTGGTCGTCATGGCGGCCTTCTTGGTCGTCGTGGCGGCGGTTGGTGAGTGCTTGTGAAAACTAGCACGAGCGGTTACCCGACAGGAAATTGGGGTCCCCGTTGGGTCAGACGAGGCGCTCGGGAGCCTTCTCCCCGGCCTTCTCCCCGGCCTTCTCCCCGGCCCGCTCGACGGGGCCGGACAGCTGCGGGACGACGAAGGTCAGCAGCAACGTCAGCGCACCGGCGAGGCCGACCGCGATCACGCTGACCGGACCGGTGTAGAGGCTGATCACCACTGCCCCGACACCGATCAGGCCCGACCACATCCACATGATCAGGACGGCCCGGCGCTGGCTGTGCCCGAACTCGAGCAGCCGGTGGTGCAGGTGCTCCTTGTCGGGCTGGTAGAACATCTGGCCGCGCCGGGTGCGGCGGACCACGGCGAGCAGCAGGTCCACGAACGGCACCACCAGGATCGAGACCGGCAGCAGGATCGGCAGCAGGATCGCCAGGGTCGTGGTGATCCCCCCGGTCAGCTGGACCCCGGCGAACTGCCCGGTCAGCGTGAGCGCGGAACCGGAGAGCAGCAGGCCGAGCAGCATCGAGCCGGAGTCCCCCATGAAGATCCGGGCCGGGTAGAAGTTGTGCGGCAGGAAGCCGACGCACGCCCCGGCCACACACGCGCAGAGGAGGGCGCCGGTGATCGCGAGCGTCAGGTTGTTCACGTCGGCGAGCCGGTAGGAGAAGACGAAGAACGCGATGGCGCCGATGCAGACCATCCCGCCGGCCAGCCCGTCCAGTCCGTCGACGAAGTTGATGGCGTTGACGGTCCCGACGATCAGCACGATCGAGATGAGCATCGCCTGGGTCGGGTCCAGGGTGAGCTGGCCGGTCTGGCCGGGCACCCGGATCGAGTAAAGCTGCACCCCGTTGAGCACCAGGTAGCCGGCCGCGACGACCTGACCGCCGAGCTTGGTCAGCGCGTCCAGCTCGAGGATGTCGTCGACCACCCCGACCGCGCAGATGATGGTGCCGCCGATCAGCACCACCCGGGCATCGGTGAACACCTGCGGCTGCGACAGCGAGAGGAACGGCAGGTGGTGGGCCACCAGCAGGCCGGCCCAGAGCCCGCCGAGCATCGCCACCCCGCCGAAGTACGGGATCGGCACCGCGTGCACGTCCCGGTCCCGGACCTGGGCGACCGCGTTGACCCGCATCGCGAGCTCGCGGGCGAACACGCAGAGCAGGTAGCTGACCACCGCCGCCGTCAGGAAGACGAGGAGGTACTCACGCACCTGAGCTCCCTGCGTCCTCCGGCTCGTCAGGGCCGGCGACGGCGACCTCGGCCTCCGCGAGCGCGTCCCGCAGCTCATCGACGCCGATCGCGCCGATCCGCAGGATCCGCGGCTGGGCGCCGGTGCAGTCCACGATCGTCGAGGGCCGGTCGTCGGCGGTCGGCCCGCCGTCGAGGATCACGGTGACGGCGTCGGCGAGCATCTCGGCGGCCTGGTCGGCATCGGTGGCCGCCGGTCGCCCGGTCAGGTTCGCCGAGGACACCGCCAGCGGGCCGGTGCGGGCGAGCAGCTCCAGCGCCGTCTTGTCGGCCGGCATCCGGACCGCGACCGTTCCCCGCGTCTCCCCCAGGTCCCACTGCAGCGAGGTCTGCTGGCGCACCACGACCGTGAGCGGCCCCGGCCAGTACTTGTCGACCAGCACCCGGGCCCAGCTCGGCAGGTCCCGGGCGAGCGCGTCCAGGGTGGCCGGCGAACCGACCAGCACCGGCGGCGGCATCTCCCGGCCGCGGCCCTTGGCGTCGAGCAGCCGGCTCACGGCGGCCGGGTCGAAGGCGTCGGCACCCAGGCCGTACACGGTGTCGGTCGGCAGCACGACCAGCTCACCCGCGCGGATCGCGGTGGTCGCGGCCGTCAGACCGGCCTCGAGCATGGCCTCGTCGGAGACGTGGTAGCGGGTGGACACGTGCGTCATCCTGACAGAGTCCGCGCCAGCCGCGCGGTCAGGTAGCGCGGACGACCTGCCAGGTCCCGGTGATCTCGTACGTCGGCCCAGCGGCCGCTCGCCGAGAAAACTGCTGGGGCCGTCTCGCCCTGGAGGTCGGCGTGCTCGGCGCCCACCACCCCTCCGGGACGCAGCAACCGGGCCGCGACCCGCTCGAGCACCCGCATCGCCTCCAGCCCGTCCTCACCCGAGAACAGCGCGAGCGCCGGGTCGTGGGTCCGGGCCTCCTCGTCGACCCCCTCGAACTCGGTGAGCGGGATGTACGGCGGGTTGCAGACCACCACGTCGACGGTGCCGTCGAGGTCGGTGAAGGCGTCGGCCATGTCGCCCTCGCGAAGCTCCACCCCGGTGCCGGCGAGGTTGCGCTCGGCCCACGCGACGGCACCCGGATCGAGCTCGACCGCATGCACCCGGGCGCCCGGGACCTCGGTCGCCACGCTGAGCGCGATCGCGCCGGAGCCGGTGCACAGGTCCACGACCACGGGCGTCCGGTCGGTCAGGGCCTGCGCCTGCTCGACCGCCCAGCCGGCGAGCAGCTCGGTCTCCGGGCGCGGCGTGAAGACCCCCGGGCCGACCACGATGTCGGCGTACCGGAACCCGGCCGAGCCGAGGATGTGCTGCAGCGGCTCCCGGCCGGCGCGACGCTCGACGAGTGCGGCGTACGCGGCCGAGGCATCCGCGGCGACGTCCCCGACCAGAGGCAGACCGCCCCGCCCGATGCCGAGCACGTGCGCCAGCAGCAGCTCGGCGTCGTTGAGCGGGCTGGGGACGCCGGCGGCCGTCAGGCGCGTCGTCGCGTCCGCGATCAGGTCACCAGGTTTCGACAAGCTCAACGAACCAGCTCTCGTCAGTCGCCGATGGCGGCGAGCCGCTCGGCCATGTCGGCCTGGACGCAGGACTCGATCACCGGCTCCAGCGCTCCGTCGAGCACCTGGTCCAGGTTGTAGGCCTTGTAGCCGGTCCGGTGGTCGGAGATCCGGTTCTCCGGGTAGTTGTAGGTGCGGATCCGCTCGGAGCGGTCCACCGTGCGGACCTGCGAGCGGCGGGCGCTGGATGCTTCAGCATCCGCGGCCTCCTCCGCCGCGGCGAGCAGGCGCGCGCGCAGGATGCGCATCGCCGACTCCTTGTTCTGCAGTTGCGACTTCTCGTTCTGGCAGCTGACCACGATCCCGGTCGGCAGGTGCGTGATCCGCACGGCCGAGTCCGTGGTGTTGACGCTCTGCCCGCCGGGCCCCGAGGACCGGAAGACGTCGATGCGCAGGTCGTTCTCGTTGATGGTCACGTCGACCTGCTCGGCCTCCGGCATCACCAGGACGCCCGCGGCCGAGGTGTGCACCCGCCCCTGCGACTCCGTCACCGGCACGCGCTGGACGCGGTGGACGCCGCCCTCGAACTTCAGCAGCGCGTACGGCGCCTCGCCCGGCGCCGGCGTGCCCTTGGCCTTCACCGCGACCGTGACCGACTTGTAGCCGCCCAGGTCGGACTCGTTCGCATCCAGGACCTCGGTGCTCCAGCCGCGCTGCTCGGCGTACCGGGTGTACATCCGCAGCAGGTCGCCGGCGAACAGGGCCGACTCCTCACCGCCCTCGCCGGACTTCACCTCGAGCAGCGCGTCCTTGCTGTCGCTCGGGTCGCGCGGGACCAGCAGCTGACGCAGGCGCTCGGTGACGACCACCCGGCGGGCGTCCATCTGCGAGGCCTCCTCGAGGAACGCCTCGTCCTCACCCGCGAGCTCGCGGGCAGCCTCGGCGTCGTCCCCGAGCTGCTGCCACTCCCGGTAGGTCCGGACGATGGCCGAGAGCTCGGCGTACCGCTGGTTCAGCTTCCGGGCGCGCGACTGGTCGGAGTGCACCGCGGGGTCTGCGAGCTGCTGCTCGAGCTCCGCGTGCTCCGCGATCAGCGATTCGACTGCTTCGAACACGTGCGATTCCTTCTTCCGGCCCGGAGATACGAGAAACGCCGGTTTCGCACCTCTGGTGCGAAACCGGCGTTCCGGAAAGCTACTTCTTGTCGGCCTTCTTGGCGTAGCGGGCCTCGAAGCGGGCCACGCGGCCGCCGGTGTCGAGGATCTTCTGCTTGCCGGTGTAGAACGGGTGGCAGTTCGAGCACACGTCCGCGTGCAGCGAGCCGCTCTCGGCGGTGCTGCGGGTCGTGAAGCGGTTGCCGCAGGTACAGGTCACCTCGGTGACCACGTACGCCGGGTGGATGTCCTTCTTCATGGTTCCTCTTTCGGTTTAACGGCCGCTGGGTCGTTCGCGGCGCGAACGTGAACCAGAGCCAGCGATAGATTCTGCCACCTGAGAACGCCCCAGGCGAATCGGCTATTCCTATGCCTCTTCACCCAACACAGCGGCGACGCGCAGCGCCAGCTCACGCGGGCTGAACGGCTTCACCACGTAGTCGTCGGCGCCGGCCTCGAAGCCCTGCTCGATGTCGGACTCCTGGGCGCGCGCGGTCAGCATGATGATCGGGACGCCGGTCATGGCCGGTTCCGCCCGCAGCGAGCGCGCCGCCTCCAGGCCGCTCATCCCCGGCATCATCACGTCGAGGATGACCAGGTCCGGCTTGTCGGCGAGGCACGCCTCGACCGCGGCCGCCCCGTCGGCGACCGGGAGCACTTCGTGCCCGGCGTGACGCAGCTTGAAGACCACCAGCTCCCTGATGTCTGCGTCGTCGTCGGCGATCACGATGCGCGCCATTGAGACCCCCTCGAATTCATGCCCGAACCCTTCCCCCAGCCGATCAGCATCCAGCGACGACTGGCGTTCAGCATAACGAGATCAGAGCACGCGTCCGGAACTTCTAGGAATTCTCGCCGTTGCCGTTGCCGTTCCCGTTCGGGGTCGGCGTGGTCTTCTGGACCTGCATCAGGAACTCCAGGTTGTTCTGCGACTTCTTCAGCCGCTCCAGGAGCAGCTCCAGGGCCTGCTGGCCGTCGAGGCCGGAGAGCACCCGGCGCAGCTTCCAGACGATCGCGAGCTCCTCCTCGCTCATCAGCTGCTCCTCGCGGCGGGTGCCGGACTGGACGGCGTCGATGGCCGGGAAGATCCGCTTGTCCGCGAAGTCCCGGCGCAGCCGCAGCTCCATGTTCCCGGTGCCCTTGAACTCCTCGAAGATCACCTCGTCCATCTTCGAGCCGCTCTCGATGAGCGCGGTGGCGAGGATGGTCAGCGAGCCGCCGTCCTCGATGTTGCGGGCGGCTCCGAAGAACTTCTTCGGCGGGTAGAGCGCGGCGGAGTCGACCCCGCCGGACAGGATCCGGCCGCTGGCGGGCGCGGCCAGGTTGTAGGCGCGACCCAGGCGGGTGATGCCGTCGAGGAGCACCACCACGTCGTGGCCGAGCTCGACCAGGCGCTTGGCCCGCTCGATGGCCAGCTCCGCGACGATGGTGTGGTCGGCGGCCGGCCGGTCGAAGGTCGAGCTGATCACCTCACCGTTGACCGAGCGCTCGAAGTCGGTGACCTCCTCGGGGCGCTCGTCGACGAGCACGACCATCAGGTGGCACTCGGGGTTGTTCGTGGTGATCGAGTTCGCGATGGACTGCATGATCATCGTCTTGCCGGCCTTCGCCGGGGACACGATCAGGCCGCGCTGACCCTTGCCGATCGGCGCGGCGATGTCGATCACGCGGCCGATCATGTTGGTCGAGGTGGTCTCCATCCGCAGGCGCTCGGACGGGTAGAGCGGGGTGAGCTTGCTGAACTCGATCCGGGTGCGGGCCGCCTCCGGGTCTCCGCCGTTGACGGAGTCCAGCTTCACCAGCGGGTTGAACTTCTCCTTGCGGTCGCCCTCGCGCGGCTGGCGCACCTGGCCGGTGACCGCATCACCGCGACGCAGGCCGTACTTGCGCACGGTCGAGAGCGAGACGTAGACGTCGTCCGGGCCGGGCAGGTAGCCGCTGGTGCGGACGAAGGCGTAGTTGTCGAGCACGTCCAGGATGCCCGCGCACGGCGCCAGCACGTCGTCCTCGAGGATCTGCAGGTCCGGCTCGTTGCGGTGGCTGCGGCCGCCGCCCTGGTTCTGCTGGTTGCCCTGCCCGCCGCCGCCCTGCTGCTGGGTCGCACGGTCCCGACCACGACGGCGCCGGTTGCGACGGCTGCCGCCCTCCTCGCCGTCGGCGTTCTGGTTCTGCTGACCCTGCTGGTTCTGCTGACCCTGCTGGTTCTGTCCGCCCTGGTTCTGGCCGCCCTGGTTGTTGCGACCGCCCTGGTTCTGGTTGCGCGAGTCCGCGTCAGCCTTCGGCTCGGCCTCGCCCTGGGGCTCGGACTTCTCTGCCTGCTCGGTCTTCGGCTGGGTCTTCGGCTCGGACCTCTCGGCCTTGTCGGCCTTCTCGCGCTTGGGCGCGCCTCCACCCTGGCCACCACCTTGGCCACCACCTTGGGCGGCCTTGATCGCCGCGACCAGGTCGGCCTTCTTCATGCCGGTGGCCTTGATGCCCAGCCCGCCCGCCACCTGCTTGAGCTCAGGAAGCAGCATGCTGTTGAGCCCGCCCTTGGACTTGCCGGCGGTCTCGGTGGTTTCCGTCATCAGGAGAGTTCCTTCGCAGAGTTGCGGTTGAGAGCTGCATGCATGCAGACGCGAGAGGTCCGCAGATCAGGAGAGTTGCGTCAGGGTGTTCTCACTGGACGCGCTGTCACAGTAGCACCGCGTCAGCCCGCAGGTGCGACAACCCGGACACCCGCGTGGTCGACCGCCAGGGCGTGGCAGGTCCACCCGTCCGGGCACCGGCCGGAGAGGTCCGCGCCGTCAGCGACCAGCACGAGGACCGTCGGCCCCGCGCCCGAGATGAAGGCGGCCAGCCCGTCGGCGCGCAGTTCGTTGACCAGCGCGAACGACTCCGGCATGGCGCTGCTGCGGTAGCTCTGGTGCAGGAAGTCCTCAGTGCCGCGCAGCAGCTGGTCCGGGGCTCCGGCAAGCGCCGCGACCAGCATCGCGGCCCTGCCGGTGTTGGCGGCGGCGACGGCGTGCGGCACCTGCTCGGGCAGCAGACCGCGGGCCGCCTCGGTGGACACGCCGGTCGGCGGCACGAAGGCCACCGCGCTGATCGACCGGGCGATCGGAGCCGAGATCGCCCAGACCTCAGCGGGCTGCCCGTCAGCGACCTCCTGACCCGCGACCACGAACCCGCCGACGACGGCTGGGGCGACGTTGTCGGGGTGGCCCTCGATCTGGTTGGCGAGGAAGAGCAGGGAGTCGTCGTCGAAGCGCTCGCCGCCGACCACCAGCGCGCGGGCCAGCGCCAGCCCGCCGACGATCGCCGCCGAGCTGGAGCCCAGACCACGGCTCTGCGGGATCCGGTTCTCGAAGCGCAGTCGCAGGCCCGGGGCCTCGACGCCGAGGACCTGGAAGGCGGCCTTCATCGCGCGCACGACCAGGTGCCGGTCGTCCCGCGGCAGGGAGGTCTCGCCTTCTCCGACCACCTCGACCTCGAGGCCGCCGTCGGTCACCTCGCCGGTCAGCAGGTCGTGGAGGTCGAGCGCCAGGCCGAGGCAGTCGAAGCCGGGGCCGAGGTTGGCGCTGGTGGCCGGGACCTGGATGGTCACCGGCACGTCGAGGAACTCGGCCATCAGTCGAGCCCTGCGGCCCTCGCCGCCGCGCTGACGTCCGCGTCCACCACGGTGTCGACCAGGTCGGTGAAGCCGGACAGCGCGGTGTCGATGTCCTTGAGGCCGTGCCCGGTGACCGTGACGACCACGGTCTTGCCATGCAGGTCTGCGCCCTCGTCGTGCTCGATCAGGATGCCGGCGACCCCGGCGGCCGAGGCCGGCTCGACGAAGACGCCGTCACGGGCGGCGAGCTCGCGCTGGGCGGCGAGGATCTGCTCGTCGGTCGCCTTGCGGAACATGCCGCCGGACTCCTCGGCTGCGGCCATCGCGAGGTCCCACGAGGCCGGGTTGCCGATCCGGATCGCCGAGGCGACCGTCTCCGGATCCGGAACGGGAGCGCCCAGCACGAGCGGGGCGGCACCGGACGCCTGCCACCCACGCATGACCGGGGTGCTCGCGGCGTCCCCCGACTCCACGTACTCCTTGTAGCCCTTCCAGTACGCCGAGATGTTGCCGGCGTTGCCGGTCGGCAGCACGTGCACGTCCGGGGCGGCGCCGAGGAAGTCGACGATCTCGAAGGAGGCGGTCTTCTGGCCCTCCAGGCGCATCGGGTTGACCGAGTTCACCAGCGCGACCGGGAAGTCCTCGGCCAGCGCCCGGGAGATGCGCAGGCAGTCGTCGAAGTTGCCGCGGACCATGATCACCTGGGCACCGTGCAGGATCGCCTGGGCGAGCTTGCCGGCCGCGATCTTGCCCTGCGGCACCAGTACCAGCGGCTTGATGCCGGCCTTGGCGGCGTACGCGGCCATCGAGGCCGAGGTGTTGCCGGTGGAGGCGCACACGACAGCCTTGGCGCCCTCGCCGACGGCGACGGACAGCGCGACGGTCATGCCGCGGTCCTTGAAGGATCCGGTCGGGTTGTTGCCCTCGACCTTGAGCCAGACCTCGGCTCCGGTCAGGCCCGAGAGCCAGTCCGAGTGCACCATCGGCGTCCCGCCCTCACCCAGGGTGATGGTCGGGGTGTTCGCCGGGATGTCGAGACGGTCGCGGTACTCCTCGATCACGCCACGCCACTGGTGGGTCACTCGCTGGCTCCTTCTACGCGCATGACGCTGGACACGTCACGGACGAACGCCATCCGGCGGATCGACTCCACGGTGGCGGACAGGTCGGCGTCGCTCGCGGCGTGCGAGACGACCACGAGCTGGGCGTCGTCGCCCCGACCCTCCTGGCGGACGGTCTGGATCGACACGTCGTGCTCGGCGAACGCCTGGGCGACCGCGGCCAGCACGCCGGCCTTGTCGTCGACGTCGATCTGCACGTGGTAGCGGGTCTCGGTGCTGCCCATCTGCAAGATCGGCAGGTCCGCATAGGCAGACTCCCCCGCACCACGGACATCGCCGAGCCGGTTCCGGCTGACCGTCACCAGATCCCCGAGCACCGCGCTCGCGGTCGGGGCGCCACCGGCGCCCGGGCCGTAGAACATCAGCTGTCCGGCGGCCTCGCTCTCGACGAAGACCGCGTTGTAGGCGCCGCGGACGCTGGCGAGCGGGTGGCTGAGCGGGATCATCGCGGGGTGCACCCGGGCCGAGACCGCGGGACCGTCCGGGCCCTCCACCAGCGAGCAGATCGCCAGCAGCTTCACGACGCTGCCCATCTCGCGGGCCGACGCGACGTCGCTTGCGGTGACCTCGGCGATTCCCTCGCGGTACACGTCCCCGGCAGTGACGCGGGTGTGGAACGCGAGGCTCGCCAGGATCGCGGCCTTGGCGGCGGCGTCGAAGCCTTCGACGTCAGCGGTCGGGTCGGCCTCGGCGTACCCGAGCGCCTGGGCCTCCTCGAGCGCCTCGGTGAACCCGGCGCCGGAGCTGTCCATCTTGTCGAGGATGAAGTTCGTGGTGCCATTGACGATGCCCAGCACGCGGGTGACCTTGTCGCCGGCCAGCGACTCGCGCAGCGGGCGCAGGATCGGAATGGCCCCGGCGACCGCGGCCTCGTAGTAGAGGTCGCGCCGGGCGCTCTCGGCCGCGGCGAACAGCGTCGCGCCGTCCTCAGCCAGCAGCGCCTTGTTGGCGGTGACCACGCTCGCGCCGTGCTCCAGCGCACGCAGGATCAGGGTGCGGGCCGGCTCGATGCCGCCGATGACCTCGACGACCACGTCGACGTCCTCGCGCGCGACGAGCGCCTCGGCGTCGGTGGTGAACAGCTCGGCCGGGAGGTCCGCGTCACGCTCGAGCCCGAGGCGCCGCACCGCGATGCCGACGAGCTCCACCGGGGCCCCGACCCGGGCGGTCAGGTCGTCGGCCTGCTCGGCGAGCAGCCGGGCCACCTGGGTGCCGACGACGCCGCAGCCCAGCAGGGCGACGCGGACTGGCTTGTCTACCTCCATAGCGGGCTCAGTCTCCCATTTGCGATGAGGCGTCGACATCCAGTCTCAGCAGGTCGTCCACGGTTTCTCGTCGTACCGCCACCCGCGAGGCACCGTCCTTCACGACCACGACCGGAGGACGCAGCGCGTGGTTGTAGTTGCTGGCCATCGACCGGCAGTAGGCGCCGGTGCCCGGCACGGCGACCAGGTCCCCGGGAACCAGGTCCCCGGGGAGGAACTCGTCCTTGACCACGATGTCGCCGGCCTCGCAGTGCATGCCGACCACCCGCGAGAGCAGCGCCGGTGCGTCCGAGGAACGGCTGGCGAGCGTCGCGGAGTAGTCCGCGTCGTAGAGAGCGGTGCGGATGTTGTCGCTCATCCCGCCGTCGACCGAGACGTAGGTGCGCACGGCTCCGCCGTCGAGCTCGACCGCCTTCACGGTGCCCACGGAGTAGACGGTGCACATCGCCGGACCGACGATCGCGCGGCCGGGCTCGATGGAGAGCCGCGGGACGGCCAGGTCGCGGGCCTTGCACTCCTCGGTGACGATCTTGGTGAGCTCGATCGCGAGCTGCGACGGATCCGACGGGTCGTCCTGGGTGGTGTAGGCGATGCCGAACCCGCCGCCGAGGTCCATCTCCGGCATGACCACGCCGACCTCGTCGGAGATCTGGGCGTGCAGTGCCAGCACCCGGCGTGCAGCGACCTCGAAACCGGAGGAGTCGAAGATCTGCGATCCGATGTGCGAGTGCAGGCCGAGCAGCTCGAGCCCCTCGATCGCACTGATCTGGCGGGCCGCCTCGAGGGCGTCGCCGCTGCTGATCGAGAAGCCGAACTTCTGGTCCTCGTGCGCCGTGGCGATGTACTCGTGGGTGTGCGCCTCGACGCCGGCGGTCACCCGGATCAGCACCCGCGCAGTCCGTCCGAGCTCGCGCGTCACCGCCGCAAGCCGCTCGATCTCGTGGAACGAGTCCACGATGATCCGACCCACCCCGAGCTCCACGGCTCGCGTGAGCTCGGCGAGCGACTTGTTGTTGCCGTGGAAGCCGATCCGCTCGGCCGGGACGCCGGCGCGCTCGGCCACGGCGAGCTCGCCGCCGGAGCACACGTCGAGGAACAACCCCTCCTCGACGACCCAGCGGGCCACCGTGGTGCACAGGAACGCCTTGCCCGCGTAGTAGACGTCGTAGTCCGCGAAGGCAGCCCGGAAAGCCTGCGCCCGTCCCCGAAAATCAGCCTCGTCCAGCACGTACGCCGGGGAGCCGTGCTCGGCGACCAGGTCGGTCAGCCGCACTCCCCCGACCTCGAGGACGCCGTCCACCTTCAGCGCGGTGCTCGACCACAGCTGCGGGACCAGCGCGTTGACGTCGTCCGGGTCGCGCAGCCACGCGGGACCGCGTGCGGACACGGCGGCATGGGCCCAGCCGGCCTCGTGGGCGCGCACGACTACATCCGCTCCGGCGCGGAGACGCCGAGCAGGTCGAGACCGTTCGCGATCACGGTCTGCGCGGCGACGACGAGCGCCATCCGCGCCTCGTTGACCGGGGCCACGGGCTCGTCGCCCTGCGGCAGCATCCGGCACTCCTTCTCGTCGTACCACCGGTTGAAGACGGCGACGAGGTCCTCCAGGTACCGCGCGATCCGGTGCGGCTCCCGCAGGTCGGCCGCGCTGGCAACCACGCCCGGGTAGTCGGCGAGCGCCCGGAGCAGAGCGCCCTCCTTCTCGTGCGCGAGCAGCGAGGAGTCGAAGTCGGCGGGCAGCGTCATGCCGAGGTCGGCAGCGTTCGCCAGCATCCGGCAGGTCCGCGCGTGCCCGTACTGCACGTAGTAGACCGGGTTGTCGTTCGAGGCCTTGGTGATCTCCTCGATGTCGAGGACCAGCGGCGAGTCCGCCGGGTACCGGGCGAGCGAGTACCGGAGGGCGTCCACACCGATCGCCGTGGAGAGCTCGTCGAGCGCGACGATGTTGCCGGCCCGCTTCGAGAGCCGGAGCTCTTCGCCGCCGGAGAGGATCTTCACCAGCTGGCCGATCATCACGTCAAGCGTCTCGTTCGGATCGTCACCGACGCAGGCCGCCATCGCCCGCAACCGGCCGACGTAGCCGTGGTGGTCCGCGCCGAGCAGGTAGATGCAGTGGTCGAAGCCCCGCTCCCGCTTGCTCAGGTAGTAGGCCGTGTCGGAGGCGAAGTAGGTGAGCTCGCCGTCGGACTTGATCAGCACCCGGTCCTTGTCGTCCCCGAAGTCGGTGGTCCGCATCCACAGCGCGCCGCCGTCCTCGAAGACGTGCCCCTGCTCCTCCAGGTGCCGCAGGGTGTCCGGCACCGAGCCGGACTCGTGCAGCGACAGCTCGGAGAACCAGACGTCGAAGCGGGTGTTGAACGCCGCCAGGGTGTCCTGCTGCTCCTGGAGCTGCACCGCGTAGCCGGCGGATCGAACGGCCGCCCTGCGCTCGTCGGCCGGCAGGTCGAAGATCCCCGGGTGGGCGTCACCGACCGCCTTGGCGATGTCCTGGATGTACTCACCCCGGTAACCGTCCTCCGGGGTCGGCTCGCCCAGCGCGGCGGCGATGATCGAGTCCGCGAAGTGGTTCATCTGCACACCGCGGTCGTTGATGTAGAACTCCCGGGTGACCTCGGCCCCGGCGGCGGTCAGCACCCGGCCGATCGCGTCGCCGAGCACGGCCCACCGGGTGTGCCCCAGGTGCAGCGGCCCGGTCGGGTTGGCCGAGATGAACTCGACGTTGATCTTCTTGCCGGCGAGCAGGTCCAGGTGACCGTAGGTCTGGCCCGCCGCGACGATGTCGGCGGCGACCTGCCCCTGGGCCCCGGCCTCGACGGTGATGTTGAGGAAGCCCGGACCGGCGATGTCGACCGCGGCGATGCCGGCGTCGGCGCTCAGCTGCTCGGCCAGCATCGTGGCGAGCTCCCGCGGGTTGGTCCCGGCCTTCTTCGCCAGCTGGAGCGCGACGTTGGTTGCGTAGTCCCCATGCTCCTTGCTCCGCGGCCGCTCGACCGTGACCGTCGCCGGGACCCCGTCGGGCAGGGTCAGGCGCCCCGCCTCGACCAGCGAGGTGAGGGCGGCGACGATCGTGGAGGAGAGCTGCTCGGGATTCACCTGCCAAGCGTATCGGCGGGTACCGGTTTCCTTCGAAGGAGATATGCCCGGTAGTCTTCGACATCGCGCTGGGGCCGAGGCTGACGCGCAAGGCCTCCGTAGCTCAGGGGATAGAGCACCGGTTTCCGGTACCGGGTGTCGCAGGTTCGAATCCTGCCGGAGGCGCCCCACGAACCACCCCAGGTGGAACGAGGCTCTGCTGATTGCCGGTACCGGGTGTCGCAGGTTCGAATCCTGCCGGAGGCGCACAGATTTCGCAGTCATGCTGCACGTTCCTCGTGCGCTGACATTGCTCAGGTCACCAGCCTGAATCTGATCGAGCCGTCGGGTGCACGGGTGTGTCGGTAGCGGTGGTCGTGGATGCGCTGGTGGTGGAAGTGGCACAACGGGACCGCGTTGGCCAGGTCGGTGCGTCCGCCGAGTGCCCAGGAGTGCAGGTGGTGCAGCTCGCACCAAGCGAACGGTCGGTCGCAGCCATCGGCCGCGCAGGTGCTGTGGCGTAGCCCGAGAGCGATGCGTTGGGCTTCGGTGAACAGCCGCGAGCCGCGCCCCAGGTCCAGCGGTAGCGATTTCCCGCCCAGAACGGCGGGGATGAGGTGAGCGTTGCAGGCCAGGCGTCGCACCTCGCCGGCGCTCAGGATCTCGCCGGTGTCGAGCCCGACCGCCTTCAAGGCTCCCCGCAGGATCTCCTCGGAGACCGTGACGACCAGGGTCGCCGCGCTCCTGGGGTGCAGGTGATCGGTCGGGAGGTGCTCGATCAGCTCCACCAGCGCCTCACCACGGGCCCGGTCAAAGTCGGTCCGCGCCTCCCGCTCGCCGACCTGGGCTTGCGATGCGCCCAGGCGTCCACGGCGGGGCGCGGTGATGGTCTCGATGATCTTCTTCAACAACGACCCCTGGGCCGAGGGGACGGTGAAGTGCCCGGTCACGGTCCCGTCGCCGTTGTCGTGCATCGTCAGCCGGGTCTTGGCCCGGGCGCGGTCCTCCTCGGAGACCACGAGCTCGTTCTCGTGCGCATCCACGGCGGCGACGTCGTTCTCCACCGCCTCCAGGGCGCGCCGAGCCGCTCGACGCAGGGCGGTGGGCGAAAGGGTCTCGGCCTTCGCGAGCAGGTCTGCCTCGACCCGATCACGCTGCACCGCCGTCACCTGACGGGGCAGGTTGCGGTCGGCCTGCACGATCACCGCTGCGTGCTCGGTCGAAATGCTCCCGCGGCCCAACGCCTCCCGAGCGGCTCCCCGGCGTTCGAGCCCCTGGGCCAGCCCGACCTGACGCTGCGCCACCACCGGATCGGTGCGGGTGATCCT
>NZ_RJSG01000002.1:2072399-2127433 GCF_003725775.1 Nocardioides marmorisolisilvae
TGTCGAGCCGCCCAGGTCCAACCCGCCCATCTCGTCCAGGCACACGTGCAGACCCAAGGTCGGGTCAGCGAACGGCGGCGCCAGGAGCGAGGTCATGGATCAATCCTCGATCGAACACATGTTCGATTCAAGACGGATCTGAGATCTGTGGACAACCCGTTCAGAACGCCGCCTGTGCGGCTGAGGCGGGCGCGAACTGCGTCCCCTCTAGTCCAGGCGGTAACGCCGGGACCGGGACCGCGTTAGACCGTTCGTCGCCTCCGTTTCTCGGGTCGAACCCCCTAAGGTCCCCCCATGGCATCCCCACGCCGCGTGCTGCAGACCGTCCTCCTCACCGTCGCCGTCGCACTGGTCCCGACGCTGGCGGTGTCCGCCGCGAACGCCGTCGGCACCGGAAGCCCGGTGATCGTGACGCCGGCCGACGGCGAGAGCTACTACTCCCACGAGGTCCCGGACCTGGTGGTCGACTTCGGGAACGCTCCCTACGGCAGCTACGACTGGTCGGTGACCGACGCGGACTCGAACCAGGTCCTGCACAGCGGGACGTTCGACTACGACGCGGCCGACCCGGACCAGAACGACCTCGCGGACCTCACCGACCTCGGACTCGGCGGCTACACGGCCACGATCACCAGCGACGGCGGCACCGTGACGTCGTCCTTCGGCACCTTCGAGCTCGGCCCGCCCCCGGTGGAGTGCCAGATCGAGGTCGCGGCCGTGCGCGTGGTCGGGCCGACCACCGCCGTCTACCCGCGCTTCCACGGCTGCGAGGGGCAGACCGAGACCTGGGCCGTCCGGCACCGGGTCGGCAACGGGACGCTGACCTTCGGGACGTTCAAGGTCGTGAACGGCAAGAGCGCCGGACCGTGGCGCTTCAAGGACTCCTGGCCGACCGGCGTCTACGCGATCCGCTCGCGCGAGATGTACGGCTACAACACCAGCACCGTGGTCAGGCTCGTCAGCCGGATCTCGCTCACCGCCGGCACCAAAGTCGGCGGCCACTTCCGGATCTCCGGCGACGTGACCCGTTACGTTCCGTCCGCCGACGGGTTCCGGGGCTGGGCGAACCGTCCGGTGGCGATCTCCTACAAGAACTGCGCGGCCGGGTGCGCGTGGCGGTTCCTCGGCACGGACCACACCGACAGCACCGGGCACTTCAGCTCCACCGTGACCTCGAGCCAGGCGCGCTACTACCGCGCGACCGTCGGGAGCACGACGTCCGTCTGGGGACGGACGTCGGCCCCCGTCAAGCGGTAGCGGGGATCACCCGAACTTCGTCGTCGTCGCGGTCGGCTGCAGGAACGGGCCACCCGCGTAGGAGACCGTGAAGGTCTTCGCGGTCAGCCACTTCTGCAACCCGATCGCCTTCTTGCAGGTCGCGAAGCCTGCGTCGTTCGTCACCGCCGAGCACATCGCAGTTCCGCCGACCGAGAACGTCACGGTCTGGCCCGGGACCGGCCCGAACCCGATGCCGGGCCCGAAGCGGAAGTACTGACCGAGCGTGGCCTTGAACGTGGTCGGCGCGGTGCCGAAGACGCCCTTGGCGGCCTTGGCGCCGTCGATCTCGCTCACCTCGCCGAGGACGTGGATCACCTGGGTCACCTCGGTGGCCGCTGCGTACTGGTCGTTGCCCGGCTGGGTCGCGTGCACGATGCAGTCACCGGGCGAGTTCCAGTAGATCGTGATCAGCCCGGCTGTGGGCGGCTGCCCGATCGCGCCGGGCAGCGAGTAGCAGACCAGGTCGTCGGCCGAGGTCACCGAGAACAGCACCGGCAGGCCGGAGGTCGAGGTGCCCGTCGGGACGTAGCTGCCCAGCCCGTCCACCCGGTCGTAGATCGCGAACTCGCCGGTGGGCGCGTCGCTGGTGATCGTGATCGTCTGCGGGAGCTTGTCGTCGCCGGATGCCGGCATGGCGACGAGAACCGG
This sequence comes from Nocardioides marmorisolisilvae, assembly GCF_003725775.1. Lineage (GTDB taxonomy): Bacteria > Actinomycetota > Actinomycetes > Propionibacteriales > Nocardioidaceae > Marmoricola > Marmoricola marmorisolisilvae. Next base: position 2,074,326 of record NZ_RJSG01000002.1, read on the forward strand.
GACGATGACAGCCGCGAGAGCTGCGGCCAGAACTGGTGCCAACTTCATGGAGATCCTCCGAGATCAGGGTTCTTACTGGAGCTTTCCGACTGCCGTGCTCGGCAGGTAGTCCTGACTCCCTCCGTAGACAGCCGTGTAGGAGTTGTACTTCAGCGCCGCCTGGACGCCGATCGGCGCCTTGCAGGTCGCGATGCCTCCGCCGAAGAAGGTGCCGTCGTCCTTCTGCACGGTCACGGCCGAGCAGATCAGCTTCCCGCCGACGTAGAACCTCACCGTCTGGCCCGGGAACGCGAACATCGCGCCGTACCCGGGGCCGAACCAGCCGCGGCGGTGCAGGTCGGCGGAGAACGTGGTCCCGGAGATGCCGAGCACACCCTTGGACGCCTTGGCGGCGTCGAGGGTGGTCAGCTCTCGGGCGATCTGGAAGGTCATCGTGATCCGGGGAGCGGCTTCGTACTGGTCGTCGCCGGCCTGGTCGGCGAAGATCCGGCAGGTGCCCGCGTGCACGGCGGTCACGTTGCCGTAGATCGGACCGCCCCCGAAGGGGTTGATCTGGCAGGCCGGGGTCGTCGGGTCAGCGGTGATCGTCACCGGCAACCCCGAGCTCGACGCAGCGTCGACCTCGTAGTCGTACCGGAAACCGACGATCGCATCGGCCGGAGCCGGTGTGGTGAAGTGCAGCGTCTGCGGCGCCTTCACCACCGTGTACGCCGCCGCCGCGACCGTCTGCAGGTCCGCGCTGTCGGTGGCCGTGACGACGTAGTAGTGGTCCCCCACGGTCGAGGTGTCCACCGGGCCGACGTGCTCCGGGGTGCACGTCGCCGTGCTGGTGCCGGCCACGCAGCTGAAGGCCGGGGTCACGACCTGGTTCGCGGTGTAGGTGGGATTGCCGCTCGGCGTGGTGATCACCGCCTGGGGAGGGATCCCGCAGGCCAGGGTCAGGCTAAGCGGGCCTGTGGTGGTGATGGCGAACTGGTAGGTCCCGCTGTCGGCGATGGGGATCCGGGTCGGCTGACCGGAGACTCCGAGCACGGTGCCGTTCGCGCCGTTCGGGTAGTGGGTCTGGACCTTCGGCGAGGTGCCGGTCGGGGTGAACCGCACCTGTTCGCCCGCAGCGAAGTCGCCCGTGATGGTGATCGAGCCCGAGGTGCTGGCGAGGGTGTTGGCCTCCGAGGCGTGCAGGCTCGCGCAGATCGTCGACAACGCCGGACCGGCCGCGCCGGCAGGACTGACGACCGCGAGCGGGGCGAGGGCGAGGACGGCCGCCGCGAGCAGCCTCCGGGTGGATCCGGTCATGGGTGGGCGCTCCTTCGGATGGGCCGTCACTTGAGGACCTGGGTCACCGAGCTCGGGAGATAGGTGTCGTCGCCGGCGAACTTCGCGACGAAGGAGTGGTACTTCAGGGCCGCTTGGATGCCGAGCTTCGCCGAGCAGGTCGCCTCGGTGTAGTACGCGGACTCGCCCGGCGAACCGTGCAGGACCGTCGTCGCCGAGCACATCAGCTTGCCGCCGACCCAGAACGTGATCACCTTGCCGGGCAACGGGAGCCACCGCTGCTCCTGGCCGACGTGACCGGAGTACGAGAGGAAGGCCTGGAAGTTCGTCGGGCTCAGCCCGAGGACGTGCTTGTTGCCGGCGACCCCGCTGGCCATCTCGGTCGGGACCGTCGCGCTCGCGTCGGCCCTCGTCGGGCCGAGCACGAGCGAGGAGGCGAGGGCGAGCAGGGCGAGCACGAGCACACTGCGGTTGCTGCGGGATCCGGTCATGGGAGGCGCTCCTCGAGAGCGATGAGTTTCGGACCTGGTGCGACCTCAATGTAGGTCGCCCGGCGCGACCCCGGAAGAGCCGAACAGGCAGACTTTCCCCCATGCAGACCAAGGTGGCCTCGGCGAACATCCTGTACAAGCTGGGCAATCGGGACGCGGTGGTCGCGCTCGAGCAGGTGCTCGCCGAGGAGCCCGACCTGGTCGGCCTCCAGGAGTGGTACATCTCGCGGCTGCCGCTGCTGCGCCGGACCGGCGACGTCCGCACGGTGCCCGCGCTCCTCGGCCTGTCCGTGCCAGGCCCGGACCGCTACCACTGGGTCTCCTCGGTCTCGTGCGGCAACGTGGTCGGGGCTCGCGCGGACCGCTTCGACCTGATCCGGGCCGACGACGTGCTGCTCTCGGGGATCGGGCGCTCCGACCGCCCGGACCGGTTCCTGTCCACCGAGCCGCCGCGCCTGGTCACCATCGGCCTGTACGCCGACCGCGCGGTCGACCGGACGGTGGCGATCATGAGCTACCACCTCTGCCCCGGCGTCGAGGAGCACGGCCGCTACATCGCCGACCGGCCGCTGCTGATCGCGCGGCACCGGCAGGAGGTCAAGCGGCTGGAGCAGCTGATCGCCCGGTACCAGCGCGACGGGCACGTGGTCTACGCGGTCGGCGACTCGAACTTCGACAGCCAGCGTCTGGCCGGGCTGACCTCGAGCTGGGTCGGGCGCGAGGACGCCCCGGGCACGATCGGGTCGCGTACCCGCAAGCTCGACGACGTGCACGGTCCGGGGCCGGCGACCGAGGTGAAGCTGCTCAGCACCCCCAGCGACCACCGCGCACTGATCTCAGTTCGCGGGGACTGAGGTTTCGACAAGCTCAACCACCACAGCATGTCGAAATAGCCGCTGCGCGTTCGTCGTACGGGTGAAGCCTCCTCGAAAGGACACCTGAGATGACCGAGCAGCGCGCCGGCGAGGGCCGCGGTCCCGCCAGCTACTTCCCGTCGATCGAGCGCACCTACGGCCGCGCGATGGTCGAGTGGTTCGACATCGTCGAGTCCTGCGACCTGACCCGGCACATGGAGCTGGTCACCATGCTCAAGACCGAGTTCGGCATGGGCCACGGCCACGCGAACGCCGTCGTCGCGCACGTTCGCGCCCAGAACGCGGCAGCCTGATCAGTCAGCCGGCGGGATGTTCTGGTTGTGCCGGAACACGTTGTCGGGGTCCCAGACCCGCTTGATCTTGCGCAGCCGGGCGTACTTCTCGGGCCCGTAGGCCTGCTCCACCCGGATCAGCCCCTCGTCGCCGATGAAGTTCAGGTAGACGCCGCCCGTCGTCCACGGCTTCATCGCCGCCGCGATCGTCCGGGTCTTGGCGATGTTGACCTCGTCCTGGGAGGGGTCCGGCGGCCACATCGACAGGTAGTGCAGGTTGAAGGGCGCGCCCCGGTTGCCGAAGGCCGTGTCGTCATCGGTGAGGTCGCCGATCGCTCCCCCGCCCGCGACCACGATCATCTGGGTCAGCGGCGAGGTGGGCGGCTGGACGTTGTCGACCCAGGTCTCGATCGCCTCGTCGGGGAACGACTCCAGGAAGTCGCCGCTCCAGTAGTTGTGCATCCCCTTGGGGTTCGGCGGGTCGAGGAGCTGCTGGACCGCGACGTACGGCATCGGCCCGACCAGGTTCGCCGCCGGCGGGCCGAACGAGGTCAGGGGCTCCAGCACCCGCTGCCCCTCCTCCGGGTCGCCGACGTAGAGCACGATCACGCCGCACGCCGGCTGGCCCCGTGCCGGCTCGGGCACGAACTCCTCGGGCGGCGCCGTGATCAGCGCGACGCCGCCGCCGACCTCCCGCGGCGCGTCGAGCATGAAGTCGCGCCAGTTGCGCAGCACCTCCTTGGCCATGAAGCCGGGGTAGAGCAGCATCCCGCCGAGCACGATCGGGCCCACCGGGTGCAGCGCGAAGGTGAACTCGGTGACGACGCCGAAGTTGCCGCCACCGCCGCGCAGGGCCCAGAACAGGTCCGGGTGCGAGTCGTCCGAGGCGGTCACGATCTCCCCCGCGGCCGTCACGACCTCGGCCGCGACCAGGCTGTCGCAGGTGAACCCGTAGGTCCGCTCGAGCCAGCCGCTGCCGCTCCCCAGCGAGAGCCCGCCGACGCCGGTGCTGCTGACCCGCCCGCCGGTGACAGCGAGTCCGTGCTCCTGGGTCGCCGCATCGACCGCTCCCCAGGTCGCGCCGCCTCCGACCGTCACGGTCCGGTTGCCGGCATCGACCTCGACGTGGTTGATCTCCCTGAGGTCGACGCAGACCCCACCGTCGATGACCGCCGACCCGGTGACTCCGTGGCCACCGCCGTAGACGGAGATCGGCCTGCCGTCAGCGCGCGCGGTCGTGATCGCTGCCGCCACGTCTGCCGCGTTCCGGCAGCGCAGGATCCGCTCCGGCTTGCGGTCGATCATCCCGTTGAACACCGACCGCAGCTCGTCGTACCCGGCATCGCCCGGTCCGACGACCGTGCCGCTGAATTCCGTGGCCATCACGCACCCCCGTCTCGTTGGTGATCCGACTCAACGCCCGCGGTTCCGGTCTCGCAATAGCCAAGATGTGTCAGTCCGGTGACGTGTCCCGGCCCGGGCTCGGTCGTTGGAGGGTCATGCGACGCGTCCTGGTGCCGGCGTTCCTCGCCACGGCCCTCACCTCCGCCCTGCTGACCGCGACCCTGCCTGCGCACGCCGACCCGGCGCCCGCGCCCGGCTCCCCGGCGTACGTCGCCCGGGACCTGAAGAACATCGCCGACTCGTACGGCCGCGTGACCGGGCCCGGCGGCCAGCTCGCGAACCCGGCGTTCCTGCCGGCACTGGTCAAGCAGACGAACCTCCTCTACGCGACCCAGCTGCTGAACCAGGCCGCGAACCCGCTGCGTCCGGTGATCACGGCCGGCGAGCTGGTCCCCGGGTGGAACGTCGGCAACCCGCTGCGCGCCGGCTGGAACGGCACCCGCGGCACGTCCACCCCCATCTCGTTCCTGAACCGGTACGGCGCCCTGTTGCGCGGCACGGTCTACGCACCGAAGCCCGGCGCCAAGGACCCGTACACCGGTGAGACGCTGACCGGCCCGTTCCCGGGCGTGGTGATCACGCCGGGGTCGATCCAGGGATCTGAGGGCATGTACGTCTGGCTCGCCCAGGACCTGGCCGAGCGCGGGTACGTCGCGATGACCTACGACGTCCAGGGCCAGGGCACCAGCGAGACGTTCCCGCACGTCGGTGACACCACGTACCCGTTCTGCAACCCGTTCGCCGCCCCGGTCGACGGCAACATGCTCGGCTGCCCGGGCGTGCCGTTCCAGCAGCTGGCGAACTTCACCACGGGCACCGAGGACGCGCTGGACTGGTTCCTCTCGGCCTCCAACCCGTACGCCGGCAAGCTCGACCGGACGCCGGACACGCAGACCGTCACGCCGGGCCGGACCAGCCGGATCGCGATCATCGGGCACTCGCTCGGCGCCGCAGCGGTCTCGCAGGTCCAGGGCACCGATCCGCGGGTCGAGACCGTCGTGGCGCTCGACAAGCTGGCCACCCAGAGCAGCTCGGGCAACCTGGTCGGAGGAACCGCGAGCACCCCGAACGTCCCGGCGGTTCCTGCGCTGGCGATCCAGTCGGAGTACTTCCTCACCCCGTTCCCCTACTTCCTGTCCGGACCGGGCACCGGCCTGCTCCCGGGCGCGAGCCCGAACGGACCGGACCCGATGCGCGAGCGGAGGACCGGGTTCGACGGCTGGGTCGCGGCCGGCAAGGACAGCATGCTGATCGTGCCGCGGGCCTCGACGCACCTGGAGTACACCGACATCCCGTACGTGCTCCCCGCCAGCCGGTACGGCCAGGACCTGACCAGCGCCTACGTCCAGCTGTGGCTCGCGAAGTACCTCAAGCACGAGGACGTCGACTCCCAGCTGCTCGGCACGCAGCTGCACTACCTCGAGCCGCGCGGCAAGGGCGTTTGGGCCCCGGTCACCCTGGACCGGGACAGCAACCTGAGCATCTACTACTGCTCGGCGTACGACCTGCACGCCGATGGCACCGAGGTCCGCAGCCCCGACATCGCGGGCGTCGGAGGCTGCACCCCCTGAGCCGGTCCGTGACAGGAACTTCGGAAGAGACCAAACTCTCAACCACCGGGCTGAATTGCGCAGCGGCCCGGACTAGCCTTGACCCCGTCCACACCACCTGGCGCACAGCATCGGAAGAGGCGAACAACAGCCGTGCACGAGTCCACTGAAGGAAACCCCCTGACGTCTTTCGGAGCCAACGAGTGGCTCGTCGACGAGATGTACGAGCAGTACCAGAAGGACCCGAACAGCGTGGATCCTGCCTGGTGGGACTTCTTCGCCAGCTACAAGAACGGTGACGGCGCCGCCGCACCCGCCGCTGCTGCACCGGCGCCCGCCGCCGCTCCTGCGCCCGCCGCACCCGCCGCCGCCCCGGCTGCCCCGGCTGCCCCGGCTGCCCCGGCGGCTCCGGCCGCCGCGCCGACCCCGGTCGCGACTCCGTCGCCGGCTCCGACCCCGGTCGCGACCCCGTCGCCGGCTCCGACCCCGGCCGCTGCCACCGCTCCCCCCTCGGCCCCGGCGCCGACGACGACCCCGGTGCCCAAGGAGGCCCCGGCCGCTGCCGCCGCCTCGGCGAGCGACGAGCCGACCTACACGGTGCTGCGCGGCATCCCGGCCGCGACCGCGAAGAACATGGACATCTCGCTGGCCGTGCCGACCGCGACCAGCGTCCGCAACATCCCGGTCAAGCTGCTCTGGGACAACCGCATCGTCATCAACAACCACCTCAAGCGCGCCCGCGGTGGCAAGGTCTCGTTCACCCACCTGATCGGCTACGCAATCGTCAAGGCGATCAAGTCGCTGCCGGAGATGAACAACACCTTCGCCGAGGTCGACGGCAAGCCGAACATGGTCACCCCGGCGCACATCAACCTCGGTCTGGCCATCGACCAGCAGAAGCCCGACGGCACCCGCCAGCTCGTCGCCCCCTCGATCAAGGGCTGCGAGACGATGGACTTCGCCCAGTTCTGGACGGCGTACGAGGAGATCGTGCGCAAGGCCAAGGACAACAAGCTGACCATGGAGGACTACTCCGGGACGACGGTCAGCCTGACCAACGTCGGCGGCCTGGGAACCAACAACTCGGTGCCGCGGCTGATGCAAGGCCAGGCCGCGATCATCGGGGTCGGCTCGATGGACTACCCGCCGGAGGCACAGGGCGCGTCCGAGGAGACGATCACCCGCAACGCCATCAGCCGGATCATGACGATGACGTCGACCTACGACCACCGGGTCATCCAGGGCGCCCAGTCCGGCGAGTTCCTGCGCCAGGTGCACCAGCTGCTGCTCGGCGAGGACGGGTTCTACGACGAGATCTTCCGCAGCCTGCGGATCCCCTACGAGCCGATCCACTGGGCCGTGGACGTCTCCACCAACCACGACGAGGACGTCAGCAAGCAGGCCCGGATCCTCGAGCTGATCCACGCCTACCGGGTGCGCGGCCACATGATGGCCGACACCGACCCGCTGGAGTACAAGCAGCGCAGCCACCCCGACCTCGAGGTGGAGTCGCACGGCCTGACCCTGTGGGACCTCGACCGCGAGTTCGCCACCGGCGAGTTCGGCGGCGAGCGCCGGTTCATGAAGCTGCGCAACGTGCTGGGCATCCTGCGCGACTCGTACTGCCGCACGGTCGGCATCGAGTACATGCACATCCAGGACCCGGATCAGCGCCGCTGGATCCAGGAGCGGGTGGAGCAGCCGCACCAGAAGCCGCCGCGCGAGGAGCAGCTGCGGATCCTGCTGAAGCTGAACCAGGCCGAGGCGTTCGAGACCTTCCTGCAGACCAAGTTCGTCGGCCAGAAGCGGTTCAGCCTCGAGGGCGGCGAGACCACCGTCCCGGTGATCGACGAGATCTGCGAGGCCGCCGCCGAGGCCGCCCTCGACGAGGTCGCCATCGGCATGGCCCACCGCGGCCGCCTGAACATGCTGGCCAACATCGTCGGCAAGTCGTACAACCAGATCTTCCGCGAGTTCGAGGGCAACATCGACCCGCGCACGGTCCAGGGCTCCGGCGACGTGAAGTACCACCTGGGCGCCGAGGGCGAGTTCGTCGCCGGCTCCGGGGACAAGATCAAGGTCTCGATCGCCGCCAACCCGTCGCACCTCGAGACGGTCGACCCGATCCTGGAGGGCATCGCCCGCGCCAAGCAGGACGTGCTGAACCGTGGCGCCGCCTACCCGGTGCTGCCGCTGCTGATCCACGGCGACGCGGCATTCGCCGGCCAGGGCGTGGTCGCCGAGACGCTGAACCTCTCCCAGCTGCGCGGCTACCGCACCGGCGGCACGATCCACGTCGTCGTGAACAACCAGGTCGGCTTCACCACCTCGCCGGCCAGCTCGCGCTCGTCGTTGTACTGCACCGACGTCGCCCGGATGGTGCAGGCGCCGATCTTCCACGTGAACGGTGACGACCCGGAGGCGTGCATCCGCGTCGCCCGGCTCGCCTTCGAGTACCGCCAGGCGTTCAACAAGGACGTCGTCATCGACCTGGTCTGCTACCGCCGCCGTGGTCACAACGAGGGCGACGACCCGTCGTACACGCAGCCGCTGATGTACGACCTGATCGAGCAGAAGCGCTCGGTGCGCAAGCTCTACACCGAGTCCCTGATCGGCCGCGGCGACATCACCGTCGAGGAGGCCGAGCAAGTGCTGCAGAACTACCAGCAGCAGCTCGAGCGGGTCTTCACCGAGGTGCGCGAAGCCGACGCCCGTCCGGACTCCTGGACGACCGTGCCGGACTACCCGGACAAGCTGGCCACCGGCGAGGCGACCACCGCGATCAGCGTCGAGACGATGAAGCGGATCTCGGACGCCTACGTCAGTCCGCCGGAGGGCTTCACGGTGCACCCGAAGGTGCTCCCCCAGCTCCAGCGTCGCGCGGCCGCGATCAACGAGGGCCCGATCGACTGGGGCACCGGCGAGATCCTGGCCTTCGGCTCGCTGCTGATGGAGGGACGCCCGGTCCGGCTGGCCGGCCAGGACTCGCGCCGAGGCACCTTCGTGCAGCGCTTCGCCACGATCATCGACCGGCGCAACGCCGACGAGTGGACCCCGCTGTCGAACCTGACCGAGGACCAGGCGTCGTTCTTCGTCTACGACTCGCTGCTCTCCGAGTACGCCGCGCTCGGCTTCGAGTACGGCTACTCGGTGGCCCGTCCCGACGCGCTGGTGCTGTGGGAGGCGCAGTTCGGTGACTTCGTCAACGGCGCCCAGATCGTCACCGACGAGTACATCACCGCCAGCGAGACGAAGTGGGGACAGCAGTCCGGCGTCGTGCTGCTGCTGCCGCACGGCTACGAGGGCCAGGGCCCGGACCACTCCTCGGCCCGGATCGAGCGGTTCATGCAGATGGCCGCCGACGACGCGTTCGTGGTCGCCCAGCCGTCGACCCCGGCCAGCCACTTCCACCTGCTGCGCCGGCACGCGCTCGGCGCCGCGCACAAGCCGCTGATCATCTTCACCCCGAAGTCGATGCTGAAGCGCAAGGAGGCGGCCTCGCAGCCCGAGGCGTTCACCCAGGGCTCGTTCGCACCGGTGATCGGCGACAACGTCGCGGACCCGTCCAAGGTGACCACGGTGCTGCTGTGCAGCGGCCGGATCACCTGGGACCTGGTGGTCGAGCGCGCCAAGCGCCAGGGCGAGGACCCGACGACCGCGATCGTCCGGATCGAGCAGCTCTACCCGGAGCCGGCCGAGGAGCTGCGTGCCGAGCTGAGCCGCTTCCCGAACCTGCGCAGCGTGCGGTGGGTCCAGGACGAGCCGGCCAACATGGGCCCGGCTCCGCACTTCCGCCTGAACCTGTTCGACCGGCTCGACCAGGAGGTCGCGGTGATCTCCCGGGCAGCGTCGTCCTCGCCGTCGGTCGGCCAGCACTCGCGGCACGTTGACGAGCAGAAGTCGCTCCTGGACCAGGCGTTCGCCTGACCCGCTGATGTACTTCACCGACCGCGGGATCGAGGAGCTCGAGAAGCGCCGGGGTGACGACGAGGTCACCCTGGCCTGGCTCGCCGACCAGCTGCGGACCTACGTCGACGTGCACCCGGACGACGAGAACGCGATCGAGCGCTTCGCCACCTGGCTGGCCCGGATCGATGACCCGGACGACGACTAGAAACCTCCGGCCTCCGCGTGCGCGGTGCTGCCGAGGAACCAGTCGCGCTCGGCGACCCAGCTGCCGCCCTCGCGGCGCAGCAGCTTGATCGAGGCCTGTGCGCGCTCGGAGTTGCGACAGACCAGCATCCGGCCGTCCGGGTCCAGGTAGCTGACGTCCAGGGTCTGGTCCTCCGGCAACCGGACGTCGATCTCGAGGCGACGACCACCACCCAGACGGCCCTTCACGGTCCAGCCGTCGCGGTGCAGCCGCGTGCGCTGGCCGAGCGCCGCGACGAGCGGGTCACCCGGCCGGTCCGGTTCGCCGTTGAGCCGCAGCTGCACCTGGGCCAGCGCCGGCAACCGGCGCAGGCCGGCGCGCTTGGAGATCGCGGTGACCACCTCGCACACCTCGCCGTCGCCGAGGTCGGCGTGCAGCCACCCCCAGCGCAACCCGTTGCCGTGGCCGTAGATGCGGGCATTGGCACCGACCGCACCGTCGAGCACCAGCTCGTCCTCACCGATCCGCACCGTGCCGTTGAACCGGGCCTGCGGCTCGGGCACGACCTGCGCGGCGGGCAGCAGCTCCTGGTGCCAGGCCCAGGACGGGAACGTGAACATCGGCGGACCGGCACTCACCGTGCGCAGGTCCCACCGCACCGCGCCGGCGGTGCCGCTCAACCGGTCAGCGACGTGCTCGACCGCGCCCGCAGTGAACCCGCTCGCGGGCGTGGCCCAGGGGTGCGGTCCGAACCGCTCGAGCACGGGTGCACGGTCGGGCCGGAAGACCGCGATCCAGCCGTGCCCGTACGGCGCGCGGTCGTCGCTCGGCACCACCAGCTCGTGGTGCACCCAGATCCCGGTCCCGGTGCTCGGGTCGGTCAGCGTCGAGTACCAGACCTCCAGGCGACCGCGCTGCCCGCGCCAGCGACTGGCGGCGAGGTCAGCGTCAGGCACGGCGCGCCACCTTCGCCGGCGCCAGGGCCGGGCTGTACATCGCATCGATCGCCTCGATCGCGAGCGCCTCGACCTCGTCGAGCTCGGTCAGGTTGCCCTCGTTGAGCACGTAGGCGATCCGCAGGTCGAGCCCGGAGATCAGCAGGCCGATCCGCCCGAGGCTCACGTCCGGCATCCGCGGGTCGACGCGGCGCACCGCGTCGGCCAGCGCGCGCACGTGGTCGGCGAACCGGTCGTTGCCCGCGCGACGTGCCTGGAGCACCGCGGCTCCGGCGGAGCCCAGCTCGACGTAGGTGGCCCGGGCGACCGCGGGACGTCGGCGGATGTCGTCGAAGACCGACCGGACCCCGGAGACCAGGCCGGCGTGCCAGCCTTCCTCGGCAGCAGCCAGGGCGGCATCAGCCATCCGCGCCAGGCTTGCCGTCACGGTCGCCTGGTAAGCCGCGACCAGGCACTCGTCCTTGCCGTCGAAGTTCTCGTAGAAGGTCGAGCGGGAGACCCCGGCCGCCGCGACAATGTCCCGGACGCTCGCGCCGGCGTATCCCTGGCCGGCCACGACCAGCGCCGCGGCGACGAGCAACCGGCCCCGCTGGGTGGCACTCGAGCGGGTCAGGAAGTCCTCGGCGGACAGGCCGAACGCCTCGCCGTTGGCGATCAGCGTGGCCAGGTCGATCGACACAGCTCCGGTCTCCACGGCGCTGAGTGTACTCGTCAGGACTCTTGAAGTCCTCCCGGGTATGTTGAATACTCGTCGGGTACAGAGTGCTCTCACCCTCCCGAGGAGCCGCCATGCGTCGTCCTGCCCTGATCGTCGCCGCCCTGCTGCTGGCGGCTGGCCTCACGCCGTCGGCCGCGGACGCGGAAGGCACCGGTCTGGTCCCGTACTACGCGCCCCCGTTCGCGGACTCCTGCACCGTGCACGCCTTCGGCGAGGGTGAGATCCCGAACCTCACCGCGCTGCCCGACGACCCGCTGTGCGTCGACTACGCCAAGCGGAACATCACCGTCTCCAACGGCGGCGCGATCGCGTTCCTGCTCGCCGAGCCCGCCCGGTTCGCACTGGCCGGGACCAAGTGCCGGTACTGGCAGCAGGACCACTGGAGCGTGCAGCTCGCCCCGGGGATGACGCCGATCATCCGCTGGGACGGCTCCTACTGGTGGGACCTGGGCACCGGCCAGATCGCGGCGCGACTCAGCGGCCTCACGATCGCTGGTCAACCGGCCACCATCGCCCGCGCGGCCGCGTACATCGCGCCGTACAGCCCGGCGCTGGCGGCGTACTTCCTGCGCTACGGCACCGGCGGGGACGGCGGTGCCCTCAATCTCGGCCTGCCGCTGAACCCGCTGTGCCCCCGCTGAGGCGGCGCCCGTGATCCCGACACTCTCCCGCCGGCGGCTGCTGCAGACGGCTGCGGCTGCGGTGGCGGTGCTCCCCCTCGTCACCCCGGACTCCGCGTACGCCGGCACCAGCATCCAGCGCGACACCCTGGAAGCCTTCGCCGACACCGTCGTCCCGGGTGCGAAGCGCTTCGCCGGTGACCGCATCGTCGCCGGCGCCACCGCCGGACCGGGTGCCGTCGACGCCGGCGCCTGGCTGCTCTACAACGACCCGGACGTCGGCCTCGCGGTGGCGATCCCGGGCCTGGTCGCTGCGATCAACGCCGAGGCAGCCGCCTACGCGCTGACCCACCGGACCCTCCTCGACGTCCGGGTGCCGCCCTTCGTCGCGCTCGACTTCGACGCCCGGACCGCGGTCGTCGGGCAGCTCCTGCGCGGTAGCGGCGTGGTGCAGCTGCTCTGGTACGCCGTCGCCGCGATGGCGATGCTCGCCTTCCACACGGCCGGCCACCTGGACACCGCAGCCGCGGTCCGCGCCGGACACCCGGGCCTGGCCTGGCTCGGCTTCCCGCTCCCCGACCCGGACGGGATCTGGCGCTTCCCGGACTTCAGCTACCGCCAGGAGCTGGCGGCGCTGCACCCGCTCACCACGAACACCGGGAACCCGGCATGAGCGCGATCTGCGAGCGCACCGACGTCCTGGTCATCGGCACCGGCTTCGGCGGGGCGATCCCGGCGTACAACCTCGCCGCGGGCGGGGCCAAGGTGATCATGCTCGAGCGCGGTCCGGAGCTCGGCGCCGCGGACTTCACCCAGAGCCTGGAGATCGGCGGCTACACCCGGATCGTCGACCTGATCCAGGGCAACGGGATCCAGGTCGTCGCCGGCAACTGCGTCGGCGGTTCCAGCGTCGTGTACTTCGCCGCCTCGCTGCGCGCGCCTTCGTTCGTCTTCGAGCGCCGCGGTTCGGCCGGTCGTCGGCTCTGGCCGAGCGGGCTCACCCGAAGCGCCCTGGACCCCTGGTACGACCGCGTCGAGGCGACCATCCCGGTCGCCCAGCAGTCCTGGGACGACGTCCCGTACGCCGGTGGCGTGTGGGCAGCGGCCTGCGCCAACGCCGGGCACACCTGCAACCCGGTCCCGCTCGCCGTGGACCTGGAGCACTGCACGAACTGCAACTGGATGCTCAACGGCTGCCGGTTCGACGCCAAGCGCTCCATGCTGCTGAACTACCTGCCGGCAGCGCGGGCGCACGGCGCCCAGGTCCGGCCGCTGCACGAGGTGCAGAGCATCGCGAAGTCGCTGACGCCCGGCTACCGGTACCGGGTCGACTACACGGTCGTGGACGCGAGCGACTACCGGATCCCGGCCGGCGCCGGCTCGATCGAGGCCAAGGTCGTCATCGTCGCTGCCGGCACGATGGGCACCCCGGTGATCCTCAAGCGCTCCGGCCTCGGGCTCGGCTCGGTGCCCTCGGCCGTCGGGAAGTACTTCTCCCCCAACGGCGACCGGGTCTCGATGGCGGTGCTCGACGAGGGCGCCGTGGGGAACGTCCTCGGACTCGAGCGCGCACCGGGCACGGCGTACGAGGCCTTCCCGATCGGCAAGCCGATCGGCTCGATGTCCTACGACTACCTCGACCCGGCCCGGCCCGAGTTCGAGCGCTTCGGGCTCCAGCAGATCTACTTCCCCGCGATCACCAACCTGCTCCCCGAGGACGGCACCCCGGCTGCCCCGGACTGGTACGGCGTGGACAAGAAGCTGCTCTCCCAGCGCTGGCGCTCCTGGTTGACCCTGCTGGCGATGACCGAGGACGACAACGAGGGCCAGTGGGGCGTGCTCCCGCCGACCGGAAACTTCCTCCGGGTGGCCTCCTCGGCCGTGGTGAGCTCACTGACCTACCAGCCGAACGCGAACACCCGCCGGGGTTTCGCCGCATCGGACGCCGCACTGCGCTCGATCATCGAGAAGGACGGCATCGGCAAGCACCTGGACTGGGTCGGCGGGCAGCCGGTGCTCTCGGCGCACCCGCTGGCCTCCTGCCGGTTGGGCGACGACCCCGCGACCTCCGCACTCGGCCCGGACCACCAGCTGCGCGGGCACGCCGGACTGTTCGTCACCGACGGCAGCGCGGTCCCGACCTCGCTGACGGTGAACCCCTCGTTGACCATCGCCGCGCTCGCCGAACGGGCCTCACCCGGCATCGCTCGCTTCGCCCGCAGCCTCGGGCTGGACGTGGCCGCGAGCGTGCCGCCTCCCGGCGGCTGAGCGTGACCCATCTGACAGACTCGACTGTCAGAACATGTTCTAGTATTTCGCCATGACCGCCGTTCAGTGGATCAACGCTCCGCACGCGACCGACGTGACCTACCCCGCCGCCCCCTGGCACATGACCGGCCAGCTGTGGCTGTCGCTGTTCAAGGTGAACGCCGGCGACCACCCCGACCGCGAGCCGGGTGTCTACGGCGCCGCGCTGGTGAAGTACCAGGAGCCCAGCCCGCTCACCTACGGCGAGCTGCTCGTCGCCCGGATGGTCACAGCGCCGAATACAGGCAAGGCCGTCAACATCACCGACATCTGGGTGGACTCGATCCAGTCCGTCCACGGCGGCCGTGACCTGTGGGCGATCCCGAAGGACCTCTGCGACTTCGGCTTCACCTCGACGACCAGCGGGCCGCTGAGCCGGACGCTGTGGACCGCCGAGCTCGACGGCGTCCCGATCGTGACGGCGTCGTTCAGCGACGTCTCGAAGCTGGCCCCGCGACTGCCGTTCAAGGGCGACACGTACCAGCAGCGCGCGGACGGCGAGGAGGTCCGCGCCTCGCTGACCGGCTCGTCGAAGGCGGCCCCGTGCCGGGGACGCTGGGACTTCAACCCCGACGGCGCCCTGGGATGGCTGGCCGGCAAGCGGTCGATCGCCTCGTTCCGCCAGGCCGACTTCCGGATGTCGTTCGGATGACGACGTCGAAACGCCCCCACCGCTGAAGAGCGGTGGGGGCGTTTCGCTTGTTCTGGGTCAGACGGTCTCGTCGGTGCCCGAGTCGTCGCTTGCCTTCTTGGCGGCGTCCCGGATCTCGAAGAGGTCCGTGGCCAGGCCACCGACGGTCTTCGCGATGTCCTGAACCGCACCGATCACGATCTGGGTGCCCTGTCCGACCGCGTGGGTCACGGCCTCGACACCGTCCTGGACCGCGTCCTTGCGGATCTCCGCCTTGCTGAGGTTGTCCTTCATGCCGACCAGTGTGGGCCGGGCGGCACGAAGGAGCAACGTGTCAGTCGTCTCAGGCTCAGGCCGCCACGAGGTCGGCGTCGGCCGGCGCGGCCGGGGCCGGGTCGGTGTTCCGGGTCCGGGTCGGCAACGAGAGCCGCAGGATCTTGCGCGCCACCGTCCAGAGCTGCTTGGTCAGCCCGCCGGTGTTGTACTCGATGCCGTACTTCTCGCACAGGGCCCGCACCTCGACCGCGGCCTCCGGGTAGCGCCGGGCCGGGATGTCCGGGAACAGGTGGTGCTCGATCTGGTGCGACAGGTTGCCCGACATGATGTGGAACAGCTTGCCGCCGGTGATGTTCGCCGAGCCGAGCAGCTGGCGGTAGTACCAGTGGCCGCGGGTCTCGTTCTCGCACTCCTCCTCGGTGAACGTCGCAACGCCCGCCGGGAAGTGACCGCAGAAGATGATGTTGAAGCTCCAGATGTTCCGGACGATGTTCGCCACCGCGTTGCCGGCCAGGGTGCTCAGGAAGAACGGGCCGGTCAGCGCCGGGAACAGCACGTAGTCCTTGAGGACCTGCTTGCGGACCTTGCGGATGATCGGCTTGCCGACCTTCTTGGTCTCCTCCCAGGTCCGCTCACCGGTCTTGATCCGGTCCACCTCGAGGTCGTGCAGGGCCACGCCCTCCTCGAAGAAGATCATCAGCAGGAACGCGTAGAGCGGGTTGCCCAGGTAGTACGGGCGCCACTTCTGGTCCTCGTCCATCCGCAGGATGCCGTACCCGATGTCCCGGTCCTTGCCGAGGATGTTCGTGTAGGTGTGGTGGATGTAGTTGTGGCCGTACTTCCAGTTCTCGCCCGGGGCCATGGTGTCCCAGTCGTAGATGCGCGAGTTCAGCTTCGGGTCGCCCATCCAGTCGTACTGGCCGTGCATCACGTTGTGGCCGATCTCCATGTTCTCCAGGATCTTGGAGACGCTGAGGGCGGCGACCGCGAGCGGCCAGGCCGGCGGCAGGTAGAACAGCGCCCGGCCGGCGATCTCGAACTGCTGCTGGCGCTTGACGATCTTGCGGATGTACGCCGCGTCCTCCTCGCCCAGGTCGGCGAGGATGCGCTGCCGGATCGCGTCGAGCTCGTCGCCGAACTCCTCCAGCTGCTCCGGGGTCAGGTTGGGGATCTTCGGGTCGCTGGCCGCGACGGTCGCGCGGGGCTTGCCGTTCTTGGTGGTCAGGGTGTTGCTCATGGTCGTGTCTCCCTAGGTCTGTGGTGTCAGAGGTCGATGGAGCAGTCGCCGACGGGCGAGGTCACGCAGATGCGGACCTCCTCGTCGGGCAGCGAGGACTCCTCGCCGGTCAGGACGTTGCGGACGGTGCCGTCGGTCTTGGTCTTGACGCAGGAGAAGCAGATGCCCATCCGGCAGCCGAACTCCGGCTTGAGCCCGAGGGCTTCGGCCTGCTCGAGGAGGGTGGCGCCGGTGTTCTCGGCGCTCTCGCCCGAGCGGGTGAACGAGACGTCACCGCCGGCCGCACCGGTGCTGAACGCCGGGGGCTTGAAGAACTCGACCCGCAGGCGGGGGTTCTCCTCGCCGTACGCCGCGCGGATCAGCTCGATGAGGCCACCGGGACCGCAGGCCCAGGTGTCGGTGTTCTTGAAGTCCGGCACCAGCCGGCGCAGCTCGAACTCGCTGAAGGTGGCGTCGCCGTAGTGCAGGTGGACGTCGATGTGGTTGTCACCCTCGGCGACGGCGGCCAGCTCCTCGGCGAAGATCTGGTCCTGCTCGCTGCGGGCGAAGTGGATGAAGGTGACCTTGCGGTTCGCCCGGCCGTCGTACCCGTCCCGGAGCAGCGTCCGGATCTGGGCCATCACCGGGGTGATCCCCGATCCGCCGGAGATCATCACGAGGTGGTTGTTGGTCGGGGTCGCGGCGCTCTCGTGGAGCGTGAACTCGCCCTCGGCCTGGCTCAGGTGCAGCATCTGGCCGGGCTGGGCGTTGACCAGGAACTTGCTGACCTGGCCCTCGTCGTTCGCGCGGATGGTGAGCGTGATCCGCTCACCCGGCAGCGAGGCGGCCGAGGAGATCGAGAAGCAGCGTGTCATCCGGCGGGCGCTGCCCGGCAGCTCGACACCGACCTGGACGTACTGACCGGCGCGGTGACCGCGCCAGGTGCTGGTCGGCTGCAGGGTCAGGGTGGCGACCGGAGCAGAGCCGACCGCGTCCGGGTTCTCCCGGTGGATCGAGACGACCCGGGCGCGCACCTCGGTGGCGGCCCACATCGGGTTGAACATCTCGAGGTAGCGGTCCACACCGTGCGGCGAGGTCAGCGCTGCGACGGCCTTGGAGCCGAGAAGCTTGGTGGTGATGGTGCCCATGATTGGCCTCCTTTCGGTGAACGTTTGTACACTGAAACTATGACTGCCACGCTGGAACACGGTCAAGCCACCACGGACGTGATGCCCGACACGGTGCACATCCGTGCACTGAATGACGCGGGGAACGCCCTCGCTACGCTGTCCCCCGTGACGGAGAGCCGCAGCGACAAGAAGGAGCGCACCCGTCGCGCCATCCTCGACGCCGCGCTCGCGCTGACCGAGGAGGTCGGTCTGGCCGGCCTCTCCCTGCGGCAGGTGGCCAAGGAGGTCGGCATCGTGCCGACCGCGTTCTACCGGCACTTCGCCTCGATCGACGAGCTCGGGCTGGCGCTGGTCGAGGAGTCGTTCGTCTCCCTGCGGGCGATGATCCGCGACGTGCGTCAGGGCGCCCCGTCCCTGGGTCAGATCGTCGACCGCTCCGTGGCAGTGCTGATCGAGCACGTGGGCGAGCAGCGCACCCACTTCGCCTTCATCGCCCGCGAGCGCTCGGGCGGGTCAGCCGTGGTGCGCGAGGCGATCCGGCGCGAGTTCGAGCTCTTCGAGCGCGAGCTGGCCACCGACCTGGCCCGGCTGCCGATGGACCACTGGTCCGGCGACGACCTGCGCATCCTGTCCAACCTGATCGTCCGCTCGATGGTGAACACCTCGGAAGACATCCTGCTGGCCGAGCGGCGCGACCTGACGGAGATCCGGCACCGCGCCCGCACCCAGCTGATGATGGTGATCGTGGGCGCGCTGAATTGGAAATCCCGCGGGCGCGACTGACGCACCCGCGGGACCGTTCTTCCAGGCAGATCAGGCGACCGAAACGGCATCCCCGTCCAGGTCCAGGTCGGCCACCGGCTGACCACCGTCCTGCGCGGGCAGCCGGCCCGGCAGGAGCACAGCGAGCGCGACCACGGCGATCGACAGGATCGCGCTGAGCCCGAAGGCCCACTGCATCCCGCCCACGTACGCACCGAGCTTGGACGCACCATCGGCGGCCAGCGAGTCGCCACGCGCCGTCAGGACCGCGACCGAGAGTGCTGCGCCCATGGCACCTGCCACCTGCTGCAACGCACCCAGCAACGAGCTCGCATGCGAGTAGAGGTGCTGCGGGACCGCTCCCAGGCCCAGGGTGAACACCGGCGTGAAGATCAGCGCCAGGCTGACCATCAGGAGGATGTGCATGCCCAGGATGAGCGCGTACGGCGTGTGCAGGTCGATCTGCGTGAACAGACCGAGCCCGATCGTCATGCCGATCGCACCGGGGATCACCAGGGGGCGTCCGCCGAAGGTGTCGAACGCCTTGCCGACGCGCGGGCCGAGCAGACCCATCGCCAGGCCACCCGGCATCATGATCAGCCCCGTCTGCAGCGGCGAGAGGCCACGGACGTCCTGCAGGTAGAGCGGCATCAGCAGCATCGACCCGAGGAAGCCCATGAAGGCGATCACCATCAGCAGCAGCGCGGTCACGTACGTGCGGTGCTGGAGGGTGCGCAGGTCGAGCAGCGGGGAATCGGTGCGTTGCAGCTGGATCTGACGCCACACGAAGACGGCCAGGACCAGCAGGCCCCCACCGATCAGGGCGTACGGCGAGACCGGCGGGTTGTCCCGACCGACCAGGCTCAGGCCGTAGACAAGACCACCGAAGCCGAGCGCGGAGAGCGGCACGCTCACCACGTCGATCTCGCCCGCGGTCGGCTCCCCGACGTTCTTCAGCCGCCGCAGCCCGGCGACGCCGATACCGGCAGCGATCGGGAGCACGAGCAGGAACATCCAGCGCCACGACAGCGAGGACAGGATCAGGCCGGAGACGGCCGGACCCATCGCGGGAGCCACGGACATGGCCAGGGTGACGTTGCCCATGACCCGGCCCCGGTCACTCTCGGGCACCACGTTCATCAGCGTGGTCATCAGCAGCGGCATCATCACCGCGGTGCCAGAGGCCTGGATGACGCGGGCCACGATCAGCAGCCAGAACATCGAGGGCGGAGTCACGGCCGCCAGCAGGGTTCCGGAGCAGAACACCACCATCGCGAGACCGAAGGCCTGACGGGTGGTCACCCGCTGCAGGAAGTAGCCCGTGACGGGGATGACGACGGCCATCGTGAGCATGAACGCGGTGGTCAGCCACTGGGCTGCGCCGTTGCCGACACCGAAGTGGTGCTTCAGGTCGGGGATCGCGTTGATCATGATCGTCTCGTTGAGGATCACGATGAACGTGGCCCCGACGAGCCAGCGGAGGACGGCCATGTCACCGGGACTGGTGCGAGCTCCGGCGCCGGCCGGGGCGGCGGGGGTGGAGGACTGCATCTTTGAATCCTTCGTTCGTGGGTGGCGGCCGCGGAGCAACCGCCCGAGATCCGTTCTCGTACCTACGACGAACCGGATTCCGCGATTTCGACACCTGCGACGTGAAAAGAACCTACGAGTTCGCACCGACATTCCACGAACGGTTAAAAATACGGTCCGGACCAGTCCGGTAAACGATTTGCGTCAGCGGGGCCTGATCGTCAACTCTGGAACAGAGGCGTCGGGCGGCAGGTCCAGCACGTGCAGGATCGAGTCGGTGACCGTGCCCGGCTGGATCCAGCGCGTGGCGTCGTAGGTGCGGCCCTCCTGCTCGTGGACCTTCTCCTGCATCGGCGTCGCCGTGCGGCTCGGGAAGATCGTGGTGACCCGCACCCCGCTCCCGGCCTCCTCGGCCCGCAGCGCGTCGGCCAGGGCGCGGAGGCCGAACTTCGATGCGGCGTACGCCGACCACTCGGCGTTGGCGACCAGCCCGGCCGAGGAGTTCACGAACACCACGGTGCCACCGGCCGCGCGCAGCGCCGGCAGCAGCGGCCCGGTCATCACTGCGGGCGCGGTGAGGTTGACCTCGATCTGGCGCCGCCAGCTCGACACGTCCAGGTCGGCGACGGTCTCGAGCTCGACGGTGCCGGCCATGTGCACCAGCGAGTCCAGGCGCGGTTCGTCGAGCGCCTCGGCCCACCGGCGTACGGCGTCGGCGTCGGCGAGGTCGACGACGTCCCGGGTCACCCGCACGACCCGGTCGCCACGCGCCTCCAGGCGCGCGGCCAGGTCGGCCCCGATCCCGGAGCCGGCGCCGGTGACCAGGTGGACCTTCACCGGGTGAAGACGACCTTGCCGAACAGCTCGCCCTCGGCCATGGCGGCGAAGCCGTCGCGAGCCTGCTCCATCGGCAGCTCGCGGTCGACCAGCGGACGGGCGCCGGTGGCGTCCAGCATGGAGATCAGGCTGGCGAGCTCCTGGGAGGAGCCCATCGTGGAGCCGATCACCTTCAGCTGCAGGAAGAAGATCCGGGTCAGCTCGGCGTCGTCGAGGTTCGGACCCGAGGTCGTCCCCGAGATCACGATCGCCCCACCGGGGCGCAGCGCCCGGATCGAGTGCGACCAGGTCGCCCGGCCGATGGTCTCCATCACCGCGTCGACCTTGACCGGCAGCCGGGCTCCGGACTCGAACACCTCGTGCGCGCCGATCTCCAGGGCGCGCGCCCGCTTGGCCTCGTCGCGGCTGGTGGCCAGCACCTTCAGGCCGGCGGCCCGGGCCAGGATGATCAGCGCGGTGGCCACGCCCCCGCCGGCGCCCTGCACCAGCACGGTGTCGCCGGCCTTGAGGCCGCCCTGGGTGAACAGCATCCGGTACGCCGTGAGCCACGCGGTCGGCAGCGTTGCGGCCTCCGCGAAGGACAGCGAGGCAGGCTTGGGGATCAGGTTGCGCCGGGGCACGACGACCGTCTCGGCGAAGGTGCCCTGGTAGCGCTCGGAAAGGATCGACCGCTTCGGGTCGAGCGTCTCGTCCCCGGTCCAGTGCGGGTCGTTGATGATCGCGTGCACGACCACCTCGTTGCCGTCCTCGTCGTACCCGGCCGCGTCGCAGCCGAGGATCATCGGCAGCGCCTCCTCGCGCAGGCCCACGCCGCGCAACGACCACAGGTCGTGGTGGTTCAGCGACGCCGCCTTGACGGTGACCTTCGCCCACCCGTCGGGGACCTCGGGGTCAGGACGCTCCCCGACCACCAGGCCGGACAGCGGGTCTTCGGAGGAGAACTTCTCGGCGTAGACGGCGAACATGGGGCCGAATCTACCGACGCGCGACGCCGTCCCGTCGCGCGGCCTCGGCGACCGCGGCGGCCACGGTCGGACCGACGCGCGGGTCGAACGGCGAGGGGATGATCAGCTCCTCGGTGAGGTCGTCCCCGACGATCGCGGCCAGGGCCTGGGCCGCGGCGAGCTTCATGCCCTCGGTGATCGCGGTGGCCCGGACGTCGAAGGCACCGCGGAAGATGCCCGGGAACGCCAGCACGTTGTTGATCTGGTTCGGGAAGTCCGAGCGACCGGTCGCGACCACGCGGGCGTACTTGTGGGCGACGTCAGGGTGCACCTCGGGCGTCGGGTTCGCGAGGCCGAAGATGATCGGCTCGTCGGCCATCGAGGCGACGACCTCCTCGGGAACCGTTCCCCCGGACAGACCGATGAACACGTCGGCGCCGTCCATCACCGCGGCCAGGGTGCCCCAACGGCCGGTGGTGTCGGCGGTGTCGGCGGCCAGTGCACGCTTGCTCGGGTTCAGGTCGGTGCGGTCGCGGTGCAGCACGCCGGCGCGGTCGACCACGGCGATGTCCTGGTAGCCGGCGGCCAGCAGGATCCGGGTCACCGCCACACCCGCCGCACCAGCGCCGGAGACCACGATCCGCACGGTGTCGTGGTACTTGCCGGTCAGCTTCATCGCGTTCTCGAGCGCCGCGAGGGTGACCACCGCGGTGCCGTGCTGGTCGTCGTGGAAGACCGGGATGTCGAGGCGCTGCTTGAGCTTCTCCTCGACCTCGAAGCAGCGGGGAGCGGAGATGTCCTCGAGGTTGATGCCCCCGAAGCTGGGCGCCATCCGCACGACGGTCTCGACGATCTCGTCGACGTCGGTGGTGTCCAGGCAGATCGGGATCGCGTCGATGCCGCCGAACTGCTTGAACAGGACGGCCTTGCCCTCCATCACCGGCATCGCGGCCTTCGGGCCGATGTCGCCCAGGCCGAGCACGGCGGTGCCGTCGGTGACCACCGCGACGGTGTTGGCCGTCCAGGTGTAGTCCGGGTAGATCGAGGCGTCCTCGGCGATGGCCTCGCAGACGCGGGCGACCCCGGGCGTGTAGGCCAGCGACAGCTCGGCCGGACCGTTCAGGGCGACGGTCGAGGCGATCTCCATCTTGCCGCCGGCGTGCAGCTCGAAGACGGGATCGTGGGTACGGGGGTTCTCGGTATCAGGCATCTGGTCTGAAGCAACCATGAGCGGGGCTCTCTCGTGACATGCGACATCGAATGGGTGGGGCTGCTCGACACCGACCGAGTAGGTCCGTGGAGTCGCCGGAGTAGTGCCAAGTTCTGGGGGATCTCCCGCACTCATCGTCTCACAGTGCTGCGCAGGCGTCACAGTGGCTTCCGCCGAATGTGGCCCATCTCCCACCGCCCGCTCAGCCGGGCGGGATCCGGCCGGAGCGGGGCAGGACCCGCAACCGCACCACGGCGAGCACGCCGTCCTCGGGCACCGGACCCCGGTGCCGCGAGTCCACGCCCGCCTCGGCGTTGTCGCTGAGCAGGAACCAGCCGGGTCGCCCCGACGCCGTCGTCGCGGCGTACGCGACCCGCTTGACCGCGAGCGTCCCGTCGGCGAACCGGGCCAGCACGAGTGCGCCCGCGCGGGGCGTCGCGCCGTACCGGACCAGCAGCCGGTCGCCCGGCTCCAGGGCAGGTCGCATCGAGTCGCCCTTCACGACGGCGAGACCCCACCGACGGCTCCATCTCACGCGGAGTAGTGTCGCAGGGGTAGTGCTCCCCCCAGGTAACACCCACGAATGACCCAGAGAGGACCGAGGATGTTCGCGCGACTGTTCGCCCCCACCGTCGAGGTCTCCGCCCACTGCGACCTGCCCTGCGGCGTGTACGACCCCGCCCAGGCCCGCATCGAGGCTGAGTCGATCAAGGCTCTGATCGCCAAGGTCGCCGACAACGACGACCCCGACTTCCGCACCCGTGCGCTGGTCATCAAGGAGCAGCGCTCCGAGCTGGTCAAGCACCACCTCTGGGTGCTGTGGACCGACTACTTCAAGCCGCCGCACTTCGAGAAGTACCCGCAGCTGCACACGCTGGTGAACGAGGCCACCAAGCTGGCCGGCGCCGGCGGTACCAAGGGCAGCCTGGACGCCGAGGTCGCGGACCAGCTCCTCGCCAAGATCGACGAGATCGCCGAGATCTTCTGGGAGACCAAGAAGGCTTGAGCACCTGCGAGCGGGGTCGGACCTTCGGGTCCGGCCCCGTTCTGCGTGTTCGGGCGAAATCTCGCCTAGTGTCGTGAGCATGCATCCCGACGCCGAAGTCCGCCTCCCGGCTGAAACCGCGTACGTCGCCGTCCTCCGGATGGCCGCCTCCGGCATCGCAGCGCGCCTGGACTTCACCCTCGACGACGTCGACGACCTGAAGATGGCGGTCAGCGAGGCCTGCTCGATGGTGCTGGCCGGCGCGAGCCCGGGCGGCAGCATGTACGCCAACTTCTTCCTGGGCGAGGGCCGGATCGAGGTCCGGGTCTCGGCCGACGCGGTGAACGCCGACCCGCCGGACCCGGGCAGCTTCGCCTGGCAGGTGCTCGCCACCACGGCGGCCCAGGTGTCCGCGGAGGCGACGCACGACCGCGTCACCGTGAGCCTCACCATCACCAGCTCCACGAACGCTCACGCCTGACCATGTCCCAGGACGATCCAGAGCTGCCCACAACCCTGCGCGAACGCAGCCACCAGCTGTTCGCGCAGCTGGCCGATGACGGCTCGCAGGAGACGCGCAACGACCTCATCGAGCTGCACCTGCCGCTCGTCGAGCACTGCGCCCGCCGGTTCCTGCACCGCGGCGAGCCGTTCGACGACCTGGTCCAGGTCGGCACCATCGGGCTGATCAAGGCGGTGGACCGCTTCGACACCGAGCGCGGCGTCGAGTTCTCGACCTACGCGACACCCACGATCATCGGCGAGATCAAGCGCTACTTCCGCGACAAGGGCTGGGCGATCCGGGTCCCGCGCCGGCTCCAGGAGCTGCGGATGTCGATCTCGAACGCAACCGGCGACCTGTCCCAGACCCTGGGCCGCTCCCCCACGCCCCGGGAGATCGCCGAGCACCTCGACGTCAGCGTCGAGGACGTCCTGGAGGGGATCGAGTCCGCCAACGCCTACGCCACGATGTCCCTGGACGTGAGCAACTCCGACGACGACGGGCCGTCCTGGCTGGACAGCCTGGGCGAGGAGGACGAGGGCCTCGAGCACGTGGAGATCCGGGAGTCGTTGCGTCCGCTCCTCGCCGGCCTGCCCCCGCGGGAGCAGCAGATCCTGGTGCTCCGGTTCTTCCGGCAGCAGACCCAGTCGCAGATCGCCGAGCAGATCGGCATCTCCCAGATGCACGTCTCCCGGTTGCTCACCCGGACCCTGGAACGGCTCCGCGGCTCGATCGAGTAGCGCTCAGCGGTCCTCGTCGGCGTCCTCGTCGGGGTGGCCCGGTCCGTCGAGCGCGGCCAGGGACTCCGGTCGCAGCATGGCGATCAGTACTGCGACGGCCGGGACGGCCAGCGCGATCGAGGCCGGCCAGGTGTCGCCGTCCTTGAAGTTCCAGGCCAGGCCGAGCGCCAGCAGCTGGGCGATCAGCACCGGGCCGCGCGCCCAGGCGGCGGACCGGCTCAGTCCCCAGGCGCACCCGACCAGGGCCGCCCCGAAGACGGCGAAGAACAGCGAGGTGGTCACGCCCATGGTCGCCCGGGCGGGGGTGGTGTGGAACGCCTCGGCGATCCCGAAACCCACCCCGAAGAGGCCCTCCAGGGTGACCAGGACGGCCGCCACCAGGAGCGGGCGGGGAGCGTCCGGCCAGGGGCGCGTCGAGGGGGTTTCCACGAGCCAGGAGCCTAGTGGGGGGCCGATCAGGGGCGGTTCCGGCCCCTTCCCGGGGTGGTGGAAAACCGAACTACTGTGACCAACCTGACCCGCGTCGGGTCTTGTGTCGGCGGGCGGATGTTGCAAGCATCTATGGGTAACTGCGTCCCGAGCACAGATTCGGGCGTCGTTCGCCCCCTGCCCCCTCGCCCGATCGGCCTGGAGTCAGGACCGACCTAGTGAACGCGTTCACACACCCTCTCGAACAGGAGTTCCTCGCCATGGATTGGCGCCACCGCTCTGCGTGTCTCGACGAAGACCCGGAGCTGTTCTTCCCCATCGGCAACACCGGGCCGGCCATCCTCCAGATCGAGGAGGCCAAGCAGGTGTGCCGCCGGTGCGACGTTCGCGAGCAGTGCCTCGCGTGGGCGCTGGAGGCGGGACAGGACCACGGCGTCTGGGGCGGCCTGAGCGAGGACGAGCGTCGCGCGCTGAAGCGCCGCAACGCCCGGGCGCGGGTCCGCACGGCCTGACCCCTCGGGTCCGGCTCAGCGCGGGAAGCTGAACTCCACGACGGTCCCCGGACCGTCCTTGCGGCGACCCATCGCCAGGGTCCCGCCGAGCTCGCCGACCAGCGTCTGCACGATCGAGAGACCCAGGCTGGACGTGGACGCGACGTCGAAGTCGTCCGGCAGGCCGACACCGTCGTCGAGGACCCGCACGGTGACCAGCGACCCGGCCGAGGACACCTGGATCTCGACCGTTCCCGAGCTGCCCTCGGGGTAGCCGTGCTCCATCGCGTTCTGGAGCACCTCGGTGAGGACCATCGCCAGCGGCGTGGCCGCGTTCGAGGACAGCGTCCCGAACGACCCGGTACGGCGCAGCCGCACCTCTCCGGCGTGCCCGCCGACCTCGCTGACCAGGCCGGTGAGCTGGTCGGCGACGGCGTCGAAGGCGACCTCCTCCTCGTAGCTCTGGCTGAGCGTCTCGTGCACCACGGCGATCGCGCCGACCCGGCGTACGGCTTCCTCCAGCGCCTCCCGGCCGCGGACCGACTCGATCCGACGCGCCTGGAGGCGGAGCAGCGCTGCCACGGTCTGCAGGTTGTTCTTCACCCGGTGGTGGATCTCCCGGATGGTGGCGTCCTTGGTGACCAGCTCGCGGTCTCGGCTGCGCAGGTCGGTGACGTCGCGCAGCAGGATCAGTCCCCCGGTCAGCTCCCCGGCGGGGCGCAGCGGGATCGCCCGCACGATGACGGTCGCCTCCCGGTTCCCGATCTCGGCGTCGCGCGGGACCTTGGCGCCCAGGACGGCGCTGATCGTCTCCTCGTCGGGCCGCAGGTCCGGCGGCACCACCTCGCGGGTGACGTCGGCCAGCACCTGGTCGGCGAGGTCCCCGGTCAGCCCGAGCTTGCGGTAGACCGAGAGCGCGTTCGGGCTGGCGTAGGTGACGCGGCCGGCGGCGTCGACCCGAACGAAACCGTCCCCCACCCGCGGTGAGTCCGCGTGGTCCGAGCGCTGGCCCGGGAACGGGAAGCCCCCGCGCGCGATCATCTGGGTCAGCTCGCTCGCGGTCGCCAGGTAGGCGAGCTCGAGCCGGCTCGGGGTCCGGACGCCGTGCAGGTTGGTGTTGCGGGCGACCACCGCGATGACCCGGTCCTCGCGGCGCACCGGGATCGCCTCGACCCGGACCGGGACGTCGTCACGCCACTCCGGGTCGCCCTCGCGCGCCACCCGGCCGTCGTCCAGCGCCGCGTCCAGCAGCGGCCGGCGGCCCCGTTGCACGAACGTGCCCACGACGTCGTCGACCAGCGCCGTGGGGCCGGTCGTCGGGCGCATCTGACCCGCGGCCCAGTAGCCGCTGCCGTCGCGGTCGGGCAGCCAGAGCACCAGATCGGCGAAGGACAGGTCGGCCACGATCTGCCAGTCCGCCTGGAGCAGCGCCAACCAGGCGACGTCATCGTCGACGAGGTCGGTGTGCGCTCGGGCGAGCTCGGGAAGCGACGGCACGCGGCAACTCTAGGGGCTGGCTCACGGGCGTGCCGATCCGTCACCTGATGGTCGCCGGGACGACCTTCGGACCGGTCGGTACCGGATGCAAGAATGCCCGCATGGCCTCGGGATTCTGGGAACAGGTGGTGGCGGACGGGCTCAAGGTCCCGACCGAGCGGTCCTTGGTGGAGATGACCGAGGACCTCACCCGCATGCTCGGCGACCCGGATCCCGACGTCCGCGACGGCATCGCGTTCCCGACGATGGCGACCTGGATCGACGAGGGCGTCTACGACGACCTGCTGGTCGGCCTCGGCGACGGTATGTGCCACGGCCTGGACATCGGCCTCGGCCTGTCCGAGGACGACACCGTCTTCCGGCGCAGCTTCTCCGCCCTGATCCTCACCGAGTGCATCGACCGCAGCACCGCCGCCGGCCTGGTCGGCCCGGACGCCGTGATGCGCTGGGGCGACCGACTGATGAGCTGGATCTCCCGCGAGCGCGACCTGCGCGGCTACGTGCCGGGCAAGGGCTGGGCGCACGCGGTGGCGCACGGTGCCGACGCCCTGGGCGCGCTGGCCCGCTCCCCCTACCTGGGCCGCCTCGAGCTCACCGTCATCCTCGACGTGATCGCCGACCGCCTGCTGAGCCCCACCGAGACGTTCCTGGTCTGCGGCGAGGACGACCGGCTGGCGTTCGCCACCATGCACCTGCTGCGCCGCAACATCCTCGAGCTCGACGTGCTCGAGCCGTGGGTGGCGCGCCTGGCCGCCGGGGCGAACAGCCGTGGCGGGTTCAGCCGCAACCCGTTCCACGTCACCGGCAACGTCCAGGGCTACCTGCGCAGCCTGCACCTCCAGCTCGCGCTGGGCAGCGACCACCCGACGGTCCGCACCGATCTGATGCTGGTGCTGATGGCACACCTGCGCGCCACGAATCCGGCCTACTTCGTTCCTCCCCGACAGCACTGAGGTGCTTGTAGCGTCAGCGCCATGACGCAGACGAACGAGCCCGTGAACGCCCACGCCGGTCAGCACGCGGTGGCCGTGGCCCGGGCGCACGGGGTCGAGACGATGTACACGCTCTCGGGGGCGCACGTGTTCCCGATGTACGACGGCGCCGTCACCGCTGACCCGCCGATGCGGATCATCGACGTCCGGCACGAGCAGACCGCGGCGTTCGCGGCCGAGGCCACCGGCAAGCTCACCCGGACGCCGGGCCTCGCGGTACTCACCGCGGGACCGGGCGTGACCAACGGCGTCAGCGCCGTGGCCCAGGCCCAGTTCGCCGGGTCCCCGATGGTCGTGGTCGGTGGCCGCGCCCCGGCCAACCGCTGGGGCTCAGGCTCGCTCCAGGAGCTCGACCAGCCGCCGATCCTCAGCCCCGTCTCGAAGTCCGCGAGCACCCTGCACACCGCCGCCGACGTCGCCCCCGGTCTCAACGACGCCTTCACCCTGGCCGGCTCCTCGCACCGCGGGCCGGTGTTCGTGGACGTCCCGATGGACGAGTTCTTCAACACCGCCGAGATCGTCCGACCGCAGGTGCCCCCGGTCGTGCGCGAGGCGCCCGACAGCGACGCGCTCACCGCGATCGCCGGCCTGCTGGCCGAGTCCCGCCGCCCGGTGCTGGTGCTCGGCACCGACGTCTGGGCCGACGGTGCCGAGGTCGCCGCGCTCCGCCTGGCCGAGGACCTCGGCATCCCGTGCATCACCAACGGCATGGGCCGGGGCGTGATCCCGGGCGGGCACCCGCTGCTGGTCACCAAGGCCCGGGGCCAGGCGCTCGGCACCTGCGACCTGGCGATCGTGGCCGGCACGCCGCTGGACTTCCGGCTCGCCTACGGCATCTTCGGCGGCAAGGACGGCTCGCCCGTCGCGAAGACCGTGCACCTGGCCGACTCCAAGGGCCAGGTCTCGGGTCACGCGGAGCTCGCCGGATCGGCGTACGGGGATCTGACGCTGGTGCTCGACGGCCTCGCCGAGACCTTCGGCCGCCAGTCGCGGCCCGACTGGTCGGACTGGGTCTCCGGCCTCCAGCAGACCGTCGCCGCCGCGACTGAACGCGACAACGAGCTGCTCGGCGCCACCGCGGAGCAGATCCACCCCGCGCGCATCTACGGCGAGCTGCTGCCCCGCCTGGCCGACGACGCGATCGTGGTCGGCGACGGCGGCGACTTCGTCTCCTTCGCCGGCAAGTTCGTCGAGCCCAAGCGCCCCGGCGGCTGGCTCGACCCCGGCCCCTACGGCTGCCTCGGCGCCGGCATGGGCGGCGCGATCGCAGCCCGGCTGCACCGGCCGTCGGCCCAGGTCGTGCTCCTGTACGGCGACGGCGCAGCGGGCATGAGCCTCATCGACGTCGACACTCTCGTGCGACACAACCTGCCGGTCGTCATGGTCTGCGGCAACAACTCGGCCTGGGGCCTGGAGAAGGGCCCGATGCAGTTCCTCTACGGATACGACGTGGCCGCGGACCTGGCGCCTCAGACCCGGTACGACGAGGTCGTGAAGGCACTCGGCGGCGCCGGTGAGACCGTCACCGACCCGAACCAGATCGGCGCCGCGCTGGACCGTGCGTTCGCCTCGGGCGTGCCGTACATGGTCAACGTGATCACCGACGTGAACGCGGCCTACCCGCGCAACACCCTCGGGATCTGAACGCTCTGCACGAGTTCGTCGAACGCCAGTGCCCTCCCGCGGGTCGTGGCAGAGTCGCACCATGACCTCTCGGACCATCTCGCGCGCAGCCGTCGCGCTCGCCGCTGCCATCTCCTTCACCGTGGGCACCGCCGCGATGTCCCAGGCGGACTCCTTCCGCCACCAGGACGCCACCGGCGACGTGGTCGTCACCACGACCGGCTCGCCGGGCGACACCCACGTCGACCCCGACCTGGCGCTACCCGATTTCCAGAAGCTCACGGTGCAGCACAGCCGCTGGAACGTCAGGGTGGCCACGGTCCTGCGCTCGGTCGACGGCTACGGCAGCACCTGGACCGCGACGATCGTGACGTCCCAGGGCGAGCGCTTCCAGGTGACCTACGGCCGCAGTGAAGCCGGGCCCCAGGCTCTCGTCCACGTGTCGCTGGTCCACAACGGGTACCACTCCACGTGCGACGGGCTCCACGTGAGCCGTACGACGCCGACTGCAACCTCCAAGGGTGTCATCGCCGACGTGCCGACGCGATGCCTCGGCAACCCGTGGAAGGTCAGGGTCGGGGTCCAGGCGCACACCGTCTACAGCGACGACGCAGTGGAGCACCGTGGCCACGACGACGTGCTCCGCACCGGAGCGTTCACCTACTACAAGCCCGCTCTCAGCCCCTGGATCGCTCGTTAGCTCTCCGCATCACCGACGTGAACGCGTCCTCATCTGCTTCGTACCGACACCGCGCGTTACGGATCTGCCGGGATCCAATGATCTACGAAAGTCGCCAGATACGGTCCAAAGATGAACGCCAACCGACTCCTAGCGGCTGCAACTGTCGCCGTGGCGATCAGCGGCTGCGGGAACAGCGTTTCGGGTACCCGAGGTGATTCGAATTCGGGACCTGTTCGAAGCTCGCTCAAGGTGACCGTCCCCGGAGGCAAGACCTTCGACGTGACTCCCACCGAGGTGACCTGCGGCCCGGGCGAATACGAACACGGGGTGGACGTCGTCCGGGTCAGGTATTCGACCAAGGACTACCGCTTGCAGATCGAAGTCATCCCCGGTGACGTTGTCGGAGGCAAGACCTTCAAGCTGCCCATCAACTCCGGCGACAGCGAATCCGGACCGAAGAATGCCCTCATCTTCTTCGGCGCTCGAAAGAGCGACCCGTCCACCGGAGAAGGAGTCGAGGCATCTACTGACGAGGAGGAATCGACGGGAACCCTCCGCGTCCGACGAGCAACGTGTAACCCAGTCGCACTAGATCTGGAAGTCGACGCAAACCTTGGCTCTGAACTCTTCGATGGATCAGGCGCAGAACTCCGGGGCCGCGTCGTGCTCCCGTCAATCTCCGAATAGCAGAACCGGTTGGGATCGTCCGGATCTGCCGAGATCAGCATCGTCGCTGGCGGCACTCATACTGGTCACGTGAAGTTCTGGGCGTTCATCATCTTGATTTACTTGCCCGGCTTCTTGCTGATGTCGGTCCTCGCGACCAGGGTCACCCGCCGCCGCAGCAAGGGCAGGTATGTCTCGGGCTTCGATCGCGCTTGGGGCGAGCACCCGGAGTGGATCGTACTGGCCGTGATCGTTGGCTTGGCCTTCGCGATCCTCGCGGTCCGCTGACATGTGCACGGATCTGCCGCGATGAGTGGGGCCCGTCCCCGCCGTCGGGTCAGAGCCGCGCGAGGAACCGTTCGCCGTCGACGACTACCCGGGTGACCTCGCCGGAGCCGAGCAGCTTCTGCGACGAGGCGTCGCGCGCGCTGACGTCGAAGCGGACCAGCCGGCCGTCGACGTAGGTCACGGTCGCCGTCACCTGGACCGCGGCGCCCAGCGGCGAAGCGGCGACGTGCTCGAGGGAGACCCGGGTGCCGACCGA
This sequence comes from Nocardioides marmorisolisilvae, assembly GCF_003725775.1. Taxonomy (GTDB): domain Bacteria; phylum Actinomycetota; class Actinomycetes; order Propionibacteriales; family Nocardioidaceae; genus Marmoricola; species Marmoricola marmorisolisilvae. Next base: position 2,106,574 of record NZ_RJSG01000002.1, read on the forward strand.
GGTCTGCGGATCGTCCAGGCCCAGTACCTCGCAGGTGACTGCCTCGCACCAGGCGAGCAGGACCGGGGTGCCGAGGACGGGCAGCGAGCCCGACCCGACCCGCAGGGCGGTGTCGGCCTCGGAAACGACGAACTCCCGGGTCGACGTACGACCCAGGAGCTCTGTCATGTCTTCAGTAAAGCGTGAACGCCTCAGGCGTTCGGCCGCTTTCCGTGGTTCGCGCCCTTCTTCTTGCGCGCCCGACGCTTCCGTCCGGTCTTACCCATGAGTGCCTCCTAGAAAAGCTTGCAGCGAGGATCTTCTCATCGAGAGTCGCCGAGCACCAATCGGGCGTCTCGACAGGCTCGACGAACGCGGCGGTCAGCCCTCGGTCTCGGTGATCGTGATCTGGACCTCGCGGATCCGGACCAGCACCTTGTCGCGCAGCTCCTGCGGCGCGGTCTCCGAGCACGACCGGGCGACCAGCGACTTCACGGTGCGCTCGAGGTCGTACTTGGCCAGGCACGGCCCGCACTCGTCGAGGTGTTTCTGGATCACCGCGCAGTCGGCCGAGTCCATCTCGTTGTCGATGAACGTGAAGATCTGGTGGATGACCTCGGAGCAGTCGGGGTCGTGCCCCTGCATCCCGCTCACGACGCGGCACCCCGCGTGCTCAGGTCGTTCTCACGCACGTAGTCCGAGAGCATCTCGCGCAGCTGGCGCCGGCCGCGGTGCAACCGCGACATCACGGTGCCAATGGGGGTTTCCATGATCTCGGCGATCTCCTTGTACGGGAATCCTTCGACGTCCGCGAGATAGACCGCGAGGCGGAAATCCTCGGGCAGACGCTGAAGCGCGTCCTTCACGTCGGAGTCGGGCAGGTGTTCCAGAGCCTCCATCTCGGCCGACTTCAGGCCGGTGGAGGTGTGCGACTCCGCGCGGGCCAGCTGCCAGTCCTCGACGTCCTCGGCCATCGACTGCTGCGGCTCGCGCTGCTTCTTCCGGTAGGTGTTGATGAAGGTGTTCGTCAGGATCCGGTACAGCCAGGCCTTGAGGTTGGTGCCGGGCTTGAACTGGTGGAAGGCCGCGAAGGCCTTGGCGAACGTCTCCTGGACCAGGTCCTCGGCATCCTGCGGGTTGCGGGTCATCCGCATCGCCGCCGAGTACAGCTGGTCGAGGTAGGGCAGTGCGTCGGTCTCGAAGCGGAGCTGGCGCTCCGCCTCGGTCTCGTTCGCGAGGTCAATTGATTCACTCATCGCGTTCCAGCCTACCTTCGTGGGGTCAGGGGCCGGTCGGTCCAGTACGGCGAGCATGCAAGGGGAACACCCCGCAGCGGTCAGCGATTCCCGGCGACGTCGCGGACGATCCACTCCAGCGTGGCCTCGACGATCAGCCCGAGGGAGCCGGCCTGGTCCAGCGCTGCCCGTTTCGGCACCTTCATGCCGTGGTCGGCGTCAGGGACGACAGCGAGCTCGGTGCCCTCGGGGAACTCCTCGGGACGCCCGAACGGGTCGTTCCCGCCCTGGACCACGAGCACCGGCACGGCAGCACCGAGCAGCTCGTCGAGCCGCGACTTCTCGGGTCGTCCGGGCGGGTGCAGCGGGAACGAGAGCGCGAGCACTCCTTGAGCGCCCATCTCCGCCCCGATCCGGCACGCGGAGCGGGCACCGGCACTGCGCCCGCCGAGCACGAACGGCGCCTTCGGGCGGACGCCCTGGAGCACGGCCCGGTACGCCTCGTCGATGAGCGCCGGTCGCGGGGCGAGCTTCTTGCCCTGCACCCGCCAGGGCATCTCCACCCGGGAGACGGTGATCCCGTTGCGGGGCAGGTCCTCGGCCAGGCGCACCAGGTCGGGAGCGTCGATGCCGCCGCCGGCCCCGTGGGTCACGACCAGCTCGGCGATCGCGCCGCGGGCGGTCCGACGGATCAGGCGAGCATCGCCCTGCGGGGTGGCGACGAGCTTCTCCATCAGGCGCCCTCGAGCGGCAGCGGTTCCACCAGCTCCGGTCCGTTGTTGGCGACGTTCGAGACCAGCGTCGAGACCGGGTAGGCCTCCAGCTGCCCCGGGGCCGCCGGCACGAGCAGGCCGAGCAGCTCGTCGGTCGGCCGCGGGCCGGGGTCCAGCCACGCGTCGTACGCCGAGCGCGGCAGCATCAGCGGCATCCGGTCGTGGATCCGGCCGAGCTCGTCCTCGGCGGTCGTGGTGATCACGGTCGCGGTCCACAGCCAGCGGGTCGGGTCGTCGTCAGCCTTGGACTGGTCGCGCCAGAGCTCGTAGAGGCCGGCCATCGCCAGCATCCCGCCGTCCTTGGGCCGGATGAAGAACGGCTGCTTCTTCGGCTTGCCGGCCTTGGTCAGCTCTTCGGTGACGTACCACTCGTAGTAGCCGTCGGCCGGCAGGATCGCGCGCCGCTTCTCGAACGCCCGCCGGTACGCCGGCTTCTCGGCCACCGTCTCCATCCGGGCGTTGATCATCCGGCTGCCGATCTTCGGGTCCTTGGCCCACGACGGGACCAGTCCCCAGGTCATCGCGCGCAGCTGGCGCTCGGCGACCTCCTCACCCTTGGGCGGTCGCTCGACGACGGCGTAGATCTCCTTGGTGGGCGCGACGTTGTAGTCGGCCTGGAGCCGCGGGAGGTCGGCGGTGCGGATCTCGAACTCCTCGACGATGTCCTCGGGATCCAGGCTCGAGGAGTAGCGACCGCACATGGCTCAACCCTAGGGCCGAGCACCGACTGTCAGGTGCGGGCGAGCTCGTCGAGCAGGGTCGAGGTGGCCGCGGCGGTGGCGGGCAGCCCCTCGATCCACAGGCGCACCACGCTGTCGGGCGGGGTCACCTCGTCGAGCAGGTCGCGCAGGGTGCCGACGCGGTTGCCCAGGTCGGCACGCTCGGCGATGACCAGCAGCCGCGTAGGGCTGGCCTCACCGATCGTCTCCTCGCCCTCGAACACCAGCCGCACCTGGCTGGCCACCTGGGCCATCACCAGCGAGCTGGCCAGCTGGTCGGTGGCTCCGGCGAGTAGCGGGACGTCGACGACGACCAGCGCGTGCGCCGGCTCGGCCGCCGTACCCCGTGCCTCTGCTCCCCGCTGGATCTCGGCCAGCCGCCCGCGCAGGTGCGCCAGCGTCGCCATGCCGGTCAGCGGGTTCTCGCAGGAGACCTCGTGCAGGTAGCCGAGCGTCTCGTCGCTCCACGCGATCCCCAGAGACCGCGTGGACTCGAAGTCGGGCTCGCGCCCGACGACCAGTGCAAAGGTGGACCGGAGACTGTGCAACGCCTCACTCAGGTCGACGCCGTCCCTCGCCAGGTCCCGGCCCACCACTGCACAGGCCGCGTGTGCCTCGGAGCCGGCAGCCAGAGCCTCCCCCACTGCCTCGAAGCGTGCGGGCAACTTCTGCCGCAGGCTGTCGGACATCTCCTGGCTCTTGCCGCCGGTGGTGCCGGAGCTCCTGTTCGCGATCGTCGCGAAGAGTCCCATCACCATTCCTCCGGGCTCACGTTGTTCCCTACAGATGTCCTCGATCCTCCCCGACGACCGAGCACACCTGCGAAACGCTCGGGTGGGGGTTCTATGACGCGAAACGAGAATATTTCGTCGGGACCCTGATTAATGCGAAACAGGACGTATCGAGCGCGTCGTGACAGGATGATGGCTGTAACCAATTGCCCCTTCGTCCGTTTTAGAGACAAATGACCGTTCTTGAGCACGCGCCGCAAGGCGAGCTGAGCGACGCCGAACTCATCTCGGCGGTTCGCGGCGGTGACGTGTCCGCGTACGGCGATCTCTTCGCCCGGCACCGCGAGGCGGCCACCCGGCTGGCCCGCCAGCTGGTCTCGAACTCGGATGCCGACGACCTCGTCTCCGAGGCGTTCGCGAAGGTGCTCAACGTCCTGCTCGCCGGCGGCGGCCCGGACGTCGCGTTCCGCGCGTACCTGCTCACCGCGGTCCGCAGACTCCACGTCGACAAGATCCGCGCCACCAACCGCGCGATGCCGACCGACGACCTCTCCCCGTACGACCAGGGCGAGCCGTTCAACGACACGGTGCTCTCCGGCTTCGAGGGCGGCGCCGCGGCGCGCGCCTACGCGAGCCTGCCCGAGCGCTGGCAGCTGGTGCTGTGGCACCTCGAGGTCGAGGGCCAGAAGCCAGCCGAGGTCGCGCCGCTGCTGGGCATGACCCCCAACTCCGTCTCCGCGCTGGCCTACCGGGCGCGCGAGGGCCTGCGCCAGGCCTACCTGCAGATGCACTCCGCAGACATCGCCGACTCCGAGTGCCAGTGGGTGCACGACCGCCTCGGCGCCTACGTGCGCAAGGGCCTGTCGCGTCGTGACTCCGCCAAGGTCGAGGAGCACCTGCGCTCCTGCCGCAAGTGCACCGCCCTGTTCCTCGAGCTCTCTGAGGTCAACTCCTCGATGGCCGGCGTCATCGGCCCGGTGGTCCTCGGCACCGCGACGATGGGCTACCTCGGCGCTGCTGCTCCGGCCGGCCTGTGGGGCGGCGTCTGGGGCGGCCTGATCGCCGCCTTCGGCACCGCCAAGGAGGCCGTCGCTGCGAACGCGAAGGTCGCCGTCGGCATCGGCGCCGCAGCCGGTGTCGCCGGCATCGCCACCGTCGCCGTGCTGGTCGCGAACAACTCCGGAACCCAGCGCCCGCCGCAGGTGGAGCCGTCCCCGGGCATCTCGACCTCGATCACCCCGCCGCCGGTCACCCAGCCGCCGAAGCCCACCCGGACCCCGACGCCGACGCCGCAGCAGAACAACACCGGCGGCGGCACCACGCCGGTCGTGTTCCACCCGCCGACGCCGACGCCGACCAGCGAGCCGACGAAGTCGCCGACGCAGCCGCCGTTCACCCCGCCGCCGACGCAGCCCCCGGTCACCCCGCCGCCGACCAGCGCGGACGTCAGCGTCGACCTCTCCTTCCAGGCGAAGCTCGGGCTGCTCGGCGCCAAGGACGCGGGCACCATCGGCAACCTGACTGCGGTCACCGACGGTGTTCCGGACGGGATGAAGGGCACGCTCACCATCCAGACGCTCGGCGCGACGCTCGAGCAGCTCGGCACCGGGTGCACCGTCGACGGGGCAACCACCACCTGCCCGATCTGGAAGAACATGCCGCCGCTCGTCTTCAAGATGATGGGCGTCCCGGTCTCCACCTCGGCCACCGTCTCCGGCCCGACCAACGTCACCGACCCGTCGCCGCGCAACAACACCGCCAGCGTCCTGCTCGGCCTGCTCGCGTTCAACCACACCGCGAAATCTGGATAGCCTTCGCGGGTGGACCGCGCTGCCGAGACCGAGCTCTGGTCGGCTCCGCGCGCCCTCGAACCGGTCCGAGCCCGCGTCGAGCTCCCCGGCTCGAAGTCGCTGACCAACCGTGAGCTGGTGCTCGCCGCCCTGGCCAACGGCCCCGGCGAGGTGCGCCGGGCGCTGCGCTCGCGCGACACCGAGCTGATGGCTGCGGCGTTGACCACCCTGGGATCGCCGGTCGACACCTCCGGGGCCGACTGGGCGGTGCGCCCCGGGATCATCGGTGGCCAGGCGGTCCCCGCCGCCGTCGACTGCGGGTTGGCCGGCACCGTGATGCGGTTCGTCCCGCCGGTCGCCGCCCTGTGCGCGGCGGACGTCGCCTTCGACGGCGACCCGCACGCCCGCACCCGACCGATGGGCGAGGTGCTCACCGCGCTGCGCTCCCTCGGCGTGGACGTCGGCGGTCCTGACGGCGACCGGCTCCCCTTCACCGTCCACGGCACCGGCGCGGTCCGCGGCGGGACCGTGGTGATCGACGCCTCCGCCTCCAGCCAGTTCGTCTCCGCGCTGCTGCTCGCCGCCCCGGCGTACGAGGAGGGCATCGACGTGCGCCACGACGGCAAACCGGTGCCCTCGCTCCCCCACATCGAGATGACCGTGGCCTGCCTGCGAGCCCGGGGCGTCGAGGTCGACGACTCCGACGCGAACCGCTGGCAGGTCGCGCCGGGACCGATCGCGGCCCGCGACGTCGCCATCGAGCCGGACCTCTCGAACGCCGCACCGTTCCTGATGCTGGCTCTGACCAGCGGCGGCAGCGTCACCGTGCCGGGCTGGCCGAGCAGCACCACCCAGGCCGGTGACGCGCTGCGCGACATCCTGGCCCGGATGGGCGCCGAGGTGATCCTGGACGAGGACGGCCTGACCGTCACCGGGACAGGAACGATCAGCGGCATCGACGCCGACCTGCACGACGTCGGTGAGCTCGCCCCGGCGATCGCTGCCCTGGCCGCGCTGGCCGACTCCCCCTCGCACCTGCGCGGCATCGCGCACATCCGCGGGCACGAGACCGACCGGCTGGCCGCGCTCGCGACCGAGCTGACCGGACTCGGCGCCGCGGTCACCGAGCACGACGACGGTCTGTCGCTGGCGCCCGCACCGCTGCACGGCGGGGTCTTCCGCACCTACGCCGACCACCGGATGGCGCACGCCGGCGTCATCGTCGGTTCCGCGGTGGACGACGTCCAGGTCGAGGACATCACCACGACCTCGAAGACCTTCCCCGGGTTCGAGCACGTCTGGGCGGGGCTGTTCCCCAGATGACCGGCCGGTACGACGAGCACGACCCCGAGTCCTACGAGCGGCCGCGCCGTCGTACCCGCCCACGCACCAAGGACCGCCCCACCTACGACGACGCCGTACCTGCCGTCGTGGTCACCGTCGACCGCGGTCGGTTGACGTGCCTGCTCTCCGAGGGACCGGATGCCGGCAGCAAGGTGCTCGCCATGAAAGCCCGGCCACTGGGCCGCAAGGGTGTGGTCGTCGGGGACCGCGTGCGCCTGGTCGGGGACGTCTCCGGCGACGACGGCACGCTGGCGCGGATCGTCGTCGTCGACGAGCGCGTCACCACGCTGCGCCGTACGGCGGACGACACCGACCCGGTCGAGCGGGTCATCGTCGCGAACGCCGACCAGCTGGTCATCGTGGCCGCCCTGGCCGACCCCGAACCGCGCCCGCGCCTGATCGACCGGGCCCTGGTCGCGGCGTACGACGCGGGCATGGACCCGCTGCTCTGCCTGACCAAGTCCGACCTGGCTGACCCGGCCGACCTGCTGGCGGTCTACCGCCCGCTCGGGGTCCCGTACGTCGTCACCCGCCGCGGGGCCGACGTGGGCGAGGTCCGCGAGCGGCTGGCCGGGCGCACCAGCGTCCTGGTCGGGCACAGCGGCGTCGGCAAGTCGACGCTCGTCAACGCGCTGGTCCCGGACGCCATGCGCTCGACCGGCGACGTCAACGCGGTCACCGGCCGCGGTCGGCACACCTCGACCAACGCGTTGATGCTGCCGCTGCCCGGTGGACCGGACGGCAACGCAGGCTGGATCGTGGACACCCCGGGCATCCGGTCCTTCGGCCTGGCCCACGTGGACCCCGACCGGCTGATCCACGCGTTCGGCGATCTCGAGGAGCTGACCGCCGACTGCCCGCGCGGATGCACCCACGGGTACGGCGAGCCGGAGTGCGGGCTGAACGAGGCGACCGGCGATGAGGCCGAGCGGGTGGAGTCGTTCCGCCGCCTGCTGGCGAGCCGGGACAGCACCGACTACTGATCGGTGACCGGTGGCCGGACACCGCTCAACTAGGGTTCGACCTATGGCCCTCGACTACACCGACGACCTCCGGCTGGCCCACGTCCTCGCCGACGACGCGGACGCGCTCACCATGGCTCGGTTCAAGGCGCTGGACCTGCACGTGATGACCAAGCCGGACCTGACCCCGGTCACCGACGCCGACCAGGCCGTCGAGGAGGGCATCCGCAGGACACTGTCGCGCGCCCGCTCGCGCGACGCGGTGCTCGGTGAGGAGCAGGGCAGCGCCGGCCACAGCCAGCGCCGCTGGGTGATCGACCCGATCGACGGCACCAAGAACTTCGTCCGCGGCGTACCGGTCTGGGCGACGCTGATCGCCCTGATGGTCGACGACGAGGTCGTCGTCGGCGTCGTCTCCGCCCCGGCCCTGAACCGGCGCTGGTGGGCGATGAAGGACGGCGGCGCCTGGACCGGGACCTCGCTGCTGCGAGCCACCGCGATCCAGGTCTCCGACGTCTCCCGGATCGAGGACGCCTCGCTGTCCTACGCCTCGCTCGGCGGCTGGGAGGACCGCGACCGGCTGGACGACTTCCTGGCCCTGTCGCGGCGCTGCTGGCGCACGCGCGCCTACGGCGACTTCTGGTCCTACATGCTCGTCGCCGAAGGTGCGGTCGACCTGGCCGCAGAGCCCGAGCTCGAGCTCTACGACATGGCCGCCCTGGACGTGATCGTCCGCGAGGCCGGCGGGATCTTCACCTCGCTCGACGGCGAGCCCGGGCCGATCGGCGGCAACGCGCTGGCCAGCAACGGCAAGCTGCACGACCAGGCGCTGGCGTTCCTGGGCACCGTCGACGACGAGTCCCGGCACGCCCAGCGCGGCGGCGGGTCGGTCCACGACCTGGCCGAGCGACGCCGGCAGGCCGAGGCCTCCCCGGACGAGTAGGAGTTACCCCACTCCGAGCAGGTCGACGACGAAGATCAGGGTCTCGCCCGGCTTGATCGCACCGCCGGCGCCGCGGTCCCCGTAGCCCAGGTGCGGCGGGATGACGAGCTGGCGACGACCGCCGACGCGCATGCCCTGCACACCCTGGTCCCAGCCCGCGATGACCCGGCCACCGCCGAGCGGGAACTGGAACACCGAGCCCCGGTTGTAGGAGGCGTCGAACTCCTCGCCGGTGGAGTGCGCGACCCCGACGTAGTGCACGGACACGTTCCGGCCGGCGACCGCCTCGGCACCGTCCCCGACGATCAGGTCGGTGATCTCCAGGTCAGCGGGCGGCGGGCCGTCGTAGAAGTCGACCTCAGGCTTTTCACTCATGGGTCGAGCCTAGCCGTGGCCGAACCGCCTACGTCTGGTGGACGTAGCTGTCGAGTTGATCGCGCTCGAACTCGACCTCGGCGATGTGGTTCTTGACGATGTCGCCGATGCTCACCACGCCGACCAGGCGGCCGTCCTCGACCACCGGGAGGTGGCGGAACCGGCCCTCGGTCATGACCCGGCGCACCTCGTCCAGCGAGCTGCTCGGCTCGCAGGTGCGCACGTTGGTGGTCATGATGTCGGCCACGGTTGCGGACAGTGCCTGATCGTTGCCGTTGAGCTGCCGGACCACGTCGCGCTCGGAGACGATCCCGCTCACGCTGGAGCCGTCGCCGCTGACCACCGCAGCGCCGATGTTGTGCTCCGCGAGCAGGGCGACGAGCTCGCGGACGCTCGCCTCCGGCTTGATCGTGACGATGTCCTGGCTGGCCTTGCCGGCTACAACTTCGCTGATCCTCATGCCGTCGAGGCTAGTGTCCGCGCCTGGAGATGCCAACGGTCTCGCCACGGACCGTCACCGAGTCACCCGGCACCAGCTGGCGGCCGCGGCGGGTCTCGACCTCCCCGTTGACCAGCACGACGCCCTCGGCGAGCACGTCGCGCGCCTCGCTCCCGTTGTCGATGAAGTCCGCCAGCTTGAGCAGCTGCCCGAGCCGGATCACGTCGTCGCGGATCTCCACGATCCGGTCGGGTTCAGCCATTCAGTTCACCGCCAGGGAGATCGCGTGGATGAGGACGCCGACGAGACCGCCGACGATGGTGCCGTTGATCCGGATGAACTGGAGGTCGCGCCCGACCTGGAGCTCGATCCGGGCTGCTGCCTCGCGGCCGTCCCACCGGGCGACCGTGTGGGTGATGACGGCGGTCAGCTCCCCGCCGTACCGGCGCACGCCGAAGGCGGCCGCGTCGGCGACCACCGTGTCCAGCCGGTCGCGCAGCTCCTCGTCGGTCCCGATCCGCTCGCCGAAGCGCACCAGCTCGGCCGTCGCGCGCTCCCGCAGCGGGCCCGCGGAATCGTCGAGGGCGTCCAGCAGCGCTCGCTTGAGCGCGTCGAAGACCGACATGCCGGCGGCCAGGAACTGCGGGTGCTCCAGCAGCCGGGTCTTGAGACGCTCGGCGCGCTCCTGGGTCGGCGGGTTGGTCAGCAGGTCCTGGGCCAGCTGGGCGAGCAGGCTGTCCAGCGCGGCCCGGGCGCGGTGGTTCGGGTCGGCGCGGATGTCCGCGACCCAGTGGACCGCCTCCAGGTGCACCCGGTCGGTGACCAGCTCGTTGAGCCGTTCGGGCACCCAGCGCGGCGCACGCTCGCCGATGACCGAGGTGAAGGTCTCCTGGTTGTGCACCAGCCAGTGGTAGCCCTCCTCCAGCGCGAGGTCGACCAGGCCGTGGTGGGCGTCGTCGCGCAGCACCTCGGCGAGCAGGTTTCCGGCGATCGGCGAGATCGGCTCGGTCACCAGCCGCGGCAGGATCACGTCCGCGACCAGGCCCTCGACGTCCTCGTCGCGCAGCCGACGCAGCCCGACCGCGGCCAGCGAGGCACCCTCGGCCACGACCTTGGCCGCGTTGGCGGGATCGCTCAGCCACTCCCCGACCCGGGCTGAGACCCGCGCGGCGCCGAGCCGGTCGCGGATGATCTCCTCCTGGAGGAAGTTCTCCTGGACGAAGTCCTCCAGGCTCTTGCCGAAGTCGTCCTTGCGCCGCGGGATCAGCGCGGTGTGCGGGATCGGCAGTCCGAGCGGGTGCTTGAACAGCGCGGTGACCGCGAACCAGTCCGCCATCGCGCCGACCATGCTGGCCTCGGCGCCGGCGTTGACGTAGCCGAGGAACCCGTCCTGGTTGAGGGTCAGCAGGTAGACCGCGGCGGCGAAGACGAGCAGCCCGACCGCCAGGGACTTCATCTGGCGCAGACGCCGGCGACGCTCGGCGTCGGCGGCTCCGGCGGGGAGGATCATCGGGATGGTCATCGCGCTCCGGACGCTACCGGAAGCGCCGCGCGGGGGAACGTCCGGATTGTGTGCGTTCCCAGGAGCGGTGACCTAGGCTTCCGGGGTGCAGATCAACTCTCGGACGCGCCTGATCGCGGTCCTGGCCTCGGCCCTTCTCCTGCTCGGCATCCTGGTCACCACCTCGGGGGCGCAGGCCTCCCCGGCGGAGCCGAAGTCGCCGTACACCCGCACCCAGGCCGAGAAGTTGCTCGCGCAGGTCAAGCAGGCGCTCTCGCCGGGGAAGGCGAACGCACGCCGAGCCTCCGGCGCCCAGCCCCGCCGCGACCTGGGCCTGCTGATCCACCAGCTGCAGAAGGCCCGGCCCGCGCTGGCCAAGGCCGACCAGCAGAGCGCCGACATCGCGACGAGCCGACCGATCCCGGACTCGCCGACCTGCGAGGCGGCCTCGCAGCCGGTCCTGCTCGGCACCCCGATCGAGTGGGAGGTCAAGACCAGCACCCACTTCTGCCTGCACTACCAGACCACCGGCGACGCGGCCACGACCGCGGCCTGGGCCTCCAAGACCATCAACGTCCTGGAGCACGTCTACTACTACGAGACCAGCCACCTGAACTACCGCCAGCCGTTGAAGGACCAGGACGGCAAGTACGACGTCTTCCTCGACGACATCGGCCAGAACGGCTACTACGGCTTCTGCACCACCGACGACCCGTCGGCGACCTCCACGGCCTGGTGCGAGCTGGACAACGACTTCGCCAAGTCGCAGTTCAACGCCTGGCCGACGAACTCGCTCAGCGTGACGGCTGCCCACGAGTTCTTCCACGCGATCCAGTTCGCCTACGACGCGGACGACAGCACCTGGTTCCTGGAGGGCACCGCGGTCTGGATGGAGGACCAGGTCTACCCGGACATCAACGACTACCTCCAGTACCTCAACTACAGCCAGATCACCCAGTCCGAGGTGCCGATCGACACCACCGGTGACTTCGAGCGCTACGGCGCGGTGATCTTCTGGAAGTACCTCAGCGAGGGCTACCACTCCGTCGACATCATCCGCCGGATCTGGGACGCGGCCTCGGTCTCCCGCGGCACCAAGAACGCCATCCAGGCGACCATCGCGGTGCTCCGGCTCGAGCACATCAGCTTCGCCCAGGCGTTCGCCCGCTTCTCGGTCTGGAACACCCTGCCGTCCGGCTCGTACGCCGACCGCAGGCTGTTCCCGAAGCCCGTCGCCTGGGGCAGCGCCGGCCTCGGCAACTCCAAGCGCGACACGGGCAGCCAGAGCATCAGCCTGGACCACCTCTCGAGCGCGAACGTGACGCTGATCCCGAGCTCCGCGCTGCCGTCCAAGGCGCGCCTGACGATCACCGCCAGTGCGCCGAGCAGCTACGTGGGCCAGGTCCGGATCCAGGTGCGGAAGACGAACGGCACCACGATCTACGAGACGCTCTCGCTGAACTCGGGCGGTGCCGGGTCCCGGACGCTCTACTTCTCCGGCAAGACCATCAGCTCGGTGCGGGTGACCCTGGCGAACGTGACCGTCACCTCGGACAACCAGAAGTTCAGCTTCCGGGCCAAGGTCGCGCTTCCGTGAGCACCGGCGCCGAGCTCGGCCTGGCCCGCTGGCACGAGGTCGTCGCGAGCCGTGACGCCGGTGTGCTGGCCGGGATGATCGCCGAGGACGCGGTCTTCAGCTCCCCGGCCGTGCACGCGCCGCAGGAGGGTCGCGACACGGTCGTGGCGTACCTCAGCGCGGCGCTGGTCGTGCTCGGTCCGACGCTGACCTACCACGACACCTGGACCCGCGAGAACGACGCGGTGCTGCGCTTCACCGCCGTCGTCGGCGGCAAGGAGATCGAGGGGATCGACATGATCACCTGGGACGACGACGGCACGATCGTCTCGTTCACGGTGATGGTGCGCCCGATCCGCGGCCTGGAGGCCGTGATCGAGGCGATGGCTCAGCAGCTCTTCGGCGGCTAGCCCACCCAGAACCCGCGGCTGCCGCCGTACCAGCCGCCCCAGGGGTCCTCGTAGCCGGTGGACCGCCCGGGTCCGCGCGAGCCCAGGTAGCTGCCGACGACGGCCGCGCCGAGGTCGTCGAGCTCCGGGGCGACGACCTTGCCGTCGACGCGCTTGGCCATCTGGTCGATGAACCGGGCCAGGCCCGGGTCGTCACCGAGCCGGAAGAAGGTCACCTGCGCGCCGAGCCGGCCGGAGTTGTCGAGCTCGCGGACGCTGTTGGCGATCGTCAGCGGGTGCGGCGGGTAGGAGAAGTAGAGCTGCCCGTCCGGCTCGAGGTGCGAGGTCGGCTCGCCGTCGGTGACGATCAGCAGCACCGGCTGCGCGTTCGGGTGCTTTCGGAAGTGCCGGTTCGCGAGCAGCAGGGCGTGGTGCAGGTTGGTGCCCTTGGCGGGCATCCGGTCCAGCGCGGTCAACTGCTCGATCTCCATCACCTCGGCGTGCCGGCCGAAGCCGATCAGCTCCAGCGCATCGCCGCGGAACCGACTGCTGATCAGCTGGTGCAGTGCCAGCGCGGTGCGCTTCATCGGCACCCAGCGACCGTCCAGGATCATCGAGTACGAGGTGTCGACCAGCAGCGCCACGGCCGCCTGGGTGCGCGCCTCGGTCTCGATCACCTCGATGTCCTGCACCGTCAGGCGCAGCTCGCCACCGTCACCCGCGGTCCGCTGCACCGCGTTCAGCACCGTGCGCGGGATGTCCCAGGGCTCGGTGTCGCCGAAGGCCCACTCCCGGCTGGCGCCGGTCCGGTCCCCCGCCGCACCGGCGTTGCGGTGCTCGCGCTGCCCCTGGCGGTTCGACATCCGGGTGGCCACGTCGCGCAGCAGCGCCTTGCCCAGCTGGCGCATCGCCTTCGGCGAGAGCCGCAGCGTCCCGTCCGAGGTGCGCTTGAGGTAGCCGGACTCACGCAGCGCCTTCTCCAGCTCGGCCAGCGTCTTCGCGTCGACCGCCGCCTGCTCGCCGAGCTGGCGGGCCAGCATGTCCAGGTCGACGTCGTCCATCCGGGCGCCGCCGTAGGACTGGGAGAGCTGCTCGGAGAGCGCGTCGAGCTCAGCGAGGTCCTGGAAGGCGCCCGTGCCGTCGCCGAGGCCGAGGCCCTCCTCGCCCCCGAACTGCTCGGAGCCGGACCAGTCCTCCCCGGGGCGCAGCGCCTGGAGGTTGGAGTCGAGGCGGTTCAGGCCCTCCATCAGCTCCGGTGATCCGAAGGCCTGCGCGGAGAGCTCCATCAGCTCCTGGCGTTGCTCGGGCGTCATCGAGTTGAGCATCCGCTGGGCAGCGGCGGCGCGCTGGGCCAGCGCGTCCATCAGCTCGTCGAGGTTCTGCGGGTTCTCCGGGAAGAAGTCGCCATGCTTGTCCATGAAGTCGGCGAAGTCCTGCTCCGCGTCAACGCCCTGGCGGCGCTTCTCGAGCAGCTCGTTGAGGTCGCCGAGCATCTCGTTGACCGCGGCGCGGTCCTCCTCGGTGGCACCCTCCAGCGCCTGCTTCATGCCCTTGAAGCGTTGGTCGAGCATCTCCCGGCCGAGCAGGTCCTTGATCTTCTCGAAGTCCGCGCGCGCCTCGGGGCTCTGCCAGTCGTAGTCGTTGAGCTCGGAGACCGCGGCAGCGGTCGACGACGGAAGGTTCTCGAGCTGGAGCTCGCGGAAGGCGCGGTCGGAGTCGTCCATCATGGCGTCCCGGGCGAGCTGCTTGCGCTCCTCCAGAACGGCCTGGTCGAGCAGCTGGCGGACCTCGTTCATGGTGCCGTCGAGGCTGTGCCGCTGGAGCAGCTCCTGGCGCTTGCGGGCGACCTCCCGGGCCAGCTCGTCGAGCCCGCGCTGGTCCTGGCCGCCGCGGCGCAGGAACTCCTGCATCGCGCGCTCGGGCGAGTAACCGGCCATCACGTCCTCGCCGATGTGCGCCAGCGCCTCGGACAGGTCGACCGGGGGCGCGAGCGGGTCACCGCCCGCGTAGCGGCGGTACGACGACCGGTGCCGGTCACCCGCCATAGGTGGTCTCCCCGTCCTCGGAGTCCTTGCCGACCTTGCGGGCCAGGTAGAGGCCCTCCAGCGCGAGCTCGATGGCACCGGCGCGGGTGCCGTCGGTGGTCGCGTCCAGGCGGGCGCAGACGTCGTCGTACAGCTCGGACTCCCCGAGCGGCGGCAGCCCGGCCAGGAAGTCCCGTGCGGTCACCTGCTCCCCGGTGACCACCGAGCGGCCCTCGATGTCGAGCGCCTCGACGAGCAGGCCGAGGTCGATGCCGGCCAGGCGGTCGCGCACCACCTCGGCGGTCGCGGTCCGCAGCAGGTGCGTGAGGATCTCCTCCTCGCGCCCCTCCTCACCGGTCTCGAACTCGATCTTGCCCCCGAGCACGTCGACTGCGGTCTGCAGGTCCACGACGCGGGCGACGGCCTCGTCCTCGCCCTGGGCGGTCGCGCGGTGCAGCGCCGCCGCGGCGATCGTCTCGGCACCGGCGATCGCGAAGCGGGCGCTGACCCCGGAACGCTGGTCGACCGACTGGCTGCCGCGCAGGTTGCGGGTGAACCGGGCCAGGATCTCGACCAGGTGGTCCGGGACGTCGGCGACCAGGTGCGCCTCCTGCCGGATGACCGCGATCTCGTCCTCGATCCGCAGCGGGTAGTGCGTCCGGATCTCGGCGCCGAACCGGTCCTTGAGCGGGGTGATGATGCGTCCGCGGTTGGTGTAGTCCTCCGGGTTCGCGCTGGCGACCACGAGCACGTCCAGCGGCAGCCGCAGCACGTAGCCGCGGATCTGGATGTCGCGCTCCTCCATCACGTTGAGCATCGCGACCTGGATCCGCTCGGCGAGGTCGGGCAGCTCGTTGATGGCGACGATGCCGCGGTGGCTGCGCGGGATCAGGCCGAAGTGGATCGTCTCCGGGTCTCCGAGGGAACGGCCCTCGGCCACCTTCATCGGGTCGACGTCGCCGATCAGGTCGGCCACGCTCGTGTCCGGGGTGGCCAGCTTCTCGGAGTAGCGCTCGTCGCGGTGCTTCCAGGAGATCCGCAGGTCGTCGCCGTACTCGGCGACCGCGCGCTGCGATGCGTGGGTGACCGGCTCGTAGGGGTGCTCGCCCAGCTCGGAGCCGGAGATCACCGGGGTCCACTCGTCGAGCAGCCCGACCAGGCTGCGCAGCAACCGGGTCTTGCCCTGGCCGCGCTCGCCGAGCAGCACGATGTCGTGGCCGGCCAGCAGCGCCCGCTCGACCTGCGGGATCACGGTGGACTCGAAGCCGTGCAGCCCCGGCCACGGGTCCCGACCCTCGGCGAGGGCGGCCAGCAGGTTCTCCCGCAGCTCGGCGCGCAGCGAGCGCTGGACGTGGCCGGAGGCACGCAGGGCGCCGACGGTAGCGATCGAGGGGGCAGGGGCGGAGGGCACGAGGTGCGAAGGGGTCACCTCTGCAGGCTACTCAGTGGCCCGTGACGGCGCGGTCGTTCCCGGGAGCGAACCGGATAGCGTGACCCGCATGTCCACCATGTCGGCGAACCAGGCCTGCCCGTGCGGGTCCGGTTCGGCGTACGACGCCTGCTGCGGACCGCTGGTCCGCAACGAGAGCCAGGCGACCGGGGTCGAGCAGCTGATGCGCTCGCGCTACTCCGCCTTCGTGGTGGGCGACGAGGACCACCTGTTCCGCACCTGGCACCCGCGCACCCGGCCCGAGCAGGTCGCGCCGGAGCCGGGCCTGGAGTGGACCGGCCTCGAGGTCCTCGACGTCGAGGAGCCCGGCGACGGCACCGGCGTGGTGGAGTTCCGGGCGCACTGGCGGTGGCAGGGCAAGCACGGCCTGCTGCACGAGCGCAGCACGTTCGAGCAGCGCGGCGGGCGCTGGCTGTACGTCGACGGCACCTCGCCACGCCTCGGCTAGGCGCAGCCTGCGTCAGGCGGTGCAGGTCTTCTTGATGTAGGCGTCCAGCGCCTTCAGGTTCTTCTGCTCGCTGGTGTTGAGCTTCTTGGACTTCTTGATGAAGTCCTGCCCGTTCTTGGCGTCGAGCACCCGGTCGATCAGCTGGACGAACCCGTCGCGAGCGGCCTGCGGGATCCCCTTCGGCGTCCCGGTGTCGGCCAGCTTCTTGGCCGCGGAGACGCCCTGCTTGAAGGTCGTCGACGCGGAGAACTTCTCCCCCGCGGAGCAGAAGTCCTTCACCGTGGCCGACTTCGGGATGTCCCGGCACCCGCCCAGCCCGAGGGCGAGGGTGGTCGCCAGCAGCGCCGTCGCTGCACGGGTCGCTGCTGGCCTCATCGGTCTCCTCGTTCACGCGGACCAGGGCGGATCCGCGTCCGGATCACCGTATCGGAACGAGGGGGCTGAGCAGCGTGAGCACCACGCCGACCAGCGAGGCCACCGTGTTCACCAGACCGTGGCTGCCGCCGTTGGGGCCGCCGATCGGTCCGGGGACCACCGGGTCCCAGCTGTTCACCACGGCGTTCGGCACGTACCCGTGGCGCACCCGCTGCGGGTGGTCACCGACCGGCAGGAACGCTCGTTCGGCGCCGGTGGCGAAATCGATGACCGCGACCGCGTCGGAGTCGCTCAGCGAGATCCAGCAGGTGTCGTCGAGACCCTCGGTCGTCCAGTACGGCTTCAGGTAGTCGTGCCCGGTGGTGGCCTTGTCGAGGATCGTGTAGGTCCCGGTGGCCCGGTCGACCAGTGCGGCGTAGTCGTCCATCGTGCCGGCGGCGCAGAGCGTGGTGCCGGCCGAGTTGATCGACAGCCCGTGGTGCGCCGAGTCGTTGACGTAGTCCTCCAGCGGCATGTCCGGGACCCGGTTCGGCAGGTTGATCAACCGGGTCACGGCGCCCACGCGCGGCTCGGCGATCCCGCCTGCGGTGTAGGTGACCTTCCCGTCGAGGTCCGGCGCCTGGGTGTCGAACTCGACGATGCCGTGGAAGTAGGACACCTGGAAGTAGAGGAACCGTCCGCCCGGCGCGACCGCCATCGGCCGGACCGCCGAGCTCATGCCGTCGTGGCCGGCCTCGGCGAGCTCCTTGCCCATGTCCCAGCGGTACTTGATGGAGAAGTCGCTGTTGTTGACGATCTGGTACCAGCGGTTGCCCTTGAGGGCGTCGTGCAGCGGGCCGATCTTGACCGGCCCGACGCTGGTCTCGTCGCCCGGCGTGTACACCTTGCCGATCGAGGCGTGGTAGATCAGCGAGCCGTCCGGCGAGTAGTTGTTCTCGTGCGGGGTCTCGCCCGACGGGAAGGTCCGCAGCCGGTCGCCCATCTTGATCTGCTTCAGGCCGACGGTCTCGTCGACCATCGAGTACTCGATCACCTGGTTCTTGGTGGAGTCCGAGACCAGCAGCCGTCGGCCGTCCGGCGAGAGGCCCATGTGGTCGGTGCGGTAGCCGTCCATCTGCTGCTCGCGCACGATGCTGTTCGGGTCACCGGCGGCGGCCTTGGCCAGGTCGATCCAGACGACGTCGGCGAAGCTCGGCCGGGACACCGCGACGTACTTGCCGTCGTTGGTGGTGAACATGTCGTCGACGTACTGGTCGTGACCCTCGCCCGGCCCCTGCTGGATCAGGTAGTAGTACGCCAGCTGGTCCGGGTTCTTGCGGATGTCGGCGATCTCCTGGGCCTTGTCCGGGATGAAGTTGATCCCGGTCTTGAGCAGCTTCAGCGAGTGCGAGTCGACGATCGTCGCGGTGCCGGCCCAGTTGTTGCCGACCAGCATGACGTCGCGCAGGTCCGGCGGCGTCGCGGCGACCGCCTTGTTCCGGTGCAGGTCGACATCGCTGAAGAGCAGCGCGGCGAAGAGGGCGAACAGGGACACGGCAGCGGTACGGCGCATGCCGGGTCAACGAACCGGTCAGCCGGCGGTCACGCTCGCGCGGCGGCGCCGGAAGACGGAGCGGCGCACCGCGGTGATCTCGTAGAGCACGACCATCGCGACCAATGCCGCGAATCCCCGCAGGACCGGGGTGACCTTGTCGGCCGACGTGGGGTGCGCGAGCGGCGTCTGCGGACCGGCGGTCTCGCCGCTCGCCCGCCCGGGCTCCTCGGTCCCCGGATCGGCGCTGCCGTGCTTGCCGGTCCCGGCGTGGTGCTGGGCCTGGTCGGCCTGCTTCGCCTTCGCGACGTCCTTGGGGTCGCTCGGCGTCGGCAGCTCCGAGCCCCCGACCCCCGGGGTGATCACGTACGTCGGCCCGCTGGAGGCTCCGTCGGACGGGGTCGGGATCGGCGGTGGCGTGAACGCGGGCGGCGTCGGCGGTGCGTCGTCAGCGGTCGCGAACGTCGTGCTCGCGCCCAGGACGAGCAGCGCGAGCACGGCTGCGAGCACAGCGCGCCGGATCACCGTTCCACGATAACCGGGCCGGAGCACCAGCCTCAGCGGGCGACGATCACCGAGGAGCCGTGCCCGAACAGGCCCTGGTTGGCGGTGATGCCGACCCGTGCCCCCTCGACCTGACGGCCCTCGGCCTGACCGCGCAGCTGCCAGGTCAGCTCGCACACCTGCGCCAGCGCCTGGGCCGGGACGGCCTCGCCGAAGCAGGCCAGGCCGCCGGACGGGTTGACCGGGATCCGGCCGCCGATCGTGGTGTCGCCGCTCCGCAGCAGCTGCTCGGCCTCGCCGCGCTTGCACAGCGAGAGGTCCTCGATCCAGTCGAGCTCGAGCGCCGTGGACAGGTCGTAGACCTCGGCCACGTCGACGTCCTCGGGGCTGATCCCGGCCTCCTCGTACGCCGCGTCGCCGATCGACTCCTTGAAGGTGCGCTCGGGAACCCCGGCCACTGCCGAGGAGTCCGTCGACATCAGCGGCATGTCGATGATCGTGTTCGGGAAGGTCGGCGTGACCGTCGAGATCGCCTTGATCCGCACCAAGTCTCCGGAACCGTGCTTCTGAGCCAGCTTCTGGGCGTACTCCACCGAGCACAGCACCACGGCGGCAGCGCCGTCGGAGGTGGCGCAGATGTCGAGCAGGTGCAGCGGGTCGGCGACGATCGCCGACTCGAGCACCTCGTGGGCCGCGACCTCCTTGCGGTAGCGCGCGTTCGGGTTGCTCAGACCGTGCTTGGCGTTCTTCACCTTCACCTGGGCGAAGTCCTCGCTGGTGGCGCCGTACAGGTCCATCCGGCGGCGGGCGTAGAGCGCGAAGTAGGCCGGGTTGGTCATCCCGAGCAGGCGGAAGCGCAGCCAGTCCGGGTCGTCCCAGCGCTCGCCGGCGTTCGGGGCCAGGAAGCCCTTCGGCGTGGTGTCCGCGCCGACCACCAGGGCCACCTCGGACATCCCGGCGAGGATCCGGGCGCGGGCGGTGTCGAGCGCCTGGGCGCCGGTGGCGCAGGCGGCGTAGCTGGTCGCGACGCGAGCGCCGTTCCAGCCCAGCGCCTGGGCGAAGGTGGCGCCGGCGACGTAGCCGCCGTAGCCGTTGCGGACGGTCTCGCCGCCCACGATCAGGTCGACGTCGGGCCACGGGATGCCGGCGTCGGCCAGCGCCGCCCGGGCGGCGACGACGCCGTACTCGACGAAGTTCTTGCCCCACTTGCCCCAGGGGTGCATGCCCACCCCCGCGATGGCGACGTCCCGGCTCACTGCGCACCTCCCGTGGTCTCGACAGGCTCGACCGACACGGGGCGCCACTTCCAGATCGAACGCTCGCCGGTCTCGTCGACGTAGGAGGTCTCCACCACCAGCTCGACCTCGTCCCCGACCTTGATGTCCGCGACGCCGAAGCCCGCGGCCAGTTGGCCGAGCACGACCAGGCCCTCGGGGATCTCGACGGCGGCCAGGGCGAACGGGACGTAGGGGTCGCTCGCCGGGATGTACGGCGCCGGCGGCTGGTACTGCGCGTCGGTGTAGGACCACACCCGACCGCGGCGGGAGAGCTCGGTCTCCGTGAATTCCTCGCCGGAGCAGGCCGGGTTCTTGCAGAAGCCGGTCGTCTTCGGGAAGAAGACGGTGCCGCAGGTGGTGCACTTCGAGCCGAGCAGCGCGGGCGCGTCGCCGGTGGTGAACCAGCCGTCGATGGCCGGAGTCGCGGTCAAGGACCCTCCCGGGCGTAGTGGTAGTTGAGCCTGTCGAAACTCTTGGGTTGAGCCTGTCGAAACT
>NZ_RJSG01000002.1:2127453-2341384 GCF_003725775.1 Nocardioides marmorisolisilvae
AGAACAGGTTCTTACTATCTCACGCGGTAACGCGGGCGTCATCCGCCTGTGCCAGAGTTCACGCGTGCTCGCACTCGTCCTGGGGATCGCGCTGCTGCTGGTCAGCGCCGCGCTGGGCTGGGCACTGTTCCAGCTGCGGGCCACCCGCGCCGAGCTCGCCGAGGCCAACCGCCGGGTACCGCCCCCCTTCGCCGGAGGCTCCTCCCCGCGGGCCGTGCGGACCGCGAGCGCCGTGCGCTCGGTCGTCGAGGCGGTCGCCCGGGTCCGGGAGCAGGGCGTCGGCGGGATGCTGGTCAGCACCCTGGAGGACTTCAACCGCTGGGCCGCGGACCAGCGCGCCGCGATCGGGCGGGTCGCCGGCGAGGACGGCACCGTCACCATCTTCTTCTCCGACATCGAGAACTCCACCCAGCTCAACACCCAGCTCGGCGACGCGCGCTGGCTCAAGGTGCTGAGCGCCCACGACCGGCTGGTGGAGACCTACGTCGACAAGTACCGCGGCCTGATCGTGAAGAGCTTCGGCGACGGGCACATGGTGGTGTTCTCGACCCCGACGCTCGCGATCTCCGCGTCCCTGGACATCCAGCGGGCGCTGAGTGCGAACTGGAACCGGAGCCGCGAGCTGCGCCGGACCCCGATCCGGGTGCGGATCGGCCTGCACACCGGCACCGCGATCGAGCGCGACGGCGACTACTTCGGCCAGAACGTGGCCCTCGCGGCCCGGGTCGCCGGACAGGCGCAGGGCGGCGAGATCCTGGTGACCGCCGAGATCGCCGAGGCGCTCGAGGAGGAGTTCGACTTCCCGCCCGCCGGGGCGGTCGAGCTCAAGGGCTTCGAGGGTCCGCAGGAGCTGTTCCACGTCGGAACCGGCCGGTGAGGGCAGCACGGTGAGGCTCAAGCTCGGCCGCCCCGACCTGGCTCCGTACGCCGACCGGTTCGACGTGCCGGCCGCCGGCGACGGACTGTCGGTGACGTTCCTGGGCGTCAGCAGCCTGCTGCTCCACGACGGCACGTCGGCGATCCTCACCGACGGCTTCTTCAGCCGGCCCGGCATGGTCAGCGTGCTCACCCGGAGGCTCGCGCCGGATGCGTCCCGGATCGAGGCCTGCCTGGCCAAGGCCGGGATCGACCGGCTCGAGGCGGTGATCCCGGTGCACGGCCACGTCGACCACGCCCTGGACTCGGCCGCGGTCGCCGAGCGCACCGGAGCGGTGCTCGTCGGCGGCACCTCGGTGGCCAATCTCGGCCGCGGCGCCGGCCTGCCCGGGGACCGGATCGCCACACCGCCCCCCGGGACGCCGACCCGCTTCGGCGCCTGGACCCTGACCCTCGTCGTCTCGCACCACTGCCCGCCGGACCGCTACCCCGGCGTGATCACCGAGCCGGTCGTGCCGCCTGCGAAGGTCGGCGCCTACCTGTGCGGTGAGGCCTGGTCGATCCTGGTCGCGCACGACTCCGGACGCACCGCGCTGATCCAGGGCAGCGCCGGGTACGTCGTCGGGTCGCTCGCCGGGCACCAGGCGGAGGTCGCCTACCTCGGCATCGGGCAGCTCGGCATCCAGCCGGAGTCCTACATCCAGACCTACTGGGACGAGACCGTGCGCCGGACCGGGGCACGCCGCGCCGTGCTGACCCACTGGGACGACTTCTTCTCCCCGCTCCCGATGGGCCCGGACGACCCGCCGCTGCGCGCTCTTCCGTACGCCGGCGACGACCTGGACGTGACGATGCGGGTGCTGGGCCGGCTGGCCGAGCGCGACGGCGTGACGCTGTCCTTCCCGACCGTTTGGCAGCGCGAGGATCCCTGGTCTGCTTAAGGTCGAGGTTCTCTCACCTCCCGGAGGCTCGACCCATGCGCTCACCTCGCATCCTGCTCACGCTCGCGTCCCTCGCCGCGGTGGCCGCCTCGGCCCTCGTCCCGGTGTCCACGTCGTCGGCGGACACCCCGCACTACTACGTCTCGCTCGGCGACTCGCTGTCGCAGGGCTACCTGGCGGGCGTCGGCGACACCGACCAGGGGTACGCGGACCTGCTCTACGCGAAGCTGAAGGCCAAGGACCCCTCGCTGCAGCTGGTCAAGCTCGGCTGCAGCGGTGAGACCACCTCGACGATGATCGACGGCGGGCGCTGCACCGACCGCTACCCGGTCGGGACCTCGCAGCTCGACGTCGCCGCCCAGTTCCTCTCCGCGCACCGGGGGCAGGTCACCCACCTGACCCTGGACATCGGGGCCAACGACGTCGCCGGCTGCGCCGAGGGCGGATCGATCGACTTCGCCTGCGTCACCCAGGGGACCGTGAAGATCGGGACCAACCTGCAGACGATCCTGGACCGGCTCACCGCCGCGGACGGGAAGCTACCGCTGTCGGTGGGGATGAACTACTACGACCCGTTCCTCGCCTACTGGCTCACCGGAGCCCAGGGTCAGGTCCTCGCCACCGCGTCGGTGTCGCTCCTGGTGGCGATCAACACGGCCGAGACGACGGCGTACCTGGCGCACGGGTTCAAGGTCGCCGACGCGATGACCGCCCTCCACACCCTGGACTTCGCGAACAAGCGCGTGGTCGCGCCCTACGGCAAGCTGCCGCGCAACGTCGCGGACATCTGCGAGTTCACCTCGATGTGCAGCCAGAACAACATCCACCCGACACCGCAGGGATACCAGATCCTCGCGGACGCGTTCGCGCGTCGCTTCGGTCTCTAGCGCCGGACCAGCCAGCGACCCAGCAGCGTCCCGTCCTGCTCGAGCAGCAGGGCGGGCGCCAGGTCGAGGTCGAGCGACTCCCCCATCACGATCCGCGGGTGCACGCCACCGATCACCCGCGGCACCCAGGTCAGGGTGAGCTCGTCGGCGGCACCGGACCCCAGCAGGTCGCGCAGCAGGCTCGGGCCGCCCTCGCTGAGCACGTTGCCCAACCCGCGCTCGGCCAGCGCGGCCTTCACCGCCACCAGGTCGACCTGGCTGTCGCCGGCCACGATCACGTGGTCCGCACCGAGCACCTCACGGGCCGCGTCCAGGCCCGGCGAGGACGCGCAGGTCGCCATCAGCACCTTGCCGGGCGTGGCCCCGGCCAGCTGCTCGGGGACCTGGCCCTGGTGGGAGACGAGCACCAGCGGGACCGCGGCCTCGCGGTAGTTCTCGGTGCGCGCGGTGCCGGCACCGACCAGCACGGCGTCGCACTGAGCGCGCAAGGCGTGGAAGACGAGCTTGTCGACCTCGTTGTTGATCGAGCCGCTCTTGCCGGACTCGCCGTTGGCCGCCCCGTCCAGCGTGCTGACCATGTTCACCCGCAGCCACGGCAGGTGCGGCGGGCGGTAGAGGTCCTCGAGGTCGGCCTCGGCCACCTCGCCGGTCCGACCACCGGCGTCGATCAGGATCCGCAGGCTCACGAGCACTCCCAGCGCACGACCCAGTACTGCACGCCGTACGGGTCGTCGTCGTAGTCGACCTCGACGCTGGTGACCTCGGACAGCTCGCCGGCGATCGCGACCAGCGCGGCGACGTCGGCCCAGAGCTCTTCGGCCAGGACGGTGTCGAGACGCCGGAGTGCGGCCAGATCCCCGGCGCGCAGCGCAGCACCCAGGGCCGCGTCGAAGGTCTCGGCCCTGGCGTCGAAGTGGCCGGGTGCCTTCTCGGTCCGCATGGCCGAT
Source organism: Nocardioides marmorisolisilvae (assembly GCF_003725775.1). Lineage (GTDB taxonomy): Bacteria > Actinomycetota > Actinomycetes > Propionibacteriales > Nocardioidaceae > Marmoricola > Marmoricola marmorisolisilvae. The sequence goes on from NZ_RJSG01000002.1 coordinate 2,131,105, forward strand.
CCGTTCGCGGTGACCAGCCGGCCGTCCCCGAGCCAGTCCGTGGCCTCGGCGACCGCCTTGCGCAGCTCGGCCACCGGGTCCTCGATCGAGGCGTACTCGGGGCGCAGGGCCAGCACGCCGGGGACGATGAGCAGCTTCACTGCAGCCCCCGGATCGCTCGCTGCGGGAGCCGGCGTCCGGCGATGGTGTTCACCATGTCGACCACCTGCCGGGTCTCGACGACCTCGTGCACCCGGTAGATCCGTGCGCCGGCCAACGCGCTGATCGCGGTGGCGGCCAGGGTTCCGGTCAGCCGCTCGCCGACCGGCAGGTCCAGGGTCTCGCCGACGAAGTCCTTGTTGGACAGCGAGACCAGCACCGGCCAGCCGGTCGCGACCATCTCGTCCAGCCGCCGGGTCAGCTCCAGGGAGTGGAAGGTGTTCTTGCCGAAGTCGTGGGCCGGGTCGATGACGATGCTCTCCCGCGCGACGCCGGCGGCCAGTGCCCGCTCGGCGTAGGCGGTGGTGTCGGCGATGGCACTGGCCACCACGTCGTCGTACTCGATCCGGTACGGCCGGGTGCGCGGGGTGACCCCACCGGTGTGGGTGCAGATGATCGCGGCGTCGAACGCGGCGGCGACGTCGACCAGCTCCGGGTCAGCACCGCCCCAAGCGTCGTTGAGGACGTCGGCCCCGGCCTCGCACACCGCACGTCCGACCTCGGCGCGCCAGGTGTCGACCGAGATGACCAGGTCCGGGTACTTCTCCCGGACCCGCGCGACGAAGGAGACGACGCGCTCCTTCTCCTCGGCGGCGTCGATGAAGACGCCGGGGGCTGCCTTGATGCCGCCGATGTCCACGATCTCGGCGCCCTCGTCGACGACCTGGGCGACCCGGTCGAAGGCCTTGTCCTCGGCCCAGGTCGCACCCTTGTCGTAGAAGGAGTCCGGCGTCCGGTTGACGATCGCCATCATCAGCGTCGCCTCGTCCGAGAACGACTGCCGCCCGAGCTTGAGGGTCATGCCAGGAATCCTGCCGCAGGCGGGCGCTCCACCTCGGGGACCATCCGGTCGACGGGCTCGATGACGCCGTCGACGCGGTGGTACTGCCGCAGCACGGTGGCATCGCCCGGCGGCTGCTTGCCGGCCCGCTCCAGGGCCGTGGCGATGATCTGGGTGGCCATCCCCCCGAGGTCGCGCAGCGCCTGGTGCCGGTGCGCCCGGCTCCCGAGGTCGACCTGGGCGATCGCGCCAACCCCGCGGGCCTCGAGCGTGTCGATCAGCGCGGCCAGCTCGACGGCGTACCCGGTGGGCACCGAGAGCGAGGCGAACAGGTCGCGGCGGATCGCCCACTCCCCGGCCAACGGCTGCACCAGCCCGGCCAGCTCGGGGAAGAGAAGATTGAGCAGCGGGCGCGCGACCAGCTCCGTCACCCGTCCACCCTCGTAGGCCGCGACGTCGTCAGCGAGCGTCCCGTCGGCCAGCGGGCGCTCGTAGAAGCCCTTGACCAGCGCCACCTCCGGGCGGGTCAGCAGCGGACCGAGCAGACCGGGCACGAAGTGGGTGTCCCAGTCGAGCAGGTCGGCGTCCATGAACACGAGCACGTCGCCGCGGGTCACGAAGAGCGACTTCCACATCGCCTCGCCCTTGCCCGGGTGCGAGCCCAGGTCGGGACGGATCTCGGCGGCCCGGTGGACGACCGCGCCGGCGTCGGCCGCGACCGCGTAGGTGTCGTCGGTGGAGTCGGAGTCGATGACCACGATCTCGTCGAGCAGGTCGGTCGTCTCGACCAGGGCCTCGCGCACCCGGGTGACGACGTCCCCGACGGTCGCGGCCTCGTTGCGCGCGGGCACGACGAGGCTCACCACCGAGCCGCTCGACGCCTTGGCCTCGAGCAGCTCGGCGACGGTGCGGTCGCACCACGACGAGGTGTGGGTGCGGAACCAGGAGTCGACGTCGCCGGACACGCGTTCGAGGTTAGCGACCCCCACCCCGAGGACCTGCGACGGCCGCGGAATCCGTCGCGGAAACCGTGCCCGAGGACAGACCCGGACAAGCGAGACCTACCGGTTCCAATCAGCCTTTTGGAGTGGTCTATCCAGCCGAACGGCTGATACCGGACACCCGTTGACACTAGGCCGATCGGTCATTCGAATGAGTACGCACCCGTCTCGTTCCGTCCCTCCCTTTTCGCGGAATGAGGCCTCTCGGGGGGTACGCCGTTGTTCCCGAACCCATCTGGGGGTAGTTGTGCGTACGTTCCGAATCATCCTCGCCGGTGCTCTGGCTGCTCTCGGAATCTCCATCGTGGTCGCTCCCCCGGCCGGCGCTGCTGCGTCGGTCGGCACCTTCGACCAGTGCCAGCGCGGCACCCCCACCACGGTCTGCAGCGGCTACACCGGCGGCAACCTGATCGGCGGGTACAGCGAGGACCAGGTCGTCCCCCAGCGGGTCGAGCTGAACGTCGACAGTGCCGGCACCTACTCGTTCACCACGACGTACGACGACCTCTCGGGCAGCTCGCACATCATCGACTACCTCGCGACGTACAACTACACCGTCACCGGTGCCCAGCCCTGCCTGGGCTACGCGGCCTCGATCTGCGCCGGTTCCCCCTCGACGTTCCCGATCCCCTCCGACACCGCGTCTCGCGGACCGGTGGTGGCCGGCTACAACATCGTGGTCTCCACCCACGAGCTCGCCCAGGCCGACCGCCAGTGGACCCTGTACGGCGGCACCATCACCGGCTCGACCGTGACGCACAGCGGGAGCACCGGCATTGCGACCGTCACCTTCACCACCAGTGGTCCGGTCACCGCGATCCTGATGTTCGGAGCCCACCTGGCCCTGACCGGTCCGGCCTCGACCCCGCGCGCCTGGGCGCAGGGCGCCTCGACCGTGAACGGCAACGCCCAGCTCGCGGCCAGCATCGGCGGTGCCAAGACGCACAACATCAAGGTCGGCAGCTCGACCCCGCCGCCGCCGCCGGCCGCCTTCACGATCGCCAAGACCGCGAACCCGACCTCGGCCGCGCCGGGCGACACCGTCACCTACAACGTCACCGTGACGAACACCGGTGGCGTGGCCGGCACCGCGACCTTCACCGACGACTACGACAACAACCTCACCAACGTCACCACGCCCGCCGGGTGCACCGCGGGTTCGGGCTCGATGAGCTGCACGACGAACTCGTTGCTCCCCAACGGCACCCAGACCTTCACCTACACCGCGAAGCTGCCGACCACGTTCAGCAGCGCCGGCACCGGTTGTGCCGCTGGTCAGTTCGCGGTGAAGAACACGGCGACCTTCGCCGCGGGCACCAACGTCACCTCCGGCACCGGCCCGGCCACCGCGACGGTCTGCGTCAGCGCCAGCTCGACGTTCACCGTCACCAAGAGCGTCTCGGGCACGCAGGCGCCGAACGGGAACCTGACCTACGTGGTCACGGTCAAGAACACCGGTAGCGCGCCCGGCTCGACCACCTGGACCGACAACTACGACGACCGGCTCATCGGCGTCAGCAACGCCGTGTCGGCCAACCCAACCGGCAACGACTGCGCCCCGACGACCTCCGGGGACCGCCAGTTCAACGCCTGTGCGACCGCGAGCCTGGCTCCCGGTGCGTCCCAGACGTTCACCTACACCGCGACCCTGCCCGGCACGTTCTCCGGCGCCAAGGGCGGCGGCACCTGCACCAGCAGCCAGTACCGCTTCAACAACGCGGTCAGTCTCGGCACCGGCAGCTCGACGGCCAGCGTCGACGTCTGCGTCAGCGCCGCTGCGGCGTTCACGGTGACCAAGACGGTCGACGACGAGACCGCCGACCCGGGCCAGACCGTGACCTACACGATCAAGGTCCAGAACACCGGCTTGGCGGCCGGCTCGACGACCTGGTCGGACAACCTCGACCCGCGGCTGACCGACGTCAGCTCGGCGACCTCGGACAACGCCAACGGCACGACCTGTGCCCCGACCGGCGGCGACTTCACCAACTGCGCCACGGTCGAGCTCCTCTCCGGCGGCACCGAGACCTTCACCTACACCGCGAAGATGCCGACCAGCTTCACCGGCATGTCCGGCGGTGACTGCCCGTCCGGGTCGTTCGCCCTCAAGAACACCGCGACCTCCGGCTCCAGCAGCTCGAGCGTCACGGTCTGCGTCGGCGCCTCGGCGAACTTCAGCATCGACAAGAAGGCCAGCACCGACACCGCGAACCCGGGCGACACCGTGACCTACACGATCACGGTGACCAACGACGGCCAGGCGCCGGGCGGGACGAGCTTCACCGACGACTACGACGACGCCCTGGCGCCGACCCTGCCGACGTCGACCACCTCGGGCGCGTCCTGCACGCCCGGCAGCGGATCGTTCTCCTGCTCGACCGGGTCCGTCGACCCGGGCGACTCGGTGGTCTTCACCTACACCGCCAAGATGCCGACCTCGTTCGGCCCGGTCTCCGGCAGCGACGACTGCGCCGACGGGACCTACCCGGTGAGCAACACCGCGACCCTGGCCTCCAACCCGGCCTCGACCGCGGTCGTCTGCGTGGCGGCCTCGCCGGAGTTCCGGATCACCAAGAGCGTCGACAAGACCTCGGCGCACCCGGGCGACACCATCACCTACACGGTCACCGTGTTCAACGACGGTGACGCGGCCGGGGCAACCAGCTTCACCGACGACTTCGACGACCGGCTCACCCCGACCGACCCGTCGGTGGGCTCCTGCTTCATCACCGCGGGCTCGAACCTGACGATGACCTGCAGCACCGGCGTCATCGCCGCGCACTCCTCGCAGGTCTTCACCTACTCGGCCACCGTCCCGGCCACGTTCAGCGGCAACGACGTCTGCGACAACGGCGGCTACCGGATCGCCAACGCGGCCTCCCTGGTGGGCGTGGACGCCGACCCGGCGGGTGCCGAGGTCTGCGTGGACGCGAGCCCGACGTTCACGATCGACAAGTCGGTCAGCAACAACACGCCGATGCCCGGCGACACGATCACCTACACGGTGACCGTGTCGAACACCGGCACGGCGGCCGGCTCCACGTCGTTCACCGACGACTACGACGACGCGCTCTCCCCGGGAGACGCGACCAGCAGCCCGAGCGGCAACAACTGCTCGCCGGCGGCCGGGAAGTTCGACTGCACCACCGGCGTGATCCCGGCGCTCGGCCAGCAGACGTTCACCTACGACGTGACCGTGCCGGAGACCTTCACCGGTACGCCGGGCAACCTCGGCTGCGGCGCGAACCAGTACGGCTTCAAGAACGTGGCCACCCTGAGCGGTGCCCACGCCGATGCTGACGCGAAGACCGACTCGGTGGTCATCTGCATCGGCGCCGGCCCGAAGTTCACCGTGTCCAAGAGCGCGAGTGACACCACGGTGTCCGCGGGCGACCCGGTCACGTACACGATCACCGTCACCAACACCGGCAACGCCGCCGGGTCGACGGACTTCACCGACGACTACGCGGACTCGCTCGACATCGCGAACCCGCCGGCCGGCTGCACGAAGGAGACCGTGAGCGGCAACAAGGTGCTGTCCTGCTCGACCGACGAGCTCGTCGCCGGCGACCACCAGGACTTCACCTACACCGTGAACATGCCCGCCACCTTCACCGGGGACGACCACGGTGAGTGCGGCAACGGCGCGTACCCGGTCGTCAACTCCGTCTCGATCGACGGTGCCGACAACGAGGGTTCCTCGGACGGTGTGACCGTCTGCACCAGCGCGGCCCCGGACCTGACGGTGAAGAAGACCGCCGAGCACGCCACGGTCGTCGAGCCGGGTGACACGGTGCACTACACGCTGACGGTGACCAACAACGGCACCGCTCCCGGCAGCACCACCGCCACGGACGACTACGCCGACGGCGTGACGGTCAGCGGCTACCCGAGCGCCTGCACCGACGACGGTGACGTGCTCACCTGTGCCAGCGGCACCGTCGAGGCCGGCGACCACACCTCGTTCAGCTACGACGCCACGATGCCCTCCGCGTTCGACGGAAACGACTCCGGCACCGGCGGCTGCGAGCCGGGTCAGTACCCGGTCGTCAACGGCGTCTCGCTGAGCAACGAGTCCAGCGACTCGGTGACGACGTGTGTCACCGCGGCGCCGGAGTGGAAGGTGACCAAGGACGCCGACACCGACGTCGCGACCCCGGGCGGCACGATCGGCTACACGATCACCGTCGAGAACACCGGCACCGCGTCCGGCGTGACGACCTGGTCGGACACCCCGGACAGCCGGCTGACGGTCACCGGAGCCACCTCGGACCCGAGCGGCAACGACTGCGCCCTGACCGACGGTGCCTTCAAGGACTGCGGCACGGCCGAGATCCCGGCCGGCGGCTCGCAGACCTTCACCTACAGCGGCACCCTGCCGGACACCTTCTCCGGTGACCCGGGATCGGGCTGCGACGGCGGTCAGTTCGCGATCCACAACGACGTGACCACCGCGAGCGGCGCCACCGACGGTGCGACGGTCTGCGTGGACGCCAGCGCGCAGTTCTCGATCACCAAGGCGGTCGACAAGACCGACGCCCAGCCGGGCGACACCGTGAACTACACGGTCACCGTGAAGAACCTGGGGTCGGCCAGCGGCTCGACGAGCTTCACCGACGACTACAACAACCGGCTGAGCCCGTCGCTGCCGACCCCGGACACCGGGACCGGCAGCTGCACGGACAACGGCGGCTCGTTCAGCTGTGACACCGGGGACATCGCCGGCCACAGCCAGGTCGTCTTCAGCTACTCGGCCGTGCTGCCCACGTCGTACTCCGACAGCGACAGCACGGAGGGTTGTGGCGACGGCCAGTTCGCGATCGACAACACCGCGACCCTGGCCGGCGACGACGGCGGCGACGGCCCGGACGACTCCGCGACGGTCTGCGTCTCGGCCTCGCCGGACCTGGTCGTCACCAAGACCGCCGACAAGACCGATGCACGGCCCGGTGACACGATCAGCTACACGATCACCGTCACCAACAACGGCCACGCGGCCGGGTCGACGACCCTCACCGACGACTACGACAACCGGCTCGACCCGAGCGCGGTGCACCGCAGCAACGACGGCGCACCGTGCGTCGACGACGGCGACACGATCACCTGCGAGACCGGGACGATCGGCGCCGGCGACAGCGTCACCTTCACCTACTCGGTGGTGCTGCCGGACCGCTACACCGGAGAGTCCGGTGGCGGCACCTGCGAGGACGGCACCTACCCGGTCGTGAACACGGTCCGGGTGGACGGCGAGGACGCAGCCGGAGCCACGGTCTGCGTCACGGCGGCTCCCTCGGTGACGGTGATCAAGTCGAGCTCGGTGGACACGAACTCGCTCGGACAGCAGCTCATCACCTACACGATCGGCTACACCAACCTGGGTGACGCCGAGGCGATCCCGGTGACGCTGACCGACGCGATCCCGGCAGGGACCCGGTTCGAGTCCTGCAGCGCCGAGTGCACCACGAACGGCGCCACCGGGACGGCGACCTGGAACGTCGGCTCGATCGCGCCGAAGGGCGGTTCCGGGTCGGTGACCCTGGTGGTCCGGGTGACCAGCAACCAGACCTGCTCGGTGACCAACGTGGCCCAGCTGCGGATCGGCAACGGGGCACCGATCTCGTCCAACCCGGTGACCGACGCGATCACGCCGCAGCCGGACCCGAGCGGTGCGCACGCGTGGGGCTCCTCGGTCGGGGTCGACCTGAAGTCGAAGGGCATCATCAACGTCCTCCTGAACGGCCTTCTCAACCCGTTCGGGGTCAACAGCAACAGCCTGGTGATCTCGCGGGCCTCCTCCAGCCAGAGCGGCCTGGGCGGACCCGTGGTGAACAACAACAGCGTGCTGTCGGCCAACATCAACGGCATCCTGTCGGCCGGGGTGCTCAACTCCCTGGCCCGCAGCGGTGTCGCGCAGAACCTGGCGGCACAGACCAGCACCTCGGAGGTGGCGAACGTCTGCCTGGTGCCGGTGGCCGGGATCTGCACGGTCCAGGTGGACGCCGTCCGGGCGGTGGCCAGCACGTACGCCACCGGTGAGTACGCCGGCGTGAGCTCGGCAGGTTCGGCGATCGTCGGCCTGAGGGTGACCAACATCCTCGAGCCGGTCAACCTGAACCAGACCACGAAGATCCCGCTCAACAAGGCGATCTTCGGCGCCAACAGCTACGTGGCGATCAACGAGCGCACCTCGTCGGCGGGCCTGAGCGGCAACACCTACGGTGCCGATCTGACCGTGAACATGATCCACGTAAAGATCACCGGCGTCCTGCTCGGCGTCCAGGCCGTCGACCTGGTCGTGGGTCAGGCGATCGCGCACAGCGACTTCCCGAAGACGTTCGTCTGCGAGGGGTCCCAGCACCAGCAGGTCAGCGGTCACGCCTACGTGGCCAGCCTGAACACCAACGTGCTGCTGGCGGACCTCACCCAGGGCTACGTCGGGATCTCGCCACTGGGAGGTTCCGAGAAGGAGCACGTCGCGCAGGTCGTCTTCCCGGCTCCGGACGGTGCCGGCCTGCGGGCCCTGGTGGCCGACAGCAGCTCGTTCGGTGTGACGACCGCCTCCGGCGCGGCCTCCGACAGCTATGCCGAGGTGGCCGGCAACGGCAGCACCCCGCTGTGCCTGCTCGGCGGTGCCGGCTGCGTGGTGAGCGCGACGCTCGTGCGGGCCCAGGCGAAGTCCTTGGCCGGCGGGCAGGGCTCGCTGTCGACCGACGGCGGCACCAAGTTCGTCGACCTCAAGGTGCTCGGCATCCCCATCAGCGGGACACCGGCGCCGAACACGGTGATCACGCTGCCCGGGATCGGGTTCATCGTCCTCAACGAGCAGTTCTGCGACAACGACGGGCTGGCGAACCACAGCTGCGCCGGAACGCATGCGAGCGGCATCACCGTGCGGTCGATCCACATCGTGGTGACGGTGCTGAACAAGCTGCTCAAGCTCAACCCCGGCATCGAGGTGATCGCCGCCGAGGCGCACGCCGACACGGCGTTCGGATAGACCCTGGCAGGGTGCTGACCCGGCTCGGGCCGGGACCCAGCGCCTGCTGTGCCCAGGCGCTGGTCAGGCGTAGGCGAGCAGCGTGTCCGGGATGACCTGGTCGAAGAAGTCCGCGATCTCCTCGATCGCCTGGGCTGCTTCGGGCAGGATCCCGGCCGCGGCCTGGAACACGTGCACCTGGTGGTCCCAGACCTGCAGCTCGACGTCGACCCCGGCCACCTCGAGCGACTCGGCCATCGAGACCGCGTCCGGGTAGACCATCTCGGCCGAGCTGACCTGGATCAGCGACGGCGGCAGGCCGTGCAGCAGCGCGCGCGACGGCGCATCCGGCAGGGCGTGCCCCTCGCCGGCGCGGAGCGAGGCCCGCAGGACGACCTGGGACAGCCCGTCGAAGCAGTTCTTCGGGAACAGCGCGCAGGTCTCGGCGGACTCGGCGGTCACCTTCGCGGTGCCGTCGAAGTCGATCAGCGGCGAGAGGGCGATCAGCCCGGCCGGCATCGGCAGCCCGGCCTTCTCGGCCGCGAGCGCGACCTGGAAGGTCAGGTAGCCGCCGGCGGAGTCACCCATGATCACGACCTGGGAGGCCGGCACGCCGGAGTCGAGGACGTAGCGGTAGGCGTCCAGGCCGTCCGCGATCGACGCGCTCACCGGGTGGTCCGGCAGCTGGCGGTACTCGACGGCGATGACGCTGGAGCGGGTGGCCTCCGCGATCCGGGAGACCAGCTGGCGGTGCAGGAACCGGCCGCCGACCACGAACGCGCCGCCGTGCAGGTAGACGACCACGCGGTCCTCACAGGACGGAGTCCGGGTCACCTCGGCCTTGCAGCTCGGGAGCTCCATGCGCTCGAAGGTGGTGCCCTCGACCGGCTTCAGCGCCAGGCCGGCGTAGTCGACGAGGAAGTACGGCCACGGCGCCAGCGGCATCCGCGCCCAGACGGAGATGAACGGCTTCACGGTGTGCGCGAGGGCGGCGTTGAGCATCGCGGAGCGGGCACTGCCACCGCCGAACTCGGTACGACGCAGACGGCTCGCGGCCTTCTCGACGCGCTCGAGCGGTGTCACCAGGCGCAGCGGTGCAACCGCTCCGTCAGCCCTGCTCATCACTGGCTCTCCTCACGTGTGCCGGTCCCAAGAACGCTACCGGTCCCGTACCCCGAAGATCGGCAGTTTCGCCTTGTGGGCAAGGGAATTCTCGAAGGCAGTTATGTCCGTTCAGCCCTTGACAGGAGCGCCCGGAAGTCCCATTCGAAGACTTCCGGAACCGCTCACGCGTCGACGGTCTCGCGGGCCCGCGGAGCGCCCGTGCCGACGCCCTTGGCGGCCTGGGCGTAGCACCAGCCGAAGAACAGCACCAGGGAGAGCCAGGAGCCGATCACCACCAGGTAGGCGCCGGTGTTCAGCCACCCGGGGACGTCGTCCTTGATCTCGCGCTGGAGGAACTGCTTCTCGGCGCGGAGCTGGACCTTGTCGCCGTCGTGGGCCAGCACCTCGCGCCCGCGGGTGCTCGTGATGGCCGGGTCGTTCGGCGCGTGCAGCGGCACCGCCAGCATCGTGGTGGGCAGCAGGTGCACCCGGATCAAGGTCTTCCAGTGCCCGTACATCGGCAGGTCGTCGGAGCTGCGGTAGACGCCGGGCTCCCCCGTCGGCTCCATGGCAACGCGGACGATGCCCGGCACCTTCGCCTCGGGGTCGACCGGCGGGTTCACCGCGTCCGCCTTCGGGCCGCGCCCCTGCCACGACAGGCCGTAGACCCAGACCGCGTCGTCGACCGCGTCCGCCGGCGAGAACCGCACCGTGACGCCGGAGGAGCACCGCTGGGTGCCGTCGCACGCGTTGTCGAGACCGATCGTCGCGGTGATCTTGCCGTCGCCACCCGAGGGCGGCGCGAAGACCACCATCAGTGCCAGCGCCACGCCGACGCCGGCCAGCCCGGCCCAGCGGAACGTGTGACCCGGAGCCGCCGCGGGCGGCTCCGCGACGGTCGGGGTCGCCCCGGCCACGTCGTGCAGGCGCGCGACGTGCCAGAGGCCGAGCGATGCACCGCCCAGGGCGGCCAGCGTCCCGACCGTGAGCATCAGCGGCAGCGCGCTCGAGGCGATCGGCTGCGGGTACGGCAGGAAGGCCTTGGTCCACCACCACTCGGCGTACAGGCCGAGGGTGCCGACCAGGAGCCCGGAGACGAGCGCGAACGCGACCCGGCGCCGGGTCGGCGCCAGGACCAGGGCGACCAGCTCGACCAGGATCGCCGAGGGCACGAAGAGCAGGAACCGCGCGGTCAGGACGTGCGGCAGCGCGCCGACGGTGATCCAGAGGTAGGCGTGCACCCCGAGGTAGACCGCGACCGCGAACAGCGCACCTCCGGGGCCGAACCAGGTCCGGACCGCGGTCGCGATCCAGGCGAAGATGAAGCCGGCGATGATGAACTCCGTCGCCGCCGGGTACTGCGGAACGCCGAGGTCGAACTCCATCAGGAACGCCACCGGGATGAAGCAGAGCGCCAGCATCAGCGTCGAGCGCAGCCGGCCGATCGTGGTCCGGGTGCCGGGGGCGCCGACCTGGTAGGCCTCGGCGAGCAGCAGCGGGATGCCGAGGATGCAGGTGACCGCCCCGCCGATCATCATCACGTGGGTCGGACCCCACTCGGTGACGTCCTGCCCGAACAGCCGGTGCCAGACGTCGTCGGCCGGGAACCCGAGCAGGGCGATCTGACCCGCGCCGAGGATGACCAGCGAACCCATCGGCACCCGCCAGGTCTTCGTCAGGCGGACCGTACGCCGCGGCAGCGGGTCGCGTGCCAGGCCCATCGAGAGCACGCCGGCGTGGGTGAACCCGAGGATGCCGAACAGGATGAAGTAGTGCGAGGGGTTGGCCAGCGGACCCGTGTCCCGGCCGTTCTGCATGTGGATCGGCACGTCCCACCACACCCCGAACGCGGCGCAGAGCAGCGCGGCGAGCAGCAGGTACATCGGCAGCCCGACCCAGCGCGGCAGGCCGTCGATCTGCGCGAGCTTGTCGGCGAGCTGGCCCACCAGCGTGGTGTGCCCGGTCCGCTCGCGCAGCACCACCCAGCCGAAGGCGAGCATCACCCCGCCCACCATCGCGGCGGCGATCAGGATCTCGCTGAAGGCGGCTCCGCCTGCCGTGGGCGTGGTCTCCAGGACTGTCATGCCGTTCCCCCTGTCGCGTGGTGGTGAGTACCCGTGACTCGGTGTCTCAAGAAGGCTATCGGCACGGAAGCCCCACGTCACCGACCGCGACCCGCAAGGATGTCGGCCATGGAACAGATCCGCATCGAGCTGCCCGAGGTCTCGCTGGCCGCGCTCACCTGGGGGCCGATGGAGTCGACCAAGAAATCCGGGAAGCGTCCGCTGGCGATCCTGCTGCACGGGTTCCCGGACACCGCACACACCTGGCGCCACCTCGGACCCGTGCTGGCCGACGCCGGCTACCGGGTGGTGGCTCCGTTCATGCGCGGGTACGCCCCTTCTGCTGTTCCTGCCGACGGCAGCGGAGACGTCGCAGCGCTGGTCTCCGACGTCCTCGGCATCCACCGCGCTCTCGACGGTGGTGCTGACGCGATCGTGGTCGGCCACGACTGGGGCGCCATTGCCACCAATGCGCTGCTGGCCCACGACGACAACCCGTTCGCTAAGGCGGTCGTCATGTCGGTGCCGCCGTTCACCGCGGTGAAGCCCGACCCGAAGATCCTCCCCCGGCAGATGCGGAACAGCTGGTACATCGGCTTCAACCGGCTGCCGCGGCTGCCCGAGCGGCACCACCAGCGCCTGGTCCGCTACCTGTGGCGCACCTGGTCCCCCGGGTACGACGCGGAGGCGGACCTGCGCTCGGTCTTCGAGGCGATGTCCTGGGAGCAGAACCGGCGGCAGATCTTCGGCTACTACCGGGCGCTGGTCAGCCCGTTCGGACCGCCGCCGGCGTACCGGCGCTGGAAGGGCGCGGAGATGCGCGAGCCGCGGATGCCGATGCTCTACCTGCACGGCACCGACGACGGCTGCATGGACGTCCGGCTGGCGGCCTCCTCGGAGCCACGGCTCCCCGAGGGCAGCGTGCTGCGCCTGGTCGAGGGCACGGGGCACTTCCTCCACCTCGAGAAGCCGGCAGAGGTCAACGCCGCGATCGTCGGGTACCTGGCGAGCTAGCTAGGGCAGCAGCGGTTTGGGCGGCTTCGCGTTGAACCGGCTCGGGTCGTGATCGACCTCGATCGAGCGCCGGCGATCGGCGAACTCCGCGCAGACCATGGCGATCCCGAAGCACAGGGTCACGACTCCGACCACGATGATCATGCCCACCATCGCAGCACCATCCTTTCTCAGCCTTTCCGGCGGCGGTGCCCTTCCTGTCTACGCCGCGAACCGCCTGTCCACAAGGGCTGAGGCCGGTAGCGTCGCTCCCGTGAGCGATGCACCCGTGAGCACTCCGCCGGCGGAGCGCCGTACCCAGGCGGAGCGCCGCGCGGAGAGTGAGCGCCGCCTGCTCCAGGCCTCGGCCGAGCTGATCGTCGAGCGCGGTCTCGAGCTGACCTCGCTCGCCGACATCGGGCGCCGGGCCGGAGCCTCGCACGCCGCGGTCAACCACCGCTTCGGGTCCAAGGACGAGCTGGTCGACCGGCTGATCGAACAGGCCGGCGAGTACTACGCCGCGACCGCCCGCGGACGGCTGCGCGGGCTCACCGGGATCGACGCCCTGATGGAGCTCTGTGCGTTGTACCTGGACCTGGTCGACGGACCGGACCCGATCGGTCGGGTGCACGTGGTGCTGTGGAGCGAGGCCGTCGCGCACACCGCCGAGCGCCGCGCCGCGCACCTGGACTGGGACCGCCGGCTGCGCGACTTCATCGAGACGTTGCTCCAGGACGCTGTCGCCCAGGGATCGGTGGATGCGAGGCTCCCCGTCCCCCAGGCCGCGATCAGCATCGTCGGCAGCCTGCGCGGGATCGCGATGCAGCTGCTGCTGGATCCAGGACAGACCGACCTGTCCACGGCTCAGGCGGCACTCGACGTGATGGTGCGCGACGCGCTGCGCCCCCGCTAGTCGGCGGCCAGCATCCGGGTGAGGTGGTCCAGCACCGCTGCCCGGGTCTCGGCCGTGGCACCGGCCGGGTCGAGCATCAGCTGGAGCGCGACGCCGCGCAGCAACCCGACGACGACCATCGACATCGCGTCCACGTCGACGTCCGAGCGGACCGTGCCGTCGGCGGCCGCATCGAGGATGAGCTGGGCGAACGCGGAACGGAAGTAGCGGTCCCAGGTCACCCGGTAGGAGCGGCGCTCCGAGGCGCGGGCGACCGCCTCGGTCCAGACGACCAGGTGCACCCGTCCCAGCGGGTCCTCGGCCTGGACCAGGTCGAGGTAGGTGTCAGCGACGATGCGCAGCGCGGCCAGCCCCCGCGTCGTGCCGACCGCAGCCAGCGTCGCGGTGGTGAACATCCGCACGGCCTCGGTGTTCAAGCGCTCGACGAGCGCCTCCTTGGAACCGAAGCGCTGGTGCACCAAGCCGTGGCTGTAGCCGGCCACCCGGCCGATCTCGGCGAGCGAGGTGCCCTCGATGCCGCGCTCGACGATCAGCTCGGCGGCAGCGTCGAGCAGCCGGCGCTCGCTCTCCGCACGACGCTGCGCCTGGGTGCGACGCTGCTGCGGGATCGGGCGTGCGGTCGTTCGCGGCTGGACGTGCGCCCGCAGCGGACTGGTGGTCACGGTGCTGCTCGGACCGTCTCGGTCAGCCCTGGCAGAGCCGGCACGGGGTCAGGCCGCTGGAGTCGGCCGGAGCCGGAACCAGGTCCTCACGACCGGCGATCAGGTCGCAGTCCGCACGGTGCAGGGTCGTGCCGTTGCCGGCCACCACCAGGGAGGCGCCAGCGTCCTTGGCCCGGGCAGGGGCGGCCGCCTTGCGGGCGGCCCGCTTCGCGGTCGTCGCCGCAGCCGGAGCCTCGGCGACCTCGGCCGCCGCAGCGCTGTTCTTCTCCAGGCTGTCGGACAGCTTGGAGAGCGCCTCGGCGAGGTGCTGGGAGGACTCGCGCTGGTCGATCGCGAGCCGGGCCAGGAACGACCCGAAGTACAGGAAGCCGCCGACCAGGGTGATGCCCAGGCCGAGGATGCCGCCGGAGATCAGGTAGGCGTTCTGGTTGTACTCGTACGGCGTGTGCGCCGTCCCGTACCAGCCCAGGCCGATGACGACCAGGCCGCCGGGCAGCAGCACGGCTCCGGCGACGAAGAGCACCATCTGCAGCAGCTGCGCGTTGTTGCTGCGCAGCGGTGCGACGCCGTCGGCCTTCGCGGCCTTCGGGATCGACTCTGCGTGGCCGCCGGCGCTCAGCGCGCCTGCAGTCGTGTCCATGGTTGCCATCTCATGCCTTCCTGAGGTCAGGGATTCCGGACTTGAGCCCGTGGCCGCAGGCTCCTGCGGCACCGAAGAGGAGGAGTCCCGCGGTGCGGACGTACCAGCCGACGCCGAGCGCAGCGGCCAACCCGAGGAGGAGCAGCCACATCGGGATGCTGCCCAGCGGCGGCAGCCCCGGTGCGTTGGTGTACTTGATGTTCGGGTTGTTCTGCTGCTCACCGGTCGGGAGCGGGGCGTTCTCGCCCGGGAGCGGCGCGGTGATCGGGGTGTCGCCGGTCGAGGGCGGGGTCACGACGCCACCGAGGTCCGGCGGCGTCACGCTGCCGTTGTCGATCGCGGGGACGGTCTGGGCCGACGCGGTCGACTGGCCGAGCACCAGGTCCAGGCGCGGGTGCGCCTCGGTCAGCGCGAGCAGCAGGCCCTTGAGGATGCTGGCCTGGCCCGGCAGGTCGGGGAGCTTGTTGATGAGGTCTCCCAGCGGCAGCGACGGCAGCTTGGAGCGCAGCGGCGCGGTGTCGATGGTGATCCGCAGACCCTCGGCGGTGATCGTGCCCGAGGAGCCGGACTTGTCCTGGGTGACCTCACCGAGGTGGAAGCTGATGCCCAGCGCCTTGAGCGCGGCCGCCGGAGCGTCCGGCAGACCCGGGATCGGGGTCTGCTTGCCCTGGGCCTCGATACCGGTGCCGGTGAAGACGAACTTGTTGCCCGCGATCGACATGCCGCCGACGTTGACCTTCTTGTAGATCTTCGCGCCCTCGGCGATGTTGCTGGTCACCGTGGTGATGACCTCGACGCCGGTGAGCTGGACGATGCCGGCGAGCAGCGAGATGTTGCCCAGCCGGCTGGTCGCCGTGGCGGTGACCTTGTCGGCGTCCGGGTCGTAGTTGGTCGTCGAGATGCTGTCCATGCCCCCGGCGTTGACCAGGAGGCTCAGGTTGCCCAGCGGACCGGCGGAAGGCTGCGGGTCGTTCGCGCCACCGGACTTGGTGCCGGTCAGCGCGTTGCCCAGCGCACTCAGGTCGCCGTTCTTCAGCGAGTCCAGCAGGCTCGGGCTGGACGGAGCGGTGGTGGTGCCGTTGTCACCGGGGTCGACGTCACCGGAGGTGCCGTAGCCGACCTTGGCGACCGCCTGCTTCCCGCTGGTGTTGACCTTGCCGGTCATCCCCGCGAAGAACTCCTGGGTCTGCGAGGTGGTGTCTCCCGGCGACTGGGCGTTGACCTGGACCGGGTAGCCGCCGTTGGTCAGCACCAGCAGCGGGGCCGGCAGGCCGAGCTGCTCGCCGAAGGTCTTCAGACCCTCACCGACCGAGTCGCCGGGCCACATCGCCGAGGCGCGTGCGGTGCCGATCGGGCCGGAGGTGCCGTCGACCTTGGTGTAGGAGAAGTTGAACTCCGCCTGCGGGTCCGCCGGGATCGGGATGGCGGGCTCGCGCAGCTCGATGCGCAGCGGCGTCGCCTGCGCGTGCGTGCTGAAGCCGGAGAAGTCGGCGGCGTGGGCCGGGGCCAGCGTTGCGGCGCCCCCCAGCGCCAGCAGCGACAGCACCAGCCCGCTCGCCATCGTGCGTCGGGCACGTCGGCTCGTGGCAGCGGCCCGTCGGACCACCGTCTTGTCGTACAACGTCTTGCCGGTCTGGCACTCGTTGCAGCTCATGCTGCTCCCCCTAGGATCACGTCGGCCATGATCTCGTTGATCTCGTTCGGCTCCCCGGTCGCGACGACGCGACCACCGGTCATCACTGCTGCGTAGTCGGAGACCCGCAGCGCCGTGCGTGCGAACTGCTCGACGCACAGGATCGAGACGCCCGACTCGGCGATCTTCGCCACCGTCTCGTAGAGCTCGTCGACGATCAGCGGCGCGAGGCCCATCGAGAGCTCGTCGAGCAGCAGCAGCGCCGGGTCCGAGGTCAGCGCGCGGGCCATCGCCAGCATCTGCTGCTCGCCGCCGGACATCGTCCCGGCCAGCTGGTAGCGGCGCTCGTGCAGCCGCGGGAAGTAGGAGTACGCCGTGTCGAAGACCTTGTCGGGCGCCACTCCGGCGTACGACATCAGCAGCAGGTTCTCCTCGACCGTGAGGTTCGGGAAGACGCTGCGACCCTCGGGGATCGTGGTCAGCCCCAGGCGGGCCAGGTCGTCGGCGCTGGCGCCGTGCACGTTCACGCCGGCCATGTGCACGTGGCCGGAGGTCTTCTCCATCTGACCGGAGATCACCTTGAGCAGGGTGGACTTGCCGCCGCCGTTCGGGCCGAGCAGCGCGACCACGGCGCCGCGCGGAACCTTCAGGTCGACGCCGCGCAGCACCTCGATCCGCCCGTAGGCGGCGTGCACGTCGACGCACTCCAGGATCGGGACGCTCACAGCGACATCACCTTCGTCTCGTCTGCGGCATCTGCCTCGTCGGCGTAGCCGAGGTAGGCCTTCTGCACCAGCTTGTTCGCCCGGATCTCGGCCGGGGTGCCCTGGGCGATGATCGAGCCGAAGTCGAGGACGTGGATGGCGTCGCAGACCGCCATCACCAGGTCCATGTCGTGCTCGACCATCAGCACCGTGCGTCCCTCGGAGGCCAGCTCCTTGAGCAGGTCCCCGAACGCCTCGGTCTCGGACTCGTCCAGACCCGAGGACGGCTCGTCGAGGAGCAGCAGCCGCGGGTCGCAGGCCAGTGCCCGGGCCAGCTCGAGGAGCCGGGCCACGCCGGTGGGGACCGAGTCGGCCCGCTCCTGGGCGTAGCCGGCGATCCCGACCCGGTCCAGCAGGTGCTCGATGTCCGCGTTGGCCGAGCGGAAGATCCCGCTGAACCCGTCGTGGATGTCCAGCGCGGTGCGGACGTTGTCCGCCACGGTCAGCGACCCGAAGGCCTCCAGCCGCTGGAAGGTGCGGCCGATCCCGCGGCGCGAACGGCGGTGGACCGGCATCCGGGTGATGTCCCGGCCGTCCAGCAGCACCTTGCCCGAGGTCGGGGTCTGCAGGCCGGTGATCACGTTGAAACAGGTGGTCTTGCCGGCACCGTTCGGGCCGATCAGCCCGGTGATGGTGCCTTCCTCGACCTCGAACTGGGCGTGGTTGACGGCGGTCACGCCGCCGAACTGGACGACGACGTCGTCAACGTGCAGCAACGGCATCGCTGTCCACCTCCTCCTCGTCGCGGTGGGCGTGGGCTCCGCCCGGCTCGCCGATCACCTCATCGTCGCGGTCCCCGCCCGCGAAGTCACGGACCTTGAGGGCCATCCCCGGGAACCGGTCGGCGAGCACCGGGAACAAACCGCCCTGGATCCACGAGGGGATCTTGAAGACCCAGAACATCAAGCCGTTCGGGTTCCGGCCGATCAGGATCGCGCCGGCGCCCAGCAGGATGAACAGCAGGCCCTGGGTGGACTCGTTCTTGCCGAGGAACCCGGGCAGGTAGTTGAGCAGCATCAGGAAGATCGCGCCCATCGCCGCACCCGAGACGGAGGTGACACCCCAGATCGCGACGCACACCAGCAGGAGCAGGCTGTTGAAGAAGATGAAGTCGTTCGACACGATCGTGCCCCGCAGACCCGCCAGCAAGGCGCCCGCGAGACCCGCGACGCCGGCCGACGACGCGAACAGCGCGACCCGCACCCAGCGGATGTCGAGCCCGAGGGTGCCGCAAGCAGCCTGGCTGTCGCGCGTGGCGATCAGGATCCGGCCCAGCGGCCCGCGACGCACCGCCACCACGACCAGTGAGATCAGCACGAAGAACACCGTCATCATGATCGTGTAGTTCCCGATGCTGTTGACGTGCGTGCCGAAGATCGACAGCCGCTTGGCGTTGAGCGGGTTGTTGAACTCGAAGGCCCACGAGGACGTGAACACGACCTTGTCCATCAGGAGGCCGAAAGCCATGGTCGCCAGCGCCAGGTAGAGGCCGGTCAGACGCAGCACAGGCAGCGCCACCAGCGCACCGACCGCAGCGGAGATCAGCACCGCCACCAGCAGTCCGAAGAGGTTCGGCTGGTCGAGCTTGGCGTAGGCGACCGCGCCGACACCGGCGAAGGTGAACTGCGCCAGCGAGACGAAGCCGCCGTAGCCGGTGAGCAGCACCAGCGAGAGCATCACGATGCCGTACGTCGCGGCGGTGCCCACGAGCAGCAGGTCGGAGTCGGCCATGCCGGCGGCCATCAGGATCACCACGACGATGAGACCGCCGCCGAAGACCGCTGACCGGCCCAGCGTCGGCACCGGCGCGGACACGAGGCCCTTGACCTGACCGATCCGCAGCGGCGCCTGCGGCAGCAGCACGAGGATCGCGAAGAGGAACAGAGCCGGCATCACCGCGGGCAGACCCGTGAGCTTGTCGTGGCCGGGGATGTACTGCAGGTATCCGACGATGTAGGACTGGCCCAGGCCGAGCCCCATCGCGCCGACGTAAGTCAGCGGCAGGTTGGTGAGCTTGCCGAGCATCGCCGCGGCGTACGCCGAGATGACCAGCAGGGTCAGGTCGAAGTACTGCAGGCCGATCACCGGCGCGAGCAGGATGCCGCCCAGGGCTGCCAGCGAGGTGCCCACCGCCCAGGCGAGAGCGGCGACGATGTCGGAGCGGCCGCCGTAGAGGTGCAGCAGGTCGGGGTTGTCGACGCTGGCGCGCATCGCCGTGCCGATCCGGGTGCGCGAGAGCAGCACGTAGAGCCCGGCTGCGACCAGGATCGAGACCACGACCGTGATGATCTGCTGCCAGGTCACGATCACGCTGCCCATGTGGATCAGGTGGTCCGGGAAGTACTGCTCGAGCGAGCGGGCGTCCGGGGGCCAGATCTGTCGCGCGATGCCGATCAGCATCACGGTCATCGCCACGGTCACGACCAGGGAGGCGCCCACGGGCGCGTTCCCGAGGCCGCGGGTGATGACGCGCTGGATGAACACGCCGGTGAGCGGAGCGCACACGCCGAGCACCAGGATGAGCGAGAGCCAGACGGGCAGACCCTGCTTGACCGAGAAGTCCCAGTAGAGGAAGGCGAAGACCATGCCGACCGCGCCGTGGGCGATGTTGAACACCCGGGTGGTCGAGTAGGTCAGCACCAGGCCGCTGGCCGCGATCGCGTACGCCGCACCGGTGAAGATCCCGATGACGGTGTAGGACAGGAAGGCACCCATCAGATCACCGACCGACGCTGCTGCCGTTGCACATGTACTTGGTCGGGCCCAGCGGGACGAACTTGCCGCCCTTCACCTGGAGGAACCGCACGCACGACGGCGAGTGCTTGCCGCCGACGTCCATCGGTCCGTGCATCCCGCCTCCGGTCCAGGCGTGCACCGGCTTGAAGCTCGCGGTCAGGGTGGACCGGTTGAGCTTCCCGCCGAGAGCGATCGCGTTCTGGACGAAGAGCTTGGCGGCCGACCAGGCGAACTCGCCGAAGAAGGTCGGCTGGGCCGACGGGGCGACCTGCTTGAGCCACTTCTTGTACAGGTTCAGCTCCGGCTGGCTCTCCTCGAGCGGCGTGAAGTTGATGAACATGAACGCGCCCTCGATGGCCGAGCCACCGGTCTTGAGGAAGTTGTAGTCGTAGACCGAGGGGTCGTACATCCGCACCGTCGGGTGGTAGTCGGCCGCCTGGATCGCCTGGGCGAGCCGCACCGACTGCTGGTAGGCGCCGATGAACTGGACGTACTGGACGCCGAGGTCCTTCATCTTCTGCACGTACGGGCCGTAGTTGAAGGCCGCCACGTCGATGCCGGCGCTGTAGAGGAACTTCATCCCGCGCTGCTCCTCGACCTTCTGCTGGTACTTGCCGTTCTCGGCGGCGGCACCGGCGTTGAGGTAGAGGAACGCAGCCTTCTGGCTGGCGGCGTGGTAGTTCTTCACGATGAAGTCCGGCACCGCGTTGGAGAACTCGTGCTTGCCGGTCGCCTGGGCGCCGAAGCAGGACGAGCAGTCGTTGCGGGCGCCGGTCACCGAGGCGGTGCGCATGTCCGGCAGGCCGCAGCTCTGCGCGGTCCCGGCGCCGCCGGAGTCGAAGGCCGACATCGAGCCGACCGCGGCGAAGTCGTTCTCGCAGATCTTCTGGTACGACTGCTGGTCGGCGCCGGCGTCGGTCTTGGAGTCGTAGAGGTCGAGCTGGAGCTTGCGCCCGCAGATGCTCGAGGTCGCGTTGAAGTAGGCGACGTAGGCCTGCGTGGCCTGCTGGGCCGCGGTGAACAGGCCCGGAACCGGACCGGAGATGTCCGAGGAGTTGCCGATCTTGATCACCTTGTCGGTGATGCCCTTGCCGTTCTTGAAGCCCGCGCACGAGCCGGCCTTGATGCCGCTGCCGGCCGGGGGCTGGCTGCCGCCGGTCCCACCCGTGCCGCCGGTGCCACCGGATCCACCGGTGCCGCCCGTCCCGCCGGTGCCGCTGTTGCCCGAGCCGGGAACGCCGGTGCCCGTGCCCGGGTCCACGTTGGTGCCGGTGTTCGGGTCGACGATGGTGCCGTTACCGGTGCCACCGCCCTGGCCGAGCACGCGCTGATTGGCCTCCAGCGCCTTCTTCGGAGAGATCGCCGATCCTCCGCACGCGGTCGGCACCAGCAGCATGAGCGCCACTGCACCTACTCCCAGCAGTCGGCGGGCCCGAGTGGACCCCGCAACGCTTCGCACAGCTGTACTCCTGACGCCAGAACTTCTGAGGTGAGATCGAACAGAAAGTAGATGTGCATCACATAACTGCACAAGGGGGCTGAGGTTACTTTCTGAAACGTGTTCTATTTGGAGAGTATCGGCCCCAGGACCGCTCCGGGGGAAGGTCCACACCCCGGATTCACAGGAGTTTTCGCAGGTCAGCGCCCGAAAGGGACCTGCGTCAGGGCGTGAAGCGGTAGCCCAGGCCGGGTTCGGTGTGCAGGTAGCGGGGTCGGGCGGGCTCGGGTTCGAGCTTGCGGCGCAGGTTGGCGACGTAGACCCGCAGGTAGTTGGTCTCCCCCTCGTAGGCCGGCCCCCAGACCTGGTGGAGCAGGTCCACCCGCCCGACCAGGCGCCCCGGGCTGGCCGCCAGCACGGCGAGCAGCTTCCACTCGATGGGCGTGAGCCGCACCGGTTCGCCGTCGACGAGGACCTGCGCAGCACCCAGGTCGATCACGAAGTCGTCGGTGACGATCCGCTCGGAGGTCTGCGCCCGCCGCCCGGCCGCGCGCACCCGGGCGAGCAGCTCGTCGAGCCCGAACGGCTTGGTCACGTAGTCGTCGGCGCCGAGGTCGAGCGCCTCCACCTTGTCCCCCGACCCGTGCCGCGCCGAGAGCACGATCACCGGCACCGTGCTCCAGGTCCGCAGCTGGCGCAGCACCTCGAACCCGGTGAGGTCCGGCAGGCCCAGGTCGAGCAGCACCAGGTCCGGCGCGTCCTCGGTGCAGGCCTGGATCGCGGTCCGGCCGTCGGCGGCGATGAGCACGTCGTACCCGTGCGCGCGCAGCCCGATCTCGAGCGAGCGGCGGATCGCCGTCTCGTCCTCGACGACCAGGATGCGGATCATCCGTCCTCCCGGGAGGCGGGCAGCACCAGCACCATCGTCAGGCCGCCACCCGGGGTGTCCTCGACCTCGATCAGGCCGCCCTGGGTCTCCGCCAGTCCGCGCGCGACCGCCAGACCGAGGCCGACGCCGTCGCCACCCGGGGCGAGGCGCTGGAACGGCAGGAACATCGCCGCGCGCTGCTCCTCCGGTACGCCGGGACCGTGGTCGACCACCGCGACCCGGACCTGTGCCCCGTCGGCACGGGCGACGATCCCGACGGGGCCGGCACCGTGCCGGTGAGCGTTCTCGATCAGGTTGGCCAGCACCCGTTCGACGAGTCCGGCGTCCACCCGGACCGCGGGCAGGTCGTCCGGCACGTCGACGGTCAGCGGCTCGGTCCCCCGGGAACGGGCGACGAGGTCCTCGACGTCGACGTCGTCCCCGCCGGGCTCGATGCCGCGCGCCTCGAGCCGGGTCATGTCCAGCAGGTTCGCCACGATCGCCGACATCCGGTCGACCGAACCTTCGACGGTGTCGAGGAGCTCGCGTCGGTCGTCCTCGCTGATCCCGGGCGAGCTCAACGTGCTGACGGCCACCTTGGCCCCGGCCAGCGGGGTGCGCAGGTCGTGGGAGATGGCGGCGAGCAGTGCGGTGCGGATCCGGTTGCCCTCCTCGAGCTCGCGGGCCGCCTGGGCCTGCCGGGCCAGCTCGACCCGGTCCCGCAACAGCCCGAGGTGCCCGGCGAACGAGCCGAGCACCCGGCGTTCCGCCTCGTCCGGGACGCGCCCGGTCACCCGCAGCGCGCTGCCGTCCGGGAGCGCGAACCGGGTGCCGTCGGCGGTCTCGCCGGGTGCGTCCAGAGCGGCCCCGGTGAACCCGAAGGTGCGGGTGACCACGCCGAGCAGCCGGGCCACGTCGTCGTCCACGAGCGCTGCGGCGTTGAGCATGGCCAGGGTGTCGGCCTCCCTGCGGGCGATCCGGGCCAGCCGCGCGGTCCGCGCCGCGGCGTCGACCACCGCACTGACCGCGAGCGCCACGACCAGGAAGACGACGAGCGAGACCACGTCCTCGGCGCTGGCGATCCGCAGCTCGTGCAGCGGCGGGGAGAACCACCAGTTCAGGGCGAACGAGGAGGCCAGCGCCGCCAGCACGGCCGGCCCGCGTCCTCCGACCAGGGCGCAGGCGACGACCAGCGCGAGGTAGACGAGCGCCTCCAGGGAGAGCTTGGAGTCCGAGTCGACCCCGACCAGGAGCACGGTGACCAACACCGTTCCGAGCGCCGCGAGCAGGTAGCCGGCGAGCAGCCGGGTGGAGCCGATCGGGGACCTCACGGGTCCATTAGCCCACATGCACGTGCGGTCGGCGTGCCCGGTCGGGCTCCGCCCGGCGGAGCACCTCGCGGGTCACCGGGGCGACCTCGCCCTGCCCGAACAGCAGGAACCGCAGCAGGTGCGTCGCCGGGTTGCCCTCGGTCCACTCGAAGTAGACGTGCGGGATCGCGCCGGTGCGGTCCCGGACCTCCAGCAGCAGCGCCGCGAGCGCGTTCGGCACCGAGGAAGCCTCCAGCCGCAGCACCCGGTACTGGCCGTGCTCGACGACCCCGGTGACCGAGAGCGGTGCCGCGAAGTCGGACGGGTCACCGACCGTCACCTCCACGAAGACCACGTCGGGGTCCTGCGGCAGGTCGTGGTCCTGGCGGATCTGGCGGACCTTGGCCGAGTACGCCGCCACCGTGTTGAGCCCCGGCTCGTGGGCGACCAGCCGGATCGTCCGGCGGGCGACGTCGCGCAGGAAGATCTGCGCGGTCGCGTCGATCTCGACCCCGGTGGCCCGCGGCTCGAAGGCGCGCCGGATCCGGGAGAGCAGGGAGACCGCCAGGATCGCCGCGATGAACAGGCCACCGATCCGCACGCCGTCGGGGCGCTCGAGCACGTTGTCGACCGTCGTGTAGACGAACACCACGGAGATCACCGCGAAGGCGACCATCCACTTCTTCTCGCCGCGCCTGCGCGCGGCCAGGGTCACCGCGACCGCAGCACTGGTCATCAGCACCAGCACGCCGGTGGCGTAGGCACCGCCCTGCGCGTCCACGTCGGCGTGGAAGACCCAGGTGATCAGGAACCCGATCGCGGTGAGCACCAGCACCAGCGGGCGCACCGCCGCCGACCACTCCGGGGCCATCCCGTAGCGCGGGAGGTAGCGCGGCACCAGGTTGAGCATGCCCGCCATCGCGGAGGCGCCGGCGAACCAGAGGATCGCGATCGTGGAGATGTCGTACGCCGTCCCGAAGACGTTGCCGAGGTACTCGTGGGCCAGGTACGCCAGCGCACGGCCGTTCGCGTGGCCGCCGTCCTCGAACTCCTTCGGCGGGATCAGCCAGGTGGTCACGAAGCTGCTCGTGATCAGGTAGCCGCTCATCACGATCGCCGCCGTCGTCAGCAGCCGCCGGGTGTTGCGGATCCGGGCGGCGAGGTCGGCCCCGTCGACGTGGGTCATCACCGCGACGCCGGTCTCGAAGCCGGACATGCCCAGCGCGAGCTTCGGGAACAGCAGCAGCGAGACGCCGACCATCGCGAGGACGCTGCTGTGCTCGGTGTGCAGCAGGTTGGTCCAGTCGCCGATCACGTGCGGGTGCTGCACCACGTGCCACCCGGCGACGCCGATGACGACCAGGTTCAGCACCAGGTAGACGACGACCAGGGCGACAGCGACGCCGATCGCCTCCCGGAAGCCGCGCAGGAAGACGGCGCCCAGCAGGGCGACCAGGAACAAGGTGATCGCCACCTCCTGGCCGTGCACGAAGTCGGGCACGTGCGGGTTCTCCACCACGTGTGCGCTCGCGTCGGCGGCCGAGAGGGTGATGGTGATCATGAAGTCGGTGGCCGCGAACCCCAGCAGGGCGAGCACGAACAGCTTGCCGCGCCAGAAGGGCAGCAGCCGCTCGAGCATCGAGATCGAGCCCTGCCCGTGGGGGCTCTCCTGGGCGACGCGTCGGTAGACGGGCAGCGCCCCGAACAGCGTGAGCGCGACGAGCACCAGCGTGGCGAACGGGGCGAGGGCGCCGGCGGCCAGAGCTGCGATACCCGGCTGGTAGCCGAGGGTGGAGAAGTAGTCGACGCCGGTCAGGCACATCACCTTCCACCACGGGTGCTTGCGCTCCCCGGCCTCGGCGGTCGCCTCCGGCGACTCCATCAGCCAGCGCTCCACCGGGCGGCGCACCGGAAGAGGGCCGGTCGCGGGTGCGGCTTCGATGGTCATCGGCGTGCTCCCGGGACGAGCGCGGCGAGTCCGACCACGAGCAGCACCAGCGGCAGGAGTGCCAGGTCCGAACCGCCGAACGCGAGGTCGCCGTACGAGTGCGCGACGAAGCCGTCCAGCACCAGCCAGCCGACCCCGGCGACCGCGAGCACCTGCAGCAGCGGGAGACCGAGGGCGCAGGCGCCGATCAGGCCGAGCACCAGGGCCGGGCGCACATCGGCGGGACCGGCGCTGACCGATGCCGCGGCCATCCCTCCCCAGAGCACGACGAAGAGGCGGCCCCCGAGGTGGTGGGCGAGGACGGGAAGCAGAGGTTGTTCCATGCCTCGATCGTGGAACCGCCGCAGGACCGCGTCGGCGTTCTTGACGGGATCTTGACGTGCGAGGCTCGTCCCATGCAGCCCCGGGTCAGCGCGATCACCATCGCCCCCGGCGCTCGCCTGCCGATGAAGTCGGTCCAGGTCGTCGAGGCCGAGACCGGCAAGGGGCTGGTCGGCGACCGCTACCACGGCACGAAGCACCGGCACGTGAGCGTGCAGTCGCAGGCGGCTCTCGACGTCGCCGCCGGCGAGCTCGGCCGGCCGATCGGCCCGGAGGGAACCAGGCGCAACATCACCATCGACCTGGGAGAGGTGCCGACGGTGCCGGGCACCCGCATCCGGATCGGACCGGTCCTGCTCGAGGT
Source organism: Nocardioides marmorisolisilvae (assembly GCF_003725775.1). Classification (GTDB taxonomy): domain Bacteria; phylum Actinomycetota; class Actinomycetes; order Propionibacteriales; family Nocardioidaceae; genus Marmoricola; species Marmoricola marmorisolisilvae. The sequence goes on from NZ_RJSG01000002.1 coordinate 2,157,818, forward strand.
GGTCCGGGTGGCGGCTCCGTGCCGGCTCCTGGACGACAACCTCGGACCGGGTGCGATGACTGCGCTGCGGCGCCGGGCCGGCACGATCTTCCGGGTGCTCGAGGGCGGGACGATCTCGGTCGGCGATCCCGTCGACCTCGAGGTCGCGGCGCCTGCGGCAGACTGACCGCATGCCGTCGCACGCCTCCCCCGCGCTGCGGTGGCTGCGTGCCCTGGCGATCGCCTCGGTGGCGGTGAGTACCGGCGTCATCGCCCACGTCTCGGCCGACGGCCTGCTGCCCGGTCCGCGCGGCATCACCGTGCTCGTGGTGCTGTGCACCGCGCTCACCGCGATCTTCCTCGGACGACGCGCCTCGACGCTGCGGGTGGTCACCCTCGTCGTCGCGGGACAGGCGTTCATCCACTCCGGGCTGGCGGCGATGGCCGGTCACCGCGGCGACCCGGTCAGCGTCCCGACCCCGCACCCGGCCATCGTCCCGATGGGGACCGGCCCGCGCACCGGCTCCTACTTCGACCAGTGGTCCCAGGCGCAGCCGAACGGGGCCGCCGGTCCCGCGGTGCCCGCCTGGATGGTCCACACCGCCGTCGACATCGCCGCGCACCCGGCGATGGCGGTTGCGCACGTCCTGGCCGCGGTCGCGGTCGGGCTCTGGCTGTCCGTCGGCGAACGTGCCCTGTGGGCGGTGCTCGCGCTGACCGCCGCCCTCGCCGTCCGTCTGGTCCGTGCCCTCGCCGGTCTCTCCGTGCCCCCGGCCATTCCCGTCCTGCGCCTGCGGCGCAGCCTGATGCAGCCGCGGATCTCGCGGACGCTGCAGCACTCCCCCGGCGTCTCCCGCCGCGGCCCCCCGCTCCTCCTCGCAGCTCACTGAATCCCTTCATCTCCGCGCGGGCGACTGCCGCGCGGATCAGTCGACGCACTCTCGAGGAGTTTCTGCATGTCCACAGACGTACCCGCGCGCACCGGGCCACCGGGCCTGTTCCGCGCGTTCTGGCGCTGGCACTTCTACGCCAGCTTCCTGGTGATCCCGGTCTTCGCACTGCTGGCGGTGACCGGGCTGATCTACCTGTTCCGCTTCCAGCTCGAACCGGTGCTGCACCACGACCTGATGCGCGCGAGCGCACCGGCCGGTGAGCAGTACCAGCAACCGCTGTCCGCGCAGCTCGCCGCTGCCCAGAAGGCCCACCCGTCCGCGTCCTTCAGCCTGGTGCGTGAGGGCCGCGGCGCGAACGACACCAACGCCTTCTCCTTCACCAACCCCGACGGCTCCACCACCGACGTGTACGTCGACCCGTGGCGCTCGAAGGTGCTCGGCACGCTCGACCCGGACACGACCGTGTCGGGCTACGCCGTCCGGCTGCACGGCGACCTGATGGCCGGGCGCTGGGGTGACGGCCTGATCGAGGTCGCCGCCTGCTGGGCGATCGTGATGGCGCTGACCGGCTACGCGCTCTTCTTCTCGGGGCGGAAGGCGCGGCTGCGACGGATGGCGAGGGCGGCCAAGGGAGCGGCCACCCGGCACCGGCACGGCCTGATCGGGGCGGTGACCGGTATCGGGCTCCTGGCCATGGTGGTCACCGGGCTGCCCTGGACCGGCTTCTGGGGAGCCAAGGTGCAGGAGCTCGCCACCTCGCACGGCAGCTCGCTCTGGTCGACCGACCCGGGCGCGACCTCCGAGCCGGCATCACGGCTGGACGAGTCGCTACCGCACAGCCACGCGGTCGAGGTGCCGTGGGCGCAGCAGGACGGGCAGGTGCCGTCCTCGGGACCCGAACGACGCTCGGTCGCCGACGTCGACACCGCGGTGGTCGTGGCCGAGAAGCAGGGTCTCGCGCACCCGTTCTCGATCGTGCTGCCGTCGGAGACGCGCGGGGTCTACTCGGTGATGGGCGACGCGTTCGGCGACCCGACGAAGGAGCGGACGGTGCACGTCGACCGGTACTCCGGTCAGGTCCGGGCCAGCTACGGGTTCGCCGACTACCCGGCGGCCGCCCAGGTGGTCTCCCAGGGCATCGGCGTGCACGAGGGGCGCAGCTTCGGCGTCCCGAACATGATCGCCTCGGCGGCGTTCTGCGTGCTCGTGCTGGCGCTGTGCGTCACCGGCCCGGTGATGTGGTGGCGGCGACGACCGTCGCGGTCGCTCGGCGCCCCGCGCGGACGGCTCCCGGTGCGCAGCACCTGGTGGCTCAGCGCCGGGTTGGTGGTGCTGGGCGTGCTGCTGCCGCTGTTCGGGGCGACCCTGCTGGCCGTGCTGCTGCTCGACCAGCTGGTGATCCGACGCTTCGCCGCACCGGGGCGGTGGTTCAGCACCGGGTGAGCGTCACCGCGTCTCGACAGGATCAGCGAGGCTGAAGGATGACGACGGGGATCTCCCGCTCGGTCCACGCCTGGTAGTTGTCGAAGTCGGCGTACAGGTCGACGAGCCGCGGCCACAGTGCCGCGCGCTCGTCGGCCGTCGCCGTGCGCGCGTGCACCGCGCGCACCTCGCCCTTGATCTGCACCTTCGTGTCCGGGGTCGCCATCAGGTTCGCGTACCACTGCGGGTTCTTCGGCAGCCCGCCCTGGCTGGCCACGATGACCACGTCCGTGCCGTCGAGCAGGTAGAGCAGCGGGGTCGTGAACTGCGTCCCCGACTTGCGACCGACGTGGTCGAGCAGCAGCGTCGGGACCGGCTTCTTCCAGCCGGCGCCGATCCGCCACTTGCCGCCGATCCGGCCCCGGGTCAGCCGGTAGACCCGGACGTGCGCCTTGCCGGCGTACTTGAAGATCTTGGGGAGGATCGGGGCGTCCAGCCCGTCCGGTCGGGGCTTGGTCCCTGCGTGGTCGGCGGTCATCCGCGGTATCCCTTTCGTGCGGCCCTCTGGGCCTTCTTCACGGCGAGCTTGCGCTGCTTGGCGACGAAGCTGATCGATGCCTTCTGCGTGACGGCGGGTGCCAGCCGCTGGAGGCGCCACGCCATTCTGGCCTGCACCGGTTCGACGACCAGCGCCTCCCCCGCGGCAACTGCGGCGAGCACGCGCCGGGCCAGGGCATCGGGGTCGACCGGCTTGCGGACGCCCTGACCCTTGAGGAAGTAGTCGCGCCCCTTCACCGCGCCGAACTCGCCCTTGTCCAGGATCGGAGTGTTCACCGCGGCCGGGCAGATCGCGGTGACCCCGACGTGGTGGGCAGCGGCCTCGGAGCGCAGTGCCAGCGAGAGCCCGACGACCGCGTGCTTGGTCATCACGTACGACGTCAGCAGGCCGGCCGCCATCAGGCCGCCCATCGAAGCGGTGTTCACGATGTGCCCGCCACCCTGCTTGATCATCTGCGGGTACGCCGCGGCGACGCCGTGGACGACACCGCGGATGTTCACGTCGATGATCGAGTCCCACTGCGCCAACGTCAGGTCCTGGGTCTCGCCGATCAGGCTGATCCCGGCGTTGTTGAACATCAGGTCGAGGCGCCCGTGCTCGGCGACGACGGTGTCGACCAGGGCCTGGACCGCGGCGGCGTCGGTCACGTCCAGCTTGACGCCGTCGGCGCCGGGCTCGAGGTCGGCGACGACCGCGGTCGCTCCGGCCGCACGCAGCGCCTTGACCAGCGATGCGCCGATCCCGGACCCGCCGCCGGTGACGATGGCGACCTTGCGCGCGAAGTAGCCCTCGGGGAAGTCCTTGGCCCGGCTCACGAGAACGCCTTCATCACGAGTCCGTGCAGGTCCGGGTAGCGCTGGAGGTGGGCACCGCCGTTGATGTCGATGTTCTCCCCCGTGATCCAGGCAGCGTCGTCGGACAGCAGGAACCGGATCAGCGCCGCGATCTCGGACGGCTCGCCGCTGCGACCCAACGGGGTGTTCTCCAGGTAGCCGTCCCGCACCCCGGGGATGTCCATCGCGGGCGCCGTCAGCGGGGTGACGACCAGGCCCGGCGAGACCGCGTTCACCCGGATGCCGCGCCCACCGAGCTCGAGCGCCGCGACCTCGGTCAGCATCACCATGCCGGCCTTCGCCGAGCAGTAGGCGACCATGCCGGTGCCGGGCTGGCGGGCGTTGAGCGAGGACAGCGAGACGATCGCGCCGCCGTCGGCGATCCGCTGCCCGGCGTGCTTGACCACCAGGAACGCACCGGTCAGGTTCACGTCGATCACGCGGCGGAACTCGGCCGCGTCGTGCTCGACGACCGGGGCCAGCGTGCTCACGCCGGCGCAGTTCACGACGCCGGTGAAACCGCCCTGCTCGGCGAGGACCCGGTCGAACAGCGCGGCGACGCTGTCCTCGTCCGCGACGTCGACCGTGATGGCGCCGTCGGGGGCGTTGAGGTCGGCGACGACGACCGTGTGGCCGGCCGCCTCGAGCGCCGCGGCGGTCGCCTCGCCGATCCCTGAGGCGCCGCCGATCACGACGGTGGTGAGCCCGCTCATCCGTTCTCCTGACACTTGTCGGATTTCATTGACACGTGTCAAAACTAACGCCTAGCGTGCTCGTTGTGAAGAAGCCAGCGAAGACAACGGCGATCATCGGCGCAGGCATCAGCGGTCTGACCACCGGGAAGATGCTCGGGGACTACGGGCTCCCCTACACCTGCTTCGAGAGCTCGGACCGGATCGGGGGCAACTGGGCGTTCGGCAACCCGAACGGGCACAGCAGCGCCTACCGCTCCCTGCACATCGACACCTCGAAGGAGCGGCTCTCGTTCCGCGACTTCCCGATGCCGCCGGAGTACCCGGACTTCCCGCACCACACCCAGATCAAGGACTACTTGGAGTCCTACGCCGAGGCGTTCGACCTCAAGGACAACATCGAGTTCGAGAACGGCGTGGTCAGCGCGAAGCGGGTTTCGACAGGCTCAACCAGCACCGCGTGGGAGATCCTCGACCAGGCGGGCACCACCCGGCACTTCGACCACCTCGTCGTCGCCAACGGCCACCACTGGGACCCGCGCTTCGCCGACTTCCCGGGCGAGTTCAGCGGCGTCTCGATCCACTCCCACCACTACATCGACCCGCGCACCCCGCTGGACTTCTTCGGCCAGCGGATCCTGGTCGTCGGCCTGGGCAACTCCGCGGCCGACATCGCGGTCGAGCTCTCCAGCAAGTCGCTGCAGACCAAGGTCACGCTCTCGAGCCGCTCCGGCGCGTGGATCGTGCCGAAGTACGTCGCCGGCAAGCCGGCCGACACGATGTACAAGACCACCCCGCACCTGCCGCTGGCCTGGCAGCGCAAGGTGATGCAGTGGGGCCAGGTCTTCAACGGCTCCAACGGCGCCCTGTACGGGCTGCCGGAGCCGAACCACAAGTTCTTCGAGGCGCACCCGACCCAGTCGGTCGAGCTGCCGCTGCGACTGGGTTCCGGCGACGTCGTCCCGAAGCCGAACGTGGCCCTGCTCGACGGGAGCACGGTGCACTTCACCGACGGCACCAGCGACGAGTTCGACGTGATCGTCTACGCCACCGGCTACAACATCACCTTCCCGTTCTTCGACCGCGACTTCCTGTCCGCACCGGACAACCACCTGCCGCTCTACAAGCGGATGTACAAGCCGGGGATGGAGGACCTGACCTTCATCGGCTTCGCGCAGAGCACGCCGACGCTGTTCCCCTTCGTCGAGAGCCAGGCCCGGCTCGCGGCCGCGCACCTCGTCGGCGCCTACGCCCTGCCGGGCGTCGAGGAGATGGAGCGGGTGATCGTCGAGGACGAGCAGAAGTACATCGGCCACGTGCTCAAGACCGCCCGGCACACCCAGCAGGTGGACTACTTCATCTACGAGCACGACATCCGTGCGCGGGAGATCCCGGCCGGGCGCAAGCGCGCGGCCGCGGCGGCCGGTCGATGACCACCGACCCCGGCGCCTGGAACCGGCTGGTCGACCGTCGCGGCTCGAACCGCGGCGACGCCCGCCGGGACGCGCTGCTGCAGGCGTTCGACGAGCTGCTCCGCGAGCAGTCGCTGGACCAGGTCAACGTCGCCGACATCTCCGAGCGCGCGGGGGTGACCCGGTCGGCGTTCTACTTCTACTTCGAGAACAAGCCGATCGCCGTGATGGCCCTGATGCAGGACCTCTACGACGCCGCCGCGGACGCGAACGAGCTGCTGGTCAAGGCCGAGGGCGAGCCGGAGGCGCGGATCCGCACCGCCATCACGCTGCTCTTCGACTCGGTCGACGCCAGCCCGCACACCTACCGCGCCCTGCTCGAGGCGCGTGCCTCCAGCCCGGCCGTCCGGGAGATGTGGGACGCCGGCCGGGCCGAGTTCGCCGGGGTGATCGCCGGGATGATCGAGACCGAGCGGGCCGCGGGCCGCGCCGTCGAGGGACCTCCGGCCGCTGCGCTGGCCTCGGTCCTCCTCGACCTCAACGACCACGCCGTCGAGCGGCACTCGCTGGGCTCCGGACCGCCGCGCACCGAGCACATCGACGCGATCACCTACCTCTGGCTCCACGCCCTCTACGCACCTGGGAGTACCGCATGACCCGGCAGGACCTGACCTTCACGTCGCCCGCGAACGGGCCGGGCACCACCTGCGCCGCCTGGCACTTCCCCGCCGCCGACGACCGGCTGGCGACCTCCGCCGGCCGCCCGGCCGTGGTGATGGCGCACGGCCTCGGCGGCACCAAGGACTCCGGACTGGAGCCGTTCGCCGAGGCGTTCGCCGCCGCCGGCCTGGACGTGCTGCTCTTCGACTACCGCGGCTTCGGCGCCAGCGAGGGCACCCCCCGCCAGACCGTCTCGCTCGCGGGGCAGATCGCCGACTACCAGGCGGCCGTGACCGCGGCGGGCTCCCTGCCCGGGGTCGACCGCAACCGGATCGTGCTCTGGGGCGTGTCCCTGGCGGGTGGCCACGTGCTGTCGGTGGCAGCCGGGCGCGCGGATGTCGCGGCCGTGATCGCCGTGGTCCCGATGGTCGACGGCCTGGCCGCCGCCGCGCACGCCACCAAGTCGCACACGCCTCTCGAGCTCGCGCGGGCCACCGGGCTCGGCATCGCCAGCAAGGTGGCCGCGGCCCGCGGGAAGGGCTCGCGGATGATGCCGGTCGTCGCCCGTCCCGGTGAGGTCGGAGCCCTGACCCTGCCGGGCGCGCTGGAGGACATGCTCAGCGTCGCCGGCCCGACGTGGCGCAACGAGATCGCCGCCGAGGTCAGCCTCGAGCTCGGCACCCGCGCGCCGGCGAAGGCCGCGAAGAACATCAGCTGCCCGGTGCTCATGCAGATCGCCGACTTCGACGCGAGCGCTCCCCCGCACGCCGCTGCCAAGGCCGCCTTCGCGGCCCAGGCCGAGGTCCGGCACTACCCCGGCGACCACTTCGACCTGTTCCCGGGCAAGCCGTTCCACGAGGCCGCCGTGAAGCACGCAGTGCGGTTCCTGGAACGGCACCTGGAGGTTTCGACGAGCTCAACCAGCACAGGGGCGGACTCGCCCAGTGTGCTGGTTGAGCCTGTCGAAACCGCCGCGCCCGAGAGCGAGGTCGTCGGTGGCTGAGACCGTCCAGCAGCTCGTCCGCGCCCTCGCGGACTCCCCCACCACCGGCCTCGCCTTCGAGACCAGCGCCTGGACCTGGGCCGAGACCGTCGGCGACGCCGCGGCCCGCGCCCACGTGCTGCGCGGCTGGGCAGCCCCCGACCGCCCCCTGCACGTCGGAGTGCTGCTGGAGAACACGCCGGAGATGATCCGGGCCCTGCTGGCCGGTGCCATCGGTGCGCATGTCACCGTCGGCATCAACGCGACCCGTCGGGGCGAGGCGCTCGCGGCCGACGTACGGCGTGCGGACTGCCAGGTGCTGCTCACCGATGCCGAGCACCTGCCGCTGCTCGCGGGCCTCGACCTCGGCGGCGCCCGGGTGGTGGACACCGACGGTGAGGAGTGGGCGGCGCTCACAGCTGCCGCCCCGCGCAGCACCGAGGGATTCGCCGAGGTCGGCGCCATGGACACGTTCATGCTGATCTTCACCTCGGGCACGAGCGGCGAGCCGAAGGCCGTGCAGGTCAGCAACTTCATGGTGGTGATGTCCGGCAGCGTCCTGGCCGACAAGTACGGGCTCACCCCCGACGACGTCTGCTACTGCGCGATGCCGCTGTTCCACTCCAACGCGATCATGGCGTCGCTGGCCCCGGCTCTGGTCGGCGGCTCGACGATCGCCCTGGCCCGCAAGTTCAGCGCGACCGGGTTCCTGACCGACGTACGTGCCTTCGGGGCGACCTACATGAACTACGTCGGCAAGCCGCTGGCATACGTGCTCGCCACCCCCGAGCTGCCCGACGACGCGGACAACCCGCTGCGCACCGCGTTCGGCAACGAGGCCTCGGACCGCGACATCGCCGACTTCGGGCGCCGGTTCGGCTGCACCGTCTGGGACGGCTTCGGCTCGACGGAGACCGCGGTGATCATCACCCGCACCGAGGACACCCCGCTCGGCTCGATCGGCCAGCCGTTCGACGGCGTCGCCGTCTACGACAAGGAGACCCGCACCGAGTGCCCGCGGGCGGTCTTCGACGCGAACGGCGCGGTGACCAACCTGGACGAGGCCGTCGGCGAGCTGGTCAACACCCAGGGTGCCGGGTTCTTCTCGGGCTACTACAACGACGAGAAGGCCACCTCGGACCGGCTCGACGGAGGCATGTACTGGTCGGGCGACCTCGCCTACCGGGACGAGGCCGGGTTCATCTTCCTGGCAGGCCGCACCGACGACTGGCTGCGCGTCGACGGGGAGAACCTCGCCGCAGCGCCGATCGAGGCGCTGCTGCTGCGGCACCCCGCGATCAGCCAGGCTGCCGTGTACGCCGTTCCGGACGCGAACGTGGGCGACCAGCTGATGGTGACCCTGGTGCTGCGCGACGGTGCGTCACTGGAACCCGCCGCCTTCGAGGCGTTCCTCGCCGAGCAGGCCGACCTCTCGCCGAAGGCCTGGCCGCGCTACGTGCGCCTCGCCGAGGAGGTCCCGACCACCGCGACGAACAAGGTCCTCAAGCGTGCGCTGCGCGCCGAGGGCACCAACACCGCGGACCCGCTGTGGGAGCGCGCGGAACGCGGCCGCAGCTACCGCGCCGTGGTCGTTGAGCTCGTCGAAACGCCGGAACACGCCCTCGGAGGTGCTTCATGAAGGTCGCCGTCACCGGCGCAGCCGGGTTCCTCGGCCTGAACGTCGTCACCGCACTGCTCGCCGAGGGCCACGACGTGCTCGCGATCGACCGGGTGCCGGCCACGATCCCGGCCGGAGCCCACGGCAGCGGGGTTCTCCGCTGGGCGTCGGTGGACGTGCTGGACGAGGAGGCGATGACCCGGGCCCTGCACGACACCGAGGTCGTCCACCACCTCGTCGCGGTGATCAGCCTGAAGCAGGAGGACCCGCTGGCCGAGCGCGTGAACGTGCACGGCGTCGGTGCCGTGGCGCGCGCCGCGCACCGGGCCGGCGTCCGGCGGATGGTGAACTGCGGCTCGCTCGCCTCCTTCGACTACGAGAAGCACGGCACCGTGCACGAGGGCTCGAAGCGATCGACCCGCACGAGCCTGCCGGTCTACCACCGCTCCAAGTACTTCGGCGAGGTCGAGCTGCTCAAGGTCGTCGACGCCGGCCTGGACGCGCTGACCTGCAACCCCACCGGCATCTACGGACCGGTCGACCATCCCGACCGGCTCTCCCGGATGAACCAGATGATGCTGGACGCCGCCCTCGGCAAGCTGCCGGCCAGCGTGCCCGGGGAGTTCGACATGGTCGACGTCCGCGACGTCGCGCAGGGCTTCCTGCTCGCCGCCGAGAAGGGCCGTACCGGTCACAACTACCTGATCGGCGGGCACCGGCACGACCTCTTCGACGCGCAGGTGCAGGCCGCCCGGCTGAACGGCCAGCGCGGCCCGCGGATCCGGATCCCGGTCCAGCTGCTGCAGGCGCTCTCGCCGCTGATCAACCCGATCGCGCAGCAGTTCGGGTCCGAGTCGTTCGCACCGGCGGCGCTGGAGAACATCGCGATGAGCCCGGTGGTCGACCGCACCAAGGCGGGCGCCGAGCTCGGCTACGAACCGCGGCCGGTCGAGGAGACCATCTCCGACCTCGTCGCCTTCTTCGCCGCCGAGGGTCTGCTGCGGTGAGCAGCTTCCCCGAGCTCGGCTGCTACGGGCTGGCCGGGCACTCGGCCTCGCCGGCCGACGTGATCACCGAGGCCCGCCAGGCCGAGGAGCTCGGGCTGGGCTCGATGTTCCTCTCCGAGCGCTTCAACACCAAGGACGCCGGGGTGCTCGCCGGCGCGGTCGCCGCCGCCACCGCGACCCTCGGGATCGGCACCGCGGCGACCAACCACAACACCCGGCACCCGCTGGTCACCGCGACGATGGCGGTCACCGCGCACCGGATCTCCGGAGGTCGCTACGCCTTCGGGCTCGGTCGCGGCTTCGGGTTGCTCTTCGACCTGATGGGCGTGCCGAAGGTGACCGGCGCCCAGCTCGAGGACGCGGTCGGCATCTACCGGCGCTTGTGGCACGGCGAGGCGGTGGCGGGTCACGACGGCCCGGCCGGCACCTTCCCCTACCTGAACCAGGACTCCTCCTTCGACGAGGACATCCCGGTGCTGCTGATGGCGATCGGAGACAACACCCTCGAGCTCGCCGGCCGGATCGCCGACGGGGTCGTGCTGCACACCTTCTTCAGCGACGAGACCCTGGCGCGTGCCGTCGGCATCATCCGGGCCTCCGCCGAGAAGGCCGGACGCGATCCGTCCTCGGTGCGGATCTGGTCGGTGCTCGCCACGGTCCACGACGACCTTCCCGAGGAGCTGCGGCTGCGCAAGCTCGTCGGCCGGCTGGCGACCTACCTGCAGGGCTACGGCGCGGCACTGGTCGAGGCCAACGGCTGGGACCCCGCCGACCTGGAGGCCTTCCGCAGCCACCCGCAGGTGGTCGGCTACCCCGGCGCCTTCGACGCGATCGGCACCACGGACGAGCTGAACCGGCTGCGCGAGGAGGCGATCCCGGCGCACTGGCTGGCAGCGTCCGCGACCGGTACGCCGGAGCAGTGCGCCCGCCGGGTGCTCGACCAGTTCGACGCCGGGGCCGACTCGGTGATCCTGCACGGCGCGACGCCGACCGAGCTCGCCCCGGTCGTCGAGGCCTGGAAGGCGATCCGTCCCGCGGGCCGCTTCGACCACCTGCCCGCCAACCCGGGTCGCGCATGGAGCTGACCACCGCCTGGCTGACCCACGCCCTCGGCGCCGAGGTCACCGGCTTCACCTCCGAACCCGTCGGCACCGGCCAGATGGGGTCGTGCTTCCGGATCGTGCTCGAGGGCGGGGCCGAGCTGCCGCCCACCGTGCTGCTCAAGCTGCCTGCCGCCGATCCGGGCACCCGCGCGATGGTCGCCGGCGCGTACCGGTCCGAGGTGCGCTTCTACACCGAGCTCGCGAGCACCGTCGCCGCGCGGGTGCCGACCTGCCACTTCACCACCGAGGTCACCGAGGACGGCGACTTCGCGATGCTGCTGGAGGACCTCGCACCGGCCGAGCAGGGCGACCAGATCGCCGGGTGCACGCCGGAGCAGGCGCGTGCCGCCGCGGTGAACCTGGCGGGTCTGCACGGTCCGCGCTGGTGCGACCCCTCGCTCCTCGAGGTCGAGGGTCTGACCCTCAACGGTCCCGAGGACGCGGCACTGCTCGCCTCGGTCTACGGCCCGGCGACCGACACGTTCCTGGAGCAGCTCGGCGAGGCGGTGTCCGCGGAGACGGCCGAGGTGCTGCGCGGCTGCGTCGAGGTGGCCGAGACGTGGAGCCTGGCCCGCCAGGAGCGGTTCGGCCTGGTGCACGGCGACTACCGGCTCGACAACCTGCTGTTCCGCAGCGACGACCCGGACGCGGTCTGGGCGATCGACTGGCAGACCCTCAGCCTCGGCCTGCCGGTGCGCGATCTGGCCTACCTGCTCGGCACCGGGCTCTCGGTCGAGGACCGGCGCGTCCACGAGCGCGACCTGGTGGCGGCGTACCACCAGGCCCTGATCAGCCACGGCGTCACCGGCTACCCGCTCGAGACCTGCTGGGAGGACTACCGGTTCGCCCTGCTCCAAGGGCCGCTGGTCAGCGTCTTCGGCTGCGCGTACGGCGCCCGGTCCGAGCGCGGCGACGCGATGTTCGCGGCGATGGTCGCGCGCTCCTGCGCCGCGATGCGCGAGCATGGCACCCTCGAGCTCGTCGCACCGCAGTCCGAGCAGCACTGATCAGGGGGAACTCATGAAGGTCGCCGTCACCGGTGCTGCCGGCTTCCTCGGGCTCAATCTCCTGGCCGCGCTCCTCGACGCCGGGCACGACGTGCTGGCCCTCGACCGGGCGCCGGCCACGATCCCCGCGGGCGCGCACGGGGACGGGCTGCTGCGCTGGGCCGCGGTCGACATCCTCGACGAGGACGCGGTCGTCGCCGCGCTCGACGACATCGAGGTCGTCTACCACCTGGTGGCGCTGATCAGCCTGCGCCAGGAGGACCCGGCGACCTGGCGGGTGAACACCGAGGGCGTCGCATGCGTCGCGCGAGCCGCCCTGCGGGCCGGCGTACGGCGCGTGGTGCACTGCGGCTCGCTGGCCTCGTTCGACTACTACTCCGACATCATCGTGCACGAGGGCACCGCGCGAGCGACCGCTGCGCACCTGCCCGTCTACCACCGCTCGAAGTACCAGGGCGAGGTCGAGCTGCTCAAGGTCGTCGACGACGGCCTGGACGCGGTGATCTGCAACCCGACCGGGATCTACGGGCCGCGCGACCACGCCGGCCGGTTGAGCCGGATGAACCAGGGCATCCTCGACTCGGCCGCCGGACGGCTCCCCGCCAGCGTGCGCGGCTACTTCGACATGGTCGATGTCCGCGACGTGGCGGCCGGGTTCCTGCTCGCCGCCGAGCACGGCCGCAGCGGCCACAACTACCTGCTCGGCGGGCACCGGCACGCGCTGGTCGACGTGCAGATCATGGCCGCCCGGTTGGTGGGTCGGTCCGGCCCCCGCTTCGAGATGCCGCTCAAGGCGCTGAAGCGGATCGCGCCGGTCCTCGACCCGATCGCCCGTCGCTTCGGGTCGGACTCGTTCGGACCCGGGACGATCGAGGCGATCGCGCTGAGCCCGATCGTGAACCACGCCAAGGCGACCACCGAGCTCGGCTACGCACCGCGCCCGCTGGAGGAGACTCTGGGCGACCTGGTCGACTTCTTCGTCGCCGAGGGACTGCTGACGCCGAGGAGGCGCCGATGAAGCTCGACGTCCAGCTCGACGCCCGCCCCGACCAGGCGGCCACGCGAGCCCAGGAGCTGCTGGCGGCGGGCGTCGACGGCTTGTTCACGTTCGAGGGACCGCACGACGTCTTCCTGCCGCTGATCGTGGCGGCCGGCGCCTCTGAGGTACCGGCCACCGACCTGATGACCAACGTCGCCATCGCGCTGCCGCGCAGCCCGATGCACCTGGCGAACCTCGCCTACGACCTGCACCTGCTCAGCGGCGGCCGGTTCCGGCTCGGGCTGGGATCGCAGATCAAGCCGCACATCGAGAACCGCTACGGCAGCGCGTGGAGCCGACCCGCAGCACGGATGCGCGAGACGGTGCTGGCGGTGAAGGCGATCCTCTCCTCGTGGCAGGACGGCACCCGGCTCGACTTCCGCGGCGAGTTCACCAAGCACACCCTGATGCCCCCGACGTTCGTCCCCGGCCCCAACCCGTACGGCGTCCCGCCGGTCCTGCTCGGCGCGCTGGGCCCGGTGATGACCCGGACCGCGGCCGAGGTCGCGGACGGTCTGCTGGTGATGCCGTTCCACAGCGTCCGGCACTTCCGCGAGCGGACCCTGCCCGCGGTCGAGGAAGGCCTGTCGCTGGCCGGGCGTGCTCCGCTCGCCGACCGGAGCTTCGACCTCTACCCGCAGGCGATCGTCGCGATGGGCAACACGCCCGAGGAGATCGAGGCGGCCAGCGTCGGCGTCCGGTTCCTGCTGGCGTTCTACGGCTCCACCCCGGCGTACAAGCCCGTCCTCGACGTCGAGGGCTGGGGCGACCTGCAGCCCGAGCTGAACGCCCTGTCGAAGACCGGCGACATCATGGCGATGGTCGACCTGATCGACGACGACGTGCTGCGCACCCTGGCCGTGGTCGGCACCCCTGCGGAGGCCGCGGCCGAGATCACGGCACGGTTCGGCGACGTGGCCGACCGGATCTGCGCCTACTTCCCGGGCTCGAGCCACCCGGCGGAGACGATCCGCGCCCTCGGCGACGCCCTCCGGGAGGGATAGTCCCTAGCGAACTGGCTGCTCTACCCGCGGAGAGTGGTGCTGATCGCTCGGGACTATCGAGGCCACGAGCGCCAGCCCTCCGGCGACGATCGCGATCGCCTCGGAGGCTGCGGCAGTCCAGACGTAGCCGCCTGCCCACTGCTCGTGATCGCCGAAGAGCCCGACGGTCGCGGCGATGGTGAAGGCGCCGATCGTCGAGATGCCGAAGCCGACCGCCAACAGCGGCGGGACCCAGTGCTGCCAGGTGAGCAGCAGCACGGCGATGGCGATGCCACCGATCGCGTTGAGCAGGAACGGCGGGCCGACGTTCTCGTGCCGGACCCCGTCGAACCACATCTTCAGGTGCAGGAGCGCCGAGACCGTGACAGCGGCGGCTGCGACCAAGCGTGCGTACATGGGTTTCTCCGTTCGTCATCCGGAGACACGAACGGAGTCAGCTCCAGGTTCAGACCGGCAGGTTCAGACCGGCACCGCGAGCGTGGTGGTCTCCAGCCGCCCGCGCAGCAGGATCGGCTCGAGCAGCTTCCACCGGGCCTTCTCGCCGTCGGCGGCCTTGTCGACGATGCGCTGCGACGCGACGACCCGTTCCGGGCGCTCCTTGGCCTGCTCGGTCAGGCGGGCGGCCTCGTTCACCGGGTCGCCGATGACGGTGTACTCCAGCCGCTCGGTCGACCCGATGTTGCCGGCGATCACCAGCCCGTGCGAGACCCCGATGCCGGCGTCCAGCTCGGGCACCGCCTCCTTGAGCCGGGCCGCCATCGTGCGCGCCGCGGCCAGTGCCGAGGCCGCCGGGTCGTCGAGCTCGAGCGGGGCGCCGAAGATGCAGAGAGCAGCGTCGCCCTCGAACTTGTTCACCAGTCCCCCGTGCTCGGAGACGACCGAGACCACGACCTCGAAGAACCGGTTCAGCGCCGCGACCACCTCGGCGGCCGGGTGGGTGGCGGCGTACCGGGTGCTGCCGATGACGTCGACGAACAGCGCCGCCGCCTCGCGCTCCTCGCCGCCGAGCTCGACACCCTGGGAGAGGGCGAGCCGCGCGACGTCCTCACCGACGTGCCGGCCGAACAGGTCGCGCAGCTGCTCCCGCTCGCGGAGCGCGTGCACCATCTTGTTGACGCCGGTCTGCAGCTGCCCGATCTCGCCGGCGTCGTCGACGATCACCGAGACGTTCAGGTCGCCGTTCTCGATCGCGGCCAACGCCTCGGTCAGCCCGCCCAGCGGTTCCCCGACGGACTTGGCGAACAGCACGGTCGCGAACAGGCCGGTGAGCAGCGCACCGAGCCCGATCACCAGGCCGCTCGCGGAGAGCTGGCTGAGCGAGACCCCGGACTCGCCGGCGAACGCGACCATCCCGATCAGGCCGACCATCGGCACCGCGGTGGTCAGCGTGTAGATGAAGACCGCCTTCTGTCCCACGCCCGCGGTGCTCCCCTGCTGCGGCGGTGAGAGCTCGAGGACCCGGGTGATCGCGGACTTGAACAGCCGCATGCAGAGCAGGTACGTCGTCGCGGCCGTCGCGAGGCCCGAGATGATCACGGTCGTCGAGAGCTGGAGCGCGTACATCGCGCCGACGTCGATGTTCGCGTAGAAGAACACGATGCAGGAGACGATCCAGATCACGACCTGCATCCAGAACAGCCACCACGGCAGGTTGAGGGTGAGCTCGCGCTCCTCCTCGTCGGGCGCCATCCCGCGCACCGTCCAGTCGAGCGCCTTGTGGGTCCGCGGTGCACCGACCACGCCGAGCACCAGCCAGCTGAGCACCATCAGCACCAGGCCGAGGACGACGTTGGGGAAGACGATGTCGTGGGTGGCGTACTTGGCCGGGAACGGCAGCACCACCAGGTAGTCGACGAACAGCACCATCGCGCCGATGAAGTTCGCGAACCAGACCAGCCCGATCACCTGGTACGGGCGCACGCCACGGATGTCCGGGCCGTGCAGTCCGTAGGCGGTCAGGTGTCGCATGCCCGAATCGTGACGGGCGTACGTCAGCCTGGCAACCGGTCGAGCAGCTGGCGGGTGATTCGTGCCGTTGCGCCCCAGATCAGGTGGCCGTCGACGGTGTAGGTGTCGGTGCGCACCGGGACGCCCTTGGACCAGAGCCGCTCGAACCGGTGCCCCGCCCGTACGTCGACCAGCGGCAGCTCGAGCACGGCCGCGACCTCGACCGGGTGCGGCGTCCAGGTGGAGCCGGCGGGGATCCGCCCGACGAACGGGAAGACCCGGAATCCGCTGACGAAGGTGCCGATCGGGTCGAGCTCGTCGACGATCTCCACGGAGTCGCGCGGCAGTCCGATCTCCTCCTCGGCCTCGCGCAGAGCCGTCTGGAGCAAGGTCTCCCCCGGGTCCTGACGACCGCCCGGGAAGGAGATCTCGCCGGCGTGCTTGCGCAGGTCGGCGCTGCGCTCGGTGTAGACGATCACCGGACCGCGGTCGCCCTCGAAGATCGGGATGAGGACGGCAGCGTCGACCTGCCCGTTGGCCATCAGCTCGGGCGGTTCTGCTTGTGGTCCCCGAACGGCTCGTCACGTTCGCGCACGGCCTCGCGGAACCCGGCCTCCATCGCCCGCTGGGCGAACCCGTAGCCCTCGGGCGTGTGCCGGGAGATGCCGTCGAAGACGGTGCTCACCATCCCGCTAGTCGCCACCCCCTGGGCGAGCAGCGCGGAGTTGAGCGCGAGCTTGACCATGATCAGCTGGTTGAGGGGCATCGCCGCGATCCGCGCGACCAGGGCCTCGGTGCGGGCGTCGAGCTCGTCGGCGGGGCAGGACTCGATCGCCAGGCCCCACTCCTCGGCCTGCTTGCCGGTCAGGCAGTCACCGGTCAGCAGCAACCGCTTGGCGCGCTGGTCGCCGAGCCGGTGCGCCCAGAGGCCGGTCGCCGGAACACCCCAGACGCGGGTCGGCGGGTAGCCGATCTTGGTGTCGTCCGCGCAGATGATCTGGTCGCAGTGCAGTGCGATGTCGGTCCCGCCCGCGACCGCGAAGCCGTGCAGCTTGGCGACCGTCGGCTTGTTGGCGTGCAGCAGGCTCGCGAAGCCCCGGTTGAAGCGGCTCATCATCTGGTAGTCGACCATCGGGTCCCAGGTCCGGCCCGGGTCGTGGTTCTCCAGCTGCGTGGTCGGGTCGAGGACCGTGCCGGTGCGCGGGTCCGCACTGCCGTCCTCGGAGCTCCGCTCGGCGAAGATCGACAGGTCGTAGCCGCCGCAGAAACCCTTGCCGCGCCCGCTGAGCAGGATCACGTGCACCGCCGGGTCGACGTCGGCCCGCTCCACCGCGTGCGCGAGGTCGAGCGGGGTGTCCGCGGTGATCGCGTTGCCGTGCTCGGGTCGGTTGAAGGTGATCCGGGCGATCCGGTCGTCGACCTCGTAGGTCAGCGTGCGGTACTCGCTCAAGTCAGGCGCCTTCAGGCAGTGCGCGGTCCAGGATCGCGCCCACGTCGGTGCCCGCCGGCAGCGTGCCGAACGCGAGGCCGCCCTGACCGTCGAGGCGGGTCGCGCAGAATGCGTCCGCGACCGCGGACGGCGCGTGGCGGACCAGCAGCGATCCTTGCAGCACCAGCGCCATCTGCTCGACCAGGCCGCGGGCCCGGAACTCGATCTCCTCGGCCCCGGAACGACTCGGCGCGAGGGCCTCGCCGATCCGGGCTGCGGCTGCGTCGAGGCGGGCATCGGCACCGGCCGACAGCGCGAGCTCGGCCATCAGTGCGTCGAGCGACTCGGGCTCACGGCCGAGGGCGCGCAGCACGTCGAGGGCGTTGACGTTGCCCGAGCCCTCCCAGATCGAGTTCAGGGGCGCCTCCCGGTACAGGCGCGGCATCCCGGAGTCCTCGACGTAGCCGTTGCCGCCGAAGCACTCCATCGCCTCAGCGGTGAACGCGGCTCCGCGCTTGGTGACCCAGTACTTGCCGATCGCGGTGGCGATCCGACGGAAGGCCTGCTCGCCCTCGTCGCCGCGGATCGCCCGGTCAGCGGCACCGGCCAGGCGCAGCGCCAGGGTGGTCGCGGCCTCCGACTCGACCGCCAGGTCCGCGACGACGTTGCGCATCAGCGGCTGGTCGATCAGCGTCTTGCCGAACGCAGCGCGGTTCTTGACGTGGTGCCCGGCCTCGACCAGCGCCTTGCGCATCATCCCGGCCGAACCGGTGACGCAGTCGAGGCGGGTGCAGCTGACCATCTCGATGATGGTCTTCACGCCGCGCCCCTCCTCGCCGACGAGCCAGGCGACGGTGCCGTCGAACTCCGGCTCCGAGGAGGCGTTCGAGCGGTTGCCGAGCTTGTCCTTGAGCCGGACGATCCGGAAGGTGTTGCGGGAGCCGTCGGGGAGGATCCGCGGAACCAGGAAGCACGACAGTCCGCCGGGAGCCTGGGCGAGCACCAGGAACAGGTCGCACATCGGTGCCGAGGTGAACCACTTGTGCCCGGTCAGCGTGTAGACGCCGGGCTCGGCAGTCGGCACCGCGACGGTGGAGTTGGTGCGCACGTCCGAGCCGCCCTGCTTCTCGGTCATGCCCATGCCGGCGAGCAGCCCACGCTTGGTCGTCGGGACCCGCAGGCCCGGGTCGTAGACGCGGCTGGTGAGCAGCGGCTCGTACGTCGCGGCCAGGTCGGGCTGGTGGCGCAGCGCCGGGATGACGGCGTACGTCATCGTGATCGGGCAGCCGTGCCCGGCCTCGGTGTGCTGCCAGGCCAGCCCACCGGCCGTGCGGGCGACGTGGGCACCGGGACGCGGGTCGGCCCACGGGGCGCCGGCGCCGCCCTCGGCGACCGAGACCCGCATGAGGTTGTGCCAGGACGGGTGGAACTCGACCTCGTCGATCCGGTTGCCGTACCGGTCGACGGTCCGCAGCTCCGGCTCGAAGCGGTTGGCCTCCTCGGCCCACCGCTGCGCCTCCTCGCTGCCGGCCAGCAGGCCGAGACGACGGACGTCGGCCTCGGCCCAGCCCGCCCCCTCGCGGTGCAAGCCCTCGAGCAGCGCGGCGTCGGCCCCGGCGTCGTACGGGGCGTGCGGCGGCGGCTGGTTCGTGACGTCGTGCGTGGCGTACTGGTCAGCCGTCGGCTCGAGACTCGTCGTCATGCCATCAGTATTACTGAATCCGAACAACTGTTTCAAGAGTGTAAGGTGTCCCCCGTGGAGGAGGCCCGTTGAGACCGCTGAGTGCACGCTCGGTCGTGCTGTCGCTGCTGCTCGGCGCGCACCCGCCCGAGCTCCCGGTCAGTGCGCTGGTGGACGCCGGTGAGATGTTCGGGATCTCCGACTCCACACTGCGGGTCGCGCTGACCCGGATGGTCGCGAACGGCGACCTGGACCGCACCGACGGCAGCTACCGGCTCAGCCCCAGGATGCTCGAGCGCCAGCGCAAGCAGGACGCCGCGCTCGATCCCGCCGGCCGCTGGGACGGCACCTGGGAGACGGTGGTGGTGACCTCGGTCGGCCGCAGTGCGAGCGACCGCGCCGAGCTGCGCGCCCAGCTCTCCGAGCTCCGGTTGGCCGAGCTGCGCGAAGGCGTGTGGCTGCGTCCGGCCAACCTCGCCCGTCCCCTGCCCGGGTGGCCGGCGGACCTGATCACCACGTTCTTCGGGACGCCGAGCGAGGACCCGAGGGCGCTGGCCCGACGGCTCTGGGACCTCGACGCCTGGAACCTGGACGGTCGGCACCTGCTCGGCGACATCGCCGCGGCCCGGACCAACGCCGAGCGGCTCACCGTCGCCGCCGCCGTCGTCCGGCACCTGCGCCGGGACCCTGCACTCCCCGGCGACCTGCTGCCCGCCGACTGGGTGGCGCCGAAGCTGCGGGCCGCGTACGCCGCCTACCAGCAGGAGCTGATCGAGTCGGGCATGCAGCTGGTGGTCAGCTCGTCGTCCTGAACGACCGCAGCCGCAGGCTGTTGCCGACCACGAAGACCGAGGACAGCGCCATCGCACCGCCGGCGATCATCGGGTTCAGCAGGCCGGCCGCCGCGAGCGGGAGCCCGGCGACGTTGTAGGCGAAGGCCCAGAACAGGTTGCCGCGGATGATGCCGAGCGTCCGCCGGGAGAGCCGGATCGCGTCAACCGCCACCAGCAGGTCGTCGCGCACCAGCGTGAGGTCGCTGGCCTCGATCGCCACGTCGGAGCCGGTGCCCATCGCGATGCCGAGGTCGGCCTGGGCGAGCGCGGCGGCGTCGTTGACCCCGTCCCCGACCATGGCGACCACGTCGCCCTCGGACTGGAGGCGTCGAACGACGTCGACCTTGTCGGCCGGGAGGACCTCGGCCACCACGTCCTCGATCCCCACCGCGGTCGCGATGCTCGTGGCGACGCTGCGGTTGTCGCCGGTCAGCAGCACCGGCCGCAGGCCCAGTCCCTTCAGCCGCGCGACCGCCTCCGCGGACGTCGGGCGAGGTTCGTCGGCGACCACGATACTGCCGACCGTCTCACCGTCGCAGACGACGTCGACGGTGGTGCCGGCGGCGGCCGTCGCGGCTCGGCGGACCTCGATGCGATGCCCCCCGACCGTCGCGGTGACTCCGACCCCGGGCGTGCTGGCGAACTCGGTCGCGGGCGGCACCTCGCCCGCAGCCGCGACGATCGCCTTCGCGATCGGGTGCTCGGAGCCCGACTCGGCGGCGCCGGCCAATCGCAACGTCTCGTCGCTGGTGAACTGCTGGACCGTCATCCGGCCGGTGGTCACGGTGCCGGTCTTGTCGAGGACGACGACGTTCGCCCGCCGGGTCTGCTCCAGCACTTCGGGCCCCTTGATCAGGATGCCGAGCTGGGCGCCGCGCCCGGTGCCGACCATCAGGGCGGTGGGCGTGGCCAGGCCCAGCGCGCACGGGCAGGCGATGATCAGCACGGCGACGGCCGCGGTGAACGCATCGGTCGCCGACTGCCCCGCGAGCAGCCAGCCGAGCAGCGTGGCGATCGCGAGGGCGATGACGACCGGGACGAACACCGCCGAGATGCGGTCGGCCAGCCGCTGCACCGGCGCCTTGCCGAACTGCGCCTGCTCGAC
Source organism: Nocardioides marmorisolisilvae (assembly GCF_003725775.1). Classification (GTDB taxonomy): domain Bacteria; phylum Actinomycetota; class Actinomycetes; order Propionibacteriales; family Nocardioidaceae; genus Marmoricola; species Marmoricola marmorisolisilvae. The sequence continues at coordinate 2,179,023 of NZ_RJSG01000002.1, forward strand.
GAGACGGGCCATCTGCGCGAGCTGGGTGTCGGCGCCGACCCGGGTCGCCCGGACGACCAGGCGACCGCCGGCATTGATGCAGCCACCGACCACGTCGTCGCCGGGACCGACCTCGACCGGGACGGGCTCGCCGGTGAGCAGGGAGGCGTCGACGGCCGAGGCGCCCTCCTCGACGACGCCGTCGGTCGCCAGCTTCTCCCCCGGACGCACGACGAACAGGTCGCCGACCCGGAGCCCGGCCACCTCGATCCGGGTCTCCACGCCGTCCCTGAGCACCGCGACGTCCTTGGCTCCGAGCTCGAGCAGCGCTCGCAGCGCATCGCCCGAGCGGCTCTTGGCGCGCGCCTCCAGGAAGCGACCGGCGAGCAGGAACGTGGTCACGACCGCCGCGGCCTCGAGGTAGAGCTCGCCGCCCCCGACCAGGGACACCACGGACCACCCGTACGCCGCCAGCGTGCCGAGCGAGACCAGGGTGTCCATCGTGGTGGCTCCGTGGCGCAGGTTCGTCCAGGCCGCGCGGTGGAAGCCCGCGCCGCCCCAGAACACCACCGGGGTGGCCAGCACCAGCGAGATCCAGCGCCAGCCGTCGACGTGCCAGGCCATGCCGAGGACGACCACCGGCACCGTGAGCAGCGCCGAGACGAGCAGCCGGGTACGCCCGTCGTCGCCCGTGGCGCGCGGCTCGCCGGCCGGCAGGGACGCCCCGTACCCGGCAGCCTCGACGGTCGCGACCAGGTCGGCCGGGGTGAGGGTGTCCGGGAACGCGACGTGGGCCTTCTCGGTCGCGAAGTTCACCGTGGCCGCGACGCCGTCGAGCTTGTTCAGCTTGCGCTCGATCCGGTTCGCACAGGAGGCGCACGTCATCCCGGTGAGCTCGAGGTCGACCTCGGACGTCATGACGGGCCTCACGCCAGCTGGTAGCCGGCCTCCTCGACGGCGGCGCGCACGGTCGCCTCGTCGAGGGGCTCGGCACTGGTGACGGTGACCTCTCCGGTCTCCAGCACCACGTCGACGGCACTGATCCCGGGGACCTCGCTGAGCTCCTCGGTGACGGAGGCGACGCAGTGGCCGCAGGTCATCCCGGTGACGGTGTAGGTAGCGGTCGTCATGCCCTCCCCGTTCACGACCGCACCAGCCTGGCGATCGCGTCGGAGGCTTCCTTGAGCTTCTCCTCCGCCTCGGGGCCGCCGGCCCTCGCGGCCTCGAGGACGCAGTGCCCGAGGTGCTCGTCGAGCAGGCTGAGCGAGACCGCCTGCAGTGCCTTCGTCATCGCGGAGACCTGGGTGAGGATGTCGATGCAGTACTGCTCCTCCTCGACCATCCGCTGCAGACCGCGGGCCTGGCCCTCGATCCGGCGCAGCCGCTTGAGGTAGTCACCCTTGGTGTCGTGGGCGAGGTAGGAGTGCTGGTGCGTGCTCATGCTTCAACCATACCCCCCTGGGGTATGAATTCAAGCGGCGACCGCGTCCTCCAGCTCCTGCTTCGCCTTCGCCTTGGGGCCGGTCTTGCCGAGCGCCCGGCCGACCACGGTGACGATCCCGAAGGACAGCAGCGTGCACACCGCGCCGCCGAGCACGTCGAGACCGAAGTGGTTCGCGGTGGCGATCACGACCAGGGCTTGCAGGGTCGGGTACGCCACCGCGGCGATCTTCCACTTCTTCGAGCCGAAGCCCCACATCTGGATCCCGCACCACAGTGACCAGCCGAAGTGCAGCGACGGCATCGCGGCGTACTGGTTGGTGGCGTCACCCAGCCCGCGCGGCGCCGACGCGGCATCGCCCCACCAGCCGTACTGCGAGAACTGGCGCATGATGTCGATCGCGCCGTCACCCGAGAGCAGTCGAGGCGGGGCGACCGGGAAGTTCGCGTAGCTGACCAGCGCGATGGCGCAGGCGAGCACCAGGGCCCAGTAGCCGCGCCAGTACTTCCAGCCGCCCTTCTTGCGCGAGACCAGCAGCACCACCGGGGTGGCGACGTAGTGCATCAGCGCGTAGAAGTAGCAGGCCGCCACGGCCAGCACCGTGACGCCGGCGATCCAGTGGTTGATGCCGAGCTCGACCTTGTCGAAGAACCAGCCCTCGGCGTCGACGATGTGGCGCGCGTGGGTCTTGCCGGCGATCTCGTGGGCAGCGCCGCCGCCGGCGCGGACGAGGTTGTAGATGATCGCGAGGCCGACCAGGAACCCGATCTCGACCAGTCCGCGGACCGAGAACAGACGCCGGGAAGAGGGCGCAGCAGCAGCTGCTGCCCCCGAGGTCCCCGTGGTCTCGATGACGGCCATTGGATCAGACTCCCACTTCTTCGACCGTTGTGACGGCATTCTCGGCAGTCGAGGGACCACTTCCTCGCAGGGCAACCTCGCGGACGAACCACGCGATCACGAATCCGGCGACGGTCAGGGTCGAGGCGATCAGGAAGATCGAGTGCGTCCCGGTCGCCACGGCACCCCTGAAGGCGGAGACGAATTGTTCCGGTTGCCCCTTCAGCGCCGCGGGGGTCAGGCCCGAGACCTTGGAGCCGAGGTCGGCCTTCGCGCCGAACTTGTCGCTCAGCGAGCCGTTGAGCTGGTGGGTGTAGATCGCGCCCAGGGCCGCGACGCCGATCGAGCCACCGAGGGTCCGCACGAAGGTGAAGGTGCCGGTGCCGGCGCCCAGGTCGCGCACCGGGACGCTGTTCTGCGCCACCAGGTTCGTGGTCTGCATCAGGCAGCCGAGGCCGGCGCCGAGGACGACCATGAAGATCGCGGTGCGGCCGGTCGAGGTGCCGACGTCCATCGTGGAGAACAGGTACAGGCCGGCGCCGAGCAGCACCATGCCGACGACGAGGAACGCCTTGTACCGACCGGTGCGGCTGATGATCTGGCCGCCGCCGAGGGACAGCGCCATCACCGAGAGCATCATCGGCATCAGCAGCAGGCCGGAGTTCGTGGCCGACTGCCCCTGCACGAACTGCTGGAACTGCGGCAGGAAGGTGATCGTGCCGAACATCGCGAACCCGGCCACGAAGCCGAGTGCGGTGGACAGCCGGAAGTTGGAGTTCGAGAACAGGTGCAGGCCGATGACCGGCTCCTCGGCGCGGCGCTCGATGAGCAGGAAGACCACCAGGCCGACGGCCGCCACCGAGAACAACGAGACGATCTGCCAGGAGCCCCACGGGTACTCGGTGCCACCCCAGGTGATGCCCAGCACCAGCGCGACGATCCAGGTCGTCAGCACACCCGCGCCCCACCAGTCGATGACGACCTTGTTCAGCGGCCGGGTCTCGTGGGAGAGGTGCAGCGTCGACCAGATCACCATCAGCGCGAGCGCGCCGAGCGGGAGGTTCACGTAGAAGTTCCAGCGCCACGACATGTGGTCGGTGATGAACCCGCCGACCAGCGGCCCGCCGATCATCGCGACCGGCATCACGGCCATCATCACGCCGATGTACTTGCCACGCTCGCGCGGCGGGACCAGCATGCCGACCACGGACATGATGCCGACCAGGAGGCCGCCGGCACCCAGGCCCTGGAACGCGCGGAAGAGCACCAGCTCGGTCATGTTCTGCGAGAGGCCGCAGAGGGCGGAGCCGATCAGGAACAGCACGATCGAGGCCATGAACGTGTACTTGTGGCCGATCAGGTCCCCGAGCTTGCCCCACAGCGGCGTCGCCACCGCCGAGGCCAGGATGTAGCCGGTCACCACCCACGAGAGGTGGTTGAGCCCGCCGAGGTCGCCGACGATGGTCGGCAGCGCCGGCGCGACGATCATGTTGTCGAGCTGCGCCAGCAGCATCGCGACCACGAGGCCGCTCATCGCGGTGATGATCTGCCGGGGCGTGAGCGCCGCCTGGCCGTCTGCCGTGATGGTCGCCGGACCCGGATCCGGAACCTGCTCCGCCATGATCTCCTGCGCCCTCCGCCGTGTTCACCCGCCGCTTACCGATCGGTAAACTAATCTACTAACCGATCGGTCAGCAAGCGGATTATGCTCCTCCCCGTGACCAGCACCCAGGCGCCGACCCTCACCCGTGAGCGGATCCTCGACGCTGCCCTCGCGCTCTTCGCTGAGAAGGGGTACGACGCCACCTCGATGCGCGAGATCGCCGAGCAGCTCGGCATGACCAAGGCCGCGCTGTACTACCACTTCGAGGGCAAGGACGCGATCGTGCTCGCCCTGCTCGCCGACATCGAGGAGCAGGTCGAGGAGCTCGTCGCCTGGGCCCGCCAGCAGCCGGTCGACGAGACGCTGCGCCGCGACGTGCTCGAGCGCTGGACCACGATCATGCAGGCGCACGGCATCACCGCGTTCCGCTTCGTGATGGCCAACCGGCACGTGATCCACCAGATCCGCCCGGACCGCAGCGGCATGGTCGCGTGCATGACCGAGCTCTACAGCCTGCTGGCCCCGGAGACCGCGTCGGTCGAGGAGCAGCTGCGGGTGCGCCTGGCGCTGATGACGATCAACATGGCCGGCTTCGTCGGCTCGGGCATCGACGCCCCCGACGAGGAGATCCTCGCCGAGGCTCGGCGCCTCGCGCTCGAGCTCATGCCCTAGAACGTGGCCGGGCGCTTCTCGAGGAAGGCCCGCACGCCCTCGCGACCGTCGGGCTCGGCGGCCCGGGCGCGGATCGAGAGCGACTCGGCCCGCAGCACGCTCTCCGGCGACTCCTCGGCCACCGCGCGCAGCAGCTGCTTGGTGGCGGCCTGCGCGGTCGCGGAACCGGACGCGAGCTGCACCGCGATCGCCTCAGCCGTCGCGGCGAGCTGGTCGTCCTCGACGACCCGGGCAACCAGGCCGGCGGCGTACGCCTCGTCGGCGGTGATCACGTCGTTGAGCAGCGCCAGGCGCAGCGCCCGGTGCAGGCCGAGGCTGTGCACCAGCAGGCTGGTGCCACCGTCGACGCTGAAGCCGATCTTGGTGTAGCCGAGGGTGAACTTCGCGGACCGCGCGGCGAGCACGACGTCCGCCGCCGCTGCCAGGGGGAAGCCGGCGCCGGCGGCCATCCCGTGCACCGCGGAGACGACGATCGCCGGCGAGCGGACCAGCTCGCTGACGGTGCGGTGCAGGTCCTCGGCGAGGTCGTCGACGAAGGCGCTGATGTCCTCCGCGGCACCGAACTTCGCGATGTCGCCGCCGACGGAGAAGAACCGACCTGTCGCGCTGAGCAGGATCACCCGGGCTCCGTCGGTACCGGAGCGCCGGACGGCGTCGCGCAGGGCGGCGACGGAGTCGGGGTGGATGGGATTGCCGCGGTCACCGTCGTCGAGGGTGATCCGGGCGATCCCGTCGGAGAACGCGTAGGAGACGGGCATCAGACGGAGCCTTCCGTTCGGGCGAACCTCTTGTAGAGCGCTTCCTGGGCGATGGTCGCGACCAGCCGGCCGGAGCGGTCGAACACCGACCCGGTGTACAGGCCACGGTTACCGGCGATGGCCCGCGCGGTGTGGTCGGTGAACATCCAGTCCTCGAGCCGGGCCGGGTGGTGGAACCACACCGCGTGATCCAGGCTCGCCGCCGGGATGAAGCCGTCGGTGGAGAAGCTGTGCAGGTCGGCCGAGACGTCGGAGAGGTAGGTCAGCGCTGCTGCGTTGAGCAGCACGTCGTCGCCGATCTCGGTGGTGAACCGCGACCAGAACCGGGCCGGCCAGGCGGTGATCCCGTCCTCCGGCGGGATCCGGACCTCCATCGAGAACATCCGCGGCACCACCCAGGTCAGGCTGTCCTCGGGGGCGGTCACCGCAGGGAGCTCGGGTGCCTGGCGCTCCATGCCGTAGGCCGGGTCGGCGAAGGAGACCGCGGTGGAGAAGATCACCTCGCCGCGCTGGATCGCCACCACGCGGCGGGCCGAGAACGAGTGCCCGTCGCGGTCGCGGTCGACCTTGAACAGCGTCGGCATCGACGCGTCACCGCGGCGCAGGAAGTACCCGTGCAGCGAGTGCGGGTGCCGACCGTTCCCGCCGGCACGATCGGTGACCGTCAGGCCGGCGGCCAGCAGGGCCTGCGCCGCGACCTGCCCGCCGTACAACGGCCAGTCCTCGTCGAAGACGTAGTTCGCCCGGAACGTGTCCTCCTCGACCTTCTCCAGCTGGAGCAGGTCGCGCAGGTCGCCGGGCTGGTCGGACATGGGGCCGGAATCCGGTGGCTAGATGTCGGTGGCGCGGATGCCCGCGTGCGCCTTGTAGCGGCGGTTGATGCTGATCAGGTTCGCGGTGAGGGCCTCGACCTGGTGGGCGTTGCGGATCCGGCCGCCGTAGACGCCCCGCACGCCGGGGATCACGTCGGCGAGCGCCTGGATGGTGTCGGTCGCCTCGCGGTCGTCGCCGAGCACCAGCACGTCGGTGTTCACCTCGGTGATCTCCGGGTCCTCGAGCACGACGGCGCTGACGCTGTGGAAGGCGCCGACCACGGTGCTGTCGGTCAGGATCGCGGCAGCCTGCTGGGTCGCCGAACCCTCCTCGACCGGCAGGGCGTAGGCGCCCTGCTTGTCGAAGCCGAGCGGGTTCACGCAGTCGACGACGATCTTGCCCGCGAGCGCCGGCTTCAGCTCGGTGAGCAGCTCGGCGTGGCCCTCCCAGGGCACCACGACCAGCACGATGTCGCCGTTGGTGGCAGCGGTCAGGTTGTCGGTGCCGGCGACCCCGATGCCGATCTCGGCGGACAGCGCGTCCGCGACCTCCGAGCTGCGCATCGCGTTGCGTCCACCGATGATCACCGCGAAACCGGCCTGCGCGAAGCGGCGGGCCAGGCCACGACCTTGCGGGCCGGTGCCGCCGAGAACGGCGAGGGTCTTACCGGCGATGGACTCAGGCAGGCTGCTCATGGGCAGGACTCTCTCACGCGCTCCGGGCGCCCCTGACCGGGGTCCGGCGGCCGGTCAGCACTACCCTCGAGGAATGACTGCGCGCCGCGTGCTGCCGACCCCGGAGGCGACCGACCTGCTCAAGCTGGTCCGCGACCTGGCGACCAAGGAGCTGCTCCCCCGCGCGGCCACCGCCGAGCGCAACGACGCCTTCGACCGGGAGGCCTTCCGGATGCTCGGACGGGCCGGCATCCTCGGCCTCCCGTACGCCGAGGAGTACGGCGGTGGCGGGCAGCCGTACGAGGTGTACCTGCAGGTGCTCGAGGAGATCGGCGCCGTTTGGGCGAGCGTCGGTGTCGGTGTCTCGGTGCACGCGCTGTCCTGCTTCGGACTCGTGAGCTACGGCACCGAGGAGCAGAAGCAGGAGTGGCTCCCGGACATGCTCGGCGGGGAGCTGCTCGGTGCCTACTGCCTCTCCGAGCCGCACGCCGGCTCGGACCCGGCGGCGATGCGCACCACCGCCCGGCGCGACGGCGACGAGTACGTCCTCAACGGCACCAAGGCCTGGACCACCCACGGCGGCCGTGCCGACTACTACAAGGTGATGGCCCGTACGTCGGACGAGCGGACCGGCATCTCCTGCTTCCTGGTGCCGGCCGACACCCCCGGCCTGAGCGCCGACCCGGCCGAGCACAAGATGGGCCTGACCGGCTCCCCGACCGCGACGATGCTCTTCGAGAACGTCCGGATCCCCGTCGAGCGGCGGCTGGGCAACGAGGGCGACGGGCTCAAGATCGCGCTGGCCGGACTCGACTCCGGCCGCCTCGGCATCGCCGCCGTGGCCACCGGCCTCGCCCAGGGATCGCTGGACCAGGCGGTCGCCTACGCGAAGGAGCGCGAGACCTTCGGCGAGCGCATCATCGACCACCAGGGTCTGGCCTTCATCCTCGCCGACGCCGAGGCCGGCATCCAGGCCGCGCGGGCGATGATGCTGCACGCCGCCCGCCTCAAGGACGCCGGCCTCCCGTTCAGCAAGGAGGCCTCGATCGCCAAGATGGTGGCCACCGACAACGCGATGCGGGTGACCACCGACGCGGTCCAGGTGCTCGGCGGCTACGGCTACACCCGCGACTTCCCGGTCGAGCGCTACATGCGCGAGGCGAAGGTGATGCAGATCTTCGAGGGCACCAACCAGATCCAGCGGATGGTCATCGGCCGCGCCCTGGACAAGGACAACAACGGCTCCATCACTGTCGCTGGTTGAGGTGCGAGCGCCCGCGAGCCCCGAAACCTAGCGGTCCGGGTCGGGCCGCTCGTGCCAGTCGTGCACGGTGGGCGGCTCTGAGTCGCGCATCGCCCCCCAGTTGCCGGCGATCGCGGCGACCGGCGGGATCACGGCCGCCACGATGCTCATGATCACGGCGGCCGGGATCGACCAGAAGCGCACCACGTTCCAGGCCAGCAGGATCAGCGCGATGCAGCTGCCCATCAGCCAGAAGTAGAGGCGACGTCGCGGGGCTCGGCCCATCTCCCGACGGTACCCGCGGGATTTCGACAGGCTCAATCAGCCTGGGCGATCCACTCCACGGTGCGCCGGGCGATCTCCTCGCCGGCGTCCTCCTGCACGAAGTGCCCTCCGGCGACCCGGTCGTGCGGCTGACCGGCCGCACCGGGGACGTGCTCCTGGAGCGGCTTGTCGGCGTTGCCGAGGATCGGGTCGTTGCGACCGAACAGCGTGAGGAACGGCTTCTCCCAGCGACCGAGCGCGGCCCAGGCCTCGCGGTTGGCCGGAGCCGCCGGGTCGTTCGGGCTGATCGGCACCAGCCGCGGGAAGGCGCGAGCGCCGGCCTTGTACTTCGACGACGGGTACGGCGCGTCGTACGCCGCCCGCTCGGCCGGGCTCAACGTGCGCCGGGTCCCCTGCGCGACGATCCGGCCGACCGGCAGCACCGGGGAGTACGTCGCGAACGCCCGCCAGATCTTGAACGCCGTACCGGGGTCGCGGTCGCCGGTCGGCAGGAACCCGTTCGCGACGACGATGCGGTCGAAGCGGTCCGCGTTCTCGGCCGCGAGCCGGAGGCCGAGCAGCGAGCCCCAGTCCTGGCAGATCAGCGTGATCCCGCGCAGGTCGATCGCCTCGAGCCAGGCGGTCATCCAGTCCATGTGCTGCTGGTAGGAGTAGTCGGAGATCTTCGTCGGCTTGTCCGACTTCCCGAACCCGATCAGGTCCGGGGCGACCGCGCGGTACCCGGCCTCGGCGAAGACCGGGATCATCCACCGGTACAGGTAGGACCACGACGGCTCGCCGTGCAGCATCAGCACCGGCTTGCCGTCCCGCGGACCTTCGTCGACGTAGTGCAGCCGCAGGTCGCCGGCGAGGTCGACGTAGTGCGGCGCGAACGGGTAGTCGGGAAGGTCGGCGAAGCGCTCGTCGGGGGTGCGGACGGTCTGCATGGGGTCTCCTACGCGGAAGGGTTGGGCACCACGCACTCGCGCGTGATCGAGGCGAGGTCGGCCGTTCCCGAGAGAGCCATGGTCAGGTCCAGCTCGGCGATCACGTTGGCGACCACCTCCGCGACACCCTGGGCACCGGCGATGGCCAGTCCGTACATGTGCGGCCGGCCGAGGAGCACCGCGTTCGCACCGAGGGCCAGCGCGGTGAAGACGTCGGCGCCGGTGCGGATGCCGCTGTCGAGCAGCACGGTCGGGTCGTCGCCGACCGCCTCCCGGATCGTCACCAGCGCGTCGAGGGAGGCGATCGCGTTGTCGACCTGGCGGCCGCCGTGGTTGGAGACCACGATCGCGTCGACCCCGGAGTCGAAGGCCCGCTTCGCGTCGTGCGGGTGCAGGATCCCCTTGAGCACCACCGGGAGCTGGGTGCGCTCCCGCAGGGTCGCGAGGTGGTCCCAGCTCAGGCCCGGGTTGGAGTAGATGTCGAGGAAGGTCTCGACGGCGGCGCGCGGGACCGGGGAGCGCAGGTTCTCCAGGAACGCCCCGGGGTGGTTGCGGGTCATCGCGAGCAGGGTCTTGATCGCGCCGAGCGTCACCTCGGTCGATTCCTTGGCCGCCCCGGCCGCGGCGGCGATGCGCTCGCGCACGATCTCGGCGAACCGCGGGTCGGAGGTGTACTGCGCGATGCCGAGCCCCTGGCTGAACGGCAGCGAGCCGATGTTCAGGTCCATCGGGCGCCAGCCGAGCAGGGTGGTGTCGAGGGTGACCACCAGGGCGCCGGCACCGATCGCCTCGGCCCGGGCGAGCATGCTGTCGACCAGACCCTCGTCGGTGCTCCAGTAGAGCTGCACCCAGCGCGGGGTCTCGCCCATCTCGGCAGCGGTGTCCTCCATCGCGTTGCAGCCCTGGTTGGAGAACACGTACGGAATCCCGTTGGCGGCGGCACCGCGGGCGATCTTGAGGTCGCTGTCCTCGCCCATCAGCGCGCCCGCTCCCACCGGGGCCAGCAGCACCGGCGCCGGCAGGCGGCTGCCGAGCAGGTCCAGGGACAGGTCGCGGGTGGTGTTGCCGTGCGCCATCCGCGGGACGATCGCCCACCGGTCGAAGGCCGCCCGGTTGTTGCGCATCGTCCGGCCCTCGCCAGCACCGCCGGCGACGTAGGCCCAGGCCCGCGGGGTGCTGACCTCCTTCGCCCGCGCCTCGAGCGTGGCGAAGTCCGCCGGCACCGCGGGAACCCGCCCGAACACGCCGTCGCGGTAGATCTGCTCCTGACGGGTCCGGCCCGGACCGCGGTTGCTCTGCTGCACGGGGACACCCTAGGGGAACCTGTTAATCGGACATTCCGTAACAAATAGCCAGTCGGCTCGTTGACCTGGCATGAGCGCACTTCCTTCTCCCGAGCTCCTCACCTCGGTCCGGTCAGCCGTCTACGCGCGGCTGGCCCAGCACGAAGGAGCGGAGGGTGCCTACGACCGCGAGCTCCTGGTCACCCTCTGCAACGAGGCGATCACCTTCAGCTGGACGCTGAGCAAGCGTCTCCCCGACGGACACGTCGGCCAGCGGGCCCGGTCGGCGGCTGCGCTGATGCTGCTGATGGCCTACCCGGAGATGCGCGCCGGTCTCCGCCACCAGCTGGCCGTCGCCTGCGAGATCATCGCGATGGGCGTGCCCTTCGACTGATCGGCGTCCTAGGATCCGGCCTGTGCGGGCCGACATCACTCCTTCTCCTCCCCTGGCCGAAGGCGTCGGCCTGCCCTGGGACGTGCCGGTCGACGACGCCGTCGCGGTGCTGGCCCGGGCGCGCGCGGCGTACGGCGACACCTTCGTCGTGGAGACCGGGCGTGACCGCTACCTCTTCACGTTCTCCCCGACCGGCGTCGAGTCGTTCTACGCGCTGCCCGAGGAGAAGGCCAGCAAGGGCGTCGCCGACTACCTGATGCTGCGGCGCAAGCTCCCGGACGAGATCTTCGAGGGACGCCGGACGCTCCCCGGCTCGCTGTTCCGCAAGGGCGACGTGGCCACCTACCTCGACAACCTGGGCGAGGCGTTGGACACCACCTCCTCCGAGCTCGGCACGTCCGGGACCGTCGACGTCTTCGGCCTGACCAGGCGGCTCGCCCACCGGATGGGTCTGGCTTCCTGGGCCGGACCGGGTTGTGCGAGCGGCGACGACTTCGAGCGGCTGGTCGCCGCCTTCGACACCCTCGACGGCTCCGATGCCTTCGTGCACCCGGACGCGATGGCCGCCGTGGCGGCGTCGGGCAAGGCCGCCGAGAAGGCTGCCCTCGACGAGATCACCGCGGTCGTCGGCGCGAGCATCGACCGCCCGGGAGCCAGCGACCTGTTCGCGCGCATCGTCGCGGCCTGGGACGGCGACCCGGACCGCGAGCGCGGGATCGCGTGGGACGTGGCGCTGATCCACGTGGCGTCGATGTCGAACCTGGCCGCAGCCCTGGGCTGGGCGCTGGTCGACCTCGTCGAGCACCCCGAGCAGCAGGCCGCCATCCGCGCCGGCGACACCGAGCTGGCCCACCAGTGCACCCTGGAATCCACCCGGCTGGCGCAACGCTCGATCATGGGCCGGACCGTGCTCGAGCCGGTCGACCTCGACGTCGGCGGCACGACGTACCGGGTCGGAGCCGGTGCCACCATCGCGACGCTGCTGCCGCTGACCAACACGTCGGCAGCACCCGGCCTGGACGAGTGGCGGCCCGAGCGGTGGAACCGCAGCCGGCTCGCCGACCCCAGCGCCTTGGCCTCGGTGACGTTGGTGACCGCCTTCGGGCACGGCAAGCACACCTGCCCTGCACAGCCCTTCTCGGTCTCCGCGATGTCGATGGCGGTGACCCACCTGCTGGGCGAGTACGACGTCGACGCCCTGTGGCCGACGTACCCGGTGCCGGTCCCGGCGCAGATCGGCGGGGTGGCGCGGTCGGACGGCGACTGCGTGATGAGGTACCGGCGCCGCGCCTGATACACCGACGCGCGGTCCGCCTAGACCGGTCGCGCTGCGCCGCCGCAGGTGAAGACAGGACCCCCGCCTTCGGTCTAGGTTCCCCCCATGAGGTTGCACAAGGACGCCAAGGCCGAGCTCATCCGCTCGCTCCCGCTCTTCGGCGACTGCACGCCGACGGAGGTCGCCGAGGTGGCGGCGATCGCGGACGAGATCGACCTGAGCGCCGGGCGCAAGCTGACCACCCAGGACGCCGACGGCCAGGAGTTCGTCGTGATCGTCGACGGCGAGGCCGACGTGATCAAGGGCGACGAGGTCATCAACACCCTCGGCGCCGGCGACTTCTTCGGCGAGATCGCCCTGCTCACCGGTGGGCCGCGCACCGCGACCGTGACAGCCCGGACCAGCGTGCACGCCCTGGTCATCGAGGGCCACGCGTTCCGACGCCTGCTCGAGGACGCTCCCGACATCCGGGAGAAGGTCGAGCGCGCCCTGGCCGACCGCAGCCAGTAAAAGTTCACCGGCTCGCGCGTCATCGATCGCGCGGACGTTCGTCACTTGGATGAAGGCCGGCTCGTACGGCGCCGGTCTTCGTCCCGCCGTTGTGTCCCCCAGAGCAGGGCGGCGGGGTTGGGACCGGAGGCTTTAACGCCCCCAAAGTGTGCGCCGAAGGTCCGAAGCGCCCCGTGGCCGACCCCTGTCGGCCCCGGGGCGCTTCACTGTCGGAGCAACCTCAGTGCTGGGTGTTCAGAGCACCTTCGTGCCGTACATCTCCCCCAGCGGGTCGGCGATCAGCTCGAGCCGGGCGCCGTTGGGGTCGCGGAAGTAGATGGAGGTGCCGCTCTCGCTCTGGTACTCCACACCGGCGTCCTCGAGACGCTTCTTGAGCACCTCCCACTTCTCCGGCTCGACGGAGATGGCCACGTGGTGCAGACCGCCGAGAACCTCGGCGTACGGGCCCACGTCGAGGCCGGGGAAGTCGAAGAACGCGATCAGGTTGTCGTTGCCGATGTCGAAGAAGAAGTGGTTCGACCCGGTGTAGTCGCGGTTCTCGAAGATGTCGGTCAGCGGGAAGCCGAGCAGCCCTGAGTAGAACTGCACGGTCTCCTCGACGTCGCGGGCAACGATCGCGAAGTGGTGCAGCCCGCGCGCCGTCGACGCCGGTCGGGCGTCGCCCTCGAGCAGGTACTGGTCCCGGATCCGCTCCCGCTCGGCGTTGATGGCGTCGAGCTCGGCTCCTGTTGGCTCAGGCATCGAAGGGGCCTCCGTCCCAGTTCTCCCGGCGGGCGAGGTCGGCCACCTCGACCCGGCGCAGCTTGGTCAGCTGCTTCACAGGCTTGCCCATCGGCACCACGCACGCAACGGCGTACGGGTCCGGCACGCCGAGCAGCTCCTTGACCGCCGGCTCCTCGGCGACCGCCATCGTGGTGATGGTCCCGCCGAAGCCCTCGTTGCGCGCGGCCAGCAGGATGTTCCACACCAGCGGGTAGACCGAGGCTCCGCTGATCACGCCGACCCGGTCGAGGTCCTGGTCGACGGACGCGACCAGCCGGAGGTCGACGCAGACGACGAGAACGACCGCTGCGTTGCGCAACGGCTCGGTGAAGTGCGGCAGGACGTCGGTCGCGGCGATCTGCTCGGCCGGAACCGCGGTCGGAGTCACCGAGTTCCACGGCCCCTCACCCGCCACGACCTGGGCGGTGTAGCGCCGGGCGCCCGTCGCGGTCAGCTCGACGAGCCGTTCGCGGGTCTCCCGATCACGCACGACGAGGATCTGCGCGCCCTGACGATTGCCGCCACTCGGGGCAAACCGGGCGTTCTCGAGGATCCTCGCGAGCACCTCGTCCGGGAGCGGATCGGCGGTGAATTCGCGCACCGCGGCGGTCGTCCGCATCACCTCGTAGAGCTCCACCGGATCCTCCGTTCGTCGCGGTTGTCCAACCTAACGGTCGAACCCGCCTAGACCAGTTGGGCTACAGAACACTGCCTGTCTCGCCAATGAGCCGCCCCCGGAAGCAGACTGCACGGACAACTGCGGAATAAGGGGTTTCAACCATGGGGGCACATCGTAGGTCGACCGGATTCCGTCGGGTCGGCAGCATCATCTCGGCACTCGCGCTGGCTGGGGCCGGCATCGCGTTCCTCGGGGCACCCGCGCAGGCCGCGTCGCCGTGCCCGATCCCGGGGAACTTCGAGATCGACGGCGACATGACGCAGGCGACGTGCACGCCCGCCGGCGACGACTGGAACACCCCGGGCATCGCCGTCCAGTCGACCAACCAGGGCGGCACCTACAAGACCGCCGGCAAGGACGACGCCGACCCCTCGGGCTGGCAGTCCTCCGGGTCGACCCCCGACAAGACCAACTTCGAGCAGGCCTACGCCACCAGCCGGGTGGTCGGCGGCCACTTCTACGTCTTCGTCGCCTGGGAGCGCACGGACACCTCGGGCACCCAGGGCTACGCCATCGAGATCGACAACTCCGGCGCGAACGTCGGCGGTGACGGCACCCCCCAGCCGAACCGCAGCAACGGCGGCGCCGTCTTCTACATCTCGTCGGTCGGCTCCGGATCCCCCACCTTCGACAGCGCCTGCTCGTTCACCTCGCAGTCGAACTACGGCACGACGTGCACCAGCTCGAACGCCAGCATCACCACGGCCATCAACACCGCCTCGATCAGCGACCCGCTGCGCGGCACCACCCAGGTAGCCGGCAGCTTCTTCGAGACCGCGCTCGACATCACCGCGCTGACCGGTATCGAGCCGAGCTGTCCGGGTGCCTCTGCGGCCAGCGTCTACCTGCGCTCGATCACCGGCCAGACGCACAACGGCAACCTCAAGGGCTACATGGCACCGCTGAGCGTCGCCCCCGACTCCACCTGCGTCGCGCCCCCGATCAGCACCACCGCGAGCGGCAACGGGAACCTGAACGCCCCGGGCTCCTCCCAGAGCGACTCGGTCACTGTCGGAACCGGTCAGGCCCCGGGCGTCGGTTCGGTCGACTTCTTCCTGTGCTCGCCCTCGACGGTGACCACCAACGGCGGCGACTGCTCGACCGGCGGCACCAAGGTCGGCGCCACCAAGCCCCTGGACGGCAGCGGACAAGCCACCTCGGACAACGCCTCCGGAGCTGCGACCACAGCGGTCGGTACCTATTGTTGGCGCGCGGAATTCACCCCGAGCGCGAACGATCACAACTACCTGCCGGGCTCGCACACCAACAAGACCACCGAGTGCTTCACGATCTCCCACGCGACGCCGAAGATCTCCACCCAGATCGCCGTCACCGGGGACCACTCCCCCGGCCTGGGCTTCACCACCCTGGGTGACACCGCGCAGCTGACCGACTTCGTGCCGGGCACCGTGACCGGCGAGAACGTGAGCTTCAAGCTCTACGGCCCCTACGTGACCATCCCGGCCACCTGCACCAACGACACCCCGGTCTTCACCACCACCGGCGCCCTGAACGCCTCCGGTGCGGCGACGACCTCGGGCACCTACGACCCGACCGCGGCCGGGAAGTACGTCTGGGTGGCCTCGTACGCCGGCAACAGCTTCAACGACCCGGTCTCGGGCGCCTGTGACGACGCCAACGAGTCCGTCAACGTCGTCGGCGCCCAGGTGGACGTGGCCAAGTCGGCCAACCCGCCGGGCCCGGTGAGCGCCGGGGAGAAGATCGGCTTCGACCTCACCGTGACCAACGACGGCGCGGTCCCGGCCAAGGGCGTGCACGTGCACGACACCCTGCCGGTCGGGGCGGACGGCGTCGCGAACGGCGACCTGAACTGGGCCCTGGACCCGGCCTACACCGACTGCGCGATCAGCGGAGCGGTCGGCAGCCAGGTGCTCGACTGCGACTTCACGCAGGTCGACGGCCCGGGCTCGCTCCCGGTGATCCACATCAGCGCCACCACCTCGCCGGCCGACTGCGGCACGGTGAAGAACAAGGCCACGATCACGACCACCAACGGAACCGGCACCGACAGCGATGTCGCGACGGTGACCGTGCTGTGCCCGCACCTGGCGATCTCGAAGACGGCTGACGACGCCACCGTGAACGTCGGATCGCAGATCGGGTTCACCGTGACCGCGACCAACGACGGCCAGGGCACCGCCAGCGGCGTGCTCGTCAACGACCCGCTGCCCGCCGGCAGCGGGATCAACTGGACGATCGCGACCTCGACCGGTCCGCTGACCTGCTCCATCGACGGGAACCCCCCGACCGAGACGCTCAAGTGCACCGGCAGCCTCAACGCCGCGGCCTCCGAGACCGTGCACGTGGTGAGCGGCACGTCGTGGGACGCCGACCACAACTCCTGCGGCACCTACAGCAACACGGCCACGGTGAGCGCTGACAACGTCAACAACGCCCCGAACGCGACCGCGTCGAC
The DNA here is from genome assembly GCF_003725775.1 of Nocardioides marmorisolisilvae. GTDB lineage: Bacteria > Actinomycetota > Actinomycetes > Propionibacteriales > Nocardioidaceae > Marmoricola > Marmoricola marmorisolisilvae. The sequence goes on from NZ_RJSG01000002.1 coordinate 2,195,598, forward strand.
CGACGTGCTGTGTCCGGACCTGGACCTCGCGAAGAAGGCTGACGCCGACAACGTGAACGCCGGGACCGACATCGGGTTCACGATCACCGCCCACAACACCGGGGACGGCGCTGCCACCGGCGCAGTGATCAACGACCCGCTGCCGGCGGGCGTGACCTGGACGATCGACGACGCCAACACCTCGGGACCGCTGGACTGCGGCATCGACAACAACACGCTGACCTGCACCGGCACGCTCGCCGCCGGCGCCACGCAGATCGTGCACATCACCGCTCCGACGTCGTTCCTGCAGTGCGGCACCTACGACAACACCGCCACGCTGACCGCGTCGAACACCCCGCAGGCCCCTGAGGGCGAGGACACCACGCACGTGCTCTGCGCCGACGTGGTGGTCCAGAAGGCCGCCGACGACAGCTCGGTCGACGTCGGTGACGACATCGGGTTCTCGGTGACGATCTCCAACAACGGCTCCGGCCAGGCGCTGGGTGTCGACGTGGAGGACCCGCTGCCGGGCGGTCAGGGCGTGCACTGGTCGATCGACGGGTCCACCGGCCCGCTGAACTGCGCCATCACCGGTGCCCCGGACCAGACCCTGAGCTGCACCGGCGACCTGGACGCCACCGGCCAGGCCGGTGACACCCAGACGGTGCACATCACCAGCAGCACGGTGTTCAACGCCGACCTCAACTCGTGCGGCACCTACGACAACACCGCGACCCTGACCTGGAACAACGGTCCGGACGCGACGATCTCCTCGAACGAGGCGACCACCCAGGTGCTCTGCCCGAACCTGACGTTCACCAAGACGGCGGACGCCGACTCGGTGAGCGCCGGCGACCCGATCGGCTTCTCGATCGAGGTGGCGAACAGCGGCAACGGCACCGCCAAGGGCGTCGAGATCCACGACCCGCTGCCCGCCCCGACCGGATCCGACGTCACCTGGGGTGACGTGGTGGTCACCGGCGACGGTGCAAACGTGCTGTGCTCCATCAACGGGGCCCAGGGCGCCCAGACGCTCGACTGCACGCTGGGCGACGTCGGCATCGAGTTCGACGCGGTCATCCACGTGTCCGCGCAGACGACGCCGCAGAGCTGCGCCGCCTACGACAACACGGCCACGCTGACCACGACGAACGCGCCCGGCAAGGAGTCCTCGGCCTCGACCGCGGTGCTCTGCCCGGACCCGGCGCTGACCAAGGTCGCCGACGCCGACACCGTCACCGCCGGTGACCAGATCGGGTTCACCGTCACCGCCTCCAACGGCGACGACGAGGGCACCGGCACGGCGAAGGGCGTCGAGATCGACGACCCGCTGCCGGGCGGCGACGGCATCAGCTGGGGCATCGACACGGCTCCGGACAACTGCGCGATCACCGACGGTGACTCCGGTCAGACGCTGCACTGCGACGCGGTGGACCTGGGCCCGGGTGACAGCGAGGTGATCCACGTCGTCAGCGACACCACGAACGACAGCTGCGCGACGTACGACAACACCGCCACGCTGACCGCCACCAACGCCGACGACCTGACGGCCAGCGCGAGCGTCGAGGTCAACGGCTGCGTGATCGTGACGCCGCCGACGCCGACCCCGAGCCCGCTGCCGCCGACGGGAACCTCGGTGACCCCGGCCATGCTGCTGCTCGACCTCGGGCTGCTCACCCTGGGTGGCCTGCTGGTGCTGTACGGCCGGCGTCGGAGCCCGTTCCGCGGGATGCACGCGGCCTGAGCCGCGGGCGCCTCAGCGCTGCACCGGGATCGTCGTCGGCTTCGGCGGCGCGATCCCGGTGCTCGGCGCGAACGTGAACGTCAGCTCCTGCGCGTCCACCGGGACGGCCTGGGGAAGCGAAAGGGTCGGTGTGGCCTGCTCCTGCAGGTCGTAGTGCACCGAACCGAGTGACCGGGTTCCGTCGGAGATCGTCATCACCCCGGCACAGCCGTTGGCCCCCGCTCCACAGCTGACCTGGACGCCCGTCCTGCCGGACACGTCCGCCGACAGCACCGTGCTGGTCACCTGGAGGACGGACGGGTAGCTGTTCCCGGTCGGCTGGTCGTCACCGTTGGGGTCGAAGCAGCCGTCGAACTCGAAGACGGGGTTGTTGACCGTGCGGCCCTGGGTGTCGTTGATGGTCTGGAAGCCGACCAGCTTGCTCGGACCGCCAGCGGTGTAGCAGTCGTTGGAGTGCACCGTCAGCTCGAACTTGCCGTAGCCCTCGGGAGGCATCGGCACGTTCGGGTCCTGCCAGCCGACCAGGCAGATCCAGTCGGAGCCCGGACCCTTGTCGGGCATGCCGGGTCCGCCCTTCTCGCACATCGCCTTGGCCTGCAGCGACGCCGGCGTGATGCCGGTGTGCCCGAGCAGCGCTGCCTGCTGGACGTACTGGTTCGCGAACGTGGCCGGCAGGGACCGCTCGAGGCGCGCCCGGGTGATCGAGGTGCCGCCGCCCACAGCACTGGCGATCGCCGCAGCGCAGCCGATCGCAGCCAGGGCCAGAACGAGGGTGATGATGATGCGTCGCATGTCAGCCTCCCGTGATGTCGCGACGACGGACGAGGACGAACGAGACGGCCAGGCAGACGACCGACCAGACGGCCGAGACCACGAGTCCGTCAACGAGAGGTCCGGTGAACCGTGGCGCGGCCAGCAATCCGTGCCAGGCCTCGTACGGCGTGCTCAGCAGCACGGCCCGCAGGCCGGCGATGCTGCCGAGCGAGCCGACCAGCTGCATCAGCATGCCGAGCACGGCCGGGGCCGCGATGCCGGCCGCCGTGCTGCGCGTGGCCACCGAGATCAGGATGGCGAGGCAGGTGAAGCCGAGTGTGGGCAGCAGGGTGCTGGCCCAGCTCTCCGCGACCAGACGCAGTGCCTCGTGGTTGCTCATCAGCTGGCCGGAGACCCCGGTCAGCTGGTCGCTGCCGCCCAGGAGCACCGAGGCGGCGATGGTCGAGGCGGACAGCACCGCGACCATCACCGTGGCGAAGCCGAAGGCGGTCATGACCTTGGCCCAGAAGATCGTCGTCCGGCTGGCCGAGCGGGTCAGCACCGTCTTCCAGGTGCCGTGCTGGTCCTCGCTGGCGAAGATGTCCCCCGCCACGATCGAGGTGAGCAGCGGGAGCGCCCATTGCCCGGCGAAGCCGAGGATCAGCAGCGAGAGCGAGTACCCCGAGGTCGTGGCGTAGCGCCCGAAGAGAGTGTCCTTGGGCGCCTGGGCCTGGGCGTTGATCGCGGCGACCACCGGGATCGGCCCGAGCAGGGCACCGAGCAGCACCAGCTTGGCCCGCAGCTGGGAGCTCAGCTTGCGCAGCTCCCAGACGAGCACGGCGCCCAGCCCGGCGGTCCGGCCGGACCCCGGGGCCGGGCCGGCAGTGATGATCCGCTTCTCGGCGGCGGACAGGTTCGTCATCGAGTCACCCCCTTCAGCAGGTGACGGTGCTCGGCGTCCGCGTGCTCGGCATCGTCGGTGAGCATGAAGAACAGCGCCTCCAAGGGCGTCTCGGTCGGGGTGAACGCGCGCAGCCGGATACCGTTGCGGACCAGGTCCGCGACGTACGCCGCCACGGCGTCCTCCTGGCCGGCCACCCGCAGCGCATCCTCGGTTCGCGTGACGGTGACGCCCGGGTTCTGCTCGGACAGCCCGAGCGCCCTGTCGTCCGCGGAGGTGCGCAGCAGGTGGCCGGGGTCCGGGGCCATCGCACGCAGGTCGGTGATCGAGCCGTGGAAGGAGACGCTGCCCCTGCTCATGATGGTGACGTTGTCGCAGATCTCCTCGACCTCGTCCATGTGGTGGGAGGAGAGCAGCACCGTCAGTCCACTGTCGGCCAGCTGCTTCACCAGCGCCCGCATGTCGCGGATACCGGCCGGGTCCAGGCCGTTGGCCGGCTCGTCGAGCACGAGGAGGCTGGGGCGGCGCAGCAGCGACGCTGCCACGCCGAGGCGCTGCTTCATGCCGTAGGAGTAGCCGCCGACCTTGCGGTCGGCGCGGTCTGAGAGGTCGACGACGTCCAGCACCTCCTCGACCAGACCCTTGGGCGCGCCGCCATCGAGGCGGGCCATGCCCACCAAGTTCTGCCGTCCGGTCAGGTAGGGGTAGACCGCGGGCTCTCGATGAATCCGGCCACCCCGTCGAGGACCGAGACCCCGGAGTCCTTCCAGGTCCGGCCGAAGATCTGGATCTCCCCCTCTTCGGGCTGGATCAGCCCGAAGAGCATCCGCAGCAGGGTCGTCTTGCCCGCGCCGTTGGGGCCGAGGACTCCGTAGACCTCGCCGGGAGCGACCTGGAGGGAGACGTCGACGACGGCCCGCACCGCGCCGAACGACTTCGAGACGCCCTGGGCGTCGACTGCCAGTGCTGAGTTCATGCCAGGAACGTACGAAGGTCCACCTGAACCTGCGATGAACGCGGCAGGTGAACGGCAAGGCCCGGGCGGACTGATCCGCCCGGGCCCCGCGTGCCTCCGTCAGGAGGCCGGCGGCGGGCCTCCGTGCTCGCCCGGGCCGCCCGGGCCGCCCGGGCCGCCGAAGCCGCCTCCGCCGATGACCTTGGCGTCGAAGGCCTTCAGCACCGAGGCCTCGTCGGCGTCGGTCAGCGTGCCGGCCTTGACCGCGGCGTCGAGCTTGGTCTTCAGCTGCGCCCGCTCGTCCGCCCGGGCCTCGGTCTGCGCGACCGCGAGGGCTGCCTTGACCTTGGCCTCGGACACGTCGAGCTTCGCCGCCAGCGCCTTGATGAAGGCGGCCTGGTGCGCAGCCCGCTCGGCCGCGGTCGGCGGCGTGGGCTTGGTGCCGTCGGCCGGCTTGGTCGGCTTCTGGTCCTCGCGCACGGCGTCGAGCGCGGCCTTGACCTTGCTCTCGCTCAGGCCCAGCTGCTTGGCCAGCGTGGCGGCCAGCTGCCCGCCGTCACGCGGGCCGGGCTGCTGCTGGGTCGTGGACGTGGTGGCTGTGTCGGTGGCGGTGCCGGTGTCGGCGTTCGCCATCGCCACGCCGCCGACCGCGAGCCCCATGCCCGCGATGGCCCCGGCTACGCCGGTGCGCACGATCGTCGATCGGTCCATCTCGTTTCCTCCTGGTGTCGTGTTGCTTGCCCGACCCACGGTGGAGGCGTTGCCTGTCCCGTTCCTGTGCGCGCGGACAGGGAGTCCTGGGACCCGAAAAGTTCCCGATCGCACCGGTGTGAACCAAAGTGCCACCATCTACGTGTACTGGTGTGGAGGTGGACACCGAGCCATGGCCGACGACCCGACCGCGCTGATGCAGCAGCTGCACGACGAGCACGCAGCCGCGCTGTGGGGTTTCTGCCTGCACCTGACCGGGGACCGGCTGCGCGCCGAGGACCTCGCCCAGGAGACGCTGCTGCGCGCCTGGCAGCACCCTGAGGTGCTGGACCAGTCACGACGCTCGGCGCGCTCCTGGCTGTTCACCGTGGCGCGGAACCTGACGATCGACGAGTGGCGCAGCAAGCGCTTCCAGAACGAGCGCAGCACCGACGACGTGCCGGAGCCGCGGGAGACGGTCGACGAGACCGACACCCTGCTCCAGGCCTGGGTGGTCGCCGAGGCCGTGACCCAGCTGTCCGAGGAGCACCGCGCGGTGCTGCTCGAGTGCTACTACCGGGGGCGATCGGTCGCGGAGGCGGCCACCCGGCTCGGCGTACCGCCGGGCACGGTGAAGAGCCGCACCCATTACGCGCTGCGCGCCCTGCGCCTGGCGCTGGAGGAAATGGGGGTCGGCCGATGAGCTGCGGATTCGAGCACGACGACGGCGCCTACGTCCTGGGGGCGCTCTCGCCCGAGGACCGGGCCGCGTTCGAGAGGCACCTGGAGGACTGCGACTCCTGCACCCGCTCGGTGCGCGAGCTGGCCGGGCTCCCCGGGCTGCTGGCCCGCGTGCCGGTGGAGACCCTCGACGCGGACCACCAGCCGGAGCCGGTGCCTGCCACCTTGCTGCCCGGCCTGCTCTTCCGGGTGCGCCGCGCCCGGCGTCGGCGCACCTGGGCGACGGTCGGCCTGGTCGCCGCCGCAGCCACTGCTGCCGGCGTGGTCGCCGGTGTCACCGTCGACCACTCCTCGAACGACACGGGCTCCAGCGTCGTGGCGACCTCCCAGGCGCAGCGGTTCACGCCGGTGGGCACGGTGCCGATCTCGGGCTGGGTCTCGCTCACCAGGGTCGGTTGGGGCACCCGGCTGAACCTGACCTGCTCGTATGCCTCGGCCGACGCGTACGGCGCCACCCGGCCGGTGAGCTACTCGATGTTCGTCACCCGCACCGACGGCACCACCGAGCAGGTCGCCTCCTGGAAGGCGCAGCCCGGGAAGACGCTGAAGATCGAGGCAGCGACCGCCGCTGCGCCCGGCGACATCGCCAGCGTGTCCGTGCGGACCGCCGGCGGCCGCGCCGTGCTGCGGCTCGTCAACGACTGAGCGCGGCCCTGGTCCTCAGCGCTTGAAGGCGTCGAGGAACCGGTCGCGGAAGGTGTCCATCCGCCACACCGCTGCGTCCGGGGTGGGCTGCAGCTGCGGCTGCCAGTTCCAGCCCGCGATCCGCTGGATGACCTTCGGGTCCTGCGCGATCACGCTGATCGGCACGTCGTGCCCGGGGTGCGGGCCGCTGACGTAGCCGTGCGGCTGGTGGTCCCCGAGCGCGATCACCACCAGGTTCGGATCCGGGTAGGTGGTCAGGAACCCGGTCAGCGCCTGCCAGGTGTACTCGATCGACTTCCCGTACATCGTCTGCACCCGAGCCGGATCGGAGAAGACCTGCGCCAGCGTCGGGCGCTGCGGCATCGCGTCGTACCCCGAGCCGTTGCCGACCTGGCTCCACGGGATCATCGTCGGAAGCGGCGTCCACGGGTGGTGGCTGGAGACCAGGTCGATCTCGGCGAACACCGGCTTGCGGTGCCCATGGTCCAACCCGGGAGCCAGCTGGAGCTTGCGGAACGTCGAGAGCGTGTACTGGTCGGGGATCGGCGCGTAGCCGAACTTCGGGCCGCGGTAGCCGACGTTGCGCGAGTCGTAGTACTGCTGGAACTTGTAGTAGTCCTGGCCCTGGGTCCAGTCCTGGGTGTCGGCCGGCACGTCGAAGACGGTGTGCCAGCCGGCCGCGCCGAACAGGCTGGTCAGGGTGACCCGGTCCGCACCGAGCAGCTGGCGGTAGCGGCGCTGGCTGTTCACCCACAGCCCGGACTCGAAGCTCGAGTGCGCCAGCCAGGACCCGGCGCCGAACGTCGGGGAGGTCAGGAACGAGCTGCGGATCGTGTAGCCGGCCTGGTTCAGCTGGTGGGTCCCGGTGGCCAGCACCTGGTTGATGCCCTTCGAGTACGACGTTCCCTGGACCGCCACCCGGCCGTAGGACTCGACGAAGACGACGAGCACGTCCTTGCCGGCCAGCCCGGCGACCAGGCTCTTCGGGTCGGCCTTCGCCTGACTCGCGTAGGCATCGACCGCGATCTGCTGGTTGAAGGCCCGCGTGTCGGCCACGTCGAACCTCAGCTGGTGCACCTCGTCGGCGGTGAGGCGGCTGGCGCCCGCGGCGGCCAGCGGCATCCCGGTGGCGGCGCCGAGCAGGCCCACGGTCGCCAGCACGCCGACGGCCGGGTTCACGAAGCGGCGCTGGCGCCGGGCAGCCGCGACCACCCGGACGGCACAGAGCGGAACCAGGACCAGCACGGCGACCGCGGCGAACACCGCCAGCCCCGCGACCACCCGGGCCAGGCCCATCCCGATCGAGTCACCGAGCACGCCGACACCCGGCCCGAGGTAGGACCAGTCGCCGACGAGGTCGAAGTCGCGCTCGAAGACGGTCTGGAAGGACGCGTTGAGGATCGTGACCAGCACCAGCACACCGAGCAGGAGGCCGAGGACGGCGGTCAGGGCGATCCGCAGGCGACGTACCGGGATGAGCGCGAGGGGCACGATGACCAGGAGCTCGAGCGGCGCCCGGAACGGGTGGGAGGCGGCCGCGGCCGCCCAGAGCGCGCCGAAGGCCAGGATCGTCGGGTACGGGAGCACCAGCGGTCCTCGGGGCGCCCGCCAGCGGTCGACCCCCTCGTGCACGAAGGACTCCCCCAGCAGCACCGCCACGACCACCACCGCGACCTCCGCGACCAGGTGCGGCAGGGGCAGCGCGACGACCGCGGCCAGGGTGATCCCGGTGGTCGCGGCGACCGTGCGGCACCACGGGCGCGGTCCCGCAGGGGGCGTGCGCAGCGCCGGCACGGCCGCGAACAGGGCACCGAACAGGTAGCGGGAAAGCCCCAGGGCCACGACCCACAGCCCGAGGTCGCCCGCGGCGATCGAGCTCAGCACCAGGATCAGCAGCGCGTCGGCCTCGGGGTCCAGGCGGGAGCCCAGGCGGGTGACGGTCCCGGTCGCGCGGGCGAGCCGGCCGTCGACGAAGTCGCTCAGCAGGGCGAGTCCGGCCAGAACGCCCAGCAGCGGGCGCGGGGCGTCGAGCACAGCAGCAACGGCCAGAGCGCCCGCGAGCAGGAACCGGAAGGCGGTGACCAGGTTCGCCCCGGTCAGGGAATCCTGCGTCCGATGAACCTGGTGCACCGTGCCTCCGTATCTAGGGGTGACACCCATCAATACGGTCCACGCACCAGGGAGGTTCAGCGATGCAGGAGCGGGCGTTCTGGGTCAGCCCCGGCCGCGGCGAGATCCGCACGGTCGACGTCGCCGAGCCCGGACCCGGCCAGGTCCGGGTGCGCTCGCTGCATTCCGGCGTCAGCCGCGGCACCGAGACCCTCGTCTTCCGCGGCGCCGTTCCGGTCGACCAGCACGAGCGGATGCGGGCTCCGCACCAGGACGGCGAGTTCCCCGGCCCGGTCAAGTACGGGTACCTGAACGTCGGCGTCGTCGAGGCGGGCGAGCCCGCGCTGGTCGGCCGCACGGTCTTCTGCCTGCACCCCCACCAGACGGCGTACGTCGTCGCGGCGTCCGAGGTGACGCCCGTCCCCGAGCAGGTCCCGGCCACACGAGCGGTGCTGGCCGGGACCGTCGAGACCGCGTTGAACGCCCTCTGGGACGCCGGCCCGCGGCTCGGCGACCGGATCGCGGTCGTCGGTGCCGGCATGGTCGGCTGCAGCGTCGCCCGGCTGGCCGCCGGCATCCCGGGCGCCGAGGTGGTGCTCGCCGACGTCGACCCGACCCGGGCCGAGGTGGCCGCGGCTCTCGGCGTCGCGTTCGCGCACCCCGACGACGTCCCCGGCGACCGCGACCTGGTCCTGCACGCCACCGCGACCGCGGCCGGGCTGCAGCGCTCCCTGGAGCTGCTCGGTCCGGACGGCGAGGTCGTGGACCTCTCCTGGTACGGCGACGAGCCGGTCACCCTCGAGCTGGGTGGAGCGTTCCACTCCGGGCGGCTGCGGGTCCGGGCCAGCCAGGTCGGCGAGGTCGCCCTGGCCCGCCGGCACCGCCGGACGCGGGCCCAACGGCTCGCCCTGGCCCTCGAGCTGCTGCGCGACGACGCCTTCGACGCGCTGCTCTCCGGCGCCTCCGACTTCGACGACCTGCCCGACGTGATGGCCGACCTCGCGTCCGGCCGCCCCGCTCTCTGCCACACGATCACCTACCCGGGAGGTCCCCGCTGATGTCCGCTTCCCTGTTCTCCGTGACCGTCCGCGACCACGTGATGATCGCGCACAGCTTCACCGGCGAGGTCTTCGGACCGGCGCAGCGCCTGCACGGTGCGACCTACGTCGTCGACGCCACCTTCCGCGGGCCCGACCTCGGCCCGGACGGGATCCTGCTCGACATCGGGCTCGCCGCCAGCGAGCTCAAGGACGTGCTGGCCGCGGTCAACTACCGCAACCTCGACGACGAGGACGAGTTCAAGGGCACCAACACCTCCACCGAGGCCGTCGCCCGCTGGGTCGCGGACCGGCTCGCGGACCGGTTGGGCGACGACCCGCTGCTCACCGGCCTCCAGGTCACGCTGCACGAGTCGCACGTCGCGTGGGCGGCGTACGAGAGGCCGTTGTGAGCGTCGCGCTCCTCGTCCCCCGCGGGCTCGACACCCGGGCCACCGGCGGCAACGTCTACGACCGGCACCTGCGTGCCGGGCTGGTCGCGCGCGGCTGGACGGTCGCGACCCACGAGCTCGACCCCGGCGACCCGGTTCCGGTGGACGGCCTGCTGCTGGTCGACAGCTTGGTCGCGTCCTGGGCGGCCGGCACGCTGCTCGGCTCCGGTGCCCGTGCCGTCCCGCTGGTCCACATGCTCTTCGGTACGCCGGGAGAGCGCGAGCTGCTCGCGGCGGCGCCGGCCGTCGTCACGACCAGCGCCTGGACCCGGAGCCAGGTGCTCGCCCACCGGTCGGTGGACCCGCGCCGCGTCGTGGTCGCGGTACCCGGCACCGACCGTGCCCGGCTGGGATCGCCGAGCGCGACCGGGGGGAACCTGCTCTGCGTCGGCACCCTGACCCCGTCCAAGGGCCAGCACGTGCTGCTCGAGGCACTCGCCCGGTGCGGCACCGGGGGCTGGACCTGCACGCTGGTCGGCGCGACCGACGTCGACCCGGACTACGTCGACGAGCTGCACAAGGCGGCGGCCGACGCCGGGATCACCGACCGGGTCACCTTTACCGGCGCCCTGGACCGCCGCGAGCTCGAGGACGCCTACCGGGCTGCCGACGCGGTCGTGCTGCCGACGCTGGCCGAGTCCTACGGGATGGTCGTCACCGAGTCACTCGCCCACGGCGTCCCGGTGATCGCGAGCGCGGTGGGCGGCGTACCGGAGGCGCTCGGCGAGGTCGCCGGCGCGCACCCGGGGATGCTCGTCCGTCCGGATGACCCGGACGCCCTCGCGACCGCGCTCGACCGGTGGCTGAACGACGCCGTGCTGCGGACCTGGCTGCGCCGGACCGCGTGGCAGCGGATCGCGACGCTGCCGCGCTGGGAGGCGACTGCCGCTGCCGTGGCCCGGGCCCTGGAGGGCGCAGGATGAGCCAGGTCCTCGACGTCCGGGCCCCCGCCGCCACCCGGTCCCTCCAGACGACGCTCCAGTTCACCGCGGGCGCGATGGTGCTCGCGGTGCTGGCGCTGCGGTTCGGGATCTCTCCGTTCCTCGACGGGCTGCGCGCTGCCGGACCGTGGTCGGTCGGCGTCGCCCTGGTCGTCACCGCGGGGACGACCTACTGCTGCGCCCTGCGGTGGACCCTGGTCACCCAGCGCCTCGGCGGCGAGCTCTCCCTGCGCACGGCGTACGCCACGTACTACCGCTCCCAGCTGCTCAACGTGACCCTGCCGGGCGGGGTCGTCGGCGACGTCTACCGCGGTGTCCGCCACGGCTGGAAGGCCGTGATCTGGGAGCGCGGGATCGGTCAGGTCACCCAGCTCGGCCTCATCGGGGCCCTGCTGCTGCCCGGCGACTGGCGGTGGGTCGGACTGGCTGCCGTGGTCGTGCTGGTCGCGGCCGGCGGCCCGATCACCGTGCTGTCGGCGCTGAGCACGACGGGGCACCTGCTGGTCTTCCTCGCCGCAGCCGCCGCCGTCGGGGTGCACCTGTCGCCCACCTCGCTGGTCGTGGTCGGCGCCCTGGTCCTGCTCGGCGCCTCGATCCCGCTGAACTTCGCCGGCTGGGGTCCGCGCGAGGGCATGGCTGCCTGGGCGTTCACGGCTTTCGGCTCGACGGCGGAGACCGGACTGACCGTGGCGGTCGCCTACGGCGTGATCAGCACGCTGGCCACACTCCCCGGCCTCGCCCTGCTCGGGAGGCGCGATGACTGAGCTGAGAACGACCGGGCCCCGCCCCTACACGCTGCTGTCCTGCGGCATCTCCCTGGACGGCTACCTCGACGACGCGTCCGAGCAGCGGCTGCTGCTGTCCAACGACGCCGACTTCGACCGGGTCGACGCGGTGCGCGCGGGCAGCGATGCGATCCTGGTCGGCGCGGCGACCGTGCGCAACGACGACCCGCGCCTCCAGGTCCGCTCGGCCGACCGGGTCAGGACCCGCCTCGAGCAGGGTCTGCCGGCGCAGCCGGCCAAGGTCACGGTCACCAACCGCGCGAAGCTCGACCCCGAGGCGAGGTTCTTCGCCGGGACGGCCCCGAAGCTGGTCTACTGCGCCAGCGACACCACGGACATGGCCGCCGGCGAGCTCGGCGACCGCGCCGAGGTCGTCGACGCTGGTCGCCCCGTCGAGCTGGCCTGGGTCACCGCGGACCTGCACCGCCGCGGCGTGCGCCGGCTGATGGTCGAGGGCGGCGGCGAGGTGCTCACCCAGCTGCTCACCCAGGGGCTCGCCGACGAGCTTCACCTGGTGGTCGCGCCGATCTTCGTCGGCGACCGGGAGGCAACCCGGTTCGTCGGCCCGGGCCCGTTCCCGTTCTCGGGCGGGAACCGGGCCGGGCTGGTCGAGACCCGGCAGATCGGGGACGTGGTGCTGCTGCGCTACGCGCTCTCGGAGCGGTTCTCGAAGACGGCTTGGCGCTAACCGAGTTCGTTCGGTCCGAGGAAGGCGTCAGCGGCCTGGAACAGGGGACGAAGGGACGTTCTTGGAACGCTCGACGATCTCCTGTGCGCGGTCGAGCCAGCCCTCGATGTGCGCAAGCTCCTTGGCAACGGAACGATCCATCAGAGCAGCACGGCATCCTGCCGGATGTCGTCGTCGATGCGCGGCTTCAGCCCGCCGTAGTCGATCAGGTCGATCTCCCGACCCAGCACCTCTTCGATCTTCATCTTGAAGGCCACGAAGTCGAACGAGGACGTCTCGGGGGGCGCCTCGACGATGAGGTCGATATCCGAGTCCTGGCGCGCCTCGCGCCGGGCGACCGAGCCGAACACGGCAAGGCGTTCGTAGGCTCGCTCTGCAGCCATGGCCTTGAGCACGGGAGCGGCTGCCTCCAGGAGGTCCTGCGGGTGGACACCGGTCAGCTCCGGACCATTCTTCAGCTGCTGACTCACCGCTGGCTGCGATACGCCGAGCTCGTCGGCGATCTCACGCTGGCTCAGGCCGTCGGCGACCAGGGCACGCAGGGCCAGCAGTCGTCGGAGCCGCGCTGTTTCCTCGCCTCGACGCGCTTCGCGATACTCGGTCACCAGGCTCATAAGGCTATCTTATCAGTCCGCCTTCGGATGCCCGGCGCCAGTCACCGGGCTGCGCCGAGGGTTACGCAAAACTAGAACACGGTCTAGTCAGTCTCCACAGGTTGTTCCGGCCCCCTATTGCTCGGCTGATCAGATCTGTACGTTCACGGAATGCACCCCCGCCCGACCCTCCGGGGCGTCCATGCCCCTGTGCTCGTGACCTTCGTCGCGAGCCTGGCTCTCGTGCTCGCCGGCTGCGGCGGCAGTGCGATCGACCCGAAGACCGCCGCGCGCGCGAACAACCTCGGCCTGACCTCCGGGAACGGCCAGCAGGTGACCTCGGTGAACGGACCGGTCTCCTCCAACGGCCCGGTCGTCTCCGACGGGGCGACCAACGGACCGAGCGGCTCGAGCACGGGTGGACCGGGTGGACCCTCGGGCCAGGGCACCAGCGGACCCGGGGCACCTGCTGCCCCCGGTGGCGCCTCGTGCGCCGGCTTCAAGAACAGCAAGGGCATCACCAACGACACCCTGCGGATCGGCAACTCGTCCGACATCAGCGGACCGGTCCCCGGTCTGTTCACGGCCGCCCAGCAGGCGACCGCGGCCTACGTGAACTACTTCAACAGCACCGGTGGACGGATCTGCGGGCGCAAGCTCCAGCTCGACCTCTACGACTCCCACACCGACGCCGGCGGCGACCAGATCGCCTACGCCAAGGGCTGCGAGAGCGACTTTGCCATGGTCGGCTCGATGTCGGCCTTCGACTCCGGCGGGGCCAAGACCGCGGAGTCCTGCGGGATCCCCGACATCCGGGCCATCTCGACCACCGTTGAGCGCGGCACGTGCAAGACCTGCTTCAGCGCCCAGCCGGCCGGTCCGGACGCCTTCCAGAACGCCGTCCCGGACTTCATCAAGCGGCGCACCGGCGGCAAGAACGCCGCGATGCTCTACATCAACGTCGGAGCCTCCGCCGCCAACGGCAAGAGCCAGGCCCAGCACATGGCGAAGCGCGGGATGCACTACGTCGTCAACCAGGGCATCGACATCACCGACTTCAACTACTCGCCGTACGTGCAGCAGATGAAGGAGAAGAACGTCCAGTCGGTGCAGTTCATCGCCTCCTCGGCCCAGTTCGTGCGGTTGGCCCAGGCGATGGTGTCGCTGGACTTCCACCCGAAGGTGGTCATGCTCGATCCGTCGGCCTACAACTCCGACTTCACCGGACCGGGCGGCTCGGCCGTGGTCGGCACCTACGTCTTCATGAACTTCGTGCCGTTCGAGGAGGCGTCCCGCAACCCCGAGATCACGCTCTACGAGCGCTACCTCCAGCAGGTCGCCCCCGGCGCCAAGCCGACGTTCTTCGGGCTCTTCGCCTGGTCCTCGACCCGGCTCTTCGTCCAGCAGGCGGTGAAGCTCGGCGGGAAGCTGAACCGGGCCTCGCTGATCGCCTCGATGCGCGGCGTCGACAACTGGACCTCCAACGGTGCACACGCCCCGCAGCACGTCGGCTCGAAGAAGATCGGCGACTGCTGGCGGTTCATCCAGTGGAACGGCAAGGCCTGGGTCCCGGTCGAGGGGCGCGCCTACCACTGCGACGGTCTTACGTACTAGAACAAGTTCTGGTTGAGTGCCCCTGTGGGATTTCTGAAGCAGGACGCACCGCAGGTCGACTTCTCGACGTGGGTCACCGGTACCCGGTCCGAGAAGATCCGGCCGATGGCCCGGCACTGGGCCGAGGTCGGGTTCGGCACGCCGGTGGTGCTGCACGTGTTCTACGTGGTCAAGATCCTGCTCTACGTGCTGGTCGCCTGGCTGCTCGCGCTGAGCACCAGCGGCATCGACGGCTTCACCAGCGTGAAGGACTGGTACGACGCACCGGTCGTCTACGAGAAGGTCGTGCTGTTCACGATGCTGTTCGAGGTCCTCGGCCTCGGCTGCGGGTTCGGGCCGCTGAACAACCGCTTCTTCCCGCCGATGGGCTCCCCGCTCTACTGGCTGCGCCCGGGCACCATCCGGCTGCCACCGTGGCCGGGCCGGATCCCGTTGACGAAGGGTGACACCCGCACCCCCGTGGACTGCGCCCTGTACGGCGCCCTGCTGGTCGCCCTCGTGGTGGCGCTGTTCTCCGACCCGGCGACGAGCGGCAGCGGGGCCGGCGTGCTGCCGATGTGGGAGATCTGGACGATCCTCGGCGTCCTGGCCGCGATCAGCCTGCGCGACAAGGTGATCTTCCTGGCCTGCCGCGGCGAGGTGTACGCCTCGCTGACCGTGGCCTTCCTGTTCTGGACGAAGTCGCCGGTCGACACCGTCCTCGCCCTCAAGCTGGTCTGCCTGACGATCTGGATGGGCGCGGCCACCTCGAAGCTGAACAAGCACTTCCCGTTCGTCATCTCCACGATGATGAGCAACAACCCGGTCCTGCGCCCGCGCTGGATCAAGCGGCGCTTCTTCGAGAACTTCCCCGACGACCTGCGTCCGGGGCGGCCGTCACGCCTGCTGGCGCACGTCTCGACCGCGATCGAGGGCCTGGTGCCGCTGGTGCTGTTCTTCAGCCACGGCGGCACGCTGACCACGATCGCCGCCATCGTGATGCT
This sequence comes from Nocardioides marmorisolisilvae, assembly GCF_003725775.1. Taxonomy (GTDB): domain Bacteria; phylum Actinomycetota; class Actinomycetes; order Propionibacteriales; family Nocardioidaceae; genus Marmoricola; species Marmoricola marmorisolisilvae. The sequence goes on from NZ_RJSG01000002.1 coordinate 2,211,211, forward strand.
GCTCTTCCACTTCGGCATCCTGTCCGCCATCCCGATGGGCGTGCCGCTGGAGTGGAACGTCTTCATGATGTTCAGCGTGCTCGCGCTGTTCGTGGGCAACAGCGACGTCGGACTGGGTGACATGACGAGCCCGTGGCCGGTGCTGCTGTGGGCGGTCGTCGCCGGCACCGTGGTGATCGGCAACCTGTTCCCGCGCAAGGTCTCGTTCCTGCCGGGCATGCGCTACTACGCCGGCAACTGGGACACCGGGCTGTGGTGCGTGAAGCCGTCGGCGTCGGCGAAGATCGAGGCGAACGTGGTCTCGATCGCGAGCATGCCGCAGTCGCAGATGGAGCGGTACTACGGCAGCCCCGAGAACGCGATGATGATGCTCTACATGGGCTACGCGTTCCGCTGCTTCAACACCCACGGCCGCGCGATGTTCACCCTCGCCCACCGGGCGATGGCCGGGACCGACGAGTCGGAGTACCTGCTGCTCGACGGCGAGCGCATCTGCAGCACCGCGATCGGCTGGAACTTCGGTGACGGGCACATGCACAACGAGCAGCTGATCGCCGCGCTGCAGAAGCGCTGCAACTTCGAGCCCGGCGAGGTGCGGATCGTGCTCATCGACGCCCAGCCGATCCACCGGCAGACCCAGCAGTACCGGCTGGTCGACGCCGCCACGGGCGAGTTCGAGCGCGGCTACGTGAACGTGGCCGACATGGTCACCCGCCAGCCGTGGGACGACACCGTCCCGGTACACGTCGAGGGCTGAGCCCGTGGCGGCCGCGGACATCGACGCCTACCTGGCGGGGGTCCCCGAGCCCAAGCGCAGCACGCTCGCGGCCCTGCGGCGCTCGATCCTGGCAGTGGTCCCCGACGCCGAGGAGTGCCTGTCCTACGGGATGCCGGCCTTCAAGGTGCGCGGGAAGGTGGTCGCCGGCTTCGCGGCGTTCAAGAACCACCTCTCCTACCTGCCGCACAGCAGCCAGGTCCTCACCGACGTGGGCGCACTGGTCGACGGCTACACCCGCACCAAGGGCTCGCTGCACTTCGCGGTCGACGAGCCGCTGCCGGACGACCTGGTGCGCAGCCTGGTCGACGCGAAGCTGTCGATCCTCGGGTTCTAGGCGAGCCCGGCCTACGTGAGCCGGTCGACGTACGCGACGACCCGGTTGAACAGCGCCGTGACGCCGGTCGGCGTGGTGGAGCGCGGGGTTGGCGGGTCGGCCAGCTCGTAGAGCAGCGGCTGTGCGGCGAGCACCCCGGCGGAGGCGGCCACGTTGGCACCGACCCGGGCGGCATCGCGCACGGCGACCGGGTCCACCGTCCAGACCGCCTCGAAGAGCCGCTGCCGGTCGGGCACCTCGCTCTGGCCGGGCAGCTCCCAGGCGGACAAGGCGGCGGTCGAGTCGAAGGCGTCGCAGACCACCGCCCACTCCCGTCGCATCGGCGCATCCTCGGCGAGCGTGGCCCGGATCGGTCCCTCCGCCTCGTCGGCGGTGCCTCCCCAGTGATCGGCGAAGACGATCGCCGAGCGCGCTACCCGGGACAGCTCGGTCCAGCGCGCGGCCGACGGCCCGTAGAAGTCGCCTCGCTGGAAGGCGCCGAACAGAACGGGCGACTCCGCCACCGCGCAGCACTCGTCCTCGATCGCCCAGGACAGCGCGATCAGCGTCGACTTGCGCAGCCGGTGGGTGACCAGCGTCGGGTGCCTGCGGCGGAGCTCGGCGAAGATCGACGGCGAGGACGGGGCCTGCGTCGCCGACGCCTCGGCGATCGCTACCTCGAGTCGGATGCCTGCCTCCTTGCGGCGCAGCACCTGCTTGACCAGGTCCACGTCGGCCTCGGTGTAGCGGCGGTGCCCGGAGGCGATCCGCTGCGGCTCGGGGAACCCGTGCCGCGTCTCCCACATGCGCAGCACCGCGGGGCTCAGCCCGGTGCGCTCGGCGAGATCGCCGATCGTGAGCTGGGGTTGCGCAACGTCCCGGTCCTGGTCCATGCTGACACCATAACCTAAACAAACTGTTTAGGTTCTATGTTGAGGTTGTGGAGGTCGCGATGAGCAACATGAGCAGGGCCGAGGACGGGGTCGTCGACTGGTCCGACCTCGGGCGTGAGATGTGGTCCTTCCTGACCGGCCGCCAGGCCGAGATCAACTACCGGTTCGACGACCTCACGGTGGAGATCCCGCGCGACACCGGGCCGGACGCACCCCGCGCGGTCTGGAAGGTCGACGGCACCTTGCGGGTCACCACCAGCGACAACGCCTCGGCACGATGACCACCGAGGTCGCCGCGGACCTGAGGTTCAGCGTCACCTCGCCCGGGCGCGCGACGGTGCAGGGGACCGTCGCGGGAACGGGCGACCGCCTCGAGGTCCGCCTCAGCGATCCGGCGTCCTTCGCCGGCGGGAGGGACGCCGGCCACCTGCGGGGCCTTGCCGCAGGCCTGGCCGCCCGCGGCATCACCATGGTCGTCATCGCCGGCGACACGGTGCTGCTCGAGATCGGCGCCACGCACGCCCCTTGGTGGCAGCGTGCGTTCACCCGCTCCCGGCACCTGCGGGTGGCCAGCGTGCGTGGCGCTCTGACCGGGGCGCTCGGGCGCGTCCGAGGGTCGGCGGCGGGAGCCGTCCTGCCTGGAGCCGAGCTCCTGCCGCCGACCACCCTGCTGCCGCTGGCGCCGACGTTCGGACCCTCGGACCGCCTGGTGAGCACCACCCACGACCGACGCCGCGGCGGCAACCCGCGCCTGGTGCTGACCACCGGGAACCACCGCCTGCCCGCAGACCGCAGGGTGCTGTTCCCGCTGCGCGGCGACGCGACCACGATCGGCAGCGACGCCGGCTGCGACATCCGGCTGGACGGCCTGGCGCCGATCCAGGCCGTCGTCATCCACGACGACCGGGACGAGCTGGTCCTGCACGACCGCTCCCCCGACTCCTCCACGCTCGTCAACGGCGCCCGGGTCTCCGACGGTGGCCGGGTGTTGCGCACCGGCGCCCGGGTAACGGTGGGGGCATGGATCCTCGGGTACCGCAGGGCCGAGTACGCCGACCACGGCCGCCCCTACGGCGGCAGGGTCGGGGGCGAGCTCGGCCACCAACGCAGCCAGTCCGCTCCCCGGACGGCGGGGTCGACGTGAGCGCCCCGCGGTACGACGCCGACCCTGCGCCGCTGGCTGACCTGCTCACGCGGGCAGCCGGCGGCGACACCGACGCCTTCATGCGGTTCTACGACGCCACCAGCGGACAGGTGTTCTGCCTGGCGCTCACCCGGGCACGGTCGCGGGGGTTGCGCGGTGCCGGGGTGCATGCAGCCGCGGATCGGGACGTCGAGGACGCGTACGTCCACGCCTGGGCCCGGTGCGCCGAGCACGCAGGCTCCGGGCTCTCACCGCTGGCCTGGTTGCTCTCGCTGTCGGGCGGTCCGGCTGTGGAGAGCGCCGAGGTCGCCTGTGCCTGAGAACGTGGCAGGTCCGGTCCTGGTGGCCGGCGGGAGCGGGTTCGTCGGTCGACGGCTGGTCGCGGCGCTGGACGAGGCCGGGCGCGAGATCCGGGTGCTGACCCGGCGTCCCGGGAACCACCGAGGTCCCGGGACCGCCGTCCACGGCGACGTGACCGACCCGGGGACGCTCGCGGAACCGCTGGAGGGCTGCTCCTCGGCGTACTACCTGGTGCACTCGCTGGGGAGCGCGGACTTCGAGTCGCGGGACGCCGAGGCGGCCGCCACCTTCGGCAAGCAGGCAGCTGCGGCCGGGGTCGGGCAGATCGTCTACCTCGGCGGCCTGGGCGACGACGCCGACGACCTCTCGGCCCACCTGCGCAGCCGGCGCGAGGTCGAGCACCTGCTCGGCGAGGCGGGAGTTCCGGTCACGGTCCTGCGCGCCGGGATCGTCGTCGGGCACGGGGGCATCTCCTGGGAGATCACCCGGCAGCTGGTCGAGCACCTGCCCGCGATGGTCACCCCGCGCTGGGTCCGCACCCGGACCCAGCCGATCGCCGTGGCCGACGTCGTCCGCTACCTCGTCGGAGTCCTGGACAACCCGGACGCGGTCGGGCGGACCTTCGAGATCGGCGGACCCGACGTGCTCGCGTACGCCGACATGCTCAAGCGCGTCGCCGCGATCGAGGAGCGCACGCTGCCGATCCTCCCGGTCCCGCTGCTCACCCCCGGGCTGTCGTCGCGCTGGCTCGCCTTCGTCACCGACGTCGACACCCGCACCGGCCGGAACCTCGTCGATTCGATGACCAACACCGTGGTGGTCAACGACCCCAGCATCCGCGAGGTGGTTCCGTTCCCGCCGATGAGCTACGACGACGCCGTCCGCGTCGCACTGGCCGAACGGCGCGGTGAGCGGTGAGCCGTTTCCTCGAACGGCTGGACCGGATCCTGCCGATGCCGCTGACGCACGTCGTCGACCTGGACCAGGTCGAGACCACGAAGGTGCGCCGCCGACGCCGGCGGGTGGTCACCGGCACCGCGCTCGGGGGTGCGGCCCTGCTCGGCGCCTCGCTCTCGACCCGGCCCGGCTCACGCCAGTTCTACGCCTCGACGGCCGCGGTCGCCGCGACCTGGACCCTGGGCGGGGCGCTCTCCGGCCCCCTGCACCTGGGCTGGATCCAGAACCGCGACGCCACCCTGCGTCGCCCGCTGGTGACCCCGGTGGCCACCGGGGTCGGCGCGTTCGGCCTCTTCTACGGCGGCGCCCTGGTCGCCCGCGAGGTCCCGGTCCTGGGCGATGCCGTTGCCCGGGTGCTGCGCTTCGCCGACGAGGGCGACGACCGGCTGGTGCTGGCGACGACCCTGGCCAACGGTCTGGCCGAGGAGGTCTTCTTCAGGGGCGCGCTGTACTCCGCGCTCGCCGACGCCCACCCGGTCGCTTCCTCGACGGCGGTCTACGCGCTCGCCACGACCACCACCCGCAACCCAGCGCTGGTGCTCGCCGCCGGCGTGATGGGCACCTTGTTCGCGCTCCAGCGCCGCGCCTCGGGCGGCATCCAGGCTCCGGTGATCACCCACCTGACCTGGTCCGCCCTGATGGTCCGCTACCTGCCACCCCTGTTCCGAGACCGCACCACCGATGAGAAGAGAGCACGATGAGCAACCCGCCGTTCCCGCCCCGCAAGCCCGGTCTGCTGATGCCCCTGGGCGTCCGCGTCGGCGCCATCTCCTGGATGCCGAAGCTGCTCCCCCAGATCGTCTGGACCGACAAGCTGCTCCAGCGCGTCACCAGCGGCCGGGTCACGATCCTCGACATCGCCGGGCTGCCCAACATGATGCTGACCACCACCGGGCGCAAGAGCGGTCTGAAGCGGAGCAACCCGTTGCTGTGCGTGCCGGACGGGGAGCGCATCCTGATCGCGGGCTCGTACTTCGGCGGGCCGAGGGAACCGCTCTGGGTCAAGAACCTGGAGGCGAACCCCGAGGTCACGGTGCGCTTCCGCAACGAGACCACCGCCCTGGTCTCGCGCCAGCTCGTGGACGAGGAGCGCGCACAGGCGTGGCCGGTGATGGTCCGGACCTGGCCGAACTTCGCGCGCTACGAGCAGCGCACCCACCGGCAGATCAAGGTCTTCGAGCTCGTGCCCCCGGCAGCCGAGCGCCAACGGGTCGAGCCGCTGCACGCCTCCGCCTAGGAATACAGCGCCTCGATCTCGGCGGCGTACTTCTCCCCGATCGGCTTCCGCTTGAGCTTCATCGTAGGGGTGAGCTCGTCGCCGCCGGGCAGCCAGTCGGTCTCCAGGATCCGGTACTTCTTGACCTGCTCGACCCGGGACAGCCGGGCGTTGGCCGCCTCGATCGCGTCCGCGACCTCCTGCTCGACACCCGGTCCGGCGTACGTGGCCAGCACGTCGGGGTCGAGCACGATCAGCGCGACGTTGTAGGGACGCGCGTCGCCGATGACGACGGCCTGGCCGATCAGCGCGTGCGAGGCCTTCACGGTCTGCTCGATGTTGGCCGGCGACATGTTCTTGCCGGCCGCGTTGATGATCAGCTCCTTCTTGCGGTCGACGATCCGGACGTAGCCGTCCTCGTCGATCGTGCCGATGTCGCCGGTGTGCAGCCAGCCCTCGGCGTCGATCGTCTCCGCGGTCTTGTCCGGCTGGCCGCGGTAGCCGCGCATCAGCAGCGGTCCGCGGACCAGGAGCTCGCCGTCGTCGGCCACGGCGATCTCGGCCCCGGGGACCGCGACGCCGACGGTGCCGATCCGGATGTCGTCGGGCGGGTTGATCGTCACGCAGCAGGACAGCTCGGACATCCCCCACAGCTCGCAGATCGGGATGCCGAGGTCGCTGAAGAACTGCAGCACCTCGGGCGCGATCGGGGCCGCACCGGAGGCTGTCCACCGCACCTCGTCGAGCCCGACCAGCTGGCGCACGCCCTGCCGGGTCTCCTCGGGGAGAGCGGCCGGGTCGGTGATGCCGTTGGCCTCGAGGCCGGCCTTGAGCTTCTCCCAGATCCGCGGCACCGCGCCCCAGATCGTCGGCCTGATCTCCGGCAGGGCCGCGATCACCTGGCGCGGGTCGAGGACGAACGTGATCGTGTGCCCGATCCCCATCGAGGTGTAGTGCGTGCCCCAGCGGTCCGCGACGTGCGCCGAGGGCAGGTAGGAGACGTTGCGGTCGCCGACCCGACCCGTGAACATCGCGTTGCAGCCGCGCAGCTCGGCCAGCATGCTGCCGTGGGTGAGCTCGACGCCCTTGGGCGGTCCGGTGGTGCCCGAGGTGTAGATCAGGGTCAGCACGTCCTCCGGCTTCACGGCTCGCCAGGACGCCTCGAAGTCGAAGCCGTCGAGCTCGCGCCCCTCGACGTCGGCCAGCGAGATCGTGCCGTCTCCCCCGTCGAGGCTGATGAAGGTCTCGACCCCGGTGGCGGCGCTGGTGAGGACCGGCAGGAAGGCCTGCTCGGTGATCACGACCTTGTTGCCGGCGTTGCCGAACAGGTAGCTCACCTGCTCCGGCGAGGAGGTGTTGTAGACCGAGAACGGGATCGCGCCCAGGTGCAGCGCGGCGGTGTCGACCAGCGCGAACTCCGGCCGGTTGAGCAGCATGATCCCGACGGTGTCACCCGGGCCGACGCCGAGGGAGGCCAGGCCGGTCGCGATCCCGCGTACCCGGTCGCCGTACTCGGTCCAGCTGATCTCCTGCTCCCCGCCCGGCGTGCGCAGGGCCGGCATGTCGCCGCACCGCGCCACCGTGTTCTGGAAGGCCTCGCACAGGCTGGCGACGTCGAAGATGCTCTCGTCGATGGTGGTCTCGGTCATGCGGCGATCCTCACAGTGAGGGCGTCAGAAGGGAACAACCGACGCCACCTTCCAGGTCCCTGACTGGCGTTGCATCCCGACCTTCAGCCGAGCAGCCGCGGTCGACGGGGTGTCCGAGCCGGCCTTGGTGGCCGACTGGCTGAGGAACACGATCGCGGTGGCCTTGTCGCCGTGCAGGCGCTGGACCGCGACCTGGGTGACGGTCGCGGTGACCACGGCCTTCTGCTCCGGGGCGAGCTCGAGGATGTTGGCGAAGACGCTCGCGTACTGCTTCGTGAAGCCCTTCGTGCCCAGCTTCGCCGCGTCGGTCTTGCTCTGGTCGAGGTCGCGGTAGTCGTAGGACCACAGCGTCGTCATCGCCGACTGCACCTGGCGGGCAAGGTCGCGGGTGCCGCCGACGTCGACCAGGGCGTGGTTGCTCGCCGCGGTCGTGGAGTGCAGCCGGTGCACGCTCACCGTGCCCGCCACGATGTACGCGGTGCTGGCCAGGCAGACCAGCACCGCGGCGATCCCGACTGCGGCGCGCGCGCGGGTCACGAGGCACCCACCGGCTGCATCGCGCTGGCTTTCCAGCCGTTCTTGGTGTGCTGCATGGTCAGCACCAGGCGCTCGTGCTGCACCGAGGGCGCGCCCTGCTCCGGGGTGACCGTCACGTCGAGACCGATCAGCACGACGGCGGTGCGGTCGTGGTCGGTGAGCGACTGGACCGCGGCCCCCGTCGTGGTCGCGGTGCTGATCACCTTCCCCTCGGTGATCAGCTGCTCGTAGTCGGACTTCCCCGCGACCAGCGAGCTGTACAGGTCGCCGGTAGCCACCTGCTTCCACGTCGCCGCCGGCGTCGTGGCGCGGTAGTCCAGGCTGCTCAGCCGGATCGCCGCGTTCTCGGCCTTGACCAGCACCAGGTCGCGGGCATCGGCGGTCGCGATCCCCGGGTCGTGCTCGGCCCGGTGCCAGCGGATGCCGGTGAGCACGGCTCCGGCGAGCAGGACCACGGCCAGGAGGACCACCGCGGTCAGGGGTTTCGGTCGACGCATCAGTGTCCGCTCAGGATCTGGTCCGGTCCGGTGACCCACCGCGGCTGCCATCCCCAGCCCGGCACCTCGGTGGTGCCCTCGCTGCTCGAGGAGGGGTACGGCACCGCGTCCGGGATCGGCTCGCGCGGCACGTTCTGCGTCCCGCGGACGTCGATCGGGCTGCCCTGGGGCTCGGCGCAGGTCGCCTCCTTGTTGACCGGTCCGCCCGCGGTCGAGGACCCGGCGCGGTGCGCGGTCGTCTGGTAGCCGCGGGTGCACGGCTGCGGGTCGAAGGCGTTCAGCACCAGGCCGAAGTGGGCGGTCCCGTCGCCGGGGACGGCCGAGTACGCCGCCCGCGAGAGCACCGGGTAGGTGACCAGCAGCTCGCGCAGCCCGTCGCCGCGCGGGTCGACCAGCCGGCTGGTGGTGAGCAGGTCGGCGATCAGGTGGCTGAACCCCGTCCCGCTCTCGCGCAGCAGGTCGGAGACCTCGGTGGTGAGCAGCGGGGCGTTGCCGATCAGGCGGTTGAGCGACGGGTCGGCGGCCTTGAGCCGCTGCGAGAGCAGCTTCAGGCTGGTGCTGAAGGCCAGCACGTTGTCGGCGCTCGCGTTCTGGGTGCGGAGCACCACCTCGCTGGCGTCGATCAGCGCTTGCGTCTGCTCGAGCGAGGCGCGGGCCGAGGTCAGCAGCTCCGAGGAGGAGTCGAGCAGGCGGCCGAGGTCGCCGCCGCCGTTGGCGAACGCCGCGGAGAGCTCGTCGAGCACGGTCGTGGTCTGCTCCGGCGGGACCGACTGGAGCAGGTTGTTCAGGCCCGCGAGCAGCCGTGCCGGTGCGATCGGGGTGCGGGTCGCCGAGGCCGGGATCACCGATCCGTTGCGCAGGTACGGGCTCCCGGACGCCGTCGGGGTCAGGTCGACGTACAGCTCGCCGATGACGGAGAGGTTCTTCACCTCGGCCTTGAGCCCGTCGGACGGGATGTGCGGGGCGCTCTTGCGGATCACCAGCTCGACGTCGGCGCCCTGCTCGGTCGGCTTGAGCTTGCCGACCCGGCCGATCCCGACGCCGCGGTAGGTCACCTCGGCGTTGGTGAAGATGCCGCCGGTGTCGGCCAGGTCCAGGTGCACCGTGTACGTCGTCTGCTGGACCAGGCTGGCCATGCCGGCGTACTTGGCGCCGGCGTACACGATGCCGATCACGGCCAGCAGCACGAAGGCCACCAGCTGGATCCGGATCCGTCGGCTGATCACTTCTTCGCCCCCAGTCCGAGCAGGCCGAGCAGGTTCGCCAGGCCGTTCTTGCCGGGCGCCGGTGTCGGCGAGGTCGCCGGCGGGGTCGTCGGCGTGCGGTCGGTCGACCCGGAGGCCGTCTTGCCCCCGATGATCGAGGACGGGTCCGAGGCCAGCGGCGCACCGAGGCCCTGCCCGCCGACAGTGCGGAGCAGCACGTTGAGCAGCGTGGTGCCGTCCAGGTCGACCCGGGCGTCGAGGTTCACGTAGTCCCCGTGGATCGCGCCCTGGGTGCCTGCGGTGAACGGGAAGGTGAGCATGATCTGGAGGGCGTTCGGGATGTCGGTGCCGGCCTCGGCCAGCTTGGACAGCGTCGGCACCAGGGCCCGCAGGTCGGCGACCGTGTTCGCGGAGCTCTCGTTCACCACGCGGGTCGCCACCGTCGAGAGCCGGTCCAGCGAGCTGAGCATGGTGACCAGCTGCTGGCGCTGGTCGGCCAGCACCTTCACGCCGGCCGGCAGCTCGTCGAGGGCCTTGGCGATCTGGGTCTTGTTGGAGTCCAGGGTCTGGCTGAGCTTCGCGAGCGCGTCGATCGCGCGGACGATGTCGCCCTTGTTGTCGTCGAGCTGACCGACGAACCCGTCGAGCTGGGTGAGCAGCGAGCGGAACTGCGGGCCGCGGCCGTCGAACGCGGCGTTGAGCTCCTTCACGATCGTGTTCAGCTGCGGCACGCCGCCGTTGGTGAGCAGCAGCGACAGCGCGCCCAGCACCTCCTCGACCGGGGCCGACTGGGTGGTCCTGGTGAGCCCGATGGTGGCGCCGTCCGCGAGCTGCGCCGCGTCGGCCTTGCCTGCCGGCGGGGACAGCTCGACGAACCACTCGCCGAGCAGGCTGCTGCGCCGGACCTGCGCCACCGCGTTCGCGGGCAGGTCCACGTCGTTGCGGATCTTGCACGTGACCACGGCGGTCCAGGTCGACTGGTCGACGTCGATGCTCTCGACCTCGCCGACCGCGATGTTGCCGACCTTGACCATCGACTTCGGCACCAGTCCGTCGACGCTGTCGAACTTCACCGTGATCGTGCGCGGGTTGCTGCCGGCGTCCGGGCCGCCGGGCAGCGGCAGGTCGTAGGCGCCGTTCTTGAGCAGGCCGCAGCCGCTGCCGGCGACCATCAGGAGAACGGCGAGCAGTGCCGCCGCGAGCGTGCGCCCGGAGTTCGTCGCGGTCCTCATCGCGCCGCCTCCTTCGGGGCCGTGCCCGTCGGGGCCTTGTCGCCCTGGAGCGCGGCGAGGATGTCGGAGATGCTCGGCAGCGTGCCCTTGCCGTCGAGCGCCTCGGCGAAGCGGTTGCACGCGTCACGCAGCGGAGCGGGCAGCGCGCCCGGCGTGCTCCGGTCCGCGAGCATGCAGAGCAGCGCACCGGGGGCGTCGGAGAGCTCGTTGACGTTCAGGCGGGCATCGAGCGTGCCGCCGGTCGCGTTGTAGGAGTTCAGCAGGTTGGTCAGACCGGTCGGGGCCTCGTCCATGATCTGCCCCAGCAGCGCCCGCTCCTTGACCAGCACCTGGGAGACCTTGCTCAGCCGGGTCACGTTGAGCCGGATCGCCGAGCGGTTGTCCTGGACGAACTTCGCGACGGTGCCGAGGGTGACCGAGAGCTGCTCGAGGGCCGCCGACAGGTTGTAGCGCTCGTCGGCGAACGTGCCGGTGACCGAGGCCAGCTTCTCGTTCAACGACCGGACGCTGCTGTCGTGCGCGGCAAGGGTGCCGAAGAACTTCTGCAAGCCGTCGATGGTCCCGGTGATGTCGTTGCGGGACCCGGCCAGGGTGGAGGTCGCGTCGCTGAGGTCGTGCAGAGCGGCCGCCATCTCCTTGCCGTTGCCGTTCAGGTTCGCGGCCAGCACGTCCAGGAACCGGGTCAGGCTGCCGTTGGAGTTGGCACCCTGCGGTCCGAGTGCGCTGGCCACGCTGTCGGCGCTGCGGAACAGGTCGTTGACGTCCAGCGGCACCTCGGTGCGCTCGACCGGGATCACGGCGCCGGGGGCCAGGACCGCGCCACCGCCGTAGACCGGGGCCAGCTCGATGCTGCGGCCGCTGATCAGGCTGGGCGCGACCTGCAGCGCGTGCACGTCGGCGGGGAGCTTCACGCCCTTGTCGAGGTGCAGCACCACCTTGACCCGGCCGGACTGCGGCGTCACCGAGGCGACGCTGCCGACCGGGACGCCGAGCACCTGCACCGGGTTGCCCTTGTAGAGCGAGGCGGCCGAGGTGAAGTAGACGGTCACGCTGCGGTCGCCCTTGCCCATGAGCAGCCACCGGCCGAGTCCGAGGACGAGGGCCAGCACGGCGACGACGGCGATCACCTTGCGAGGATTGATGCGAGTCTCGATCACGCTCAGCACCCCTTCTCGTTCACGCCGCCGAACGACAGCGGGACCATGCCGCAGACGTAGGCGTCGAACCACCGGCCGACGCCGACGGTGTTGCTGAACAGGTGGGTGTACGGCGCGAGCACCTTGATGCCGGCCTCCAGGTTCTGCTGGTTCTTCTCCAGGACGCCGGCGACCTGCGCGAGCTGGTCGAGGGCCGGTCGCAGGGTCTGGTCGTTGTCGGCGACGAGCCCGTCGAGCTGGGTGGCGAGCACCTGGGCCCCGACCAGCAGGCCGTGGATCGCGTCGCGTCGCTTCTGCAGCTCCGAGAGCAGCGGGTCGAGGTCGGTGACCAGCGCCGCCACCTGGGCGTCGCGGTCGCCGATCGTCGTCGCCACCGCGTTCGCGCGCTGCAGCATCTGCTGGAGCTCGGCGTCCCGGGTGGCGACCGTGCGCGAGAGCCGGGACAGCCCGGTGAGGGCTCCGCGGACGTGCTGCGGGGTCCCGGAGAAGGTGTCGGAGACCGCGTCGAAGGCGGCCCGCAGCTTCTGCACGTCGATGTCACCGAGGGTCTCGGACAGCTTGTTCAGCGTCGGCACGATCTCGTACGGCGTCTCGGTGCGGTCCAGCGGGATCGCGACGTCCGGGTCCAGCTTCTTCGACCCGGTCGGCACGATCGCCAGGTAGCGCTGGCCCAGCAGGGTGTTCAGCTGCACCGAGGCGTGCGAGGTGTCGCCGATCCAGGCTCCGCCGGTGTCGAAGGTGACCTCGACGTGCTTGCCCTTGAGCTTCACCTGGTCGACGTGGCCGACGATGACGCCGGCGATCTTCGCCGGGTCGCCGTGGCGCAGGCCGGCGGCGTTGGAGAACTCGGCGCGGTAGACCTTGCCCTTGCCGATCAGCGGCAGGTTGCCCACGTTGTACGCCGCGACCAGGAGCACGCCGAGCAGCACGGAGCCGATGATCGCGATCGGGATCGGCGGCCGGCTCTGGAAGGACCTCATCAGTCGCACCTCCCCGCGGTGGAGTGGTACGGGCTGATGGCGATCGGGTCCCGCTTGGCCGGGACGCTGAACGAGCCGCCCAGGTCGCAGAGGAAGAACTGGAACCAGGAGCCGTAGCTGGCGGTCCGGTCGACGCTGTTGAGGTAGTCCGGCAGCGCCTTGAGCTGCTCGTCGATGGTGTCGCTGCCCAGGTTGAGGGCCGTGGCCAGCTTGCCGAGCGAGGCGACGTCGGACTTCAGCGGCGGCCGCGCGTCGACCAGCAGGTCGCCGACGCTGTTGGTCAGGTCGCTGAGCGAGGAGATCGCGGACCCGACCGCGTGGCGGTTGTCGGAGAGACCGGTGACGAACTTCTGCAGCTGCACCACCAGCGTGGACAGCTGGGTGTCGCGCGAGGAGACCACCCCGAGGACCGAGTTGAGGTTGGTGATCATCGAGCCGATCACCTGGTCGCGGTCCGCGAGCGTGCTGGTCAGCGACGCGGTGTGCTCGAGCAGGTCGCTGACGGTGCCGCTCTCCCCCTGGAGGGTGCGCAGGATCTCGTCGGCGAGCTGGTTGACCTGGGCCGGCTCGAGCGCCTGGAACAACGGCTGGAAGCCGCCGAACAGCACGGTCAGGCTGACCGCCGGGGCGGTGCGCGTCAGCGGGATGGTGGCGCCGGACCTCAGCCGGCCGACGTCGTCCGCGGCCCGCTGCAGCTCGATGAACCGGTCGCCGACCAGGTTCTCGTAGCGCACCGTCGCGTGCACGTCGGCCGGGACGGCCACGTCGGAGTCGACGGAGAAGGAGACCTGGGCGGTGCCGTGATTGACGATCTTGACGCTGTTGACCCGGCCGACCACGACGCCGGCGATCTTCACGTTGTCGTTGGCCGAGACACCGCTGGCGTCGGTGAACAGCGCCTTGTAGCCGGTCGCCGGTCCGGACCGCGCGTTCACGATGATCAGCGCGAGCAGGACGGTCAGCGAGGCGATCACGCTGGTGTAGACGGTCAGCTTGAGCAGCGGCGGCAGCCAGCGCAGCTTCGCGCGCAGGTCCGGGCCGTCGTACTTGTCGAGGTGCTCGCTCACTGGACGTCCACCTCGTTCCCGCGGAGCAGGGGTCCGAGGAGCAGCGAGGAGAAGCTCGGGGCGGCGGCGCCCCTGCCGCCGAACAGCAGGCTGATCAGGTCGGACTCGGCCGGCGAGTTCGGCACCGAGGCGGCGCTCGTCGTCGCGCCACCCGGTCCCTGCCCGATGACCGGACCGGAGCCGGGGGCGCCGTTCTTCGGGGCGACCGAGCCGTCCTGCACCGGGCCGCCGGGCGGGTACTGCGGAGCCAGCCGCATGATCGGGTAGCAGGCCGGCCCGCGGTTGTCGGTGTACTTCGGCTCGTCCTGGTTCGGCTTGTACTTGCCGCGGGCCACGGTGACCTGGATGGTCGCGTGCAGGGCCGGGCTGGCCGTGCCGTCGCCGAAGGCCTCGTTGACCCGCGGGACCAGGCCGGCGAGCTGGCTCATCAGGCAGGGGTACTCGGGTGCGTAGTGCGCCAGGATCTCCAGGGTGCTGCGGCCGTCGGCGACCAGGTTGATCATGTTGTCGCCGTTGGCCGCGAGGAACGCGTGCGTCTGGTCGGAGGCACTGGTGACGTCGGCGTACAAGGTGTCGAGGTTGGCCCGCTGCGCGGTGAGGGTCTTGGCGGTGGTGGTGAAGTTGTCGAGCGCCTGGAGCAGCTCGGGCGAGGCCTTGTCGTAGGTGGCCGCGGTCTTCACGGTGGCTTTCAGGTCGGCCACGAAGGTCGGCACCGACGGGTTCAGCCCGGCCAGGTACTGCTCGAAGGTGTCGACGGTGCGACCGAGCTCCTCACCCCGTCCGTCCAGGGCGCTGGACATGGCGTTCAGCGTGACCGCGAGCTTCTGCGGCGGGACCTCGTTGAGGGTGGTCAGCAGGCTGTTCAGCGCGGTCTCCAGCTCGACCGCGGTGGCGCTGCGGTCCTTGGTGATCACGTCACCGGCCTGGATCCGCGCCGCCGTGGGGTGCGACGGTGTGACCAGGTCGACGTAGTCCTGGCCGATGAGCGTCTTCGGCAGGATCCGCGCGGTGACGTTCTTCGGGATCAGGTGGGTGTAGTCCGGGTTCAGGCCGAGCGTGAGCTTGGCGTCGCTGCCCGCGACGTCGAGCTTGCGCACCGTGCCGACCACGACGCCGTGGTACTTCACCTGGGCGCCGACCGAGAGCTGGTCACCGCCCTGGCCGGCGTACAGGGTCACGTCGCGGTGGGAGCGGAACGTGCCCCGGTAGACGAGCACGGACAGCACCAGCACCGTCACCAGGACGGCGACGAAGCCGACCCCGAGGAGACGGAGCCGGGAGGCGCTGGGCGTGTTGTTCATCGGGGCACCGTGTTCATCAAGCCACCGTCACCGAGGGCGCGGTCCCGAACATGACCAGGGTCAGGAAGAAGTCGATGATGCCGATACCGGCCAGCGACAGGCGCACGGCACGGC
Organism: Nocardioides marmorisolisilvae; assembly: GCF_003725775.1. Lineage (GTDB taxonomy): Bacteria > Actinomycetota > Actinomycetes > Propionibacteriales > Nocardioidaceae > Marmoricola > Marmoricola marmorisolisilvae. The sequence continues at coordinate 2,226,551 of NZ_RJSG01000002.1, forward strand.
CGACCGCGACGCCCACACCCGCCGGGCCGCCGCTGGCGCGGTAGCCGTAGTAGCAGTGCACGAGCATCACGTAGAACGCGAACACGATCGTTTTCAGGAACGACAGCAGCACGTCGTGCGGCGGTAGGAACAGCGAGAAGTAGTGGTCGTAGGTGCCCGCCGAGAGCCCGTTGACGTAGACGACGTTCAACCTCGAGGCGAGGTAGGACGCGAACAGGCCGACGACGTAGAGCGGGATCACCGCGATCGAGCCGGCGATCACCCGGGTGGTGATCAGGTACGGCACGCTCGGCACCGCCATCACCTCGAGGGCGTCGATCTCCTCGGAGATCCGCTGCGCACCGATCTCCGCGGTGAAGCCGGCGCCGACGGTCGCGGTCAGCGCGATGCCGGCGATCAGCGGGGCGATGTCACGGGTGTTGAAGAACGCCGTGATGAAGCCGGTCAGGGCCGCGGCGCCGAGGGTGTCCAGGCCGCGGAAGCCCTGGAGGCCGACGAGGCTGCCGACGAACAGGGACAGCGCGAACATCACCCCGGCCGTGCCGGCGATGACGGCGAGACCGCCCGAGCCGAAGGTCGTCGTGGCGATGAGCCGGAAGACCTCCTTGCGGTAGCGGCGCATCGTGCGCGGGATGCCCGCGGCCGCGCGGCCGTAGAGCCAGAGCTGGTCGCCCAGGGTGCCGAGGCCGTTGGAGATCGCCCGGCTGGTGCCGATCCGGAAGTTCGAGAAGGTGCTCATCGGCTCACATCCCCTTCGCCGGGACGATGAAGAGGTAGAGCTGGGTCATCACCAGGTTGATGAAGTAGACCAGCATGAACGAGATCACGACCGTCTGGTTCACCGCGTCACCGACGCCCTTGGGGCCCGGCGGCGGGTTCAGGCCGCGGTAGGCGGCGACGACGCCGGCGACGAAGCCGAAGACGACCGCTTTCATCTCGCTGACGATGATGTCGGTCGACTGGGCGAGCAGGTTGAAGCTGCTGATGTAGGCACCCGGGGTTCCGCCCTGGATCATCACGTTGAACACGTAGCCGCCGGCCACGCCGACGACGCTGGCCAGACCGTTGAGCACCGCGGCGATGAACATCATCGCCAGCACCCGCGGGACGACGAGGCGACGGATCGGGTCGATGCCCAGCACCTTCATCGCGTCGATCTCCTCGCGGATGGTGCGGGCACCGAGGTCGGCCGCGATCGCGCTGCCACCCGCGCCGGAGATCAGCAGCGCGGTGACGATCGGCGCTGCCTGCTGGGTGATCGCCAGCACGCCACCGGCACCGGTGGCCGAGCCGGCGCCGAACTGGTCGAGCAGCTGGTAGAGCAGCAGCGAGATGGTCGCGCCGAACGGGATCGAGAACAGCGCGGTCGGCAGCGTGGACACCTTGGCGACGAACCAGGCCTGCTCGAGGAACTCGGTCCACTGGAACGGGCGCCGGAACATGCCGACGATGACGTCCAGCGCCATCGCGTACATGCGCCCGACGTGCTCGAGCCCGGCCCGACCGGGGAACGCCCGGACCCCGACGTCGGCGCTCATGCGCGCCCCGCCGGCCATGTCGCCCCACGCTCCATGGTGAGTCCTCTCGGTTCTCCCTTGTGGCCGCAACCTAAGGCGGGTCCGAGGGGCCGCGCCTGTGCTGGGGACACAAAGCCTGGGCTCACCTTTGTCCTCCGCATGCCATTTCGGCAAGCCCCCGGGCCGTAGTGATTCTGAGTTGTCCGGCGAGCACAAAGGCGGACCGGAAGTTGGTGGTCGCGGCTCTGTCGGGCCCTCCCGGCCTCGGCGCACGCTGGAGACATGACCGACCTCCTGCTCACCGCCGGCCCCGTGTTCGCGATCATGCTCAGCCCGCTGCTGTTCCCCGTGCTGGGCCTGGTCTTCGGACTGATCTCCGACCTGTTCCTCGCTGTTCCCGAGCCGAGTGCCGCGGAACGCCTCGCCGAGCGGCGCCGCCGCACGGAGCTCACGACCGCCTGATCGGCGCCGGGGCGGCTACAGGCCGACCGCATCGAAGGACTTCAGCTCGTCGATGGCGGCGGCCACCCGCTTGATGCAGGCCAGGCTGATCTCGTCGGGCTGCATCTTCGGCTGGTAGAAGGCCCGCCCGATGGTGAACGCCCAGGCCGAGTACGGGTAGAACACGCCCTGCCGGTAGCGCAGCCACGCCTCGTCGTAGCCCGGCGCGGGAGCGCCCTCGGCGGCCAGGCAGGTCAGGTAGTGCTCGAGCAGCTCGTGGTCCCAGGCACGGCGCTGCTCCGGCTCGAGCGCGGTGCTGACCAGGTAGGCGTAGTCGAAGGACCAGCCGCCGCGCATCGTTCCCTGCCAGTCGGTGTGGCCCATCCGGCCTTCCGCGGTGATGTAGACCTGGCCGACGTGCCCGTCGCCGTGCAGCAGCGTGTGCGGGACCTGGGTGGTCGCGATGTCGAGCGCCCGGCGGGTGCCCTCCCACATCGCCGCGGCCTCGCCGTACAGGGTGTCGGGGATGACGGCCTTGGCGCGCTCCATCCCGACCGCGGTGCGCGGGCCCATCCGGACGAACGTCGACAGGTTCCGGTAGAAGTCGTTGGGGGTCTTGAGGATCGACAGGTCCGGGTCGCCCCAGCAGGCCGCGTGGTACTTGGCCATGTTGCCGAGCAGGTCCTCGATCTGGGACCGGTCGATCGGCGTGGTCGGGATCGCGAACCGGGCGCCCTTGGAGACGGCGATGTCCTCCATGATCAGCAGGCTGCGCCACGACGTCGGGTCGACGCCGCCGAAGTACCCGCGCGGCGCCTCCATCTCGATCTTGGGGCGGAAGGTCATGAAGAAGTGCGTCTCGCCGTGCAGCACGTCGGCGCCGCCGAGCATCAGCCGCTGCGCGAAGCTCTCCGAGGACTTGGTGAACAGGTCGGTCGGGAGACCGGCGTCGGTCCCGGCCTGGTTGTAGACGACCCGCAGCGCGGCCCGGCTGGTGGTGCCGGCGTGCGCCTCGGGTACGTCGAAGGAGACCACCTCGGCGCCCGGGGTGTCCGCGCACAGCACGGCGGTCAGCCACTCGGCGTTGAGGTCGGTGCCGCTGCGCGGGATGTCCTGCGCGGTGCGCGGGACCGAACGGCCGAGCCGTTCGCCCACCATGGCGCCGCCGACCGTCGCGGCGCGACCTGCCAACCAGAGTGCGGGGTGCATCGCTCTCCCTATCCCGTGATCTCGCGGCCGATGAGGCGGCGGGCGACGATCCACTTCTGCAGCTCGTTGGCGCCCTCGAAGATCTCCAGGATCTTCGCGTCGCGGTAGAGCTCCTCGAGCCTGACCGACTCCCCGGACTCGCTCACCGAGCGGGCGAACCCGAGCGCGCCGTGGATCTGGATCGCCTCGCGGACCAGGTCGACCGCGAGCCGGGTGGCGTAGCTCTTCGCCATCGCCGCCTCGGGTTCGGCGGTCGCGTCGCCGGTGTCGAGCAGGTAGGCCGCCTTCTGGTACAGCGACCGGGCGCACTCGATCTCGGTCGCCCGCTCGGCGAGCACGAACTGCCAGTGCTGCATCGCGCCGAGCGGCTTGCCGAAGACGTGCCGGGTCCGCAGCCGCTCGACGGCCAGGTCCATCGCGGCCTGGGCGACGCCGACGCCGGCCGCGGCGATCCCGATCCGGCCCCGGACCAGGCAGGAGAGCGCGACCGCGAGTCCGCGACCGGGCTCGCCGAGCACGTTCTCGGCGGGGACGTGCGCGTTCTCGAAGACGATGTCGGAGGTCAGCTGGCCGCGGTGCCCCATCTTCAGGTCGGGCGCGCCGACCCGGACGCCGGGCGTGTTCTGCAGGTCGACGAGCACCATGCTGGCGCGGTCACCGTGCTTGCAGAGCACCGCCGCCCACCGCGCGACGCAGGCGTTGGTGATCCAGCGCTTGCGACCGTTGAGCACGTAGCCGTCAGCAGTGTCGGTCAGCTCGGTGCGCAGGGTCTCGTTGCTCAGGTCGCTGCTGGCGTCGGGCTCGGTGGTCGCGAACGCGTAGGCCCCCTGTCCGGAGATGAGGTCCGGCAGCACCGCGGCGCGGACCTGGGCCTGAGCGAAGCTCAGCGCTTGGGGCACCAGGATGCACTGGCCGTCGTACACCCCGGACAGGCTGGAGGAGTGGTACGCGATCTCCTCGGTCACCGTGCAGGTGCCGAGCATCGGGTACTGCAGGCCGGCTCCTTCGGGGCGGGCGAACGGGACCGCGAACAGCCCCTCGTCGGCCAACCCGCGGAACGCCTCCCACGGGAACGACTCGGGCGACTCCTCGGCCGCGCCGATCTCCCGGGCCACCGGGGCGACGTGCTTCTCCACCGCGGCACGGGCCTGCGCCCGCAGCGCAGAGGTCTCCGCGGGCAGCCACACGTCGTGGCACATCCGCTCCTGGGTGCGCTCGGTCACGCTGGACCCGGTCACGTGCAGGGCATCCGCTTGATCGCGTGCATGAAGTGGCCGACCACGAACTCGGGGTCCGAGACCGTCAGGTCCGGGACCCGGGTGAGCAGCTCGCCGAAGATCGCCTTCAGCTGGAGGCGGGCCACGTGGTTGCCGAGGCAGGTGTGCACCCCGCCGCCGCCGAAGCCGACGTGCGGGTTCGGGCTGCGGGTGATGTCGAAGCGCCACGGGTCGGCGAAGACGGTCTCGTCGCGGTTGGCCGAGCTGTAGAACATCACCACCTTGTCGCCGGCTGCGATCCGCTGGCCGTTGAGGTCGAAGTCCTCGATGGCGGTGCGGCGGAACGTCATCACCGCGGTCCCCCAGCGGATGAACTCCTCCACCGCGGGGACGATGTGCCGGTCGAAGTCCGACATCAGCAGCGCGCGCTGCTCGGGGTAGTCGGTGAGGGCCCTCATCGCGTGGCTGGTGGTGTTCCGGGTGGTGTCGTTGCCGGCGACCGCGAGCAGCACGAAGTAGGAGCGGATGTCGTCGTCCGAGAGCCGCTGGCCGTCGATGTCGGCCTGGACCAGCGCGGTCATCAGGTCGTCCTCGGCCCGGGAGCGGCGCGCGTCGATCAGGTTCTGCGCGACGTCGTGCAGCGTCGCGATGCCGCCGAGCAGCGCCATCAGCGGGTCGCCGCCCTCGCCCTTGAACTCGGGGTCGTGCAGGCCGACCATCTCGTCGACGGCCTGGACCATCCGCTCGCGCTCGTCGTCGGGGACGCCGAGCATCTCCGAGATCGTCCACAGCGGCAGCCGCTTGGCGACCTGGTCCACGAAGTCGCTCGGCCCGGCCTCGATCAGGTCGGTGACGATCGACCTGGCCTGGTTGCGGATCTGCTCCTCGATCTTGCGGATCTGGCGCGGGTTGAACGCCGAGCCGACCAGCTTGCGGGTCACCGTGTGCTGGGGCTCGTCCATCGCGAGGATCGACTGGGTCTCCTCGAGCAGCTGGGCCGGGACGTTCTCGAACATCACGCCACCGTTGTCCGGCGACGAGGAGAACACCTGGTTGTTCCGGCTCACCGTGACGACGTCCTCGTGCCGGACCACCGCCCAGTAACCCGGGTCGTCCTCGTCCTCGAGCAGCGAGCCCTCGGCCGGCCGCTGCCACGAGATCGGTCGCTCGCGGCGTAGCTCGGCGAACGCGGCATCGCGCTCCTCGGCGGACTTCGCCCAGAAGCTGTGGCCGGAGAGATCGACCGGGTCGAAACCCGGCCCGTTTCCGATCCGGCTCTGACTGTCGGTGAGCATGTGCTCCTCCTCACGAGACCTTGACGAAACGAAACATAAACTACATTATATTTGAACGTCAAGGATCGGAGCGGAAGATGTCGGCACGGCGATGAGCACCCGGCTGGGCGCCCTCGACGCCGCCTTCCTGCACATCGAGGACCGGTCCAACCGGATGCAGCTGGCCGGGATCCTCGTCTTCGACGGTGCGGCCCCGACGTTCTCCGAGTTCCGCGAGGCGGTCGAGACGCGGCTCCCCTCCCTCCCGCACTTCCGCCAGCGCCTGACCGGCGGTCTGGGCGGGCTGCTCCGGCCCTCGTGGACGCCGGACGCCGAGTTCGACCTCGACTACCACCTGCGCCGGACCGCCGTTCCCTCCCCCGGTGGCCGCACCGAGCTGTTGGCGCTGGTCGACGAGCTCACCTCGGCCCCGCTCGACCTGCAGCGGCCCCTGTGGGAGATGACGCTGGTCGAAGGTCTGGAGGACGGACATTTCGGCATCGCGCTGAAGGTGCACCACTGCATGGTCGACGGACTCTCGATCATGCAGATCTTCGCCACCTTGTTCTCCGCGGATCCCGCGTCGGACTCCCCGCTGGCCCTGGCCGCTCCCCCGCCGCGTCAAGCCGCTCCGACCGCGCCACGGCCGCCGCTGACCGAGCGGCTCGGCCGGGCGGCAGCCTCGGTCCGGGTGGCGCCCCGCACCCGGTTCAACACCGGGCCGTCCGGGCCGACCCGAGCGACCGACTTCACCACCGTGCCGCTCGAGGAGATCCACCGCACCCGGCGCGCCTTCGGGACCACCGTGAACAACCTCGTCCTGGCAACCGTGACCGGCGCGCTGCGCCGCTACCTCGAGCGCCACGACGAGCTGGTTCCCGAGCTGTACGCGTTCGTCCCGGTGAACCGGCGCACCGATGCAGGTCCCGGGTTCCACGGCAACCAGATCGGGATGACCTACCCGGCGCTCCCGGTCGGAGAGGCAGATCCGGTGGCGCGCGTGGCGAAGGTGGTCGCCTCCGTCGCGGAGTGCGTGCGGACCGGTCAGGCCGACGACACCGCAGCCCTGCTCTCGGTCAGCGGCCTGGCGCCCGAACCGGTGGCGGCCGCCCTGAACCGGCTGATCCAGTTCGACGGCGGCCTGTTCAACCTCACCGTCACCAACGTGCCCGGGCCGCCGGTGCCGGTGTACTTCCTCGGCCGCCGACTGCTGCGGATCATCGGCTCGACGCCGTTGACCAAGCGGCACGCCCTGACCATCGCCGTCCTCAGCTACGCCGGAGAGCTCACGTTCTCGGTGACCACCGACCCACGTCGTCTGCCCGACGGCTCGGACCTGGTCGCGGACCTGGCCGACGAGCTCGTCCTCCTGACCGCCACTGCCGCAGCACTCGAACCCACCACAAGGAGCACCCGATGAGCAGCAGCACCCAGTCCTTGGCCGGCAAGGTCGTCGCCATCACCGGCGCCGGTCGCGGCATCGGGCTCGCCACCGCCCGGGAAGCGCTGCGCCGCGGCGCGACCGTCGTGGTCGGCGACGTGGACGGCGAGTCCGTCGAGATGGCCGCCGCCGAGCTCGGCCAGGGAGCGCACCCGGTCCAGGTCGACGTCTCCGACGCCGACTCGATGGCCGCGTTCGTGAAGGCGGCCGAGGCTGTCGGCCCGCTCTCGGTGCTGGTCAACAACGCCGGCATCATGCCGATCGGCGAGTTCCTCGCCCTCTCCCCCGCCGCCTACCGGCGCGCGGTCGAGATCAACGTGCTCGGCGCCATCTTCGGCACCCACGCCGCCCTGCCCGCGATGCTCGAGCGCGGTGCCGGCCAGATCATCAACGTGGCCTCCACCGCCGGCAAGGCACCAGTGCCCGGTGGCGCCACCTACTGCGCGACGAAGGCCGCCGTGGTCGCCTTCACCGAGACCACCCGCGTCGAGTACGCCGGCACCGGCGTCGACTTCACCTGCGTGCTGCCGCACTTCACCAACACCGAGCTCATCGCCGGGACCAGCGGCACCCGCGGCATCCCCGTGGTCGAGCCGGACGACGTGGCGAAGGGCATCTGCTACGCGATCGAGAAACCACGTCCGGACGTCTACGTGCCCAAGGTGATCGGCACCGTCCTGGCCACCCAGCCGCTGATGGGGCGCACCGTGCGGGACGCGATCAACCGCCGTCTCGGCGCCTACCGGGCCTTCCTCGACTTCGACCACGGCGCCCGCGCCCGCTACGACGACAGGATCGCGCAGTCATGAGCATCTCCGAACAAGTAGCCCTGGTCCGCAAGACGTTCGACGCGGGCACCACCCGTCCGGTCGCCTGGCGGCTGAAGCAGCTCGAGGCGCTCGAGCGGATGCTCACCGAGGGTGAGCCGCAGATTGCCGAGGCGCTCGCCGTCGACCTCGGCCGACCGCCGAACGACACCTTCCTGGGCGACATCGCTCCCCCGCTGGCGGAGGTGAGGTTCGCCCGCAAGCACCTGCGGCGCTGGATGCGCTCGCGCCGGGTCGGCCTGCCGCTCTCGCAGCGCCCCGGGAAGGCCTGGTACTCCTACGAGCCGCTCGGTGTGGTGCTCGTCATCGGCCCGTGGAACTATCCCGTCTACCTGACGATCGGCCCGCTCGTCGCAGCGATCGCGGCCGGCAACTGCGCGGTGATCAAGCCCTCCGAGCACGCCCCGAGCACCGCCCGGGTGATCCGCGAGCTGGTCGAGCAGTACCTGGACCCGGACGCCTTCCTGGTCCTCGAGGGCGGCCCCGAGGTCACCCAGGACATCCTCGCCCAGGCGATGGACCTGGCCTTCTTCACCGGTGGCCCGGAGATCGGCAAGGCCGTGATGGCGGCCGCCGCCCCGCACCTGACCCCGGTGATCCTCGAGCTCGGTGGCAAGTGCCCGGCGGTGATCGCCCCGGACGCGAACCTCGGCGTCGCGGCCCGGCGGATCGCCTGGACCAAGCTGATGAACTCGGGCCAGACCTGCATCGCGCCGGACTACCTGATGGTCGACGAGACGGTGTGGTCGGACTTCCGTTCCGAGCTGCTCACCGCGTTCAAGGAGCTCAGCCCGAACGGTGACGGCGGGCGCGCGCTGCCGATCGTCAGCCCCCGGCACGCGGCGCGGCTCGAGGGCCTGCTCACCGGGCACGGCGGCACGGTCATCACCGGTGGCGACGTGGACCCAGGATTCGACACAGGGAAGGGCACCGCCGATCTGACCGTCGTGCTGGACCCGGCCCTCGACTCACCCCTGATGACCGAGGAGATCTTCGGCCCGCTGCTCCCGGTGGTCCCGGTGCGCAGCGTCGACCAGGCGATGGAGCACATCGGCGCCGGACCCAAGCCGCTGGCGGCGTACCTGTTCAGCGGGTCGCGGTCCACCCAGCGCGCGTTCCGCGAGAACGTCGCCGCTGGGGCGATCGTCGAGAACCACATCGCGATGCACGTGCTCGTCCCGGAGCTGCCGTTCGGCGGAGTCGGCAACTCCGGGATGGGCGCCTACCACGGCAAGTGGGGCTTCGAGGCGTTCAGCCACCGCAAGGCCAACCTGCACCGGCCGACGTGGCTCGACCCCCGGTTCGCCTACCCGCCGTACAGCAAGCGCACCGAGCGCCTGCTGCGCAAGATCTTCTGACCCGACCTTCTCGACCGAGGGAGCACCCATGACCGCCACGTTCGCCGACACCGACGAAGCCGCCAAGTACATCGGCTCGGTCTTCCAGGCCGGCTTCGACGACCCGCAGATCCGCACCAAGCTCGAGGCCTCCGGCCTGGTGCTGCGGATGGAGATCTCCGACCCCGACCTGGTGATGACCGTCGACATGCACACCGGCTCCATCGTCGTCGGCGACACCGAGCTCGAGCCCAACATGACCCTGACGCTGTCCTCGGACACCGCTAACCGGTTCTGGCAGGGCAAGGTCGGCGTCCCGCTCGCGGTCGCGCGCGGGCAGATCAAGATCGACGGGGCGCTGCCCAAGCTGCTGGCCCTGCTGCCGAGCGCGAAGACGCTGAACGCCCGCTACATCGCACGGCTCGAGGCCGACGGCCGCAGCGACCTGCTGGCCTGACCGGGATCGGGAGTCTCAGCCGTGGGTGACGGCGTACTTGCCCATCACGACGGCCTCGTACTCGTCGAAGAGGGCGTCGAACTCCTTCTTCTTCACCGGGCTGCGCCACTGCTGGATGCCGACCAGCAGCGTCATCCCCATCATCCCGAGCTGGTGCGCCTCCGCCTGCGTGCGGCAGGCGGGCCGGATGATGTCGGTCAGCGCCGCGAGCCGACGCTCGTCGACCCGCTTCTGCGCCACCGCGACGATCGGGTGGGTGTGCGCCCACGACCGGATCGCGGCCTCGGCCTCGTGCGGCACCGTGCCGGCCAGCACCCGCATCGTGTGGATCCGCTCGGCCGGGTCGTCAGGAGCGTTGGAGAGCTCCTCGATGCGCAGCGTCTGGGCGTCCTCCCAGAACTCCAGCAGCTCGACCACGAAGCCGTCGAAGCTGCCGAAGTAGCCGTAGAACGAGCCCGAGGTGACCTTGAGGCGCTTGCAGAGCACCGTGATCTTCAGGCTGCCCGCGCCGTCGGTCGCCAGGATCTCCATCGCCGCGTCGAAGTACTCCTCGCGCGTGACGAGCAGCCGCACCATCGGTCCTCGATCCGTCGGGGTCTACATCTCAAGTGTAACGCACCTTATGTTTCAGGAGCCCGGGCACGCAGAAGGCCCGGACCAGCGGTCCGGGCCTCCTGCTGCTGTGTCGCCTAGCGGTTGACCGTCAGCGTGACCGCCTTGGTCGAGGTGCCGGTGAAGTCGTCACCGCTGTAGGTGAGGGTCCCGTGCACCGTCCCGGCGGTGGTGAAGGTCGGCAGCAGGATGGTCGTCTGCCCACCCGAGAGCACGCCCGTGTAGGTGTGCCCGTTGATCACCAGGGCCACCGTGCCGGTCGGCGTGACCCCCGTGGCCTTGACGGTCACCAGCAGCTTCGGGCCGCTCTTGTTCACCTTGATCGGCCCGCTCTGCAGCTGGTACGAGGTCGTCGAGGCGACCTTGGTGACCGTCACGGTCGCCGTACCGGTGGCCGGGTCGTAGACGGTGTTGCCGCCGTAGACCAGGGAGAGCGCGCGACCGCCCGGCGGGAGGCTCTTGGCCGCCAGCGTCACCCGGACGTGACCGCCGAAGAGGGTTCCGCTGCCGAGCAGCTGGGTGCCGTACTTCACCTGCACCTGGCCGGTCGGGGTCGGGCTCCCGGCCACGCCGGTCACCGTGATCGCCAGGCTCACCGTCTTGCCGTAGACCACCGACACGTTGGCCGCGGTCACCGTCGGCGTCTTCTTGCCGGAGGTGACCGTGATCGTGATCGTCTTCGACGAGGTGGCGAAGTTCGCCGCGCCGCCGTACGAGACCGTGACCGTGTTCGCGCCGACCGCCAGACCCGCGGTGCTCACCGCGACCGTGACCTGGCCGTTGGTGAGCGTGCCGGTGCCGATCTGGTTGTTTCCGGCGTCCAGCACCCGCACGGTGCCACCGGGCACTCCCGCGGTCGAGCTGACCGTGACCGGAACGCTCGCCGTGCTCCCCTTCGCCGCCGTCGCGTTGCCGGCCACCACCGTCGTCGCGGCCTTGGCCACCGTGAAGGTGAACGTGGTCGACGAGGCCTGCAGCTGGGTGTTGCCACCGTAGGTCGCGGTGATCGTGTGCGCCCCCGGTGCGAGCGTCACCGCGGGCACCGAGAGCGTCGCCGAGCCGTCGGAGCCGACGTCGCCCTGGCCGAACGTGGTCGAGCCCTCGGAGAAGGTGACCTTGCCGGTCGGAGCCACGGCCGCGCTCACCGTCGCGGTGACCGAGCCGGGCGCCCCGTAGGTCCCCGTCTGGTTGCCCGCCGTCGTGGTCGAGGACGCCTTGGCGAGGGTCAGCGTGATGGTCTTCGCCGAGGTGGCGAAGTTGTCCGCTCCCCCGTAGACCACGCTCAGGCTGTTGGCACCACCCACCAGCGAGCTGGTGTTGACCTGGACCGTGGTCGCACCGTTGACCAGGACGCCCGTCCCGACCGCGGCCATGCCGTTCATCACCGTGACGGTGCCGTTCGGCTTGGCCGTCGCGGCCGAGGTCACCGAGACCGGGACCGAGGCCGTGGTGCCGACCGTGCCGGAACCGTTCGACCCGACCACCGTGGTGGCCGCCTTGGCGACCGTCAGGGTGAACGTGGTCGAGGAGGACTGCAGCTGGCTGCTGCCTCCGTACGTCGCCGTGATCGTGTGCGTCCCGCCGCCCAGCGTCACCTCGTTGAGGTTCAGCGTGGCCGAGCCGCCGAGCGCGACGGTGGCGTCCCCGAGCTCGTTGCTGCCCTCGGAGAAGGTCACCGTGCCCTCGACCGGGAAGTCCGCGGTCACGGTGGCGGTGAGCGAACCCGCTGCCCCGTACGTCGCGCTCTGGTCGTCGGCGCTGACCGAGGAGGTCAGCTTGCCCAGGGTCAGCGTGATGTCCTTCGTGGAACCGGCGAAGTTGCCGGCGCCGGCGTACTTCACCGTCAGCGTGTGGTCACCGGCGGCCATGCCCATGGTGTTCACCGAGATGGTGACCGAACCACCGGACAGGGTGCCCGTGCCGACGCCGGTCGAGCCCTCGAGCACGGTGACCGTGCCGCCCGGCTTCGCCGTGGCCGCCGAGGTCACCGTCACCGGGACCGAGGCGGGGGTACCGACCGAACCGCTGGCGTCGTCGGCCACGACCGTGGTCGCAGCCTTGCCGACGGTCAGGGTGAAGGAGGTCGTCGAACCGGACAGGACGTCGCTGCCGCCGTAGGTCGCGGTGATCCCGTGGGAGCCGGCTGCGAGCGTCACCTCGTCCAGGCTCAGCGTGGCGGTTCCGTCGGAGGCGACGTTCGCCTGACCCAGGGTGTTCCCACCGCTGGAGAAGGTGACCGTGCCGGTCACGTCCGCCTCGGCGCTCACCGTCGCGGTCAGCGACCCGGCGGAACCGTAGGTGGCCGTCTGGTCCTCGGCCGACACCGTCGACGTCCCCTTCGAGAGCGTCAGCGTGACGGTGGTGCCCGACGAGGCGAAGTTGGTCGCACCGTCGTAGGAGACCGTGAGGGTGTTGTCGCCCTCGCTCAGCCCGCTGGTGTCCACCGAGACCTTGGTGGTTCCGTTGATCAGGACGCCCGACCCGATGGCCGTCAGACCGTCGAACACCGTGACCGTGCCGCCCGGCTTGGCCGTGGCCGGCGAGGTCACGGTGACCGGGAGCTGCGCCGGGACGCCGAGGTCGGAGCTGAGGTCGTCAGCGTCGACCGACGTCGTCGCCTTCGCGACCGTCAGCGTGAAGGTGGTCGAGGAGTCGTTGAGCGCGTCGCTGTCGCCGTAGTCCGCGGTGATCGTGTGCGCACCGGCATCCAGGGTCACCTCGTCGAGGTGCAGCGTGGCGGTCCCGTCGGAGGCGACATCCGCCGTGCCCAGCGTGGTCGACCCCTCGGAGAAGGTGACCGTGCCACCCGGCTCGGTCGCCCCGGAGACGGTCGCGGTCAACGATCCGGCCGACCCGTAGGTCGCGTCCTGGTCGTCGGCCGCGAGCGTCGAGTCCGCCTTGACGCCCGGGATCTTGATCGTGGCCAGCAGCGCGCCGGTCTGGTTGCCGTAGACCTTCAGGGTCTGGGCGCCCGCGACACCGGCCGGCAGCTGGACGCTGACCGAGGCGTTGCCGCGGTCGTCGTACGGCTGGGTGCTGTTGCCGACGGTGACCGGGATCGAGGCGGCGAGCACGGTGCTGCCGTCCTTGATCGTGATGGTCGTGTCCTGGGTGTCGTGCGGACCGGTCATCAGCAGCGAGCTGAGGGCGAAGGCCACCGTGTCACCACCGCTGTAGGACGACGGGGCGTTGCCCGGGAAGGTGACCCGGACGCCGCGCTGGGCGTAGTCGACCGGCAGCGGGGTGGACTGGTACTGCTTCATGTAGTCCACCTGCGCCGCCAGATCGGTCTGCTCGGTGTCGACCGGGTTGGCGCCGTTCGCGAGCTCCCAGAAGTTGTCACCGCCGCTGGCCAGGAACGAGTTGACCGTGACGCTGTAGTGCTTGGCCAGGTCGATCGGCTTCCCGTTGAGGAACATCTGGTCCACCACCCCGAGGGTCGCTCCGGGGTGAACCGGGTCGGTGACCTCGTGGTACGTGTACGAGAAGCCCTGGCTGACGCCCAGCTTCAGGAACGGGCGCGCCGGGATGTTGGCGTTCGCGTTGACGATGTTGTCGCGCGACCACTGCTCCTCGAGCACCTTCTTGATCTGCGCACCGGTCAGCGACATGTTGGTCAGCTCGTTCGCGAACGGCTGCACGTCGGCCGCGGTCCGGTAGGTGAGGTCACCCGAGCCGTCGGCGTTCTGGCCCCGCAGGTCGGCCCGCAGGCCTCCCGGGTTCATGAAGGCCAGGTCGCTGTCGGTCGCCCAGCGCTGGATCTCCGCGATCTGGTTGCCCAGCGTGGACTCGCCACCGCGGTTCTCGGTGCCGTCCGACAGGCGCGCACGGTCGAACGGACCGCCGAGCTTGCCGAGGGTCTGCGCCCCGGCCACCGCCGAGGCGGCGACCGCGTCGGCCACGATGCTCGCGACCGCCGGGTCCTGCGGCGCGCTGAACAGCGTGCTGACCGGACCCTTCACGCCCACGAGGTTCGAGGTCACGTCGACCGGGTCACCGTCGGCGTCGAAGGAGTAGACGAGCTGGTCCAGCGCCACCGCGTAGGAGCCCGCCTGCAGGACCGGACGCTCGGTGATCGCGCGACCCGCCCAGCCGTCGACCGGGAAGGAGCAGGCGTACTCGAGGTGGGTGTGACCCGAGAGGACGGCGTCGACGTTGTCGTTGAGGCCGTTGAGCTCGTCGGCGAAGGACGACCCGCTGCCCAGCATCGCGCTGCAGTCGGTCGAGGCCGCACCTTCGTGGGTGAGCAGCACGACGATCGTGGCGCCGTCCGACTTGAGCTGGTCGGCGTAGTGGTTGATCGCCGAGATCGTGTCCGCCTCGTCGTCGACGTGGACGCCGGCCAGGTTCGCCGGGCTCTCGAGCGAGTTCAGGTCGGGCGTCACGGTGCCGACGAAGCCGATCTTCACGGTCTGGCCGGAGTCCAGGGTGACCGGGATCGTCTTGGTCGCCGGGGCGACGGTGTCACCGACCTGGATCGGGCCGGAGCCGTCCGGGTCGACCGAGTAGGTGACGTTCGCCGCCAGGTACGGGAGCCCGTCGGGGTCCTTGACGCTGGCGTCGGCGCCGAACGGGTTCGTCGTGGCGTCGTACTTCTTCATCAGCCGGTTGACGAGGTCCTTCCAACCGACGTGGTCCGCCCCGAGGGAGGCCTGACCGTCGAACTCGTGGTTGCCCACGGTCGAGACGTCGAGACCCATCGTCGACAGGGCGTCCAGGGACGGCTTGTCGTGCGCGGTGAACGACTCGAACGTCGAAGCGCCCACGTTGTCACCGCCGGAGGCGAAGATCGTCTTGTCGTCGCCGTACTGGTCGCGCAGCTCGTTGACCGCACCCGCGAGCGCGGCCGCGCCGCCGTCGGCCGAGTCCGCGATCAGACGCCCGTGGAAGTCGTTGACCCCCACGATCTGGACGTCGGTGACCTTGTTCGCAGCGGCCACGGTAGGCAGGTCGATACCGATCACCATCGGGTTGTGGTCCGAGCTGCGGAACGGCGTCGCGCCGGCGAGGTCGGTCGCGTACGAGACGTCCGTCGGGATGCCGTGGCCCTGCGAGGTGCCGTAGTAGAAGTTCGTCGCGTTGGCGTTGTAGCGCCCGTAGTCGTAGGCGTCGGTCTCGTTGGCGTTGATCTCCCACACGTCCGCGCCGGTGAAGTCGGCCTTGAAGCCGGCCGACATGAACTCGTGGTCGATCGAGCCGACCGTGCCGTAGCCGACCTGGTCGGTGCCGGTGGTGCCGCTCGTGTTCGGGGTCGCCACCTTCACCGCGCCGGCAGCGTCGGTCCCGACGTTGACGTTCGAGGTGAAGTTGTAGGTGATGTCGTTCGGGTCGCTCGACTCCAGCAGCGAGAAGTTCAGCGGGTCCCGGCCGTTGCCCGGGTCGGCCTGGGAGGCCGCCAGGATCGCCTTGATCGGATCTTCCTGGGTGTAGGCGTTGAAGTCACCGAGGATCAGGACCTTGTCGGTGTTCCACTTCTTGGCGAACTGGTTGGCGAAGCGGACCAGCTCCTGGCCCTCCTTGGTGCGCGCCTCGTTGTAGGCGCCCACCAGCGGATCGGACTTGTTGTCCCCGCTGATGGTGATGTTCGGGTCGTCCGAGGTGCTGGTGCCGCCCTTGGACTTGAAGTGGTTCACGATCACCGCGAAGCCCGCCGAGTTCGGGTCGCCGACTCGCTTGAAGAACTGGGCCAGCGGCTCGCGCGCCACGTCGAACGGCGAGGCGCCGTGGTACGTCGGCTGCGCGTTGTTGCCCGGGTTGTCGGGGCTCAGCGGGTTGGACGGGAAGTCCAGGTCGGCGTTGCCGACGGGGACGACGGTGTTCTTCTTGTAGATGAAGGCCGAGCGGATGACGTCCTGCATCGAGGAGTAGGAGCAGCTCGCGTTGGCGCGCGACGCCGCGTTGCCGTCGATCGGGCTGATGCCGTCACCGCGCAGGATCGAGCACATGTGCACCATCGAGGTGGCGTCGGTGGCCTCCTCCGGCGACTTCACGTAGCCCCACACGTCCGCACCGGCCGCGTCGTTGAGCTTGTCGACGAGGTACTTCAGCGCGTCGTCGCGGTTCGCGATCGGCGTGCCCTGTCCCTGGTCCTTGAGGTTGGACAGGTCCGGGGACAGGGGTGAGTTGGTGATGCCCTGCTTGAGCTTGTTCGGGTTCTCGATCTCCTCCAGGGAGACGATGTCCGCGCCCGAGCCGTGGTTCACGGCGTTGGCGTCGATGCCGCCCAGGCCGTTGATCGCGGTCACGATCTTGGCGACCTGACGGCTGAAGTCCTCGGCGCGGGCAGCACCGCGCGGAGCGTTGGCCAGACCGGCCTTGTACGCCGTCACCGCACCCGAGACCGGGTCCCAGGCCGATGCCTGGCCGAACGGCGAGACGCACTGGAAGAGCAGGGTGCGGTTACCGAGGCGGTCGTAGTCGTACTGGCAGCCCTTGGTCGTCGAGGACGTCACGCCGGCGGCCGAGTTGCCGATCGCCGGGTTGTCGGCGGCAAACTGCTCACCGGTCTCCGGGAAGAAGTTCTCGACGTTGAAGGTGGCCACCCGGATGTTCGAGGTGCCCTCCTTGTTGATGTTCGCCGGGCTCGGGGCGGCGTTGGCCGTGCGGGTGTTCTCGAAGGAGACCGCGCCGGTGCCGAGGTCCGGCGTGCCCTGGTCGGTGGCCGAGCCGGGGGTGCCCAGGACCGGGCGGTTCGGCTGCAGGTACCACTTGCCGGCGCGCGAGGCGGCGGTCGAGGACAGGTCGGGCCAGAAGCCGAGGATCAGGCCCTGGCCGGCGGCCGCGGTGACGTGGGCGCCGACGCGGACCGAGTGGTCGTGGTCCATGAAGGGCAGCGGGATCGCGCTGTTGCCGCTCTTGCTCGGGTTGTAGTGCGAGCTGGCAGAGGTGAAGAACACGTTCGTGCCGGTGCCGAGGAAGTAGCCCCGGTTCACGATGTCGTTCTCGGCGTTCTGGATGCAGGTGGTGCTGGCGGGCGAGCCGTCGGCGCCACAGATCTCGGTCGGCTGCACCAGCGGCTTGTCCCCGCTGGCCAGTCCGAGCTCACCGTTGGTCTCGTACTGGTAGGTGTCGGTGACGACCGTGTCGGTCGGCGCGAACGCCTCCCACTCCTTCGCCTCGCGGTCGGCGTACGTCGCCGGCAGGGAGGTCTGCAGCGTGACCGTGCCCAGGCTCGCACCGAGCTTGTGGGTGTTCGCGACGGTCGCGGTGATCTCGGTGGCGCTCTCGGCGGAGACCGCGCTGGCGGCCTTGTACTCGCTGACCGTGCCGCTCACCTTGACCGAGTCGCCCACGGCGATGGTGGAACCGCCCGCGTCCTTCCCGGTGAAGCTGGTACCGGTGTAGAAGACGAAGATCGCCTCGGAGGCGGGCGAGGTCGCCACGTTCGCGTCCGGGGTCTGGATCACGAAGCCGGAAAGACCGGAGTTCGCGGCGCCGAGCGCGGCGGTGTTGCCGGTGCCCGCGTAGCCCTTGTTCCAGACGGCCGTGACGACACCCTGGGTGCTCACGGTCTGACCGGCGGTGGTGCCGGAGGCCGGCGCGTACGACGAGCGCGGGCCGGTCCCCTGGATGGTGGCGATCGACATGACGCTGTTGGTCACGGTGATGCTGAAGGTGACGTCGATGGTCGTTGAGTCGTCCTTGTTGGTGACGGTGACGGTCACCGGGGTCGCGGACTGCGTCGCCGTCGGCGTGCCGGTGATGTCCCCGGTGCTCGCGTCCAGCGAGAGGCCGTTGGGCAGCGTGCTGCCCGCCTTCAGCGCGAAGCCGTAGCCCGAGCTGTTCGCCGGAGACGCGGTCAGCTGGATGTCCGCCGGGCTGCCGACGGCCAGGGTCTGGTCCCCGGGGTTGGGCGCCAGGAACGTGCCCACGGTGAGCTTGAACTGGACGGACGCCTTGGCGTTCAGGGTGTCGGTGGCGGTCGCCTTGATCGTCGAGACGCCGGCGCTGGTCGGCGTACCGGAGATGACACCGGTGTGCGGGTCGACGCTGATGCCGCTGGGCTGACCGGTGATCGAGTAGGTGATGTCGCCGACGCCACCGGTGGCCTGCAGGTCCGCGATCGTGGCGGGCTGGTTCACCAGGGCGGTCTGGTCGGTGACGCCGGCCAGCGAGATCGCGGGCTGGGTGTCGCCGTTGGAGTTGATCGCGACCGGCGCGATCGAGGCGAAGTCGGTGTGGTTGTTGTTGGTGTCGGTGCCCACCGGGGTGCGCTGGGCAGCGATGTTCACGCCGGTGATGAAGCCGGAGAGCGCGCCCTCGTAGGCGAACGGCGTGAAGCTGGTGGACACGCCGTAGCCGAGCGCGTCGATGACGTGGTCGGCTCCGGTGAGGTCGCCGGTCGGCATCGTGAACGGGTCCTGGGTGTCGATCAGCGCGATGGTGCCGTCGGCGAAGTTCCAGTTGATCGTCGAGTTGTCGTCCGGGGCCGGCAGGTCGACGCCCGCGGCGCCGCCGTTGGAGGACGTGCCCGCGACCAGGTAGTAGCCGTGCGCCGGGATGGTGCCGGTCAGCGAGGTCTGCTGGGTGGCGGCCGGAGTGCCGGTGTTGGTGGAGTTGTTCGCCGGCAGGTAGGCGATCGAGTCACCGGACAGGTCGACGTTGTTGTCGGTCGGGTTGTACAGCTCGATGAAGCTGTTCTTGTACGAGGCGTTGCCGAAGCCGCCGTCACCCCAGACCTGGGCGACCACGACGTGGTTGGCCGCGTCGCCCTCGGCCGCGGTGATGGTGAAGCTCTGCGTCTTGGAGACCGGGCTCGCAGCGCTGTCGGTGACCTTCGCGGTCACGTGGTAGGTGCCCGCGGTTCCGGGGATCGCGCTGATGACACCGCTCGCGTTGACGTTCAGGCTGATGCCGTCATCACCGGAGACGCTGTAGGTGTACGGCGCCGTGCCTCCGGTCGCGGTCATCGGGATCGCGGCCAGCGGGGTGTTGCGGAACCCGCTCTTGTTGGAGATCGCGGCGAGCGCCAGCGGGACGGGACCGGTCGACAGCGGGCCGTCCACCAGGCTCTTCGGCGTCGGCGTGGCTGCCTTCAGGTCGGTCGCTGTCGTGTTGGTGTCGAGGTAGCCGTGGGTCGCGTCGTCCTTGCGCTGCAGCGAGGTGGTGGCGCCGCCACCGACCGTGCCGACCGAGCCCTCGTACGACAGGGTTCCCGACGCGTTGCCGCTGATGGCGTCGATGATGTGCGCGTTGCCGGAGACGTCACCCGTCGTGGTCTGGGCGGTCGAGATGTCCTGCAGGTACACCCGGCCACCGGCGCCGGCGATGTCCGGGAGCGCGATGGAGGCGTCGGCGTGCGGCACGTTCTGGTTGACCGGGGTCGCGCCGGAGCCGTTGGCCGTGCGCTCGATCATGAAGTGCGTGAAGGACGGGATCGTGGCACCCGGGATGGCGACCGGCGCACCCGGCGTCGTGCTGGTCGCGGCGATGTAGGAGATGTAGAGGCTGTTGTTGCCGAACGTGATCGGGTTCGCGGTCGGGTTGAACAGCTCCACGAAGTCGTGGTGGTAGCTCGCGTTGGCCGAGCCGTCGCCACCGTAGACCTCGCTGATCATGAGGTTCGCGTAGGGTGCCGAACTCGCCTGGGCCGGCGGGCCCGCGAGGACCTGGAGGCCGGTCAGGGCGATGGCAGCAGAGGCAAGGGTCGCGAAGATGCGCCGAGCAGACATGAGGATCCGTTCTTCACCACGTCGGGAGGATGCTCCGGGGGGAACCGGGCGAGGCTATCCGTGGCTGAACGACCGAGAATCAGACCGCAGGTGAACGCTGTCTGAAGTTCGGGGCCCGAGCCGCGAGTGAATGGACCTTAACCCCAGGAATGTCCTGGCGTCGCTAGAAATGGCCAGGAAATCTGAGGCGGCCCTAGCGAAGCGGTCGCACCCCTCGGCGCTGTACCCGCGCTGGGCTGGGTCGGCCCGAGAGCGTTCCCCGTCGACGATCCGGCTACGGGATCCAGTCGTGGGTGACGGTCAGGTCGACGAACTCCGGCGGAGCGGCGAGTGCGCCCGCCAGGAAGGCCTGGATGGCTTGCTGACCCGCGGCCCGCCGCGGGTCCTGCTCGCGAAGACGTGCCTTCTCCTCGCTCTCGAACACGGCCAGGACGTAGACCGACTCCGGGTCCTTCTGGTCGTGCATGAACGTCTCCCGCACGAGGCCCGAATCGGGCTGCTCGGCCGACTTCAGCACGTCTGCCATGGCCGACAGGTCGGTCCCCGGCTTCACCCGCACCTTGATGAGCTGTGCCCACATTGCCGTCTCCTTCGGTCGGTCAGTTCACGGTAGCGAGTCCCGGGAGCCGAACAGCCGGAAGCGAAGAACCCGCTGGCCACGGGCCAGCGGGTTCTTTCCTTGTAGCGGGGGCAGGATTTGAACCTGCGATGGGGGTGGGGCCTACTGCGCAACGGCCTTCTTCGCCGGGAGCGAGACTGCACCCGCCTCTGGCACGAAATCAGAGGGCGGCCTAGTCACGGCGGCGGCGCTTCTTGGGAGGCCGCTTGGCGGACGGCGGCGGACGGTTCTGAAACGCCTCCGGTGGCCGAAGGCGATCCAGCAATGGCTTGAGTTCATCTGGTAGTTCGCCAGCATTCCCGTCATAGCTGACGTGCACCAATTCGCGACTCTTCTGATCGAACACGAACAGAGCCCCGCGAGGCAGGCCCAACTGGTGCTTCTTCAACCGGAGATACCGCTCCTGATCCGCGATCGTTGCCGCTAGATCAACGGCGCCCGTCGGGTGCGTTGACCAGACAAGTAGCCAGCCGTCTGCGGCGTTGGTCATCTGGGTGATCGGAACCGCTACCTGCCGGCTGCGTCCGGGGTGAGGGTTGTCCAGGAGAATGTTCGCCTGGGTTGCGATCTGCTCCTGGAACGCCGTGGACCCGCTGAGAAGAGTCGCCCCCAGGCTCAGCGCACCGAAGACGCCGCGCTTCATGACCTCGTCAATGAGTGGCCCCGCTGGCGAGTCAATCATCGTCGGCTTCGGCACAATCGGCCCGCCTGGTCGGTTCTTGGAGTAGTGCCACGCGTCGAGCTGGTCAGTCCTACTGGTGACGAAGGCGACCCGTTGCTCACGGAACCGACGGCGAGCAGCAGGGGTGGGATGACCGGTGAACGGGAAGGTCCTTTGCACTTCCTCCGGGTCAGGCTCGGCCCAGAGCATGCCGTCGAAGAACAGCAGAAACAGGTCGAGTTCGTCAGGAGCCATGAAGATGCGAGTCGTCAGCGGATCGCGCCGGCGCCGGAGGTACAGGAGGAACTCGGCAGGCTTGTCGACGAGTTCACTGATGAGTTCGAGATCGTGCAGGGAGACAGTCCAAGGGATATTGGCGGGGTCGACGAGTCCGGCGCGCACCAGTTCGGCGGTTGCAGTGGTGACGCTCATGAGGTCGTCCAGGCTGACTGCCACCGTGTGGATCTCACGGATTTCGGAAAGATCGACCCATCCGTCGTCGGTGCGCACTCCCCCGTCGCGTTCAATGAGGGCGCCCAACCGCCTCGCTTGATCGGCAGCCTTGGTGATGATGCTGGTCAAGTCGGTCCGCAGGCGTTGCGTCTTCCCAGCCTTCGCAACTGCGCTGACCGCGCCTGCCTTGTCCTCTACGACTAGGGCCACGTCATCGACTACGACCAGGTGATCGCCCTCCACCCGCTTGGTGTACTTGGCCGGATCACCTTCCTGCTCCTCGGCCTGGTTAGCAGGAACGAAGTAGTGGAACGCATCCCTGAACACGGCGCTGGCCGGAAGCACTCGCTCGAGAGCTGCGTGTACCCGCGCTTCGACGAGATCCCCTCGATGCTGCTGATACGCCTCCCAGAGGTCGGTGGTCTTCAGATACTCCTCAAGGTTCTCCTTGACCGCGTCAGCCGAGAGCGTGTGGTGCGGGAGCAGGACACGGTCGCCGTCAGCGGCGATGAAGGGGCGTGGCCGTAGAGGATTGTCTCCGGCCGTGAACGCTTCGACGACATCCGCAGGAGTCTGTCCTGAGATATCGACCGTGAACCGTTCGACAACGGCACGTACGCGCAGCTCCTCGAGTCCGGTCTCAGCTACAACCTCCGCAACCGGAACAGTTGACGCTTCCTGGTTCGGCTCGAAGAAGTCTCCAACGGCCTCAAGCCAACTGGCGCGCAGCTGTGCCTTGAGTTCTTCGCTGTGCTCGGCAGCTTCGTCACTACTTTCAGTGGCGCTCACTGCGGCTTCTCGGAGACTGTTCACGGCCTCAGCAAAGGTTGCACCGCGGTCGTTGACCTGGTCCTGCTGGATCTTGTGCACGGCGGCTAGAACCCGGATAGCGTCGTGTGCGTCGAAACCGAGGCCGGAAACTAGTTCTTCGCGCACAGACGCGACACCGTCGAGAAGGTCGGTCACGGTGCGCTCCGCCATGTCGGCGTACGAGGTGTTGCGAATTAGCACTTGCGACCCTCTCGCCAACAAGGAGATGAACGCGAGCTTGTCCGAGCGGTCGGCGGTCATCGCGGCGCGAAGGTGGGACAGATTGAACAGGAGGTCCAAGTCCTCCTTGGCGCGCGAGATCAGCTCGCTCATCTCCTGCACCTCCGGGGCTGGGCCGGTAGGCGGACCGCCCGCTTGCGCCTCAGCGGAGAGCGCGATCAGGGCTAGCAACTCGACGTGGGCGGCCGACGCGTCCGGGTCCACGTGGTACTCGTCCTCACGCATCCACGGGAGCACAGCCATCCGCGCTGCTTCGATCAGCGAAACCGCGCTAAACCTGCGCGTGCGCTCTACGAACTCCTGCAACTTCTCGTCGAACTGATCCTGTATGGAAGCCGCACGGTCGTCAGACCCCCCAAGCGAGTTCAGGATCGCCTCAAGGTCCTGCATCTGCCCCAAGAAGTGTTCGGCATGCACGTCAAGGAGAGGGGCGTTCAACTTCGCCTTCTTCTGCCTCTTGTTGCGTGCAGCCCTGCGCTTGTTCGTCACGGATCAAGATGACCACAGACACCGGACAGTCTCCGAGTGAGTTTGCGTTGCAGTCGAGACGGCGAGCCTTGCGCTGGCTGCGGCGCAGGTGCACGAGGCCGGTAAGGCGCTCCCGAACTGCCGACTCGACTCGCATCGCGAACTCGGCCGCAAACTCGCCCCCATCCATCGGCGGCAAGCCGCGAAACCGGAGCGACCGGAGCGACCGGAGCGAACACCAGCGCCAGCACGGCCTTCTAGCCTTCGCTCTTCGCGAGATTGCGAGCATCAATCGCGTTTCATTTGACCGCTACGTTCCCGGCCCTGAACATCGACAACGTGCCCAAGGAAATGGCCGAAACAAGCAACAGGGCCTGATCTGCGTTTCCGCAGGTCAGGCCCTGTTCTTTGTAGCGGGGGCAGGATTTGAACCTGCGACCTCTGGATGAAGTCAGCCACCTACCCGCCGTTGCTCGTCAGTGCCCGGTCCAGCGCATCCATGCTGGTAGCGCTTGCGATGGGGCGCTCTGACGATGCTCACTGTATCCCGTCAATGCCCACCGTCGCGCAGGAGTATCTGGCCCGTTGATGGCCCCTGATCGAATCTCACCAAGGGCCAGGCCAGGTTCCGACGCTGCGCGTCGCGAGATACCCACACCGCCGCTTCACGGAGGTCCGGATCAGCCGATGGGCGAGCGCAGGTGTTTGCTCGACAAGTCGCAGGGAACGGTAGGTCGAACCCCAGTTGCGAGGTCCGATCACTCCGATGGCGCGGACCACCCGACCCTGCGAGCAAGGGCAACCGCACTGAGCTGGGAGGCAACGTCAAGCTTGGTCAGGATGCCTCGGACCTGACTTCGGACCGTGGCTTCCGAGACGTGGGCCCGGCCAGCGATCCCTGCGACGTTCTCCCCGCGGATCAGGCACCGCAGAACCTCCGCCTCGCGCAACGTCAGCATTGCGAACGGCGCTAGCTCGCGTTCTCGGCTTGTTCGCTGACGTCTCGCGGCATCGTCGATACGACGCTTCTCGGCGCGCGGGACCGAATAGACGCCTTGGGCACACGCCGTCGCTACTGCGATCAAATGCTCCAAGGGAGCGCTCTTGTCGACGACTCCGACGGCTCCGTCAGCGAGTGCAGCGCCGATCGCCTCCGGATCCATCCAGGCAGTGACTACCAGTACCCGGCAACCGCCGTCGACGAGCGGTGCGACCAAGGCCAGCCCCTCGGCGATTCCCTGGCCAAGGTCGAGGTCTAGCAGGACGAGGTCGGGCGTGAGAGCAAGGATCGACGTGAGCTTGGACGCCGCTCTGGGCAGGTCGAACACCGCCGTCTCAACCCCCAGGGCGCTCAATGCCAACGCGACACTTTCGGCGAGCAGTTGGTGATCGTCGACGATGACAACTCGCGCTCGACTCATGTCGTTACGTGGCCCGCCGGTCACCGCGATCGAGAATCCGGGTTTCGCGCGAGCACCGGCCCGGGCGACGTGGCGCCGGGCCTTGGCAACCACATCACGACCCTCGCGCCCCGTACCGCTGGCTCGAACTCCACACTTCCTCCTTGGTCAAGGAGGAGTTGCCGGACGATGCTCAATCCAAGGCCGGAGCCGGAACCACCGTCGCCCTGAACGCGTCGCTCGAACGCCACGTCGACCATGGCAGGACTCAACCCGGGACCCATGTCGGAGACGGCGACCTTCATCCTGTTCCGGCGTCGGGCCACGCTGACGGTGACGGGAGTCCCCGGAGCATGCTCTCTCGCGTTGACCAAGATGTTCTGGAAAGCGCGTGCGAAGTCGGACTCCCGGCCCAGGGCCAACTGCGCTTCCGCACAACCAATGACCGTGACGGTGCCCCCGAGAGCTTGCTGGCCCGCGACGATCCCGGTAATGCTCACGCCCAAGTCGAAGACCTCAGGCGGCGGAGAGTTCTCGACCAAGAGAGCCTCGAGCAACCCGGTCTCCTGGACGACCCCGGATCGCAACCGCTCGACGGTTTCGGCCTCGAGCTCGTGGCCGTGCCGTCGCAGGGTGAACATCGCTGCACGAATCGCCACGATCGCATTCCGTGCGTCGTGGGTGACGTCTGCCCGCCTGCGGTTCGAGGTATCCACGGTCTCCCGCGCATCGGCGAGCTCGTCGACGACCTCCCTGACACGCGAGCGGGTGGCAGCGAGCGCAGTGTCCAGGTCCCCGGATGCGCGGTCGACGAACGACGCAGCAACTGAGCACATCACTGCAATGCCTGCCAACGTCGGAAGGTCACGATCGGCGCGACCGATGCCGACCAGGACTTGGGAGACTGCCATCCCCACGAGTCCCCGGGTCAGATCGAAGGAGTGCACGTGGGTTCCCGTTCGTCGAACGGCGTAAGCAGTCGCCAACCAGCCCCCCGCCAGCCCAATCATGCCGGCCTGCGTCGGTGCGGCGAGATCGTGAAGCTCCGGGCGGAGGCGCTGCAGCGCCAGGAGCGCGACAAGGGCTACGACCAGACCACCACCGAGACGGACCAACAAACGTCGGGGGCGGTTGTGGTCGCTCAGCGCACGACCCCAATGGGCGTGGACAACGAGAGTCATGCACAGCACGGACACGAAGGCCCACAGCAAAAGAGGGTCAGCCATATCCCATGACTCGGATCACCTGACACCACACGCACAGTCACCGTCAACGGAATGCCGACTCCGCCGAAGAATGTGATGGCACTGCCGAGGGTCGCGCTCCGCGCGTCCCTCTGGAGCCGCCAACAAACGAGCCACATCACGCCCGCGCCCATGAACAATGCCGCAGACCCCAGCAGGAAGACGTTGATCGAGTCCGCCACCGCGTGAGCCCTCGTCGGCGCGCTGATCAGCCGAGCGAGCACCAGTCCGCAGAGAACTGCCAGGGAGACCGCGCCAGCGGCTACCGGCAGAACCCTTCTCGCGCGGCAGGTCGACCTGCACAGCAGACGTGCACGTCGACTGAAACCACCCGAGAGCCGAACCATCTCTCGACTATTGCACGCCAGACGGAACTTGGTCGGACACTGCTGGATCCGAGGGTGCTGGATCCGACGGTGCCGGATCCGACGGTGCCGGATCCGACGGTGCCGGAACGGATGGAGTCGGAACGGATGGAGTCGGAACGGATGNTCTGCCGGAGCCGGATCGCTGGCTACGGGGCTGCCCGGTCTCGGATCGACCGGTGCCGGCTTCGCGGTCGACGAGAAGGTGCTCACGTGCCCCGGAGTCGCTGCCGACGACGAGTGCGCAATGGGGAGAAGCAGAGCCTCGAGCGTCGCGCACAGTGCGACCGACAACCCGCTCGATGGTGGGTTGAGGCACGGGGCTGGCACGCACGGAGAACCGTTTCCGGCGCCTCGAGGATCGTCAGTGATTCCGAGGGCGACCAGGACATCGACGCCGACGAGCCCCAACGCCAATTGCACGTTGATCCTCGTCAGCAGGACTGCCTGAAGCAGTGGCTGGTCGACGTAGAGCTCGAGATGAAGACTCCCCGTGCCGCTGACGGGACAGGCTGGTGGACCGTTGTCCCAGACCCCGGCCCCTGCCGAAGCCGGGACCGAAACGGAATCGGAGAACTGCGCGGTCGTGGTTCCCGCTGGACTCAGCGCGACGCCGAGCAAGAGACACACGATGCCGGTGAGGAAGACGCTGCGCAAACGTGGCCTACGCATGGACGGGCCTTTCAGTGACGAGCAGGCTGATCGGCTTGAGGGTGCGAAGGAGATCGACGGCTGCCTCGACCTCGTCCTCGGCAGGCGCGAGCAGGAGTTGGCACGTGGCCTCGTCCTGGCCCACCAAGATGGCGTCGTGCGAGTGAGCCCAGTCCTCAGGTGACCCGCCGGCGCTCGCCAGCTCGGAGCGCTGCAGCGAGACCAGGATCATCGGGCGGACAACGAGCGCCGGCGCTACGTAGGTGTCAGGATCAACCTGACCATCCGTGTTGCGACGGCGTTCGCGGAGAAGGCTCCAGAACTGGGCAATCGAATACCCTCCCAGGCCTAGCATCGCCAGAAGGCCCAGCCCACTGGTGCCGTGGAGTGCATCCCGGACCGCACCGAGGTAGGGCAGGTGGAACCATACCCGCCCGCGGATCGCCGTGGCCGGGACCGGGTCTGCGTCCGCGCCACGGTTCGCGTCGCCTTTGAAGATGAACGATGCCGGGACGGTGCTCCTGTCGATCCGGACGATCCGGTGGGTGATGAACTCGGCGACCCCCGGCTTCGCCTGGTAGGTCGCTATGTCCCCGACCTGCAGCGTTCTGGTGTCCACCGGTCGATCCAGCACGACGGATCCCACCGGGATGGCCGGTGTCATGCTCCCGGTGAGAACTGTCAGGGCCGAGCCGTGTGTCGCCCGGGGAAGAACGATCAGCACGGCGACCGCGCCCAGGACAACGAGTCCGAATAGAGCCAGCACGGCAACAGCCACCCAACGCAGACTCGCGCGGAGCCAGTGTCGAGTTGCTGACGTGCGTTCCGGTGTCACGTTGCCTCTTCGGTAGACGGTCGGTTCGCTGGGGAGGGCCGCTCGGGGGAGGAGCGGCCCTCCGTCAGGCGTGATGGATCAGATCTGCTCGAGGTCGAACCGGAAGTCCCAGGTGATGGAGTCGCCCTGGACCTTGTTGTCCGCAGTCGAGAGAAGCTGCACGACCGCACGGACACAGGTGGCCTGTCCGGGCGCGAGCGCCACGACCGGGATCTTGGTGTTGGCGAAGGTGTTCACGTAGGTGAAGTTCTGCACCACCGAGTTCGGGATCCCTGCCAGCGGGGCAACGCTGCTGCACTGACCGGTACTCGACGGGCCGTACTGGATGATCTCGATGCGCGCCTCGGAACCCAACTCGCCGTTGTTGTTGCCAGCGGCGTTGTCACCACATGAGGTCGAGGGGCTGTAGCCAGGAGCCGTGATAATGGCTTCGTTCCCACCGTTCTCGGCAGCTGCTTCGGAGTTGGACGTGCAGCCGTCCTCGTGGTTCACCAGGTTCTTCAGGGTGATGTAGAGCTCTCCGTTGGGAACCGACTGGCCGTCGTTGCTAGCGATGTAGAAGTCTTTCGACTGGCCCTGGCCTGGCGCAAGGGTCATCGATTCGGCCGTCTGTGTGCCCTGGTTGACGTTGAGCACCAAGTGACCAGCTCCCGCGACATTGCCGGTGACGCTGCCGAAGTCTGACCAGGCCGCGTAGGTAGCACCGCCGGCTGCGAGGGTGATGCACGCGACGCCGGCAAGGGCGCCCTTGACGAGTTTGCTGTTCATGGTTTCTCCATAGGGCGAGAGGGGTTGGCGAGCCTCCGGATGACGCCTGCACTAGGCCCGATGTGGCTCCGACCGCGGCCACCGTCGGCCTTGATCTCGTCGAGGATCGCCGTGGTCGACCCCGTCGCGCATCGTCAAAGTTGTTGAATCTCGGGGGTAGCAACTTCAACAAATCTGACGATGCGACACCTCGCGTCCCGCAGGGATGCTGAGCGCGAGGTCGACCAGCCCGGGCGATCTCATCGAGAACGTGAGGAGCATGTCGTGGGGCTGCTGTCCACGTCGTACAGGTTCGTCGTGCTCGTGGTGCTCGCATCTGCACCAATGGTGGGGCTCTCACCGGCGACGGCCTCCGGCGGCTCGTTGCTGATCGACGTCCCGGGCGACGCCCACGGTTTCGTGCATGTCAGCAACACCCCGGTCTTCAGCGATCTCAACCTGGCGCCAGGTCTGACCACCAGCGGCACAGTGTCCGTACGCGACAGCTCTAGCTTTGCGGCGGACCTCACGTTGCGGGCAACGGACTTGCGCGACCTCGAGAACGGGTGTCTCCGACCGGAGACCAACGACGGTGACGTCACCTGCGACCCTAACGGCGGCGAGCTCTCGAAGTGGCTGGTGCTCACGGTGCGCACTGCGGCTGGTGCTCAGCTCTGGCAAGGCACGCTGGCCAGCCTCGGTTCCTCCGGGGCCGCCTTGGGGTCGATAGACCCCGGAGAGACCGAGACATTGGCCATGTCCCTGGAGTTCCCGCGCAGTGCTGGCAACGACACCATGTCTGACTCGACGGCGTTCGAGCTGCGCTTCTCCGCAAAGAGCGAAAACGGCGGCACAGCGGTGAGCGCGCCGGCGAGCACGGTCGGTTCGAACGGGGTCACAGCGAGCCCTGGGCATGGCGGCGTGCTACCTGCGTCTGGCAACCCGATCACCGCCCGGATGCTCGGGATCGACCTGTTGCTGCTCGCACTGGGTTCGAGCCTCGTCTTCGCTGCCAAGCGCTCCGGAACTGATCGACGTCGCGACGCTTGAGCAGATGAAAGTCGTTGGCTTGCGGCCGACAGGCTCTACGCGATGTTGCGCCCACGGCCCAGGACCGTTTGATGCGCACGGCAGCATTGCCGATTCTTCCCGCGACCTCTGCAGGCCCGCCCGGGGAGAACTTCCCACGCATCCGAGGACTTCGCACCATCGTGCGTGGGAAAGTGACCCCACCAGACTCGACAGCACCGAGGCCGCCCGGCCTCCCGAGTCCAGGAGTCATCATGTCTATTCCTCCAATCTCCACCTCGAAGGCCGCTGCTGCGGTTATCAACGCGATGATCAGTCTCGTCGGTCTCGCTGTCTCGATCGCACCGCTCCCCCTCGGGTCCGACGGCGTCTCTGACCGCACCGACCAGCCCCCGTTCGCCGTCCTGGTCGTCGGCGTCATCCTCGGCGTCCTCGGCCTGGTCGGCAGCCTCGGCATCTGGCGGGGGCTGCGCTGGGGCGCGTTCCTGACGATCGCCGTTCGCGGGTTGGACGGGCTCAGCTCGTTGTTCGGTGTGACCGCGGACGACCTGACCCTGCGATCACTCGCCATCCTGAGCGTTGCGGCGGCCGTGCTCGTCATCTTCCTGATCCTGCGCCGAGACCAGGAACCGGCTGAGTCGTGACGGCCACGGGACAGGCGACGCCGAGGGCCACCCGATGGCCCTCGGTCGTTGCCGGCGTCCTGACGGTGTCGTTGCTGGTGACCGTCGACGTCACCGTCGGCGCAGTCCTCGGTGCCGGCGGTCGACCGCTTGCCGCAGATTGGCGGAACCTCGTGGCATTCGCGCTCGTCGCCGCGGCCGCGGTGCCGGCCTGGCGCTGGTTCGACGAGAGCGTTCACGAGCTCGCCTCTCAGCACCACGAGCCGTACGCCGCGATCCAGGCGATATCCGGCCCGAGGGGCGACGCACCCACCCTGGCGGAGGCCATTGCGCGTGCCACGCACCTGGACTGGGTCGAGGTCGACCTCGACGGCATCGAGTCGAGCGGCGCACGGCGATCTGGAACGACCAGCGTCGAAATCCCGATCGCGTACGCAGACCAGAAGCTCGGTGTCATCCGAACCGCCGAGCGGCGCCAGGGTCGCGGCATCACCCGTGCCGACCACGCGGTGCTGAGCGAGCTGGCGCACCAGCTCGCTCTCCGAGTCATCGCCGAGCGGGCGGCCGTACGCGCAGTGGAGTCCCGCAACCAGGTCGTCACGGCTCGCGAGGAGGAGCGCCTCCGGATCAGGCGTGACCTGCATGACGGGCTGGCTCCGTCGCTCGCCTCGATCCAGCTGCAGCTCAAGGCGTTGCAGCGCCGGGTCCACGATCAGGAGGATCTGCGACCGACGGTCGATGGGCTGCTTGCCGATCTCGAGCACACCTCGAGCGACTTGCGCCGACTGGTCTACGGACTTCGTCCCCCGCTGCTCGATGAGCTCGGCATCGCCGGGGCGTTGGAGCACCAGTTCGCCGCCCTCGACCGACCGAGTCTGATCATCGACGTGAAGACCGAGGCGCTGCCTGCAGCCGTCGAGGTCGCACTGCTGCGGATCGCGACCGAGGCGGTGCACAACGTCGTGAAGCACTCCCGAGCCGATCGGGTCGAGGTCACCATCGTCCGCGAGGGCGAGCTCATCCGGCTCACGGTGTCCGACGATGGGACCGGGATCCCCGCCGACGCCCGACCCGGCATCGGCCTCGCGGCCATGCGCGAGCGCGCCGACGAGGTGGGCGGCTCCCTCTCGATTGGTTCTCACCCCGGAGGAGGCACCGCCGTGGTTGCCGAGATACGAGACGCGCCGTGATCAGGACCCTTCTCGTCGATGATCACGCCCTCTTCCGCCGAGGCGTGCGGGCGCTGCTGGCGACCATGCCCGACGTTGAGGTGGTGGGAGAGGCCGACAGCGGTCCAGCCGCGGTCGATGAGGCGCGCAGCCTCCAACCTGACCTGGTCCTGCTCGATCTCCAGATGCCCGGCGGCGGTGGGCTCGACGCCATCCCAGCGATCCTGAACGAGTCGCCCAGCTCCTCGATCCTGGTCGTGACGATGCGGGAGGACAGCACTGCGCTGCGGCAGGCTCTTGTGCTCGGCGCCCGCGGCTACGTGCTCAAGGACACCGACGGCGAGAACTTCATCCAGGCCGTCTCGACTGTGGGCCTGGGGGACGCCTACATCGGCCGCGAACTCGCCGTACAGCTGGCCGGGCTCCTGCAAGCACCGACGCCGAGCTCGGCCTTCCCGGAGCTGACCGAGCGTGAGCGAACCATCCTCCAGCTCATGGCCCGCGGAGAAGCCAACGCCGACATCGCACGAAGCCTGCACCTGACGACCAAGAGCGTGCAGAACTACGTGAGCCGCATCTTCGCCAAGCTCGACGTCGCCGACCGGTCCCGAGCCATCGTGATCGCCCGCGAAGCGGGACTGCACGTCGAGTAGGCCCGTGCTTTGGAACAGCGGGTCGATCCGACGACATCGGTGAACAGCCGTCGCGTCCCGGACATGCCCGAATCAGCCGATGAGCGGGCAACTCCGCGGGCGGAGACGTCACTGATCTACCAAGACCCGATTCCGGCCACCTCCGCGGCTACCGCCTGCGCGACGAATGCCCGCGGGGGTGTACTCGTCGCGCGGGTTACCGGTCCGCATCGGTGCATGCGACCCACGTGAGTGACCTGTTTGCTTGGGCTCGGCTACATCCTGAAAAGTGAGGCGTGGAGTCCGGCGATCTCTGCCTCGAGCTCGAGGACCCGCTCGATCCCCGCGAGGTTGAGGCCGTCATCGAGCGCTTCGACGTAGTCCGAGGAACGAACCGGGATCGTCGCCTTCGTGCTGGCCTTGGGCATTTCGGATCGCTGTGGGGTTTGGTCCCGCTCTTCTTCCACCATCGGGGACAGCCAAAGAGCCCCTAACCGGAGGGCTGAGGGGACTGCCTCTTTAGTCGTCGTCGATGTCTGGATCTGTGGCTGGGTCCAGCGGGTCGCCCGGGTTCCCCGGTGAGATCGGATCGCCCGGCGGCTGGGTCTGCGGATTGCTCGGGTCCAACGGTTCGGTGGTCATCGCAAGCTCCGCGCTCAGACCCGTGCTCGGCCGTTGAAGATCGAGACGCCACCTGGACCGACGAGGAGGCCGACGATGATCAGGACGAGTCCGAAGAGGATCGCTCCCTGGATGAGCTCGACGATGCCGACGACGACCAGTACGACGGAGATGAGCCAAAGGATGGTGCCCATGGGACTGCTCCTATCTGTGCTTGACCACACGGTTGTGGCACTAGGTGGGCAGTACCCGGAACAGGCTTCGAGAAACACTGCATCGTCCTCCGGGTCCAGCGCGCGTTTGCACACGATCGGGCCGGGTACCAGATCGTTGATCGAGGAGGTAGCCATGCCGAGAGGTCAGTGGAGCGCCAAGCGCGAGCGTCAGTACGAACACATCAAGGACGGACTGGAAGACCGCGGTCGCAGCGAGGACGAAGCAGAGGAGATCGCCGCCCGCACGGTGAACAAGGAACGAGCCAGGAGTGGCGAAGCGCGCGAGAAGAGCCGGACATCCACCGACGACATCTCCTCGGGTCGGCGGGGCGGACTGCGCTCCCACAAGGGACCCGGAGGCCGCACCCGCGACCAGTTGTACGCCGAAGCGCGTAAGAAGAACATCAAGGGCCGTTCGTCGATGAACAAGGCCGAGCTGGAGAGGGCGGTCGGCCGCTGACCAGCTTGTCCCTCTGGGACAGCCGAGGACCGTCACGCGCGCGGGTTCCCTCCAGCCAGGCCGACGTGGTGGTGATCGGCGCCGGCGTTACTGGCTTGTGCGCGGCCCTCCTCCTAGCTCGAGCGGGAAAGGACGTCGTCGTCCTCGAGGCGAACCACGTCGGGTCCCTCGCGTCAGGCCGCAACACCGGGAAAGTTTCTGTGCTTCAGGGCACCAAGCTTTCACGACTGTTGGGCGCCCATCCTCA
The DNA here is from genome assembly GCF_003725775.1 of Nocardioides marmorisolisilvae. Taxonomy (GTDB): domain Bacteria; phylum Actinomycetota; class Actinomycetes; order Propionibacteriales; family Nocardioidaceae; genus Marmoricola; species Marmoricola marmorisolisilvae. The sequence goes on from NZ_RJSG01000002.1 coordinate 2,260,043, forward strand.
GTCCGTGGCGCGCGCGTACGTTGAAGGGAATCAGGAGGGCGCCGCCTGGCTCCGGCGTTTCTGCGAGGACCACTCAGTGGCCTACCAGCCCCGTTCGGCCATCACGTACGCCGCCAGCACCGATCAGATCCCGGCTGTCGCTGCCGAATTACGTGCGGCGGAACTGCTCGGCCTCTCAGCTAGTTGGCAGACATCGCTGGCCACGCCGTTCGAGGTACATGCAGCGGTCACGGTCGCCGATCAGTTCCAGCTTGACCCGGTTGAGCTGGTCCTCGTGCTTGCCAACGAGGTAGAGCGTCATGGGGGCAGGATCGGCGAGGGACAGCGCGTCGTCGACGTCTCCTGGGCCAAGCACCCGGTCGTCCGCACCGAAGACGACCAAGACTTCGGTTGCCAGCAGGTTGTCATGGCCACGGGTTCCCCGATCCTGGATCGCGGGTTGTACTTCGCCAAGCTCGAAGCACACCGGTCCTACCTCCTGGCATTCACCGGAGCCGACATCCCTGCCGGGATGATGATCTCGGCGGGGTCCGATGTGCGCTCTCTGCGTGACGTCCCCGGAGATCCATCCGTACTTCTTGTCGGCGGGGGCGGGCACGTCGTCGGCCGCGGTATCCCAGAACTTGATCAGGTGGAGCGTTTGCGGGCCTGGGCCGCGGAGGCATACCCCGGCGCAGTCGAGACCCACTCCTGGTCAGCGCAGGACTACGCCTCTCACGATGACATCCCGTACGTCGGCCGGCTCCCCCGACGCATGGGCAGCATCTGGGTGGCCACCGGCTACAACAAGTGGGGCCTGTCCAACGGAGTTTGCGCTGCTCTTCGGATCAGCGGCTCGATCCTCGGAAGCGCGCCCTCCTGGGCCCGTCCGCTTGAACGTCGGATCACCAGGCCCAGGAGTGCAGTCAACCTGGTGCGGCGCAACCTGAACGTCGGAGCGACCGCCGTCGCTCGGCTGATCTCAGCGCAGACACAGACAGTTTCGGAAGACTTCCCACAGCGCACCGGAGACGTGGGCCGTAGTGGGGTCGACCCGCGGCCGGTAGGTGTCGTGGCGGAAGGCTGCTCAGTCCGCGCGATCTGCACGCACCTGGGTGGCACGCTGCGCTGGAACGACGCCGAACGGTCCTGGGACTGTCCGCTGCACGGATCCCGATTTGCCGCGGACGGCGCCGTGCTCGAAGGCCCGGCCGTACGTCCGCTCACACGCATGCGCCAGTCCGGATCGGGTACCTCACATGAACAACCGATCGAAGGAGATGACCATGGGTCTCGATGACCGACTGGAGAACCGTGCTCAGGACCTTGCCGGTCGCGGCAAGGAAGCCGCCGGCGCAATGACCGATGACGAGTCACTGAAGTCGGAGGGCAAGGCCGATCAGGCGAAGGCCAGCGTCAAGGACAAGGTCGAGGACGTCAGCGACAAGGTCGAGGACGCGAAGGACAAGGTCAAGGACAAGATCGACGACGTCCTGTGACGTCCTGATCTGACCGGTGATGTGACTGCCGCCCGCCGCGCGTATGCGGGGCGGGCGGTTAGTCGTTGAGCAGTCGGACGACGGCGCGGTCGAGTGCGTCGGATCCTCCGGGGATCGGGTCCAGAACGGTTCCGGACTCGAACAGGTCGATGATCCGCGGATCTACGTAGGCTGATCTGGCTACGGTGGGCGTGTTCCCGAGCAGTTCGGATGCCGCGACGACGGCTTCGCGGATGCGCTTCTTCCGTCCGCTGGCTGAGGTCGGGATCGGGCTCTCTGCGAGCACGACGGCAGCGGTCACGGTTGCGTGCCAGGTTCGGAAGTCTTTCGCCGTCATGTCGAGCCCTGTCACCGCGCGGATGTGCTCGTTGAGCTCTTCGGCCGTGATCGGCTTCCAGCGGGCACCGACCTTCGAGGCGAGCAAACGCGCGCCCCCCGGCCGCTTCAAGGCAGATTCCAGGGCCGAGACCAGGTTCGGGTCTTCAACAAGGACCTCGTGCTCGATTCCGGCCTTGCCGGAGAACCGGAACATCAGGACGCTGTGCTCGCGTCGTACGTGGTGCCGCTCGAGTGTGGTCAGTCCGTGACTCCCGAACTCGTCGGCCGACTCCTCGGACCCTGGTCGAAAACACCCGAGGTCGATCAGCCGTACGCCGGCTGCGAGAACGCGGCGCCGCTCGACGTCGTCGTCGCCCGCGGGCGCCAGCAGCTGGTGGCGCAGCTTGCGCCGCATGCCGGGGAACGTGCTCGCCAGTGCAGTGACTCGTTCGAACTTCTCGAGGTCGCGCTGCTCGCGCCACTGCGGGTGGTACAGGTACTGCCGCCGGCCGGCATCATCGGTACCGACGGCCTGAAGGTGACCGCGTGGGTAGGGGCAGATCCAGACGTCGGTCCAGGCCGGCGGGATCACCAGGTCGCGGACCCGTTCGACGTCGTCCGCCGCCAGGGGCTCGCCGTGCTCGTCGAGGTAGCGGAAGCCGCGGCCGTGCCGGATCCTGCGCCAACCGGGCTGCTGGCACGAGACGGTCCGCAGCCTCACCCCGGAGCCTTGGCCAGGGACGCGTCCTCGGCGACAGCATCCGAGGCGATCCGCACCACGCCGGCGTCCCAATCGATGTCCTCAACGGCGTCGCAGTCGATCAACCGGATGTGCCGGTGCAGCCGCTCCACCAGGGATTGCACCATCCACGGCCCGTTGAAGTCACCACGGTCGTAGCCGAGCAGTGATCCCGGGCGGCCGGGTCCGATCACGAGCTGTCGCATCGGCCAGCGGTCCTTCCTGGTCGCTTCCAGGCGTACGTCGAGGACCTTGCCGCGCAGCTCCGGGTGCTCGGTTTCGATCTGCATCCCGAGCAGTTCCCCCATTCGGTGCAGCGTCACTCCCGATGTTGCCGCTGGCTGCCGGTCGAGCAGTCCTGCGCGCTCGACGTTCAACTCGATGCCGGAGCCGAGGTGCTCGATGGCTTCCAAGGGGAAGGAGAGCGGTACGTCCCGGTCGGCGTACTGGATCCCGAGGCTGACCCAGCGCTTGCGGAGCCAGTGACCAGTGCGGCTCGACATCCGCGGCACCAGGGCAGCATGGCCGGCGAGCACCCGGGTCACCGCCGCCGGCGAGCCGTCGTCGTAGTAGGAGAGCTCCAGGTCGTCGACCTTGCAGACCAGCAGACCGTCGCAGTCGCCGACCTGGCGATCCAGCAGATGGAGCGCGGCGTCGAAGCGCCCTCCGTCCAGTCGGTTGTCCATCACGACCCCATTCCCGTGACGATCAGCAATGGGATAGCCACGATCGAGGCGACCACGACTAGGACCAGGTAGACGCTGCCGAGGGTGTTCGCGAGCATCCCGTTGGTGTGCTCGCCCATGTAGTCACGGTCATTGGCCACCACCAAGATCGGGAAGTACGTCAACGGCAGCGCCACGGCCGAACCGACGACCGATATCTCGGTGACCATGATCGGGTCGACGCCGGTCATCAGGACGGCGACGGCGAGCAGGGTGCAGACCACGATCACGAGGTGGAACCTGGTCGCCTTGCCCGGGCCGACGTACTTGCCCCACTGGAAGCCGAAGTACTGGCCGAGGCTGTAGCCGGCGGAGAGTCCGGTCTCGCACGCCGCACCGAACGTCGCGGCGACGAACCCGACCAGCACGATCGCGATGCCGACCTTGCCGAACGCCACCCCGATCGGCATCCCGACCTGGCTCAACGAGGCGACGTCGATGTTCGCCGGTCCGAAGACGACGGACGCACAGCCGGCGATCGCGAGCGAGAGTAGCCCGCCAAGCGGAAACCCGACGAACACGTTGGCGCGCATGGTCGTCAGGTCCTTGATCCCCCACTTCTCCTCCACGCCTCCGGAGGAGAAGAAGAAGACCTCGTACGGCGTCATCGCAGCGCCGAACAGCGCAACCACGTAGTAGCAATATGTCAGCCAGGTCTCGTCACCGGGTTTGGCGACCGCGACCATCTGGTGGGTCAGGTCCCCCCAGGCGGGTGACAGCTTCCAGAGCGCCACGGCGAAGACGACGAGACACAGTCCGAGGAGGCCGAGGACGTTCTCCATCAGTGAGAACTTGGCTCGCCACAGCACCAGCCACACCAGCAGCCCGACCAGCGGCACGACCAGGACCTCGTTCACCGAGCTGACCAAGGTCAGCGACAGCGCGACACCGCCGACCTCGGCGATGAAGGTCAGCACAGTGACGATCAAAGAGGCCAGGAGGTTGAGCAGACCCATCCGGGGACCGAGTCGCTCCCGGACGAGGTCGAAGGTGCCGCGCTTGCTGCACGCAGCGACGCGGCCGGACATCTCGGCGAACACGCAGATCCCCAGAACACCGACCACCACCACGAGACCAAGGGAGAGGCCGAACCGGGCACCGACCTGGGCGTTGACGACCAGGTCACCGATGTCGACGAAACCGCCGATCGCGGTGAGGATGCCCAGGGCGAGGGCGAAGACCTTCTTCATCAGCCGACCAGCTTCTTCTGCAGCTTCTCGACGCGCTGGTACTCCGCGTCAACGGCCCGGTACGCCGTGCGGCGCTGTGCGTTCGAGGTGGGGTCGGCCACGGCAGCCTGGTTCAGCGCGGTCAGGGATTCCTCGATCGCCCGGACCGCGGCAGTGTTCTCGGTCTCCTTGGATGCCGGCGGTTGAGCGGCCAGGTAGCCCGAGGTCTCGGTCTGGAGGACGCGGAGGGCGTCACGCAGAGACACCGCGGCGTACCGGGCGGGAAGGCGCCCGTGGGACTGGTTGTCCAGTATCAGTCGGGCTGTGCCGAGGCCGCTCAGTGCTGATCCGAGGGCTTTGTCGGTGTCGGACTTCCACGACGACTCCGATGCCGGAGCTCCGGCTTGGACAGCACAGCCAGAACAGAGCAGCGGGAGCACCAGAAGCGCCCCCGCTGCTCGACGTAGCGGCTTCAACCCGATGGTCGTCAACCGCAGGCGGCTCAACGGATGCGACGCTCTTCCACGACCGGCGGCTCGTCGACAACCGTGCGACGTCGGTAGCGGTCGCTCACCACCAGGGAAAGGACGATGGCGAGGATTCCGCAGACGATCAGGATCGCTCCGAGCGCTCCGTCATTGATGAAGTTCAAGTCCACGGTGACAACGTCGAAGGCCAGGATCAAACCAGCCGCGAGAAGAACGATTCCAAGTCCGATGTACATGTTCGTTCCTTTCCTCGTCCGCGATGCGTAATCGCGGAATGGATGCCCTCCTGCAGTGCCCAGAACCGCGTTATCGAAACTCGCGCGGGCTCAGGTCTGGACGTGCATCACCGCTTGGTCGACGGTGTCGTACATCGCGAACACTTTGTCCAGGCCCGTGAGGTGCAGCACCCGGCGGACGTTGGGACGTGGTCCGACGAGACGTACCCATCCGCCCCACCCGTTCGCGCGCCGGGCGACGCCCAGCATCGTCCCGATGGCCATCGAGTCCACGAAGGTGGTGCCCGAGAGGTCGATCACGATCCTGCTCGTCTCGGGGGTCGCTGCCTCAAGGAAGGTGGAGCGGAGCAGGTCGAGGTTTGAGAGGTCGAACTCTCCGACGGGGCGAAGGACGATCGTGTCGCCGTGTTCTGATCGGGAGATGTGTGGAAGAGACATGCTGACTCCTGGCGGAGCCGGGCAACAGCCCGAGACCGTCGGTCCCGCCTTCTTGAGACCTTAGATGCATTTGTAGTCACAACTGCGTCGGTGCGCAACGGGGTCCGCTCAACGTAGTGAAACGAGCCGGCGCCCCACTCCCAGAGCTGTGGCAACAGCCAGCTCGATAAGGGTGGGCGAGCCCGTGGCGAGAGCACGTTCGCGCGCGATCCACGACCGCTTGAGGCGCTCGGAGTTGGAATCCTTGCGCGCTCGTTTGGCCGCTGCTCGAGAGTTCTGGATCGGCGGACGATGAGTGGCCTTCTGGTCGTTCTTCCGCTTCTCGCCAGCCCGTTTGAGATCTTCGTAGTTCTGCTGTGCCTCTTCGGCGGGTTTCTTGGACATGGTCCTGCTCCTGCGTTGGTGTCCTTCGAAATTGAGTTGCCCGACGCGAGCGGGGTCAAACCCGATAAGGGGGCGGGCCCGTGCGCTCTGGGTTTGACGCTCGAGCCCTAACCAATCGCCGAGGCGCCTCAGCAATCGCCCTGACTGACATGTGCCCCGATAGATCCATCCAAATCAGCCTCCGCGAAGCGAGCCGGGTGCTTGGCACAGTCGGCGCTTGCGGTTTATCGTCCGAAATGTGATGCGGCTCGAGCAGCGCGGCCGCGGGGTTCACGTGGTTTCGTGGGGGGCTTAGATCATGGGTGGCCAGTTCTTCGACGCCGACTCCATCGCAGAGATGGCGCTGCAACTGCACAGCGAACCCAGCACAATCGAAACCCTCGACCGGGTCCTGGACTACGCCCTTCAAGCGGTCGACTGTGATTTCGCCGGCGTCACGTTCGTGCACAAAGGGCCCAGGATCGAGACCGTCGCCGCGACCCACCCCCTCATCGAGGAGATCGACCAGGTCCAGCTCGACATCGGACAGGGCCCGGACATCGACACCCTCGAGGGCGGCCCCGTCATCGTCGTTGACGACACTGAGAACGAGTCCCGATGGCCTGCATGGGCCGCTCGGGTAGCCGGCGCCGGGATCCGCAGCCTGCTCGGTGTCCGCCTCGCGACTAGCGAGGAACTCCTCGGCACGCTGAATCTTTACAGTCGCCTACCCCAGAAGTTCGACCTCGACGACCAGGCCGTCGCGCACGTCCTGGCTCGTCACGCCGCTGTCGCCATCGCCGCCGCACGCAAACAGGAAGGCCTTTGGCTGGCAGCCGATGCCCGCAAGATCATCGGCCAGGCCCAGGGGATCTTGATGGAGCGCTATGACCTCGACGCCGAACGATCCTTCGCCGTCCTTGTCCGCTACTCCCAGGACAACAACATCAAACTGCGCGAGGTTGCACGCCAACTCGTTGAAACCCGCAGCCTTCCTGCGGCGTCTCCCGAGCTGCTCGCCTAGAGCTCGGCCTGATCCTTGAGTTCGGCGGCCAGCTCTGCTTTGCTCCTGCCAGACGCAGCGTCCAGATCAAGATTCTGGGCTTGCTGGACCAGTTGTTCCCGGGTGATGTCGTCGGGCTGCTCGCCCAGAAGGTTTGCGCGCACCTGCGAGAACCGCTCAGCGAGGTCGCGCAGCTCGTCTTGGCTCATGCGCTCGCGCATCGCGGGCAGCACGGTCGTCTCTTCCTCCTCCACGTGGTGGCTGATGGCATCGACGAGATCCTGGAGTCGGCTCTCGAACTCGGGGGCGTCAGGGTCGGTCTCGGCGAGCCGAGCGAGGAGCTGGTCGGCTTCGAGATGCTCCTTCTGGCCGTGTTCAACGTCTTCGGCACCTCCAGCCTCGGCGGCCGCGGGGTAGACCTCCGCTTCCTCGGCGCGGCTGTGCGCGGTCAGCAGGGCGGTGAGTACTGGCAGGTTCAGTGCCCGTGTGGATGGGTCGTTCTTGAGTACGTCGAATAGGCGTTCCACCTCGCGGTGGTCGCTCATGATCAGGTCGACGACATCGCTCATGGGTTCTCCTCAGCTCTCCGCCGGCGCGGGGTGGGTCTGCGGGTCCAGGTTCGGGTCGACCGGGATCGGCCGGGAGGTGCCCGGCACGATCTGCGGCTCAGGACCGGGGTCGACGGGAGGGTCGATCTGCGGACCGCTCACTGGTTTCCCACCTCACCGGGAGCCACTTCGCCACGCCATCCGCCGGACTCGACGCCACGTGACTCGATGAAGGACTTGAATCGCTTCAGATCGCCCTCGGCGCGACGCTCGACGATGCCGAGGACGTCCCCAGCCTTCTCGATGATGCCCTCGGGTTCGAACTCGAGGCGCAGCGTCACGCGGGTGCCCGGTGCTTCGGGGGTGAACGAGACGGTCCCCTGGTTCGTGGTGCCGTCCGTGGAGCGCCAGGTGACGCGCTCGTCGGGGGTCTGGTCGATGATCTCGGCGTCCCACTCCCGGGTGATGCCATCGATCTCGGCCTTCCAGTGCACGTGGGTGTCGTCGAGCTGACGGACCTGTTCGACGCCCTCCATGAACTTCGGGAACGACTCGAACTGGGTCCACTGGTCATATGCCGTCCGGACCGGCACCTCGACGTCGATTGCCTTCTCAATTGTGCTCATCTGTGATCCTCCTTCGTTGGTGGGGTGGTACCCGTCGGGTCCGGGCTCATTCGTCGGTTCAGGCTCGTCGCACAGTCACGGAAGCGAACTGGGCGAGCACCTCGGGGATGGTTCGTCGGAGTGCTGAGACGTCGTCGAAGACGCGGATCGCACCGGCGTCGAGGAGCGCTGCGCGGCTGACTCCGCCAGTCAGAACGCCGATCACGGGCGTGCCAGCACGCTCCCCAGCGCGTACGTCCCACACGGTGTCGCCGACCAGAACGCCGACGTTGCCGTTCACTGCGTCCATGGCGAGCTCGATCAAGTCTGGAGCGGGCTTGGTGGCGTCGACGTCTGCGCTGCTGACCAGCGGGAACGTATCCGGAGCGAGCTCCAGGATCTCCAGGGTCCGCTCGATGTGCGCCTGGTTCCCAGAGGTGGCCAGGACCACCTCCACACCCGAGTGGCGAAAGCTCTCGAGCGCGGCAACCGCGTCGTGGAACGGTTTCACCTCCGCGAGGCATTCATCGTAGGCAGACCGCCAGCGATCGCGCACCTCGTCCCCGACCATGCGTTCCACCGTTTCGCCAGCGGCTTCCGTGACCAACTGGTCACCCCCCATCCCCATGCACCGGTGCAGGCGCCAAGACGGCACCACAACTCCGACAGCACGGAAGGCACGCGACCACGCGAGCAGGTGGTGGTACGAGGAATCGACGAGAGTCCCGTCGACATCGAAGACAACCGTGTCCAGCATGCGCACCTCCGTGGTTCTCGTGCCCGGTTCCAGACCGACGCATGCGCACGGGCGCGTGATCGTCCCCAGATCGGGTATCGCTGAGAAGGTCCCCAGATCGGGTATCGCTGAGAAGGCAGCAGGCCCAACGGAAGGAGCCGTCATGACGAACCGGAACCACGACCCCGATGAGCCGTTAGGCGACGTAACCTCCGACCCGGCTCGCGACGACAGCACCGGCAGCGACTGGTCAACGGAGGGCGGTGCCACCCAAGAAGGGCCGGCAACCGACATGGATCACGACGACGGTGAGGACACGGGCGACGGAGCCGGATTGGCAGGAATCCTGCCGCTCATCATCATGTCCGTGCTCGCCATCCTCGTAGTCGTCTGGCTGTTCGCCCACTAGCGTGCGCCGGAGCTCCTAGGGGGCGATCGCTGCAAGATCGACCGACTGATCGCGCAGCCGACCGGGAGGCACGCTGCTTCCGACGATCGCCTTGATCGGATCGATCGCGTCCCAGTCGTTGACATGCATGCCGGCGAGTACCTGGTCACCCTTGAGCCAGAACGCGGTGAACTGGTCACGCGGATCACCACGCAGGATCACCTCGTCATAGCCGTCCGAGCCGACGTAGCCGACGTACTCCATGCCGAGGTCGTACTGATCGGTGAAGAAGTAGGGCAGTCGACTGTAGGGCTCTTCGGCGCCGAGGAGGTTGTGGGCGGCGAGTTTCCCCTGCTCGATGGCGGTGTCCCAGTGCTCCACGCGGATCCGGCGCCCGAGGACAGGGTGGAGGTGATTGGCGACGTCACCGGCCGCGAAGACGTTCGGGTCCAGGGTGCGCAGCCGCTCGTCCACAAGGATCCCGTTGTCCACCTCCAGGCCGGCAGCGGCTGCTAGGCCGTCGTTGGGTGTCACGCCGATGCCCACGACGACGAGGTCGGCCTCGATCTCGGCTTCGTCTTCGAGGCGGACGGCGCTCGTGCCGGAACCGTCCGACTTGAAGCTCTCGATGCCGGCGCCCAGGCGCAGGTCGACGCCGTGCGACCGGTGCAGCTCGGCGAAGATGGTGGCGACCTCCGGTCCGAGGACCCGCAGCAACGGCAGCTCCGCAGACTCCACCACGGTGACGGACGATCCGGCCGTCCGGGCTGCCGCGGCGACCTCGAGCCCGATCCAACCGGCGCCCACGATCAGGACGCACCGATCGGGGCCGAAGGCAGCCTTGAGGGCCCGTGAGTCCTCGAGCGTGCGCAGGTACGCCACGGATCCGGCGTTCTGGTCGGCATCGGCCAAGCGCTTTGGGGCCGCCCCGGTGCTGATCAACAGCTGGTCGTAGCCGAAGGTTTCGGATCCGACCGCGATCCGCTTGCCCTCGAGGTCCAGAGCCGTGACCTCGTCGCCGAAATGCAGCTCGACGGCGTTGTCGACGTACCACTGCTCGTCGTGGACGAAGATCGAGGACTCGTCGTCCTTGCCGAGCAGCACGCCCTTGGACAGCGGTGGCCGGTTGTACGGGACGTGTTCCTCCGCGCAGAACAGGTCGACTTGGTCCTCGTGCCCGAGTCGCCGCAGCTCCTCGATGGCATGAGCGGCAGCAAGGCCACCGCCCACGATCGCGATCCTCACGTCAACTCCTCACAGCAACGCTGAAACCTGCCGTCAGTGCGGCACATCCCTCAGTCCAGCCTCCATCGGTTCCTCAGCCTCCTCGTCGACCGGGTCCACCCGGTCGAGAGGCGCCTCCGGGTCGAGGTCGGCATCGCCAGGCGGTCGTGCCTCCTGCTCGATGTCGTCCACCATCTCCGGGTCATCGATCGCATTTGGGTCGATATCTGGGTCACTCATGGCCTATTCCTCCACAAGTAGCGACTCCCAGGTCGATACCCACTTCCCCGGTCGCTACTCGCTCGCATGACAACGGAGCGAGGCTGCCGCGCAGGGTCGTCTTGGGTTCCTAGACGTCCTCCAGTGCCCCCTACCTGGTGAGACGTCTCGTCAGGCGGGCCACAGTGTCGAACACGTGCACCTGCAGCGGGCCCTGCCGGACGATGTCGCGGCGAACTGGAGGTGCGTCAAACCGCCGCGTCACGGACGCCCGGACCTGCCGATGAGCGGACAGTCTTAGGTCGACTCGGACTGAGCCGTCGGATCGGGGCGACAAGCTCAAGGGGCCTTGAATACAGGCGGCCTCCTCAGAGCCCTCGGTTCGCGACGAAAGGGACCCGCGCCCCAAACAAATCCTCGTGACCTACCCATCTAATCGGCGCGGGGCGCCGAATCACTGTGGACCAGATCCTGGAGCAGCTGCGCATGTTCCCCACAATGGCGCGAGAGCGGGCCAGTCCTGATGATCTCAGTAGGCAAGGTTCCCGCGAAGCCCGGTCGATCGCTGAATAGGCCTGGGCAGCGAGCTCGGTACGACGCTGACGTCCGCATCCTGAGCACGGTGATCCTGGTCGCCGCGTTGGCGCTCGTCACCTACTGGTGGATCGACGGAGGCGGCTTGACCGATCTCGGCGGCTGGGCCAGCGGACTCACATCCGTGGGCCGGATCACCGGTCTGGTGGCCTCGGTCCTGCTCCTCGCGCAGATCCTGCTGATGGCACGTCTTCCGGCGATAGAGCGCGCGTTCGGCCAGGACCGGTTGGTCGGTCTGCACCGCTGGATCGGGTTCACCTCGTTCAACCTGATGGTCGCCCACATCGTCACGATCACATGGGGCTATGACGGCGGCACCCTCCCCGCGTTCCCCCGCCAGTTCTGGAACCTGGTGACCACCTTCCCCGGCGTGCTGCTCTCCGTCCTGGGATCCGCCTACCTGGTCGGCGTCACGGTCACGAGCATCAAGGCCGCACGGCGCAAGCTGCGCTACGAGTCCTGGCACCTGATGCACCTCTACGCCTACCTCGGCGTGGGCCTCGCGATACCTCACCAGCTCTGGACCGGACAGCAGTTCGTCGGTTCGCCCTCGAAGACCCTCTTCTGGTGGACGGCTTGGGGAGTGACGATGGGGACGGTCCTGGTTTGGCGGGTCGGTCTGCCGGTCACGGTGAACCTGCGTCACCGGCTCAAGGTCGAGTCGGTCGTCGACGAAGGCCACGACATGTGGTCGGTCAACGTCACCGGTCGCGATCTGGGACGCCTCAAGGTTGAAGCCGGGCAATTTTTCAACTGGCGGTTCATGAGCGGGCCCGGGTGGTCCCGATCCAACCCCTACTCGCTCTCCGCCGCTCCCGATGGCCGGACGCTGCGCATCACCGTGCAAGGCGTCGGGGACGGCAGCAACGCCGTCTCCAGCCTCCGCCCGGGAACGCGCGTCTTCGTCGAAGGCCCCTACGGTCGTCTCAGCAACAGGCCGAGGACACAGAGCCGACTGGCCTTCATCGGCGCCGGCGTCGGGATCACCCCGCTGCGCGCGCTGGCCGAGGGGCTGGACTACGAGCCCGGCAGTGCTGTCTACCTCGAGCGGTTCACCTACGATCCGCTCTTCCCCTCCGAGAGCACCCTGCTGGCCCAGCAGCGAGGGCTCCAGGTGATCCGCTCCGGTGGACCTCGCCGCGCGCCGGACTCCTGGATCGGCTCAGCGTCCGGCGATGGTGACGACCTCACCACGCTGCAGGCGTGGATCCCTGACATCGCTGAGCGCGACGTCTACATCTGCGGGCCGGTGCCTTGGTCGGAACTGGTCTTGAAAACACTCCGTGACGCCGGGGTCCCCGACGCTCACGTCCACATCGAAACGTTCGCATGGTGACCCGATGAAACGCATCTCCTTCTGGCTCCTCAGCACGATCTCCGGGCTGGCGCTGGCCTTCAGCTACTACACCTCGACTGCAGGCTCGGTCGCCTCGGCGAACTCGGCCCCGGTCGGCAGCGCGTCGAGCGCCAAGGTCGACGCCTCAAAGGGACCCGTCACGACCTTCGACGGCAAGGCAGTCCCGACCCGCTACGGCCCCGTGCAGGTCCAGCTCAGCGTCCAGGCCAAAAAGATCGTGGCCGTCAAGCTGCTCAAACTGCCGACCGGCGCCATGGACCAGTTCATCGCCAAGCGCAGCATTCCCACGCTCATCAAAGAAACCCTCAAGTCCCAGAGCGCGCACATCGACATCGTCACGACCGCGACCTACACCAGCGACGGGTACATCAGTTCCCTGCAAAGTGCCCTCGACAACGCCTCCCTGTGACCAGCGAGCAGAGGATCGAACGCCGGGTCGAGCACCTGATGGGGATGCCCGTGAACCTCGCTCTGCGCGGAAGGTTCGCCAACGGCGAGAAGGCGGACTGGGCCTGGGCCGAGATCGTGGAGTTCCTCCGCAGCGTCGATGCCGTGTTCAGCACCTACCGCCCGGACTCGGTGATCTCCAGGCTCGGGCGTGGCGAGCTCGCCCTTGCTGACTGCCCCAGCGAGGTCCACGAGGTACTGGAGCTCGGCGAGCAAGCCCGGGTCGAGTCCGACGGTGCCTTCGACGTACGCCGATCGACAGCCGGTGGCGGCATCCAACTGGACCCCAGCGGCGTCGTCAAAGGATGGGCGATCCAACGAGCAGCCAGCATCCTCGACGACCTCGCCGACACCGACTCCTGCCTGTCAGGTGGTGGCGACATGGTCTGCAGGGTGCGCACCTCGAGCTCCCCCGGCTGGCGGGTAGGGATCGAGGACCCTCACGACCCCACGCGGATCCTCGCCGTCCTCCCCGTCCATGACGGTGCCGTCGCCACCTCCGGGCTGGCCCAGCGGGGGGCCCACATCACCGACCCGCGAACCGGTGATGTCCCCACCACACTCGCCTCGGTCACCGTCCTCGCCGACGACCTCACCTGGGCCGACATCGACGCAACCGCCGCCTTCGTCATGGGTGCGGACGCCGCCGCATGGTTGGAGGGCCGGGGACGAACCGGGGTGATCGTGCCCTCCACCAGCGAGCCAGTGATGTTCGGGTACGCATCTCGATCGGAATGAGCTCTCCGCCAGCACCGCCAAGCGCTCGAGCATACGAGTCAGAAGCGCTACTTCAGGAACTCCGCGTCGATGAGACCGGGTGAAGGGCTCAGCGGCGGCGACTCCACGTCGTCGGCGGTATCTCTGACCTCGGAACGGAAGATCCGGAGAGCTCGACCAGAACCGCGTGCGAGGTCCGGGAGCTTCTTCGAACCAAACATGAGGACACAGACAACTAGAACAATCATCAACTCCGGCGCACCGATATCTCTCATAACGCCCGACGATACGGCTGCGAGACAGGACAGACTTTCGCGGTCGCAGATTCTCAGATAGTCCTTGGAGAAGCCGCCTGCCGCTTGAGCGTCAGTGACGGATCGGCTGGTTGCTGTGGTGGCCGCGCCCGACATGGAGCTGCAATGCGCTGGTCACCAAGGGGAAGTGGCTGAAGGCTTGGGGTGTGTTGCCCAACTGCCGACCGGACTTGGGATCCCATTCCTCGCTGAGGAGGCCCACGTCGTTGCGCAGGGTCAGGAGACGCTCGAACAGCGCCGTGGCCTCGGCCCGCTCGCCGGCGAGGTTCAGCGCGTCGACCAGCCAGAACGAGCACGCCAGGAAGAGTCCCTCGCCGCCGGTCAGACCGTCTCCGGAGCCGGTGGTTTCGTAGCGCTTGACGAAGCCGTCCTCGGTGAGCTCGTTCTTGACGGCTGCGATCGTGCCGAGGACGCGGGAGTCGGTCGGCGGTAGGAACCCGACCCGCGGAATGAGCAGAAGAGAGGCATCGAGTCCAGACGCACCGTAGGACTGGGTGAAGGTGTGCCGCTCCGCGTCAAATCCGCGCTGCAGCACATCGGTCTTGATTGCCGCGCCGAGCTCCTCCCACCGTTTCCCGGGGCCCTCGAGTCGGTGGGTGCGGACTGCTCTGGCCATCCGGTCGGCCGCGACCCAGGCCATGATCTTGGAGTGGGTGAAGTGACGCTGCTCGCCACGCATCTCCCAAAGGCCGTTGTCCGGCTTGTCCCACGCGCCCTCGAGGTGCTCCATGAGCAGAACCTGCAGATCCCAGGCATCGGTACTCGGGCTAAGTCCGGCGTCCCGAGCCAGTGCGAATCCATCGAGGGTCTCGCCCCAGACATCGAGCTGGAGCTGGCCCGAGGCTGCATTTCCGATGCGGACGGGCCGAGACCCTTCGTACCCGCTGAGCCAGGGGAGCTCGATCTCGGGGAGTCGGCGGGTGCCGTCGACGCTGTACATGATCTGCAGGTCCGCAGGGTCGCCGGCCACGGCGCGGAGCAGCCACTCGCGCCAGGCCTTCGCCTCGCCGAGGTAGCCGGCCGAAAGGAGTGCCTGGAGGGTGAACGTCGCGTCACGCAACCAGCAGTAGCGGTAGTCCCAATTGCGGGGGCCGCCGATCTGCTCGGGCAGCGACGTGGTGACCGAGGCGATGATGCCGCCGGTGGGCTTGTAGGTGAGGGCCTTGAGCGTGAGCAGCGAACGCTTGACGGCATCGCGGTAAGGCCCGCGGATCGGGGTGCCACCATCGGACCAGCTGGTCCAAAAGTCGAGGGTGTCGACCAGCGCCTGTTCCGGGTCGACGACCTTTGGCGCCGGCTCGTGACTCGGGAACCAAGTGAGGACGAACGGGATCCGTTCACCGGCGCGGACGACAAATTCCGACACGGTGGTCAGGTCGCGTCCCTCGGTCGGCACCGGTGTGCGCAACCGGACCGCGTCGGGACCGGCCACGGCGAGGATCTGGTCGCCTTGACGGCGTACCCACGGAACAACGCGGCCATAGTCAAAACGGAGCCCGAGCACGGAACGCATCGGCACGGCGCCTGCGACTCCCACCACCAGTCGGACGACGTCGGGTGCGAGCCCGCGCGGAGGCATGAAGTCGAGGACACGCACGGTCCCTTCAGGCGTCACCCACTCGGTCTCCAACACCAACGTCGCGTCGACGTAACGACGGCTGGTGCAGGTGCCACCTTGCGCGGGGGCGACGAGCCACCGGCCTGCATCTGGAGCGTCCACGAGGGCCGCGAAGGCGGCTGGGGAGTCGAACCGCGGCAGGCACAACCAGTCGATGGATCCGTCCGTGGCTACCAGAGCCCCCGTATGCAGATCTCCGAGCAGGGCGTAATCCTCGATGAGCGCCATGATGACGATCGTGTCACCGACCCGTCTGAACCCACTGATCCTGAAGAACGAGAGCCGACGCTGAGCAACCCCTCAGGACTGCCAGCTACCGTGGAGAGCTGCGATCGGAGGACCAGCATGCTGCTCGAAAGAACATCCATGGTTGTGACCGGAGGCAACAGCGGCATCGGTGAGGCAATCGTGCTCGCAGCCGCGACCGAAGGCGCGAGCATCGTCATCGACTACATCAATCACCCAGATGAGACGGCCCACCTCATCGCCGCGGTCGAGGCGGCCGGCGGACACGCGACAGGAGTCCACGCAGACGTGTCGAAGGCCGACGACCTGCAGAAGATGATCCAGGCCGCGGTCGACCAGTACGGGCGGCTCGACGTACTGGTCAACAACGCCGGTATAGAGACCCGTGCGTCGCTGCTCGAGACGACTGAGACCGAGTTCGACCGGGTCATGTCGATCAATCTCAAGAGTGCGTTCTTCGGCACCCAGACGGCGGCCAGGCAATTCATCAGTCAGGGCACCGGAGGGCTGGTGATCAACATCTCCTCGGTGCATGAGGACTGGCCCATGCCGGGAAACATCGCCTACTGCGTTTCCAAGGGTGGCGTCAGGATGCTCACCCGCACCGCAGGAGTCGAGCTCGGCCCGCACGACGTGAGAGTCATCAACGTTGCGCCCGGAGCGGTGGAAACACCGATCAATTCCACCACGATGGCCGATCCCAGCGAGATGAAGGCGCTCGACAAGGCCATCCCGCTCGGGCGCATGGCGAAGGCGTCGGAGATCGCCGACGTTGTCATCTTCCTCGCCTCCGGCAAGGCCGGCTACCTGACAGCCACGACTGTCGTCATCGACGGCGGCATCATGCAGGGAAGTGTCGGCCTCTGACTCTCCGCCAGGAGACCGAGGGAGTTCCCCGTCGCAGGATCCCAGGCAGAAGGCTCACGTCGTGGGTGCCAACTCGGGGACACTCAGAGCTTGGCCCGACCTAGTTCGGTGTAGGTTGGTGATAGCCCCGACCGCGACCCCGAGAAGCGGTCGGGGTCTCCTCATGTAGCACCTTTGCGGCGCCCCGCACGCTGGTCTGCCCGCGGCGCAGGCTTGATCCGCAGGCCTAGCGGATGTCGAGCTGCTGGAACCCCCGCCAGGCGACAGCGCCGAGCGCGACCGCACTCGAGAGCAGGACGGCCACGCCAGGTGCGGAAAGTCCGTTGACCAGCTGGTCGTCGCCGACGGCCCAGTAGAAGAGCGAGTAGAACCGCAGCGGGTGGATCCAGCTCACGACCGGAGCCAGGGAGCTCACGATGTACGACACCGCGGCCAGGCCGGTGGCGACACCGAGCGCGCCGCCCCGCCTCCCGGTCCACGAGCCCCACGCCAACGCGACCAGGCCCAGGTTGACGCCGAGCAGGGCGACGCCGATCGTCGTCCCGATGAGGGCACCGACGGCGAGATCGACCTGCCAGTGGTGCCCGGCGAGGCTGGCGACGAGGCACAGCAGCGGGACCGGCAGCGACAGGAGCGAAAGGGTCGCGACCTTCTCCAGCAGCACCGCCGCGCGGGTTCGCGGGAGCACCGCCACGTCGCCCAGGGTGCCGTCCTCGTTCTGGCCGGCGACGGCCGAGGCGCCGTACCCGATGGTCATGAAGAGCACGAAGAGCGGCAGGAAGTTCGCGTAGAGGTTCGCGTTCATCCAGCCGTCAGGCGATGTCAGGGATCCGGTTGCTCCGAACAGCGCACTCAGGCTGCTGTCGCCCTCGGTGAGCTTGTTGAGGGAGGTGTCGACGCGGAAGGTGGGGTACAGCACCACGATGAGCAGGGCGTAGGCGGTGACCCCGACCGCGTAGGCGATCGAGCTCTGCCTTCGCAGCCGCAGGTCGAGCCGAGAAATGTCACCGAGCAACGGGCACCTCCTGCGGGGCGCGGTAGAAGCTACGAAAGAGCACGTCCAGGTCCGCTGGGCGGGCGAGGATGTCGATCGCGTGGTGCGACGCGGCGGCCTCGAGCAGCGGCCCGACCTCCCCGCTGACGGCGAGGACCAGCCTTCCGTTCTGCTGGCCGAGGACCTGTACGCCAGGAAGCGCATCGAACTCCGCCTTGTCGACGGGAGCGCTGAAGGTGAGCTCGACAGAACGCGGTGCTCGCGCTCGCAGGGCCGAAACCGTGTCGGCCAGGACCAGCTCTCCACCACGGATGATCGCGATGTTGTGCGCCACTCGCTGCACCTCGTCGAGCTCGTGGGAGGACAGGAAGACCGTCCGTCCGCGCTGGACTGTCTCCGCCAGCAAGTCGTCGAACTGCTTCTGCAGCAGCGGATCCAGCCCCGAGGTCGGCTCGTCGAGGACCAAGAGCTCGGGATCGTGCTCGAACGCCCGGATGATCCCGATCTTCTGACGATTGCCCTTCGACAGCGTGCCGACCGGCCGCCGGAGATCCGCCTGGAAGCGCTCGGCCAGCTCGTGTCGCCTGGAGCGGTTCTCGACGTTGCGGGCGCGAGCCGTCCAGCCGAGAATCGCGTCACCCGTCAGGCGTGGCGGCAGCGCGAGCTCCCCGGCGAGGTACCCGATCCGCGCTCGGACCCCGGGCCCGTCGTCCCACGCGTCCGTCCCGAGAACGGTCGCTGTCCCGCTCGACGGCGCAGAGAGTCCCATGATCATCCGGATGGTGGTGCTCTTGCCTGCACCGTTCGGGCCGAGGAAGCCGAAGACCTGGCCGGCGGCGACCTCGAGGGTGAGACCAGAGACCGCATGAAGCGGTCCGAAGGTCTTGGTGAGGTCGTCCAGGCGGATCGCAGGCCCGGGTGCTGCGGGCTGGGTGATCACCATGCGAGCGCTGCCGCGTCGTCGATGACCAGTGGTTCGTCGGCAGCCTGAGCGAAGGCGACCAGGGCGTTGACCATCTCCGAGCGACGGGCTTCCGGCATCGCTCGGACGATGCGTTCGATGGACTCCCACCTCCGGGAGGTCACGTCGTCAACCAGGTGCTGTCCGCGGCCCGAGAGCTCGAGCACGACCTCGCGCCGGTTGGTCTCGTTCGTGCTTCGGACGACGAGATCGGCGGCCACCAACCGGTCCACGGTGCGCATCGCCGTGGAGGAGTTGACGCCGAGTCGGCCAGCGAGCCGGTTCAGGCTGCTGGGCCCGTGGGAGGCGAGGACGACCAGGGTCCGGAACTGGGTGATCGTGACGGTCTCCTCGATGCCGGCAAGCGAGCGGGCCGAGATGCCGACCAGCGCCCTCGAGGCTGTCAGGAGAGCAGCGACAAGGTCGCCGACCTGGTCGGTCCCGCTCTCGGGCACGGGCTGCTGTGATGCGTCCGGCATGTAGACCCCATTTCTCTTGCAGTACGCAATCGTTGCATACTGCAACACATGCGATCAAGCGAATCCGGGTTGAGCGGCCTCAAATCACGACTGACCGTGCAGCTCCGAGCAGGCAGCGGCGGCCTGTTACTGCTGGCCGTTACCGTCGGTGCGGGCGCGGCGGGCTTCGCGATCCTGTTCCGGTTCCTCATCAAGACCTTCACGCTGCTGCTGGCGGGCCACCCCGACTACGCCGCCGTACCGGGCGCGTCGCACCCTGGCCTGGAGGGACTGGGCCGCTGGTTCCTGCTGGGCACGCCCGTGATCGCCGGCTTGCTCTACGGGCCCCTGGTGCACTTCTTCGCTCGGGAGGCACGGGGCCACGGGGTCCCCGAGGTGATGTATGCGGTGGCGCGACGCGGGGGCCGGATCGCTCCGCAGGTTGCCGGAGTGAAGGCGCTGGCTTCCGCCCTGTGTATCGGCGGTGGCGGCTCGGTGGGTCGCGAAGGTCCGATCGTGCAGATCGGCTCCGCCCTCGGGTCGACGTGCGGTCAGCTGCTCCGGCTTCCTGAGCCGCGCCTGCGGGTGCTCGTGGCCAGCGGTGCCGCAGGTGGCATCGCTGCTACCTTCAATGCACCCCTGGCCGGGGTGTTCTTCGCGATGGAGCTCATCCTCTCCGACTTCGCGGCACAGTCGTTCGGCATGGTGGTGATCGCCGCCGTCACCGCCTCGGCGATCGGCCGTGCCGCTCTGGGAGACGCCCCCTTCCTGCACCTGCCCACTTTCACCGTGGCCCACCCGATCGAGTACCTGTACTTCGCCGTGCTCGGGGTCCTCGCCGGCGCCGTGGGCGTGATCTTCACCCGGATCCTTTACGCGATCGAAGACCTCTGCGACGCGCTGTGGCGAGGACCGGAGTGGCTGCGTCCGGCAGTCGGTGGGCTCGCCCTGGGCCTCCTGCTCGTCGCGGTCCCCGAGATGTACGGGGTCGGCTACCCCGTCCTGGGTCATGCGATCTTCGGGCGGTACGCGCTCGGGTTCCTGGTCGTGCTGCTGATCGCGAAGATGGTGGCCACCTCGCTGACGATCGGCATCGGAGGCTCCGGCGGCGTGTTCGCCCCGAGCCTGTTCGTCGGAGCCATGCTGGGTTCTGCCTTCGGAGTGGTCGCGAACGACCTGACCCCGGCCACCGCCGGCGCCGTCGGGGTCTACGGGCTCCTGGGCATGGGGGCTGTCTTCGCGGGTGCAGCCCGAGCCCCGATCACTGCGGTGATCATCATGTTCGAGCTCACCGGCGAGTACGGCATCATCTTGCCGCTGATGACCGCGATCGTTCTTGCTGCCGGGGTCAGCCACTGGCTCAGCGCCGACACGATCTACACCCTGAAGCTCCGCCGTCGAGGTGTCGACCTCGGGGTACGAGAGACGATCGCCTCGGCGTCCCGGAGTCTCGGCGAGCTGATGGCAGCAGTCCCGGAAGCGTTGCCGCACGACGCGTCGCTCGTCGAGGCGTCGCACGCCCTGGCTGCGTCGCGCTACGGCGTACTTCCGGTCTCCGACCGCAGCGGAGGTTACGCCGGGGTGGTGACCGCCCGCGCGGTCTCCGAGGCGATCAGCGACGGCCGTCACGACACCTCCCCCGTGGACCTGGTCATCGAGCTCCCGGTGGCGGTCCGGGTCACCGATCCGCTCGACGTCGGCATCCAGGCTCTCGACCGCAGCGGCTGCGGGGCGATCCCGGTACTGTCCGGGACCGGCACCGACGCCGTCGGGTGGTTCGACTACCAGATCGCACTCGACGCACTCTCGGGAGCCGGGACCACCGCTGCTGGTTCTCCTGCGAGCGTCGGCTGACGACCTTCAGCGGGGCACACCACCGTGGTGCTGCTCGCGCTCGTGCAGGGCTGCCAGCATCGCGTTGTAGGCCCCCAGCGCCTCGCCGCTCTCCGGGTCCGGTGCCGCACCCACCTCCTCCGAGGACGCACCGGTCCCGGCGCGCGCCTGTTCAGCCAGGGTCTGGCGACGCACCGACTCCAGCCACGAGCCGAGGACGCGTTCGCGGTGCGGGTCGAGGATCATCATCAGTACGACGCCGACTCCCGCGAGCATCATCAGACCGTCACCAGCCGCCCACATCAACGCACCGGCGATCTGCTGATCCTGCACCGGATCCGGGGCCCAGGACGGGTGCATGGCGAACATTGCCGGGAAGCTCACGTGGTCGGTCTGGAGCAGCACGATGCCGACGACGGTGTCCGGAACCATGGCGACCAGCACCAGGACGATCCGCAATAGGTAGGGCACGTCGCGGCGAATCGGCTCACGTCCGAGGATCGGCAGGAACAGGAGGCAGCCGGACGCCAGATACACGACCTGCTCCCCGGTCATCAGCCGCGAGTCGTTCGCCATCGCGTCCATGAAACCGGTCAGGTGGGTTCCGATGATGACGACGGCGTACAGGGTCAGCGCGGTGAGCGGATGGGTCAGGGCCGACAGCGGACCCGATCGCAGCACGCCGTCGAACCGCCTCCGCCCGCCGGGACGAAGCGCATTCCGAACCGCGGTCAGCGGGTGGCCGAGGATCACCAGCGCCGGCACCACCATGATCAGGATCAGGTGCTCCACCATGTGCACCCAGAACACCGCCATCGCATAGACAGCGATCGCCGAGCTGAGCGTCGCCAGGAGGAGCAGCCCGCCCGCCGAGAAACAGGCAACGCGCCAGCCCGGGAACCGCGCACCGTGACGGCGGCCGACGTGGACGAGGTACAGGTAGGCGCCGACGGAGACCAGGATCCCGATGGTCCATCCGAAGGAGAAGGTCCAGTCGTGGACCAAGGAGGTCCAGCCGAACGGGGGGAGTCGCGAGTGATCCATGCCCGGCATGCCGGCCAATGTAGGCGCTGCACCTGAGAGGTTCCCGAGCGCCTGGTCACGGTGCTGGGTGGTCCCCCGCCTTGCTCGAAGGCCCGAAGAGCCCATTCACATCGGTTCCGCCGATGATCAGCACCTCGTCGCCGCCGCGGAGTTCGGTGCCGCCGTGGATTTCGACGAGCTCGCCGTTGCGCCTTACCAGGCTGACCCAGGTCTCGTCCCCCACAGCCAGGTGACGGATCTCGACGCCGTCGGCTGCGGAGCCGGCTGCGACGACATGGAACTGGAGCCCGGTGGGTTCGGCGCGGAACCGAAGACCGAGCGACCACGGCTCGAGAGCGACCACGTTCATGGAGACCTTGAACCAGTTGGCCATCGCCGGCACCAAACTCCCCTGAAGAAGGGCTGAGGTGAGCACCACGACGAAGACGACCAGGTAGAGCCGGTGCGTTCCGGGACCGCCCTCGCCCAGGGCGAAGAGACCCAGAAGGATCGGAACGGCACCCTTGAGGCCGGCCCCGAGGATGAACGCCTTCTCCCCCCGCTCGAGGTTCATCCGGAGCATCATCACACCGACGAGAAGCGGCCGGATGATCAGGACCAGCAAGGCGGTGATGCCCAAGCCGACCCAGAGCACCGTTCCGCTGAACACGTCGTGCAGGTCGATGGTCAGTCCAAGAATGGTGAACGCCACGATCTCGGCGAGACTGCTCAGTCCGGAGGCGAAGCGTTCGATGTCGTGCTTGTACGGCGCCCGCGCGTCACCCAGAAGAACACCTGCCAGCAGAACCGCGAGGAATCCCGAACCGGACAGCACGTCCGCGACGCCGTAGATGAACGCAGCGCCCGCGAGCGCTCGCACCGGGTAGAGCGACTCGTTCGGCAGCGGGACGTGCCGCACGAACTGCACCAGCAACAGTCCGCCGATGACCCCGACGGCACAACCCACGACCATCTGCAGTGCGAAGGTCGCCATGCCGTGCGCCACCGAGCTGAACCCGGAACCGCCCGCCTCGAGCAGCACCGCCATCAGCGCGATGCCGACCGGGTCGTTCGCCCCGGACTCACCCTTGAGGATCGTGCCAGCCCGCCCGGTGATCTCCCTGCCCCCGAGAACCGAGAACACCATCGCCGGATCGGTCGGCGCCAGAGCAGCGCCGAGAAGCAGGGCGAGGTGCCAGTCGAACCCGAACAGGGCGTGGGCGACCAGCGCGACCGCACCCGCAGTCACCGCCGTACCCATCACACCGAGCCACAGGATCGCGCCCGCCGATGCCCGGAACTCGCGCCACCCGATCTGGACCCCGCCGTCGAACAGGATGAAGATCAGCGCCACCGTCACGACCCGCTCGTCGGTGATCACCGACAGGGTGCCGAGCCGCGGAACAACCTCCGACGCGGCCGCAGCGGCCAGCAGGAACAGCACCGGCGCCGGAACGCGGACCCGCTCGCTGACGTGATTGGACAGTATCGCCGCGAGCACCGCGACAGCGACCACCAGGATCACCACCCCGAACACCGGCACGTCGCTCATGACCCGGGCACGCCAACTTCCTGGGCACTGAGACCGCCCACGCCGCCGACCAGACTTCCCGGCTCACCTGTGTCCACCTACGGCAACCCAGCCGCACGGGCTATTCAACCACTCGAGCCGAGTGACGTCGTATCGGATATCTGATCCGATACAAGCAGATCAAACGCACCGATCTGGCGATCCGCGCAGGGTGTCACTCCGGCAGCCGCGTTGACAGCGACCCGCCGGACATCTTGACCCAGTCTGGCCAGAACCCCGGTCCTCACGGGATCGTCTGGTAGCCGTGCGACCAGTTCAGGCGGGCATGCAGGTGGCGGTGGCGCCCCTACAGCCCGAGGTCGCGGCTGGAGGTGAACTCGAGGGCCTGGGCCGGGCGGATGTAGCGCTCCAGCAGGGTGGAGAGCCGCTTGTGGCGGGTCTGCGCCGCGATCCGATCCAGGCTCACACCAGCGACGGCCGCGGTGGTGGCGTGCCCGGCGCGCAGCGAGTGCGGAGTAATCCGTTCGGCCGGCAGCCCGGCGTGCTCGGCGCGGTTGCGGAGCATCCGGGCGATGGCGTTGCCGGAGAGACGCTCGATGGTGACGGTCTTGTTGCGCATGCTCGTGAACAGCGGTCCCGGGTCGTGGCCACGCTGGGCGAACCAGCCGTCGAGCGCGGCGATCGGATCGGTCTCGGCGCGCTGGCCGTGAGCGACGGCGACGACCTGACCGATGGCCTCTTGGTCGGTCTTGGAGCGGCGGACATGGAGCAGCAGCCCGCCAGGTTTGGGCTGGACGTCGGTCAGGTCGAGTGCGGCGAGCTCGCCGCGGCGCAATGCGGAGGCGAAGCCGAGCAGGATGATGGCGGCGTCACGTGCTCCCTTCGCCGTCGTGCGGTCGATGGGTCCGAGGATTTGGCGGATGTCGTTGGTGTCCAGCGGGCGTGCCTGGCGCCGGGGTGCGGCTCCGACGATGCGGCGCAATCCGCGTCGTACCTGCCTGACGGCCTCAACCGTGGTCGGGTCGTCCAGGCCGCGGCTGCGGTGGGCGTAGGAGATGGCGCCGATCGCCAGGTCAAGGGTGGGAACAAGTGCACCGTCACTGGCCCGCTCGGTGAGGTAGGCGCAGATCATCGCCGGACTCGCGGGCAGTGCCGAGGTCTGCCTGGCCGAGCACCAGCGCTCCCACTGCCGCCAGCCATGCCCATAGACGTGGCGAGTGGACTCGGCCAGCGTGGAGGCGACCGCTTCGGCGATGCGGAGGGCGTCGTCGACGGTGAGTCCGTGAGGTAGGTCGAGAGCGGAACTGTCGGGCAGGGAGGCAGCCAGCGCCTCGGCGGTGGTGGTGATCATCCACAGGTTGTAGGGGTCGATCTCCCCCGCCCGTTCACAGGGCGGCCTGCGGTGCCGTCCCGGCGTCAGGAACCGGGGTGTGTCGCGGGTGTGGCTCGTGGCTGGGAAAGGAGCACTTTCTGCCCACACGATCAAATCACCAAACCAAACAGGGCCGTGGATCCACTGGATCCACGGCCCTGACGAGTAGCGGGGGCAGGATTTGAACCTGCGACCTCTGGGTTATGAGCCCAGCGAGCTACCGAGCTGCTCCACCCCGCGTCGGTGAACGGAACATTACCGTGTGGCGGCGGGCTGACCCAAATCGGTACTCGGGTTTGCGACCAAGGTCACCGGGTTTCGACAAGCTCAACCAGCACAGGCGGGGTTTCGACAGGCTCAATCGGCACGGCCAGGGTTTCGACAGGCTCAACCAGCACAGCCGGGTTTCGACAGGCTCAACCAACGAGACCCAGTGGCTCAACCTGCAACGGCGAGGAGCAGCTCGCAAGCCCGGCGCAGGTCCTGCTCGGCCGACTCCAGCGGGCGGTTGCCCGAGAGCGTGGTGACCAGCACACCGAACCAGCACTGGATCACCAGCCAGCAGCGACGCCGCTGGTCCTCGGTGGGGTCCCGGTGCCAGCCGGCGACCCGGAGCAGCAGCGCCAGGAAGGCCTCCTCGATGACGGCCGAGTCCGGGCTGTCGAGACCCTCGGACAGGATGATCGACTGGATCATCGACATCGAGAGCCGCCGGTTGGCGTACATCTCCTTGGTGAAGAGCATGAGCAGGTCAGTGACCACGGCACCGAGGTCCTGGTCCGCGTCGACCTGGAGGTCGCGCGGGTCGACCTTCTCCAGCTCGGCCCGCATCACCCCGACGAACAGGTGCACCTTGGACGGGAAGTACCGGTAGAGCGTCGCGATCGCGACCTCCGACTCGGCGGCCACGTCCTGCATCTGCACGCGCTCGAAGTCCTGCTGCGACCCCAGCTTCACCGCCGCGCGCAGCATCTGGCTGTGCCGGTCCTTCTGCCCCTGCGAGCTGGGCTTGGCCGGCGGCCTCGCTTCGGGGAGCCGCGGCACGTCAGTTCTTCTTCGTGGTCTTCGGCTTCGGCTCCGCGGCGAGTGCCTGGTCGACCAGCGTCCTGGCCTCGGCCACCCGCTGCGCGTAGGCGGCCAGGTCGCCCTTCTTCAGCGCGGCGTCGGCTTCCTTGAACTTGGCGTCCGCCTGGGTGAGCAGGTCGAAGGTCGTCGTCCCCGGAGTCTCGCCGTTGTCCGGCGGGGTCGTGGTCGGACCCTCGTCGGTGCCCACGGTGTCGCCGGTGGACTGGCCGATGTTCCGGATCGCGTCGCTCAGCGTGGTGCCGATGCCGACGTCCTTGCCGTAGGAGGCGAGCACCCGCAGCAGCACCGGGTACTTGCCGGACCCGGTCTCGCGCACCGTGTAGAGCGGCTGCACGTAGAGCAGTCCGCCGTCGACCGGGAGCGTGAGCAGGTTTCCGTAGCGGACGCTGGCATCCGTGCCGGTCTTGAAGTTCCGCAGCACCGCCGCGACCTTCGGGTCGGTGCTGAACTGGTTGGCGATGTTGCCCGGCCCCTGGAACTGGGTGTTGTCGGGCAGCCGCAGGATCTGGAACTTGCCGTAGGTCGAGGTGTCCGCGGCATCCGCACCCACCGACATGAACGCCGTCAGGTTGGACTTGTTGGCCGGGCTGTAGACCGAGGTCAGCGAGTAGACCGGGTCACCACCGGGCTCGCGCTCGACCGAGAGCCGGTACGGCGGCTGGGTGGTCGCGGTCTGGTCGGGATCGGCCGGAACCTCCCAGCGGTCGGTGGCCTCGTAGAACGTCTTCGGGTTGGTGACGTGGTACTCGGCGAGGATGTTCCGCTGCACCTTGTACATGTCCTCGGGGTAGCGGAAGTGGTCGAGCAGCTCCTTGGGGATGCTCTGGCGCGACTTCACGACGTCCGGGAACACCGACTCCCAGGCCTTCAGGATCGGGTCGGTGTCGTCCCACTCGTAGAGCGTCACCGTGCCGTCGTAGGCGTCCACGGTCGCCTTGACCGCGTTGCGCATGTAGTTGATGTCGTCGGTCGGCTGCGTCGCGTACGTCGGTCGCGGGCTGATCGCGTCCGAGGTCATGTCGCGCAGCGAACGCTTCTGGGAGTTCGCGAACTTGTCGGTGGTCGTGTAGCCGTCGAGGATCCAGACGATCCGGCCGTTCACGACCGCCGGCAGCGAAGTCTTGTCGACGGTCAGCCACGGGGCGACCTTCTGGACACGGACCCGCGGCGAGCGGTTGTAGAGCAGCTTCGAGTCTGCGTGCACGCGCGAGGACAGCAGGAAGTTGGGCTCGCCGAACTTCACGGCGTACAGGAGCTTGCGGAACTCCGAGCCGACCTTGACGCCGTCCTTGCCCTCGTACGTCGAGGTCTGCGCGGTACCCACCGAGGTGTTGTTCTGCGGGATGTCGAGCTCGACGTCCTTGCCGCCCTTGGCCTTGCCGACGATCGAGTACGACGGGCTGTTGTCGCCGAAGTAGATCTGCCCGCGGTAGCCACCGTTGGTGAGCGAGGTGAGCACGCCGCTCGGCGGGAGCGACTGCTCGGCGAAGACCGGCTGGCCACCGTTCGTGGTGGTCGCGACCTCCTTGTTCTGCTCGTCGCGTTGGTTGCCGTAGGCGGCGATCATCCCGTAGCCGTGGGTGTAGACCGTGTGCAGGTTCGCCCACTTCTTCTGTGCCGCCGGCAGGCCGTCGACGTTGATCTCGCGGGCGGCCACGACCATGTCCCGGCTGGTGCCGTCGACCTTGTAGTGGTCGACGTCGAGCACCGGCTGCACCGTGTAGTACGCCTTCTGCTGCTGCAGCTGCTCGAAGGCGTCGCGGACCTCGCCCGGGTCGAGCAGCCGGACGCCGGGGATCGACTTCGAGTTGACGACGTCCGAGGCCTTGAGCGTGGTCTTGGCGTCGTACGGCGTGATCTGGGTGTCGGTCAGCCCGTAGGCGTCGCGGGTCGCGGTGATGTTCTTCGCGATGTACGACGACTCCTTGTCCGGCTCGTCGGGCTTGACCTGGAACTTCTGCACCATCGCCGGCCAGATCATGCCGATGAGCACGGCCGAGAGCGCGAACAGTGCCAGGCCCACGCCGGGCAGCATCCAGGTGCGCCGGTAGACGTTGACGAAGAAGAGGATCGCGCAGATCACCGCGATCGCGATGAGGATGTTCTTGCTCGGCAGCACCGCGTGCTGTCTCGAGTAGGTCATGCCGGTGACCAGTCCCCCGCCCGCGGAGGTCAGGTCGAACCGGTCCAGGTAGTAGTCGACCGCCTTGAGCAGCACCAGCAGGCCGAGGACCACCGAGATCTGGGCTTGCGCCGGCCCGGAGACCTTGTCGACGCGCGCCTGCAGCCGGATCCCGCCGTACACGTAGTGCACGAAGACGGCCGCGACCAGGCCGATCACGAACGCGGTCATGAAGAAGTCGACGAGCCAGTGCAGCCACGGCAGCGTGAAGACGTAGAAGCCGATGTCCTTGTGGAAGTAGGCGTCCTTCTGCCCGAAGGACTGCCGGTGCTGCCACAGCAGGTAGGTGCGCCACTGACCGGTCGCCGAGGCGCCGGCGAAGACCGCGAAGACGATGCTGGCCGAGATCAGCAGGATCCGGCGCAGCGGGTTGATCACCTCGCGGTAGCGGTCCAGGTTCGCCTGCTCGGCGGAGTTCGGGCGGAACACCGGGCGCAGCCGGTAGGCCAGCCAGAGGTTGCCGCCGACGATCAGGCCCATCAGCAGGCCGAAGACCACGAACATGCCGACCTTGGTCCAGATCAGCGTGCTGAACACGTGGCCGTAGCCGATCGAGGAGTACCAGAGCTTGTCGGTCCAGATGCCCGCGAACAGCGAGAAGCCGATCAGCAGCGCGGCCATCACGACCAGGGTGAGGATCAGCGGGCTGCGGCGGCGCTCGTGACGCACCGGGGCCGGACGGGGCTGTTCCGGCTCGTCGCCGAAGAAGTCACTCATCGCGGGCTGTCTCCTCGTACTCAAGCGTGGCGTGCAACTGCTCCAACAAACCGGGGACCAGGTCCGGCCCGGTCAGAACGAGGTCGTCCGCGTCATGCGACCTTAACCTCAGCGCGCAAGCGGCCTCACCCCCGCGCAGGACCGCGGCGACCATCCGGACCTCCTGGCGCTCGGGGTGCTGCGCGGCGTACTCCTGGGCCGCGGCGACGTCGGCCGGCAGCTCGTCGTCGGCACCGGGAGGCAGTACCAGCCGCTCCGCGACCGCGGCGACGCCGGCGACGTCCTCGGGCCACTCGATCCCGGCGAGCACGTCCTCGAGCAGCTGCCCCGGGGCCAACGGCTCCTGCTCGATCGGGGTCAGGCCGTCGTCGTCCGCGTCCAGGCCGAGCGCCTCGGCCAGTCCGGGCTCCTGGGCGACCAGCTGCGCGGTGGTGACGAGCGCGTAGATCCGTTCCGGCTGGTCCCAGCCGAGCTCGCTGGCATGGGCCTCGAGCTCGCGGACCACCGACGCGAGCGCACTCACCCGGTGCACCTGGGCAGCGCGGCGTTCGGGTTCTCCCGCCAGGCGTTCACGGCCTTGATGGCGTCGGAGAGCGTGTGCACCTTCACCAGGCGCAGCTTGTTCTTGTCGTAGTGCGAGCGCACCGCCTCGGCGCAGTTCTCCTGGGCGACCAGGAACAACCGCGCGCCGTCGCGCTGGGCGCCGACCAGCTTCTGGCCGATGCCGCCGATCGGGCTGACCACGCCGTCGGCGCTGATCTCACCGCTGCCGGCGATCGACTGCCCGCCGGTCAGGGAACCGGGCGTGAGCAGGTCGTAGATGGAGAGCGCGAAGATCATGCCCGCCGACGGCCCGCCGATGTTGTCGGACAGCCGCACGTTGACCTTGAACGGGTAGACGAACTTCTGGGCGATGCTCACCCCGACCCGGGAGGCCTTCTTGTCGTCCGCCGCCGGGACCGTCACCACGGTGACCACCTTCTCCGCGGTCCCCCGGCGGATGCCGAGCTCGACCTTGTGGCCCGGAGTCACCGCGCGGATCGCCGCGACGAGCTTCGAGGCGTTCGCGGTGCGCAGGCCGTCCACCGAGGTGAGCACGTCACCCTTCTTGAGGATGCCGGCCGACGGACCCTTCGGGTCGACCCCGCTGACCGAGACGTCGACGCGGTAGGCGATCTTCAACGCGCTGAGCGCCGCGGCGGTCGCGTTGTCCTGCGAGGAGGTCATCTCCACCGCGGACTGCTGCTGGACCTGCTTGCTGGTCTGGGTCGGCTTGTAGACCGCGTCCTTCGGAAGTACCGCGACGTCCGGGTCGGCCCACGCCAGCATCACCTGGATCAGGCTGAGGTTGTCGGTCGGTCCGTCCGGGATGATCGTGACCATCCGCAGGCCGCCGGTGTCGGTGTAGGTCTTGTGCCCGGTGATCTGGATGATCGGCTTGTTGTCGAACTTGCCCAGCACGTTGATCGTCGGACCCGGCTGGAAGCGGACGTAGGGCACCTTCACCAGGGCAGCGCCGATCGTCAGCGCGACCACCAGGCCGAACGCGAGCAGGCCTGCGATCGTGCGGCGACTCATGGGAGCAGCCTGTCAGATTCCGACAACTACGCGGACCGACGGGTCGGATCGCTGCTGGTGCGGCGTACCGCGACGCCGGTGCTGCGCTCGCGCGGCCGCGGTCGGTTGCGCGCCGCGGGCGGCAACGGACGCAGGATCGCCTCCGCGAACCGGTCCTGCTCGGCCTGCGTGCGCTCGCGCTCCGGGCGCTCGCGACCGACCCAGGCGGCCCAGACCATGGCAAGCCCGGTCACCAGGGCGGCGGGCAGCAGCCAGAGCAGGATCTCCACCGCTCAAGCATGAACGAGAGAGCCTCCCGTCCTCGGCTGTGACACGCGCCGGGTTTCGACAGGCTCAACCAGCACGGGCCGCTCAACCAGCACCGGCCGGTCGACCAGCACCGGTCGGTCAACCAGCAAGGTAGGCAGTGAGCTTGCCGGCGATGTCGTCCAGGGCCAGCACCTCGTGGGCGAGGCCAGCGGTGGCGACGGCACCGGGCATGCCCCAGACCACGGACGTCGGCTCGTCCTGGACGACGATGCGGGCGCCGGCCTCGGCGAGCAGCCGGCAGCCGATCAGGCCGTCGGACCCCATGCCGGTGAGGATCAGGGCGGTGGCGGCTCCGCCGTACGCCTCCACCGCGGAGCGGAACAGCGCGTCGACCGCCGGCCGGCAGAAGTTCTCCTGCGGGCCCTCGTCCAGGTGCGCCCGTACGACGCCCGCGGACCGCTTCACCCGCAGGTGGAACCCGCCGGGCGCGACGAGCACCTCGCCGGCCCGGGGCACGTCGCCCTCGGCGGCCTCGCGGACGGTGAGCGGCGAGACCCGGTCGAGCCGCTCGGCGAACATCGTGGTGAACAGGGGCGGCATGTGCTGGACCACCAGCACCGGGACGGGCAGGGTGCCGGGCAGGCCCTCGAGCACCCGGGACAGCGCGTCGGGTCCCCCGGTGGAGCAGCCGATCAGGAGCACCTCGGGCGGCGTGCTGCTCGGCTCGGCGAGCTTGACCGGTGCCGGCGGTGGTGCGGGCTTCTCCCGGCCCGGGCCGACGATGCGGCGAGCGCCGACCAGCGCCTTGACCTTGGGGATCAGCTGCTCGCGGACGCTGGCCATCGACTCGGCCATCGAGGTGGTGTTCGACGGCTTGGTGACGAAGTCCGAGGCTCCCAGCGAGAGCGCCTCCAGGGTCTTGGTCGCCCCCTTCTCGGTCAGCGTGCTGAACATGATGATCGGCAGGTGCGGGTGCCGCTTGCGGATCTCGTCCAGAGCGCCGAGCCCGTCGAGGATCGGCATCTCGATGTCGAGGGTGACGGCGTCCGGCTCGAGCTCCTCGACCAGTCCGATCGCCTCGCGGCCGTTGGTCGCGACCCCGGCGACCTCGATCTCTGTGTCGAGCGTGAGAGAGGTGGTGACGAGGCGGCGCACCAGCGCGGAGTCGTCGACGACCAGGACCCGGATCACCCCGAACTCATCGGCAGGATCTCCCGACGCCTGAGCCGTCCGGGACGTTCGACCCTCGGGGCGCCATTCCTCTCAAGAACGATCGGCCGGGACCGATGAGTGCGCCGTGACGATTTCCGACTCGAGCTTCGCGTTCGTCTCCGACCTTGCCCGTCGTGAGACCGCCATGCTCTACGACCCGGGCAAGGAGTACCTGGTCGAGGCGCGGCTGCTGCCGCTCGCTCGTGAAGCCGGGTGCACGGACGTGGACGCCTACGTGCTCCGCCTCCAGGTCGATGCGGCCGAGCGTGCGAAAGCGCTCGACGCGCTGACCATCAACGAGACGTCGTGGTTCCGGGACATGGCGCCGTACCAGGCCTTCACCGAGCTGATGCTGCCCTCGATCGTGGCGCGCCGCGAGCACACCCGGCACATCTCGATCTGGTCCGCGGCCTGCTCCAGCGGCCAGGAGGCCTACAGCCTCTCGATGCTGCTCGACGAGCACCTGCCCCCCGGCTGGACCGCGCAGATCCTCGCCACCGACATCTCCCACAAGATGCTCGCGCGCGTCGAGGCCGGTCGCTACAGCCAGGTCGAGATGAACCGCGGCCTGCCGGCCACCTCGCTGGTGAAGTACTTCAGCCGGGCCGGCAGCGAGTGGGAGGTCAACGACAACCTCAAGAAGATGGTGCGCACCCAGCACCTGAACCTCTCCACGAGCTTCCCGCCGCTGCCGACGTTCGACATCGTCTTCATCCGCAACGTGCTCATCTACTTCGACCTCGACGTGAAGCGGGACATCCTGCGCCGCGTCGGCCAGGTGATCTCCCCCGACGGCTTCATGCTGCTCGGTTCCTCGGAGACCACCCTCGACCTGGACGACCACTGGGACCGCGAGGCCCACGGTCGGGTCCAGGTGCACCGCCCGGTCGGCTACGCCAACGTGCCGGCCTTCAGCCCCCAGCCCACCCCTGAGTCCATCGCCATGACGGGAGCCTGACCCATGTACGCGCTGATCATCGACGACTCGCGAGCGATGCGGAGCATCCTGCGCCGGATCGTCACCGACCTCGGCTTCGAGACCCTCGAGGCGGCCGACGGCCAGGAGGCCCTGGACCACCTCAACGCGGGCCGGATCCCGACCCTGTGCCTGATCGACTGGAACATGCCGGTGATGGACGGCTACACCTTCATCACCAACGTGAGGGCCAACTCCGAGTGGCGCGACATCACGCTGATGATGGTCACCACCGAGAGCGAGCACGGCCAGATCGTGAAGGCGCTGGCCGCCGGCGCCCACGAGTACGTGATCAAGCCGTTCACCCCGGACGCGATCGCCGACAAGCTCGAGCTGCTCGGCCTGGTCGCGAAGGCGGTGCCGGCATGACGATCACGGTGGAGCCGTCGTACGACGACGTGCAGATGCTGGTCGACGAGGTCTGGACCTCGTTCCTGGGCTCCGAGGAGCCGCTGCTTCCCGGTGCCCCGACCGACCTGGCCGTCGGCTGGTCGGCCGCGGTCACCGTCTCCGGCGAGTGGCACGGCATGGTCAGCGTCGAGCTGCCCACCGGCCTGGCCGAGGAGGTCACCCGCCGGATGCTCATGGTCGAGGAGACCCTCGACGAGGACGTCGCCGACGCCGTGGGCGAGCTGGTCAACATGATCGGCGGCAACGTGAAGAGCCTGATGCCGGGCCCGAGCGTGCTCTCCCTGCCCGTGGTCGCCGCGGGTCGCGTCGCACGCCCCTCGGACAGCGTCGAGGTCTGCCGCCTGGACGCCTCATGGGCCGGAACCCCCCTGCTGGTCAGCGTTTACGTGAGGAAGGACGCCTGATGAAGATCCTGGTCGCCGACGACAGCCGGGTGATGCGGCAGATCGTGATCCGCACCCTGCGCCAGGCCGGCTACTCCGGTCACGAGGTCATCGAGGCCGAGAACGGCAAGGAGGGTCTCGACCTGGTCCGCAGCGAGGCGCCCGACCTGGTGCTCTCGGACTGGAACATGCCGGAGATGACCGGGATCGACTTCCTCTCCGCGCTGCGCTCCTCGGGTTCGACGGTGCCGTTCGGCTTCGTCACCTCGGAGGGCTCCGCCGATATGCGCGCCCGCGCCGAGGCCGGTGGCGCGCTGTTCCTCATCGCCAAGCCGTTCACCCCCGAGGCCTTCGACGAGGCGCTCGCCCCCGTTCTCAAGGGCTGAGCCGTGTACGTCCAGACCTCCTACCTCCCTGCCACCAAGGAGATCCGCGACCTGCTCACCGAGCTGCTCGACCGCGACATCCAGGTCTCGCCGAGCACGCCGCTGGCACCGACCCCGAACAACCCGTGCACCGTCGCCGTGTACGTCGACGACACCCTGCAGGTGACCTCGGTGATCGCCTTCGACCTGGCGCTGTCCGCGCACGCTGGCGCCGCGATCGGGCTGGTGCCGGTGACCGGCGCGCAGGCCGCGATCGAGGAGCGGGTCCTGTCCGAGACCCTGCGCGAGAACGTCTACGAGGTGCTCAACATCGCCGCCTCGCTGTTCAACAAGGACGGGGCCACCCACGTCCGCCTCTACGACGCGCACCACATCGGCAACCCGTTGCCCGGTGACGTGCTGGCCCGCGCCCTGACGCTGGGCCGCCGCGAGGACCTCGCCGTCGAGGTGGGTGGCTACGGGCCCGGACGGCTGTCCGTCGTCCTGGTGGCCTGACCCGTTCTCCGTCGTCCTGGTGGACTGACCCGTCGATTCATGCGCTTACCCGTCGATGCAACGACGGGTAAGTGACGGTTTCCCTTGTTCACGTGGGAAACCGCCACCACGTCCGGGACCTACGTCCTCCGGACTCGAACCGAACGGTTCGGAATGTCCGTTTTGTCTTAACCGGTCCCGCGCAGGACCGAACAACCCCCCGAGCACGGATCGCTCACCCCACGCCACGGATCGGCACCCGCTTCGCGCAACTGGAGGCATCCCGTGCCGTTCGCCGTGTCCGACGCCGTGAGCCAGGTCCTGGCTTCCGCGCTCGACGGTGTCACCCAGCGCCAGCAGGTGATCGCCGACAACATCGCCAATGCCGACACCCCCGGCTTCCGGGCCACGAGTGTCGACTTCGAGTCCCAGCTCAAGGCCGCCATCAACGACGGGGAGTTCGCCTCAGGCGAGCCGGTCGACACCGGCGTCATCACGACCCCGACCGACACCCCGGTCGGCGCCAACGGCAACAACGTCGACCTGCGCAAGGAGACGTTGGCCGCGATGCAGAGCCAGTACCAGTACCAGATCCTGACCCGCGCCGTCTCCGAGCGGTTCAACCTCGTCAAGACCGCAGCGACGGGCATGTGACATGGGCGCCTTCGACATGCTGCGCATCGCCGGGTCCTCGATGGGCATGCACCAGACCTGGCTCGACGCGCTGGCCAACAACATCGCCAACGTCAACACCGCGACCCGCACCAACCAGAAGGCCTTCCAGGGCCAGATGGTGATCGCCTCGGCCGACCCGAACGGCGGCGTCGACGTCGCCGGCATCGCGCTGACCGACGGCCAGGGCCGCGTGGTCAACGACCCGAGCAACGCCCTGGCCGACGCCGAGGGCAACATCCGGCTCCCGGACATCGACCTGGCCAGCCAGATGACCCAGCTGGTGATGGCGCAGCGCGGCTTCCAGGCCTCGGTGCAGACCACCAAGACCGCGCAGGACACCTACAACGCAGCCCTCCAGATCGGACGTTGACATGACTGTCTCCGGAGTCGGGAGCGTCGGCTTCACGCCGTACGTGGCGCCGACGGTCAGCCCGAGCAACACCACCGCGGCGAAGTCGGCCTCCGGCCAGGACTTCGGCAACATGGTGCTCGACGGCATCGACCGGCTCGAGCAGGTCCAGGACAAGTCCGACCAGCTCGCGGTCAAGGCCGCCACCGGTGACCTCAACGCGATCCACGACTACACGATCGCCGCGACCGAGGCCAGCGTCACCACCCAGCTCACCGTCGCGGTCCGCAACAAGGCCGTCGAGGCGTTCAACGAGATCATGCGGATGCAGGTCTGATGAAGGACTCGATCAGCCGCGCGTTCACGCGCTACCAGCGCACCTTCCTGGCCTTCACCACCGGCCAGAAGCTCATCGCCGTGCTCGGCACCGGCGCCCTGCTGCTCGCCGGCTTCATGGTCTTCCGGTGGGCCTCCACCCCGAGCTACGCCCCGCTGTTCAGCAACCTGGCGTCCTCGGACGCCTCGGCGGTCATCGACAAGCTCGACTCCGCCGGTACGCCGTACAAGATCACCGACGGCGGCGGCACGATCATGGTGCCGAAGGACAAGGTCTACGCCACCCGGATCTCGCTCTCGGGCCAGGGCCTGCCCAGCTCGTCGACCGACACCGGGTACAGCGCGCTGAAGAACAACAGCCTCTCGACGTCCTCGTTCCAGGAGCAGACCAACTTCAAGATCGCGATGGAGGGCGAGCTCGCCAAGACCATCGAGGCGCTCGACGGCGTGCAGACCGCGGTCGTGCACCTCGCGATCCCGGAGAGGCAGGTCTTCTCCGACAACCAGGACCCGACCACCGCCTCGGTGCTCGTCGAGCCGAAGGCCGGCGTCACGCTGAGCAGCTCGCAGGTGCAGGCGATCACCAATCTGGTCGCTTCCAGCATCGACGGTCTGGACCCGGCCAAGGTCACCGTCGCGGACTCCTCGGGCCAGGTGCTCTCCGGGACCGGCGGCGCCGACGGCGCGGGTGGAGCCGCAGCGGCCAGCCGCAACCAGGAGGTCGCCTCCTACCAGGACCAGATGAACCAGCGGATCCAGGCGATGCTCGACCGCGTCGTCGGCCCGGGCAACTCCACCGTGGCCGTGACGGCGAACCTCGACTTCGACAAGTCCACGGTGCAGACCAAGAAGTACACCTACGACCCGAAGAACCCACCGCTCTCGCAGACCAAGACCTCCGAGCTCTACAACGGCGCCGGCGCCGCGGCCCAGGCGAACGGTGTGGTCGGTCCCGACGGCCAGATGGACAGCTCGGGCACCACCGGCACCGACTCCGGCTCGAAGTACTCCAAGAGCTCGGAGACCAACGACAACGCGATCGACACCACGATCGAGACCCGCGAGGCCGCTCCCGGTTCGGTGCGCAATCTGCACATCGGCGTGGTCCTCGATGCCGCCACCGCGCGGAAGATCGACCCCAACCAGATCCAGACCCTGATCGCCAGCGCCGTCGGCATCGACCCGAAGCGCGGCGACACGGTCCAGGTCGACACCCTGCCCTTCGACCGCACCGCCGAGAAGTCCGCGAAGGCCGACCTCGCGGCGGCGAAGAAGGCGGACGCCAAGACCGCGCAGATGGGCCTGTACCGCAACGCCGGTCTGGTGCTCGTCGTCCTGCTGATCCTGCTGCTCGCCTGGCTCAAGGGCCGCAAGCGGGCCAAGGCCAGGGCCGAGGCGACCACCTACGTGGTCGAGCAGCTCAAGGCCGAGCAGCTCGAGCGGGCGCAGACGACCGCGCCGATCGAGTCCTCGCCGGCGATGCTCGCGCTGGAGACCAGCGAGCGCTCCGAGACCGAGGACATGATGGACGAGCTCGCCGCTCTCGTGGAGCGTCAGCCCGAGGACGTCGCGGCGCTGCTGCGCGGTTGGCTGGTGGACCGCCCATGACGTCAGCGACCATCGCCGGTCTCGGCGTCCGCAAGGCAGCGATCCTGCTCATCCAGATGGGCAAGGACCGCGCCGCCAGCGTGCTCTCCCACCTCTCGGACTCCGAGGTCGAGGCCATCTCCGCCGAGATCGCCCGCCTGGAGTCGATCAGCACCGCCGAGACCCAGCAGGTCGTCGGCGAGTTCAAGGACATGTTCACCGCCCGCCAGCACATCGCCCAGGGCGGCCTGAGCTTCGCCCAGCAGCTGCTCGAGCAGTCCCTCGGCTCCGACCGCGCCGCCGAGATCATCGAGCGGGTCAAGGCCGCTGCGGTGCAGATGCCCTTCCAGTTCCTGCACCGCGCCGACCCGGCGCAGCTGCGCTCCTTCATCGTCGACGAGCACCCCCAGGTGATCGCGCTGGTGCTCGCACACATGACCCCGGACAAGGCCTCGCTGCTGCTCTCCGGGCTCGCCCCCGACCAGCAGGCCAAGGTCGCCCACCGGATCGCGGTGATGGACCGGACCTCCCCCGAGATCATCCGCGCGGTCGAGAGCACCCTGGAGCGCAAGCTCTCCTCGATGCTCCAGCCGGCCGAGATGTCGCGGGTCGGCGGCGTGGATCCGCTGGTCAACATCATCAACCGCTCCGACCGCTCGACCGAGCGCCAGATCGTCGACGGGCTCGAGGCCCTCGACGCCGCCCTGGCCGACGAGGTGAAGAGCCGGATGTTCATGTTCGAGGACATCGTCAACCTCGACGACCGCTCGGTGCAGCTGGTCCTGCGCTCGGTAGAGAGCAACGAGCTCGCGCTGGCGCTCAAGGGCGTCCCCGACGCGGTGCGGGAGAAGATCACCGCCAACCTGTCCAGCCGCGCAGCCGAGAACCTGGTCGAGGAGGTCGAGCTGCTCGGTGCGGTCCGGCTGACCCAGGTCGAGGAAGCCCAGCAGTCGATCATCCGCACCATCCGCCAGCTCGAGGAGCAGGGCCAGATCATGGTCCGGCGAGGGAACGACGATGAATTCGTCGAGTGAGGCCACGGTGACCCCGCTGGTCACCCCCGAGCTGCGGACCGGAGAGTGGACCCGGTTCGGGTCCGAGCGCGTCCTGGGCGACGCGGTCACCGAGCTCGCGCTGTCCACCCTCGCCGAGAGCACCCGCGCCGCCGCCCGGTCGCAGGGCTACTCGATCGGGTGGGCCGAGGGTCAGCGCCAGGCGCGGCAGCAGGCTGCCCGCGAGGCGGCTGCTGCCGAGGACGCCCGACGTGCCGCCGAGGACCGCCGGGCCGCCGAGCACGCCGGCGCGCTGGCCGCGCTGGCCGCCGCGGCCGCCGACCTGCACGCGGCGACCGCCCGCACCTGCGCCGCGATCGAGGAGCAGGCCAGCGACCTCGCGTGGGAGCTGACCCGTGAGCTGCTCGGCCACGAGCTGAGCATCGACGGTGTCGACGTCGTACGCCGGGTGCTGAACCTGTTGCCCGACGCACCCGTGGTCGCCGTCCGCCTGCACCCCGACGACATCGCCGGCGCCGCCGCCCTGGCCGAGCAGGGCGTGCCGCTGCTCGCCGACTCCTCGCTCGGCCGCGGCGACGCCCTCATCGAGTCCGCCGACCACGTCCTCGACCTGCGTCTGGACCTGGCGCTCGAGCGCGTCCGGGAGGCCCTCCGATGACCGCCCTGACCCTCCAGACCCGGCAGCTCGCTCTCGGCGCCGCGGCACCGCTGCGCCTCGGCCGGGTGGCCGAGCTCGTCGGCCTGCACCTGCTCGTCACCGGCCTGCCCGCCGGCGTCGGCGACCTGGTCGAGGTCGACGGCCCCGTGCCGGTCCTGGCCGAGGTCGCGGCCAGCACCCCGCGCGGCCTGGTCTGCCTGCCGCTCGGTCACACCGCGGGGCTGGAGGCCGGCGCCCTGGTCCGACACACCGGCGGACCGCTCACGATCGGCGTCGGTGACGCGCTCCAGGGTCGCGTGCTGGACGGCCTCGGCCGGCCCGTCGACGGCGGCCCCTCGCTGGACGGACTGACCCGGGTCGTCGTCGAGCACCACGCCCCCGGTGCGCTCAGCCGCCCGCGGATCGACCACCAGCTCGGCCTGGGAGTCCGGGCCCTGGACACCCTGGTCCCCTGCGGACGCGGACAGCGGATCGGCATCCTGGCCGGCTCCGGCGTCGGCAAGTCCAGCCTGCTCTCCATGGTCGCCCGCGGCACCGACGCCGAGGTCTCGGTGATCGCGCTGATCGGCGAGCGCGGCCGCGAGGTCCGCGAGTTCATCGACAACGACCTCGGCCCCGAGGGCCTGGCCCGCTCGGTGGTCGTCGTCGCCACCAGCGACGCCCCGCCCGTGGAGCGGTTGCGCGCCGCCTTCGTGGCCACCCGCATCGCGGAGTCCTTCCGCGACTCCGGCAAGCACGTCGTGCTGATGATGGACAGCCTGACCCGGGTCGCGATGGCCCAGCGCGAGATCGGCCTGTCCGCAGGCGAGCCCCCGGCCACCCGCGGCTACCCGCCGAGCGTCTTCAACCTGCTCCCCCGCTTGCTCGAGCGCGCCGGCACCTCGCCGGCCGGCAGCATCACCGGCCTCTACACGGTCCTCGTCGAGGGCGACGACCTCCAGGACCCGATCGGCGACACCGCCCGGTCCATCCTCGATGGCCACGTCGTGCTCTCCCGGGCCCTGGCCACCGCCGGGCACTTCCCCAGCATCGACGTGCTCGAGTCCATCTCGCGCGTCACCACCGCGGTCACCGATCGCGGTCAGCAGGACGTGGCCCTCGAGCTGCGCCGGATGCTGGCCGCGTACCGCAACGTCCGCGAGCTCGTCGAGATCGGCGCCTACGTCTCCGGTGCCGACCGCGACGCCGACCGGGCGCTGGCCCGGATGGACGCGATCAACGACTTCCTGCGCCAGCCGATGCACCAGAGCACCCCGCCCGCCGAGTCCTGGGCCTGGCTCTCCGCCCTCGTCGGCGACGGACAGACCGGAGGTAGGGCATGAGCAGCGCGGCCACCGCTGACGACGCCGGCCTGCTCGCCGTCGCCCGGGTCCGCCGGGTCCGCGAGACCGACAGCCGGATCGGCCTGCAGACCGCTCTGGCCGAGCAGCGGGCCGCCCAGAAACGGGTCGACGACCTGCGTCGCCGGCTCCACGACGCCGACCGGTTCGCCGCCGGCTCCGCCGCCGACTTCGTCGCGTTGCGCGGCTCGCTCCAGGTGCTCGGCATGGTGCTACTCGCCGCTGTCGAGGAGCTCGACCAGACCCGCACGATCAGCGCCGCGGCCCTGGAGGCGTGGCAGCGCGACCGCGCCAAGCTCGCCGCGATCGAGGGTCTGCTGGAGCGACGCCTGGCTGCCCGACGTACCGAGGCGGCGCGGGGTGAGGCCCGTGAGCTCGACGACCTGGCGACCCAGCGCTGGCTGCGACGGACGGGGGAGGTGGCCTGATGAGCGTTTCCGACGTCACCGCACGGATCGCACAGATCCAGGCACAGCTCGCCGTCCTCGCACCGCAGAGCACCGGCTCGGCGGCGGCCTTCGCGAGCAGCCTTGACGCGGCCAGCGGCAGCACCGTCGCGACCACCGGCGACGACGTGGTGAGCGAGGCCAAGAAGTACCTCGGGGTCCCCTACGTCTGGGGAGGCACCGACCCGAAGAGCGGCCTGGACTGCTCGGGCCTGGTCCAGCTCGTCTACAAGAACCTCGGCTACGACCTCCCCCGCGTCTCCGGCGACCAGGCGAAGGCCGGCACCGAGGTCACCGGCGGCCTGGCCGCGGCGAAGCCGGGCGACGTGCTCGCCTTCGGCTCCCCGGTCCACCACGTCGGCATCTACATCGGCGACGGCCAGATGATCGAGGCGCCGCACCCCGGCGCCGACGTGCGGATCAGCAAGGTCACCGAGACCCCGACCCACATCCGCCGGATCCTGCCCACCGACGCGGCCGCCGCCGGAGCCGGCGCGGTCACCACGGGCCGGGTCGCCACCGCGACCCCGTACGCCGACCTGTTCACCGCCGCGGCTCGCAAGTACGGCGTCCCGGCCTCGCTGCTCTCGGCGGTGGCGCGGACCGAGTCGAGCTACAACGCGAACGCGGTCAGCCCGGCCGGCGCGCAGGGCCTGATGCAGCTGATGCCCGGGACCGCGAAGAGCCTGGGCGTGACGAACTCCTTCGACCCCGCCCAGTCGATCGACGGCGCCGCGAAGCTGCTGCACAGCCTGACCCAGCGGTTCGGCCGCACCGACCTGGCGCTCGCGGCGTACAACGCCGGCCCGGGCGCGGTCCTGAAGTACCACGGCGTCCCGCCGTACCCCGAGACCCAGCAGTACGTCACCAAGGTGATGTCCCTGATGAAGGCGGCCGCCTGATGACGATCGCCCCCCTGACTCCCGCCGCGGCGCCGGTCCCCACACCTGGCGTCGCGGCGGGCTCCAAGGCTCCCGGGGACTTCCTGGCGGAGTTCCTGCAGGCCCTCACCGCCACCGATGGCTCGGTGGTCGAGCCTGTCGAAACCCCGACCCCCGGGCCCACCGCGCTGGTTGTGCCTGTCGAAACCCCCGCCCCTGGGCTGGTTGAGCCTGCCAAATCCCCCGCCCCTGGGCTGGTTGAGCCTGTCGAAACCCCCGGCACCACCCCGCCGGCCGCTCGTGGGTCGAAGCACGATCGCGCCGTCGACACCAGGACCCTGCCCGCGACCGATCCCGGGACGCCCGCCGACCCGTGCCCGACCGCGGACGCGACGACCCCGACTCCCGACCCGACGGCCGCGACGCCGACGCCGCCGACGCAGCCGACGCCCGACCCGACCCTGAACCCCGTCGTGACCAACCCGGTCGTGAACAACCCGGCCGCCCCGCCCGTCGCACCCGCGCCCACCGGGGCCGGCGTCGGCGCTGGTGACACCCCGATCACCCCGTCCGACAAGGTCAACCCGGGCAAGCACCTCGGCCAGAACCGCACCGAGCACCCCGGCCTGCACCTGGGCCTGGGCCACACCACGCACCCGGTGAACCCGAAGCGCGGAACCGACACCGGTTCAGCCGGCACCGGCGAACAGCCGCCGACGGCCACCACCCCCGAGGACCCGACCACCCCGGTGGCCACCAAGTCCCCCGAGGCTCCCGCGGCTCCCCGGTTCGAGCTGCCGCAACCGGCCCAGCACGCGCGGGTCGAGCAGCCGGTCACCCAGGTCGCGCCCACGACGGTGCAGCCGACCAGCGCGATGACAACGACGACCACGACGGCCCCGACGCCGGCCGTCACGACCACCGTCTCGGTCCCCGACCAGGTCTTCGACCGGATCACCGGGCTGACGAGCGCCGGCAACGGCACCCACCGGATCACCATGAAGCTCCAGCCCGAGGCGCTTGGCGAGGTGCGCGTGGTGCTGACCGTGCGCGACGGCGCGGTGCACGTCCGGCTCGCCGCGGGCCAGGAGGCCCGCGCCGCGCTGCTCGAGGGATCGCCCGAGCTCAAGCAGCTGCTCGAGCGGGCCGGCGCGACCGACGCGAAGGTCGTGGTTCGCGAGCTGCCGACCAGTGCGGTGGCCGCCGTCCAGCAGCCGAACGGTGCCGCCCAGGCCCAGACCAGCGCCCAGCACGGCCACCAGAACGCGCAGGGCGACCAGCCCCCGCAGGCGGGACAGTCCGCCACCCAGACCCCAGCGACCGACACCACGAGCACGGACTACCCCGGGCTCGGCGGTGGAGACCGGTCACCCGATCGTCACGCAGGGACGCGTGCCGACCACCTCGCCACGGACGGCGATGACCACTCCCGAGGACACCGCGAAGGCGGGCGTCGGGACGTCACACCGATCCGGTCGGGAACGAGGTCCGCAGCAGCGGGTCTCGACCTGACCCTGTGAGGAGGGAGAAGAGATGTCAGTCCCGGCAACCGAGTCCGTGACGACCCAGGGCATGTTCGGCACCGCCGACTCGTCCTCGTCGACCGGCAAGAGCGCCTCGGCCGACAAGGACATGTTCCTGCAGCTCCTGGTCGCGCAGATGCGCTACCAGGACCCGATGAACCCGACCGACTCCAGCCAGTTCCTGGCCCAGTCGGCGCAGTTCACGGCGCTGGAGAAGATGCAGGACGTCGCCGACAAGACCGCCCAGCTGTTCCAGGCCCAGGTGTCCTTCGGGGCCAGCGGCTTCATCGGCAAGACGGTCACCTGGCCCGACTCCGACGGCAACACCCAGACCGGGACCGTCCACGGAGTCACCTTCGGCAAGGACGGCCCGATGCTCGACGTCGGCGCCACCGATCCCATCTCGATCGCCTCGGTCCTCTCCGTGACCGACGGCGCCAGCACCACCGCCCCGACCCAGACCACCAACCCGTAAGGACACCACCATGCTTCGTTCGCTCTTCGCCGGCATCTCCGGCCTCCGCGTCAACCAGACCATGCTCGACGTCACCGGCAACAACATCGCCAACGCCAACACCACTGGCTTCAAGTCGAGCTCGACGGTCTTCCAGGACACCCTGAGCCAGATGCTCACCGGCGCCTCCGCGGCCAACGCCAACCGCGGCGGCACCAACCCGATCCAGATCGGGCTGGGCGTGCAGCTCGCCGCCACGAACGCCAACTTCACCCAGGGCTCCACGCAGACCACCGGTCGTCCGACCGACCTGATGA
Source organism: Nocardioides marmorisolisilvae (assembly GCF_003725775.1). GTDB lineage: Bacteria > Actinomycetota > Actinomycetes > Propionibacteriales > Nocardioidaceae > Marmoricola > Marmoricola marmorisolisilvae. The sequence goes on from NZ_RJSG01000002.1 coordinate 2,304,285, forward strand.
TCCAGGGCGACGGCTTCTTCGTCACCACCAAGGGCAACGAGCAGCTCTACACCCGGGCCGGCGCGTTCACCTTCGACAACACCGGAACCCTGGTCACCCCGGACGGCAACCGGGTCATGGGCTACGCCCTCGACGCGACCGGTGCCCCGACCGGCGGCCTGATCCCGGTGACGCTGGACACCACCGCGCTGACCCCGCCGGTGCCGTCCGGCGTCAACCTGACGTCGTACAACATCGGCTCGGACGGCAAGCTGCGCGGCATCTTCGACGACGGCGTCCAGCGCGACATGGCGCAGATCGCCATCGCCGACTTCAACAACCCGATGGGCCTGGAGAAGGTCGGCGAGACCTCCTACCGGGAGTCGGCCAACTCCGGCGCCGCCACCATCGACGTCGCCGGTGTCGGCCGCAACGGCACCATCACGGCCGGGGCGCTGGAGATGTCGAACGTCGACCTGGCGGCCGAGTTCACCAACCTGATCCTCGCCCAGCGCGGTTTCCAGGCCAGCTCGCGGGTGATCACCACCTCCGACCAGGTGCTCGAGGACCTGGTCAACATCAAGCGGTAGTGAACCGAGGGTCTGAGCGTGCCGTCCGCGGCGCGCTCAGACCCTCGTCACTCTCAGCCGATCCGGACCGGCTTCCAGCTGTAGTTGAACGCGAAGCCCTGCGGGAAGTTGTCCTCGTTCCCGGTGTGGTCGAACAGGCAGAACTGCACGTAGGCCTTGCCCGGGTGCAGCTCGCCGAACTCCGGCTTCAGCAGGTAGCGGGTCACGTGCCAGTGCCCGTCGCAGGGCACGGTCAGGCCGGCCTCTGAGTTCTGGAAGTTCCAGTTGGTGTCGTACCAGGCATCGGCATCCGAGCTGCTGGTGTGGTCGGGCTCGCTCAGGTTCGGCCCCTGCTTGACCGAGACCCACAGGTGGGTGCCGGTGCGGCCGCCGTAGCACTTGTACTTGCCCTGCACGTACGCCGCACTGCCGTCCGGCGCCAGGATGATGTTGTGCCCGGTCCAGGCGACCTGCGGGTCGGCGTACGGGACGGGCTTGGCGATACCCGGCGAGCCGAGCAGCACCATCGCGAGTGCGGCAGCGACGGCGGCGCAGGCCTTGGCGGTCGAAGCGAACATGGTTCCCCTTTCACGGCTCCCCTCCTTTCCACCGTGCACCCGGCCCCAGAAGCCCGGCAATAGCACCGACGGGGGGCGTTACCTGCGTCACGTCGCCCGCGTACGGGCCAGAAAAGAGTGAACCGAACGGGCCATCTGCGGCGTACACAGAAGTACCGAGGCAACGACGCCTCCCCCACGAGGAGGTCCGCGATGGACCAGATCCGGCTACGACCGCTGGAGCCCGACGACGGCGCCCTGCTCCAGGAGATCTTCGACCAGCTCGGCCCGAACTCCCGCTACCAGCGGTTCCTGGTGCCGAAGCTCCGGCTGACGTCCTACGAGCTCCGCGTGCTCACCGCGGTCGACCACGACCAGCACGAGGCCGTGGTCGCGCTCGCGCTCCCCGAGGAGCGGCCGATCGGCGTGGCCCGCTTCGTGCGCGGGGCCGCGGACCCGGACGTGGCCGAGGTGGCCGTCGAGGTGGTGGACTCCTGGCACCGCCGCGGCATCGGCAGCCTGCTGATCCGGGCCCTGGTCGCCCGGGCGGTCGACCTGCACGTCGAGCAGCTCGCCGCCGTGATGGCCCACGACAACCTCGCCGCGCTGCGGCTGCTGCACCACGTCCCCGGCGAGCTCGGGCGGGTCCCGGGCAACCAGGGGGTCGCGGAGTACCGGCTGGTGCTCCGGCCGGATCTTCGGCCGGCCTGCTGAGCACCGGTACGGCCCAAGTCCTCAAGTACGCCGGGGCGGGGCCGATGGACACACACGAAGGGCCACGGACGGCCCGGGTTCCATCGCACAAGGAAGGTGCGCCCCATGATCACGCTCACGCGACTCTCGGGATCGGCGTTCGTCCTGAACTCCGATCTGATCGAGCGCATCGACGCGACCCCCGACTCGGTGGTCACCCTCATCGACGGCAAGAAGTACGTCGTGGCGGAGACCCTCGAGGAGATCATCGACCTGGTCCGCACCTACCGCGGCGAGGTCATCGCTGTCGGCGCCCACATCGCCGACCAACCCGTCCCCGACTCGTCCGCACCCGTCCCCGGCCCTGATCGCCCGCTCGCGGCGGTCCACTCGCTCGGGCACGGGGAGGGCTGAGATGGATCCGGCACCCGCGATCGGTATCGGAGGAGGGTTCGTCGTCGTCATCGCCGCCAACGTGATGGAGGGCGGCAACCCGATGAGCCTCCTGCTCGGCCCACCGCTGATCCTCGTCTTCGGCACGACGATCCTGATCAGCATCGCCGGCGGCACCATGATCGACGCCAAGAACATCATCAGCTCGCTGAAGATGGCCTTCACCGGCAAGGTCGACCCGCCGGGCGCGATGATCCCCGAGGTCGTCGGACTGGCCGAGCGCGCCCGCCGCGAGGGCCTGCTCTCGCTGGAGGAGTCGCTGACCGCGATCGACGACCCGTTCCTGGTCAAGGGCGTCACCATGGCGATCGACGGGACCGACCCCGAGGAGGTCCGCGACATCCTCGAGGCGGAGGTCTACGCCAAGCGCGCCGAGGACAAGCAGCGCGCCAAGTTCTTCGCCGACGCCGGCGCCTACGCCCCCACCATCGGCATCATCGGCACCGTCATGGGCCTGGTGCACGTGCTGGAGAACCTGGCCGCCCCCGAGGAGCTCGGCCACCTGATCGCCGGCGCGTTCGTCGCCACCCTGTGGGGCGTCACCTCGGCCAACGTCATCTGGCTCCCGATCGGCAGCCGGATCAAGCGCCTCGGCGAGCTCGAGTGCGCCCGGATGGAGCTGGCGATCGAGGGAGTCGCCGCGATCCAGGCCGGCTCGAACCCGCGTGTCATCGCCCAGAAGCTGCGCTCGCTGCTGCCCTCGGGCCAGCAGCCCGAGGCGGAGGCTGCCTGATGTCGCGCCGCAAACGTCACGAGCAGCACGAGGAGCACGAGAACCACGAGCGCTGGTTGGTCACCTACGCCGACATGGTCACGCTGCTGATGGTGCTGTTCATCGTGATGTTCGCGATGAGCCAGGTCGACCAGAAGAAGTTCAACGCGCTCAAGGAGGGCCTGGCCGCCGGGTTCGGCCAGTCCACCTCGATCCAGGACGGCTCCAGCTCGATCCTCGACCAGCCCGGCGAGGCGGCTGCGGAGCCGATCGCGCCGAGCAAGTTCGCGGTCGACGTCAAGCAGGTCCAGGCAGCCACCACCTCCGCGACCTCCAAGGCGATCGCCGAGCACGACCAGGCCCAGGCGGACCTCAAGTACAGCGAGGCGAAGGCGGAGGTGGACCGCCTCAAGGAGCTGCTCAAGCGGCTGCACGCCGCGCTGGCCGCGCACGGTCTCGAGGACGACGTCCAGGCCACGATCGACAACCGCGGCCTGGTGCTGAGCATGGTCTCGCGGCACGTCGTCTTCGAGCCGAACCTGGCCACGCTCACCGACCGGGGTCGGCTGCTGGTCGACACCCTCGCGCCCGTGCTGCGCGACCTGCCCGACCCGCTCGAGATCGACGGCCACACCAACCAGGCGAAGGGCAAGCCGGAGTTCTACGCCTCCGACTGGGACCTGTCCGCGGCCCGGGCGGTCACCGTGCTGCGCCACCTGAACGAGGTCGACCACGTGCCGGCAGGTCGCCTGACCGCGTCGGCCTTCGGGCACACCAAGCCCCTGGTCGACCCGAGCAAGCCCGGCTCGCAGGAGGTCAACAAGCGCGTGGACATCGTCGTGCTGTCCTCACTGCCCAGCGACACCCGCGCCCTCATCGAGGACGTGCTGAAGAAGACCCCGAAGGGACCCGGAGCTCAAGGAGGGCTCTCATGACCGTGACTGCGATGCCGACTGCGCCCGAGGCGACCGAGGACAAGTCCAAGAAGAAGGCCGGCAAGGACGGCGAGAAGGCCAAGGGCGGCAAGAAGAAGCTGATCATGATGATCGTCGGGGCCCTGGTGCTCGGGGGCGGCGGGTACGTCATGTTCCTCAAGCCCAAGGGACCTCCCGGCCCGCCCGTCGCCGGTGACGTGGTGAAGCTCGACGCGATCCAGATCAACCTGGCCGACGACCACTACCTGCGGATCGCGATCGGTCTGCAGCTGGTCAAGGGGGTCAAGGAGACCGACACCAGCAAGGCCGCGGACGCCACCATCGGGGTGTTCTCCGGGCTGCCGATGTCGGAGGTGAACGACCCGAAGCACCGCGAGCTGCTCCGCAAGGAGCTGGTCAAGGAGCTGAAGGAGCGCTACGAGGGAGAAGTGATGGGGGTGTACTTCACGGAGCTCGTCACCCAGTAACTGGTACAGACCACCAGGTTTTCCGCTCAGGTGGGTCCGGCGCGAGCCGATACGACCCAGCGTGAGCCTCCTTGCGTCCAACCGGGCGTCCACCCGCACTCGTCGCCGGACCGGCGCCGAGCCGGTCCTGTACGACTTCCGCCGGCCGATCCAGCTCTCCCGGGAGCACTCCCGGATCCTCCAGCTCGGCTTCGACGGTTTCGCGCGCCAGGCCACCACCGTGTTCACGTCCTCGCTGCGCACCGTGTGCCAGGTGGCGATCGCCTCCATCGAGCAGCGCAGCTACGCCGAGTACGTCGACTCGCTGGACGCTGCGACCTACCTGACGATGTTCGCCGCCGACCCGATGCCGGGTCTCGGCGTGCTGGAGATCCCGCTGACCGCGACGATGTCCTGCGTCGACCACATGCTCGGTGGGCCCGGCAACGCCGACCAGCCGCAGCGACCGCTGACCGAGATCGAGAGCGGCGTCATCGGGGGCCTGATCGAGCGGCTGCTGGGCGAGATGCGCTACTCCCTGGCCGGCATCGTGCCGCTGGAGCCGGCCATCACCGGCACCGAGTACAGCCCCCAGTTCGCCCAGGTCGCCGGTGCGGCCGACGTGATGGTCGTGGCTTCCTTCGACCTCCGCGTCGACGAGCACCCCTACCGGATGACGATCTGCCTGCCGTTCAGCGGCCTGCTCCCGCACCTGGCCTCTGCTGCCGCCCCGGCGCCCGCTTCGGACCGCGAGCGCGCCAAGCGCGCCCAGGCCGCGGAGCTGCTGCAGGCGCAGTTCTCCGAGGTCCCGCTCGAGGTCTCGGTGCGCTTCCGCCCGACCCACCTGAATCCGGACGAGCTGTCGGCGCTGGTGCCCGGCGACGTGCTGCGCCTGTCCCACCCCGCTTCCGCCCCGCTCGACGTCTGCGTCGAGCGGGAGACCTTCGCCCACGCCACCGCCGGCGCCCAGGGCCAGCGACTCGCCGCCCTGATCGTGGGCACCCGTAAGGAGATCCGATGACCGACCTCGCGCTCGCCGCCGCCAACGCCGCCGCCGCCGTCCTCCCGTCCGTCGAGCCGTTGATCGCCGCCGGCGCCCAGCCGGGCAACGAGAACGTGACTGCCTCCTTCTCCGGCGCCGCGATCGCCGAGGTCGACGGCGGGCTGTCCGGGCGGATCGCCGTCCTGGTCGGCGACGAGCTGACCGAGGCGCTGGCCTCCAGCCCGATCGAGGGCCTGGACCTCGCCGCCGCCGTCCAGCCCGCGCTGGACGCCATCGCCGCGACCCTCGGAGGCTCGGCCAAGGCCGCCCGCACGGTCGAGCTCGACCTGGTCGTCTCCGACCTCGGCGACGACTTCACCGTCGTCCCGCTGATCGGCGCCGGCATCGCCGCCTCGGTGCTGATCCAGGACCACCTGCTCGCCGACGGTGGCTCTCCCGCGGCCGAGCCCGCTCCGGCGGTCCCCCCGACTTCGTTGGTTGAGCCTGTCGAAACGTTTGGACAGGTTTCGACGAGCTCAACCGGCACGGAAACAAGCTCGGCCCCTGCCCCGGCCAGCAACGTCACGCCGTTGCCGGTGCGCGGCCTGGAGATGCTGCACGGCGTCGACATGGAGGTGACCGTCGAGCTCGGCCGCACCCGGATGACGGTGCGCGACCTGCTCGCCCTGACCCCCGGCGCCGTCCTCGAGCTGGACCGCGCCGCCGGCAGCCCCGCCGACCTGCTCGTCAACGGCCGTCTCATCGCCCGCGGCGAGGTCGTCGTGGTGGACGAGGACTTCGGCCTCCGGGTGACCGAGATCGTCGACGACAGCGCGGTGGGCTGAGGCCGTCATGCTGGAACTCACCATCCGGCTGGTCGTCTCGCTGTCGATCGTCGTCGGACTCCTGCTGCTGCTGGCGCGCTTCGGTGCCCGCAAGTTCCGCGGCAACTCGGGCGCGCTGGTGCACGTGGTGCACCGCCAGGCGCTGAGCCGGACCTCTTCAGTCTCCGTCGTCACGGTCGGCAGCCGGGTGCTGGTGCTGGGCACCACCGAGCAGCAGATCAGCGTGCTCACCGAGTTGGACCCCGACGAGCTCGACGTCGAGGACGTCCTGGATCCCGGGGCCGAGCTGACGCTGGTCCCGAGCCTGGGGTCCGTCGAGGTCACCGACCTGGCCGATCTCGCCGAGGCACCGGTCGAGGAGCTGCTCGAGGTCGTCCAGGCCACGCCCGCCCGGCGTACCGGAGGGTCGCACCGCGGCGCGCACAGCGGCTCGCACCGCGCCGCCCCGGCCGCTCGTACCGAGGTCGCGGCCACCGGCCCGCTGGCCGGATCGGTGCTCTCCCCGCAGACCTGGAAGCAGGCCTTCTCCGCCGTCTCCCGGGGAAGTGCTCGGCGGGCGTCGTGATCAAGGTCCTGGCCCTGACCCTGGGCCGACTCGCGGTCCTGCTGGTCGCGGCGGCCGGTCTGCTGCTGCTCCCGGCGTACGGCGCCCAGGCAGCGCCCACCCCGCCTCCGCCGGCCGCCGGCCAGGCGGGGAGCTCCGCGTTGTCCCCGGGCGACCTCGACTCGCTGGCACCGGCGGCGCCGCAGACGACGCCGATCGCCACGCCCACCGCGAGCCCGACGTCGCAGGTGCTGGCGCCGACCGCGCGCACGGCCGCCCGACCGGCTGCCGACCCGACGCCCAGCACGGCCACGGGCCCGAAGGGGCCGAACGGTCCTGCCGGGACCGGCAACGGCACCGACAGCAACGTGACCGTCGACCTGTCCGGGCTGACCAACAAGCCCAGTACGTCGGTCACCGTGATCATCGCGATGACGCTGCTCTCGCTGCTGCCCGCGATCCTGCTGACCTGCACGAGCTTCACCAAGATCCTGGTGGTCCTCGGTCTGACGCGCAACGCCCTCGGCTTGCAGCAGACCCCGCCGAACCAGGTGCTCGCCGGACTGGCGCTGTTCCTGAGCCTGTTCATCATGGCGCCGGTGCTGGGCAGCATGAACGACGACGGCGTGCAGCCCTACCTCAAGGGCGACAAGACCAGCGCGCAGGCGTTCCACGACGGCGTGAAGCCGCTGAAGACCTTCATGCTCGACCACACCGACGACGACGAGCTCAAGCTGCTCACCAACGTCGCCGACCGCAAGCTGCCCAAGAACCGCAACGAGGTCTCGATGGCGACCGTCGTGCCGGCCTTCGTGCTCTCCGAGCTCAAGCAGGCGTTCATCATCGGCTTCATCGTGTTCATCCCGTTCCTGGTGATCGACATCGTCGTCAGCGGGGCCCTGATGGCGCTCGGCATGATGATGATGCCGCCGGTGATGGTCTCGCTGCCGTTCAAGCTGCTCCTGTTCGTCCTGGTGGACGGCTGGGCGCTGGTCATCAAGTCCCTCGTCGCCAGCTACAACACCTAGGTGCGCTCATGACCGACACCACCGTCATCCAGCTCGCGCTCCAGACCATGCTGGTCGCGCTGAAGCTCTCCGCACCGATCCTGGCCACCTCGCTGGTGATCGGGTTCACGGTCTCGCTGTTCCAGTCGATGACCCAGATCCAGGAGTTCACGCTGTCGTTCGTGCCGAAGCTGATCGGCGTCGGCGTCGCGCTGCTGGTCTGCGGCAACTGGATGCTCCACACGCTCATCGACTTCACCAACGACCTGTTCGACATGATCCCGAGCCTGCTGAGCTGAGGATCTCTCCCCCATGACCATCACCCTGGCCGGCGAGCCGCTGATCGCCTACCTGCTGGCGTCGGTGCGGATCGTCTCCTGGCTGGCGATCGTGCCGCCGTTCTCCTCCAAGGCCGTCCCCGCGATGGCCAAGGTGGTGCTCTCCCTCGGCCTCGCGTTCGCGATCACACCCGGGATGCGCGGCGACGTCCCGCTCACCTTCTGGGCGCTGGCGGTGAACGTCGTGACCCAGGTGCTGATCGGGACCGGCATGGGCTTCGTGACCTACCTGCTGTTCCAGGCGATCGCCTCGGCCGGAAGCCTGATCGACATCTTCGGCGGGTTCGCGCTGGCCCAGGGCTTCGACCCGCTCGGGCTGACCATGAACACCGTCTTCGGCAAGTTCCACCAGATGCTGGCCACGATGCTGCTCTTCGCCACCGGTGGGCACCTGCTGGTCATCGGCGGCCTGCTGCGCACCTTCCACTACCTGCCGGTCGGCACCACCCCGGACGTCGCCAAGCCGACCGACATCCTGGTCACCGCTATGGGCATGTTCTTCACCACCGCCGTGCAGATCGCGCTGCCGATGATCGCGGTGCTGTTCATCGCCGACCTCGGCCTGGCGCTGCTGACCAAGGTCGCCCCGCAGCTCAACGCGATCAACGTGATGTTCCCGGCCAAGATCGGCCTGGTGCTGCTGCTCCTCGGGCTCTCCTTCCCGGTGCTGCCCGGCGCGATGGAGCGTCTGGTCGACCTGGCCAACCAGGCGATGGCCTCGATCGCGGGTGCCCAGTGAGGGGCGAGCGATGAGCGGCAGCACCGGCGAGAAGACCGAGAAGGCGACTCCGAAGCGGCGCAAGGAGTCGCGCAAGGAGGGCCAGGTCGCGCGGACCCAGGAGCTCGGTGCCTGGGCCTCGATGCTGGCCGTCGGGATGGCCGCCCCGATGCTGATCGGCCACGAGATCAACGCGATGCGCGACCTGATGATCACCAGCTTCAGCCTCGGCGACGAGGCCACCACCGGAAAGGCGCTGGCGCTGCTCGGCCAGGCCGGCAAGCACGTGTTCTTCAGCCTGCTGGTGCTGGGCAGCGCGATCATGCTGATCGGCGTGGCCTCCGCGCTCGCCCAGGGCGGCTTCTACCTGGCCACCAAGCAGGTCAAGCCGAGCCTGAAGAAGCTCAACCCGCTCCAGGGCTTCAAGCGCGTCTTCGGTCCGCACGCGCTCTGGGAGGGCGCGAAGATGCTGCTGAAGACCAGCTTCGTGGCACTGATCGTCTACCTCGCGATCCGTTCGGTCATGCCGCTGCTGGGCGGGATGGTGCCGATGCAGACCGTGGTCGACACCGCCTCGGCCGAGGCGCTCGCCCTGATCCGCAACATCGGCCTGGCCGGGCTCGGGATGGCGGGCATCGACTACGTGATGCAGCGCCGCCGGGTCGGCAAGCAGACCCGGATGACCAAGGACGAGGTCAAGCAGGAGCACAAGCAGGCCGAGGGCGACCCGCTGGTCAAGAGCGCGATCCGCTCCCGGCAGCTGGCCATGGCCCGCAACCGGATGATGGCCGACATCGCCCAGGCCGACGTCGTGCTGGTCAACCCGACCCACGTCGCGGTAGCACTGCGCTACGAGCCCGAGAAGGGCGCTCCGCGGGTGGTCGCCCGCGGCGCCGGGGCCATCGCGGCGAAGATCCGTGAGCGGGCCGGGGAGGAGTCGGTCCCGCTGGTGCGCGACGTCCCGCTGGCCCGGGCCCTGTACACCTCGACCAAGGTCGGCCAGGAGATCCCGGCCGAGCTGTTCGCCGCGGTCGCCCAGGTGCTCGCCTTCGTGATCAGCCGCCGCAGCCGTGGTCAGCACGGGGGGTCGCACCGCTCACCGCGCGGCGAGGGCGAGCTGCCGGCGGTGCTCCCGGCCGGACGCCGCAGAAAGCCCTCAGCTGTGCTCGCGCCCGGCCGATAGGGACTCCGAGGTCAGGACGATCTCGCCGCTGCGCCACGGACGGCCCTTCGAGACGGTTGCTGCGCAACCTCCTCAGGACAAGTAGCAGAAAGGTCCGTCCATGAAGCGTCTGATGCAGCTCGGTGTCCCGGTGGGCATCGTCTTCATCGTGGTGATGCTGGTCGTCCCGCTGCCCGCGATCCTGCTCGACCTGCTGATCGCGATGAACATCACCGGCGCACTGCTGATCCTGCTGACGGCGATGTTCATCAGCAAGCCGCTCGACTTCGCCGCGTTCCCGGCGGTCATCCTGGTGATGACGCTGTTCCGGCTGGCGCTCAACGTCAGCGCCACCCGCCTGGTGCTCCTCGACGGGTACGCCGGCAAGGTGATCGACACGTTCGGACACTTCGTGGTCGGCGGTTCGCTGATCGTCGGCATCATCGTCTTCGCGATCCTGCTGGTCATCCAGTTCGTCGTCATCACCAACGGTGCCGGCCGCGTCGCCGAGGTCGGCGCCCGCTTCACCCTCGACGCCATGCCCGGCAAGCAGATGGCCATCGACGCCGACCTCAACTCCGGCCTCATCGACGAGGACCAGGCCCGCAAGCGCCGCCTCGAGGTGCACGCCGAGGCCGACTTCTACGGCGCGATGGACGGTGCCTCCAAGTTCGTGAAGGGCGACGCGATCGCCGCGATCGTGATCACCCTGGTCAACCTGATCGGCGGCTTCGGCGTCGGCGTCGGCCAGAAGAAGATGGGCTTCGGCGACGCGGTCTCGACGTACAGCCTGCTGTCCATCGGCGACGGCTTGGTCTCGCAGATCCCGGCGCTGCTGCTCTCGGTCGCCACCGGCCTCATCGTCACCCGCGCGGTCGGCGACCAGGACATGGGCTCGGACATCCTGCGCCAGCTCACCGCCCGCCGCACGCCGCTGCGGGTGGCCGGCTTCGCCGGTCTCGCGCTCTGCCTGATCCCGGGCCTGCCCAAGATCCCGTTCATCGTGGCCGGTGGCCTGATGCTGCTGGCCAGCACCCGGATCGAGGAGGAGGACGAGCAGGCCTCGCCCGAGGACGAGGCACACGCCGCGCTGCCCTCGCCGGACTCCCCCGAGGTGCTCGCCGCAGAGATCCAGGTGGATCCGCTCGGGCTCGAGCTGTCCGCCGACATCATCGACCTGGTCGACCCGAGCGCCGGCGGTGACCTGCTGGAGCGGGTCAAGGCGCTGCGCCGGAAGGTAGCCGGGGACATCGGCATCGTGGTCCCGCCGGTGCGCACTCGCGACAACCTCGACCTGCCGCTGCGCACGTACGCGATCAAGCTGTTCGGCATCGAGGTGGCGCGGGGCGAGTCGCCCGCCGGCACGGTGCTGGCCATCGGCGACTTCCTGGGATCGCTGCCCGGTGAGCCGACCCGCGAGCCGGTCTTCGGCCTGGACGCCAAGTGGATCCCGGCCGAGCTGCGCAACCAGGCCGAGCTCTCCGGTGCCACCGTGGTCGACCGCGCCTCGGTGATCACGACCCACCTGGCCGAGGTCGTCACCACCCACGCTGCCCGCCTGCTCGGCCGCGAGGACGTCAAGCTGCTCACCGACGTGGTCAAGCGCTCGCACCCGGTGGTGGTCGACGAGCTCACCCCGGCGCAGCTGACCCTGGGCGAGGTGCAGCGGGTGCTGCAGACGCTGCTCGACGAGAACGTCTCGGTGCGCGACCTGGTCCGGATCTACGAGGCGCTTTCGCTGCGGGCGGCCACCAGCAAGGACACCGACGCGCTGGTCGAGGCGTCCCGGACCGCCCTCGGCCCGGCGATCGTGGCGCCGTACGTGACCGACTCCACCGTCCACGTCATCAGCCTGGAGCCGCAGCTCGAGCAGCAGATGCTCGAGGACCTGCGCCCCACCGAGGCCGGCGCTGTCATCGCGATGGATCCGGACCTCGGCCAGAGCGTGCTGCTGCAGCTCAGCTCGATGCTCACCGAGGCCGAGAACCAGAACCTGCGACCGGTGCTGGTCTGCTCGCCGCCGTTGCGGCCCGCGGTCCGCCGCCTCGTCCGGCCCTCCCTGCACCAGCTCCCGGTGCTGTCCTACTCCGAGCTGATCGGCGCCGACCAGGTGCGCTCGGTCGGTGTCGTCAGCGCCGCCTTTGTGGCCCCGTCCGGGATGGCGGTGACCTCGTGAGTCCGCTCTCGCCCGGGGTCCTGGGCGGCGCAGCCGTCGTGGCCTCGCCCGCGCTGGCCGGCGTCCTCGATGGCACCATGCCGCTCGACGTCGCCCTGACGCGCTACCTGATCGCTGTCGGGATCTGCTGGGTGGTCATCAGCATCGTCGTCGAGCTGGCCTTCCCGGCCCCGGGAACCGTCCGGCCTGCGCCCGTGAAGTCCGAGATGCCCGCGGAGTCCGACTCGGACCACGCGTCCTGATGAACTCGGCCCGCAAATTTCAGTACGCGGGAGTACCGCGCGTGTTTTGATCGCAGCATCGATCGTCTGCACTGTGGGGTACAACGATGCGCTCACCGCTTGCACGCTTCCTGCTCACCGGCTTCGGCGCCGCCGCGCTGATCGCCGGACCGGCCTCCCCGATCGCGAGTGCCGACAGCCCCGGGATCCCTGTGGTCACCTCGGTCGCCTACGGGAACCCGGACGTCCTCACCGTTGACTGGGCCGGCGTGCCCCCTGCACTTCGGGTCTGGGGCGACGCCCGGGTGACGACCACCAACGGAACCTCGACGGACACGGTCACCAGCATCCTGACCGACTCCGGCAGTCCGCGCAGTCGGAAGAGCTACCGGGCCGGCGTCTGCGCTCCGGCCTGCTTCGGAAGCGGGGCCACCGTCACCTACGGCCCTTGGAACCACCCCTCCATCCCGACCTCGGTGAACGCGGCTCCGCCGAGCCTTACCGCCACGTCGGGTACCAAGGCCAGCCCCGGCGTGCACATCACCGTCACCCCGGGTGCCCAGGCGGGCGCCCCGGTCTTCCTGATCTACAACGTGAACGCCGTCATCGGGCGGGTCGGACCGGGCAACCTGTCGTTCGTCGACACCAACCCGTTCCTCCCGCAGGGCAGCTACAGCGTCCAGGCGTGCTACGCCGACTGCGATCAGCCGGAGTGGCCCTACTGGGGCGACAGCTACAAGCCGCAGTCCGCCCGCAGCGCTGTGGTGAAGGCGTACGTCGCGAACACCGCGCAGTGCAAGACCATCGGCAAGATGCTCTACGCGTTCGGACAGAACTGGCGCAACGCCTGCAAGCCCTGACGCTCAGCCACCCATGCGACCTGCCGCGATCGCGAGCAACGCTTCGTCGGAGCCGGTGCCTTCCTGCAGGTTGACGACGTTGACCATCTCGGCACCCACCCGCACGTAGAAGCTGCCCACCTCCTCGAAGGCCCGGTCCCCGATCCCGGGGATCTCGAGCGGCTCCACGCCCGGTTGCGCCACGTAGCTGCTGGCGGGGAACTCGTTCACCGTGAACTCGTCCCCGCCCCCGTTCGCGGTCCACGCATAGGTGCACGAGCCGTCGCTCCCGGAAGACGACGTGACCGTGTACGTCGTGTGGTCGGAACTGTGCTCCCCGAGCACCCGCGCGACCTCGTCAGTGGTGATCAGTCGGCACGCATTGCGGGGAGCGCCTGCTGCCGGAGTACCGCTTTCGCTCCCCGAAGGGGAGTTCGCTGCCTCCTCCGAGCCTCCTCCGCACCCCGACAGCACCAGCACGACGACGGCCCCGCCCAGGCTGACCCACATCGCCCGCACGGCGATCACGCCGTGCGCTCGTTGGTCGACCGCAGCAGCGCGAGGCTCGCGCTGGCAAAGCCGATCGCCGTGAGCACGTACGCCACCGCCGGTCCTGCGTTGCCGACCGCGGCAGCCCCGCCCCACTCGACCGGAACCGCAACCAGCAGGCAGCCGGCCATCCAGCGGGGGGCGATCTGGAGGCGCCAGAGCACGACGCCGAGCGCGATGCGACCCAGCGTGATGGCGAGCGCGAACGGAAGGATCCCCACGGCGTACAACGCTGACCCCTCGAGTGCCTTGTTCATCGCGATCCCCACGCTGGTGCTCAGGTGGTAGTGAGCGGTGAGCCAGGAGATCACCTCGGGCGCCGGGGCCGTGGCGCCGAAGCAGGCGGCGATCACCCAGTAGCCGGTGATGATCGCGGTGCCCCGGCCGGCGCGCTCCCGGGTAGCGACGAGCATCGCGATCGTCGCCGGGACGAGGGTGATGACGAACAGCGCGCTGAAGGCGATGGACACGCTCGCTGCCGTGCCGTGTGCCGAGAAGCTGGCGACCTCCTGAGCCGCGGAGCCACCCAGGTCAGCCGGGTTGACCGCGTTGGCGATCGCGAGCGCCACGAACGGCGCCGGCGCAACCCAGGCGAGGGTCCGCAGACCGAGGCCGCGGGAGTGGACGGGGGGTGCTGCAGTGGCGATGGTGCTCATGACGATCCTCGTTTCGTGGAGAGGGATGGGTTCGATCAACGGGTCGGGACGTGCAGGGCTTCGGCGAGCTCGGCACGGGTCGGGCCGGGAGTGCTCGGCCGCCAACCCTCGGCGAGAAGCTCACGGACACGCGGCTCGGCGGCGTCGAGGATGTCGGGGCCGGCGACCATGCCGAAGTACATGCCGACGTACGGGCGCAGGCTGTCGTCGACCTCGGCAGCGGCGCAGATGACGTCCGACGGCAGGCGCTCGGCCAGGTCGAGGTCCCGACCGTCGAAGCGCTCCAGAAGGGTCCGGTCCCAGCGAACGTGGTCGAGGTACCAGGGACGCAGGTGCTGCTCGGCCCAGGAATCGAGCGCCAGTGAGGCGTCGTCCAGGTCCTGGGCGTGATCGTCCAGCGATCCCAGGAGGTGGCGGACGTGCGGGATCAGCAGCGCGAGGTTGCGTCCGGCCGCCGGGTTGGTGGTCAGGACGGCGTCGCCGACGAAGAACAACCCGGTAGCAGGGGGCAGACCCAGGGCCGGTCCTTGCAGGCGGTAGGTGTTCGTCAGGTGGCCGCCGACCAGGACGTCGGTGAGCGGCTCGAACGAGTCCGGCGTGGTCCAGGGGGCCAGGTTCGGAACCAGCTGGGCCGCCGTCGCGAAACCACCTTCGGTGCGCAACCCGCCGAACGTCTCGTCATGCGAGGGATACGCGATGACCACCGAGTGGGTGTCCCCGTCGCCGCCGATCACCACGCTGACGTAACCGGGGCCGGTCTGGAAGGACGGGAAGCCCCGGTACGGTGCCGTCCCCGGCAACGCCCGGTAGACCCGGGTCACGTAGGAGAAGCCGCAGGAGCCGCCCTCGGCTGGACCACGCAGCTCGTCGCCGAGGCGGCTGTTGCGGCCGGTGGCGACGACGACGAGGTCGGCCGGCAGCGGGTCGCCGTCGACGACGACCCCGGAGGTTCGCCCGTCCGACACCTCGAGCCGGTCGACGTGCCCGGTCCGCCAGCGCAGGTCGGGTTCCTGTGCGGCGCAGCGGCGCAGCACCCGCTCGAGCACAGGCCGCCGGCACGCGAGTGCCTCGATCCCCGGCATGCCGGGGAGCTGCTCCAGACGAGCACCGGCATCGAGGAGGGCGTCCAGAACGTCCGGCATCTCGGCCCTCAGCGCCTCGACCACCTGCGGACGCCACCCGTGCGCGTGCTCGAACTGCATCACCCCGGCGCGCTGCCAGTCGGAGCCCGTAGGTCCTGGATCCCGGTCGACGAGCGTGACCGCGTGCCCCCGTCGCGCCAGCGCGATCGCGGCGTAGATGCCGACCGGTCCTCCGCCGGCCACCACTGCCTTCATCGTCGTCTCCTCGTTCGTCGTCGTTGACGCGAACGTAGGAGGCGCACCGGGCGCACCACGTCGGCAGAACTGTGCAGATCGATGTGTAGATCGCGGGACCGGGCCTCAGCCCAGGCTCACACCAGATTCTCGTCGTAGGCGAAGGCGGTGGCTGCGGATCGGGAGGACACCCCGATCTTCACGAAGATGTTGGCGACGTGCCGGGCCACGGTCTTCTCAGAGAGCACCAGCTCCGCCGCGACCTCGCGATTGCTGGCTCCGGTGGCCACCAGGCGCAGCACCTCGACCTCGCGCGGCGTCAGTCCTGCCGGCACGCCGGCCTGCGGCGAGCCAGGAAGTCCTGCCAGGTCGCGCTCGGCGCCGAGGTCGGTGAAGACGACTCGGGCGGCCGCCCGCTCCAGCTCGGCCGTCTCCAGGTCCCCGACGTCCTGGCACGCGCGAGCCAGGAGCAAGCGGCACCGGGCTGCGTCGTACGGCGCATCGAGCCGCGCCCAGTCGGCCAAGGCGGCTCGGAGCGCGCCCAAGGCTTCGCCGCTCCGGCCTTCAGCGATCGCGAGCGCGCCCGCAGAGGTTGCCGCCATCGCCCGGGCGTAGATCGAGCCGAGCCGTGACGCCGCATCCTCGAGCTCGTTCACAGCGACCTCGGCCGCCGTCAGGTCGCCGACCGCGAGCGCCACCTCCACCAGAGCGGGCAGCAGACGGACACGCAGGAACGGAACTCCGGTCTCCCCGAGCGCTCGCTGGAGCGAGAGCAGAGCCGACTCCCCCTTTCCCTGGGCCAGTCGCAGGAGCGCCAGTCCCGGTTGCGGGTCATGTCCAGCGGCCAGGGCCTCCCGGTAACCGCGCTCCGCCTCACGGTCGTCACCGCGGACCCGGTGCAGCTCAGCACGCTGGTAGAGCGCCATGCCCAGGGCGACGTCGCGCTCCCGGCGGCGGTCGTCGCCGAGGACCCGCTCGGCCTCGGTGATCGCCTCGTCCCAGCGACCGCGCACCTGGAGAACCTCTGACCGGTGCACCAGGCACTGCCCACGGTAGGGCATCAGGTCCGGCTGCGTGTCGCACCACCGGCTCAGAGCCTCGGTCCACTCCGAGCCGCGCTCGAGGTCAAGGCTCCCCCGACACACCGAGATGACGGCGCAGTAGACCTGACCGACCGCCTGCGGGCTGGCCGAGGAGGAGGTCGCGAGCACCATCACCCCGTCCAGCTCGCTCATCCCGTCCGCGGGCCGCCCCAGAGCGAGCAGTGCCTGTCCGTGTCCGCTTGCGGCCAGCAGTCGCAGATCGAGGTCGTCGTACTGCTGCGCAACCTCGAGGGCGCGGCCGAGACTTTCGGCGCTCTCGTCGAACCGGCCCGCGAAGAGAGCCATCATCCCGAGGTTGAGCGCCGCGTACCCGCCCCACCGCGTCGACTCAAGACCGTCGCCCGTGACTTGCCGCATGATCCCGAACCAGCCACCGGCGCGTGCCGGCTCGCCGGCCATCATCAGCGACAGGCCCAGCCAGAACGCCGTCCGTGAGGCACCGTCGAGGTCACCGTCCGCGAGGTAGGCCTGGTGGGCTTGTGCCCGGATCGTCTCCGCCTCGTCGTCGCGCCCGGTCAGGTACGCCGCAAGGCCCCAGGACTCCAGGTCGGCGGCGGTGTGGTCGGAGCACGCCTGGTACGCCTCACGAGCCTCGGCCCAGGCACGCCGGCCGATCGCCTCGCGGGCACGCAACGCGCCGGGGTCGCCGCTCACAGAAGCATCCTGACCGATCGCTCGTGATCGGGCCAGCGTTCAGTAGCGCTCCGCCGCCTCGAAGCCCGAGGCACCCTCGGCGACGGAGACGATCGCGCACTCCTCGATGAGGATCGGCGAGGAGCCGATGATCTGCGAGCCGGGCGAGGTGTCCGCGGTGGCGGTGAACTGCTCCTGGAACGCGGCGCGGTCCTCGGCGGTCGCGAACACGTAGCAACCCTCGAACCACTGACCGGAGACCATCCGCCAGGTCTTGAAGCGCAGGCCGTCCATCGCCGAGAAGCGGGCGTGCGAGGTGCCCGCGACGTAGTCGGCGAGCGCGTCCTCGACGCCGGCGGGGGCGTCGACGAGCGACCAGCGGACGGTGAGGCCGGCCAGGTTGCTCATGCGCCGATGCCCGCGAGCGGCTCGGGACTCCCGAGCCAGTGCAGCAGCAGGCGAGCGCCGAAGCCGGTCGGCCCTTGGGACCACTCGAGCTCGTCCTTGGCGGAGTCGCCGGCCGAGGCGATGTCCAGGTGCACCCACGGCAGGTCCCCGGCGAAGTGCTGGAGGAACAACGCGGCGGTGATCGCCGGCGCCCGGCCCGGGGCGTTGTCGGAGTCGGCGACCTTGGAGGCCAGGAACGACTCGTACTCCTCGGCCAGCGGCATCCGCCACAGCGGCTCGCCCGCCTCGGCCCCGGCCGCGATCAGGGTGGCGGCCGCGGCCTCGTCGTTGCTGAAGATCCCGCCGAGGCCCAGGCCGAGTGCGACCTTGATGCCGCCGGTCAGGGTGGCGACGTCGACCAGCAGGTCCGGCTTCAGCTTGTCCACGGCGTACTGCATCGGGTCGGCGAGCACGAGGCGACCCTCGGCGTCGGTGTTGGTGACCTCGGTGGTCCGTCCACCCCAGTGGGTGATCACGTCGCCAGGACGCAGCGCGGCCCCGCCGATCGCGTTCTCCGCCAGCGGCATCAGGCCGGTCACCCGCACCGGGCAGTCCAGTGCCGCGAGCGCGGACATCGTCGCCGCGACCACCGCGGCGCCGGTCATGTCGCGCTTCATCGTGGTCATCGCCTCGCCCGGCTTGATCGAGAGGCCGCCGGTGTCGAACGTGATGCCCTTGCCGACCAGCACCACGTGCGGGGTGCGGCGGGTGACCTTGGCCGGGGTGTAGTCCAGCTGCACCAGGTACGGAGGCGTCGCCGAGGCCCGGCCGACCGCGAGGATCCCGCCGAAGCCTTCCTTGGTCAGCGCAGCGACGTCCCAGACCTTGGTCTTGAGCCGGGACGGTGCGGCGAGCTCGAGGACCTGGTCCTTGAGCCAGCCCGGCGACTTGATGTTCGAGGGGGTGGTGGCCAGCCGGCGGGCCTCGCTGCTCGCCCGTGCGATCACCTCGGCGCGCTCGAGGACCGGGGCGAGCTCGGGTGCAGCGCAGGCGAGCACGAACCGCGGCGCCGGCGTACCGGGGTCGGCCTTGAGCGAGTACCGGAACGAGCCGAGGACCACCCCGGCGACGAAAGCGGTCAATCCGGCGTCGTCGGCGACGGCCTGGACGGCCGAGGTGACGACGTCCTGGCCCGCGGCGGCGCGGACCACGCCCGCCCCCGCGGCGCGGAGGCCGTCGGCACCGGCGTCACCGACACCGACCCCGAAGATCGTGAGCGCCCCGCGCGAGACGGGCAGGACCAGCCGGACCACGTCCCCGGCAGTGGCCGTGGCGCCCGCCTCAGCGAACAGCTCCAGGAGGTCGACGTCGCCGAGCTCTGCGGCCAGGGCGGCCGATCCAGGCCCCAGCACGAGCGAGCCCTCGTCGTCGAGCAACGCGAGGGCAACGACTCCAGCAGCGGCAGTGGGCGCCTCCGAGCTCAGCACGAACACAAAGGGGACAATACCGAAGGCCCCGACCGCCCGTGCGGGCGTCGGGGCCTTCGTCAGCCGTGCTGAATCTGGGGAGGGTGGTCCGGCGTCAGCCGACCACGGCCTTGAGAGCGTCTCCGAGAGCGCCGGCCTCTTCCGCGTTGAGCTCCACCACCAGTCGGCCACCGCCTTCGAGGGGAACCCTCATCACGATGCCGCGACCTTCCTTGGTGACCTCCAGCGGCCCGTCGCCGGTCCGCGGCTTCATCGCCGCCATGCGCATACCTCTTCCTGTGTGAACCCAGCGCCCGAGCAGATGTGACGCCAGCCGCACCCATTATTCCCTATGACGCCTTGCCACGAACAATCGATGGGAAAGCCCGTACGGCAGACTCGTGCCCGTGCACGCCCGATCCGCGTTGTTCGACCTCTACGGCGACCACCTGCGCAGCCGTGGCGGACGTGCGCCCGTCGCCGTGCTGATCCGGCTGCTCGAACCGCTGGGCGTCAGCGCGCCCGCCGTTCGCACCGCGTTGTCGCGGATGGTCGCCCAGGAGTGGCTGACCGCGGATGACGCCGGCGGGTACGCCCTGACCGAGCACGCCCGCACCTGGCTCGACGAGGCCGGGGTCCGGATCTACCGCACCGACGAGGCCGACTGGGACGGCCACTGGCACCTGCGGGTGCTCAGCCCGATCACCGACCGGGCTCGTCGTGAGCGGGTCCGCAGCCGGCTGCGCTTCCTCGGGATGGCACCGGTCAGCGACAGCACCTGGGTCAGCCCGCGCGCCTCGGCCGAGGTCGACCGACTCCTCGAGGAGGAGGGCGTGGACACGATCGCGTTCACCAGCCAGGACGCCGAACCCACCGACGCGCTGCTCGGGGCATTCGACCTGACCGCCTTGGGAAGCGCGTACGACGCCTGGCTGGGCGAGGCGGCGGCGTTGGTCGCCCCCACCGTCGGCCGGGGCACCGGCGACGACGTCAGTGCCTTCGTCGTACGCTCCGAATTGCTGCACAGCTGGCGCAAGTTCCTGTTCTCCGACCCCGGGCTCCCCCGCGAGCTGCTTCCCGGGGACTGGCCGGGGCACCGCGCCGCGGCGTTCTTCGACGAGCACGCCACCCGGCTGCTGCCCGCCGCGTCCCGCTTCATCGACCACCACCTGCAAGGAGCCACCCGATGACCGACCTCCCGGTGACCTAC
The DNA here is from genome assembly GCF_003725775.1 of Nocardioides marmorisolisilvae. Taxonomy (GTDB): domain Bacteria; phylum Actinomycetota; class Actinomycetes; order Propionibacteriales; family Nocardioidaceae; genus Marmoricola; species Marmoricola marmorisolisilvae. Next base: position 2,324,781 of record NZ_RJSG01000002.1, read on the forward strand.
GAGATCTCCGACGGCGTCGGCACGATCACCCTGAACCGACCCGAGGGCATGAACGGTCTCAACCTGGCGACCAAGGAGGCCCTGCTCGAGGCGGTCACCGCCGCAGCCACCGACGACGCGGTGCGGTGCGTGGTGCTCACCGGCACCGGCCGGGCTTTCTGCGTCGGGCAGGACCTCAAGGAGCACGTCGAGCTGCTGAACTCGGGCAGCACCGAGGCGCTCTTCACCACCGTGGAGAAGCACTACAACCCGATCGTGACGGCGATCGCCGAGATGCCCAAGCCGGTGATCGCCGCGCTCAACGGGGTGGCGGCCGGCGCCGGCGCGAGCCTCGCCTTCGCCTGCGACCTGCGGATCATGGCGGCCTCGGCCGGGTTCAACCTCGCCTTCCCGGGCGTCGCGCTGTCCTGCGACACCGGAGCCTCCTGGACGCTGCAGCGCCTGGTCGGACGGGCCAAGGCCATCGAGCTGCTGTACTTCCCGAGCACGATCCCGGCCGAGGACGCCCTCGCCCTGGGGCTGGCCACCCGGGTCGTCGCCGACGACGAGCTGGTCGCCGAGGTCACCACGCTGGCGACCAAGCTGGCCGGAGGTCCGACGCTGTCCTACGCGTCGATCCGGCAGTCGGTGAACTACGCGAGCAGCCACGACTTCGCCTCCTCGCTCGCGTTCGAGGGCGAGAAGATGAACTTCACCGGCGCCAGCGCCGATCACCGCCGCGCGGTCGACGCGTTCCTGGCCAAGGAGAAGCCGGTCTTCGAAGGGCGATAGTCCCGAGCGACATGGCTGGTTCTGGCCGCTGAGATGGTGCCGACTGCTCGGGACTATCCCGTCAGCTGAGCTTCCCGGAGACCAGGAACCAGGTCCACACCAGGGACCCGATCAGCAGCCCGACGTGGCCGAGGACCGAGAGGCCCGGCCCCTCGCCCCAGGAGTCGGCGGCAGGATCCGCGGCGTGCCGTCCGTGCGCCGGGACCCAGCGGACCAGGAGCAGGAGACCGGCCACGGTGGTCACCCACCAGCACAGCAGGCCGGCGTACCCGACGACCTCGCGCAGCGAGTCGACGAGCAGGAACGCGCCCCACAGCGCCAGCGCCGGTACGCCGAACAGGGTGTGCAGGTTGACGAGCCGGTGCGGCACGTCGAGCCGGCCGGCGGCCTCGTGGCTGGCCGCCATGCGGACCCGCGTCAGCACCACCACGACCGCGGCGAGCGCGGTCAGCACCAACGAGATCCGCTCCGGGTTCACTCCGCGCTCCCACCCTCGGGCTCGGACACGGGAGCCGGCCAAGGAGCGGGTGCCGGAGCAGCCTGGGGTGCAGCCGCGGGCTTGCCGTCCAACTGATCAGCCAGCCGGTCGAGCAGCGCGTCGACCTCGCTGGCCCGGTAGCCGCGAACCGCGGTGCTCAGCCGGAGGTTGCGCAGGTCGTCGCCGCTGATCGGACCTTCGGCCGGCACCAGGGCGTCCGGGCGGTCGTCGTACTCGGTGGCCATCGAGCCGCCGGTGCCGACCGCGACCACGGCGACGCCACCGACCACCAGCACGATGATGAGCGCGAACAGCCACATCATCGCGAGGCCTCCATGATGGAAACCGCCTCGTCGACGTCGTCAGTGAGCGTGAGCATGTCCAGGTCGGCCTCCGAGATCTTGCCGTCGGCAAGCACCGTACCGCGAAGCCAGTCCAGCAGGCCCGTCCAGTAGTCGACCCCGATCAGCACCACCGGGAAGCTGGTGACCTTGCGGGTCTGCGCCAGCGTCATCGCCTCGAACATCTCGTCGAAGGTGCCCAGGCCGCCGGGCAGCACCACGAAGCCCTGGGAGTACTTCACGAACATGGTCTTGCGGGCGAAGAAGTAGCGGAAGTTGATGCCGATGTTCACGTACTCGTTGACGCCCTGCTCGAAGGGCAGCTCGATGCCCAGCCCGACGCTGACCCCGTCCGCCTCGGCGGCGCCCTTGTTGACCGCCTCCATCGCTCCGGGGCCGCCGCCGGTGATCACCGCGAAGCCGGCCTCCACGAGGCCCCGGCCCAGCTCGACACCCTTGGCGTAGAAGGGGTCGTCGACCTTGGTCCGCGCCGAACCGAAGCAGCCGACCGCAGGGCCGAGCTCGGCCAGCGCGCCGAAGCCCTCGACGAACTCGGCCTGGATCCGCAGCACCCGCCACGGGTCGGTGTGCACCCAGTCCGACGGACCGCGTGAGTCCAGCAGGCGCTGGTCGGTGGTGGACAGGTCGACCTGGCTGCCGCGCAGCAGGGTCGGGCCCTTGCGCTTGCTCCGGAACTCCTCGGGCGTGCCGACCATCAGGCACCCGGCCCGGACGTCAGCCAGGTCCGAAGCGTCTGCTCGCAACGACGGATCTGCTCCAAGGGAACGTACTCCTCCTGCTTGTGGGCCAGGGTCGGATCCCCCGGGCCGTAGTTGACGGCGGGGATGCCGAGAACGGTGAAACGGGCGACGTCGGTCCAGCCGAACTTGGGACCGACCTGACCGCCGACAGCGTCGACGAAAGCCTTGGCCGCCGGGCGGTCCAACCCCGGCAACGCACCCGGCGCGGAGTCGGTGAGTGCGATCTCGAAGCCGTCGAAGAACTCGGTGACGTAGGCCAGCGCCTCGGCCTCGCTCCGGTCCGGCGCGAACCGGTAGTTCACGGTGACCGTGCACCGGTCGGGGATCACGTTGGTCGCGACGCCGCCGTTGATGAGCACCGCGTTCAGCCCCTCGTGGTACTCCAGGCCGTCGATCACCGGCATCCGGGCCTCGTACGCCGCCAGCCGGTTGAGGATCTCGGCGGCGCCGTGGATCGCGTTCTTCCCGCGCCAGGACCGGGCCGAGTGCGCGCGTTCGCCGGTCGTGCTGACCTCGACGCGCAGGGTGCCCTGGCAGCCGGCCTCGACACCGGCGTCGGAGGGCTCCATGAGGATCGCGAAGTCGGCCTCGAGCAGGTCGGGACGCTGCTCGGAGATGATCCGCAGCCCGTTGCGGACCGCGTCGACCTCCTCGCACTCGTAGAAGACGAAGGTGATGTCGCGCTCGGGCGTCGGCAGACCGGCGGCGAGCTTGAGCGCGACCGCGACACCGCCCTTCATGTCGCAGCTGCCGAGACCGTGCAGCAGGGTGCCGTCGTTGCGCGAGGGCAGGTTGTCGTTGAGCGGGACGGTGTCCACGTGCCCGGCGATGACCACCCGTTCGGAACGGCCCAGCTCGGTGCGCGCGACCAGCGAGTTGCCGATCCGGGTGACGCTCAGGTGCGCGGCCTTCGCGAGCTCGGCCTCGATCGCGTCGGTGATCGCCCGCTCGTTGCCGCTGACGGACTCCAGGTCGACCAGGGCAGCCGTCAGGTCGACGACGTCCGCGGTGAGGTCGAGGGGCATGGGTTCATCCTGTCAGGTCACCGGGTTTCGTCCTTCGAGATGGTTGCTGCGCAACCTCCTCAGGAACCTAGATCTGGGTCCGCGCCTCAACCAGCATCGGGCGGGAAGACGCAGAACTCATTCCCCTCAGGATCTGCGAGCACCGTCCAGCGCGGCATCTCCCAGAGCAGGGTCGCACCGTGGGCGAGGAAGTCCTCGACCTCGCCGTACACGTCCCAGTGCCAGCGGTTCTTCACCGTCTTGGGCTCGGGCACGTGCCCGAAGACCATCGCGAAGAACGGCGAGACCGCGCTCGACGGGAAACCCGGCGCACCGGTGAACCACCAGTAGCCGTCCTTCGGCTCGGCCTCGACGCCGAACGCCTCCGCCCACCAGCGCGCGCTCGCCTCGGCGTCCACGCTGTCGACGTTGAACTCGAACATCCGGTACGTCGCGATCCGCTCGGGCGGCTGCACGAACGCGCAGAACTCACCACCCTCGGGGTCGGCCATCACCGTCCAGCGGATCTCCTCGTCCTGCGGACGGATCACGGTCGCGCCCAGCTCCAGCACCTCGGACAGGTCACGGACGCTGATGTCCGGGTGCACCCGGTGCTTGACGGTCTTGGCCTCCGGGACCGGACACACCGCGATGCCCTGACCCTCCTCCGGCCCGATCACGTCGCCCGGGTCGGCCGGATCGTCGCTGAACCTCTTGAACTCCAGCCCGAGCGCCGCGGCCCAGAACCGGCTGAGCGCGGTGACGTCCTGACCCGGGGCCGGGTGGGTGTCGAGGCAGAGCTCCTTGAAGGTTGCGATGGCCATGGCGCCACCCTGCCACCTGAGACCGACAGGCTCCGGCTCCCGTCGCCCCGGTAGCCTTGAGGGCATGTCTGCGGCGACCTCTGGCACCCCTGATCGCGCGTGGGGCTTCGGCCTCGCCACCGTGGCCGCGGACGGCACCACGCTGGACACCTGGTACCCCGCGCCGGCTCTCGGCGAGGCACCCGCGGACGCGACCGCCCCGGCGTACCTGACCGCGCTGGCCGGCAAGGACGAGGCCCGCGGCGTGCACACCGAGGTGGTCCTGCGCTCGATCGAGCTGGCCTCCGCGCCGGCTGACGCCAGCGACGTCTACCTGCGCCTGCACCTGCTGAGCCACCGCCTGGTCGCCCCGCACGCGCTGAGCCTCGAGGGCCAGTTCGGACTGCTCGCCAACGTCGTGTGGACCAGTCGCGGCCCGTGCTCGCCGGCCGGCTTCGAGGAGGTCCGCGCCGCGCTCAAGGCCGACGGGCCGGTCGAGGTCTTCGGCATCGACAAGTTCCCGCGGATGACCGACTACGTCGTCCCCACCGGCGTCCGCATCGCCGACGCCGACCGCGTCCGCCTCGGTGCGCACCTGGCCGAGGGCACCACCGTGATGCACGAGGGCTTCGTGAACTTCAACGCCGGCACGCTGGGCACCTCGATGGTCGAGGGCCGCATCTCGGCCGGCGTCGTGGTCGGTGACGGCTCCGACATCGGCGGCGGCGCCTCGATCATGGGCACGCTGTCGGGCGGCGGCTCGCAGGTCATCGCGATCGGCCAGCGCTGCCTTCTCGGCGCCAACTCCGGCATCGGCATCTCGCTCGGCGACGACTGCGTGGTCGAGGCCGGTACCTACGTCACCGCAGGGACCAAGGTGACGCTGCACGACGGCAGCACCCGGAAGGCGCTCGAGCTCTCCGGAGCGAGCAACATCCTGTTCCGCCGCAACTCCGTCACCGGTGCCGTCGAGGCCGTCCCGTGGAAGGCCGCGGGTATCACCTTGAACGCCGACCTGCACGCGAACTGATGCCGCGGAAGCGTCGCCGTTCGGGAGTCGTCTCCTTCGTCTTCCTGGCCACCCTGGCGGTGGTCGGCGGGGTCATCTTCGCCGTCTGGCGGGGCGCCGGCCCGCTGCCGGACCCGGAGGGCTGCAAGGCGAACGTCAGCGGACGCACCGTCAACCTCGACCCCGAGCAGGGACGCAACGCCGCCCTGATCTCCGCCATCGCGGTCCGACGTGGCCTGCCCGCGCGCGCTGCGTCGATCGCCCTGGCGACGGCGTTCCAGGAGAGCAAGATCCGCAACCTGGCCCACGGCGACCGGGACTCGGTCGGCATCTTCCAGCAGCGTCCCTCCCAGGGCTGGGGCACCGCGGCCCAGATCCAGGACGAGCACTACGCGATCAACAAGTTCTACGACGCCCTGGTGAAGATCGACGGCTACGAGACCATGCGGATCACCGAGGCTGCGCAGAAGGTGCAGCGCTCCGGGTTCCCCGAGGCCTACGAGGACCACGCTCCCGACGCCCGCGCCCTCGCCTCCGCCCTGACCGGCTACAGCCCGGGTGGCGACTTCACCTGCGTGGTGCACGAGCCGAAGACCCACGGGACGGCTGCTGCGGTCACCCGGTCGCTGGCCGGCTCTTTCGGCTCCGGGCTCGAGGTGCGGCGCACCGGCGCCCGGCAGGACCTGACGCTGCCGGTGGCGACCGGCCAGGACGGCAACCGCCAGGGCTGGGCCGCGGCCGCGTACCTGGTCGCGTACGCCGGCAACCTGAAGATCGAGTCGATCGCCTTCGACGGGCTGATCTGGCACAGCGGCCGGGCCTCGGAGAAGGGCTGGCAGGACTCGAACGCCGACGGCAGCGCCGTCCGGGTCATCCTTCGCTGAGGTAGAGCACGTCGCCGACGTCGCAGCCCAGCGCGTCGCAGATCGCGGTCAGGGTCGAGAACCGGACCGCCTTCGCACGGCCGTTCTTGAGGATCGAGAGGTTCACGATCGTCACGCCGACGCGGTCGGCGAGCTCGGTCAGCGTCATGCCGCGTTCCTCGAGCAGCTCGTCGAGCCGCACGCCGATGCGGTGACCCTCCTCCGGGTCGACCGGGCTCACACCAGCCCCTCGACGTCGTCGGCCATCCGTACGCCGCGGTGCCACACGTCGGCGAGCACCAGGACCGCGGCGCCGACGAGCATCGTCCACCACGGCAGCGACGACCAGTGGTACGGGTAGACAGAAACGGTGTCCCCCATCGAGGAGGACTCGACCAGCCAGCGCTCGACGAACCAGTGGCCCAGAGACAGCAGCGGCGCACCGATCAGCACGACGACGCCGATCCGGCGCAACCGATTGACGTTGCGAAGGACGAACGGCGACTCCCCGCGCGAGTCCGCGACCAGGCGGGCCAGGGTGATCGCGATGAACGCGACGCCCGCGTAGCCAGCGAGCTGGATGCCGATGAAGCTGAGCTTCTGGAGGAAGGTGAAGTCCCAGAGCTGGACGACGCTGCTGCCGGGCAGCAGCTCGGCCCAGTGCGGTGGAGTTCCCCCACGAGAATCGGGGAAGCCGCCGTTCAGGTCCCGGTAGGACGCGAGCAGCGCATCGAAGCGGCTGGGGTCGACGCGGACCAGGACGGTCGGGTTGGTCACCCACTGGCTGTTGCTGCCGTCCAGGCTGATCGGGTCCAACCAGCGCGGGAGGTCCGCGTAGCCGATGCGCTGGAAGCCGGTGTACCCGAGGATCCAGAGGGTCGACCAGAACGCGCAGAGCAGGGCGACGAGGTACAGGCTGGCCTCGACGAGCCGAGCGGGACGGAAGCTGCGCATCACGTCCTCCTTATCGTTTTTCGTTAATATCGAAAAACGATAAGACTGCTTGTTGTGGCGCGTCAAGCGATAGTGCCGAGCGACCTGGCTGGGTTCGGAGCTCGAAAGCCGCCAGAACGGTAGGGACTATCCCAGGCGGGCGACGGCGGCGTCGATGCGCTCGTCCGTTGCGGTCAAGGCCACCCGGACGTGCTGCTGACCGGCGACCCCGTAGAACGACCCGGGCGCCACCAGGATGCCGCGGTCGGCGAACCAGGAGACGGTCTCCCAGCAGTCCTCACCCCGGGAAGCCCAGAGGTACAGGGCGCCCTCGGAGTGGTCGATCGTGAAGCCCGCACCCTCCAGCGCGGCTTTCAGCTTCACGCGCCGCGCGGCGTACCGGGCGTGCTGCTCGACCACGTGCGCGTCGTCGTTCAGGGCCGCGATCATCGCGTGCTGCTGCGGGGCCGGCATCTGCAGACCGAGGTTCTTGCGGACCGCCAGCAGCTCGCCGATGACGGCCGGGTCGCCGGCGACGAACGCACACCGGTACCCGGCCAGGTTGGACCGCTTCGACAGCGAGTGCACCGCGAGGATGCCCTCGGCACTCCCGCCGCAGACGTCCGGGTGCAGCACCGAGACGGCCGGCTCGCCGGTCCAGGTCAGCTCGAGGTAGCACTCGTCGGAGATCAGCAGCACGCCGCGCTCGCGGCACCAGTCGACGACCTTCTTCAGGTGGTCGACGGGCAGCACCCGGCCGGTCGGGTTGGACGGCGAGTTGATCCAGAGGATCTTCGGCGTGCGCGGACCGATCGAGGTCAGCGAGTCGGTGGCCAGGGTGTCCGCCCCGACCAGCGCAGCCCCGACCTCGTACGTCGGGTAGGCCAGCTCGGGGTAGACGACCAGGTCGCCCTCCTCCACACCGAGGTGCTGGGCGACGGAGGCGATCAGCTCCTTCGACCCGATCACCGGCAGCACGCCGTCCAGACCGAGGCCGGTGACGCCGAAGCTGCGGGACAGCCAGTCCACGCAGGCCTGCCGGGTCTCCGCCAGACCGATGGTCAGCGGGTAGCCGGGAGAGTCGGCCGCGGCGACCAGGGCGCGCTGCACCACCTCGGGGGTGGGATCGACCGGGGTGCCGACCGAGAGGTCGACGATCCCGTCAGCGTGCGCGCGCGCCCGATCGCCGTACGGCGTCAGGTGGTCCCAGGGAAAGTCCGGGAGCCGGCCGGAAACGCTTCGCGAGACGCTCAGTGCTCGTCGTGCTCCTGCGGCGGCAGCGCCGCCACCATCGCTGCGTCCTGCTCGATGACGCCCATCTTGGCGGCGCCACCCGGGGAGCCCAGCTCGTCGAAGAAGTGCACGTTCGCGTCGTAGTACTCCTTCCACTCACCCGGGACGTCGTCCTCGTAGTAGATCGCCTCGACCGGGCAGACCGGCTCGCAGGCGCCACAGTCGACGCACTCGTCGGGGTGGATGTAGAGCATCCGCTTGCCCTCGTAGATGCAGTCGACGGGACACTCGTCGACGCACGCACGGTCCTTCAGGTCAACACAAGGCTGGGCGATGACGTAGGTCACCTGACTCCTCCTACAGCTACTCGTCCGGGGCGGACTGGGGCAAAGCCTAGTATCCCGGAGATGAGTCCTACAGGCGGTCCCGCTTTTCGACACGTGACCAAATCCGGTCAGCCGTCGGGACAGGCGGCTTCCCTGGGCCCGCACGTGGTCGGCCAGCGCGTCGTCGTACGGCGCGTGCTGCCCGGCGAGACCGGTCCGAGCGGCGGTCCGGCGATGACCGACCTGCTCGGGATCTGCGAGTCGTGGAGCGACGGGATCGCGGTGATCCGGACCGAGGACGGCACCCGGGTGGAGATCGCGACGGCCGACATCGTCTCCGGCAAGCCGGTGCCGCCGCGGCCCCCGGTGCGGGCCCGGATCAGCACCCGCGAGGCGGAGAGTCACGCCGCGGTGCTGTGGGCCGGGGTGGATCGCGAGCCGCTGGGCGAGTGGGAGCTGCGCAGCGTCCCAGTTCCCCACGGACGGCTGCTCAAGCGCACCAACTCGTGCCTGGCGATCGGCGACCCCGGCTCCGCGTTCACCGAGGCCGTGGACTCCGTCCGGACCTGGTACGCCGACCGCGAGCGTCCCGCCCAGGTCCAGGTCGAGGTCGGCTCGGAGATCGAGCAGGCGTTCCTCGACTCAGGCTGGCAGCCGCTCCCTGACGGTGAGGCCGCGTTCTGGATGGGGTCGGTCAGCCGGGCGCTGCGCTCCAGCAGCGATGCTGCCGCCCTGGGTGAGGTCAGCGTCGACGGGCCGCGCCTGGTGGTCCGAACCGCGGGTGCCGTGGTGCGGGGCGGCATCGACGGCGACTGGGTCGGTGTGCATGGCCTGCACGTCGACCCGGAGCTGCGTCGCCAGGGTCTCGGGCTCGCGGTTGTGAGGACCTTGCTCGACGCGGCCGCCGAACGGGGCGCCCTCACCGTCTGGCTGCACGTCGAGACCGCGAACGAGCCGGCCCAGCAGCTGTACGAAAGCCTCGGGCTGACCGAGCACCACCGCTGCCGATACCTCAGAAGCCCCTCGTAGCAAGGGATTCCACGATCGCGCGGCCCGCGGAACGACCCGCGGCGATGGCTGCATCGATCTGGTGGAACTCGAGCAGGCCGATGTCCCGGGTCTGGCAGTTGACGACCAGGTCGGCCTCGTCTGCGGCGCTGCGGTCGGCGTCGCCGGAGGCGAACAGCATCGTGCGAACCATCGTCTCGCCGAGCGTCGGGATCCGCGGCGGCCGCTTCGGTCCGGTCCTCGGCGAGTCGTCGCGCGCGCCGACCGAGAGGTTGACCGCGATCACCGGACCGACGCCTTCGGAGGCGAGGGCGCCGACCGGCAGGTTCCCGGTCACACCGCCGTCGACCAGGATCCGGTCGCCGACGCGGACCGGGGGCAGCAACCCCGGCACCGCGGCCGAGGCTCGGGTGATGTCGCGCAGCAGCCCGCTGCGCATCGGGACCGCCTCGCGGGCCAGCAGGTCGGTCGTCATCACGGTCAGCTCGCGCGGGAGCGCCTCGGCGACCTGGTCACCGTAGAGCCGGATCGCGGCGCGCTCGATCCGCCGGCCTCGGGACAGGGCGTACTTCGGCAGTCCGTAGTCACCGAGCGGGTTGCGCCGGACGAACTCCTCGCGGAGCAGCTCCTCGATGTCGGCGACGGCCCAGCCGGAGGCGTAGAACGCGCCGATGTAGGAGCCGACGCTGGTGCCGGCGACCCGGTGCACGACCACGCCGGCCGCCTCCAGCTCGCGCAGCACCCCGACGTGGGCGAAGGCGCGCGCGCCTCCCCCGGCCAGCGCGATCCCGACGGACCGACCGGCGAGCCGGGCGGCCAGCGCCTCGACTCCCTGGTGCTGCTGCTGGTGCACCCGACGGGCACCGGTCGCTGCGAGCACGGCACAGACCCGGTCCTGGTCGACCCGGCCGAGCAGCAGCACCTCGGCCCCCGGGACCGACGGCAGTGCGCGGGTGCCCGCATCGACGACCAGCACGACCACGTCGGCCTGGCGTCGGCAGAAGTCGTGCCACTCGCCGGACGGGCCTGCCACCAGCAGCACCCGGTCGTGGTCGGCCTCGAGGTCGACGAGCCGATCGGGAGTGATCTCCTCGTGGACCAGGGCGACCTCGGTGTGCGGGACCATCCGGAACAGCAGCGCCTCGGCCACCTCCATCGGGGCCGCGCCTTCGGCAGCGATCACGGCGATCGTGCACGGCTCGGCCCTCTTCGCCGGCGGCGCCGGCAGGGTGCGGACCTGTTCGGCCAGCATCCCGGCGACCGACATCGCAACATCGGGCCGCGAGGCCAGCACGGAGCGGACGTCGTCCTCGGCGACCTCCAGCAGTGTCGAGTCGCGGACCGCGACCACGGTGGCACCGCGCGGGGCTCCGGCCAGCACGGCGAGCTCACCGACCAGCGAGCCGTTGCCCATCTCGCGGATCGACTCACCGTCCTTGTCCACCCGCAGCCGTCCGGAGAGCAGCACGAAGACCGAGTGCCCCTCATCCCCTTCGCGGAACAGCACCTCGCCGGCGCGCAGCTCGACCGGAGTGCCGCGTGCGGCCAGGTCCTCGGTGGCCTCGGGCGCCAGGTCGCGCAGCACCGAGACCGACCCGAAGCCCTGACTGGGCACCTCCACCAGCGGCCGTCTGCGGACCGCCGGCGGCGCCTCGTCGGGCGCGTGCTCGTCGACCTGCGGAGGCCGTTGCGAGACGGCGATCGCGACCACCGCGACGGCCAGGAAGCAGAAGAAGGACAGACGCCAGCCGTCGCGGAACATCGCCACGGCGCCGGCCGGGTCGAGCGGACTGGCGCCGCCGACGATCGCGATCAGGACCGAGATACCGAGGACTCCCCCGAGCTGGCGGACGGCGCTGACGATCGAGGAGGCCGTGGCGTACCGGCCACCCGGGACCGCCGCCACGGCGGCCGATCCGAGGATCGGCAACGTCATGCCGCAGCCGATGCCGGAGATGATCGCGCCGGGCAGCCAGTCCCGCAGGTAGTCCGGCGAGGTGCCGACCTGGTGCACGAACCACCACATGCCCGTGGCCCAGATGATCGCGCCCGGGAACGCGACGGTCCGGTACCCGCGTTCGTGGGCCACGTCGCCCATCCGCGAGGCGACGACGGCGGTGACCAGGGCGCTCGGTGCGACGGCGAATCCCGCCTGCAGCAAGGAGTAGTGCCACACGTAGCGCAGCCAGAGGATGTGGTTGAGCAGGTACGCGTACATGCCCATGCCGGCCGCCAGGGTGGCCAGGTTCGCGACCGCGAAGCTCGGGATCTTCAGCAGGCCCGGGTCGATCACGGGCACGGGGTGCCGGGTGATCCGGAGGCCGACCACCGTGAGCAGCGCGAGGCCCGCGATGATGCACGCCAGGGTGCGGGGCCCGGACCAGGACCAGTCAGGTCCCTTCACGATGGCCATGCTCAGCAGCGCGAGACCAGCGGCCAGGATCGCGACGCCCGCCAGGTCGGGCAGCTTGCGGCGTCCCGGCGAGCGGCTCTCGTCGACCATCCGCATGCCGAGGACGATCGCGGCGATGCCGAGCGGCAGGTTGACCAGGAAGGCCAGCCGCCATCCCGAGGCGCCGATGATGAGCCCGCCGATCGGCGGACCGAGACCGGCGGCGAGCGCGGCGGTCGCACCCCACAGGGTGACCGCGTGCGCGCGCTTCTCCTCCGTCGCGGCCTGGATCACCACGCCGAGGGAGGCCGGCACGAGGAGCGCCGCGCCGACGGCCTGGATGATCCGCCAGACGATGAGCATCTCCACCGACCCGGCCGTCGCGCACAGCACCGAGGCCAAGGTGAAGATCGCGACGCCGGTGACGAAGACCCGGCGTCGACCCATCAAGTCCGCCAGCCGACCGCCGGCCACCAGGAGGGCGGCGAAGACGACGTTGTAGGCGTTCAGCACCCAGGACAACGTGCTGGTGCTGGAGCCGTGGAAGGTCTGCTCGATCGCCGGGAAGCAGACGTTGACGATGGTGGCGTCCAGGAAGGCCAGGAAGGCTCCGAACGAGGCGATCGCCAGGGCGGCCTTGTCCCGTCCGGACTGGCCGGCCACGGGTCGCTGGGTGGTGACGACGTCGGTGCTCATCTCAACTCCTCACGAACTCGTGGTCGGCCTCCTTGGTGATGAGGATCCTGGCGCGGGCGAAGTTGATACGTAAAGGGTCCTGTGCCCGTAAGCACGGTCCGAATGTGACGCCGAGCACGCGTTCGGTTACGCCCCCGCGTGAGTGGACCAGACCATGTAACAAACCTCCTTAGAGGGCTATGTACGGGGTCTGGAACCCGTGAAAGCGTTCCTTCTGCATCCAACTAGCGGGGGTACGTCATGCAGTACAGCAACGGCAACAGCACGGTGGCAGTCGCGAGCGCGAGGCCGGCCGGAACGACGAGCCAGGGCAACCAGCTCAGCGTCGGCATGGTCGCCGCGCTGATGGCCCTGGTGTGCATGGTCTTCTCGACCACGCCCGGCCTGATCGACGCGCTGTCGCGGGTGGAGCTCCCCGCGCTGCACAGCAGCGCCACGACGGCCAAGCACCCCAAGGCCGCTGCGGAGAGGTTCCGCACCGACGGGGAGAACCTGCACGTCACGAACCGTGCGGCGGGGATCGCCGCCACCGTGGCGCGCAACGGCGCGCTCTCCGTCACCGCCGGCAGCAAGGCCGCCGTCACCCTGCGTACCACCAGCCTGTCCCGCCCCGGCCACGTCGTCCCGCTGACCGCGACCGCCGCCCCCCTCGCCACCGACTCCACCGCGACGATCACCCGCGGGGCCGCGATCGAGTGGTTCCAGAACCGCGCCGGCGGGCTGCAGCAGGGCTGGACGATCTCGAACCGCCCCGCAGGCACCGGCTCGCTCTCGCTCGGACTGGCCATCAAGGGCGCCGTCACCACCGTGACCGGCAAGGATGCTCTCAACCTCCAGCCGCGCACCGGCAGCAGCATCAGCTACGCCAACCTGCTGGTCCGTGACTCGCGCGGCACCAAGCTGCCGGCCCGCTTCGTCAAGACCGCCACCGGAGCCCGGATCGTCGTCGACGACCGGCACGCCCACTACCCCGTCGTCGTCGACCCCGACATCTCCTCGGTCGAAACACTGGCCCCCGCGTCCACGAATGCGAGCGCCGGCTTCGGTTCCGCCATCGCCGTCAACGGCCGCTGGATGGCCATCAAGGAGCCGGGCTACCGCAACGAGTCTGCGCGCGCCAACGGCTACAACGACATCGAGGGACGCATCGACGTCTACCACGACTCAACCGGCAACGGCGCCTGGAACCTCCTCCAGACCCTGTCCCCCACCACGGCCTCCAGCGGTGCTACCCGGTACCTGCAGCAGGGCGTCGAGCTCTTGGTGGAGCCCGCCGGCGTCACCGTCCTCGGTCTGACCAACAGCCTCGACAGCGTGGACGTCTGGACCTTCGCGGGCGACCCCGAGGGCGCAGCTCTCACCGCGACACCGCACCTGCAGCAGACCGTCACGGTCACCTCGGCCATGTTCCCCGGCGTCAACATCAACACCTTCCCGGAGTCGTTCGCGGTCGACGGCAACCTGATGGCGATCGGCATCCCCAACATGTCCAACCCGGGTATCCGGGGACCCGACCTGAACGGTGACGGCAACCCCGACGCGCTGAACGAGTACATCGGCGGAGTGGCCGTCTTCCACCGCAGCGCCGGTTTCGGCACCAACTACGTGTTCGACCAGCGCATCGACGCACCCAATGGTCTGAACGCGCCCAAGGCCAGTCGTGACGTGTTGCAGAAGTTCGGCACCGCGGTCGACATCGACGCCACCAACGGCCTGCTCGCCGTCGGCGCGCCGGGAGACGACGGCGTCCAGACTGTGACCGGAGGCAGCCAGTCCAGCCCGTCCGCGATGGGCACCAGCACCAACAACGGCGCGGTCGACGTCTTCAAGCTGAGCGGCGGGACCTGGAGCCAGGTGCAGCGCCTGGCACCTTCGGGGATCCCCAACGATGCCGTCTTCGGCTCGAGCGTCACGTTCGTCGGGAGCAGTGGCGGCGTGCTCGCCGGTGCGCCCGCCGAGAAGATCGGAACTGTCGCCGGCGCCGGCGCCGCTTACCTCTTCGACTGGAACGGCACCAGCACGTGGTCGCAGGTCCAGAAGATGTCCGGCGACCCGAGCAACGGCACCACCCCGTCAGCTGCCCTCGGTACATCGGTCGCCAGCGACCCGGCCGGCACCCACCTGTACGTCGGCGGCCCGAACCAGCTGATCACGAACTCCAGCGGTCCGTTCGGAGCGGTCTTCGCCTTCAGCCGTGCCGGCGCGAGCGGCATCGCGACGTATGCCGCGCGGATGACGCCGCCGACCACCAGCAACACCCACGGCGGGCTCACCCAGGGCTTCGGTCGGGGCCTGGCCGCTCGCAACGACATGGTCATCGTGGGCGCTCCGCAGTTCGGCACCGACTTCGAGACGCTGGTCGGGCGGGTCTCCCCGTTCTCCCGCAGCGGCAACACCTTCACGGCGCTGACCGAGATCAAGCCGCAGAGCGAGATCGCCGCTGACGACTTCGGCTTCCAGATCGCCCAGGACGGCGACATCCTTGCCATCACGTCGCCGGGTGCCTACCGCAGCAGCGGGTACGGCGTCGGAGCCGTGTCGGTCTACCACCGAGACACCGCCGCAGGTCAGTGGGTCTTCGACCAGTACCTGTTCCCGAACGGGGCCACGCCCGCCTTCGGCACCAGCGCGGACACGTTCTGGGGTGCGTCCGTGGCGATCCACCAGGTGAAGAACGCCAACGGCACCGACGGCGGCGCCGTCGTGGCCGTCGGCGCTCCGATGAGCTCTGGACTGGACGTCATCGGCAGCAACCCGACCGGAGAGACGCAAGTCAGCCACGCCGGCACCGTCGAGATCTACCAGCGCGGCGCCGGCAGCAGCGCGACCTGGAACGTCGGCACCGAGGTCTGGGCCGGTGGGCGGACCGGGACCACGGCGAGCCCCGGGGTCACCACGGGGGCCAACGTCGACGGTCACTTCGGTTGGTCCGTGGCCTTCACCGCGGACGGGTCCCTGATCGTCGGCGAGCCCGGCGCCCCCAACGGCGGCGCCATCCACCGCTACGACCGGAGCAACCAGACCAGCACCACCGCCGACTGGGCCGACAAGGAGGTCATCACCCAGGGTTCGGCCAACGCGAGCGGCTTCGGCGTCAACGTCGCCGCCGACGGGACCACGGTGCTCGCCGTCGACACCGCCGGTAACGGCGTGTGGCGCTACACCGACGGGAACGTGACCACCAACCTCGCTGCGTTCGCGCACTACCCGATGAACCTCCAGGTCGAGGCCACCCTGAACCACAACACCGGGCTCTCGGTCTCGGGCAACCGGTTCGCCGTCAACGGCAACGGCACGGACTCCTCCGGCAGCTACTTCGGTACCCGGATCTACCGGATGGTCAACGGCACCGCGGTGCGCGAGGCCGAGTTCACCGCGACCGGCTGCTGCGGCTGGTTCGACGCCGTGGACCTCAACCACGGGGGTGGATCGGTGCCGACCGTGGTCGTCGGCCGCACCGCAACCCAGGGCGGGTACGACGGGAACCCGGGCGGCCACGCCAAGCTGTACGTCGCCAAGGTCAAGGGCGACGGCTCGGCCCAGTGGTCCTTCCACGGCTACCTGCGCCAGCCGGCCGCCGATCAGGACATCGATACCTACTACGGTTCTGCAGTCGCGAACTGGCCGGCCAACGGTGGCGTCACGGTGGGCGCCCCCAACGCTCACGACAACCCCGATCTGATCAAGGCCGGCGCGGTCTACCGCTTCCCGACCTCGGACGTCACCCCGCCGCCCGGCCCGCAGGCCTTCGTCGACGTGACCCTGCCCCCGGCCGTGAAGGTCGGCGCCAGCTCGGTGAAGACCACCGGCATCCCGCCGTCCCTGCTGAGCAACGCCGCTGCCACCGACGGCGCCGTCGCGGCCACGCCGATCGGCAGCATCGACTTCTCCCAGGCCCCGAAGGGCACCGCGGTCAGCGCGTCCCCGCTGTCGGGCATCCCGCTCTCCGGCATCCCGCTGTCGGGCATCCCGCTGTCGGGCATCCC
>NZ_RJSG01000003.1:0-98 GCF_003725775.1 Nocardioides marmorisolisilvae
GAGTAGTTCGAGAACGCGGTCGCGTTCGGCAGCGACGCCGTGGTGATCACCGGGTCGGGAGCCGGGTTCACGTGCAGCGGCAACGACTTCGTGTCGAA
>NZ_RJSG01000003.1:184-110185 GCF_003725775.1 Nocardioides marmorisolisilvae
GGTCGTGGTGATGTCCGGGTTCGGAGCCGGGTCGACCGTCAGCGGCAGCGACTTGGTCACGAACAGGCCGGAGCTCGTCTCGATGTACTTGAAGGTCAGCGGGTAGCTGCCGGCCACGGTCGGCTTGCCCGACAGGGTGCCGGTCGACCCGTCGAGGGTGATGCCGGTCGGCAGGGTGCCCGAGGTGATCGACCAGGTGCCGGGCTGGCCGGTCTTGGCCAGCGTCGTCGTGTAGTTCGAGAACGCGGTCGCGTCTGGCAGCGCGGTCGTCGTGATCCGCGGCTTCACCTGAACAGTGATGCTCAGGTCCTGCTTGTCGAACAGCAGGTTGCTGGTCTGGCTGAACGTGACGGTGAAGTTGAAGGTACCGCCGCTGGTCGGCGTACCGGTGATGGTGCCGGAGGACGCACCCAGGTTGAGGCCCGGCGGCAGGTCGCCGGCGGTGATCGCCCAGGTGCCGGCCTCGCCGGTCTTGGTGAGCGTCTGCGAGTACGACGTGTCGGTGAACCCACCGGGCAGCGACGTGGTGGTGATGACCGGGTTCTGCGGACCGGTGTCGAAGGAGACCTTGGTGGCTGCGGACAGCCCCGTGGCGTTGAGACCGTGCCGGGGCACGTAGACCCGGTACGTCGTGGACGCGCTGACCGTGAACGAGCGGGAGAAGGTGCCGGTCTTGGACAGGATCACCGTGGTCAGGTCGATCCACTTGGCCCCGTTGAAGCGCTGCACGAACCCGACGTCGCCGGAGACGAACGGCTTGACGGTGCCGGAGAGCTTGACGCTCTGCGCCTTGGTGATCGTGGTCGGGCTGGCCTTGAGGCTGACCGTCACCTTGTGCAGGGACGTCACGGTGACGGTCTTCGAGGTGGCTGCACCGAGCTTGCTGGTCGCACTCACGGTGGCGCGGTAGTAGTACGAGCCCGCGGTGCTGGACAGCGTCACGGTGAAGGAGAAGGAACCCGAGCTGGTCTTGGTCTTCGTGAGCGTCGAGGTGACCCAGCTGCTTCCCGACTTGCGCTGCAGCTTCACGGTGCTGCCGGTCGGGGTCTTGGACACGGTGCCGGACAGCACGACCTTGCTGCCGCCCACCCCTGCCGTCGGCTTGGACGAGAGCGAGATCGAGCGCGAGGTCACCGCCTGGGCGGGCGCGGACAGGCCGCCGAGGACCAGCAGGACGCCGATCGAGATCGCGATCGCTGACCAGAGCCGCCGCCGAAGTGAACTCATCGTGCGCTCAACCTTTGTTCCGTGCGTTCCGAGAACGCGCCCCATCTGTGCGTGCAGGTACCGAGGCTACGTTCTCCTCGGGGACGATCTGACCCGAACCGCGGAACTGGGATGCGGCGGTCACGGGGCCGGATCGACGTGGATGCTCAGGATCTTGGTGTTGGTCCCCGTGAGCGTCGTGTACTTGACCTGGAAGACGTAGTCACCGGCCGCCGTCGGGGTGCCCGTGATCTGCCCGGTGAGCCCGTTCAGGTTCAGGCCCGGCGGCAGCGCGAGCTTGGTGATCGACCAGGTGCCGGCCCCCGAGCCCTGGAGCTGCTGGGTCGGGTAGGCGGTGCCGACGGTTCCGTTGGCCAGCGTCGTGGTGGTGATCTCCGGGGAGTTCGCTGCCGGCGAGACGTGCAGGATCAGGCCCTGGCTGTCCGAGGTCTGGGCCGCGGTCTCGGTGAAGGTCACCGTGAAGGCGTAGTCGTCGGACGCGGTCGGCGCCCCGGAGAGGTGGCCGGTGGCGGCATCGAGCGTGACACCCGGAGGCAGCGCGCCCTGCGTGACCGCCCAGGTGCCGGAGAGACCGGAGTCGCTGGTCTCGGCGAGGGTCGTCGAGTAGGCGGCGCTCTTCACGCCGTCCGGGAGGGTCGTCGTGGTGATCACCGGCGGCGGCGAGACCGCGATGTGCAGCGGGAAGGACGCGTTGGCCTTCTTGCCGGAGACCGTCTCGGTGAAGGTGGCGGCGACGGTGAAGTCACCGTCCACGACCGGGGTCCCGGAGATCTCACCGGTGTCGGCGTTCAGGCTCGTGCCGTTCGGCAGGTGCAGGGCGGACCAAGTCCCGTCGGCGCCGGTCTTGGTCAGCGTCGCCGCGTAGGGAACGCCGCGCTTGCCGTCGGGCAACGAGGTCGTCGTGATGGCCGGGCCACTTACGATGGTGATCGACAGCGCCTGGGTGTCGGAGAGCTTCGAGGCGTTCTCGGTGAACTTGACGGTGAAGTTGTAGGTGGCACCCGAGGTCGGCGTCCCGGAGATCTCACCGGTGCTGGAGGACAGCGTCAGTCCGTTCGGCAGCGCGCCGGAGGCCTTGGACCAGGTGCCGACGTTGCCGGTCTTGGTCAGGGTCTGGCTGTACGCCGTACCGACCGAACCGCCGGGCAGCGAGGTCGTGGTGATCGTCGGCGGCATCGGGGCCGGGCCGTTGTAGGTGATCCGCACGCTCGAGGAGTTCGCCGGTGCGTAGGCGCCGTGCTTGGAGGCGTAGACGCGGTACGAGCCGTTGGCAGACGGACTGGTCGACTTGGAGTAGTTGCAGTTGGAGTTCAGCGTGGCGCTGGAGATCTTCACCCAGCCGGAGGTCGAGAACCGCTGCAGCGCGACCGAGGCTCCGACCTGGCACGAGCTCACGTGGCCGGTGAAGGTCGTCGAGCCGCCCTGCGGGACCGTGGTCCTCGATGCCTTGATCGAGACGGTCACCTTCTTCAGCACGGTGATGGCGACCGTGCTCGAGGTGGCCGCAGAACGGCCGCTGGAGGCTGCGGCGACGGTCCGGAAGTAGTACTTGCCGGTGTAGGTCGGCATCACCACGGCGATCTTGTAGGTGCCGGCCGCGTCGGTCGTCTTCAGGTTGCTGCGAGCGTCCAGCCAGTAGCCGCCGGCCTGGATCTGCAGCTTGAGCCCGCTGCCGGTGGGCGTGGGCGCGAGGGTCCCCGAGAAGGTGACGGTGGCACCGGTGGCCACGGTGGTGGCGCTGGCGTGCAGGCTGATCTTGCGGGTGGTCGTGGCCTGGGCGGGTGCTGCGACGGCGCCGAGCGCGAGCAGGACCGCGAGGACGAGCGCTATCGGCGACCAGTGGCGAAGACGCGACGGAACCATCGGAAAAACCCCCTGAGACTTGTGTGCACCCCGCACACGAGCAGTTAACGACGATACGTCCCATTTCGTCACGGCTCGGGACCAACGCGCCAAAAACAGGAGGGCGCCAGCACCGGTTTCCCGGTACTGGCGCCCCTTTGTCCGATGTTGGACGGAATTCAGATCCTCGGGATCAGAAGTCCATCCCGCCCATGCCGCCGGTCGGGTCGCCCATCGGGGCAGCCTTCTCCGGCTTGTCGGCCACGACGGCCTCGGTGGTGAGGAACAGCGCGGCGATCGACGCGGCGTTCTGCAGCGCCGAGCGGGTCACCTTGGCGGGGTCGATGATGCCGGTGGCGATCATGTCGACGTACTCGCCGGTGGCCGCGTTCAGGCCCTGGCCGGCGGGGAGGTTGCGCACCTTCTCCGCCACGACGCCGCCCTCGAGGCCGGCGTTGATCGCGATCTGCTTCAGCGGGGCGTCGGACGCGAACTTCACGATCGCGGCACCGGTCGCCTCGTCACCGGTCAGCTCGAGCTTCTCGAAGGCCTTGTCGGCAGCCTGCACCAGGGCGACGCCGCCGCCGGCGACGATGCCCTCCTCGACGGCCGCCTTCGCGTTGCGAACGGCGTCCTCGATGCGGTGCTTGCGCTCCTTGAGCTCGACCTCGGTGGCCGCGCCGACCTTGATGACTGCAACACCGCCGGCCAGCTTGGCCAGGCGCTCCTGCAGCTTCTCGCGGTCGTAGTCGGAGTCGCTCTTCTCGATCTCGGCACGGATCTGGTTGACGCGACCCTGGATCTGGTCGGCGTCGCCCGCACCCTCGACGACGGTGGTCTCGTCCTTGGTGATGACGACCTTGCGCGCCTGGCCGAGCAGCTCGATGCCGGTCGACTCCAGCTTCAGGCCCACGTCCTCGGAGATGACCTGGCCACCGGTGAGGATCGCGATGTCCTGCATCATCGCCTTGCGACGGTCACCGAAGCCCGGGGCCTTGACGGCGACGGACTTGAAGGTGCCACGGATCTTGTTGACGACCAGGGTCGACAGCGCCTCGCCGTCCACGTCCTCGGCGATGATCAGCAGCGGCTTGCCGGACTGCATGACCTTCTCCAGGAGCGGCAGCAGGTCCTTGACGGTGGAGACCTTCGAGTTCGCGATCAGGATGTACGGGTCGTCCAGGACGGCCTCCATACGCTCCGGGTCGGTCATGAAGTACTGGGAGATGAAGCCCTTGTCGAACCGCATGCCCTCGGTGAGCTCGAGGTCGAGGCCGAAGGTGTTCGACTCCTCGACGGTGATCACACCCTCCTTGCCGACCTTGTCCATCGCCTCGGCGATGGCGTCACCGACGGTGGTGTCGGCGGCGGAGATCGACGCGGTGGCCGCGATCTGCTCCTTGGTCTCGACGTCCTTGCTCATCTCGAGCAGCGCGTCGGAGACGGCCTTCACGGCCTGCTCGATGCCGCGCTTGAGCGCCATCGGGTTGGCACCCGCGGCGACGTTGCGGAGGCCCTCACGGACCATCGCCTGCGCCAGGACGGTCGCGGTCGTCGTACCGTCACCGGCGACGTCGTCCGTCTTCTTGGCGACCTCCTTGACCAGCTCGGCGCCGATCTTCTCGTAGGGGTCCTCGAGCTCGATCTCCTTGGCGATGGAGACGCCGTCGTTGGTGATCGTGGGGGCGCCCCACTTCTTCTCGAGCACGACGTTGCGGCCCTTGGGGCCGAGGGTGACCTTGACGGCGTCGGCGAGCGTGTTCATGCCACGCTCGAGACCGCGCCGGGCCTCCTCATTGAAAGCAATCAGCTTCGGCATAACTCTTGCGATTCCTCACGCAGAAGTCGGACGGCCGGTGCGTCGCCCGCGACGGACGATCCGGGCTGACCCGCCGGACCCTTCCCGACGGCGCCTGGACCTCGACTCACTCGGCCCTGGGTGGTGCGTTGTCACTCTCACAGGGAGAGTGCCAACCCCAATTGTTAGCACTCGGCACCGGAGAGTGCAAACAAACGTTGAGCCCGCGAAATCCTGAGCTTGTCGAAGGGTCAGGCGTCCAGGAGCCGTACGACGAGGTCCGCGAACGCCGCCCCGTTGGCGGGCAGCTCCTCGAGGTAGAGACCGGGCTCGGTGACCTCCAGCTCGCTGACCGCAAGGACGCCGTCGGCCAGGCGCATCTGGTCCACCCGGGCGTAGTGCAGCGGCCGCCCGAGGATCCGCTCGGCGGTCTGGACGGTGTGGCGCGCCAGCCGGGTCGCCTCCTCGGTCGGGACGACCGCGACGGTCGTACCGCCGTAGTGCTCGTGCACCCGGATCTCCTCACCGGCGGGCAGCTTGCGCACCATCGAGACCGGCTCGCCGCCGAGCACGAACACCGAGGTCTCCCCCTCGGTGCGCACCGAGTCGACCAGCGGCTGGACGACCCACGGCCCGGGCCCGGGGGCTTCGGCCCCGGCAACGACCACACCGCGTCCACCGGCCCCGACCCGGGGCTTGATCACCGCGCCGTCGAAGGAGGCGACCGCAGCAGGCAACCCGCCCTCCTCGTCCACCCCGATCGTCGGCACCACCGGCAGGCCGGCGTCGGCCAGCTCGACCAAGTAGGCCTTGTCGGTGTTCCAGGCGAAGACCTCCACGCCGTTCAGCAGCCGCGGCACCGAGGCGACCCAGGCCATGAACTCCTCCCGGCGCGCGTCGTAGTCCCAGGTCGAGCGGACCGCGACCAGCGGGCCGTCCCAGTCGACCTCGGGGTCGTCCCAGAGGACCCACCGGGCCGCGACGCCGCGCTCGGCGAGTGCCGCGTCGAGCGCTGCCGCACCGGGCTCGCCGTCCGGCCAGTCCCGACAGGTCACCAGCAGCAGGTCGGTCATCCACCCAGCCTGCCAGGGAACCGATCGGGCGTTACGGGTAGCCCGTTCGGACCCTTACCCACAGGTCTCAGAGATGCGAGACTCCGGCAACTCGGAAAGGAACGAAAATGTCTCGTGAAGCCGCACCCCTCCCCGGCAAGCGCCCGCGGACCCGCCGCCTTTCGGCGGCAGCCGCCCTCCTCCTGCTCACGGGGGTCCTCATCGCTGTGCTGAGCGGCACCGCGTCCGCCGCACTCCCGAAGCCGACGGTGACACTGACCGGGACCGGCTCGCCGATCGTCGGCCAGACCTACACGCTGACGGTCGCCGTGACGAACATGTCGATCCCCGGCGAGCTGGCGACCTTGGAACGCAACACCGGTCTGATCTACCAGTCCACCGGCCAGTCGGCGCTCCTGGACGGATCCTCGAAGGCGACCTTCACCATCACGCCGACGTCGACCAGCACCCAGAAGTACCGGGTCACCCTCAAGGCCACGACGACCCACCAGGCCGGCACCAGCAACACGCTCAGCGTGGCGGCGAAGCTGCCGACGCCGACGGTCACCGTCACCAAGAGCAACCCTGCTCCGTCCTACGTGAACGAGGACCAGACCCTGACCGTGTCGGTCTCGGCACCGAACGCGGCGGGAGAGTCGGTCAAGCTCCAGAAGTTCAGCGGCCTGTCCTGGTCGACAGTCAGCTCCCAGAACCTGGACACCAACTCGCAGGCAACCTGGACCGTCCGACCGACAGCAGCCGGCACGACGAAGTACCAGGCGACGATCGCCAAGACCGCCGCGCACAACGCAGCGACCAGCGCGACGTACTCGTTGGTGACCGTGACCAAGCCACCTGCGGACTGCGGTGGCACCACGATCGCCAAGCCGGGCGGCGGCACCTGGACGTGCAAGTACGAGGACGAGTTCGACGGGAACGCACTCAGCTCGGACTGGTTCGCACAGCAGTCGAAGTACACCCACAAGCACCCCGGCGAGCCGACGAACCCTTCCTGCATCATGGACAACCAGGCGGCTGGGCCCGACCAGACCATCAAGGTCTCGGGTGGGTACCTGCAGCTGTTCGCGAAGGTTCTCGACCAACCGGTCGACTGCGGCGACGGGACGAGCTCGCGGCTGGTCTCCGGAGAAGTCATGCACCTGAACTCCTACTCCCAGACTTACGGGCGCTACGAGGTCATGGCGAAGCTGCCCGACTATGCAACCAAGGGTCTGCAGGAGACGTTCTGGCTGTGGCCCAAGAACACCGGTGACCAGGACGGCCGGGAGATCGACTTCTCCGAGTTCTACAGCGGTTACCCGAACAACGACCTCCCGTACTTCCACTACTACGACGGGACGTCGGAGGGCGGCTCGACGGCCTTCTGCCCGATCAACTACGGGCAGTTCAACCGCTACACCTTCGAGTGGTCGCCGGGGAACCTGAAGACCTACATCAACGGCGTGCTGTGCATCAACGACAACTACCAGGCGGCCAACCAGCCGACCGGCAGTCCGGCGCCGTTCAACGTGCCGTTCTTCCTGGACCTGCGCCAGGCGTTCGGCGTGAACCAGGGCTTCGACAACCTGTTCCCGGTCCCGGGAGCGGGCACCCAGACCTACAGCACGCAGATCGACTACGTGTACATCTGGCAGTGAGCCTCTCGGGCGGTCGGACCATCCTGGTCCGGCCGCCCGCGGAGCTCAGCCGTTGTCGAGACGGTAGACCCGGCGGGCGTTACCGCCGAGCAGCTGGTGCGAGTCGACATCGGGTCCGAGGATCTCCAGCAGCGCCTCGATCAGGCCGCGGATCGGCACGATCGGCTTGTCCATCGGGAAGTTCGAGGCCCACAGCGTGCGCTCGGCCCCGAACAGCTCCTGGGTCCGGGAGACCAGGGGCGCGACGGTGTCGCGGAACTGCGCGGTGCTGACCGGTCCGTCCCAGCCGAGCACCGGCATCCCGAGACCGGAGTGCTTGGCGACGACGTTGGGCAGCGCCGCGACCGCGGCGATGTCGTCGGACCAGCGGGCGAGGATCTCCCGGCGGTCGGCCTCGGTGTGACCGGTACGGCGTCCACGCGGTCCGAACAGCCCGACGGGGGTTCCGTAGTGGTCGAGCACGAACGTGGTCTCGGGGTACTCCTGAGCCAGCCCGACCACCTCCGGGAGCTGGTGGGAGTAGACCCACGCCTCGAAGCTCAGGCCCCGCTCGGCGACGGCGGCGAAACCCCGCAGGAAGTCAGGGCTCGAGAGCAGGCCCTCGTCGTTCCAGTCGCGTACGCCGGGGTCGGGGTGGTGCGCGGCGGAGCACCGGATGCCGCGCAGCCGTGGGCTGGCGGCGAGGTTGCGGTCGAGGACGTCGGCGATGCCCGCCTCCCGGGGATCGGCGTGGCACACGACCGCTCCCAGCGCGGGGCCGGCGGTGCCGAAGGGCAGCGTCTCCACCCAGGCGGTCTCCCCCGCGGTCCCCTCGGGGCTGTGGTCGGCCCAGCCGGCCTCGATGTGGACGACCGTCTCCACGGGGAGGTCGCCCGCGTCGGCGCGGTAGTCGGCCGGGAGGTAGGTGTTGATCACGTGCGTCGGGTCGCCCACGAACTCCCGGTCCCGCTGCGGGAACAGCTTCATCAGGACCGGTCGCAGGAACGGCAGCCGGCGTACCAGCTTCGCCGGACCTGAGACCTCCTTCGGCGTCGTGAACGGGTCCCACTGGTGGATGTGCGGGTCGACGATCCTCAGGCCCGCGGGCAGGTCGGTCATGGGGTCAGCGTGCCAGGCCCGGAAAGATCGTGGAATTTCTTTGGCGCTGCTGTCGATCGGCCCCTGTCCCGCCCGTCATCCCGGTGACAGACTCCACCTGATCGAGAGGAACCACCATGACCGAGTACGCCGTCCTCCTCCCTGGCGACGAGAGCAAGTGGGCCCAGGCCTCCGCCGAGGAGCGTGCCGAGATGTACGCCAAGCACATGAAGTTCGCCGAACTGCTGGCGGCGCGCGGCCACCAGGTCACCGGGGGCAACGAGCTCCAGGCGAGCAGCACCGCCCGCACGGTCACCGGCTCGCTGGACCAGGTCTCGGTGACCCAGGGCCCGTACGCCGAGACCACCGAGCAGCTCACCGGCTTCTACACGGTGAAGACCGACGACCTCGACGACCTGCTCAAGATCTGCGGCATCCTCGCCGAGGGCGGCGGCAAGGTCGAGGTGCGTGCCACCGTCGACCACACCGCCTGAGGGCATGACCGTCGGTCCGGACGACCGGATCGAGCAGGTCTGGCGCGACGAGTGGGGGCGGCTGCTCGCCCTCCTCGTCGCGCAGTACCGCCGGCTCGACCTCGCCGAGGACGGGCTGGCCGACGCGTTCGAGGCGGCCAGTCGCACCTGGCCCGTCGACGGCGTACCCGAGAACGCACCGGCCTGGCTGCTGACCGCGGCCCGTCGCCGGATCATCGACCGGCTGCGCTCGGACGAGGTGCTGGCCCGCAAGATGCCGCTGCTCGGCGTCGAGGCCGACCTTCAGGAGGAGGCGCAACGCGTGATGGCCGATGCCGGTGAGGCAGTACGCGACGAGCGGCTGCGACTGGTGCTGCTCTGCGCCCACCCGAACCTGGCACCCGAGTCGGCCGCCGCGCTGACCCTGCGCCTGGTGCTCGGCGTCCCCACCCCCGACATCGCCCGGCTGTTCCTGGTGCCCACCGCCACGATGGCCGCCCGCCTGACCCGCGCCCGGCACCGGTTGGCCGGAGAGCGGTTCGCGGTCCCCTCGCGCACCGAGCTCGAGGACCGGATCGACGGAGCTGCCGGGATCGCCTACCTCGCGTTCACCGCCCGTTACGCCCCCGGCACCGGAGACGACGTGCACCGGCCCGACATGGCGGCCGAGGCGATCCGACTGGTCCGGGTGCTCCGCGAGGTCGCTCCCGGACGTGCCGAGCTGGACGCGCTGCTCGCTCTGATGCTGCTCCAGCACGCGCGCCGCGACGCGCGCGTGGCCGACGGAGAGGTGGTGCTGCTGCCGCACCAGGACCGAACCCGCTGGAACGCCGACGAGGCAGGCGAGGCCTTCGACCTGCTCACCCCGCTGGTGGACACACCGCCGAGCCGGTGGCTGCTGGAGGCGTTGATCGCCGCCGAGCACGCGGTCGCCCCGAGTCCTGCAGAGACGGCGTGGCTGCGCATCGCGAACCTGTACGCCGAGCTGGAGGAGCTGACCGGGTCGGCCGTGGTCCGGCTCAACCGCGCGGTCGCGGTCGCCGAGGTCGACGGTCCGCTGGCCGGCCTGGCGCTGCTCGACGGGCTCGACCTGTCCGGCCACCGGCTCCCGGGAACGCGCGCCGAGCTGCTCGCCCGCGCAGGCCGGATCCCGGAAGCCCGCGGCCAGTGGGAGCTGGCGATCTCGCTGTGCGACAACGCCGCCGAGCGCCGGCACCTGGCGAGCCGCCTCGCGGACCACTGAGGCCGCCACCGAGGATCTAGGGTCGGACCATGGACGAGCTGCTCATCGACGCACGCGACGGCCGCGACCTGGAGGTCCTCGTCGGCGGCGACCCCGACGGCTTCCCGTGGCTCTACCACGGTGGCACTCCCAGCGCTGCGGTCGCTTCGGACATCCTCGACCGGGCAGCTCGTGACGCCGGCCTGCGGTTGATCACCTACTCACGCCCCGGCTACGGCCGGTCCACCCCGAGGCCCTGGCCCCGGCCCCGGATCGCGGACGACCTCGCGGACTCGGTCGTCGTCCTGGACGGGCTCGGCGTCGACCAGTTCGTCACCCTCGGCTGGTCCGGCGGCGGCCCGCGGGCGCTGGCTTGCGCGGCGCTGCTGCCGCGGCGGTGCCGGGCTGCGACGTCGCTGGCCGGCGTGGCTCCGGCGGATGCACCCGACCTCGACTTCACCGCCGGGATGGGGCCGGAGAACGTGGAGGAGTTCGCGGCTGCGGTGGCCGGTCCGGAGGCCTACAGCGCCTTTCTCGCCGAGCCCGTCGCCGAGCTCGCGACCGTCACCGGCGACCAGGTCGCGGCGTCGCTCGGCGAGCTGATCACCCCGGTCGACGCCGCTGCCGTGACCGGGGAGTTCGCCGAGTGGCTGGCCGCGACCTTCCGGCACGCTGCGGTCCAGGGCGTGATCGGCTGGCGCGAGGACGGGATCGCGATCATGGGGCCGTGGGAGTTCTCGCTCCACGACGTCCGGGTGCCGGTGGCTATCTGGCAGGGAGGCCAGGACGCGATGGTCCCGTTCAGCCACGGTCAGTGGCTGGCGGCCAACGTCCCGGGTGCGCGGACGCACCTCTTCGAGGACGAGGGTCACATCTCGGTGTTCGCCAAGCTCGACGAGATCCTCGCCGACCTCAAGGACCTCGCCGGTCTCGACTGAGCCGGGTGTCGAGCCAGAGGGCACCGGCGAAGAATGCGGTCATCAGCGCGGCGACGCCCGCGCAGTTGAGCAGCACCACGCCGTAGCCGTGCTCGTTCACGTCGATGAACGGGTAGGGGTACCACTCCACGATCTCGCCGCGGACCAGGGTGTAGGCCAGCCAGACCACCGGGATGACCAGGAACCCGCCGAGGTCCGACCACGCCGCGCGGCCGCGTGGCCCGAACAGCACCCAGCCGAGCACGCCGAGCACCGGCACGACCATGTGCAGCAGCTTGTCCGCGACCCAGTCGTCCCCGCTCAGGTCCAGCAGCGGGCGCAGGAACAGGAAGTGCACCACCCCGACCACCGCGATCAGCACCACGGCGTCGAGCCGCAGCGCCCGGGCGACCCGCGACCCGGGCAGCCGCCCGAGGGCGAGGGCGAGCGCGGAACCGGCGACGAGCACGTTGCCCCAGATCGTCAGGTAGGACCAGAACCGCACCAGGCGGGTGGCCTCGTCCGGGCGGCTGTGCTCGTCGAGGACGTGGTGCCCCTCGAGGACCAGCACCAGCTGGAACACGACGGCGAACGTCGCGACGGCGAAGGTGAGCAGGTGGAACCAGCGATCCCGGGTCACCCGATCAGATTAGGGAAGAAGTTCGTCGGAAAGTTGCAAGAACCCGCCCCCCAGGTCCTCACACCGGTGTCAACCAAAACGCACGAGCGAGCCGCAGCGGCTCGCCGGAACACCAGGAGTGGACATGAAGAAGATCAACAAGGGTCGGTTCGCCACCGTCGTCGCCGGCGCCGCTGTGCTGGCCGTCTTCGGTGGGGGCACCGCCGTCGCGGGCAGCCTGATCACCAGCGCCCAGATCAAGGACAGCACCATCGTCGGTGCTGACGTGAAGAACAGCGGCCTGACCGGGAGCGACGTCAAGAACAGCTCGCTCACCGGCAGCGACGTCAAGGCGAACTCGCTGACCGGCTACGACATCAAGAACGGCTCGCTGAACAACGCCGACATCAACGTGTTCAACGTGTCGGTGGAGTCCGACGGCGACGTCGCCTACAGCAGCGGCGGCATCACCGTGGACCACTTCACCGAGGGTGGCTACCGCATCAAGTTCCCGCGGAGCGTCCAGTCGTGCTCGGTCGTGGTCTCGCAGGCCTCCCCGACGAACTACTTCCCGACCTACGTGAACATGGGCGTCGCGGACGTGCTGAACCAGCCGAACGAGGTCCTGGTGGGCGTGCGCAACATGAACGACAACAACGACCCGCAGGACGCCGGCTTCAGCGCCATCGCGGTCTGCTGACCTACGTGGGAAACCCCCGGACCAGGCGTCCGGGGGTTTTTCGCCGCCCGATGTATCAAGCGTCGCCGACGACGCTCTGAGAGGGCGGCCACTGGTTCCGAGGGGCCCGCGGATCTGGGGGTGGGCCCGTCGGGACTAGTGGCACGGGGGATCTAGAGCAACCGCGCCGCGTAGGCGACGTCGAACCCCGCGCAGAGCGGCGCGTACCAGTCCGGCAGCCGGGAGTCCGCGCTCGGGCCCTGGCCGAAATCGAAGAGCGCGTGCGCCGCCCAGCCCGCGGCCAGCCACCTGCGACCCTGGGGGACGTCCGTCGTGGCGGCGGCGATCGCCAGGCCGGTCGTCGCGGCGACCACCGCGCCCTCGACGGCGAGGGCCGGCGAGAGCGACCGGTCGCGCCGCGCCGCCGGGTAGATGACTGCTGCGGTCACCAGGGCGGCACCGGCTCCGACCACCGAACCGCGTCCGCCGAGGCGGCGTACTGTCTCGGCGCTGGCCCAGCCCAGAGCGGCACCGCCGACCAGGGCGATCGCGTTCTTCACCTCGATCGCCGCATCTCGACAGGCTCGATGACCAAGGTCAGGCGCCGCCCGCGACGGCCGGGATGATCGAGAGCTGGACGCCGTCGGGTGTCGCGGTGGCCAGGCCGTCGAGGAAGCGCACGTCCTCGTTGCCGACGTACACGTTCACGAACCGGCGGATCTCGCCGCCGTCGTCCAGGATCCGCGCCCGGATGCCCGGGTGGTTCGCCTCCAGGTTCTCCAGCACCGCACCGAGGTCAGCGCCCTCGGCGGTCACCTCCGAGTCACCACCGGTGTAGGTGCGCAGGATGGTGGGGATGCGGACGGAAACGCTCACGGGTGCTCCTGGTTCTCGACTGACTTAGATGATGCCCGCGGCCGCGAAGGCCTCGTAGGTCGGGGCGATGGTGGCGGCCGGGCCGACCTGGTCGCTGATCGCGTCCAGCGTCTTGAGGCCGTGGCCGGTGTTGATGACGACGGTCTCCAGCTCCGGGTCGAGCAGGCCGGACTCGACGAGCTTCTTGGTCACCGCGAGCGTGGTGCCGCCGGCGGTCTCGGTGAAGATGCCCTCCGTCCGGGCGAGCAGCACGATGCCGGCGCGGATCTCCTCGTCCGTGACCTCCTCGACGGCACCGCCGGTGCGCCGGGTGATGTCCAGGACGTAGATGCCGTCGGCCGGGTTGCCGATCGCGAGGCTCTTGGCGATGGTGTCCGGCTTGACCGGGCGGATCGCGTCGACACCGGCCTTGAAGGCGGTGGCGACCGGGCCGCAGCCCTCGGCCTGCGCACCGAAGACCTTGTACGGCTTGTCCTCGACCAGGCCGAGCTTGATCAGTTCCTGGAACGCCTTGTCGACCTTGGTCAGCTGCGAGCCGGAAGCCACCGGGATGACGATCTGGTCGGGCAGCCGCCAGCCGAGCTGCTCGGCGATCTCGTAGCCCAGCGTCTTGGAGCCCTCGGCGTAGAACGGACGGACGTTGACGTTCACGAACGCCCAGCCGTCCTCCTCACCCGCGATCTCCGAGGCGAGCTTGTTGACGTCGTCGTAGTTGCCCTCGACCGCGACCAGCGACTCGGTGAAGATCGCCGAGTTCACCTGCTTCGGCGTCTCCAGGTTGCTCGGGATGAACACGACTGTCTTGATCCCGGCCCGGGCGCCGGCAGCGGCGACCGCGTTGGCCAGGTTGCCGGTCGAGGGGCAGGCGAACACCTTCGAGCCGAACTCGACGGCGGCGCTGAGAGCGCAGGCCACGACCCGGTCCTTGAAGGAGTTGGTCGGGTTGGTGGAGTCGTCCTTCACCCAGAGGTTCGTGATGCCGAGCTCGCGGCCGAGGTTGTCGGCCTTCAGCAGCCGAGTGAAACCGGGCTCGGTGTTCGGGGAGGTCTCGATGTCCGCGGGGACGGGCAGCAGCGCCTTGTAGCGCCAGATGTTCGCGGGGCCGGCCTCGATCTGCTCACGGGTGACCGCCGGGAAGTCGTAGGCGATCTCGAGCGGACCGAAGCACTCCGCACAGGCGTAGTGCGGGCCGAGCTCCTGGGTGGCTCCGCACTCGCGACAGACGAGTCCGGTGGCGTGGCCGAAGGCGCCGTCGCGAAGAACGGTGCCCGTCGTGGTGACGCTGCTCAAAGGAGGCCTCCTTCTCATCTTCCCCGGGCCGACTCTCGACCTGGGACGGATTTGGCACCACACCCTCGAATCCGTCCCCTGGATGAAGCGGAGGGACCGGAGGCTCGAGCGGCGGTTGCCGGGACTTCAACGGGCCGTTCCCTCAGTCCCTCTCGATGAGCAGGACAAGCCTAGGGAGCGCCTCCCGAAAGTGCACATCGATTCCGGGATATGAGATCAATGTTCATTATTTGGACACGTGAGCGGCAGCCACGTCCGCCGCCAGCACCCGCAGGAACTGCATCACGCCGTCCGGCCCGTCGACGACGAGGTCGACGATCTCCCGCAACGCCCGCTGCTCCTCCGAACCCGAGCAGACCAGCAGCGCCGGGAACCCGGCCTCGCGCACCTTCAGCGCTGCCTCGAACGCCGGTACGTCGCCCAGGTCGTCGCCGACGAAGACCACGGCGCTCGCCTCCAGCTCGGAGACGAGCGAGGAGAGCGCCCGGCCCTTGTCCATCCCGCCGGCCCGGATCTCGATCACCATCCGGCCGGGCTCGATCGCCAGCCGCCGCTCGCGGGCGGCCTCGGCCAGCGCCGGCAGCAGCTGCGCGAAGGCGGCCTCCGGGTCGGCCAGCCGCCGGGTGTGCACCGCGACGGCGAGACCCTTCTCCTCGATCCAGGCGTCCGGGACCCCGGCCTCGCGCAGCAGCCGGGGCAGCTCGCGGATCAGTCCGGAGAGGCCCGGCGGCGGCTTGGGGGTGATGACCCGTCGCTCGTAGGAGGTCCAGCGCTCGTTGCCGTACTGGCCCAGCACCACCAGCTCGCGGTCATGCTCCGCGATCGCGTCGCCCACCTCGTCCAGGCCACCGAGCGCGAGCACCTGACGCGCCGGTCGCCCAGTGATCACCGCGATCCCGCGCACCTCCGCCGCCAGCTTGTCGAGGACGAGCGGCGCGTCGGGGTGGATGTGCGCGGCGGTCGGGTCGTCCACGATCGGCGCCAGGGTGCCGTCGAAGTCGAGCGCGACCAGGAGCCGACGGCCCGCGCGGACCACGGCGTCGTACTGGTCGGAGCCGACGGCGGAGCAGAACTCCATGGGTCAAGCCAACCAGACCCGGACGACGCGCGGGTTACGCGGGCTTGTAGTCCGCGGTGAGGATGACCGTCAGGCGGTCGGCCTGCATCGGCGCGACCGCCGGCTTCACCCGGGCGATGCCGAGGTCCTCGGCCAGCGACTGGGCGGCGTACTTCAGGCCCTTGCCGTAGTAGACGGTCGTCGCGTCGACGGTGCCGTACCAGTTGTCGGTGGCCACGACGTTCCAGGTCAGCGTCTGCGCCTTGGTCGCGGTGCGCCCGGCGAGGCCCTTGACGTTGGAGTTGTTGAAGATGACGACGTTCGTCTTGGCCTTGTCGATCACCGGCGGCGGCTTGGGCGTCTTCGTCGCGGTGGCCGTCGGGCTCGGGGGCGCGGTGGTGATCGTCGGCGCGGTGTTGTCACGCGGGCCGATGGTCGGCTGCTGCTGGGAGTGCGACGCTGCCGGCGCGGCCTTGTCGGAGTCGTCGTTGCCCTGGGTGGCGACGAACACCAGTCCGGCGAGAGCCACGGCCGAGATGCTGAAGACCATAAGCCGGTTGGGCAGGACCACGCCGCCCTCGCCCCTCACCCGACGGCGCGCATACCTCGGGCCGAACCCCATTCGGCTCAGAGCTCGAAGCCGAGCCGGCGGGCCGAGCGCTGGCGCTGACGGGCGGCCCGGAGCCGGCGCAGCCGACGGACCAGCAGCGGGTCGTGGGCCAGCGCCTCGGGACGGTCGATGAGGGCGTTGAGCACCTGGTAGTACCGGGTCGAGCTCATGTCGAACTTCTCCCGGACCGCGCTCTCCTTGGCGCCCGCGAACTTCCACCACTGGCGCTCGAAGTCGAGAATGCCTCGGTCGCGCTCGGACAGGGCCCCGGA
The DNA here is from genome assembly GCF_003725775.1 of Nocardioides marmorisolisilvae. Taxonomy (GTDB): domain Bacteria; phylum Actinomycetota; class Actinomycetes; order Propionibacteriales; family Nocardioidaceae; genus Marmoricola; species Marmoricola marmorisolisilvae. The sequence continues at coordinate 16,854 of NZ_RJSG01000003.1, forward strand.
TTCCTCGGGCTGCCCGGCGCTGAAGGCTTCAGTGGCGACCATCGTCGTCGACTCCTCGGTGCTGCGGGTGGACTCGTCCCATCCTAGGCGACAAACCACAGCGATGTCATTCGATCCGTCCGGGCGCGTCCTGGAGGGTTTTTCGAGGCGTTTTCCGGCCGTGGGTGGGTACACCCCGAGCGTGACCCCGCGCGTCCCGCCGCTCGCGCGCCCCCGCCGACGCCCTAGGGTGGTGACGTGACCCCGACGAGGCGCCGACGCTCCGCTTCGGTCCCGCGCGCCGACGTCGTGATCGTGGCGAACCGGCTCCCGGTCGACCGGGTGGTCGAGGCGGACGGCAGCACCAGCTGGCGGCGCTCCCCCGGCGGTCTGGTCAGCGCGCTCGCCCCGGTGATGACCGCCCAGGAGGGCGCCTGGATCGGCTGGCCCGGCGACGTCTCGGCCGACGAGGAGGACCTCGAGCCGTTCCAGCACGAGGGCATGACCCTCGTTCCGGTCTCGATCTCCGCGCTCGAGTACGAGGAGTACTACGAGGGTTTCTCCAACGCGACCCTGTGGCCGCTGTACCACGACGTCGTCGCCAAGCCGGAGTTCCACCGGGAGTGGTGGGACTCCTACATCGACGTCAACCAGCGCTTCGCCGGTGCGGCTGCCGACATCGCGGCCGAGGGCGCCGTGGTCTGGATCCAGGACTACCAGCTCCAGCTGGTCCCGGCGCTGCTGCGCGACCTGCGCCCGGACCTGCGGATCGGCTTCTTCCTGCACATCCCGTTCCCGCCGGCCGAGCTGTTCAGCCAGCTGCCCTGGCGCCGCCAGCTCCTCGAGGGACTGCTCGGCGCCGACCTCGTCGGCTTCCAGCTGTCGGGGGCCGCGCAGAACTTCATCCGACTGGTCCGCCAGCGGGTGGGCCACAAGACGCACCGCGACTCCGTCTACCTGCCCGACGGCCGGATCGTCACCGCGAAGGCGTTCCCGATCTCCATCGACGTCGACAAGTTCGAGGAGCTCGCCCAGTCGGAGTCGGTGCAGAAGCGCGCCGCGCAGATCCGCGACGACCTCGGCAACCCGCGACGGATCTTCCTGGGCATCGACCGGCTCGACTACACCAAGGGCATCTACGCCCGGCTGCGCGCGTTCAGCGAGCTCATCCACGACGGGCACTTCACCGTCGAGGACGCCACCTTCGTGCAGGTGGCCAGCCCCTCGCGCGAGCGGGTCGACCAGTACCGGATCCTGCGCGACGACATCGACCGGCTGGTCGGCCACATCAACGGCGACCTCGGCCGGCTCGGGCGCCCGGCGATCTCCTACCTCAACGCGTCCTTCCCGCAGGAGGAGATGGCCGCCCTGTACGTCGCCAGCGACATCATGGTGGTCACCCCGTTCCGCGACGGCATGAACCTGGTCGCCAAGGAGTTCGTCGCCTGCCGGATGGAAGAGGACGGCGCCCTGGTGCTCTCCGAGTTCGCCGGCGCCGCGGAGGAGCTGCGGCAGGCCTACCTGGTCAACCCGTACGACATCAACGGGATGAAGGCGCAGATGCTCGAGGCCTTCGAGGCCGACGAGAAGGAGCTGACGCGGCGGATGAAGGCGATGCGCAAGACCGTCGCCGAGAACGACGTGGACAACTGGGCGTCGAACTTCCTGGCCGACCTGTCCGCCGTACGGCCGGGTCACGCGAAGCAGGTCAAGCCCGCCAAGCGCTCCTGAGGCCTGTGCCTCGTCCCTGGTTGAGCCGCTCGATTCCCCCTACGCTGCGCAGATGAGCAGGCACGTGCTGAAGGTCAACGACTCGGCCTGGTTGTACGCCGAGTCCTACCGCACCCCGATGCAGGTCGCGATGCTGGCGACCTTCGCGGTGCCCGAGGACCGGCCCGACTTCGTGCACGACCTGGTGGCCCGGTGGCGCGAGGTGCGCGAGTACCAGCCGCCGTTCAACTACCTGCTGACGATGGCTCCGGTGCCGAGCTGGAAGGAGCTCCCGCCGGAGAAGATCGACCTCGACTACCACTTCCGGCACTCGGCTCTTCCCCGTCCGGGGTCCCAGCGCGAGCTCGGTGTCCTGATCTCCCGGTTGCACTCTGCCAAGCTCGACCGGCGCTACCCGCTGTGGGAGTGCCACCTCATCGAGGGCCAGGAGGACAACCAGTGGTCGATGTACATGAAGGTGCACCACTCCCAGATCGACGGGGTCGGCGGCATCCGGTTGCTCAAGCGGATGCTGAGCATCGACCACGACGCGCGCGACATGTTGCCGCCGTGGGCCGTCGGCACGCGCGGACCTGACCAGTCCGGGATCCCGCGCAAGGCCAGGCCTCCCGCCCTCGAGCGCGACACCATCTCGATCGGCTCGGTCGCCGGGGCCGGCGCAGCCGTCGTCGGCTCGCTCGGGCGGACCTACACCGAGTCCTTGGTCGGCAGCGGTGACCAGGCGCGAGCCGTGCCGTTCCGGGCGCCGAAGACCTTGTTCAACGGTCGGATCCACACACCGCGCCGGTTCGCGACGCAGCACTACCCGATCGACCGGATGCGCGCGGTCGCCTCGGCCACCGGCGGCAGCCTCAACGACGTCTTCCTCTCCATCTGCGGCGGATCGCTGCGGCGCTACCTCGCCGACGCGGGCGAGCTGCCGACCGAGCCGCTGATCGCCAACGTCCCGGTCTCGGTGCGCCCCGGCGACCAGCCCGGTGTCGGCAACGCGATCACCTTCCTCTACTCCAGCCTCGGCACCGACGTGGCCGACCCGATCCGCCGGATCCGCGCGATCCAGGAATCGACCCGGCTGGGCAAGGAGCGGTTGCCCGCGGTCGACGGCCTGGCGATGGACGCCTACACCGCCGTGCTGATGGCCCCGTTCCTGTCGCAGTCGATCCTCGGCTTCGGGGGCCGCGGTCGGCCGGCGTCGAACGTGGTGATCTCGAACGTGCCCGGCCCGATGGAGCCGCGCTACCTGGACGGGTCCCGGCTGCTGGAGCTGTACCCGGTCTCGCTGCTGTTCAACGGCCAGGCGCTGAACATCACCGGTGTCTCGTACGACGGGGAGTTCAACATCGGCTTCACCGGGTGCCGCGACTCGATCCCGTCGCTGCAGAAGATCGCGGTCAACGCCGGCGAGGAGCTCGAGGAGCTCGAGGCGGCGCTGGGGCTCTAGCCCCTGGGTCCCTGAGGAGGTTGCGCAGCAACCGTCTCGAAGGGATCACGACGGGGTCTTCTCGTTGAAAGTGGCCTGCGGGTGCATCAGGCGGGTGATCTCGTCGGCGAGGTCTGGCCCGAGCTCACCCCAGCCGTCCTTGTAGCCGTAGACGGCGGCGAGCGACCGGGCCTCGTAGTCGCCGCAGAAGATGTCCACGTCGTTGGCGGTGATCAGGCCCGGGTGGGCCACGCCGACGGCAGCGGTGACCTTGACCAGCTCCTTGCGCAGCGTGGTGATGTAGTGCGCGCAGCGCTCGGCCTTGGAGACCGGGTCCAGGCCGTGCACCAGCCACGGGTTCTGGGTCGCGACGCCGGTAGGGCACTTGTCGGTGTGGCACTTCTGCGACTGGATGCAGCCGATCGAGAGCATCGCCTCGCGGGCCACGTTGATCATGTCCGTGCCCAGGGCGAACGCGACGATCGCGTTGTCGGGCAGGCCGAGCTTGGCCGAGCTGATGAAGGTCAGGTCGTCGGTCAGCCCGAGCTCGGCGAAGGTGCCGTAGACCCGGGAGAAGCCCATCCGGTACGGCAGCGCGATCGAGTCGGCGAAGATCAGCGGCGAGGCACCGGTGCCACCCTCGCCGCCGTCGACGGTGACGAAGTCGACGCCACGGTCCCGCGACGACATCAAACGGGCGAGGTCGTGCCAGAACTGCATCTCGCCCACGGCGGACTTGATGCCGACCGGCAGTCCGGTCTCGGCACCGAGCAGCTCCACGAAGTCGAGCATGCTGTCGACGTCGCCGAACGCGGTGTGCCGCGACGGGCTAGCGCAGTCCTTGCCCACCGGGATGCCGCGGATGTCGGCGATCTCCTGGGTGACCTTGGCCGCCGGCAGCAGTCCGCCGAGGCCGGGCTTGGCGCCCTGGCTCAGCTTGATCTCGATCGCCTTGACCGGGGCGGAGTCGATGACCTCCTTCAGCTTCGCCAGGTTGAAGTTGCCGGCCTCGTCGCGGCAGCCGAAGTAGGCGGTGCCGATCTGCAGCACGATGTCCGCGCCGTTGCGGTGGTACGGCGAGAGCCCGCCCTCGCCGGTGTTGTGCATGCAGCCGGCTTCGGCCGCACCCTTGTTCAGCGCGGTGATCGCGGCCGAGGACATCGACCCGAAGCTCATCGCCGAGATGTTCACCACCGACGCCGGCCGGAAGGCCTTGGCCCGACCGCGCGGCCCGCCGAGCACCTTCGCGCTGGGCAGCCGACCGGACTTGTCGTGGTCGTCGGGCAGCTGGTCGGCGAAGGTCCGGTGCTTGATGTAGGCGTGGCCCTGGGTGTGCTCGACGTCCATGTCGGTGCCGAACCCGAAGTAGTTGTTCTCCTCCTTGGAGGAGGCGTAGATCCAGGTGCGCTGGTCCCGCGTGAAGGGGCGCTCCTCCTCGTTGCTGGTCACGATGTACTGGCGCAGCTCCGGCCCGATGGTCTCCAGCCAGTAGCGCGCGTGCGCGATCACCGGGTAGTTGCGCTGCAGGGCGTGCTTCTTCTGGGTGAGGTCGCGCACCGCCAGTGCGGCCACCCCGACGACCGCTCCCCCGACCAGACGACTCAGCTTCATGGGCCTTGTCCTACCGTCGTTTGGGCAGTCGTGTCCATGGTCCCCGAGGTGTCGGTAACCTCGTCCCATGGATCTGATCCCCAAGCCGGACCAGGTCGCCTCCGCCGCCAGCAACGTCGCCCACAAGGTGTTCTACGGCGGGCTGGCCGATCTGCGCCCCATGCCCCGGACGCTCATCGACGACGGGCCGCTGCGCGAGGTCTACCACTACCGGCCGCAGAAGCAGGTCAAGGCCACCGGTGACCCGGTGCTGCTGGTCACCCCGCTCGCGGCCCCCGCCATCTGCTTCGACCTGCGCCGGGACTGCTCGCTGGTGGAGCACTTCGTCAAGGCCGGGCGGCCGACGTACCTGGTCGAGTACGGCGAGATCTCCTTCCGCGACCGCAACCTGGGCATGGAGCACTGGGTCGACGAGGTCGTCCCCGAGGCGATCCGCGAGGTCAGCCGGCACGCGGGCGACCGTCCGGTGCACGTGATCGGGTGGTCGCTGGGCGGCATCTTCTCGGTGCTCACCGCAGCCGCCGACGCGAAGCTCCCGATCGCGTCGCTCACCGTCGTGGGCTCGCCGTTCGACGTCACCCAGGTGCCGCTGGTCGCGCCGCTGCGCCCGATCCTCAAGATCACCGACGGCGGCATCGTCACCCAGATCTACCGGGCGATGGGTGGCGCGCCGAAGCCGCTGGTCCGCCAGGCCTTCAAGCTCAGCAGCGGCACCAAGCTGCTCACCAAGCCGATCGCCATCCTCCAGAACCTCGACGACGCCGAGTGGCTCGCCCAGATCGAGGCGGTCGACCGGTTCACCGCGAACATGCTCGCCTACCCGGGTCGCACCTTCGGGCAGCTCTACCACCGGATGTTGAAGCACAACCAGCTCAACACCGGGAAGGTGAACCTGTCCGGCCACCAGATCGACCTGAAGGCGATCAAGGTGCCGGTGCTGGTCTTCGCCGGCAACACCGACGGAATCGCGCCGATCCCCTCGGTCAAGGCGATCGTGCCGCTGCTGCCGAACTCGCGCGAGGTGCGCTTCGAGATCGTCCCCGGTGGACACCTCGGCATGCTCACCGGCCGCGCTGCGCGGAACACGACGTGGGTCGTGATGGACGAGTGGATCGAGCAGTACTCCACCCCGGACGAGCCCGAGCAGCCGGTGGCGAAGGCGACACCGCGCAAGGCGGCCGCCAAGAAGGCTGCACCGAGGAAGACGACCAAGAAGACGACGGCCGCCAAGAAGAGCGCCGCGACCGATGGCAAGAAGGCGCCGGCCAAGACCGCCGCTGCCAAGAAGGCAGGTCAGAAGGTGCCCGAGCAGACCCGCGCTGTCGCCGAGGTCGCGCCCGACCGTTCCGCGATCGGCTCGAACCGCGAGCGTCGGTTCAGCTCCCAGTCCTCGCGAAGCCTGGCGCAGAAGCGATGACGGGCTCTCGCACCCGGGCCGCCGGCCTGGCCCTCCTCGCTGTGCTCGCACTGGTCCTCAGCGGTTGCGGCGGGTTCGGCAGCAAGGAGCCGCAGACCCTCGACACCACCATCAAGAGCTACGTCGCGCTGGGCGACGGCTTCGCCGCAGCCCCGTACGTCGGCCGCACCACCAGCAAGGACGGCTGCCTGCGCGCCGAGCTGAACTACCCCCAACAGGTCGCGAACGCGCTGCACATCACCGACTTCAAGGACGTCTCCTGCGTCGGGGCCTCGACCAAGGCGATCACCGACCCCTACCGGCCGCCGGGCACCAAGAAGGACGTGCCGGCGCAGCTCGACGCCGTCACCGCGGACACCGACCTGGTGACCATCACGGTCGGGGTCTCGGACGGCGACCTGCTCAACAGCATGTTCCGCATCTGCACCGAGGCGCCCTGCACCGGGCAGATCCTCGCCAAGGACGTCATCGACCGGCTGAACCAGATCGCGACCGACCTGCCGGCCACCATCCGCGCCGTGGTCGCGAAGGCGCCGAACGCCTACGTGGTCGTGGTCGGCTATCCCGAGCTGCTGCCGCTCGACAACGGCTGCAAGTCGCTGCCGCGGATGACCGACGACCAGTGGAGCCTCGCCCAGCTGGCGTGGCAGAAGTTCACCACCTCGCTCAGCTCGGCCGCCCGCCAGGCCGGAGCTTCCTTCCTCGACGTGCAGCGCCTCTCGGCCGAGCACGCTCCGTGCAGCAAGCAGGCGTGGGTCAACGGGCAGAAGGCGATCAAGGGCAAGAGAGTGGCCTACCACCCGAAGCCGCTCGAGCAGCAGGCCGTCGCGACCGCCGTCGTCGCGCAGGTCAACACCCGCTGACCAGCGCCCCGTAATACTGGCCGGGTCATGACTTCCGTGAACCGCGCACGTCCGCACGCCCGCGTCGCCGTGAGCGTGCTGCTCGCCGTCGCGCTGCTCGCCCTCGCGGCCTGCGGAGCGAAGGGGAACCCGCACCCGAAGACGCTGGACAGCTACGTGGCGCTGGGCGACTCCTACACCGCGCTCGCCGGAGCCGGACCGTTCGTCGACAACGCGTGCAAGCGGGCCAAGGTGAACTACCCGCACCTGGTCGCGGCCGACCTGGGCATCACGACGTTCACCGATGCCTCCTGCGGCGGTGCCACGTCGGCGAACCTGACCCAGGACCAGGCGATCAAGAACCCGCCGGCCTCCCGACCACCCCAGCTCGAGGCGCTGAGCAAGAAGACCAAGCTCGTGACCCTGGGCATCGGCCTGAACAACGGGTCGACACCGATCTCCTACCTGCTCCTCTACGTCTGCCTGCCGGTCAACGGGATCACGCTGCCGCAGTGCTCGCAGTACCTGAAGGCGACCGACAGCTCGGTGACCGAGGCGATCGCGACGATGGCCTCCGAGGTGAAGGCGAACCTGAAGGCCATCAAGAAGGCCGCCCCGAACGCGCGCGTGGTGCTGGTCGGTTACCCCCGGGTGCTGGCCGACGACAAGGACTGCCAGGCGCTCCCGCTGCCGGCGGCCGCGGCAACCCGCCTGCGTCTCGCCCTGAAGCTGGTGAACCAGGACCTGGCCAGGACCGCGAAGAGCTCCAAGGTCGACTACATCGACATGTACGCGGCATCGCCGGGCCACGAGCTCTGCTCGAACGACCCGTGGATGGCCGGCGAGCTGAACGTGCCGGGCAAGGCTCTGCAGTTCCACCCCTACCCGGCCTACGCCCGGGCGGTCGCCGACAAGATCGTCGCGCTGCTGAAGAAGTAGCCTGCCCCGGTGAGCCCCCTCGCCGACCTCGTCTCGCAAGGCCTGATGGCCGAGGACTGGGCTGAGGCCCTGACCCCGGTCGAGGACGACATCACCCGCATGGGCCAGTTCCTGCGCGCCGAGATCGCCGCGGGTCGCGGCTATCAGCCGAGCGGCGAGAAGGTCCTGCGGGCGTTCCAGCGTCCGCTCGCCGACGTACGGGTCCTCATCGTCGGGCAGGACCCCTACCCGAACCCGGGCCACCCGGTCGGCCTGAGCTTCTCGGTCGCCCCCGAGGTCAGGCCCCTGCCCCCGAGCCTGATGAACATCTACAAGGAGCTGGTCGCCGACCTCGGCGTCCCGATCCCGGCGAACGGGGACCTCTCTCCCTGGGCCGACGCAGGAGTTCTCCTGCTGAACAGGACGCTGACGACGGCGCCCAACGTCTCGAACGCGCACCGCGGCAAGGGCTGGGAGCCGGTCACCGAGCGGGCGATCGACGTACTCGCTTCCCGCGGCGGACCGCTCGCCGCGATCCTGTGGGGTGCCGACGCCCGCAAGCTGCGACCGCGCCTGGGCTCGGTCCCCTGCGTCGAGTCGGTGCACCCGAGCCCGCTCTCGGCCCGCAACGGGTTCTTCGGGTCCAAGCCGTTCAGCACCGTGAACGGGCTGCTGGTCGAGCAGGGCGGCGAGCCGGTGGACTGGTCGCTGCCGGCCTTAGTCCGCCCTTCGTGACGGTTGCTTCGCAACCTCCTCAGGACCTCGCTCCGCTCGGGAATGATTGCCAACTAGTTTAAGTTTGAACTAACATGACCGCCATGACTGATCGGATGCCTGCGCTCTACATTGGGCACGGCGCACCGCCGCTCCTCGACGACCCGACCTGGTCGGGCCAGCTGCGCGACCTCGCCGGGACCTTCGCACGTCCCCGGGCGATCCTCATCGTCAGCGCGCACTGGGAGTCCGCCCCGCTCTCGCTCTCCGCGAGCGGGCCGGGCACCGAGCTGGTCTACGACTTCGGCGGCTTCGACCCCAAGTACTACCGGATGCGCTACGACACCCCGGACGCCTCCGCGCTGGCCCAGCGGATCGCGGCGATGATGCCGGACACCGAGCCGGTGCACCAGCACGCCAGTCGCGGGCTCGACCACGGCGCCTGGGTGCCGCTGACGATCATGTACCCGGAGGCGGACATCCCGGTGATCCAGATGTCGCTGCCGACCCACGACCCCTACCAGCTCCTCACCCTCGGCAGCCGGCTGCGCGAGCTGCGGGACGAGGGCGTTCTCGTGATCGGGTCCGGCTTCCTCACCCACGGCCTGCCGTTCCTCAAGGAGTTCCGCATCGACGCCGAGGCCCCGGGCTGGTCGGTCGACTTCGACCTCTGGGCCGCCGACGCGCTTGCTCGCGGCGACGTCGCCGAGCTCGCGGCGTACCGGACCAATGCCCCGGGCATGCCCTACGCGCACCCGACCGTCGAGCACTACACGCCGTTGTTCGTCACCCTCGGCGCAGCCCTCGACCCCGAGGCGCCCGGCGACCAGGTGATCGACGGGTACTGGATGGGGCTGTCGAAGCGGAGCCTGCTGGTCGCCTGACGCGCGGAATCCCTAGGCAAGACGTGAATCTGCGCGAACGACCCGATGCTTCAGGTCGGAAGTGCTGGTTTCACGTCTTGCCTAGGGAAACCGACCGCCGCGTCAGCGACCGAGGATGATCGCCGCGGCCTTCTCGCCGATCATGATCGCCGGCGCGTTGGTGTTGCCGCCGGTGATGCTCGGCATGATCGAGGCGTCCGCGACGCGCAGACCCTCGACACCGCGCACCTTCAGGTCCGGGCTGACGACCGAGAGCTCGTCCACGCCCATCCGGCAGGTGCCGACGCCGTGGTAGATCGAGGTCGCCCGGTTGAGGATCGCGTTGCGCAGCTCGCTGCCCTGCAGGTCGATGCCGGGGTGGATCTCCTCCTTGACGTGCCCGCCGAAGGCCGGGTCCGCCATGATCGCGCGCGTCATCTCCGAGCCCTCGAGCAGGGTGTCCAGGTCGCTGGTCTCGGCGAGGTAGTTGAAGTCGATGAGCGGCGCCGAGGTCGGGTCGGCGTTCGCCAGGCGCAGCGTTCCGCGGCTGCGCGGGTAGATCAGCGAGACCAGCACGGTCATCGCGGTGCGCGGGTCGACGTCGTGCATGATCGGCTCGTCCTGGTTCGGCGAGACGTAGGCCCACGGCAGCATGTGCAGCTGCAGGTCCGGGACGCCGTTGACCGAGTGCGAGGTCTTCACGAAGCCCACCGACTCGAAGACCGAGTTGGCCAGGAACGTCGAGCCCGGGCGGAGGACCTCCTTGATGACGCCCTTGGCGAAGAACGCCGGGCTGCCCTTCTGCTTGGTCGAGGTGGTGTGGAAGGTCATCGCGTGGAACATGTGGTCGTGCAGGTTGTCGCCGACCGGGAGGTCGGAGACGACCTGGATGCCGTGATCCTTCAGGTGCTGGGCGTGACCGACTCCGGAGAGCATCAGGATCTGCGCCGAGCCGACGAAGCCGGCCGAGAGGATGACCTCCTTGCCGGCGCGGATGGTCCGCTGGGAGCCGTTCTTGTCGGTCACGTTCACACCGGTGGCGCGGCCGTTCTCGATGTTGACCTTGGTGACCAGCACCTCGCTCTGCAGCTCCAGCGTGGCCGGTGCGAGGTTGTGCACGTAGCCGCGCGAGGCGCTGTAGCGGAGGCCCTCGGCAGCGTTCTGCTGCATGTAGGAGACGCCCTCCTGGGACGCGCCGTTGTAGTCCGGGTTGACCGGCACGTCGAGCGCGTTGGAGACCGCGTTGATGAACTGGTGGGTTCCCTCCTGCGGGAACTTGCACTTACTGACCCGGATCGGTCCGCCGGCGCCGCGGTAGTCGTCGGCCCCGCCCTCGAAGTCCTCCATCCGCTTGTACGCGGCGTTGACCGAGTCGGCGTCCCAGCCCTCGTTGCCCTCGGCGGCCCAGGAGTCGTAGTTGGCGCGGTTGCCGCGCACGTAGACCATGCCGTTGACCGAGCTCGAGCCGCCGACGACCTTGCCGCGCGGGACCGGCATCTTGCGGTCGAGGATGTGCTTCTGCGGCACCGAGTAGTAGCCCCAGTCGACGGTCTTCTTGATCTGCGGGACCGCGTGCATCGGGCCGATCATGCCCGGCTTCTTGACCAGGAACTTCTCGTCGCTCTTGCCCGCCTCGAGCAGGATCACGCTGTGCCCGGCCTCGGCCAGGCGACCGGCGATCGCGCTTCCCGAGCTGCCGGATCCGACGACGACGTAGTCAGCTTCGGTGGACCGCTTCTTCGCCATGAAAACCTCATTCGTGCGCGCTGGAGTGCCGGTTCTGACCCGGGCCGTGCAACTGTAACAAGTTCTAGTTTCAGGGGCTAGATCGGTCCCGGTGGCAGGATCGAGGGATGCAGGTCCTCTCGATCCAGTCCTCGGTCAGCTACGGGCACGTGGGCAACAGCGCCGCCGTCTTCCCGCTTCAGCGCCTGGGCCACGAGGTGCTGCCGGTGCACACGGTGCTCTTCTCCAACCACACCGGGTACGGCGCGTGGCGCGGGCCGGTGATCCCCGGCGACGACGTGCACGAGGTGATCCTCGGCATCGAGGAACGCGGCGCGATGGCCGGCACCGACCTGGTCCTCTCCGGCTACCAGGGCAGCCCGCAGATCGCCGAGGTCGTCCTCGACGCGGTCGAGCGCGTCAAGACGGCGAACCCGGCCGCGATCTACGCGTGCGACCCGGTGATGGGCAACGCGCGCAGCGGCTGCTTCGTCGACCCCGCGATCCCGCCGCTGCTGCGCGACCAGGTCATCCCCCGGGCCGACCTGATCACCCCGAACCAGTTCGAGCTCGGCTTCCTCACCGGCCTGCTCGACACCGGGGACGAGCGCCCGGAGCTGGCCGCCGTCGTCGCGGCAGCCCACGCCGCCCGCGCTCTCGGGCCGGTGACGGTCCTGGTCACCAGCGTCGAGCATGCCGGGTCCGGGCCGGAGGAGATCGGTCTGCTGGCGGTCACCGGCGACGGCACCTGGTCGGTGACCACACCCCGGTTGCCCCTGAAGAGCAACGGTTCGGGCGACGTGACGGCCGCGCTGTTCTCGGCCCACCTGGTCGAGACCGGCGACGTCGCGACGGCGCTCGCCCGGACCGCGTCGAGCGTCTTCGACCTCCTGGAGAACACCCTGGAGGCGAAGTCCCGCGAGCTCCGGCTGGTCGAGAGCCAGGAGACCTTCGCCCACCCGAGGCTGCAGTTCGAGGTGGTCCGGGTCAGCGATTGACCCAGGTCGCCCGATCGGACCGGGCGAGCATCCGGCGCAGTCTCCGTCGCTCGTCCGTGGCCATCCGCGACTGCCGGAGCGTCAGCATCGCGTCGTCCACCCCGAGCTCGCGGGCGACCTCGTCGGGCTCGCGCGACCAGGCGAGCGCCCGGGCCAGCGCCGGCAACGGGATCAGCCGGCGCGCCGCCAGGTCCTCGGCCTCGACCTCCTCACGCTGCTCGAACCACCCGCTGGGCGTCTCGGCGTGCCCGAGGTCGAGGTGGGCGAGGGCGTGCGCGAGCGAGCTGCGGCGTTGTGCCGGCGGATGATCGCGCTCGAGCAGGATGACGCGACGACTGCGGGAGAGCACTTCGGGGATCACACCGCCGAGGTCGACCGAGCAGATCACCCAGTCCGGGTAGCGGGCGGCCGCATCGGCGGCCGGGTCGTAGCTCAGGTGCGGCGAACTGCCTTCTCGATCTGCCACTCGATGAACTCCCGGGCCTCTGCCGTGACCCGCTCCCACTGCTGGTCGGTGAGTCCGGCCGGACGACGGAATCGGAGCGCGTCGTCGTACTGGTCACCATCTTCACGGCGACCACCGACAGGAATCGAGAGATCCGGGGCGGCGCCGCCGGAGGCGATCGAGCGCAGGGTGCCGGGCGGCCACTCCAGGGCGCGCTCGATCTTTCCCTGGGTTCCGATCTTCGGCCAGCGCTTCCCGTTCAGGAAGTCGCCGATCGTGCCCGGGTCGGCACCGGTCGCGGCGACCAGCTGGGTGTTGTTCCACTCCAACCGGGCCATCCGAGCCGCAACAGCGTGGGCCGCGCGTTGCTGGTTCGAGGTCTGAGCCATGGGCTGAACGCTCCGTACGAGTACCGGGGATCGTCTTGGACAACCAAGGCAACCGCACCGTCAAGAGAGTTGAACACCAAGGCAGATCCAAGGGAAGACCAGTGCCGAACCGGGCACTTCGGATTTGGAATAGCCGTGTAATGCCGCAGATTCTTCGCAGAAGTGGGCAATTCTGGAGACCACATCAGGTGAAAACACCCAAAGAGCGTGGGAAGTTCTTGGAAGAATTAGTTCAAGAATTTTCTCGGCGTGGGCCGATGACGGCCTTCCAGTCCCGGTCCCGGACCCCGAGCGAGACGCCGAGCGCGATGATGCAGATCTGGAGGACCACGGCGCCGACTGAGAACAGGAACCAGCCGAACCACTCCCCGTCGTCGCCGGAACCGATCAGGGAACCGATGACGCAGAGCACGATCCCGGCGATCCACAGGGCACCCAGCGACGGCGGCTCCCACGTATCGAGGTCCGCAGTGCAGTGCCGGCACCTCCGCGCCGCCGTGGGGATCTCGGCCAAGCAGAACGGGCACGGCTTGAGCTCGTCGGACATCGGCTCCTCCTCCACGAAAGGGTTCCGAGCCGGTGACAGGAGTCGAACCCGCGACATCCTCTTTACAAGAGAGGCGCTCTACCAACTGAGCTACACCGGCATGCCGTCGTACGGACCGGCGGCGGTAATCGTACCGGCGCGCAGGCCCGACCCGATCCGAGGACATTCCGGACACGGGGACCGGTGATCAGGGAGGATGGAGACGTGGACCCGTTGCTGCACTTCCCCCACCACGACGGGTCGCCGCTGTACCGACGCCCTGAGCACGCACCGCTCGGTGACACCGTCCAGGTCCGGGTCCGCACCAGCAACCACCTGCTCCCCGACGCGGTCTGGCTGCGCACCGTCGAGGACGCCGAACCGTTCTTCGCCGCGTGCACCGTCGAGCGGACCGAGGGTGACACGACCTGGTGGGTGGGCTCCGTCCGGCTGCACAACCCGGTCCAGCGCTACCGCTTCCTGGTGGCCTTCGGTGACACCTTCGTCTGGCTCAATCAGGCCGGCGTCTTCGACCGCGACGTCACCGACGCGCACGACTTCACCGTCAGCTGTCACGAGGCGGCCCCGGACTGGGGCCGTGACGCCGTCGTCTACCAGATCTTCCCGGACCGGTTCGCGCGCTCGGCTGCTGCCGACGACCGGCCGATCCCGGACTGGGCGGTGCCGGCGCAGTGGGACGACGCACCGATCCACTCCGGGCCGCACACGCCGTTGCAGTTCTACGGCGGCGACCTCGACGGCATCACCGAGCACCTCGACCACGTCGTCGCGCTCGGTGTCACCACGATCTACCTGACACCGGTCTTCCCCGGCGAGAGCAACCACCGCTACAACGCCAGCACCTTCGAGACGGTTGACCCGCTTCTCGGCGGCGACGACGCCTACCGCCGGCTCATCGACGCCGCCCACGAGCGCGGACTGCACGTCCTGGGCGACCTGACCAGCAACCACACCGGCGACACCCACGAGTGGTTCCAACGCGCGGTCGCGGACGAGGGCAGCGAGGAGCGCGGCTACTACTACTTCGCCGCCGACGGCAGCCACGAGGGCTGGAAGGGCTACGACACCCTGCCCAAGCTCGACCACACCGCGCCCGGTCTGAGCGAGCGCTTCGGTGCGGTGGTCGCCCGCTGGCTCGAGTTCGGCATCGACGGCTGGCGCATCGACGTGGCCAACATGACCGGTCGGCACGTCGACGTCGACGTCGCCCACCAGGTCGCCCGCGAGATCCGCGCGACCGCGACCGACGTACGCCCCAACGCCCTGGTGCTGGCCGAGCACGGGCACGACGCCACCGGCGACCTGGACGGCGACGGCTGGCACGGGACCATGAACTACTACGGCTTCTCGTTCCCGGTCTGGGAGTGGTTGCGCGACCCGCGCCGGCCAGTGCCCTCGTTCGGGCTGCCGGTCGACGTGCCGCGCCGCGACGGCACCGCGATGGTCGCCGCGATGCGCGACTTCACCGCCAGCTTCGGGTGGGACGCCGTCGGCGCGAGCTGGAACATCCTCGGCTCGCACGACTCACCGCGGATCCGCACCACCACCGGATCGGCCGATCTGCACCACGTCGCTGCGGTCCTCCAGTTCACCCTGCCCGGCGTACCGATGGTCTTCGCCGGCGACGAGCTCGGCTTCGAGGGCGTCGACGGCGAGGACTCCCGGCGCACCATGCCCTGGGACGACGTAGCTGCGTTCAGCACCAGGACCGCGGGGGTGTACGCCGCCCTGGCGCGGCTGCGCGCCGAGCACGTGGCGCTGCGCCGCGGCGGTCTGCGCTGGGTGCACGTCGGTGCCGACGAGGTCGCCTACCTGCGCGAGCACCCGGACGGGACGGTGCTGGTCACCGCCACCCGGACCGGTACGACGGAGCCGGAGCTGCCCGGGATCGTGAAGGGCGAGCGGCTGATCCAGGTCGGGGACAGCGGCAGGTCGCCGCGGGCCTCGATCTGGAAGGTCAGCTGAGCGGGTACGTCACCGGGTTTCGACAGGCTCAACCAGCACCAGCCGGCTCAACCACCGGAACCGTCAGCGGTTCTCGCTCTGCCAGGCGTCGTCGTCCGCGGTGCGCGAGGTGACCGCCTTCGGGAGTTTCCCGTCGGCGAGCTGGCGGATCGAGACGTGCTCGAAGACGTCGCGCAGCGCCGAGCGGCCGGCGATCCAGACGTGCTGGAGCACGGCGGCGGAGTCGTTGTAGGTGACGGCCTCGGGACGCAGGCCGTAGACGGAGACCAGCGGGCCGTCGACCGCGCGGATCACGTCCGCGACCGAGACGTCAGCGGCGTCCTTGTTCAGGCGCCACCCGCCCGACTGACCGCGCTGCGCCATCACGTACCCGGCCCGACGAAGGTCGGCGAGGATCGCCTGCAGGAACCCGTGCGGGATGTCCTGGAGACGGCCGAGCTCCTCGGCGCTGACCGGGGAGCCGTCGTCGCGACGGGCGATCTCGATCAGGGCTCGCAGGGCGTAGTCGGCCTTCGCTGTGACGCGCATGGACCAAGTCTCTCATCTCGCCTGACTAGATTTAGTCGAGCGGGTCAGTGTGGCTCGTCCAGATTCAGCACGATGTAGGGGTCGACGGTGAACTGCCCGTGGGTGCTCACCCGCACGGGCTGGATCCCGACCGGGCGCCCGTCCTGGTAGGTCACGAACGTGAACTCCGCCTCCCGGCGCAGCTTGCCGACCGCAGCGACGGCGAAGGCGGCGCCGCCGGTGGTGCCGTTCGTGTAGGTGTACCCGGCCTTGCCGTTCTCGCCCACCACGCGGTCCGGGCCGAGCTGGACGTGCACGTGCCCGGCGACCACGAGGTCGGTGCAGCCGCGTTCCAGCGCCGTGCGCGCCATCGTGGCGTCGTGCACGACGACGGTGGCCACCCGCTCACCCTTCGCATCCAGGGCACAGACCTCGTCGGCCAGTGTCGCGGTCTCCTCGGCGAACGTCGGGCCCTTCACCGGGATGAACGCGCCGAGACCACTCGCCCGCGGGTCGTCCACCCCGAAGAACCGGACGCCGAACTTCTCCGTCGCCCGGTGGTCGAGGTGGGTCCAGCCGTGCTTGGCGAGGTAGCCGCTCACGAACGAGCCGTGGTCGTGGTTGCCCGAGATCGCGATCCGGTTGCCGATCCCCTTCAGCGAGTCGTCGAGGGACTCGAGGCTGAACGACTCCCAGGACTGCCCCGCCGAGGTGTCGTCACCGGCGTCGATCACGGCGGTGGCCTTCGCCTGGTCCGCGAACGCGCGCACCACCTGGTCCATGTCGATGTTGTCGTGCCGGTCGCTGATCAGCAGCGCGACGGTCTGCCCTGGCGCGGGCGGGTGCAGCGCGCGGGCCGCGTCGGGCACCTTCGCCACCAGCGCCTTGTAGAACGCCTTGCTCCGGTCGTAGTAGCCGAACAGGTCCGCGACCAGACCCTTGGTGCTCTGCGTGAAGACCTCGTTCTGCACCTCGACCTTGCGCAGGTCCGGCGGCACCGTCACCCCCGGGAGTGCGTCCGGGAGACTGACCCAGTCACCGGCGTCGACGCGCGGCAGGGCCGGGCGCCACGGCTGCCACGCCGAGAAGCCGGCGAGGACCACGAACGCCAACGTGATGACCAGCCCCGTGCGGGTGGGTCGACGCAGCTCGGTGCGGCGACGGGACCCGAGCAGCTCCCAGACGAGTACCGGCACCAGTGCCAGCACGGCTGCCCGGACGGCCGCATCGATCGCCAGGCGCTTCACCTCACGTGTCACCGCGCGCGCCTCGACATCGGTGTGGCTGGCGATCAGCGCGTAGCGCTGGATCAGCTCGTCGGTGCTGCGCGCCTCCGTCTTGCCGATCGTGATCCGTACGCCGACCTGGCTGTCGCTCGGCATCCGGAAGTCCGGCAGGTAGGGGCCGGTGACGAGGCGGACGTGATGGTCGAAGGTCGGCTGGACGACCGCGTCGTGGCCGGCCACCACCATCGCCGCGTCCGAACGGACGAAGAGCGCAGCCCAGATCGGCGCCGCCAGGATCAACCAGGCAGCGGTGAGACCGAGAATCCGGCGCACGGGGCGGCTACGCTCCGCCGGCTCGCTTCTGGGACACGGCGTAGAGCGCGATCGACGCGGCGACACCGGCGTTCAGGGACTCCAGGTCCGAGCTCATCGGCACCGAGACAAGCTGGTCGCACGTCTCCGAGACCAGGCGACCCAGGCCGTTGCCCTCCGAGCCGACCACGATCACCAGCGGGCCGTCGGCCAGGTCCAGATCGGGCAGCGAGACCTCGCCGTCCGCGGCCAGGCCGATCACCATGCACCCCGCGTTCTGGTACTCCTTGAGCTGCCGGACCAGGTTGACCGCCTGCGCCACCGGAACGCGAGCTGCGGCACCGGCCGAGGTTTTCCAGGCCGACGGCGTCATGCCGGCCGCACGTCGTTCGGGGATCAGCACGCCGTGGGCACCGAACCCGGAGGCGGAACGGACGATCGCGCCGAGGTTGCGCGGATCGGTCACCGAGTCCAGGGCGACGATCAGCGCCGGCTCGCCGCGCTCGGCGGCCACGTCGAGCAGGTCGTCGGGGTGGCTGTACTCGTACGCCGGAACCCGGGCCGCGAGACCCTGGTGGACCGCACCGCCGGTCATCCGGTCCATCTCGATCCGCGGCACCTCCATCAGCGAGACGCCCTGCTCGGAGGCGAGCCCGAACGCCTCACGGAGCCGGCCGTCCCGCTCGGCACCCTCGGCGACGTAGACCGCGGTGATCGGCATCTTCGCCCGCAGTGCCTCGACGACCGAGTTGCGCCCGGCGATCCACTCGGCCTCGCCCGGCTTCGGGCGGCGCTTCTGCTTCATCTCGGCGCTCTTCGCCGCGCGCTTGGCGGTCTTGTGCGCCTGGTGGTACTCGCGATCCTTGGCCTTCGGGGTCGGGCCCTTGCCGGCCAGTCCGCGGCGCACGCGACCACCCGAGCCGGCAGTGGGGTTGCCCTTGCCGGTCTTCTTGATCGCGCCCTTGCGCTGCGAGTTGCCTGCCATCTCTACACGCTCCCGTTTTGAATGGACCACCGTGCGCCGTCGGGGGTGTCCTCGACATCGATACCCGCTGCCGCCAAGGCATCACGGATCGCGTCGGCCGTCGGCCAGTCCTTGTCCGCACGGGCCTTCGCGCGCTGCTGCATGACCAGCTCCATCGCGGCCGCCAGCGCGGTCTCCGCCTTGCCCGAACCACCCGCGGCCCACGCCGGGTCGGCCGGGTCGAGGCCGAGCACCGCGAGCATCGCTCGCACCTGACCGGCGAGCTTCGCGGCGGCGCCGGGTTGGGCGTTGCCCTCGCGCACGAGGGTGTGGATCACCGCGACCGCGGCCGGCGTACCGAGGTCGTCGTCCATCGCAGCGACGAAGGCGTCGGGCAGCTCGCCGACGACACCCGGGTACTGCTCGACGAACCGCTCGATCCGCTGGAACGCCGACGCTGCGTCGTCGAGGGCCTCGAACGAGAACTCGACGTGCGAGCGGTAGTGCGCGGCCACCATGTAGTAGCGCAGCTCGATGCCGCGGACCCGCTTGAGGACCTCGGGCACCAGCAGCGAGTTGCCGAGCGACTTGCTCATCTTCTCGCCGGAGGTGGTGATCCAGGCGTTGTGCAGCCAGTACGACGCGAAGGCGCCACCGGCCGCACGCGACTGCGCCTGCTCGTTCTCGTGGTGCGGGAACCGCAGGTCGACGCCACCGCCGTGGATGTCGAAGGCCTCGCCGAGGTACTTGCCGGCCATCGCCGAGCACTCGATGTGCCAGCCCGGACGACCGCGGCCCCACGGCGCCGGCCAGGACGCGGTCCGCGGCTCGGAGTCGGACTTCCAGCCCTTCCAGAGCGCGAAGTCGCGCGGGTCGCGCTTGCCGCGCGGGTCCGCGTCGGTCGCGGCCTCCATGTCGTCGATGCCCTGGTGGGTCAGCTCGCCGTACGACGGCCAGGAGCGCACGTCGAAGTAGACGTCGCCCGAACCGTCCTCCGCGGCGTACGCGTGGCCCTTGGAGATGAGCAGCTCGATCAGCTCGATCATCTCCGGCACGTGACCCGTGGCGGCCGGCTCGTAGGTCGGCGGCAGCACGTTCAGGTCGGCGTAGGCGCGGTCGAGCTCGCGCTTCATGTCGTAGGCCAGGTTGTACCAAGGACGACCCTGGTCGGCGGCCTTGGTGAGGATCTTGTCGTCGATGTCGGTGATGTTCCGGATGAAGGTGACGTCCGACCCGGTGGCGGCGAGCCAGCGGCGGAGCACGTCGAAGTTCACCGCGGAGCGGACGTGACCGACGTGCGGCTCGCTCTGCACGGTCAGACCGCAGACGTAGATACCGGCCTTGCCCGCAGCGAGGGGCACGAAGTCACGGACTTCGCCGGTAGCAGTGTCGTAGAGCCTCAGAGTCACCGGGGAAGTCTAGTGGGACGGATCAGACCGAATAGCCACCGTCGACGTCGAGCTTCTGGCCGCTGATGAATCCGGCGCGGTCGCTGGCCAGGAAGCAGACCGCCTCGGCGATGTCGACGGCCTGGCCGAAGCGGCGCAGGGGGATGTTGCCGCGGGTGATCTCCAGGGCGACCTCGTCGAGCTCGCCGGAGCTGATCAGCACCTCGGCCATGCCGTCGGTGAGCATGCCGGGGCCGACGCAGTTGACCCGCACCCCGAACCGGCCTTCCTCCGCGGCCAACCCGCGCGCGATCGCCTCGACCGCAGCCTTCGGCGCCGAGGACAACCCGTCACGCACGGGGAACCGGGAGGTTGCCGCCGTGGTGACCGCGACGATGTTCCCGGCGCTCTCCCGCAGCGCGGGCAGGCAGGCCGAGGCGACCCGGAAGAACGCCCCGGCGTCGACGTCGAGCTGGGCGGCGAGGTCGTCGGGGTCGACCTTCGACAGGTGCTTCATCGGGACGTGCGGGCCGGCGGCGTACACGAGCGTGTGCAGGCCACCGAAGCGCTCCACGACGTCGGCGACCAGGGCACGCACCGCCGCGGTGTCGAGGGTGTCCAGGGCGCGCGCCTCGCCGCGGACGCCGTACGCGCGGGCCTCGGTCACCGCGAGCTCGGCCTTGCTCTGGTTGCCGCGGTAGGTCGCGACCACCGCGCTGCCGCGTTCACCGAGCATCCGGACGATGGCCCGGCCGAGTCCGCCGCTGCCGCCGATCACCAGCGCCGCACCGGTCCGGTCGGCGAAGTCCGCGTCCTGCTCAGTCATGGACGCAGCGTAGAGGTCACCCGGACTGGAACTCGATGGTGTGCCAGCCGGTGGCGCCGTCGGGGACGACGTCGCGGCGGACGGCGGTCTGGGTGTAGCCGGACTTGTCGGTGGCCCGGACCGCGAGGTGGTGCTTGCCCTTGCCGACCTCGACGTCGCCGGCCCACTGCACCCAGGTGTCGTTGCCGGGCACCGAACCGAGCCGGGCCGCCTGCCAGGGACCACCGTCGAGCTGGAACTCCACCTTCTCGATGCCGGTGTGCTGCGCCCAGGCCGAGCCGCCGACCTTGAGCGAACCGGTCTTGGTGCCGGCACCGTCGCGCGGGACGTCGATGCGCGACTCGGTCTTCACGGGGCCCTTCGCCGACCAGCCGCGGACGGTCCAGTAGGCGTCGAACTGGTCGAAGCTGGTGACCTCGAGGTCCACCAGCCACTTGGTCGCCGAGACGTAGCCGTACAGGCCGGGCACGACCATCCGGACCGGGAACCCGTGCTCGAGCGGCAGCGGCTGTCCGTTCATCGCCAGCGCCAGCATCGCGTTGCGCTTCGGGTCGGTCAGCGCCGCGAGCGGGGTGCCGCAGGTCCAGCCGTCCTTGGAGGTCTGCAGCACCGCATCGGCCCCGTCCTTGACCCCCGCCTCGGCGAGCAGGTCGCGGATCGGTACGCCGGACCAGTAGGCGTTGCTGATCAGGTCTCCGCCGACCTCGTTGGACACGCAGCACAGCGTGATCCAGTCCTCGGTCAGCGATCGGCTGACCAGGTCGTTGTAGGAGATGGTCAGCTCCTTCTCGACCTGGCCGTGGATGCGCAGCGACCAGTCTCCGGGCGTGATCGTCGGCACCGTCAGTGCGGTGTCGATCCGGTAGAAGTCGTCGTTCGAGGTCCGCCACGCGGCCACGCCCGGGACCCCGACGCTCACCCCGGCGGGCGGCTTGCCGGCGCTGACCGGGAGCCGCAGCAGCCGGCGTGCCTGCTCGGCGCGGCGACGACCGCGGCTGCTGACCCGGCCGATCCAGCCGACCAGCACCACCCCGGCTCCGACGCCTCCGACCCGCTGCAGGAAGGCCCGGCGCGAGCCGGCCCAGACCTCGGGCGCCGCATCGGCAGCCGGAGCGACCAGGGGCGAGGTCAGCACCCGGAAAACGACCAGCCAGGTGATCAGGCCGACCACGACCCCGAAGCTCGACCCCGCGGACGAGTCCTTGAGCCGGAGCACCGAGACCAGGCCGACGACGGCGAGGGCGAAGAAGGCGAGCTCGGGCAGCACCGGGCGGCGTCGTGCCTGGGTCCCGAGCCAGGCGCACAGCAGGAGCAGCAGCACGGTGGTGCTGGCGATGAGCAGCGGCTTGTCCTTGTGCCCGACCAGGTGCACCAGCTTCACAGCCAGGTCGCCGGGGGTCTTGTCCCGGACGGCGCTGGCGACGGCGACGATCGGGCCGTTCTTCGCCTGGAGGATCCACACCGTCGCCTGACTGGCGACCAGGCCGGCGATGCCGGTCAGGACACCGGCGAGCGCCAGTGCCCCACGTGAGCTGCGATCCACTCCTCCATGATCACTCAGGGGTGCAAGCACGACCCGCGTTCACGCCTTACCGAAGTGTGACGGCCGGGCACGAGCGGTGGTGCATGATCAGGGTGTGGACCTGCGAACCGGGATCGGCACCGACGTGCACCGCCTCGTGGCGGGACGCCCGATGCGCATCGCCGGGCTCGACTGGCCCGAGGAGGAGGTCGGTCCCGAGGGCCACTCCGACGGCGACGTCGTGCTGCACGCCGCCTGCGACGCCCTGCTCTCCGCGGCCGGCCTCGGCGACCTCGGCAGCAACTTCGGCACGTCCGAACCGGAGTGGGCGGGTGCGCCGGGCCACGACCTGCTCGCGGAGACCCTGCGCCGGGTGCGCGCAGCGGGTTGGGACGTCGCGAACGTGGCGGTCCAGCTGATCGGCAACCGCCCGCGGATCGGCGGCCGCCGCGCAGAGGCTGAGCAGGCCATCGCGGAGGCGCACGGCATCACGCTGACGCTCTCGGCAACGACCACGGACGGGCTCGGCCTGACCGGCCGCGGCGAGGGCCTGGCCGCCGTGGCCACGGCTCTGCTGCACCGCCCCGGCACGATCGGGTCCGAAAGTACCTGAGACACCGTGTGTCAGATACTTCACATTCGCTGACCAACGACCCTCCGAGAGGGCAGACTCGGCCCATGAAGACCTTTGACGGGTTGCGGCTCGACGTGCGCACCTACGGCCCTGTGGACGCGCCGCTCGCCGTCGTGCTGGCGCACTGCTGGACGCTGAACCAGGGCGACTGGATGTACCAGGTGCGCGACCTGCAGCGCGAGTTCGGCCACGGCATCCGGATCGTCACCTGGGACCACCGCGGTCACGGCGCCTCGGACCCGACCCCGAAGGTCGACTGCACGATCGACAACCTGGCCCGCGACATGGGCGACGTGATCGACACCTACGCGCCGAACGGCAAGCTCGTCGTCGCCGGCCACTCGATCGGTGGCATGACGATGATGGGGCTGGCCGAACAGCGGCCGGAGATCTACGACCGGTTGGTCGGGGCCGCGTTCGTCGCGACCTCCTCCGGTCGCCTCGACACGGTGACGCTGGGCCTCCCTGAGATGGGCACGGCGCTGCGCAACCAGATCCCGCGCGTGCTCGCCTTCCGGTCGCGCACGTTGACCAAGAAGGCCCGGCGCCGGGCGCCGATCATCGAGCGCCAGGTGGTGCGTCGGTTCCTGATCGGCCGGCCGCTGCGCCTGGTCGACGCGGCGCTCACGGTCGAGGGGATCATCAACTCCCCGGCCGCCACGATGGTCGGCTTCTACGAGAACTGCCTGCTGCACGAGCGCACCGACGCCCTCAAGGTCTTCGACGGCATCCCGACCCACGTCCTGGTCGGCACCCGCGACGTGCTGACCCCGCCGGAGCACGCGAAGCGGATCGCCGACAACCTCGAGGGGGCGGTGCTGACCGTCGCCCCGGACGCCGGCCACATGCTGCCGCTCGAGCGCGACGAGCTGGTGACCGGAACCCTGATCAAGCTGATCCGCCCGCACCTGTGACCGGCTCCGCGATCGTCGTCCTGGCTGCCGGCGCCGGCAGCCGCGTCGGCGCGGAGATGAACAAGGTGCTGCTGCCGCTCGACGGCATCCCCCTGCTCGCCCACAGCGTGCGCACCGCCCTCGAGGTCGAGGACGTCCACCGGATCGTCGTGGTCGTGCGGCCCGAGGACCGTGACCAGGTCGCGGCCGCGTTGGCGCCCTACCTCGGGGCGCACGACGTCTGGCTGGTCGACGGCGGCGCCGAGCGGCACGACTCCGAGACCCGCGCCCTCGAGGCGCTGCGCCCCGACATCGAGAGCGGCGAGATCGGTGTCGTCGCGATCCACGACGGTGCCCGACCGCTGGCCAGCGCCGCGCTCTTCCGCACCGCGATCGACGTCGCCCAGCAGCACGGTGCCGCGGTACCGGCGCTCGGCGCCACCGGCCTCGTCGCCCTCGACGGAGCCCCGGTGGCCGGCGACCTCGTCGGGGTGCAGACCCCGCAGGCGTTCCGCGCCCCGGAGCTGTTGACGGCCTACTCGCTCGCCGCGACCGACGGCTTCGTCGGCACCGACACCGCCGCCTGCCTCGAGCGCTACACCGACGTGGCGATCCACGCCGTCGACGGCGAGGCGGCGAACCTCAAGGTCACCTTCCCCGAGGACCTCGCGCTGGCGACCGAGCTGGTCACGTCAGCGAACGGCTGAGCGCTTCCAGCACGACCAGGTCGTCCTTGCCGGCGATCCGACGAGCGATCGGCGGAGCCGGGAGCCAGTGGATCTCGGCGACCTCGGCAAGCCGTCCGACCAGTGCGGCCAGGTCGGTGCTGTCCAGCGCCCCGAGGCCGGCGAGGACCTCTGCCGGGATCACCACCGGGCTGGTCACCGACCGCAGCCGGGAACGGTCGACGGTCGCCCCGAGCACGTCGCCGTCGCGGACCTTGATGGTGTCGGTGACCTCGCGGTAGCCGACGACGACCGCACCGGTCTCCACGCAGGTCTGCACGGCACGCTCGAGGAAGTCGACCGGCGTCAGCGGGCAGAGCGGGTCGTGCAACAGCAGCGGCAGGCCGGCGCTGCGCACCTGCTCGAAGGTGGAGCTGGCGTCGATCAGCCGGACGCCGGCCTCACCCACCGCCCAGGAGGCCGCGGCGACCAGGGACTCCCCGTGCACGAGGGCGAACGGCAGGGAACCGCGGCCGTCGGTGGGCACCCACCCGAGTGCCTGCAGGTCCTCGTCCACGGAAACCACCCTAGAAGCACGAAACCCCCGGCCGGTCGGCCGGGGGTTGTCGTGTTCGAAGCCTCAGGAGGCGAGCACCTCGTCGAGGATGGCCTCAGCCTTGTCCTCGTTGGTGTGCTCGGCCAGCGCAAGCTCGGAGACGAGGATCTGGCGGGCCTTGGCGAGCATCCGCTTCTCGCCGGCCGACAGGCCACGGTCACGCTCACGGCGCCACAGGTCGCGGACGACCTCGGACACCTTCATCACGTCGCCGGAGTGCAGCTTCTCCAGGTTTGCCTTGTAACGGCGCGACCAGTTGGTCGGCTCGTCCGGGACGATCGCGCGAAGCACGTCGAAGACCCGGTCCAGTCCTTCCTTGTCGACCACGTCGCGAACCCCGACAAGATCGAGGTTGCAGGCGGGTACTCGCACCACGAGATCCTGCTGGGCCACGATGCGAAGTACCAGGTACTCCTTCGCTTCGCCCTTGATCGTGCGCATCTCGATGTCCTCGATGATGGCAGCCCCGTGATTTGGATAAACAACCGTTTCGCCGACGGTAAAGGTCATGTGCAGAAAACCCCTTTCAAGGTGACCAGTCTAACACGCACTCGGGAGTGTCGATTTCGCGTTTGCGCAGGTCAGACGGCTAATGGGGGCTTGACAAGGATCCAGCAGATATGCGTCCTGCCGATCCGTCGTCCACAACCTGCTCGGCGTCGTACCGATGCGTTTGCGTCCGGTGTGGGTAGTTTGCGTCCATGAGCGACGCCGTTCCCCTGGTCGGTTCACGGGCCCGGATCAGGGACCTGATCCGCTGCAGCCACCCGAAGCAGGCAGTCTTCCTCGCGGTGACCATCGGCGTGCTCGCCGCTGTTGACGGTCGGCCGCCGCGGGAGTTCCTCTCCGCCGGTGCTGCCGTGCTCGCGGTCCAGCTCGCGCTCGGGCTCTCCAACGACGTCAACGACCAGGCGCACGACTACCGGGCGCAGACACCCAGAAAGCCCATTGCACAAGGGATTGTGGCCGCTGCGAGTGCCAGCTACTGGATGATGGTGCTGGTCCTCCTCGCCGTTCCGCTGTCGGTGCAGAACGGCGGCGTCGCCGGCCTGGCGCTGCTCGCCACCCTGCCCATCGGGTGGATCCACAACCGCTGGTTGCACCGCACCGCGTTCTCGTTCGTGGGCTGGACCCTGACGGCCGCGTTCCTGCCGGCCTTCCTCGCCTACGGCGGTTGGGCCGGAGGCATGCACGGTGACGCACCGACCTGGGCGATCACCGGCGCGGCCGCCGCCGTCGGCTTCTGCGCCCACTTCATGACCTCGCTGGGGGACCTCGTCGACGACAACAAGTCGGGTGCGCGCACCCTGCCGCTGCTGGTCGCGATGCGGGTCGGAGCACCCCGGTTGCTGCTGCTCACGATCACCCTGAGCACCCTGTCGGTGGCCGGTCTCGTGATTGCAGGGCTGACGGTCGGACTGCGGCAGTGAGACGGTAGGCTTCAGCCGGTTCGACCAGCAGAAGCCGCGCTCCCCGCCGGCCCAGAAACACGCCCTCCCGAGAGGATCCGAGGTCTCGTGAAGTCCCCGATCAAGCGCCGCGTCGCGATCGCCGCCGCCCTGCTCCTCGCCCCGACCGTGGCCGCCTGCGGCTTCGGCGCCCAGACCGACAAGGTCTACCAGCCGGCCGCCGGGGTGAACGACCGCGCGGGTGTGGTCGAGATCCTGAACGCGCAGATCGTCAGCGCGACCGACGGCACCGGCACCTTCATCGCCGCGCTGGACAACAACGCGACCAAGGCCGACAAGCTGATCAACATCACCGGCACCGGCGTGACCTCCACGAGCGAGGGCGTCGACATCCCCGCCGACGGCGTCGCCAACCTGGCCCTGCCGGCCGCCAAGGGCAACCCGGTCCAGGTCCAGATCGACGGAGCCGCGGTCCAGGCGGGCAAGTGGGTGCGCCTCACGTTCACCTTCGCCAGCGGCCAGTCCTCGCAGGTCCTGGTCCCGATCGTGAGCAACTCCGAGGACTACGCGAACGTGCCGCTGCCGTCGGGGGCCCCGTCCTCCGCAGCCGCTGAGTGATGGCCACGCTGATCCTGCTCCGCCACGGCGAGAGCGAGTGGAACGCGAAGAACCTGTTCACCGGCTGGGTGGACGTGGCGCTGACCGACAAGGGTCGCGCTGAGGCCGTCCGCGGCGGCGAGCAGCTGGTCGAGGCCGGCCTGCTGCCCGACGTGCTGCACACCTCGCTCCAGCGTCGTGCGATCACCACCGCTCACCTCGCCCTGGACGCGGCCGACCGGCACTGGATCCCGGTGCAGCGGTCCTGGCGCCTCAACGAGCGCCACTACGGCGCGCTTCAGGGCAAGGACAAGAAGCAGACCCTCGAGGAGTACGGCGAGGAGCAGTTCATGCTCTGGCGCCGCTCGTTCGACGTCCCGCCGCCGCCGCTGTCCGACGACGACCCGTACTCCCAGGCCGGTGACCCCCGGTACGCCGACCTCGGCGACGAGCTGCCGCGCACCGAGTGCCTCAAGGACGTGATCGCCCGGCTGCTGCCGTACTGGGAGTCCGCGATCGTCCCGGACCTTCAGGCCGGACGCACCGTGCTGATCGCCGCCCACGGCAACAGCCTGCGCGCGATCGTGAAGCACCTCGACCAGATCAGCGACGAGGACATCGCCGGGCTCAACATCCCGACCGGCATGCCGCTGGTCTACGAGCTCGACGAGAACCAGCGCCCGACCGTTGCCGGTGGGCGCTACCTCGACCCGGAGGCTGCTGCCGCGGCTGCCGCGGCCGTCGCCAACCAGGGGAAGTAGTCCCTGCGCACGTCACCAGGTTTCGACACGCTCGGTCGCCGAACTCGTACCTCGCTCCGGCGCTCGCTGCTCAACCACCATCGATCAAGTCCGCTGACGCGTCCTTGATCAGTCGACGTAGGTCGGCTGCTCGCCGGTGACCAGGAAGACCACCCGGCGGGCGATCGAGACCGCGTGGTCGGCGATCCGCTCGTAGTAGCGACCCAGCAGGGCGATGTCGACGGCCGGCTCGACGCCGTGCTTCCAGTCCGAGCCGAGCAGCTCGCGGAACGAGGACCGGCGCAGCTTGTCCATCTCCTCGTCGACCTGCTCGAGCTCCTCGGCAGCGGCGACGTCGGAGTCGGCGATCACGTGGCCGACCTTAGCGATCATCACCTCGGCGACCGCAGCCATCCGCGCGATGGTCGGGACGACCTCGTCCGGGACGGCGAGGTCCGGGACGCGCAGCCGGGCGATCTTCGCGACGTGCACCGCGAGGTCACCCATCCGCTCGAACTCGCTGACCATCCGCAGCGAGGCGACCAGCATCCGCAGGTCGCCGGCGACGGGGTTCTGCAGGGAGAGCAGCTCGAAGCTGTGGTCCTCGATCTTGACCCGCAGAGCGTCGATCGCGGCGTCGTCCGAGATGACCTGCTCCGCGACGCTGGCGTCTCCGTCGAGCAGGGCGCTGGTGGCGTGCGTGACCGCTGTCCCGACCAGTCGGGTCATGGACAGCAGGTCCTCCCGGATCGAGTCGAGCTGGTCGGCGTAGGCGTCGCGCATGGCTTCAGAGTAGTTGGAATCGGGTGAACGGAAGGCGACGGAGCGTGAACGGGGGGCGAACAGTCCCTGAAAGCGACCTCTGGCGGTCAAACAGCAGGTGAAACCATGCGTACGATTTTGGTGTGAGCCCGACGACGCAAGCGCTGTTGTTCGCCCTTCTCGGTGCGACCCTCGGTGCAGGGGTCGTGCTGGCCTGGAGGATCAGCGAGTCGCAGACGCGCCCTCCCGTGACGACCTCCCCGACCCTGCCTCCGGGCGTGGCCGCGGTTCTCTCGGTGCTGCGCAGCAGCGCACTGGTCGTCGACGCCAGCGACGAGGTCCTCAAGGCCTCCGCGCCGGCCATCGCGATGGGTCTGGTGCGTGAACGCCACATTGCCGTGCGCGAGCTCGAGGAGCTCGTCCAGCAGGTGCGCCGCGACGGCCAGATCCGCGAGACCGAGGTCGTCATGCAGCGCGCACCGGGCATCCCGCCGCGCCACGTCACCGCCCGGGTCGCCCCGCTCTCCTCGACCCTGGTCCTCGCGCTGGTCGAGGACCGCACGCGCGAGCGTCGCGTCGAGTCGATCCGCCGCGACTTCGTGGCCAACGTCAGCCACGAGCTCAAGACACCGATCGGCGCGATCCGGCTCCTGTCCGACGCCGTCATCGACGCCGCCGACGACCCGGAGGCCGTCCAGCGCTTCGCCGGCCGGATGCACACCGAGAGCGAGCGCCTCGCCCGCCTGGTGCAGCAGATCATCGAGCTCTCCCGGCTCCAGGGCGACGACCCGTTGGACGAGCCGGTCGCCGTCGAGGTCGACGGGCTGATCAGCCGGGTGATCGACGAGAACCTGACCGACGCCGGCGCCAAGCAGATCTCCCTGGTCGCCAACGGCACCAAGGGCCTCAGCCTCCTCGGCAACCGGGAGCAGGTCGCGGTCGCGATCGGCAACCTGGTCGCGAACGCGATCGCCTACTCCCCCGAGGGTTCCTCGGTGGTGGTGTCCGCCAAGGAGGCCGACACCACCGTGGACCTGTCGGTGACCGACCAGGGCATCGGCATCCCCGCGAGCGAGATCGACCGGATCTTCGAGCGCTTCTACCGGGTCGACCCGGCTCGCCACCGCTCCACCGGTGGCACCGGCCTCGGCCTGTCCATCGTCAAGCACGTGGCGGCTTCGCACGGCGGCGACGTACGGGTCTGGTCCGTGGAGGGCCAGGGCTCGACGTTCACCCTCACCCTGCCGCGCAAGTCATCCATCCCCAGCCTGGAGGCAACACCATGACCCGAGTCCTTGTGGTCGAGGACGAAGAGTCCTACAGCGACGCCCTGGCCTACATGCTCCGCAAGGAGGGCTTCGAGGTCGCGATCACCGCGACCGGACCCGACGCCCTCGCCGAGTTCGACCGTGCCGGCGCCGACGTC
The DNA here is from genome assembly GCF_003725775.1 of Nocardioides marmorisolisilvae. GTDB lineage: Bacteria > Actinomycetota > Actinomycetes > Propionibacteriales > Nocardioidaceae > Marmoricola > Marmoricola marmorisolisilvae. The sequence goes on from NZ_RJSG01000003.1 coordinate 46,905, forward strand.
GTGCTGCTCGACCTGATGCTCCCGGGCCTGCCCGGCACCGAGGTGTGCCGCCAGATCCGGCAGACCTCCAACGTGCCGATCATCATGGTCAGCGCGAAGGACGACGAGGTCGACAAGGTGGTCGGCCTCGAGCTCGGCGCCGACGACTACGTCACCAAGCCCTACAGCCCGCGCGAGCTGGTCGCCCGGATCCGCGCGGTGCTGCGCCGCGGCACCGAGCCCGACCTGGCGCCGATGACGCTGGAGGCCGGTCCGGTCCGGATGGACACCGAGCGCCACGTGGTCACCATCGACGGCGAAGACGTGCGGCTGCCGCTCAAGGAGTTCGAGCTCCTCGAGATGTTCCTGCGCAACCCGGGCCGGGTGCTGACCCGCGGTCAGCTCATCGACCGGGTCTGGGGTTCGGACTACGTCGGCGACACCAAGACCCTCGACGTCCACGTGAAGCGGCTGCGCGCGAAGATCGAGCCGAGCCCGGCCGAGCCGAAGTACCTGACGACGGTGCGCGGGCTCGGGTACAAGCTCGACCTCTGAGCACTAGGGTCGGGCCGTGGCCCGATCCTCCTTGCTGCACGACAGCCTCGGCGTCCCCGATCCGCTCCGCCGTGCCCGGATCCCGAAGGACCTCGGCTCGGTCACCACGATCGGCGAGGAGGCCGACCCGCGTCCGGTCGGCATGAGCGTCGACAACGTCGAGTCGATCTGGAAGGCCGTCGAGCACCTCTACCGCTCGGGCATCCACCCGGCGATCGCCCTCTGCGTACGCCGCGACGGCGAGGTCGTCCTGGACCGCGCGATCGGGCACGCGAGCGGCAACGGTCCGGCGGACGCCAAGGACGCCGCGAAGGTGCTGGCCACCCCGGACACGCCGTTCTGCATCTTCTCCGCCTCCAAGGGCACCACCGCGACGCTGATCCACCTGCTCGACGAGCGCGGCCTGCTGCACATCGGCGACCCGGTCGCGGAGTACCTGCCGGAGTTCGCCCGCAACGGCAAGGCCGGCATCACCATCGGCCACGTGCTCGCGCACCGTTCCGGCATCCCGAACGCGCCGAAGGAGGCGCTCAGTCTGGAGACGATCAACGACTGGGAGCTCCAGCGCGAGTACATGTACGACGCGAAGCCGATGTCGCGCGCCGGCAAGCGGCAGGCCTACCACGCGGTCTCCGGCGGCAGCCTGCTCGGCGAGGTCGTCCGCGAGATCACCGGGAAGTCGATCCGCGACGTGCTCGCCGCCGAGATCCTCGACCCGCTCGGGTTCCGCTGGATGAACTACGGCGTCGCACCCGAGGACGTCCCGCTGGTCGGCCAGAACTACCCGACCGGTCCGCCGCCGATGCCGCCGCTGAGCACCTTCCTGACCCGGGCGCTCGGCGTGCACCCGGACGAGGCGACCCGGATGTCGAACGACCCGCGGTTCCTCACCGGCGTGCTGCCCGCGGCGAACGGGGTCAGCACCGCGAACGAGCTCGGCAGGTTCTACGAGATGCTCCGTCAGGGCGGCCAGCTGGACGGCGTACGGGTGATGGAGGAACGGACCATCCGTCGCGCCCGGATCGAGCAGTCGCACCTCGAGGTCGACCTGAGCCTGGGGCTGCCGATCGCCTTCTCCTACGGCTACATGCTCGGCGGCAAGGTGCTCAGCCTCTACGGCCCGAACACCACGCAGGCGTTCGGACACCTGGGCTGGATCAACATCATGGGCTGGGCCGATCCGGAGCGCCGCCTCTCAGTCGGTTTGATCACCACCGGCAAGTCCGTGCTCTACCCCGAGCTGGTGCGGTTCTGGGAGGTCGGCAACCGGATCGGCAAGGAGGCCAAGCCGCTCGGGTAACGGTTGCCCACAGATTGGGGCGGTCCCCTTTCGCGGGCCCCGTTCATCGTTCAGGCTGCTGGGCATGCGGATCCTCGGACTCCCGACCGTGCGAACGGCTGCGGTCGCTGCGGCCGTGCTCGCGCTCGTCGTGGTCGCCTCACCTGCATCGGCGGACAGCATCACCACCCGCAGCGGGCAGACGCTGAGCATCACCGTCGGCGCTTCCGGACTCGACCAACCCCAGCTCGTCACGCACGGAACCGCGCGGATCAGCTCCGGCCCCACCACGATCAGGTCGGTGGTGATCCGGATCGACCAGGGCGACCCGATCGCGGTCGAGCCGGACGCACAGGGCCACTTCACGAAGGGGGTGGTGCTGGCCTTCGACCTGACCAGCGTCCAGGTCGAGGCGATCGCCACCGCGAGCGACGGCAGCACCGTGAACGCGATCGTGGCGCTCGCCTCCGACGGCACCGTCACCAGGCCCGCCAGTCCGGACAAGAGCACCGGGAAGCGGACGCTGGCTCCCACCGGCCTCGACGACCCGCCCGTCCTCGGGCCCCTGGGTCTGCTGCTGGTGCTCACCGGCGTCGCGCTGGTCCAGTGGAGCCGACGCGACGAGGATCCCGATCAGGCGGCTTGACCGGCCCGGATACTGGGTCCGTGAACATCGACGAGGTCCTGGGCGACCTGCGGTGGACGGTGCTGACCGGCGCCGGCGTCTCCACCGACTCGGGGATCCCGGACTACCGCGGACCGAACGCGGTCCCGCGCACGCCGATGACCGGCCAGCAGTTCCGCTCCGGCCTGCTGGCCCGCCAGCGTTACTGGGCGCGCGCCTACCTCGGCTGGACCGCGATGGGCACCGCACGGCCGAACGCCACCCACCGGTTGCTCGCCGAGCTCGAGACGGCTGGCCGGGTCGACGCGGTGATCACCCAGAACGTCGACGGCCTGCACACCGCGGCCGGTCAGCGCCGCGTCGTCGACCTGCACGGCCGGGTCGACCGGGTGATCTGCCTGGGCTGCCGGACCACGTCGGGTCGGGCAGTTCTGCAGGACCGGCTCCGCGACCTGAATCCCGACTTCGACGCCACCGATCTCCAGGTGCTGCCGGACGGCGACGTCGCGTTCGAGTCCACTGCCGACTTCGTGCTCGCCGACTGCGTCGATTGCGGCGGGGAGCTCAAGCCGGACGTCGTCTTCTTCGGCGAGAACGTGCCCGAGGAGCGGGTGCTGGAGTGCAAGCAGCTGGTCGACGAGGCCGAGGCGCTGGTCGTCCTGGGATCGTCGTTGCACGTCTTCTCAGGGCGACGGTTCGTGAAGCAGGCGCACCAGCGCGGGATCCCGATCGTGATCGTGAACCGGGGCATCACCCGGTCCGACGACCTGGCGACGCTCAAGCTCGACGCGGGCTGTGCCGAGACCTTGCGCGACTACGTCCGGATCACTCAGCCGGCACCCGAGGACCTGGCATCGGCATAGAGCCGTCCTGCAACCGCTCCTCGGTCGGCTGGGGCGCAGCCCGCAGCCGGTGGCGGTGCGGAGTTGCCGCGAACACCCGGACAGCGTTGATGTTCTCGATGCGCACGACGCTGTGCTCGGTCTCCGAGTTCTCCAGCACGAGGCCCACGCCGTCGTTGGCGACGACCCGGCCGCCCAACCACTGACCCTCGATCAGGACCTCGACGTCGTGGCCCGCGTCCAGGGCGCGTCCCAAGGCGGTCCCGATGGTGTACTGCATCGACGTGCTGTACGTGCTCATCCGGCCCCCGCCCCTGGTGCGTGCGTGGTGCACGCCGTCGGACAAGTGTGCCGGACCCGGGAGCGTTTTGTCCGATAAGCCGCCCTCTGGGCTAGGCCACGTCCTCGATGCCCAGCGGGTCCGAGTGCCGCCCACTGACCGCCGGCGCCGTCGCGAACGCACGGATGCGGACCACCGAGACCTGCTCGAGGCGGACCACGTAGCGCTCGAAGTCCCCGCCGTCGATAGCCACGCCCATGCCGTCCAGGGCCGAGATCCGGCCTCCCAGCCAGACCCCCTCGACCAGCAGGTCGACCTCCTGGCCCTGGTCCCACGCTCGCGCGAGCGCCGACCCCACGGTCACCTGCGCCGACGATCCTGAACTCATCAGGCACCCCTTCTTCGCCGTGCGCACGCACGACCCCCTTGTGTCCAGTATGCCTGAATTGCCGGATCTTGGGGAGGGGTTGGCCCGCTACTCCTGGGCCGCCACCGGCACCCGGGGTTTCCGCCGGGTCACCAGGACGCCGACGATGCAGAGCGCCCCGCCGACGAACGCCAGGGCCGGGGGCACCTCGTCGAGCAGCAGCCAGGCCATCACCGCGGCGATGGCCGGTACCAGGAACGTGGTCAGGGCCTGCTTGCCGGCATCGGTGTAGCGGAGCGCGAAGGCCCAGGTGCTGAAAGCCAGCGCCGTCGGGAACAGTCCGAGGTAGGTGATCAGCAGCAGGTTCTTGCCGGACCCGTGCTGGACCACGTCGACCAGGTCGCCGGCCCACGGCAGGCAGACCACGACCCCGATCCAGCAGGCGTAGGTGGTCACCTCGAGGCCGGAGAGGCGGCGGAGCAGCACCTTCTGGCAGACCACACCGATCGCGTACGTCGCCGCGGCGAGCAGCGAGAGCAGCACGCCGTCGAGGTCCGATCCCCCGTCGCCGCGCATCGCGCTGCCGATCACGACGACGCCGCCGAAGGCGATCGCCATGCCGAGCAGCAGGTAGCCGGTGAGCTTCTCGCCGAGGAACAGCGCCGCCAGCAGCGCGATCAGGATCGGTCCGACCTGGACCACCATCGCCGCGGTCGCGGCATCGATCTTCTGCTCGCTCGCGTTCAGCGCCAGGTTGTAGATCCCGAACCAGGCGATGCCGCAGCCCAGGAGCAGCAGCACCTCGTTGCGGGTGAACCGGGTCCGGGGCGCGCGGGCCAGCAGCAGGGACAGCGCGACAGCCGCGATCAGCAATCGACCCAGCGACAGCGCCCCCGCGGTGACGTCGTGGCCGAGGTGCCGGATGGCGACGAAGGCCGAGGCCCACAGCAGCAGGGTCACCCCGATCGCGGCCACCGGCTGCCAGGCCGGCGGCGTACCGGTCGCAGTGGGTTCGGCGGTGCGCGGCGTCGTGGTCACACGGCCGAATCTAGGTGAGCGAGGAGCCCGGCGGCACGCGGATTTCGGCCGTCGTGCGTTGATATCCGGACGACTCAGTCAGCGGCCTGGCCGGCTTCGAGCCAGCCCCGGAACGCCTCGAGGTTCGCGGTCGACTCCCCGTTGGCGATCCGCCACTCCCACTCCTTGCGGATCGAGGAGGCGAAGCCGAGCTCGAGCAGCACGTTGAACGACTCGTCGGCATAGCTGAGCACCGAGCCGAGGAGGCGGTCGACCTCGTCGGGGCTGACCACGCTCAACGGCAGCCGGGCGTCGAGGAAGATGTCGCCGACCGCGTCCAACGCGAACGCCATCCCGAACAGCTTCATGTTCCGCTCGAGCATCCAGCGGTAGACGGCCTCGAAGTTCTCGTCCGGCTTGCGGCAGACGAACGCGTGCACGCTGAGCGCGTGCGCCCCGACCTCGAGCCGCACCGGCGTCTTGAGCTTGCGCTCGCCCGGAAGCACGACGTCGAAGACCCCGGGGCTCGGCTCCTCGTGCTCGAGCTCGCCGTCGGTGAGGACCTGCCGGATGACGGCGGCGGCGTCGGTCATCGGACCTCGACGCCCATCCGCGCGACCGCGCGCTGGTAGACCGCGAGGGTCTCGTCGGCGGTGCGCTCCCAGCTGAACCCGGCCGCCTGGCCGACGGCGCCGACCGAGAGCGCGGCGCGCAGGTCCGGGGACGCGATCACCGAGGCGAACACCCGGGCGTAGTCGGCCGGGTCGTGGCCCTCGATCAGGAAGCCGGACCGGCCGTCGTCGACCGCGGTGGTCAGGCCACCGACGGCAGCGGCGACGACCGGGGTGCCGACCGCCTGGGCCTCCACGGCGACCAGCCCGAAGCTCTCGTTGTACGACGGCACGCAGACCAGCGTCGCCGCGGCGTACCAGTCGACGAGCTCGTCGCGACGCACCGGCGGCACGAAGCGGACGATGTCGGCGATGCCGAGCGAGGCGGCGAGGTCGACGAGCGCTGTGGGGTGCTCCAGCCCGCTGCCCGACGGGCCGCCGACCACGGCGACCACCAGGCGCTCGCGCAGTCCGGGCTCGCGCTGCAGCAGCTCGGCGGCCGCACGGAGCAGGACGTCGGGGGCCTTCAGCGGCTGGATCCGGCCGACGAAGGCGAGCACGGCGGCGTCCTGGCGCAGCCCGAGCCGGGCACGGGCCGCCGCCATCGACGTCGGGCGGAACTTGTCCAGGTCGACGCCGGGGTGGACCACCTCGACCCGCTCGGGGTCCGCGCCGTAGCTGGTGACCAGGTCGGCGGCCTCCGCCGCGGTGTTGGCGATCAGCATGTCGGCGGCCGCGACGACCTGCTCCTCACCGATGACGCGGGCCTGCGGCTCCGGGGTGTCGCCCTCCGCCAGCAGACCGTTCTTCACCTTGGCCATGGTGTGCATCGAGTGCACCAGCGGCACGCCCCAGCGGTCGCGGGCGAGCGCGCCGACCTGGCCGGAGAGCCAGTAGTGGCTGTGCACCACGTCGTAGTGGCCGAGGTCGAACTGCGCCTCGGCGCGCAGCACCTCCCGGGCGAAGACGCAGAGCTGGCCGGGGAGCTCGTCCTTGGCCAGGCCCTCGAACGGTCCGGCCACGATGTGCCGCACGTTCACGCCCGGCTCGACCGGGACCAGCGGCGGCAGCTGCGAGTCGGTCGCGCGGGTGAAGATGTCGACCTCGATGCCGCGGGCCGCCAGGCGGCGGGCCACCTCGGTGACGTAGACGTTCATGCCTCCGGCGTCACCGGTGCCCGGCTGGTCCAGCGGCGAGGTGTGCAGGCTGATCATCGCGAGTCGGCGCAGCGGCCCACGCCCGGACACCAGGTCCGCGACGGGAGCAGCACCGAGCACGAGATCGGTCATCGGTTCACCTCCGCCAGCCACAACGCCAATCACAACCGCCTGCGATTCTCTCCCATTCCCGGGAGGATGCGGCCAGCGGGCGAGGCGGTGAAACGGTCAGCGGTGGGTCGGGCGGTACCCGTGCGCCCCGTGCACCTGGGTCGCGGCGCGCCCGCTCAGCACGGCGATGACCAGCACGAGGAGCCCGGCGAGCACCCAGCTGGCCGCATTGGCGCGCCAGCCGCTCCCGGCGTCGTGGATCGCCTGGTCGACCACCTGCCAGATCGAGATCCCGAGCGCCGGGACCGCGACCGAGACCAGCAGCCGCAGCCAGACCGGCGCCGCCAGCGCCACGCCGTAGCCGAGCAGCACCAGCGCCCAGACCGCGATCGTGTAGCCGGCGACGGCCAGCAGGCGGTGCCACTCCGGTTCCTGACCGGTGATGAAGGACAGGCCGCCACCGGCGGCGAGAAGGACCCCTCCCAGGGCTCCGAGGACAGCAGCTCCGAGTCGCGTGCTCATGCCAAGATAATTGCTCCGCCGTACCCCGTTCCAAACCAGGAGAAACGCGTTGAACGCCACTGCATCGTCGAACGCCCGCACCGCCGTCGTCACCGGGGCCAGCAGCGGCATCGGCGAGGCGACCGCCCGGGCCCTGGCCGCGGACGGCTTCCGGGTGGTCTGCGCCGCTCGGCGCACCGAGCGCGTCGTGGCGCTGGCCGCGGAGATCGGCGGGGTGGCCGTGACCTGCGACGTCACCTCGGAGGAGTCGGTGGCCGCCCTCGCCGCCGCGGCCGGCGACCGCGTCGACGTCCTGGTGAACAACGCCGGCGGTGCGTACGGCGCGGACAAGGTGGAGGGCGCCGACCTGGACGACTGGTCGCAGATGTTCGAGGTCAACGTGCTCGGCGTCGTCCGGGTGACCAAGGCGCTGCTGCCGGCGCTGCGGGCGACCGGAGGCGGCCTCGTGGTCAACATCGGCTCGACCGCCGGACAGGTCGCCTACGCCGGCGGCGGCGGGTACACCGCGGCCAAGCACGGCCTGCACGCGCTCAGCCAGACGCTGCGCCTGGAGCTGAACGGCGAGCCGATCCGGGTCACCGAGATCGCCCCCGGGATGGTGCACACCGCGGAGTTCTCGCTGGTCCGCTTCGGCGACCAGGACCGGGCCGACGCGGTGTACGCCGACGTGGACCGTCCGCTGGTCGCCGGCGACGTGGCCGAGGCCGTGCGCTGGGTCGCGGGCCTGCCGGAGCACGTCAACGTCGACGAGCTGGTGATCCGCCCCGTCGCCCAGGCCGCGCAGCACCAGCTGCACCGCGGGCCGATCTTCGGCTAACGCCCGAGGTAGTCGCGGATCCCGGCGACCAGGGCCCCGGCGTACCGAGCGCGTCCGACGGGGCTGGTCATCCGTCGCGCGTCACCGGCGTTGCGCATGTTGCCGGCCTCGACCATCGCGACCGGGACGTCGGACAGGTTCAGCGTCGCCAGGTCCCAGCGCGTGTCCAGCCCGAACCCGTGGTTGATGTAGTTCGACCGCGCGAGGCCGGCGTCGTCGAACCCGGAGCGCAGCGCGAGCGCCAGCCGGCGGGAGGCCGCCACCACCTCGGTGCTGCGGGCGTTCCGTGCAGCCGGGGTGATCACGTGGAACCCGTGACCGTAGGCGGGGGCCCCGTCCGCGTGCAGGCTGACGGTGAGGTCGGCGTGCACCGTGGCTCCGAACCGGCCGCGCTGGTCGACGCACGGCCCCCAGGCGGACTCGCTGTTGGTGGTGCGGTCGAGCAGCACGGTCGCGCCGAGCTTCTCCAGGCGCGCCTGGACCAGGCGCATCACCGTGTAGTTGAACGTCGCCTCGGGGTAGCCGCCGTTGGTCTCGGTGCCGGTGGTGTTGCACTGCTTCACGAACCCGCCGGCCGGCACCAGCCGCTGGATCATGGCCGGGAACCGGCCGTTGCCGAGCTGGTGGCCGGGGTCCAGGGCGATCCGTACGCCGGCCAGCGGCAGCTCGGGCGCGGCGACTCGCGGCGCGGCCGCCACCGGCGGAACCGGGACGCCCGGGTCGGTCGGACGCTGGGCCGATGACGGGCCGGGCGCTGACGCGACCAGCGCGACCGCACCGGCCGCGGCGGCCAGGAGCGCGGCCGCCTTGGCCATCACGGCGCGAGCGTCCGAGCGCACGAGCTTGCTCGATGCCGAGGACACGAAGCGCCGTTGACGAGCGGAGCGAGGATCATCGATCCAAGCCCTTGGCGATGCGCTGGACGGCCTCGTTGATCGCGGTGGCCGCGGCGGCGTGGATCTCCGCACCCCGGCGGAACGGGTCGGGCACGTCCTGCTCGACGTTGCCGGCGGCCGAGCGGTGCGCCCCGGCCCACCGGACCAGCTCCTCGGCACTGCTGCCCTCGCCCATGTCGGAGAGGGCCGCGAACTCGAGGATCGTGAAGGTCCGGCGCAGCGCACCCGGGTTCTCGGCCAGGACCTGCGAGCGCAGGTCGCGGGTGGCGGTCAGCACCAGGTCGGCGTCCTCGATCATCTCGGGGAGCAGCTGGCGGGCCGCGAAGCCCTTGGAGTTGCCCCCGAAGCCCTCCAGCTCGGCCGCGGCGTACTTGCTCATCGCGTAACCGACCATCGCCCCGACACCGGCGCTGCTGACCGCGAACCGGTCTGAGGGCAGGCGCGCAGCCAGCAGGCGCTCACCCACCGGGGAGCGGCAGACGTTGCCGATGCACACGAACAGCACCCGGAAGACCGGGGCCTGATTCGCTGCTGGCAAAGAGGACATGCGATCCACGATAGACTTCGGGGTCGTCGTTCGACGCACTCTCACCGATACACGTGACCCGTCTCACCCCTGCCCGAAAGGCACCAGCAGCATGTCCTCCACCACCCGCGCAGACCTGCGCAACGTCGCCATCGTCGCGCACGTCGACCACGGCAAGACCACCCTGGTGGACGCGATGCTGCTCCAGGCCGGCGCCTTCTCCGCCCACCAGGCCGAGGGCGTCGCCGAGCGGGCGATGGACTCCGGTGAGCTCGAGCGCGAGAAGGGCATCACCATCCTCGCGAAGAACACCGCGGTGCACTACGCGGGTCCGGCCGCCGAGGGCAAGCCGATGACGATCAACATCATCGACACCCCCGGTCACGCCGACTTCGGCGGCGAGGTCGAGCGCGGCCTGTCGATGGTCGACGGCATCGTGCTGCTGGTCGACGCCTCCGAGGGCCCGCTGCCGCAGACCCGCTTCGTGCTGCGCAAGGCGCTCAACGCCGACATGCCGGTGATCCTGGTCGTGAACAAGACCGACCGTGGCGACGCCCGCATCTCCGAGGTCGTCGACGAGACCTACGAGCTGTTCATGGACCTGCTCGACGAGTCGCACAGCCAGGACGCCCTCGACTTCCCGGTCGTCTACGCCTCGGGTCGTGCGGGCATCGCCTCGCTGGAGCAGCCCGAGAACGGCACGATGCCCGAGGGCAGCGACCTCGAGCCGCTGTTCAAGACGATCCTGGAGACCATCCCGGCGCCGACGTACACCGAGGGCGCGCCGCTCCAGGCCCACGTGACCAACCTCGACTCCAGCCCGTTCCTCGGCCGGCTCGCGCTGCTGCGCATCCACGAGGGCACCCTGAAGAAGGGCCAGAACGTCGCCTGGATGAAGCGCGACGGCACCAGCAAGAACGTCAAGATCACCGAGCTGCTCGTCACCGAGGGCCTCGAGCGCAAGCCGGGCGAGTCCGCGGGCCCGGGCGACATCGTCGCCATCGCCGGCATCCCGGAGATCACCATCGGCGAGACCCTGGCCGACCCGGAGAACCCGGTCGCGCTGCCGCTGATCCACGTCGACGAGCCGGCGATCTCGATGACCATCGGCACCAACACCTCGCCGCTGGCCGGCAAGGGCCCGACCAAGAACACCAAGGTCACCGCCCGCCTGGTCAAGGACCGCCTCGACTCCGAGCTGGTCGGCAACGTCTCGCTGCGGATCCTCCCGACCGAGCGCCCGGACGCCTGGGAGGTCCAGGGACGTGGCGAGCTGGCGCTGGCGATCCTGGTCGAGCAGATGCGCCGCGAGGGCTTCGAGCTCACCGTCGGCAAGCCGCAGGTGGTCACCAAGGAGATCGACGGCAAGCTGCACGAGCCGACCGAGCGCCTGACCATCGACGCCCCCGAGGAGCACCTCGGCGCGATCACCCAGCTGCTGGCGCTGCGCAAGGGCCGCATGGAGCAGATGACCAACCACGGCACCGGCTGGGTGCGGATGGAGTTCCTGGTTCCCTCGCGCGGCCTGATCGGATTCCGGACCGACTTCCTGACCCAGACCCGCGGCACCGGTATCGCGCACCACATCTCCGAGGGCTACGAGCCGTGGGCCGGTCCGATCCAGTCGCGCTCGCAGGGCTCGCTGGTCGCCGACCGGTCCGGCGCCGCGACGGCGTACGCCATGACGAACCTGCAGGAGCGGGGCGTCATGTTCGTCGAGCCGACGACCGACGTCTACGAGGGCATGATCGTCGGCGAGAACTCGCGCGCCGACGACATGGACGTGAACATCACCAAGGAGAAGCAGCAGACCAACGTCCGCTCCTCCACCTCGGACAACTTCGAGAAGCTCATCCCGCCGAAGAAGCTCAGCCTCGAGCAGTGCCTGGAGTTCTGCCGCGACGACGAGTGCGTCGAGGTCACCCCGGACGCCGTGCGGATCCGCAAGGTCGACCTGGACAAGAACGACCGGGCCAAGACCGCTGCGCGGGCGCGCGCGGCGAACAAGGGCTGAGCACAGAGCTCGTCAGGTTTCGACAAGCTCAACCAACACGGCTGGAAGGCTCAACCACCGTCCGGAGCACCTCAACCACCGAGGCGGTCGTAGACCGAGTTGTAGACCGAGCCCTGGGTGACCTTCGACGGCTTGTTCGCCGGGGTGTCCGCCTCGCAGCTGATCGCGTAGCGACCGACCGCATCGGGCCAGGCGTTCACGTCGATCTCGGCGACGCCGCTGAGGCGTGGGTCTGACGAGACCGACCGCAGGTACGCCGTACAGGCCTGGTCGAGCGGGGCGTAGAAAGCCGCACCCTCGTCCAGGTAGGCACCGCCGGACGACCGACGCAGGGCGCTGTGACCCGGGAACAGGCCGCTGGCCACAGCTCCGCTGACGTCGAGGTAGGCGATCCGCTCGCGGTCGTGAGGACGGGCGCAGTCGACGTAGATCCGCGGCCCGCTGGCGATGCAGGTGCGCAGCACCGTCGGCAGCGAGCTGGTGCGCAGGGCGGCGTACCGGAGCGGGCTCGGTTCGTCCTGGACGAGCAGGCACGCGAACAGGCGTTGCCCGCGCTGCCACTGCTCGAGGGTGGCGGGAGCCCAGGTGGTGCGGTAGCCGGCGGGCAGCGCGGGTTGGAGCGAGGCTCCGGCGACGCCGCTGCGGGTGGCTGCCGACGACAGCGTGTCGTCCATGCAGGCCTGGTTCACCGCGGCCGAGAGCAGCGCGAAGTCGAGCGTCTGCGTCCGCATCAGCTGCCCGTAGTCGCTGACCAGCGGCGTGACCGCGGCCGCCTGCACCAGCCGGTACACCTCGATCGCGTGCTTGGCCGAGCAACGCCGCTTCTCCAGGAACGCGGGCCGGTCCTTCGTCGCGTACGCCGCGTCGAAGTAGGAGATCGCGAACGTGGCGGCCAGCTTCAGCGCGAGCTGCGGGTCCTCGCCGAGCAGCTCACCCGTCCAGCACGTCCCTGCCGCGAGGTTCAGCGTGGTGGCCGGACGTGCAGGTGCCGGCTGCGGGCCGGTGACGACCGGAGCGGTGGCGCCGAAGCTCTCCTCGGGTGCGGGGATCGCGCTCCCCATCGAGCAGCCGGTGAGCAGCACGCCAGCAGCAGCCAGGCTCCCGACCACTCGCCAGCGCATCGCCGACCTAGTACGCGCCGTGGGAGACGATGACCGCCTTGACGGTCCGCAGGATGATGACCAGGTCGATGACCATCGACCAGTTGTCGACGTAGTAGAGGTCGAGTCGGACCGACTCCGCCCAGGTCAGGTCGGAACGACCGGAGACCTGCCACAGGCCGGTCATGCCCGGCCGGACCAGCATCCGGCGGTGGGTGTCCTTCTCGAACAGCTCGACCTCGGCAGGGAGCCGCGGTCGGGGACCGACCAGGCTCATCTCCCCGCGGAAGACGTTGACCAGCTGCGGCAGCTCGTCGATCGAGTACTTGCGGATGAACCGTCCGAACCGGGTGATCCGCGGGTCGTTGGCCATCTTGAAGAGGACCTCGTCGGACTCGTTGTGCTCGGCGAGATCGGCCTTCAACGCATCGGCGTTCACGATCATCGAGCGGAACTTGACCATCTGGAACTCTTCGCCGTTGATGCCGACGCGGGTCTGCCGGTAGAAGATCGGCCCCCGGTCCTGCAGCCAGATGATCAGCCCGGTGACGAACAGCAGCGGCGAGAGGAACGTGACCACCGCGGTCGCCGCGGTGAGGTCGAAGATGCGCTTCATCCAGCCGCCGGCGCGGTCGCTCTGCGGCTCCTCGACCTGCACGAACGGCAGTCCCGCGACGTGGCGCATGTGCACGCGCGGGCCGGCGATGTCGGTCAGCGCCGGCACCACGAGCATGTCGAGGTCGAGACCCTGGAGCTCCCAGCCCAGGCGACGCAGGTCGGCGCCGGAGGAGTAGGAGCCACCTGCCACGATCACGCCGTCGGCGCCGGTGTCGATGGCGACCCGACGGACGTCCTCGATGTCGCCGAAGACCGGGACACCGATGTGCGAGGTGTCCTGGCCGCCGGGCACGCACATGCCGACCAGGCGGTAGCCCATCCACGGCGCGCGGGCGAGGACCTCGACGATCTCGGCGATGGCGGTCGGTGAGCCGACGGCGATCATCCGGATCGAGAGCCGGCCCTCACGGCGCGCGCTGTGCAGCGTCTGGCGGTCGATGTAGCGGACCAGCAGCAGCAGCGGCGCACCGAGCGCCAGGAAGATGATCGGGTAGCCGCGGGTCGGCTGGTTGTAGGACAGGAAGCCGCCCATGCAGGCGATGCCGAAGGTCACCGCCGAGGCGATCGTGATCGCGCGGAACTCCTCGAACCCGGCCCCGTAGTTGCGGGTGCGGTAGGCGCCGAAGAGCACCAGCATCAGCAGCCAGATCGCGATCAGGCCCGGTCCGAGCAGCGGCGCCCAGTGGAACGGGTACGGCGGCTCGGCCCAGTACTTGTCGACCGAGCGCTGCCACTCCCAGGCAAGCACCGAGGTCACGAACAGCACGCCGGCGTCGAGCAGGAAGACGCCGATCAGCATGTTGCGGATGCGCTGGTTCAGCCGCTGCCGCTTGGGCACGTCGGGATCGATGAACTGGCTCTGCCCGGTCTCGTCGGCCACGTCGCTGCTCATCGGCGCCGCGTGACTGCGGCCAGCGCCGGCTTCACGTCGACCAGGTACACGAACGCGGCGACGGTGCCGATCAGCGACAGCAGTCCGTACGGGCGCTGGTCGTTGTAGACGACGGCGGGAATGATGTGCGCGGCGAAGGCCAGGCCGGTGATCCAGAGCCACGCGGTCTTGGTCTGCTTGTCGGCCGCGGGGAACGCAGCGGCCGGACGGGTCAGCGCGTCGATGAGCGCCCACATCTTCACGACGGTCAGCGCGAGAAAGATCAGCCCCAGGACGGAGCTCTCGAGCTGGAAGGTCTGCACCACCCCAGCCTAGAGTGCGCGCGCTGCGCCGTCCCGACTACCGGGACATGTCGGCTCGGATGTCGAGACACGGAAGAGCCCCCGGGCGGCGACCCGGGGGCTCTTCGTTCGACGCGGATCAGACGATCCGCACCGGTGCGATCAGGAAGCCTTCTTGGCGGCAGCCTTCTTCGCGGGGGCCTTCTTGGCCGGAGCCTTCTTGGCCGGAGCCTTCTTGGCAGCGGTCTTGGTGGCCGGAGCCTTCTTGGCGACCTTCTTCGCGACCTTCTTGGCCTTCACGTTCGCAACAGCCTTGACGCCGTCCTTGCGGACCGCGGCGACGAACTTCTCACCCTTGGCGGCGAGGTCGGCGTAGGTGCTGTTCAGCTCCTCGAGGGCCTCGTTCAGCTTGGCCTCGAACTTCGCCGGGAACTCCTTGGCGTCCTTCTGCAGGTCCGCGATGCGGGCCTCGAACTTGGCCTGGGCGTCCTTGGCGTCGGCCTGCAGCTTCTCCACGCGGGCCTTGGCGTCCGCCTGGACCTTCTTGGTGTCGAAGTCGACCTTCGAGGCACGCGCCTGGGCGCTCTTCGCGTCGGCCTGCAGCTTCTCGATGCGGGCCTGGGCGACCTTCTGGGCCTCGGTGGCGTAGCCACGGGCGTACTCGACAGCGAGCTCGGTGGCGCCGGCGACGGCGAACAGCGGCTTCACGGCCTCGGTCTTGATCTGCTCGGCATTGAACTGGGTCTTAGCCATCTCAATTTCCTTCGGTTGGGTTCGCCGACACGGAGTCATCCGGCCGGACGTCGGTGGGGTTTTCTGTGGGGGTGGTGGTGCTCGGAGCGTCAGTGCTCTCGTCCTGCTCGGTCGCCGTGCTCGCGTTCTCAGCCCGGAAGGACTGGTACACCGCGAGCAGGGCCTGCTTCTGCTTCTCCGTGAGACCGGGGTCAGCAAGAACAGCAAGCTCCACGGAACGGACCTGGTCGTCGTCCGGGTTGAGGATCCCGGCCTGGACGTAGACCTGCTCCGCGGAGATCCGAAGTGCCTTGGCAAGCTGCTGCAGCACCTCGGCCGACGGCCGGCGAAGACCGCGTTCGATCTGGCTCAGGTAGGGGTTCGAGACCCCCGCCAACTCGGCGAGCTGACGCAGGGACATCTCGGCGGCTACCCGCTGCTCGCGCAGGTACCCTCCGAGCGTCTCGACGGTCATCCCGACCTTGGATTTCTTGGCCACGTGCCCATCCTTGCTAACTATTGCTAGCACTCGCAACTCGAGGGCCGGTGAGACGGGTCACATCACCCCCTGAAAACAAGGTCAAATGCCCTGATCCGCCTGCTAGCAACCAGCATGACTACCCGTCCCGAACGGGGCCCAAACGTCCGTTTAAGGTGAGATGCATGGCAGACGCAGTCCTGGTGGAGCGGAGCGACCGACCGGATGCCGTCGTGGCCGAGGTGGTCCGCTCCGGATTCGTCGAGGGAGCCCACCGCGGGACCGTGGTCGCGCTGGCCGCTGACGGGAGCCGCGCCCTCGAGATCGGCGACGCCGACGCCACGATGCTGCCGCGCTCGTGCAGCAAGCCACTCCAGGCGCTCGCGATGGTCCGTGCCGGCCTCGACCTCGACGGCGAGCTGCTGGCGCTGGCCTGCGCCTCGCACTCCGGGGAGCCGTTCCACCTCGACGGCGTACGGCGGATCCTGGCCGGCGTCGGCCTGGACGAGTCCGCCCTGCAGAACCCACCGGGCTGGCCGCTCGCGGACGCCGCCGAGGAAGCGCTGATCCGCGCGGGCGGCGAGCAGAGCGTGCTGGCGATGAACTGCTCCGGCAAGCACGCGGCGATGCTGGCCACCTGCGTCGCGAACGGCTGGTCGACCGACGACTACCTCTCCCCCGCACACCCGCTCCAGCAGGCGATCGCGGCGACCATCGCCGAGCTGACCGGCATCGCGGTCGAGGTGGCCGCGACCGACGGGTGCGGTGCCCCGCTGCTGTCCACGTCGGTGACCGGACTGGCGCGTGCGTTCTCCGTGCTGGCCACCAGCGAGGAGCCCGCGGCCCAACGCGTCGCCGGTGCGATCCGTGCGCACCCGGAGTGGGTCTCGGGAACCACGCGTGACGAGCTGGTGCTGCTGCGCGCGATCCCGGGTGCGATCGCGAAGGCCGGCGCCGAGGCCTGCTACGTGGTGGCGCTCGACGACGGTCGGGCCTTCGCCCTGAAGATCTCCGACGGCGCAGCCCGGGCGAGACCGGTGGTGATGGCCGCCCTGCTGACCCGGCTCGGCGTGGACGTCGAAGCCGGTGTCGACACCGCTGCGGTCCGCTCGACCGGCGCCGCACCGCTGCTCGGAGGCTCTGTGGTCGTGGGCGAGATCCGCGCTGCCTTCTGATCCTTCTCTGGCACGATGACCGCGTGCCAGCCCAGTTCTGCCCGACCCCGTGCGCGCTCGACGACCTCGAGCTGCTGCTCAACGGCGGGTTCGCGCCGCAGACCAACTTCGACGACGAGGGCCCGATCCGGCTCGCCCTGCCGGCCGAGCTCGCCGACGAGGCCGAGATCGAGATCGTCGACCCCGAGGGTCTGCCGCTGGCGACGTGGACGCCGGGCGGACTCACGCCGCTGAGCGCCCCGTCGTACGGGCCGTTCCGCCGACTGCACCTCGACCCGACCAGCGCCCGCGCCCAGCACGCCGGCGCCCTGACGGTCCCGGTCGCGGCGGCGCTGACCGACGACGACCTCGCCGCCATCCAGGAGGCACGCGAGGGCCGCGACGTGGTGCTGCTCGCCTTCGTCGGATCCGGTACGCCGCAGGACATCAGCCCGGTCGGCCTGGTGCGCGCGTCCCTGGCCGCCGCCGAGCTGCTCGGCAACGCCTACGTGGTCGCCGCGACCCTGGCGGCGCACGGTGACCCGGAGGCCGATCACGAGCTGGGCCAGCGGGTCGCCGCCAACTACGCCTCCGGGGACGTCCTCGCCGTCACCGGCTCCGGCGAGCTCCCGATCGAGATCGCCGGCATCGTCGACACCGACCAGCCCGAGGAGCCGGGAGTGGTCGTGTTCTTCACCGGCCTGTCCGGCAGCGGGAAGTCGACTCTCGCCCAGGCGCTGCTCGACCTCGTCCTCGAGGCCGGCCAGCGCACCGTGACGAGCCTGGACGGCGACGTCGTGCGCCGGAACCTGTCGGCCGGGCTGACGTTCTCCAAGGCCGACCGCGAGACCAACATCCGCCGCATCGGGTGGGTGGCCGCCGAGATCGCGCGGCACCGCGGCATCGCGATCTGCTCCCCGATCGCGCCGTTCGACGAGACCCGGCAGCAGGTGCGCGCGATGGTCGAGGCTGCGGGTGGCGAGTTCGTGCTGGTGCACGTCGCCACCCCCTTGGAGGAGTGCGAGCGTCGCGACCGCAAGGGCCTCTACGCGAAGGCCCGCGCCGGCGAGATCCCCGAGTTCACCGGCATCTCCAGCCCGTACGAGGAGCCGACCGATGCAGCCGTTCGGGTGGACACCACCGGACGCACCATCGAGGATGCACTGGGCGACGTGCTCGCCGTCCTGCCCTTCGACCTCTGATCAACCCACCCGGAAGCAGACATGACCCCCCTGCTGATCGATCTCTGGACCACTGACGCGCTCCGGATCCTTCTCGTCGCCTTCGGCGTCGGCATCGTCGTCGGCCTGACCGGGATGGGCGGTGGCGCCCTGATGACGCCGGCGCTGATCTTCCTGGGCATCAACCCGGCGACCGCGGTGGCCAACGACCTGGTGGCGGCCAGCGTGAACAAGACCGTCGGTGCCGCGGTGCACTGGCGCAACGGCTCCCCGAACCTGCGGCTGGCCGGGCTGCTGATGGCCGGCTCGGTGCCGTTCGCGTTCGCCGGCGGCTTCATCGTCAAGGCGGTCGGCGACGAGGAAGCACGCACCGACTTCCTGACCACGGCGATCGGCTGGGCCCTGCTGCTCGCCGCCGGCAGCTACGCGCTGCGGATCTACCTCCAGCTGCGGCTCGTGGCCAACGGGAACGAGGTCCCAGCCGAGGAGCCGCACATCCGCGCGGTCCCGACCGTGCTCGTCGGCGCGTTCGGCGGCCTGCTCGTCGGTATCACCAGCGTCGGATCCGGATCGCTGATCATGGTCGCGCTGCTGCTGCTCTACCCGACGATGACCGCGCTGCGCCTGGTCGGCACCGACCTGGTGCAGGCCGTCCCGCTCGTGCTGGCGGCTGCGGTCGGACACGTGGTGAACGAGGGCGTGGAATGGGTCGTGCTGATCCCGCTGGTCCTCGGCGGCAGCCCGGGCACGTTCCTCGGCGCGAAGATGACCAACTGGGTCTCCCAGTCGGTGATCCGACGCGGCATCGTCATCGTGCTGACCCTCACCGGCTTGAAGATGCTCGGCGTCCCACCGGAGACGATCGGCTTCATCGGCGCCGGCATCCTGCTGCTCGGCCCGCTCGCCTGGGGCTTCATCCGGCAGATGCACGGTCTCCCGAATTTCGACAACGATTCAACTGCTTGGCGCTTGCCCGAGGACGAGGACGAGACCGCGACTCCGTAGAGTCGGCCCATGCGCCTCCTCCTGCTGCGTCACGGTCAGACGCACGGCAACACCTCCGGCGCGCTCGACACCGCGTTCCCGGGCCTGGACCTGACCGACCTCGGCGAGCGCCAGGCCGAGGCAGCGGCGCGGGTGCTGGAGAGCACCGGCCTCGACGGCATCTACGTCTCGCCGCTCGTGCGCACCCAGCAGACCGCGGCGCCGCTGGCCACGCTGACCGGGATCGCGCCGGTGATCCTCGAGGGCCTCCGCGAGATCGCCGCCGCCGACTACGAGATGGCCACCGACGAGGAGTCGATCCTCGGCTACATCGGGACCGTCGCCGACTGGATCGAGGGCCGCTTCGACACCCGGATGTCCGGCGGTGAGGACGGGCACGAGTTCCTGGCCCGGTACGACGGCGCCATCGCCGAGATCCTGACTTCCGGCCACAAGGCAGCGCTGGTGGTCAGCCACGGGGCCGCGATCCGCACCTGGCTCTCGGCCCGCGCGACCGATGCCGCGACGCACGCCATGGCGACCGAAGGCCTCGCCAACACCGCCTTGATCGAGCTCGAGGGCGACTTCGCCTCGGGGTGGAGCATCCTGTCCTGGACCTCCGAGCCGATCGGCGGATCGTTCCTGTCCGACGAGGCCGCCCCGGACCCGACCGGCCACGGGACCGACGAGGTCCTCGACGAGCCCTGACCGTTTTCGGTGATTGAGCCTGTCGAAATCCAGAAAAATAGAACGTGTTCCACTCACGTGAGATGATGGTTCGGCGTACCGGTTCCGCTGGATACGATGTGCGCTGCCCCGAAAGGGCATGCAGTCCCACGAGAGGCCTTTCATGACGCAGACCCACGTCGACTACCAGCTCAGTCAGCTCGACCAGCTGGAAGCGGAGTCGATCCACATCTTCCGCGAGGTCGCGGCGGAGTTCGAGAAGCCGGTGCTGATGTTCAGCGGCGGCAAGGACTCCATCGTCATGATGCGTCTGGCCGAGAAGGCGTTCTACCCGGCCAAGATCCCGTTCCCGGTGCTGCAGGTCGACACCGGCTACGACTTCCCCGAGGTGCTCGCGACCCGGGACAACTGGGTCAACCGCCTCGGCGTACGACTGATCGTCGCCTCGGTCGAGGAGGCCCTGGCCAAGGGCATCGTCGTCGACGACGGCAAGACTTCGCGCAACCGCCACCAGATCGGCACGCTGCTGAACGCCATCGAGGAGGAGGGCTTCACCGCCGCCTTCGGCGGTGGCCGCCGCGACGAGGAGAAGGCCCGCGCCAAGGAGCGCGTCTACTCCCACCGCGACGAGTTCGGCCAGTGGGACCCGAAGAACCAGCGCCCCGAGCTGTGGAGCCTGTACAACGGCCGCCTGCACGCCGGCGAGCACATGCGGATCTTCCCGATCAGCAATTGGACCGAGCTCGACATCTGGCACTACATCGGCCGCGAGGGCATCGAGATCCCCTCGATCTACTTCTCCCACCAGCGCCGGGTCTTCGAGCGCGACGGGATGCTTCTGACCGAGTCGGAGTTCAACCCGTGCAAGCCGGGCGAGGAAGCCGCTGAGCGGACCGTCCGGTTCCGCACCGTGGGTGACCTGACCCTGACCGGCTGCGTGGAGAGCACCGCCTCCACCATCGACGAGATCATCGACGAGATCGCCGTCGCCCGACTGACCGAGCGCGGCGCCACCCGCGGTGACGACCGGTTCTCCGAGGCAGCCATGGAAGACCGCAAGAAGGAGGGGTACTTCTGATGGGTGCCGACAACGCACTGGAGACCGCCCAGAACGTCGGTCGCAACATGGACCTGCTCCGCTTCGCGACGGCCGGCTCGGTGGACGACGGCAAGTCGACCCTCATCGGTCGCCTGCTGCTCGACTCCAAGTCGATCTTCGAGGACCAGCTCGAGGCCGTCGAGGCCACCAGCCAGTCCAAGGGCTACGACTACACCGACCTGGCGCTGCTGACCGACGGTCTGCGCAGCGAGCGCGAGCAGGGCATCACCATCGATGTCGCCTACCGCTACTTCGCGACCCCGACCCGCAAGTTCATCATCGCGGACACCCCGGGCCACGTTCAGTACACCCGCAACATGGTCACCGGCGCCTCGACCGCCGACCTCGGCCTGGTGCTCGTCGACGCCCGCCAGGGCCTGACCGAGCAGTCCCGCCGGCACGCGGTGATCCTCTCGCTGCTCCGCGTCCCGCACCTGGTGCTCGCGGTGAACAAGATGGACCTGGTCGACTTCGACGAGGACACCTTCAAGAAGATCCACGCCGAGTTCACCTCGTTCGCGACCAAGCTGAACATCCCGGACCTCGAGGTCATCCCGATCTCCGCGCTCCAGGGCGACAACGTGGTCAACCGCAGCGAGAACATGCCCTGGTACCAGGGCCCGTCGCTGATGCACCACCTCGAGAACGTGCACGTCGCCTCCGACCGCGACCTGGTCGACGCCCGCTTCCCGGTGCAGTACGTGATCCGGCCGAAGTCGGACGACTTCCACGACTACCGCGGGTACGGCGGCCAGCTGGCCTCCGGCGTGCTGAAGCCGGGCGACGAGGTCGTCGTGCTCCCCTCGGGCATGACCTCGACCATCGCTGGCATCGACCTGTTCGACCAGGAGATCGACGAGGCCTTCCCGCCGATGTCGGTCACGATCCGCCTGGCCGACGACGTCGACGTCTCCCGCGGCGACATGATCGCCCGGATCAAGAACGCGCCGACGCCGAGCCAGGACATCGACGCGATGGTCTGCTGGATGACGACCGAGCCGCTGCGCAAGGGCCAGAAGCTCGCCATCAAGCACACCACCCGCACCGGGCGTGCGCTGGTCAAGGACATCCAGTACCGGCTCGACGTGAACAGCCTGCACCGCGACCAGGAGACCGGCGAGCTCGGCCTCAACGAGATCGGTCGGGTTCAGCTCCGTACGACGGTGCCGCTGCTGTGCGACCCGTACGCCAAGAACCGGACAACGGGCTCGTTCATCCTGATCGACGAGGCCACCGGGGTCACCGTCGGTGCCGGGATGATCAACAGCGGCAGCTGAACGTCCGGGACCGGCACGCTTTACGAAGCCGACTCTGAGTTCCTCCGCAAGCACAGCTTGCAGTCGACAGGCAGCGTGGTCGGGCTGAACTCCGTCTTGGGCAAAGCCGGGGATCTCGGCCCCGGACATCCCGCAGAGCGTCTTCCCGCCCGTGAAGAAGTGAACCTTCTTGTTCTTTGTGTTCTGAACTGTCGTGATGTCCACGTCGTCATCGTTACAGGGCTCAGCCGAGATGACACTGGTCCTACCGGACGAAGAGCTCGGTCTTCTTCGCGTAGAACCGACGACCTAGCTCGCGGAGCCTGGTTCACCGGATCTTGATGTACGACGGCAGTTCCTGCGGCAGGTCGTCACGGATCTCCTCGAACACTCGTCGGGGGATGACGAGGTCAACGCCCCGGCTAAGCGCGGCCATGATTGCGTCAGAGACTCCATTGACGTGCTCGAAACTCGGTTCGCCCTTCCGCTGTGCCGAAATTGCCCCGGCAAAGGGCACGTCGAGCGCGACCAGTTCAATCGGGGCGTCGCTGTAGTCCCTCTGGATCCTCTTGCGCTCGCCAACAAGAGATACGCGTGCGAGGGCTATGACCAAGATCGAAATAGGCCAGTAGAGGCCAGCGATCGTGGCAGCGACGACGGCCAAGACTGCAGATCGACTCTTGAAATGGGCGAAGGTTCGCGACCAGACGAAGACGAAGCCAGGAAGGTAGAGGATCCCCACGGCCAGCACCGTGCCGACGCCCTCTGCAAGCCCAGACATGGCCCGAGCCTATTCGTGCACGGGTCCCCGCAGACGCCGCTCGCGTATACCGACGCACCTGAGCAGATCCTGCGGCGTCCGAGACGGGGCGAGCTGACGCGCCAGGATTCAGCCGGCAGCGACTGAAATGCTCACGCCCTCCGGATGCGGATCCCGATCGACGCCTCGGTTCCACGCAGCCGGCTGAAGAAGGTGCCGATGGTCCCCTGGATGCGGTACTTCCGGTTCACGATCGCCCGCACCCGCTTGGTGTCCGCATGCTCGAGCACCTCAGCCTGACCGGACACGATCACGGCGCCGTCCTTGACCCGACCCCGGACGTCGCACGGCTGAAGCGTGACGGCCGGGTTGTTGCGAACGCGCTTCACCTTGAAGGCACCGGTGTCGGAGAAGAAGTAGAGGTCGTCACCGTCGGGGGCGATCCACACGGGAGTGGAGACGGGGCTGCCGTCCTTGCGGTAGCTGGTGAACGAGACGTACTGCGCGCGGCCGACCTCGGCCCATGCCTGCTCGTCGGTCATGCCGGAGTCCTCACTCGTGCGGGAGCGACGGGTCGCGCCAGGTGGGCACTGCCTCGACCAGGCGGGAGGTCAGGTCGGCCGACGACGGCACGTAGGCCTGGGCGACCTCGCCGAGGCCGTGCACCGCGACGCCGCTGTCCTCAGGCGACAGGTAGAGCGACTCACCCCGGCCCAGGGCGATCTTCTCGCCGGCGTCGGTCGTGACCGTGACCTCTCCCCCGGTGCAGACGAGCACGCTGCCCTCGGAGCGGACCAGGGCGACGCCCTCGGCGACGGCCGGTGAGATCTGGGTGACCGCGAGCGCGAAGCCGCCGCCGGCGGGCGAGAACACCTCGGTGTCGTACTCGAGGAAGTCGGGGGTGACCCGCGCGACGCGGGCCATGCCGCTCTCCAGGCAGGCCACCAGGCCTGCGGTGTCGATGTGCTTGGTGGTCAGACCGGCGCGCAGCACGTTGTCCGAGCTGGCCATCACTTCGATGCAGAGCCCCTTGAGGTGGGCGTGGATCACGCCGGTCTCGAGGTAGGCGGCTTCGCCGGGCTGGAGCGTCATCCGGTTGAGCATCAGGGAGATGACCACGCCCACGTCGTCCGGGTAGTGCTCGGAGATCTCGACGGCAGTCTGGTAGGCGCGCTTGATGTCCAGCCCGAGGGAGGCGAGCGTCCGGCAGGCACCGACGATCTGGTGGACCTCGTTGGGTGAGACGTCCTCGCTGAGCAGCATCTCGATGACCCGGACGATGGTCGCGAAGCCGGTCTTGGCCCGCAGCTCGTCGGCGATCCGGTTGCTGAGCGGCGTGTTCAGCGGTCCCATCACGCGCAGGATCTCGGCACTCGGCCGGAACCCGATCAGGCTGTCGAAGGTGGTCAGCGCGTAGACCATCTCGGGCTTGTGGTTCGGGTCCTTGTAGACGCGGTGCGGGGCGTCCAGCGGGATGCCCTCGGCCTCCTCGCGGGCGTAGCCAGCCTCGGCCTGCGCGAGCGAGGGGTGCACCTGGAGCGACAGCGGACGCTCGGCCGCGAGCAGCTTCACCATGAACGGCAGGTCTCCGGCAACATCGGAGAGCGGCTTCTCGCGACCGTCTTCGCACACCACGGCCGACGGGCTCAGCGCGTGCGTGCCGATCCACACCTCTGCGACCGGGTTGCCGTCACGGCGGTCACCCAGGAATTGCGGGATGGCGTCGACCGAACCCCAGTCGTAGTGCTTGATCCCGTTGCGCAGCAAGTGCATGGGTTCCAGCCTAGTTCGGGGCCCTGACTCTGCGCTGAAGGATCGAGGTTTCGACAGGCTCAACCAGCGAGGGCGGTCAGCACCAGCGAGGTCGGTCAGCCGAGCTGAGGACGCACGTGCAGGCCCACCTCGGGGTCGACGACAACCTCCTGCGCGGCGGCGATGCCGTCGGCCTGCAGGGTCGCGTCCAGAGGCACGTTGCGCTTGACCAGACCCAGTGCGATCGGGCCGAGCTCGTAGTGACGGGCGGCGGTGCCGACCACGCCGATCTCCCGGTCGGCGAGCACGATCGGCGCACCCTGCTTCGGGAGTCGGTTGTCGGAGCCGTCCAGGTGGAGCAGGGTCAACCGGCGCGGCGGCCGGCCGAGGGTGTGCACGCGCGCGACGGTCTCCTGGCCGCGGTAGCAACCCTTGTCCAGATGCACCGCGCTCGGGATCCAGCCGACCTCGTTGGGGATCGTCCGGTGGTCGGTGTCGAGCCCGAACCGCGGCTCGCCGCGCGCGATCCGCAGCGCCTCGAAGGCCCAGAGCCCGGCAGCCGGGCCGGCTGCTTCGGCGTACGCCGGGAGCTCGGTGCGCGACAGCAAGTCGTACTTGCCTGCGCCATCGGCACCGGGGCGCCAGGCGACCGCCAGCCCGTCGGTGACGTCGGTGACCTCGACGCGCATCAGGAAGCGCATCTTGTCCAGGAACTCGACCAGAGCCGGCGCCGCGTCGGGCTCGACGTGCGCGGTGAACGCCTCGCCGTCGTCCGTCCCGTACATCGCGTGCTCGACGTGGCCGTTGGGCGACAGGATCAGCGCCGCGGTCGGCGTACCGGGCTCAAGCCCGAGGAAGTACTGCGTGGTCAGCGAGTGCAGGTACTCGAGCCGGTCGGGCCCGCTGACCCGGATCACCCCGCGGTGCGACAGGTCAACGAAACCCTCGCCCGCCTCCAGTGCGCGCTGCTCCCCGTTGAACGACCCGTAGTGGGCCGCAACCGGGGCGTCGACGCCGTCGCCGGCGACGGCTCCGGGCAGCGTCAGGAGCGGACTGGTCATGCTCATGGGAACAGTGTCGCGCACCGCAACATTCCTGGCGGGGCCGAGGTCCGCGGGCGGCAGCCCTTGACACGACCGTCCCCGTGTTCGACGTTCTCCCCATGGACGAGACCTTCGACGTCGTGGTCGTGGGTGCCGGCGTCTCCGGAATGGCGATGGGCCTGGCACTGCAAGAGACCGACCGGACGTTCGTCGTCCTCGAGAAGGCCGGGGAGGTCGGCGGCACCTGGCGGGAGAACCGCTACCCCGGCCTGACCATCGACGTGCCGGCGGCGATCTACACCTACTCCGGGCACCGCAACCCGGACTGGACCCGGTTCATGCCGGGCCACCGCGAGATCCTCGAGTACCACCGCGACGTCAGCATCGAGTCGGGACTGCGCGAGCACATCCGGTTCAACGCCGAGGTCGTCTCCGCTGACTGGACCGGCTCGGAATGGGTCATCGCCACCCGGGACGGGGCGACGTACCGGGCTCCGGCCGTTGTCTTCGCCTCCGGGTTCCTGCACCACCCGGCGTACCCGTCGATCCCCGGGCTCGAGACGTTCGCCGGCGAGACCGTGCACTCGGCGTGCTGGCGCGACGACATCGTCGTTGAGGGCCGCCGCGTCGGCGTGATCGGCAACGGGTCGACCGGCATCCAGCTCGTCTCCGCCCTCAGCGGAGTGGCCTCGCACCTGACGAGCTTCCAGCGGACCGCGCAGTGGGTGTTCCCGCTCCCGAACTTCGACATGTCCGAGCGCCTGCGCCGATGGTTCCGCAACTCCCCGCAGATCATCGAGCGAACCGTGCACACGGTCGACTGGATCGCCGACCGGATCCTGGGCGGCGCGACCGTCCGGCCGGGCATCAAGCGCAAGGTGCTCGGCAGGATCGCCCTCAAGAACCTCAACACGGTCAAGGACCCTGAGCTGCGCGCCAAGCTCACCCCGACCGAGAAGCCGCTGTGCCGACGCCCGATCGTCTCGACGAGGTTCTACAAGGCAGTTCAACACCCAGATGTTGAAGTCTGCACGGCGCCGATCAGCGAGATCACTCCCGCCGGCGTGGTCACCGAGGACGGCACCACCCACGAGCTCGACGTGCTGATCCTGGCTACGGGCTTCCGGGCGCACGACTACATGCGGCCGATCGCCGTGACCGGTGTCGACGGGGTCACCCTCGACGAGGCCTGGGCCGATGGTCCGTACGGGTACACCTCGATCGGGATCCCGGGCTTCCCGAACCTGTTCATGGTGCTCGGCCCGCACAGCCCGCTGGTCTCGATCAGCATCCACGGCAGCGCCGAGCTGCAGTCGCGCTACATCCTGCAGGTGCTCGACCACCTCGACGAGAAGAACCTGCTGGCCGCGATGCCGACGACGGAAGCCGCCGGACGCTGGCTGGACTCGATCACCGCCGGGATGCCGGACACGATCTGGGCGACCGGTTGTCACAGCTGGTACGTCGGTGAGGGCACCACTCCGGTGCTCTGGCCCTACGACCTGAAGCGGTGGCGCGAGGTCCTCGGCGCTCCGGTGTTCTCGGACTACGAGTTCGTGGAGTCCCCGGTGCCGGCCGCGCAGTCGGCGCACTGACCGAAGACGCTCAGGTGCCCGTAGTCGGGCGTGAACCCCTGCTCGTCCACCAGTGACTTCAGCGCAGCCTCGAACTTGCCGGTTCCGACGCTGATCACCTTGTGGCACCCGCGGCAGACCAGGTGGGCGTGCTCGTGCCCGCCGGCTGCGTGGTACGTCGGAGCCCGATCGGTGAGGTGCGCGTGCTTGATCAGGCCGAGCTCGTTGAGCAGCTCGAGGGTCCGGTAGACGGTGGAGAGGTTGATCGCCTCGGACCGCGTGCGCACCTCCGCGTAGACCTCGTCAGGGGTGGCGTGGCCGAGCGTCTCGACCGCGGCCAGCACGAGCTCGCGCTGCGGGGTGAGCCGGTGCCCACTCGCCCGCAGCCGCTCCTGCCAGTCGCTCATCGTCGTCAACGCTCCTGGCGCACCAGCTGGGCATGGGTGTGCGGCTGGAGCTCCTTGCCCATGGCCGCCATGTCGAAGGCGTAGAGCAGGTCTCCGTTGACGTAGCCGTAGAGGCGCTTGCCGCCGGCGTACTCCTTGGCGGTGGCCGTGCGTGCGACCGCGTCGGTGACGATCTCGAAGCGCGGGGCCTCGGGGTCGACCGCTCCGTGCCAGATCTCGACGAACCCGGTGTTGTGGGTCATCACGACCTCGAGGGTGCCGTCCTCCTGAGGCCGGATGAATCCGGTCTCCTGAGCGGCCTCGCGCACGTGGTTGCCCTCCGCGTCGGCGATCCAGGAGCGGCTCATGAAGTGGATGAAGGGCCGACCGTCCTGCTGGAAGATGATCTCCTGGCCGAACTGGAAGTCCTCGATGCCCTCGTACTCGCCGTGGCCGTTGCCGGCCCAGGTGCCGATCAGCCAGGCCAGCCGCGCGCAGTTCGGGTGGATGTTGTCGGGGATCTGGAACGGCAAGGTCAGTCGTCTCCGGGGCTTCGGTCGGTCAGGGTGCGGGCCTGCCGGATCATGGCCAGCGCCCACAGCCCGACTCCAGCCAGGACAGCGGCCATCACCACGACGAAGAAGGCTTCCACGGCCACCAGCATAGGGTTGCCGCATGCGATCCCTGGTCATCAAGTGCACTGCTGGCGCCGACGATCCGGAACGGTGCAACCAGGCGTTCACCGTTGCCACCGCGGCGATCGCCTCCGGTGCGCGGGTGACGCTGTGGCTCACCGGTGAGGCTGCGTGGTTCGGCGTCCCGGGTCGAGCCGAGGACTTCGACCTGCCGCTGGCCGGATCACTGGCCGATGCACGCGACCTGGTGATCGAGGAGGGCGAGCTGATCGTCTGCTCGCAGTGCGCCGCGCGGCGCGAGATCGGTGAGGGTGACCTGGTGCCGGGGGCACGGATCGCCGGAGCCGTGGCGTTCGCCGAGTCGGTACTTCAGGACGGGGTTCAGGCGCTCGTCTACTGAGCGCGTTCGTCACCGGGTTTCGACAAGCTCAACCAGCACAGCGCGGGTTTCGACAAGCTCAACCAGCAAAGGGATAGGCGCGCTCGACCTTGCCGTCCAATCGGGTGGCCAGGTAGCCGGCCTCGCCGTACTGGTTCGTCAGGTAGATGTTCACGTTCGGCGCCGGGTCGAACTGCGGCCGGTAGTCGATGGTGACGTAGTTCTGGGTCGCGTTCTGAACGTGGAGCACCCGCTTGGCCCGCGCGACGTTGCTCATCATCGCCGCCACGTCGAGCTTCTTGAGGTCGATGACGGCCGAGCCCGGGAAGTTCGCGGTGGTCCCGCCGAAGTCGGTGAAGCCGCTGGCCTGCCGGTAGACCCAGCCGGAGTGGCGCTTGCCGCCGGCGACCGGGACCTGGACCACCACGTAGTCGCCGTAGAAGGTGGCGCTCACGGTTCGGGTCGTGCCGAACCGCTGCCGGTAGGTGGCGATGAAGGTCCGCACCCCGTCTGCCGAGAGCGAGTACGCCGTCGGCGGCTTGCCACCGGTCGACGGCGCGGTGGTGTCCGTGGTGTCGGTGGTCGGGGACACCGAGGCGGTGAACGGGACCGGATCGTTGAGCGGAGTCGCGGCCTGAGGGTCGCCTGACGAGACGAACACCAGCAGACCCGCGGCGCCGACGATCACGAGCACGACGGCCGCGATCACCGGCGCCAACCACCTGCGGGTGGGTTTGACCGCCGCGGCTGCGATGGTGGCGGCTGGCGTCGCGTACGAGGCGGTGCCGGTGGAGACCGGGGCGGGCGCCGGGGCGATCGAGGACTCGAGCTGGTCGAGGTCCCGCACGATCAGTCCGAGCTCGCCCATGCTCTGCGCGGAATCGACGTTGCGCAGCCGGATGTCCCCGTCGGCCGTGCTGATCCGCCCGTCGGCGACGGCGCGCTTGATCCGGTCGCGCAGCGGACTCCGGTCGCTGTCCTTCGGCGTCCGGCTGTGGTCGTCCATCACGCCATCCCCAGCAGGACCCGGGCCTCGGCGCCGGTCATCGGCGTGCGCTGGGCGAGCCGTCCCATCTCGACGGCCCGGCTGACCAGCTCCTCGTTGTGCTGGACCGGTACGCCGCGGGCGAGGGTGAGCACGTCCTCCATGCCGACGCGCAGATGGCCGCCCTTGCTCAGGCTGGCCAGCCCGACCGCGAGCGTGCTGCGCCCGATCCCGGTGGCCGACCAGCTGGTCGTGGCGGCCGGGAGAGCGGCCACCGCAGCGACCAGTGCGTCCGCGGTGCCGGGCATGCCGCCGGGGACGCCCATCACCAGGTCGACGTGCACCTTGCCGCCGTACGGGAGGCCGTAGGAGTCGAGCAGCCGGTGCAGCGCGGCGACCTGGCCGAGGTCGAAGAGCTCGAACTCGGGGACGACCTCCCGCTCCTGGCTGAGCTGGTAGAGGTCGCACACGAACGGCCACGGGTTCAGGAAGACGTCGTCACCGAAGTTGGTGGTACCCATCGTGAGGCTGCAGGAGTCGGGCTGGGCGTCGAGGACGGCGAGACGGTCCTCCAGCGGGTCGTGCACCGATCCGCCGGTCGAGAGCTGGACGACGAGACCGGTGCCCTCCTTCAGCGCGGCGACCGTCTCGGCCAGCCGAGCCGGCTCCAGCGTCGGGGCGTGGTCGTCGTCGCGGATGTGGACGTGCACCATCGCCGCGCCGGCCGCCTCGCAGCGCTGGGCGGTCTCCACGAGCTCGGCCAGGGTCGTCGGCAGCTGCGGGCAGTCCGCCTTGGTGGTCTCCGCTCCCGTCGGCGCGACCGTGATCAACAGGTCTCCCATGGGCTGAGTCCACCACGAAACGTCACCGGGTTTCGACAAGCTCAACCAGCGCAATAGCCTCGGCCCATGCGCGCGGTCCTCCAGCGAGCCAGCCGGGCCTCGGTCGTCGTGGACGGCGAGGTCGTCGGCGAGCTCACCGGCCCCGGCCTGGTGGTCCTGGTGGGCATCACCCACGACGACGGTCCCGAGCAGGTCAGCTGGATGGCCCGCAAGATCCGGGACCTGCGGATGCTCCGGGACGAGCGCTCGGTGGCCGACGAGGGTGCCCCCGTGCTCGTGATCAGCCAGTTCACGCTCTACGGCGATGCCCGGAAGGGCCGCCGGCCGACCTGGAGCGCGGCAGCCCCCGGCGAGATCTCCGAGCCGCTGTACGAGGCGCTCTGCGGCGAGCTGGAAGACCTGGGAACTCACGTGGAGCGCGGGGTCTTCGGAGCCCAGATGGAGGTGAGCCTGGTCAACGACGGGCCCTTCACGCTCACGCTCGAGACTCCCTGACCCCGGCGGGGGCGAATTTCCTGGGTGAACCTGTGCATTTTGGGTGGACCCATGCCATTTGACCGGCATGATCGTTGTTGTCTCGGCCCCCCACGTAGTGCCGTCACGTTTACGAGACGCGTGCCTACTAGACTCCGGGGGTCGAGTGCCACTGCCTTCGAGCCAGAAAGTTCAGCGTGGATTTCAAGGAACTGCTGCGTATCGTGCAGCGCCGTTGGCTGACCATCGTCGTCTTCTTCCTCCTCGGGCTCCTCGGTGGCGGTGCGCTGACGTACTTCCAGACGCCGCAGTACGAGTCGACCTCGAAGGTGTTCATCGCCGCCGACTCCTCGAGCGGTGACAGCAACGCGCAGGACCCGATCTTCGCGAGCTACTTCGCCCAGCAGCGGGTTCAGTCCTACGCCCAGCTGGCGACGAGCCGCGAGCTCCTCCAGCGGGTGATCTCGGCGACCAACCTGAACCTCACCCCGGCCCAGCTGTCCTCGAAGATCAGCTCCTCGGTCGACGTGAACACGGTGATCATCCAGCTCAAGGTCAGCGACGAGAGCCCCGCCCAGGCGCAGAAGATCGCCAAGGCCGAGTCCGAGGCGTTCACGAGCTACCTGACCGAGCTGGAGACCTCGCCGGTCAAGGCCACGATCGTCGACCCGGCCTCGTACAACCCGGCCCAGGTGAGCCCGAAGCCGGCGCTGAACCTGGTCATCGCGGGTGTGCTCGGCCTGATTCTCGGTGCCGGTATGGCGCTGCTCCGCGACCTGCTCGACAACACCGTCAGCTCGGCCAGCGACGTCGAGAACACCATCGACGCCCCGGTGCTGTCCTCGGTCGCCTACGACGCCGACGTGCCGAAGCACCCGCTGCTCACCGAGGTCGGCAGCCACTCGACCCGCGTCGAGGCGTTCCGGCTGCTGCGGACCAACCTCCAGTTCCTCGACCTGGATGCCCGGCCCCGCGCACTGGTCATCACCAGCGCCGTGCCGAGCGAGGGCAAGACCTCGACCGCGACCAACCTCGCGATCGCGCTCGCCCAGACCGGCCTGCGGGTGCTGCTCGTCGACGGCGACCTCCGCCGACCGAAGGTGGCCAGTGTGCTCGGCCTGGAGCGCTCGGTCGGTATGACGACGGTGCTCGTCGGCCGCAGTGAGCTTCAGGACAGCATCCAGAAGCACACCGACTCCGGCATCTACTTCCTGGCCAGCGGCCCCATCCCGCCGAATCCGACCGAGGTCCTGCAGTCGCGTGCGGCCCAGGAGCTCTTCGACCGGGTCAGCCAGATGTTCGACATGGTCATCATCGACGGCCCGCCGCTGCTGCCCGTCTCCGACGCCGCGATCATGGCGCGCGACGTGGACGGCGCGATCCTGGTGGTCCGCCACGGCAAGACCACCAAGGAGCAGCTCAAGCAGGCCGCGCTGCGCCTCAACCAGGTCGACGCCAACCTGCTCGGTGTCATGGTCAACATGACCCCGAAGCGCGGCGGCAAGGGTTCGGGCTACGGCTACGGGTACGGCTACGCGTACGGCTACGGCCCGGAGAAGCACAAGTCGTGACCCTGGCCGCCGCTCGGGTCGTCCGATGAAGGGGCCCATCGCCACTTTCGTCGGCCTCGGCGTGCTGCTGATGCTGCTGATCGTCGGACTGACTCCGAACTCGCTCATCGCTGCGATCGCCGCGGTGATCCTGGCCGTCGGACTGACCGCCCTGGTCGGGTTCGGGCCGGAGAAGATGGGCATCGGCCTGATGGTGCTCGGCATGGCGCTGGCACCGCTGAACGCGCTCAGCATCACCGGCAACGTGACGTTCTCCGACCTGTGCTTCGTGCTCGGTTTCGGCCTGCTGCTGCCGCGGATGCTGGCCCGCGGCCGTCCGAAGCTGCCGCCGCTCTACCTGATCGGCGTCACGATCCTCTTCGTCGGCGGCATCGTCTCCAGCCTGCTCGTCCCGGGCGTGCTGGCCAGCCTCGGCGGCTTCCTGCGCGTGGTCGCAGCCGCGGTGATCCTGGTCTTCATCATGAACGTGGTGCACCCGTCGGTGAAGCTGGTGGACGCGTTCGCCTGGGCCTACGTCGGTGGCCAGATCATCAGCACCCTCTACTCGGTGGCCAAGGGTGCCGCCGGCACCGCACAGGGCCGCGCGATCGGTCTCACCACGCAGCCGAACTTCTACGGCCTCGGCGGTCAGCTCGCCTACGCGCTGCTGATCTACCTGTTCTACCGGGTGAACCCGAAGCACCGCTGGATCGTGATCGGGGCGATGGTGCCGGTCGGCTACTCGGTCCTCAACAGCGGCAGCCGGGCGAGCCTGCTCTGCTGCGCCATCGTTACGATCGTGTGGCCGATCGTCGAGCGCTCCGCGATGACCTGGTACGTCGTCATCTCCGGCGCGTTCCTCGCCGCGATCGGCGGTGAGGTCGCGCTGCGGGCCCTGGGGCAGACCACCACGCTGGACCGCCTGACCGGCAACATCTCGGCGCAGTACTCCGACCAGGCGCGCGAGCAGCTGCTCAACGACGGCTTCGACCTGTTCTGGAAGCATCCGATCCAGGGCAACGGCTGGGCGACGGTGCTGCTGTACCACAACGCCTACCTCGAGGTCGCGGTCGCCGGTGGCGTGCTCACCCTCGTCGGCTTCGTCCTGATCATCGCCTCGCTGATCAAGCCGCTGTTCCAGAACGGACCGCCGAACCGGCTCGCCTACGCGGGCCTCTCGTACGCCGCGTTCGGCATGATCGGGCCGACGCTCTACGACCGCATCGTCTGGGCGGTTCTCTGCCTGATCCTGGTCACCTACGACCAGCATCCCGACGAGGTCGAGCCGGAACCTGAGCCGGAACCGGTGGCGAAGCGCTCCCTCCGCGGGCCGCGGCGCGGGTTCGACCTGCGCGGCGACGCGCTGCCGACCACGCTGGACGGCGAGCCGGTCAACCGGCCGACTGCCTGACCTACTCGGCGGCGAAGACCTGGAGCTCGCTGATCGCGGTGGTGTTCCGCGATCCTCGGTCGACCGCCAGGATCTCGAGCGTCACCTCACCGGTGGCGGTCCTCGGTACGCGCATCAGCTGGATCTTGCGGTCGGTCTTGCTCGGGTCCAGCTTCTGCTCGATCACGGTGCCGTCGGCGAGCGTCCAGCGGACCTTGGTGATCCGGTTGTTCTCGGCGTACCGGTCCGCGCCACTCTTGGCGTCCGTCTTCGCGTAGCCGGGGATCAGGCCGACCTGGCCGACCTGCGTGTCCGCAGGCAGCGTGATCGTGAGCTTGGTGCCGGTCGCCTCGCCGTCGCAGCGCCAGGCGGTGCTCGGGTCCCCGTCGACGGTGTTGGCGGCCTCGTAGTCGACGGTCTTGCCGGCCGAGTCGACGCCGGGGGCGGACGTGCAGGTGGCCGTGACCGCGTTGATGGCGACGGGGGTCACCGCGCCGGTCCAGGCCTTCGTGCTGGGCTTCTTGGTCGGGGAAGGCTTCTTCGACGGCGTCGGCTTCTTGGTCGGCGTGGTCTGCCCGGTCGGCGGCACCTTGGTCGTCGGAGCCGTCACCCCGACGGTGTCGGTGCTGGTGTCGTCCGAGGAGAGCATCTTGCCGAGCACGAAAGCGCACAGCACCAGCACCAGCGCGCCGCCGATCGCGGCCGGGACCAGCCAGGCGGGTCGCTCGGCCGGTTCGCGCTCGACGACCGAGGTGGCCATCAGCTCGTCGGCGAGGTCGCCGTCCGCCAGGGCGCGCTCGTAGGCGTCGCGGTAGACGTCCGCGTACTCCTGGGGAACCTCCGGCGGGGTGCCCGGCTCATCGATGCCCGACATGTCGCGTGAGCCTACCCAAACGTCCTCACCGGCGCGGAAGCACCCGGAAAAGCCGTTCGGCCCGCCACCACCGGGTGACGGGCCGAACGAGCTGGTCGAGGTGCGTCAGATGTTGATCTCGACCTCGGCGACACTGCCCTTGGCAGCGGTCACCGCGGTGTCGATCGGCTCGGCCTGCGGCGCGAGCGTCCGCAGCGTCCAGTCGCCCTCGCCGGCGAAGAACCGGAAGTGACCGCTCGCCGAGGTCGGGACCTCGGCGGTGAACTCACCGGTGCGGTCCAGCAGCCGCACGTACGCGGTACCGACCGGCTCGCCGCCCTTGAGCACCTGGCCCTGGATCACGGCCTCCTTGTTGATGTCGACACCGTCGAGCGGCAGACCGCCCTTGACCGCGCCGCACATCAGGCGTCACCAGGCTCGTCGCCGAGCGCGACCGGGACGCCGACCAGCGAGCCGTACTCGGTCCAGGAGCCGTCGTAGTTCTTGACGTTGTCCTGGCCCAGCAGCTCCTTGAGGACGAACCAGGTGTGGCTCGAGCGCTCGCCGATGCGGCAGTAGGCGATGGTGTCCTTGTTCCAGTCGACGCCGGCCTCGGTGTAGATCTCGCGCAGCTCGTCGTCGCTGCGGAAGGTGCCGTCGTCGTTGGCCGCCTTGCTCCACGGAACGCTGGCAGCGGTCGGGATGTGACCCGCGCGCTGCGCCTGCTCCTGCGGCAGGTGGGCCGGGGCGAGCAGCCGACCGGCGTACTCGTCGGGGCTGCGCACGTCGACCAGGTTCTGGGTGCCGATGGCGGCGACGACCTCGTCGCGGAACGCCCGGATGGCGCCGTCCTGCTCACTCGCGGTGTAGGAGGTGGCCTCCAGCTTGACCGGCTCGTCGGTCAGCTCGCGGGCGTCCAGCTCCCACTTCTTGCGGCCGCCGTCGAGCAGCTTGACGTCCTGGTGGCCGTACAGCTTGAAGTACCAGTACGCGTACGCCGCGAACCAGTTGTTGTTGCCGCCGTACAGCACGACGGTGTGGTCGTTGCTGACGCCCTTCTCGGACAGCAGGGCCTCGAACTGGGCCTTGTTGACGAAGTCGCGACGCACCTGGTCCTGCAGGTCGGTGGTCCAGTCGAGCTTGATGGCACCGCGGATGTGGCTGCGGTCGTAGGCGGAGGTGTCCTCGTCGACCTCGACCAGGACGATCGACGGGTCGTCGAGGCGCTCCTGGACCCAGTCGGCGGAGACGAGAGAGGTTTCGCGGCTCATGCGGCTACTTCTTCCTTGTTCGATTCATTGGTGGTGGGGTTGGTGCTGTTGGTGCGTGCGCTGGACGGGCGGGCCCGCACCAGCAGCAGGTAGAGCTCGCAGCCCAGGCAGAAGCCGAAGACTGCGTTGAGGACTGCCGCCGCCAGCGCGAAGCCGGAGGCGATCTGACCGAGGAGCGTGGCCCCGGTCAGGTAGCCGGCGAGCGCCACCAGCGAGAAGCCGAGACCGACGGTCTGGGCGAAGCGCGGCGGCTGCGGGTCCTCGAGGTGGTCCGGCGCGGACAGCCGCGGACGGACCAGCTTCTTGAACACGTACGCCGTCGGGGTGAACTGCACGCCCCGGGCGGCGCCGATCGCGAAGAACACGGTCTGGATCGCGAGCAGCACGATCCCGGCCGTCGCCGGCGCCGTGAGCAGCACGACGGCGAAGACGACCAGGGTCACGCTCGCGGTGAACCGAGGTCCTCGCGGGTCGATCTGGGTTGAGCTCGCGCTCATGGTTCCTCCCCAGGAGGGTCGAAGATGTCCAGGACGTAGGCGTCGGAACGGGACGTGGGAGTGCATCGCGGGGTCGCACCGGCGACCGGGTCACACGAGGCTGGAGCGTCCCGTCAGGACATTCGACACAGCGACGAGCGCACGCGGCAGTGGTCCACTGCGCGGCGCTTGGTCAGCATGGTCGAGAACACGGAAGGAAGCCTAGGGGGCTTTGCTACCCACCGGAAACGATCATCTCGGAATATGGGACTTGCGTCCACGAAGTGAGACCGGGTCAGCGGGCCACGCGGGTGAGGATCTCCTCGAAGCGGTCCGCGCAGCCCTCCAGGGCGAACTCCCGCTCGGCCAGCGCCCGTGACTGCTTGCCCAACCGGGCCTGCTCCTCGTCGTCGGCGAGCACCTTCAGGATCCACTCGGCCGCGGCCGGCAGCGAGCCCTCGTTGGGCGGCAGCACGCAGCCGTCGACCGCGTTGACCAGCTGCGAGGCCAGGTTCTCAGCGGGCATCAGGCCGAGCACCGGCCGCCCGGCGCAGAGGTAGGACAGCGTCTTGGAGGGGACCGAGAACGCGCCGGCGTCCTGCTCGAGGAGCACGACCAGCACGTCGCCGCTGCCGAGCACCTCGGGAAGCCGCTCGTAGGGCTGGAACGGCAGCAGCGTCAGCGGCACGTCGAGGCGATCCGCCTCGGCGCGCAGCACCTCCTCGGCCGGGCCCTGGTTGACCACCACGAGCCGGACCGGGGTGCCGCCGTCGCGCACCGCGGCCGCCAGACCGACGAGCAGCGCCGGGTTGTGCTTCAGGCCGAGCGTGCCGGAGTAGAGCAGCGTGCGGACGTCGTCCAGCCCCTGCTCGTGCGACCAGCTGTTGGTCCGGGTGACCGGGTAGATCTCCTCCAGGGGCGCCCAGTTCGGGATCACCGAGGTCTTGGCGGCGGTGCCCCACTCCTGGTGCACCGCGTAGAAGGAGTCGGCGATGACCACGATCGCCGCCGCCCGCCGCGAGCACCACTTCTCGCCCAGCCCGATCGCCTTGCCGGCGTACACGAAGGCCTTGGAGAGCTTGTTGCCGGCGAAGGAGGAGATCGCCACCGCCTGGATGTCCTGGTGCCAGAGCACCCACGGGATCCGGCGCAGCGCCAGGTAGGCCACCACGATCATCAGCGAGGGGATCGGGGTGTTCGCGAACATCACCACGTCGGGCCGCTCGCGGCGGACCTGGCGGATCAGCTGGAAGCCGAAGCCGGCCTCCTGGAACAGCCGACGCGCGAAGTCGGTCTTCGCGATCGAGCTGTTCTCACCGATCGCCGAGAACCGCAGCGACTCCCCCGGCTCAGCGGTCAGGTGACCCTTCCCGGACGTGTATGCCGCGCAGTAGGAGTGCACGACGTCGTGACCGCGCCGGGACAGCTCCCGGCTCAGCTCGACCTGGAACGGGTGCCCGGCGTAGTCGTGGGCGAGCAGTCGCATGTGTGGGGTCAGCAGCTTCTGGATCAGCCCAGCGAGCGCTTGACCTCGTCGTACACCCAGGCGTAGGTCTTCGCGAGGCCGTCGGCCAGGGTGATCGACGGCGCCCAGCCGTAGATCTCCTTGATCAGGGTGTTGTCCGAGTTGCGACCGCGCACGCCCTGCGGGGCGTCCAGCTTGTAGTTGCGCGTGGTCTTGATCCCGGCAATGCCCTCGACGATGTCCACGAGCTGGTTGATGCTGACCAGCTCGTCGCTGCCCAGGTTGACCGGCTCGTTGCTGTCGCCGGCCAGGATCATCTGGGATCCCTTGACGCAGTCGTCGATGTACATGAACGAGCGGGTCTGCTCGCCGTCGCCCCAGATCTCGATGTTGTGGTCACCGGTGATCGCAGCGGTCGCGACCTTGCGGCAGACAGCGGCGGGCGCCTTCTCGCGGCCGCCGGTCCAGGTGCCGTTCGGGCCGTAGACGTTGTGGTAGCGCGCCATCCGGGTGGTCAGACCGAAGTCCTCCTCGAAGTGGCGGCACATCCGCTCGGTGAAGAGCTTCTCCCAGCCGTAGCCGTCCTCGGGCATCGCCGGGTAGGCGTCGGCCTCGACGAGCGCGGTCACGTTGGTGTCGGTCTGCTTGCCGGCGGCGTACACGCAGGCGGAGGAGGAGAAGAAGAGGCGCTCGACGTTCTGGTCGCGCGCGGCCTCGAGCAGGTGCGTGCTGGTCAGCACCGTGAGCATGCACAGCGCCTTGTTGTTCTCGATGAAGCCCATGCCGCCCATGTCGGCAGCCAGCAGGAAGACCTCCTTGGCCCCGGCCGTCGCGGACTGCGCGTTGTCGAGCTTGGACAGGTCGGAGACGACGTTCTCGACGCCCTCGTGGACCTGGTACCACTCGTCCATCGGCTTCACGTCGACCGAGCGGACCGTCTTGCCCTGCGCGACGAGGTCGGCGACCAGGTGGCCTCCGATGAACCCGCCACCACCGGCAACCAGCACATCGACATTGCTCACGGGGATCCTCCACAAGAAATTGGTCAGGGCACGCGCCCAGAACGCGCGCTGAGGCGGAACCTATCGGTCCGGCACTTAACTCTAGGTGGGGGGCCGGTCTAGCGCAGCAGATTCGGGCAACGCGTGACCACCCGCCGGAAGGCCCCCGCTAGGCTGCGCCACACCATGAAGCGCGCATTCATCACCGGCATCACCGGCCAGGACGGCTCCTACCTCGCCGAGCTCCTGCTGGGCAAGGGCTACGAGGTGCACGGGCTGGTCCGGCGGTCCTCCTCGATGAACCGCGGGCGGATCGACCACCTGCACACCGACCAGACCCTGCACCTGCACTACGGCGACCTCACCGACGGGGTGGGCCTGGTCAACCTGATCCGCGACATCCGCCCCGACGAGGTCTACAACCTGGGCGCGCAGAGCCACGTGAAGGTCTCCTTCGAGATGCCGGACTACACGGCCTCGACGAACTCGATCGGCACCCTGAACCTGCTCGAGGCGATCCGCGCGGCCGGGCTGGACTGCCGCTTCTACCAGGCCTCGACCTCGGAGATGTTCGGCTCGACGCCGCCTCCGCAGAACGAGGAGTCCAAGTTCCACCCGCGCTCGCCGTACGGGGCCTCGAAGCTGCAGGCGCACTGGGTGACGGTGAACTACCGCGAGGCCTACGGCCTGTACGCCGTCTCCGGGATCCTGTTCAACCACGAGTCCCCGCGCCGCGGTGAGAACTTCGTGACCCGCAAGATCACCAAGGCCGTCGCCGCCATCTCGGCCGGCATCCAGGACCACGTCGAGCTCGGCAACCTGGAGGCGATCCGGGACTGGGGCTACGCGCCCGAGTACGTCGAGGGAATGTGGCGGATGCTGCAGGTCGACGAGCCGGGCGACTACGTGCTGGCCACCGGCGTCGGGCACACGGTCCGCGACTTCTGCGAGGCGGCCTTCGCGCACGCCGACCTGGACTGGCGCGACTACGTGCAGCACAACGACAGCTTCGAGCGACCCAGCGAGGTGGACGCGCTGATCGGTGACGCCTCCCGCGCCGCCGAGGTGCTGGACTGGCGTGCGCAGACGACCGCGCTGGACCTGGCCCGGCTGATGGTCGATGCCGACCGCAAGGACGTCGACCGCCTGCTGCACAGCGACTAGAGGACCGAAGGGGGACTCGTGACCGACGCACTGCCGCACCCGATCCGGGTCCTGGTGAAGGGCTCGTCGCTGGTCGTCATGGTCCCCGACTGGAACGGCGAGCCGGGTGAGTACACGTTCCCGCGCTGGATCCAGAACGGCCTGCTGGACCGCGGCCGCCCCTGCGAGCTGGACAACAAGGGCGTCGCCGGCGAGCTGACCCGGTCCGCGCTCGGCGACTGGGAGGACCAGGTGATGGCGACGTCGCCGGACGTCGCGGTCTTCGGCTACGGCTACTACGAGTGCATCCACGGGCTGCTGCCGCACTGGCTGGAACGGCAGGTCAACACCTTCAACGGCCGCACCGGGCCGTTCCGGACGCGCTTCCGCGGGTGGGTGCTGCGACCGACCTGGAAGCTGCTGGCGCAGGTCCAGCGGGTGCTCGACCGGCACGTCGCCGACCGGCTGTTCCGCCGTCGCGCCCGCCGGATCGTCCACGACTACGAGCTGCTCATCCAGCGCACCCGGACCGTGGCGCCGGCCAGTCCGCAGGTCTTCGTGCTCGCGCTGCTCGGGCCGGGCGGCAAGGCCGGGGACTGGTTCCCCGGGATGCAGGCGCGCATCGACCTGATGAACACCGCGCTGGCCGCGATGGTCGCGACGTTCGACAGCCCCGGCGTGCGGCTGGTGCCAGTGCCCGAGCTCGCCGAGCAGCTCGGCGGCGAGGACCCGGTGCCCGACGGCTTCCACTACTCGCCGCGGATGCGGCGCCTCATCGGCGACTGGATCGCGGGCGAGATCGACACCGCGATTCCCGCCTCAGGCGGACCCGCGCGCGGATAAAGTTGGGCGAAGTGCCCGTCGACCGACGAACCGCCGATCGATCCTCCAGGAGTGACCACCTGATGTCCGTGCCGCAGCCGCTGCCGATCCGAGTCCTGGTGAAGGGCGCGTCCTTGACGCACGACATCTCCGCGCGGCCGCAGCTGCGCGAGGACTTCACCTTCAGCCGGGTCATCGAGGAGCAGCTGCTCGCCGCCGGGCACGGCGCCGTGGTGTGGGCGCCGGCGGTCGCCAGCTCGAAGACGTCGCACCTCTTCAAGAATTGGGAGGAGCAGGTCAAGGCCTGGTCCCCGGACGTCGTGATCACGAATGCCGGCTACTTCGAGCCGCTGCACCTGTTCCTGCCGCGCTGGCTGGAACGGCACGCCAACTCGCTGAAGGCTCGCCCGGGGCCGGTGCGCGGGCTCTACCGCCACTACCTGCTGCGCCCGGTCTGGAAGAGCCTGGCGCGGTTGCAGCGCCAGGTGGACCGACGGGTCGGGGCTCGCTTCTTCGGCCGGACCGTACGTCGCGCCCACGCCGACCTGGTCGCCTACATCGATCGCACCCGGCTCGTCGGGCAGCCGCTGGTCATGGTCTTCGAGTTCCTCGGGCCGGGCGCCCGCGGCCGGGACTGGTTCCCGGGGATGGAAGCCCGGGTCGAGATGATGAACGTGATGATCCGGCAGATGGTGGCCGACTACGACGACCCGGAGATCGTGCTCGTGCGCCTCCCGGACATCGTCGAGCGGCACCTGCCGCCGGGCACCGAGCCGAACAACGACGGGTTCCACTTCAACCCGGACGTGCACCGGTTCATCGGCGAGGAGATCGCCGACGAGATCCGGTCGTGGGCCAAGCAGTACCCGCGGCTCGCGCCGCGCGACTGATCCTTCGAGGTTCGCGGGTCAGCGGGTGCGCTGCAGCCAGAGCGAGGACGGCGGGTTGGGGTCCTGCTCCAGCGGCGTGTAGTCGTCGAAGTTCTCGACCAGGAACTGCTCGTCGTAGTGCCGCACCATCGGCGTCGAGAGCAGGATCTCGAAGGCGTCGTTGAAGGCCAGGAACGTCTGCACGATCATCGCCTCGTTCCAGTACACCGGCGGACGCTCGCCGAAGATCCAGCTGGACGCGGGGAACGGGGTGTTGAACGGGAACGGCACGTCGTGGATGTGCACGAAGACACCGGGCTTCACCCGCGGCAGCACCTCGAGGAACAGGTACGCGACGTCGCTGTCGATCTTCAACGCGTGCGAGGAGTCGATGAACAGCACGTCACCGGCACCGAGCTCCTCGAACTTCTCGACCGGGACGTCCTGGACGACGCTCTCGACGAGCTCGAAGCCGTCGAGGGTCCGCAGGGCGTCGTACGGGTAGGGCTCGATGCAGGTGATCGAGAGCGGGCGGCCGTCCTCGGCGTT
Source organism: Nocardioides marmorisolisilvae (assembly GCF_003725775.1). Lineage (GTDB taxonomy): Bacteria > Actinomycetota > Actinomycetes > Propionibacteriales > Nocardioidaceae > Marmoricola > Marmoricola marmorisolisilvae. Next base: position 89,184 of record NZ_RJSG01000003.1, read on the forward strand.
CTTCGCCGCGGCCAGGCTCGCGTAGTAGGTCGAGAGACCGGAGCCGACCTCGAGGTAGCGGCGCGGCTTGTGCTCGCGCAGCGTGTAGTAGAGGGTCCGGGCGTCGAAGGCCGGGTAGCCGGGGCCGAAGCCCTTGGCCGCGTTCGCCGCGTGGGACGGGGCGACGCTGCGGAACTCGGCCTCCCAGTTCTCCGCGAGCTCGCCGAGGTTCTTCTCCAGCGCGTTCACGTTGATGTTCAGCCCGGCCAGCTCGCTGGGCTTCTCCCAGCGCTCGCGGGTGGCCTCGATCTCGGCGAGGACCGGCAGCGTGGAGTAGTAGTCCTTGCGGCCGACCACGTTCTGGCCGAAGAGCCCGAAGAACCAGTGCGTGAACCGGATCCGGTTCCGTCGCAGCGAGAACACGAACCCGTCGAGCAGCTCGACCAGGGTCGATGGCAGCACCTTGGCCGCTCGCTGCTTCAGACTGACCTGCGCGGGTGCAGTCGTAGACATCCGAGAAAGCTCCCTCATCCCCCGAAGATGTGGACATTCCCCCGTCCAGCACACCGATCCCCCGCGGTGCTGTGCACGGCTCCCCCGCCATGCGAGACCAGACGATACCGGATCGATATGTCCGGAAGGTCGCCGGGAGACGAATTCCCGTCCCTGGTCTACAAAAACAGTGTTACTGGACTACAAGCGGAAGAAAACGCCGTCCGCCTGGAGCATCTGACCGGACGCCGCGGCCCAGCCCTGCTCGACGCTGACCATCTGGAAGCCGGCCGCGTACGCCGTGGACACGGCCTCGTCGATCAGCATGCCGCCGGAGTACAGCGGGACGAAGGAGAGCTCGAGCTGGATCCCCTGGCAGCGCTTGAGGGTCTCCTGCGCGCCGGCCAGCACCTCCTTCTCGAAACCCTGGGCGTCGATCTTCAGGAAGATCTTGCTGTCCGGGGTGGCGATCTCGTCGATCAGGTCGTCGAGGCGGGCGACCGTGACGGTCTGCTGGCCGACGTAGCCGACGCTCGGCTCGGCCTCGGTGTGCGCGGACTCCATCGGCAGCAGCGAGCTGGAGTCGCTGTTCGACGCGATGTTGATGACGGCCTCGCCCGGCTCGCTGCCCAGCGCGACCTGGCGCGCGGACCACGCGGCGTCCCCGGCGATCGCCTTCGACAGCTCGGCGTAGGCGGAGTCGAGCGGCTCGAACGAGACGATCTTCCCGGCGTACCCGAACTTGCGGACCTGCTCGCCGTAACCGCCGTGCGCCGCACCGACGTCGATCACCAGGTCGATGCCGTGCTGGGCGAACATCGCCGCCCGTCGGACGGCCGGGTGCCGGCGCACCTCGTAGCCGCGCCCGTACAGGAACATCAGCGCCTTGTGGGTCAGCGACGACAAGCTCGGGGCTCCTTCTGCGAACGGCGTACGGGCGCGGACAGTCTGGCATGTGCGTTCGTCGTCCGAGCACGAACGGTCGAACGTATGCTGCTCTGCGTGCCCGAGCCCGACACCACCGCCGCGCCCGCGGCCGACGCGGCTCCGGCGCCGGAACGGCCCAAGCAGGCCGGCGGCGCCATCACCGGGCTCGCGGTCGTCGGCGCCTCGATCCTGACCCAGCTGCTCTCCACCGTGAACGCGGTGCTCGCCTCCCGGATGCTCGGCGTGGAGGGCCGCGGCCAGGTCGTGCTGGTCACCTCGCTGGCGATGATGGCCTCGCAGCTGACCCTCGGCGGCGGTCTGCCGAACGCGATCACCAAGCTGCTCGCCGACAAGGGCTACACCGCGCGCGACGGCCTCGGGCACCTGCTGCCCCGGCTGGTGACGATCTCGGTCGTGCCCTCGGCGCTCGCGGCCGGCTACCTGCTCTTCCTCGAGCGCCACTCCGACGGCGGCACCAAGTACGCCCTGGCCGTCGCGCTCGCGCTGATGGCGCTGCAGACCATGGGCCTGCGGGTGCTGATCGGCTCGATGCTCGGCGAGGGCACCCCGCTGCTGTCGTTCGCGATGACCAACCTGGCACCGCAGGCGGTGACAACCCTCGCGTTCGTGGTCGCCTTCGGGGTGGGCGCGGACCTCGACGCCGTGGAGACGCTGGCGCTGATCATCGGCAGCGCGCTGCTGACCTCGTTGGTCCGGCTGCTCGCCCTGCGCAAGCCGACCCACGACCCGACCCACCGCCTCGACGGCCACGAGCTCTGGGACCTGACGAAGAAGACCCACATCGGCAGCGTCGGCCCCATCGACGGTCTCTCCATCGACCGCACCCTGGTCGGATCGCTGCTCGGCAACGCCCAGCTCGGCCTGTACTCGGCTGCGTTCTCGCTGGCCAGCCTGACCAACATCCTCGGCGGCAGCCTGGCGATGGTCGCCCTGCCGCGGATCGCCGTGGTGCAGAACGACCCGCCGCGCGAGCGCCTGGTGGTGCGCGGCTGGATCGTGCTCTCGGCCGCGATCATCGTGGTCGCCGTGGTCGGCCTGGAGCTGATCGCGGCGCCGACGATCCGGATCGCGTTCGGCGAGGAGTTCACCGGGGCGACCGAGTGCGCCCGGTGGCTGATCGCGGCCGGCGGGCTGCTGAGCTTCCGGCGGGTGCTGATCGCGATCCTGCAGGGCCGCGGGCACGGCGGCTGGGCGTCCTGGATCGAGGTCGCGCTGACCCCGTTCGTGGTGCTCGGCGTCTGGTGGGCCTCGCACATCAACAGCCTGGTCGCCGCCGGCATCACGATGGCAGCGGTCGGCGTGATCAGCTGCCTGACGCTCTGGGTGGGCGCGTACCGGTCACGCCCGGGTGGCGGTCACCACGGCGACGAACCCACCGACGAGACCGCGCTGGAGACGCCGGTTACGACGTGAGGCCGCCGTCGACCACGATCACCTGACCGGTCAGGTAGGTGTTCGCCGGGTCGGTGAGGAACTGGCAGACCCGCGCGATGTCCTCCGGGTCGCCCAGCCGGCCGGCCGGCGTGCGGCGCACGATCTGGTTCAGCTGGTCGGCGTCCAGGCCGTGGCTCATCTCGGTCTTCAGGTAGCCCGGCGCCACGCCGTTGACGACGATGCCGCGCGATCCGAGCTCACGGGCGAGCGCGCGGGTCATCCCGTCCAGCGCCGCCTTGGTGGCGCTGTAGGTGGCCAGGCCGCGGTAGCCGGACAGGCCGACGATCGAGGAGATGTTGACGATGTGGCCGCTGCGCTTGACCAGCATCTTCCGGCCGACGGCGCGGGTCACGTAGAGCGTGCCCTTGATGTTCAGGTCGACGACGGTGTCGATGTCCTCGTCGGAGAACTGGCTGTGGATGCCGTCGCGGGCGACACCGGCGTTGTTGATGAGGACGTCGACGCGTCCCCACTTCTCCACGACCGCCTTCACGAAGGCGTCCGCGTCCTCGACCTTGGCGAGGTCAGCTGCGCCCCACAGGAAGCGGTCGGCCGTCGCCGGGTCCGACTGCCAGGCCTCGACCTCGGGAGTGATCGACCGGGCGCAGGTGGCGACCAGGTCACCGCTCTCCAGGTAGGACCGGACGATCCCGGCGCCGAGCCCCCGGCTCCCGCCGGTGACGATGACGACGCGCGGCTCGCGACCCATCAGGACGCGGCTGCCGCGTCGTAGAACGCGATGACGTCGCCGACGGTCTCCGGCATCTCGTCGGCATCGAACGGGCTCGAGCCCAGCTCGTCCTCGAGGACCGCGGAGAGCTCGGCGGCGTCCAGGGAGTCCAGGCCGATGCCGTCGGCGTACAGGTTCAGGTCGGGGGTCAGGGACTCCGGCATCTTCTCGACGCGGTTCAGGAAGTCGGACAGGACCTGCTCGACGGAGACGGTGCTCATGGACTCAGCTCTCTGGTTCACCAGGGGGTCGGGGTAACGGCGTGACGATAGCCGACTCCGCACCGGTGCCGGGGTCGGTTCCAGAAGTCAGCCGCCGGGCTCAGCCTCCCGCGAAGGGCGGCAGGAACTCCACCGACTCCCCCGGCTCGACCAGCACCGTCGCGGGGTCGGCGCTCGCCACCGGTCGGTCCCCGATCAGCACCGAGCAGCTGTCCAGCACCCGGCGCAGCCGCTCCGAGTCGCCGTGCCGGGCGAGCGCGTCGGCCACCAGGACCGCCAACGTGACGGGGCCGTCGACCGGCACCAGCTCCTCGGTGAGCCCGGTCGCCTCCCGGGCTGCGGCCCAGAAGCGCAGGGTGACCTGTCCGCGGACTGGCTGATCCTGCGCAGACGAGGTGCTCACGTTCGATATCCTTCCGCATCGGCCGACGGAGGAGGTGCGCATGAGCGTCCTGCTGCTGCTGACGAGCGCGCTGCAGCCGTCCGCCGAGGTCCTTCCCGGGCTGGCCCTGCTGCCGCACCAGGTGAAGATCCTGCCCGCCGAGGGCAGCGCGCTGCTCGAGGCGCCGTCGTCCGACCTGGTCCTCATCGACGGGCGCCGCGACCTCGCGCACGCCCGCGACCTCTGCCGGCTGATCCGGACCACCGGGTCCGACCAGCCGGTGCTGCTGGTGGTCACCGAGGGCGGACTGGCCGTCGTGGCCGCGGACTGGGGCATCGACGACGTGCTGCTGGTCAGCGCCGGACCCGCGGAGATCGACGCCCGGATCCGCCTCGCACTGGGCCGCATGGATGCCTCCCGGGACGGCAACGACCCCGAGGCGCACATCATCCGCGGCGGCGAGGTCGTCGTCGACGAGGCCACCTACACCGCGAAGCTGGGCCGCCGCACGCTCGACCTGACCTTCAAGGAGTTCGAGCTCCTCAAGTACCTCGTGCAGCACCCGGGCCGGGTCTTCACCCGCGAGCAGCTGCTCCAGGAGGTGTGGGGTTACGACTACTTCGGCGGTACGCGTACCGTCGACGTGCACGTCCGGCGGCTGCGCGCCAAGCTCGGGCCCGAGAACGAGTCGCTGATCGGGACCGTGCGCAACGTCGGTTACCGGTTCGTGCTGCCCCCCAAGGACAAGGCCCGCGAGCGCGAGGACGTGCAAGCTTGAGCATCAACCGGATCGACCCTGACACCTTCTTCGACGATCAGGGCGGCAGCGCCCCGGCTGACGAGGTCCGGCGGATCGCGGAGGCGTGCGACGTCGCCGACGGCGTGATCACCCTTAACGAGCAGGCCTGCCTGCAGCTGAAGTACCGCGGCCTGCGCGACGCTGCGCTGTGGCTGGGCGACGACGGTTTCGCCCTGCTGCACGGGCAGATCCTGGACATCGCGGTGCACCCGATGGCTCGCAACCGCGGCACCGGCAGCGAGCTCGCCCGGCTGGCACTGGCCGAGGCGGCGTCGACGGTCGGCAAGATCGAGGCCTGGTCGCACGGTGACCACCCCTCGGCCGGCCGGATCGCGTCCAAGCTCGGGATCCACAAGGAGCGCGAGCTGCGGATCATGGCGCGTCCGACCAGCGAGCCCGTCGTCCCGATCGACCCGCCTGCCGGCGTGAAGATCCGGTCGTTCACGCCGGCCGACGAAACCGGTGTTCTCGAGGTCAACGCCGCCGCCTTCTCGCACCACCCCGAGCAGGGCCACATGACCCACGAGGACTTCCTCGAGCGGAGCAAGGAGGCCTGGTTCGACGCCGACGGGCTGTTCCTGGCCGTGCCGGACGACGAGGACCCGGCGAACCCGGAGATCCTCGGTTTCCACTGGACCAAGGTCCACCTCGACGAGAACCCGCCGTACGGCGAGGTCTACGTGGTCGCCACCAACCCCAAGGCCGTCGGCCGGGGTCTGGGCAGCGTGCTCACCAACGTCGGCCTCAGCCACCTGGCGACCAAGGGCGTCGGCGAGGTGATCCTGTACGTCGACGGCGACAACGCTCCGGCGATCGCGGTCTACGAGCGGCAGGGGTTCACCACGGTGCGGACCGAGGTCCAGTACCGCGGCGCCGTCGGGTGAACGACGACGAGCGGGAACGCCGGCTGAAGCTGCTGGTCTTCGGCGGGGTGGCCGTCGCCCTGCTGCTGATGGTCGTCGTGTTCGTGGTGGTCGGGAACCTCGCCGGCTGAGGTCAGCCGATGGCGGCCTTGAGCCGGTCGGCGATGTCGAGCGCGTTGGCCCGGCACTCCCGACCCGCACCGACGATGTTGAAGAACCCGTGGATCATCGCCGGGTAGCGCTTCAGCTCGACCTGGACGCCGTGCTCGGCGAGCAGCCGCGCGTAGGCCTCACCCTCGTCACGCAGCGGGTCGAACCCGGCGGTGGCCACGAACGCCGGCGCCAGTCCGGGCGGGAACTCGGTGCGGAGCAGCACCGAGGCCAGCGGGTGGGTGTCCTGGGCCGCGTCCGGGAGGTACCAGCGGTGCAGCTTGTCCATGCCGGGCTTCTCCAGGAAGAAGCCGCCGCCGTCGAAGAGCTCGCGGCTCCGCGAACGGTTCACGAAGTCGGTCACCGGATAGATCAACAGCTGGAACGCCATCGGCAGACCGGCCTCCGCCGCCTGGAGGGCCGTGCTCGCCGAGAGGTTGCCGCCGGCCGAGTCGCCGCCCACCGCGAGCCGCGTCGTGTCCGCGTTGATGCTGTCGGCGTTCTTCACCAGCCACTGGTACGCCGCGAAGCAGTCGTCGACCGCGGCCGGGAACGGGTGCTCGGGCGCGAGCCGGTACTCGACCGAGAGCACCTGCACGCCGGACTCCTCGGCCAGCACCCGGCAGGCGCCGTCGTGGCTGTCGATCGCGCCCAACCCGTGCCCGCCACCGTGGATGAACAGCAGCGTCGGCACCTGGTCGTCGCGCAGGCGCGCGGTCGGGATGAACAGCCGGGCCGCGATCGGTCCGTCGCCGCCGTCGACGGTCAGGTCGCGCACTGCGCCGATCGGCTGCTTGCCGCCGACCATCCCGCCCTGGGTGATCACCTGCTCGCGGTTGGCCTGCAGGTCGGGCAGCATCCCGAGACCGGGCTGCTTGGTCAGCGCCTGCAGCTTCAGCATCATCTGGGTCTCGGCGGCCAGCGTCTGGCCGTCGATCACCACCGGGCGACGCAGCAGCGCGCGCTGGACGCGCTCGGGCAGCCCGAGGGCGGCACGGAGGACGAGCGTTTCGAAGGCGATCTGCGCTGACGACATAGGGGGAAACTACTTCACTCCGAGTTCACCTGCTGCTGTCAGACTGCCCCCATGAGCACCGACACCTTCCCGGCCGACGCGAGCGAGGGACCCCTGGAGTCCACGCTTCGGGTGGTGGCGCCCTTCGACGTCGACCCGCCGTACGAGGCCGAGATCGACGATCTCGACACCGCGGGCTTCGAGGACCGCTTCCTGGACCGCGAGCTGTCCTGGCTGCGCTTCAACCAGCGGGTGCTCGAGCTGGCCGAGAACCCTGAGGTCCCGCTGCTCGAGCGGGCCCGCTTCCTGGCGATCTTCACCAGCAACCTCGACGAGTTCTTCATGGTCCGGGTCGCCGGCCTCAAGCGCCGCATCGCCGCGGGCGTCGCAGTGCGCTCCGCCTCCGGCCTGATGCCCAAGGAGGTCATGGCGCAGATCTGGACCGAGGCGGCCCAGCTGATGGCCCGTCAGGCGCAGGTCTTCCGGGACCAGCTGATCCCGGCGCTGGCCGAGGAGGGCATCCAGCTCGTGCGCTGGGAGGACCTGGACCGCGAGGAGCAGCGGCTCTGCAAGAAGCTCTTCAAGGAGCGCATCTTCCCGGTGCTGACGCCGCTGGCCGTCGACCCGGCGCACCCCTTCCCCTACATCTCCGGCCTGTCCCTGAACCTGGCCGTGCTCGTCGCCAACCCCAAGACCGGCAAGGAGCACTTCGCCCGGGTCAAGGTGCCGCAGAGCCTCACCCGGTTCATCTCCCTGGGCAACCAGCGCTTCGTGCCGCTGGAGGACGTGATCGGCGAGCACCTGCGCCGGCTGTTCCCCGGCATGGACGTGCGCGCGGTGCACACCTTCCGGGTCACCCGCAACGAGGACCTGGAGGTCGAGGAGGACGACGCCGAGAACCTGCTCAAGGCGCTGGAGAAGGAGCTCCTGCGCCGACGCTTCGGACCGCCGGTGCGGCTCGAGGTCGAGGAGAGCATCGACGAGCGGGTCCTGAACCTGCTGGTCTCCGAGCTCGGCGTCCGCGAGGACGAGGTCGTCCGGCTGCCCGGGCCGCTGGACCTGCGCGGCCTGCACAGCATCGCCGACCTGGACCGCCAGGACCTGCGCTTCGAGGCGTTCCTGCCCAGCACGCACCGGCTGCTCGCCCCGGTGGAGTCGGCCTCGCCGGTCGACGTGTTCAAGGCGGTCAGCCGCTCGGACGTGCTGCTGCACCACCCCTACGACTCGTTCAGCACCTCGGTGCAGCGGTTCATCGAGCAGGCCGCGGCCGACCCGCACGTGCTCGCGATCAAGCAGACGCTGTACCGGACCTCCGGCGATTCCCCGATCATCGACGCCCTGGTCGACGCGGCCGAGGCCGGCAAGCAGGTGCTGGTGATCGTCGAGATCAAGGCGCGCTTCGACGAGCAGGCCAACATCCGCTGGGCCCGCAAGCTCGAGCAGGCCGGCTGCCACGTCGTCTACGGCCTGGTCGGTCTGAAGACGCACTGCAAGCTGGCGATGGTGGTCCGCGAGGAGCCGGACGGCATCCGCCGCTACACCCACATCGGCACCGGCAACTACAACCCGAAGACCGCCCGCATGTACGAGGACTTCGGCCTGCTGACCACCGACGAGGCGATCGGCGAGGACATCGCCCACCTGTTCAACAACCTCTCGGGCTGGTCGCGCAACGCCGAGTACGACCAGATCATGGTGGCCCCGGACTCGGTCCGCTCCGGCCTCATCGACCGGATCCGTGCCGAGATCGCCCACCACCAGGCCGGCCTGCCGGCACGGGTGCGCATCAAGGCGAACTCCGTCGTCGACGAGGCCGTCATCGACGAGCTCTACCGGGCCTCGCGCGCCGGCGTACCGGTCGACCTGCTGATCCGCGGGATCTGCGCCGCCCGGCCCGGCGTACCGGGTCTGAGCGAGACCATGCGGGTGCGCTCGGTGCTCGGACGGTTCCTGGAGCACAGCCGGATCTACTGGTTCGAGAACGGCGGCGAGCCGCAGGCCTGGATCGGCTCGGCCGACATGATGCACCGCAACCTGGACCGCCGCGTCGAGGTGCTGGTGAAGCTGCCCAGCGCCGACCTGTCCGACGAGGTCGGCGCCGTGCTCGACCTCGCGTTCGACCCCGGGACGTCGGCCTGGGAGCTCGGACCCGACGGGACCTGGGCGCAGACCAAGCCGGTCGGCGACGAGCCGCTCGCCAACCTGCAGGACACCCTGGTCGCCGCCCACCACCGCCGACGCTGACCGACCGCCGGCCAGTTGTAGGGTCGCCCGCATGCGTACGTACGGACCGGGCAACCCCCTGGTGTTCAGCCACATCCCGAAGACGGCCGGAACCTCGCTCACCGCGGCGCTCTACGACGCGCTCAAGCCCGAGGTCTTCGTGCAGGGCATGGACACCTCGCTGGCCGGCGGCTTCGACGACTTCGAGGACTTCAGCCAGGTCGCCCGCGACATGATGTACCTGACGCCCGAGGAGCTGCCGGCGGACGCGACGCTGGTCGCCGGGCACATCGGCCCGTTCACCACGATGACCCGCTACCCGGGCGCCGACCACATCACGTTCCTGCGCAACCCGCGTTCGCGGATCCTGTCGCAGTGGATGCACAGCCGTGCGGTCACCGAGTTCGACATCCGGCACTTCGGCTCCGGCGCCGAGAACTTCCGGGTCGGCTGGAAGCCGCTGGTGCAGTACCTCCAGGAACCGCTGGTGGCCACCAACACCGACAACACCATCGCCCGCTTCCTGGCGTGGCCGCACCCGCTGATGCCTGCCGACGGGTACATCGACCCGGCCCACGACGAGGAGATCACCGCGGCCGCGCTCGCCCGGCTGGACGCGATGGCCCACGTCGACGTGATGGAGAACCCGGCGTTCGTCAGCGGCGTCGCCGCCTGGCTGGGCACCGAGCTGTCGGACACCCGGCTCAACGAACGCACCTTCATCCCCCGGCGGATGCGCCCCGACTTCGGCCCCGAGCTGGCCGCGGCCGAGGAGCTGCTCGCGCAGCGGACCCGGATCGACGAGGCGCTGTGGCGTCACGTCGCGCAGAAGGTGCTCCCGGACGCCGACCTGGACGCGGTGCTGGCCCAGGGCCTGGAGCAGGCGGTGGGCCGGTACGTCGAGTCGTTCAAGAACACCCCACCGACGGGTCGCCCGATCCGCCGGGTGGTGGCGTTCGGCTACAACACGCTCAAGCGCGTCACCGGCTGACCGTTTCGCTCAGCAGGTCGCGAAGAGCACCGGCCCGCTGTCGAGCGCGGAGAGCACGAAGCCGGTCTTCGTCTTCGGCTCGAGGACCAGCTGGACGGTCGAGCCGTCGGTGTGCGACTTCGTCAGCTTCAGGTCGTCGCTGAACGAGCCTCCGCGCCCAGCCGCCGGCCCGACGATCAGCTTCGCCCGCGGCCGCAGGTTGTCCTTGGCCATCCGGCTGCTCTCGAAGAGCTCGGAGACGGTCAGGCTGCGGTCCGCGCCGAGTGCCATGACCAGTCCCGAGAGCGGCGTGATGCCACCGGCCTGGTTGACGAGCTGGTTGCCGGTGTCCTGGTCGTCGGTGGCGGCCTGGGACATCGCCAGGTCGCTGCAGGCGAAGTCGTTGGCCCAGAGCATCGCTGCGGCCGGCTCGTCGAGGGGCGCGATCGTGTCCCGCACCGAGGCGTTGTCGCCGAGCGACCGACCGTGCCCCTGGGCGACCTGCGCCGCCTTCTTGGCGTAGCTCTCGGTGTCGCTGGTGACGATCAGGTGCTGGTCGGCCAGCACCGCGACGTACTGGAGCTCGGGGCTGATCGTCTCGTCGAGCGAGGCCACCAGGTCCACGCCGCCGTTCCACACCCCGTCGTCGTCCTTGGGCTTGGTGAAGCCGGCCGTCTCCAGCTTGCGCCGGACCGCGTCGAAGTCGAAGCCGTCGGGCATGCGCACGACCATGGTCGCGCCGGAACGGCCCTGCGCGAACGCCTCCCACTCGATCGTCGCGGGCGAGAACCCGAAGTGCTCCTGGAGCGCCTCGGCGGAGTCCTCGATGCTCGAGACGGCGGTGAAGTCGGTGTCGTAGCCCTTGCTGATCAGCTTCTGGATGTCGTCGGTGGTCGGGTCCTCGCCGGGATCCGACCCGAGCGTCGTGCGCACGGCCGCCCAGTCGGTGAAGGACAGCCGGAGCGTGGAGGACGGCACCACGTCCAGCGCCCGGCGCAGGTCGGTGCGGTCGTGCGCGGACCAGATCCGGGCACCGACCACGGCCAGACCACCCAGCACGACCAGCACGATCACCGCGACCGTGACGTTCCGCCGACGTTCAGCCACTACTCAGGTCCTCCGACTTCCCCAATTGCTGACTGGCGGTGACACTATCCGCATGGCCGCCAAGGACCTGCCCACCATCCCCATCCCGGCTCGTGGCCCCGATGTGGTCGCCGCGGGAGCGGTGGTCGTCCGCAAGGACAACGGCGGCGAGGTCCTGCTCGTGCACCGACCCAAGTACGACGACTGGGCCTGGCCGAAGGGCAAGCAGGAGTCCGGCGAGCACATCACCACGACCGCGGTCCGCGAGGTGCTCGAGGAGACCGGCGTCGAGATCCGTCTCGACCGGCCGCTGCCGCGCCAGGTCTACCTGGTCTCCGGCGCCAAGGCGAAGACCGTGCACTACTGGGTCGGCCGTGTGGTCGGCGACTCCGACGTGTCCAGCTACGCCGTCAACGACGAGATCGACCAGGTCGCCTGGTTCAGCTTCGACAAGGCCCGGGCGATGCTCACCTACGCCGACGACATCGAGCTGCTCGACGAGGTCGAGAAGCAGCCCAAGCGGACCACGGCGCTGGCCGTCGTGCGGCACGGGCGGGCCACCAAGCGCGGCACCTGGACCGGCTCGGACGACGAGCGGCCGCTGACGACGGTCGGCCGGATGCAGGCCAAGGCGCTGATCCCGGTGCTCTCGGCGTACGGGGTCACCCGGGTGGTCTCCTCCGACAGCCTGCGCTGCATGCACACCGTCGCGCCGTACGCACGCGACCACGTCCTGGGGATCGAGGCGGTGCCCGGGGTCAACGAGGAGGACTCGACGCCCGTCACCGTGTCCACCACGGTCGACTCGCTGCTGGCCACCAAGGAGAACGCGGTGCTGTGCAGCCACCGGCCGGTGCTGCCCGGGATCATGACCGCCCTGGGGGTCTCCGAGGAGCCGCTCTCGCCGGGCGAGCTGGTCGTGGTGCACCACCGCAAGGGCCGGGTCGTGGCCACGGAGCGCTACCTGGTCCGGTGAGTCCCGGAAAGCGTGATCCAGGCCTCATCCCCGCGTGGACGACGCCACATGGCCGCGCCCCGTTCACCTTCCGTTCACCCGAGCCGACCGGACCGGTCACTTCGGATTCCTACCTTCGCTGGTGACAAGTCGCTTACGACAACAGGAGATTCAAGTGAACCGCACTGTCCTCCGGCGCGTGGCCGCCCCCTGCATCGCCACCCTCGCGCTCGGCCTCGCGGTGTCGGCGTGTGGTGCCGGCAACGAAGACACCGGAAGCAAGACCAGCAACCTCTCCGGCACCATCAAGGGCGCGGGTTCCAGTGCCCAGGAGGCTGCCATGAAGGCCTGGCGGGCCGGTTTCCAGACCGACAACCCGAAGGTCACCGTCAACTACGACCCGTCCGGCTCGGGCGCGGGTGTCGAGCAGTTCAACGCCGGCGCGATCGACTTCGCCGCCTCGGACGCCGCTCTCGACCCGACCAAGGGTGAGGTCGACGCTGCCAAGGCCCGCTGCGGTGGCAAGAACGCCCTCGAGGTCCCGAGCTACGTCAGCCCGATCGCGGTCGTCTACAAGCTCAACGGCGTCGACAAGCTGAACCTGTCGGCCAAGACCATCGCCGACATCTTCTCCGGCAAGGTCACCAAGTGGAACGACGCGGAGATCGCCGCCGACAACTCCGGCGTGACCCTGCCGTCCACCGCCATCACCACGGTCCACCGCGGTGACGAGTCGGGTACCACCAAGAACTTCACCGACTACCTGAGCAAGGCCGGCGAGGGCGCGTGGAAGTACGACCCGGACAAGGTGTGGCCGCTGAAGTCGGGTGAGGCCGCCACCGGCACCTCCGGCGTCATCGCCGCCATCAAGGAAGGCTCGATCGGCTACGCCGACGAGAGCCAGGCCGGTGACCTCTCCAAGGCCAACATCAAGGTCGGCGACGCGTTCACCGCGCCGTCCGCCGAGGGTGCTGCCAAGGCGCTCGAGGTCTCCCCGATCGACGACACCCGCACCGAGGGTGACCTCGCGATCAAGGTGGACCGCACCACGACCGAGGCCGGCGCCTACCCGCTGTTCCTGGCTTCGTACGTGATCGCCTGCCCGACGTACGACGCCGCGAAGCTGGACCTGGTCAAGGGCTTCCTGAAGTACGTCGTCAGCACCGCCGGCCAGCAGGCCGCGGCGAGCAACGCCGGCTCGGCCCCGCTGCCGGCCTCGCTGCAGACGAAGGCCGCCGCGATCATCGACACGATCGCTGCAAAGTAAGCCCACGAGGGACACACTGATCCCGTGAGCACCGAAGTGATGAAGGCCGGATCGCCCAAGCGACGCTTGGGCGATCTGGTCTTCTCCAACCTGACCCGGGCCGCAGGCCTGACCATCCTCGTCGCCCTCGCGGGCGTCGGCATCTTCCTGCTGGCCCAGGGAGCCCCCGGGCTCACCGCCGGCAAGGAGGACCTCCGCGGGCACGCGAACTTCCTCTCGTACGTCGCCCCGCTCGTCTTCGGAACGCTGCTCGCCGCCGTCCTGGCGCTGCTGATCGCGGTTCCGCTCGCGCTGGGGGTCGCGCTGTCGATCTCCCACTTCGCGCCCCGCCGGCTGGCGACCGTGATCGGCTACCTGGTCGACCTGCTCGCCGCCGTGCCCTCGGTCGTCTACGGCCTCTGGGGCATCGGCGTCCTCGGCCCCAAGATCGTCCCGCTCTACGAGTGGCTGGACAAGCACGTCGGCTGGCTGCCGTTCTTCGCCGGCCCGTACTCGAACACCGGCCGCACCATCCTGACCGCGAGCATCGTGCTCGCCCTCATGGTCATCCCGATCGTCACCGCGATCACCCGCGAGATCTTCATGCAGACCCCGCGGCTGAACGAGGAGGCCGCGCTGGCCCTCGGCGCGACCCGCTGGGAGATGATCCGGCTCGCCGTGCTGCCGTACGGCCGTTCGGGCATCGTGTCCGCGGCGATGCTCGGCCTGGGCCGCGCGCTCGGCGAGACCATGGCGGTGGCCCTGGTGCTGTCCGCCAGCAACGTCGTCACCTGGAACCTGATCTCCTCGACGAACCCGTCGACGATCGCCGCGAACATCGCGCTGACGTTCTCCGACGCCACCGGCACCGCGCGCAACGCGCTGATCGCCTCCGGCCTGGTGCTGTTCGTGATCACCTTCGTCGTCAACTTCGCGGCCCGCGCGATCGTGGCCCGCTACGAGCCCGGGAGGAAGAAGTGACCGCCGTCGCCCCCGAGCCGTCCCTCGTGGTCGAGCACCCGCTCCAGCGCCCGCGGCTGCCGAAGCTCGCGCCGCTGATCGCCGCCGTGATCGCCGCCGCCGCCGCGGTCCTGCTCGGCCTGTCCCTGGGCTGGGGCGTCGCGCCGATCGTGGTCACCGGCGGCCTCATCTACCTGGTCGGGCTGTCGACCTGGTCGCGCCTGGTGGAGAACGCCCGCGCGGCGACCGACCGCCTGGTCACCTCGCTGGTGTGGACCGCGCTCGTGATCGCCCTGATCCCGCTGATCTCCCTGCTGTACACGGTCATCAGCAAGGGCAGCAGCTCGATCAACGCCAAGTTCCTCACCTGGTCGATGCGCAACGTCCTCGACGGGCCCGGCGGTATCTACCACGCCATCATGGGCACGCTGATCATCACCTTGGGCGCCGCGATCATCTCGGTGCCGATCGGTCTGCTCGCCGCGGTCTACCTGGTCGAGTACGGCCAGCACTCGCGGCTGGCGAGCTGGATCCGGTTCCTGGTCGACGTGATGACCGGTATCCCCTCGATCGTGGCCGGCCTCTTCGCCTACGCACTGTTCTCGATCATCGTCGGACCGGGGACCCAGATGGGCTTCGGCGGCAGCGTCGCGCTCTCGATCCTGATGATCCCGATCGTGGTGCGCTCCTCGGAGGAGATGCTCAAGCTCGTCCCGACGGACCTCCGCGAGGCGTCGTACGCGCTCGGCGTGCCGAAGTGGAAGACGATCCTCAAAGTCGTCATCCCGACCGCGATGGCCGGCATCATCACCGGCGTCACGCTCGCGATCGCCCGCGTCATCGGCGAGACCGCACCGCTGCTGATCATCTGCGGCGCCACCGACTCGGTGAACCTGAACCCGTTCAGCGGCCAGATGGCCAGCCTGCCGGTGTTCATCTACTCCAGCTACCAGTCGCCGGGCGCCAACCCCGAGGTCCTGCGACAGATGGCCTGGGGCGCCGCGCTGGTGCTGATCATCATCGTGATGGCCCTGAACATCCTTGCCCGAGTCCTCGGCAAGGTCCTTTCCCCCAAGACCGGACACTGAGAGAGTCAACCCATGGCCAAGAGCATCGACGTCTCTGACCTGAACATCTACTACAGCGACTTCCTGGCGGTCGAGAACGTCAACATGACGATCAAGGCCCGCTCGGTGACCGCGCTGATCGGCCCGTCCGGCTGCGGCAAGTCGACCTTCCTGCGCACCCTGAACCGGATGCACGAGGTGATCCCCGGCGCCCGCGTCGAGGGCAAGGTGGCCGTCGACGGCCAGTCCCTCTACGACTCGGCGGTCGACCCGGTCGAGGTCCGCCGGATGGTCGGCATGGTCTTCCAGCGCCCGAACCCGTTCCCGACGATGTCGATCGCCGAGAACGTTCTCGCCGGCCTGCGGCTGAACAACAAGAAGCTGACGAAGTCCGAGGCTGCCGACGTCGTCGAGCGCTCGCTCCAGGGCGCGAACCTCTGGAACGAGGTCAAGGACCGCCTCGGCAAGCCCGGCATGGGCCTCTCCGGCGGTCAGCAGCAGCGCCTCTGCATCGCCCGCGCCATCGCCGTCGAGCCGCAGGTCCTGCTCATGGACGAGCCCTGCTCCGCCCTGGACCCGATCTCGACCTCCGCGGTCGAGGACCTGATCCACGAGCTCAAGGAGCAGTACACGATCGTCATCGTCACCCACAACATGCAGCAGGCCGCCCGCGTCTCCGAGGACACCGCGTTCTTCAACCTCGCCGGCGCCGGCAAGCCCGGCCGCCTGATCGAGATGAACCCGACCAAGAAGATCTTCTCCGTCCCCGACGAGGAAGCCACCGAGGCCTACATCTCCGGCCGCTTCGGCTGAGCCTGCTTCTCCCCCCGCACGGGCCCCCCTGCCGCCGGACATGCGAATGTGGCAGGAGGGCCCTTTGCGCTAGGCAGCCGCCACCTGCGCGACATTCGCATGTCGGTGTGCACGTCGGACGGCGCGCACGAGCACCTTCACGACGTACGGCGCGTTGAGGATGACCTGCTCCCAGCTGAACCTGATGACCTGGTAGCCCAGGTTCTGGAAGGCGTTGTAGCGCCAGCAGTCGATCGCGAGCTGCTTTCGGTCGTGCCACTCGAAACTCTCCGCCTCGATGACGATCTTCAGCCGGTCGTCGATCAGGTCAGGGTGGAGCACGTGGTCGCGCTCGACCCGCACCGGCTGTTGTGGCCGGACGAAGAGTCCCGGCACCGTCGAGGCGATCGCCCGCAGTGTCGACTCGAACGCGTTGGCCGCCTGCCGCGTGGCCATCGCGGCGACCAAGATGGCGCGGGTGCGCCCGCGGCCCCGCAGACCGAACGCCAGGCGGACCAGCTCGTTCTTGGTGATGTCCTTCCTTCGCAGCGCGCTGTCGGCGATCGACACGGCATCTGCGAGGGGAAGGTTCCGCATGCAGTCGATCAGGGTGCGCCTCTTGGTGGTCACTCCCCGCTCAACGTCCTCGGGCGCGAGGTCGGACCAGTGCGGAACGAGAAAGCGTCTGGCCTCGGGTTCCAGGCGTCGGTTGCGAGGGAACGTCACGTCTGGCCGGTTCGGCACGAGGCGCTGTCCCCACCCGTGCAGGTTGGCGGCGCTCCGCATCGAGACGACACCCCCGTACGTCGCAGCTGCTCGAACCGACTTGTCCGCGACGGCCAGGGCGTAACGGCCGCGTGCTAGGCGCACGATCGTGCCCGCCCGGACCGCCCGTTCCAGGGCCGCTCGCCCCCAACGCTCGACGAGCTCGCCCCGAGTGGCTGCCCCGCCGAGCACCTTCATGTGGTTGATGAGATCCATCGCGGCAGCGTGCTGCGGCGTTCCGTCGTACGGATTGCTTGCTCCACAGCACCCCATCGCTGACCGCCGGACATGCGAATGTGGACGGCAGGTGGCGAGAACACCCCAGCTGCCCCACCCGCGACATTCGCATGTCCCCGGGCGGCGCGGCAGGGACTACGGGAGCTGGAGGACGTACCGCAGCACGCCGTACGTCGCGGCGGCGACGAGCCCGGCGGCAGGGAAGGTGAGCACCCAGGCCATGACGATCGAGCCGGCCATGTTCCACTTCACCGCGGCCCGGCCGCGGGTGGCGCCGGCACCCATGACGGCCGAGGTGATGGTGTGGGTCGTGGAGACCGGGGCCTTGAAGTGGATCGCCATCACGTAGAGGACGCTCGTGGCGACGGTCTCGGCGGCGAAGCCCGAGGGCGGGTCGAGCTTGATGATCTTGCGGCCGAGGGTGCGCATGATCCGCCAACCACCGGAGTAGGTGCCCAGCGAGATCGCGCTCGCCGCGGCGAGCACCACCCAGATCGGCAGGTGGTCGATGCTGAACGTCTCGGGCTTGAAGGTGACCAGCGCGAGCAGGATGACGCCCATCGTCTTCTGCGCGTCCTGGAGACCGTGGCCGAGCGCCAGCGCGGCGGCGGAGATCGTCTGCAGGAAGCGGAAGTTGCGGTTCACGGCGTGCGGGTTGCGACGACGCAGCACCCACATGAAGGTCAGCATCAGCAGGAACGCGAGCACGAAGCCGAGCATCGGCGAGAGCACCATCGGGATCAGGACCTTCTCCTTGATGGTGGTCCAGTTGATGGTGGCGCCGGCGGCGATGCCGGCGCCGACGAGGCCACCGATCAGCGCGTGCGAGGACGACGACGGCAGGCCGAAGTACCAGGTGATCAGGTTCCAGGCGATCGCCCCGAGCAGGGCCGAGAGGATGACGACCAGGCCGTCCTTGCCGCTGATCGACCCGATCGTGTCGGCGACGGTGTGTGCGACCTCCTGGCCGAGCAGCGCACCGACGAAGTTCATGACGGCGGCGAGGATCAGCGCGATCCGCGGCGTGAGCGCCCGCGTCGAGACCGAGGTGGCGATCGCGTTGGCGGCGTCGTGGAAGCCGTTCGTGTAGTCGAAGGCCAGGGCGACCACGACCACCGTGATCACGATGGCGAGTTCCACCGGTCAGGACTCCTTGACGTGGATCTGCTCCACGATGTTCGCGACCTTCTCGAAGGCGTCGATGGCGTGCTCGAGCGCGTCGAGGACGTCCTTGAGCTTGAGCACCTCGAGGGCGTCGTACTGACCGCTGAACAGCTTGGCCAGCAGCCGGCGGTAGCTCTTGTCGCCGGCGTTCTCCAGCCGGTTGATCTCGATCCAGTACTCCTCGAGGTCCTTCATGCTCTGCAGCCGCGGCATCGCCTCGGCGGTGAGCTCGGCGCAGCGCTGCAGCACCTCGATCTGGTCGGCGACGCCACCCGGCAGGCTCTCGACCTCGTAGAGGACGACGAGGTCGACGGCTTCCTCCATGAAGTCCATGACGTCGTCGAGGCTGGAGGACAGGGCATAGATGTCCTCCCGGTCGAACGGCGTGACGAAGGTGCTGTTGACCCGGCGCACGACCTCGTGGGTGGTCTCGTCGGCCTCGTGCTCGGCCGCGCGCATCCGCTTCGAGAGGTCCTCGCGGTCACCGCCCTCGTCGAGGAGCTCGGCGACGAGGCTGGCACCGTTCACGAGGTGGCTCGCCTGGGTGGCAAGCAAGGTGTAGAAAGCCGTGTCGACAGGCTTGAACCGCAACGCCACTGAAGACTCCTGGGGAGGTGGACCCGAACGCCACACATGCTAGGTGCATCCCCCGTTCAGACCGCAACCGGAGGCCGACCCCGTTAGAAGGGTCACAGCCGGACGAATCAGTCCAGACCGAGCAACCGGTCGATCTCCGCGGAATCCAGTGGACCCTCGGACTGGTTGGCCGCGGCGATCAGCGTCGTGGTGAGGTCGACCTCGGCGAGGAGCTCGGTGTCCTCGAGCTCGACGTCCAACGGGTCACCGGACACTGCGCCTCCTCGGCCT
Source organism: Nocardioides marmorisolisilvae (assembly GCF_003725775.1). Classification (GTDB taxonomy): domain Bacteria; phylum Actinomycetota; class Actinomycetes; order Propionibacteriales; family Nocardioidaceae; genus Marmoricola; species Marmoricola marmorisolisilvae. The sequence goes on from NZ_RJSG01000003.1 coordinate 108,529, forward strand.
CGCGGGTCGCAGGACGGCGTACGTCGTCCCGGAACGAACCTAACCCCAAAAGACTGAGGGCTCCGACCGAATGGTCGAAGCCCTCAGAAATGATTTGAGCGCGTAAACGCTGAGATCAGATCGCGCGAACGTTCTCCGCCTGCGGGCCCTTCGGACCCTGGGTGACGTCGAACTCAACCTTCTGGTTCTCGTCCAGCGACTTGTAACCCTGCGACTGAATCGCGGAGTAGTGAACGAAGACGTCGTCGCCGCCGTTCTCCTGGGCGATGAAGCCGAAGCCCTTTTCAGCGTTGAACCACTTAACGGTGCCCTGAGCCATGCTCGTATTTCTCCTTGTATCGGGCGGGAGACCACCACATCAGCGGCCTCTGCACAGGTGCGGTGATACGTCGTCCCGCCTCGCAAAGAGAAGAAACGCCGTTGGATCACAAACTCCAACTGCGTTGTTTAACGCTGGAACTTGCACCTGCAGCCCCGACACTACCAACAGACGCCGTTCTGTCACCCTTCGGAGACCACTGATCTGAGCGCGTTGGCCGAAGGTTCTCCGTCCGTTCGCCCAGGCCCGGGCTGAGAAGCTGGCCTAGGGCACCCAACCGGGCCCGCTCGACCGTGCCGATCCGACCGGTGCATCGTTGGGTACAGGTACCGAATCCAGCCGCGACAATTCATTGCGAAGTGCGGCATTCGGCCTGCAAACATGCAAGGGTTCAGGTTGCAGACGAGCATCGTCCGAAGACTCGGGCGCACCAGGGAAGGAGTGGGTCGTGGCACGAGGCCGCCGCGCAGGCTCCGAACCCGTTCCGGAGCCCACGGCTGAGACCCCCGCGCCGTCCTCGTCGCACGCGCACGAGGGCGACGAGGTCATCGACCCGCTGCGCATCGCCTTCGAGGGCCTCGAGGACGTCCAAGAGGAAGAGGGCAGCGTCAAGGGCCAGGCGGTCCAGCGCGAGGAGCTCGCCCCGTACGACCCGCTGGCCACCCTCTCGGCGGCCATGGACGAGGAGGACGCCGGCGGTGGGCCGGTGAACGACGAGCCCGAGCAGACCCAGCGCCGCGGACTCTTCGGACGCCGGAACCGCCCGAAGGCGGAGCAGGGCCCGATGTCGGCACCGCTGACCCCGCCCGTCCTCAACGGCGAGGACCCGCTGGCCACGCCTGCTCCGGTGGTCCCGGAGCCGCCGGCCGCGGATGCTCCGCGGGTCACCACCTGGGCCGACGACGTCGCCGACGACACCTTCGCCGGTCAGGCGTGGGCCACGGGAGAGATCCCGCGGGTCGTCGAAGAGACCCCCGCCGAGGAGCCCGAGGCCGAGGCTGTCACCGAAGAAGCAGAGGCCGGTACGCCGGAGCCTGCCGCTCGTCGCCGACGCGCAGGCCGTCGCCGCCGCGGAGCCGAGGACGCCGACGAGGTCGACGAGCCGATCAGCGACCAGCCGGCCGAGGCAGAGATCCTGGAGAACCTCGAGCTCACCGACCCGGAGACGAGCGAGCCGGTCGTGCACGTCGAGGACGCTGCCTGGGACACCGAGGAGGACGGCGGCGAGCAGCCCGCCAGCTTCCTCACCTCCTACCTGGGCGACGAGCCGTCCGAGGACGAGCCCGCGCAGGCCGCCGAGCCGGTCACGGACGACGCGGACCGGATCGCCGCCGAGGA
>NZ_RJSG01000003.1:110342-110914 GCF_003725775.1 Nocardioides marmorisolisilvae
ACAGGCCGCCGCAGAAGCCGCCGAGCAGGCCCGCCTGCAGGCCGAGCGCGAAGCCGCCGAGGAGGCCGAACGGCAGCGCATCGCCGCCGAGCAAGCAGAAGCCGAGCGCATCGCCGCCGAGCAGGCCGCCGCAGAAGCCGCCGAGCAGGCCCGCCTCGACGCCGAGCGCGAAGCGGCCGAGGCCGTCGAGCGCGAGCGCATCGCCGCGGAGCAGGCTGAAGCCGACCGGCTCGAGGCCGACCGGATCCTCGCCCAGCGCGCCGAGGACGCCCGCCTGGAGGCGGAGCGGAAGGCGTACGAGGAGGCCGAGGCCGTTCGCCTCGCCGCCGAGAAGGCCGAGGCCGACCGGATCGAGGCCGAGCGCCTCGAGGCCGAGCGCATCGAGGCCGAGCGCCTCGCCGAGGAGCAGCAGCGGATCATCGCCGCCGCCAAGGCAGCCGAGAAGGCCGAGCGGGACCGGATCGCCGCCGAGAAGGCTGAGGCCGCCCGCCTGGCCGCGGAGGCGAAGGCCGCCGAGGAGGCTGAGGCCGCCCGGATCGAGGCCGAGCGTCAGGCCGTCGAGGACGCCGCTC
>NZ_RJSG01000003.1:111016-113218 GCF_003725775.1 Nocardioides marmorisolisilvae
CGCTCCAGGCCGAGGAGCAGCGTCGCGCCGCCGCCGAGGCCGAGAAGGCACGGCTCGAGCGCGAGCGTCTCGAGCGGGCCCGCCAGGAGGCGATCCAGCGCGAGAAGGAGCGTCGCGCAGCCCTCCAGGCTGAGCAGGAGCGGCTCGCTGCCGAAGCCGCCGAGGCCGCGCGCCTCGAGCAGGAGCGCCTCGAGCAGGAGCGCGAGGAGCAGCGCCGGGCCGAGGCCGAGCGTCGGGCCGCAGTGCGCGCCGAGAAGAAGCGACTGGCGGCAGAGGCGGCCGAGGCCAAGCGGATCGAGACCGAGCGCGTCGAGGCCCAGCTCGCCGAGGAGGCCCGCCTGGAGGCGGCCCGGATCGCCGAGATCCAGGAGTACGAGCGTTGGCTCGCCGCCGAGGCCGCGGAGGCCACCCGCATCGAGACCGAGCGGGTCACCGCCCAGGAGGCCGAGGCCGGCCGCCTGGAGGGCCTCGAGCTGGCCGCCATCAAGGCCGAGAAGCAGCGCCTGGTCGCCGAGGCCGTCGAGGCTGCCCGGATCGAGGCTGAGCGGGTCACCGCCCAGGAGGCCGAGGCCGAGCGCCTGGAGAAGGCACGCGTCGCCGCGATCGCGGCCGAGAAGGCCCGCCTCAAGGCCGAGGCCGCGGAGGCCAAGCGCATCGAGGCCGAGCGGGTCGAGGCCCAGCAGGCCGAGGACGCGCGCCTGGAGGCCATCCGCGCCGAGGACGAGCGCCTGGCCGCCGAGGAGGAGGAGCGTCTCCGCATCGAGGCAGACCGCCTCCTGGCCCAGCAGGCCGAGGAGGAGCGACTGGAGGCCGTCCGTCTCGAGGAGGAACGCCTCGCAGCCGAACGGGCCGAGCAGGAGCGCCTCGCCGCCGAGCAGGCTGAGGCCGAGCGGCTGGAGGCTGCTCGCCGCGCTGCCCAGGAGGCGGAGCTGGCCCGTCTGGAGCGGGAGCGGATCGAGGCCGAGGAAGCCGAGCGGATCCGCGTTGCCACCGAGAAGGCCGAGCTGCGTCGCCTCGCCGCCGAGAAGGCCGAGGCCATCCGGATCGAGAACGACCGGATCGCGGCCCAGAACGCCGAGGCCGAGCGCCTGGAGACCGCACGGGTCGAGGCCGAGCGCCTCGCCGCCGAGCAGGCCGAAGCAGAGCGCATCGCTGTCGAGCAGGCCGAGGCCGAGCGGCTCGCCGCCGAGCGTGCCGCTGCCGAGCAGGCCGAGGCCGAGCGCCTGGCTGCGATCAAGGCCGAGGAGGAGCGCCTCGAGGCCGAGCGCGTCGAGGCCGAGCGCATCGCCGCCGAGCAGCAGGCCGCTGCCGAGGACGAGGCCCGGCGGATCGCCGCAGCCGAGGCCGAGACCGCGCGCCTGGCCGCCATCGCGGCCCGTCGTGAGGCAGCGCTGGCCGAGAAGGAGCGCCGCGACGCCGAGCAGGCCGAGCGCGAACGCGTCGCAGCCGAGGAGCGGGAGCAGCGGCGAGCCGCGGCGATGGCCGAGCAGCAGGCCCGCATCGCGGCCGCCCGCGCCGAGAAGGAGCGGATCGCCGCCGAGCAGGCCGACTGGGAGCGCCAGGCGATCGAGAGAGCCGCGAGGGCCTCGGCGCCACAGGCGCCGGGCCGGGGCGCCGCGACAGCGGCCCTGACGGACATCACGGGAGTCCCCCCAAAAGAAGTCGCCGCGGCCACATCCCTCCAGTCCCCCGTGACCGCGACGATCAGGGAAAGCAGTGAAGAAGCTCCCGCGTACGCCGAGGTCGACGACCTCGCGCTGACCGCCGAGGAACCTGCACCGGTCGAGGACGTCGGGTACGACGAGCCTGATCAGGACGCCACCGCGGGGTACACCGACCTCGAGGAGCCCGAGGTCATCGAGGAGTGGGTCGACCCGGCCGCCGCCGAGGCGCCGGAGCCCGAGCCCCTGCTCGAGCCGGAACCTGAACCCGAGCTGGCGGAGGCCGTCGACGAGGTTGCGGTGGAGCCCGCCCCGGAGAAGGTGTCGCGCTGGAAGCGTCGTCGCGCGGCGAAGGCAGCGCTGGCCGCCGCGGCCGAGGAAGCGTTCCCGGCCAAGCTCGAGGCGCCGGACCTGAAGACTGAGGCGAACGAGGTCGAGATCGAGCCGATCGAGGTCGACCACGAAGGCCTGGTGGCCGTGGAGCCGGAGCCGGAGCCGGAGCCGGAGCCCGAGCCGGAACCCGAGCCGGAACCCGAGCCGG
>NZ_RJSG01000003.1:113306-430120 GCF_003725775.1 Nocardioides marmorisolisilvae
AGACGAGGTCGTCATCGAGGACTGGATCGAGGACGAGCCTGCGGAGGACGAGCGAGCCGACGAGCCGACGACTGACGAGGTGCCGGCGGAAGAACCGTCCGAGGACGTTGTCGACCTCCCGGTCGAGGAGCCGTACGTCGCCGAGCCGGTCGAGGACGAGACCGAGATCGAGGACGAGGAAGAACCCGAGCCGGCCCCCGAGCCCGAGCGCCTCGAAGCCCCCGCCGCGCGGGCGTCCACCGAACCGGTCCCGCGCTTCGTCGAGTTCCGTCCGGGCAACTCGCTCAGCTACCTGTTCGGCACCCTGTTCGCGATCTTCTTCGTCGGCGCCGTGATCGGCATCTTCTGGGCCGTCTCCAACGGCGGCCGGCCCGCGCTGATCGCCGCCGGAGCAGCCACCTTCGCTGCGATGGCGAGCTGGTGGGCACTGCTCAACTGGACCCCGGCGATCGTCTCGATCAGCAACGGGACCCTGGAGATCTCCCGCGGATCCACCGGCGAGAGCTGGGACCTGCGCGACCCGGCGACCGAGCTCACGATGCCCGAGAAGGTCACCCGCTCCTGGAAGGCGACCCTGCGGAACGACGTCGGGAAGCAGTTCACGATCACCTCGTCGACCGTGGAGCCCGAGCAGTTCGTGTCGATCGTCGAGCACTACCGGGCACTCGGCCCGGAGAACTAGCCGCTACGCCAGCGCCCAGTCCACGGCCGCCTCGGCATGCAGCCGGGTCGTCGGCAGCACCGGCACCGGGCTGTCGTCCTGACCGATCAGCAGCTCGATCTCGGTGCAACCCAGGATGACGCCCTCGCAGCCGGCCGCGACCAGGCGCCCGATCACCTCGACGTACGCAGCCCGGGACTCGTCCTTCACGATGCCCAGGCAGAGCTCGTCGTAGATGACCCGGTGGACCAGGGCCCGGTCCTCGGCGTCGGGTACGAGGACCTCCAGACCGTGCCCCGCGAGCCGGTCGCGGTAGAAGTCCTGCTCCATCGTGAACGCGGTGCCCAGCAGCCCGACCTGGGTCAGCCGGGCTGCGGTGGCGGCCGCGGCCGTTGCGTCGGCTAGGTGCAGCAGCGGGATCCCGACCGCCTCCTCGATCGCGTCCGCGACCTTGTGCATGGTGTTGGTGCAGAGCACGATCACCTCGGCTCCGGCGGCCTCGAGCTGGCGCGCAGCGTCGGCCAGCATCGCGCCGGCCTCAACCCAGCGTCCGGAGACCTGGAGCTCCTCGACGGTCGCGAAGTCGACCGAGCGCAGCAAGCAGTCCGCCGAGTGCAGCCCGCCGAGGCGGTCCCGGACCAGCTCGTTCACCAACCGGTAGTACTCGGCGCTGCTCTCCCAGCTCATCCCGCCCAGGAGTCCGATGCGTTTCACACCGACCACCCTGGCAAACCCGGAGGTCGTTCGGGCTGAGATTTCCGCGGTAGCTGCCGATCAGGAGGGCTCAACCAGGAGGAAGTCCGCGTGACGGCACTGTTCGAGCCCCACCCGACCCGGAACCTCGCGCTGGGCCGCGCTGCCCGGCGTGACGCCGGCACCCGCCGTACGGCGGTCGCGCTGCTCTGCGCCAGCCTGCTCCTGGTCACCTTCTGGTGGGCCCACGACGGCGGGGTGCAGGACCTCGGCACGCTCGCCGGCGCGATGATGTCGATCGGACGCCTGTCCGGCCTGGTCGCCTCGGTTCTGCTGCTCGCCCAGGTCGTGCTGATGACCCGCGTCCCGGCGCTCGAGCGTGCCTTCGGCCAGGACGAGCTCGCGCGGCTGCACCGCCTGGTCGGGTTCACCTCGTTCACCCTCATGCTCGTGCACGTCCTGACGATCACCGACGGGTACGCCGCCGCGCGTCTTTCCGCGACACCAGCGACCTTCTGGGACCTGACCGTGCACTACTCCGGCATGCTGCTCGGGGTCGTCGGGACCGCCTGCCTGGTCATGGTCGTCGTCACCAGCATCAAGGCGGCCCGCCGACGCCTGCGCTACGAGTCGTGGCACCTGCTGCACCTCTACGGCTACCTCGGTGTCGGCCTCGCGCTGCCGCACCAGCTCTGGACCGGGCAGGAGTTCACCGACTCCCCCGGCAAGACCCTGTTCTGGTGGACGGCCTGGGGCGTGGTGGCCGGGGTCGTGCTGACCTGGCGGGTCGGCGTACCGGTGTGGCGGAACCTCCGACACCGGCTGGTGGTGGACGGCGTGGTTACCGAGGCTCCGGGGGTGTGGTCGGTGCACGTGACCGGGCGCCACCTCGGGGACCTGGACGTCCGCGCCGGCCAGTTCTTCACCTGGCGGTTCCTCGACGGTGCCGGCTGGACCCGGGGCAACCCGTACTCGCTCTCGGCCGAGCCCGACGGCCGCCGCCTGCGCATCACCGTCGCCGACGCGGGTGACGGGAGCCGCCGGGTGGCCGGGCTCCGGCCGGGGACCCGCGTCCTCGTCGAGGGCCCGTACGGCCGCCTGAGCTCGCGGGCGCGGACCGCCCCGAAGGTCGCGTTCATCGGCGCCGGTGTCGGCATCACCCCGCTGCGGTCCCTGGCCGGAGAGCTCCCGTACGCCGCGGGCGACGCGTTCTACCTCGAGCGGTTCACCAGCACCGCGTTGTTCACCGACGAGGTCGACGCCCTCGCGACGTCCCGAGGGCTCGCAGTGCTGCGACTCCCCGGACGGCGCCGCGCCCCCGACTCGTGGCTGGGCGAGGGCATCCCCGCGGACGTCGACGACCTGGCCGCACTGCGGCACTGGCTGCCCGACGTCGCCGAGCGCGACGTGTACCTGTGCGGGCCGCGGCCGTGGACGGACCTCGTCCGCACCACCCTCGCCCGAGCCGGGCTCCCGGACGAGCGCCTGCACCTCGAGAGCTTTGCGTGGTGACCCCGTGAACCGCATCGTCTACTGGGCCCTGAGCACCGTGTCCGTCCTCGTGCTGCTGTTCGGCTACCACACCTCGACGGCCGGCCCGATGCTCGCGAGCAGCGACAGCTCCGTGCACCGGGAGTTCACCGCCTCGGTGCCCACCGCCGGCGCGGGCGGCGAACCCCCTCCGCCGACGAGGACGACCGGCACCCCCACGAGCAGGCCGACGCACCGCGCGCACCCGAAGGCACACCGGCGCGCCACCCAGCCGACCCCGTCGGCGACGGCCACGCCGACAGCCCACCGGCCGACCGCGACCTCGAAGCCGTCGCGGACCAGCGCAGCGCCGAAGCCGAGCTCGGCTCCGACGCACCACTCCACGCCGACCCCGGTCAAGACCACCAGCCCGACCCCGAAACCCACTCCCAAGCCGACCCCCAAGCCCACCCCGAAGCCGCCGAGCAGCAGGACGCTGACCGGGTCGGTCGCGTCGACCCGGTGGGGACCCGTCCAGGTCCAGCTCAAGGTCACCGGCACGACGATCACCAGCGTGACCGTGCTCCAGTACCCGAACGCCAACTCCCGCGACATCACCATCAACAACCGGGCGCTGCCGATCCTCATCAACGAGACGCTCCAGGCCCAGGGCGCCTCGATCGACATGGTCTCCGGTGCCACGGTCACCAGCGTCGGTTACCTGAAGTCGCTGCAGAGCGCGCTCGACCAGCTCTGAGCCATGACCACCCCCGTCCGGTACGTCGAGCAGGTGATGGGCATGCCCATCAGCCTCGCCCTGCGCGGACGGTGGGCGGGCACTCCGGTCGCCGATCGCGCGTGGGGTCGGGTCGTCGACTCGCTGCGCGCGGTGGACGCGGTGTTCTCGACGTACCGATCGGACAGCTGGGTCTCCCGCCTCGGCCGCGGTGAGGTCACCGTCCAGGAGTGCCCGGCGATGGTCGGCGAGGTGCTCGTGCTCGCCGAGCAGGCGCGCCTCGAGTCGGGCGGAGCCTTCGACGTCTGGTCGGCCGGCTCCGAGGAGGCGGGCGGCCTCGACCCCAGCGGAGTGGTCAAGGGGTGGGCGGTGCAGCGGGCCGTCGCCGAGCTCGACGTCCTCGAGGACACCGACGTCTGCCTCTCGGCCGGTGGCGACCTGGTCTGCGTGACCCGGCGCCCGGACGCTGATCCGTGGCGGATCGGCATCGAGGACCCGCACGACCCCTCCCGGGTGATCGCGGTGGTCCCGGTGCTCGACGGCGGGGTGGCCACCTCAGGGCTCGCGCACCGCGGTGCGCACATCGTCGACCCGCGAACGGGACGTACACCGAGCGAGCTCGCCTCGATCACCGTCGTGGGCGACGACCTGACCTGGGCCGACATCGACGCCACCGCCGCGTTCGTGATGGGTGCGTCCGGGATCGACTGGCTGACCGCCCGCGGCCGCACCGGCGTCGCGGTGCTGGCCGACGGGTCAGCGCGGACCTTCGCTCCGACCGACCGCTAGGCTGCGCCGGTACGGACCGACCGCGCGACGGGCGTCCGTGCGGGCCTCTAGCTCAACTGGCAGAGCAGCGGACTTTTAATCCGCGGGTTCAGGGTTCGAGCCCCTGGGGGCCCACCACAGCGCCCACACCGTCAGCGGTAGCGGCGCTCCTCGACGATCGGGTCGTCCACGTAGTGCCGGTCGTGCACAGCCGCGCTGTCGACGACCACGTGACGCCGGCGGTAGCGGTCGGTCAGCGCGAAGGACAGCACGATCGCGAGGATGCCGCAGACGATCAGGATGACGCCCAGGGCGTTGTCGTTGACGTAGCTCAGGTCGACGGTGATGACGTCGAAGGCGAGGATGAGGCCGAGCACGAGCAGCACGATGCCGAGTCCGATGTACATGTCGCACGTCCTTCCGTTCCCGCAGCGCGGTGCCGCGAGCTCTCGGAAGACACGTGCCCGACCGGGCCGAGAGGAAACGTCAGGCGCTCGCCGTGCCGAGCGAGAAGGCGGCCGCGAACCGCGGGCCGTCGGCGTAGAACTGGTCGAGCTCGGCCATCGTGAAGCCGGCGTCGGTGATCATCCGCGGGATCTCGCGGTTGAAGTTGCACCCGCCGGCGACCACCCGCTCGATCGGGTTGAGCCGGTGCTGCCAGCGCTGCACCTTCTCGTCCGGCGCGAGGCCGTGCTCGACGAAGTGCAGCGTCCCGCCGGGACGCAGCACGCGGCGCAGCTCCTTCAGCGCGGCCACCCCGTCCGGGATCGTGCAGAGCGTCCAGGTGCTCAGCGCGGTGTCGAACGAGTCGTCCGCGAACGGCAGCCGCTGGCCGTCCAGGCCTGCGCGCTCGATCGGCACCGACGTCGACGCGACGTTGTCGGCACCCAGGCGCCAGCCGACGTCGGAGGGTTCGACTGCCGCGACCCGGGTCACAGCCTCGGGGTAGAAGGCGACGTTGAGGCCCGAGCCGAAGCCGACCTCGACGACCTCACCGTGCAGGCCGGCGCAGACCCGGGAGCGGTACTTCTTCATCTCGCCGGTGCCGCAGGCCAGGTTCACGATCCGCGGCACGATCCTGTCGCCGTAGAACCCCAATCGACCCTCCTAGGCGTGCAGGGCCCGCTTGAGCGCGCCCACCAGGTCATCATTCATCCTCTGGACGACGGCCGCACCCGGGACGAGCTGCGCACCGTGGAACGCGCCCGGGTAGTTGTGCACCTCGACCGGTACGCCGGCCGCGAGCAGCCGCATCGCGTAGGTGAGGCCCTCGTCGCGCAACGGGTCGAGCTCGCAGGTGACCAGGTAGGTCGGCGGGAGGCCGGAGAGGTCCTCGGCGCGGGCCGGGGCGGCGTACTGGTCGGCCTGCTGTCCGCCGAGGTAGTACTCCCAGGACTTGATCGCCTGGGGACGGGCCCACATCGGGGTGTTCGTGAACGCCGTCATCGACGGTGTCTCGAGCCGGTCGTCGAGCTCGGGGATCCCGAGCGCCTGGAAGCACAGCGCCGGGCCGCCGCGGTCGCGGGCCAGCAGGGCGGTCGCCGCCGACAGGCCGCCTCCGGCGCTCTGTCCGTGTACGGCCAGCCGGTTCGTGTCCACACCTTCGAGCGCGGCCAGGAACTTCAGCGCGGTGTAGCAGTCCTCGAGCCCGGCTGGGTAGGGGTGCTCGGGAGCGAGCCGGTACCCGACGTTGACCACGACCGCCTGCACCGCGTTGGCCAGGGAGACCGCGCCGCCGTGCTCGGTGTCGATGCTGCCGATGCAGAACCCGCCGCCGTGCAGGTAGAGGATCCCGGGCAGGTCACCCGCGACGCCGCGCGGCCGGTAGATGCGCACGGGCACGCCGTCGGCGACCTCGTCGCGGATCTCGACCGACTCCTCGCCGGGCACCGGACCCGCCGGCAGCCACTCATCGAACATCGCCCGCGCGGCAGGGATGTCGTCGAACGCGCCGCTGGTGTCCGGAATCAGCTCGACGATCGGAGCGAGCTCCGGGTCCAGCGACGGGAACTGGCTGACGTCCATCAGCGCGCCAGGTCGGGGTGGGCCCGGCCGGTGACCAGCGGCATCTGGACGAAGGTGAGGATGCCCGGGTCGGCGGCGCAGACGTAGGGGATCGAGTTCACGCAGTGCGCGGCGGTGACCACGATGCCGGGGTTGCGCTCGAGCCCGGCGGCGACGGTCGTCGGGTGCCAGCCGTGGATGGTCACGTGGCAGTCCGGGTCGCCCTTGACCTCGACCTCGAACCGGACACCGTCCGGGCCGTACTTCCACGGCGGGTCCAGGTGCTCGTCGCCCATCAGCCAGTTCACCGCGACGCGGACGACCTTGGTGTCGCCGACGAAGGCCTCCCAGGCGAACTGCTGGGCAGCCACCTGGCCGGGCTCGATGGTGCCGATGGGCGAGTCGATCGGTGCGGTGGCCACCGCGATCTCCCGGGTCGCGCGGATCTCGGCGTCGGCGAACCCGAGCGTGTCCAGGCACATCTGCACCGACTGCTCGAAGCCGTTGGCGAGCAGTGCCAGCATCGGGCCGTTCATCGCCTCCTCCGGCGATTGGCCGAAGCCCATGATGTGCCGGACGACGTCGGGGGCGTTGTAGGTGCGGATGTCGGAGTACTCCTCACCGCGCACGTAGGTGATCGCCGAGGACAGGCCGGCGAAGAACAGCGGCTGCTGCTCGGTGGCACCGCCCGGGTCGATGCCGGTGCCGTGCAGGGTGACGCCGCCCTCGAGGCAGGCGGGCTCCATCCGGGCCTTCTCCTCGGCGCTCGGCCAGAACCACCCGAGCGGGGTGACCACGTTCTTGCCCGAGCGCAGGATCGCCGCGACCTCCTTGGGGTTCGGCATCAGCGGCGAGTACAGGACGCAGTCGGCCTCCATCGCGAGGATCTCGTCCATGCTGCTGGTCGCCGTGACCCCGATCGGGTCGGTGCCGATGATCTCGCCGACGTCCTTGCCGGACTTCTCCTCCGAGTGCACCCAGCACCCGACGAGCTCGAGATCGGGGTGCAGCCGGATGTGCTCGATCGCGGCGCGGCCGACCCCACCGGTCGCCCACTGGATCACCTTCAGCGTCATGCCAGGAATAGAACACGTTCTAGCGAACGAGCGTCAAGACCCTGACCGGTCAGGCGCGGGCGGCGGCGACCTCCGCGGCCACGTCGACGAAGGCGGGATCGGTCGTCGCCGGCACCAGGATGAACTCGTCGCAGCCCGCGGCCTCGGCGCCGTCGAGTACGGCCGCGAGCGCCTCGGGCGAGGCGGTCCGGGCGGTGGCGGCGATCGCCTCGGCGAGCTCCCGCCCCAGGAACGCCAGGTAGCGCGCGGTGAAGGACCGCAGCACCTCCTCGGCCGCGGGGACACCGAGCGCGACGAAGCAGCCGCTGACCTTGCGCGGACCGGACTCCCGTCCGGCCTCCGCCCAGCTCTTCTCCGCCAGCAGGTTGGTGCGCTCGATCTCGTCGCGGTCGCCGGCGATGCTGAACGCACTGATGCCGTCGGCCCAGGTCGCGGCTCGCGTCATCGCCTTCGGACCCATCGCGCCGGCGAGGATCACCGGGCCGTCGGGCTGGACGGTCGGCGGACCGACCGGGTCGGCCCCGGGGAACGGCGGCTGGCCTGCCAGCAGTGCCTTGAGCTCGAGCACCTTCTCGTCGAGGCGCTTGTGCCGGGCGGTGAACTCGGCGTCCAGCGCGCGGTAGTCGTGCTCACGACCCCCCACGCCGACCGCGACCTCGAGGCGGCCGTCGGCGAGCTGGTCGAGGGTGCCGATCTGCTGGGCCACCATCGCCATCGGGTGCTGCGGCAGCACCCACAGGTTGGCCAGCACCCGCACCCGCTCGGTGACCGCGGCGCACGCCCCGAGCGTCGCCACCATCTCCGGGTTGTCGAAGGTGACCCGCTCGCCCGCGGACACGCTCGAGAAGGGGCCGGCGTCGATGCGACGGGCCCACTCGACGGTCGTCCCCGGGCCGTAGCCGGGCGCCATCTGGGGTAGCGCGACACCGATCTCCATGCGGGGGAGGTTATGCGACCGCGTCGGCGTTCACCGGCGCATCACGGAATTCGAGAACGCCGTCGGCGATCGGGTCGTGCAGCAGGACCTTCACGTCGAGCTTGTAGTTCATCTCCATCCGCCACGGGTCGCGCTTGCCCTGCCGCGGCACCACCGCGCGCGCCCGACGGGCGTACCCGGAGTCGAGGATGTCGAGCATGGATTCGTCGAGCAGGTTGTCGCCGTGGTCACGCGCCACCACCACCGCCTTGCCGTGGTCGTCGAGATGGCTGAGCAGGCGGCACAGGTACTCACCGGCGATGTCGACCTTCAGCGTCCAGGACGCGTTGGTGTAGCCGAAGACCCAGATCAGGTTCGGCACGCCCTCGATCAGCACGCCCTTATAGACGAGCTGGTCGTGCAGGTCGCGGCGCTCGCCGTCGACGTACAGCTCGAAGCCACCGAGCATCTGCACCTGCAGGCCGGTGGCGGTGACGATCACGTCGGCCGGCAGCTCGGCTCCCGAGGACAGCCGGACACCGCTGTCGGTGAACTGGTCGATCGTGTCGGTGACGACCGAGATCGACCCGTCGGCCACGCCGGCGAACAGGTCCCCGTCGGAGACCGCGCACACCCGCTCGTCCCAGGGGTTGTAGCGCGGCGTGAAGTGGGCCATGTCGACGCCGTCGCCGACCTGCTTGCGGACGCTGCGCAGCAGCCACCAGCGCATCACCTTCGGCCAGCGCCGGCAGGCCTTGAAGGTGATCCGCTGGAAGGTCACCCAACGCCACTTCACGAACCGGTAGACGGCCCGCTCGGGCAGCACCCGGGCCAGCGCGGCCGCGAGGGTGTCGCGGACCGGCACGTTGTACATGTACGTCGGCGAGCGCTGCAGCATGGTCACGTGACCGGCCGTCGGCGCCATTGCCGGCACCACGGTCACCGCGGTCGCGCCGCTGCCGATGACCACGACCTGCTTGCCCGCGTAGTCGAGGTCCTCGGGCCAGAACTGCGGGTGCACCAGCTCGCCGCGGAAGTCGGCGGAGCCCGGGAACTCCGGCAGGTAACCGGAGTCGTAGTTGTAGTAGCCCGTGCAGGTGGCCAGGAAACCGCAGGTCCAGATCTCGATCCGGCCGCTGTCCACGTCCTCCACCGCGACCGTCCACCGGGCATCAGCGCTCGACCAGTCGGCGCGCAGCACGCGACGCCCGAAGGTGATCAGCCGCTCGACGCCGTACTCGACCGCGGTCTCGTGCAGGTACTCCTTGATCGAGCCGGCGTCGGAGAGCAGCTGGGGCTGCTGCCACGGCCGGAACTCGAACGCCATCGAGTACATGTCGGAGTCAGAACGGATCCCCGGGTAGCGGAACAGGTCCCAGGTGCCGCCGATGTCCTGGCGGCGGTCGATCAGAGCGATGGTCCGCTCGGGGTGCTCGCGCCGCAGCCGGCACGCAGTGCCGATGCCCGAGATACCGGCGCCGATGATGAGGACGTCGACGTGGTGGGAGGTCATGGCTCCCAGGTTCACCGACCGCGCGCGCCCTTGTCTCTACCTGGCGCGAACTTTTTCGACCGTTCCGCTCAGGTTGCGCTCCCCGGTGCCGATGAAGCACCGGACGAGGGAACCGAGAAGGGCGTCGAAGACCACGATGGCAGCCAGCTTTGTCCCGGCCACCTACGCCGGCACCCGCATCCTCGACGCGCGCTCGCGCCTGGTCGTCAACCGCTTCACCGGGGGGTGGAACCTCGCCACCCGGGACGAGGTCAAGGCCGCCGGAGGCATCGACCGCTGGTTCGCCCACCAGCTGTCCCCGAGCTCGATCTCGGACACCTTCTACACCGGGTCGGCCTCGTGGTGGTACGCCAACAAGGCCGACCCCCTGAAGGTCTGGGAACGCGACGACGCCGGGATCGAGAACGTCTGGGCCGCCAACGCGAACTACCAGCGCTGGTCGATGCTGCGCCGGATGTACTCCAAGCGCCAGGTGCTCGAGACGATGGCCGCCTTCTGGGAGCACCACTTCCACGTCCCGACCGCCGGCGGACCCTCGGGCGGGCACCGGATGGAGTACGGCCGCGTGCTCCGCAGCCACGCCCTAGGCCGGTTCGACACCCTGCTCAACGCGGCGATCACGCACCCGGCGATGGGCTGCTACCTGGGCAACGCGTCCTCGACGAAGTCGGCGCCGAACGAGAACCTGGGCCGCGAGCTGCTCGAGCTGCACACCGTGGGTCGCGCCGCCGGCTACACCGAGGACGACGTGAAGAGCTCGGCGCGGATCCTCACCGGTTACCGCGTCGACGTCTGGAACACCTGGGTGGCCAGCTACCAGCCGAGCTCGCACTGGACCGGCGCGGTGAAGGTGCTCGGCTTCACCAGCCCCAACACGTCCTCGGACGGGCGTGCGGTGACGAAGGCCTACCTCGACTACCTCGCCCACCACCCGTCGACCGCCCAGCGGATCGCGCGCAAGCTCGCCGTCCGGTTCGTCTCGGACAACCCGAGCCAGGCCCTGGTCGACCACCTGGCCACGGTGTTCCTGGCGAACGACACCGCGATCGCGCCGGTCCTCAAGGCCCTGGTGGCGAGCCAGGAGTTCCGCTCGTCGGCCGGCAAGAAGGTGCGCACGCCCGAGGAGGACGTGATCGCGACGTACCGGGCCCTGGGGGTGAAGGTCGGCTCGCCGAAGTCCAACTCGTCCGCCGCGGTTCTGATGCTCTGGCAGGCGCACCAGATCGGCCAGGGACCGTTCGAGTGGCCGCGCCCCGACGGTCGCCCGGACTACGCCGGCGCCTGGTCCTCGGTGTCCCGCGTGCTCGGATCGTTCGCCGTGCACTACGAGATGGCCGGCACCTGGTGGCCGAAGGTCGACATCACCTACAAGTCACCGGCGTCCTGGCTGCCGAAGTCCTCGATCCGCTTCGACGCCCTGGTCGACCACATGTCGCGCACGATCCTCGGGCGGACCTCGACCTCGCTCCTGCTCCGCGTCGCCTGCCAGGCGACCGGGATCGGTCCCGCGACGGTGATCACCAAGGAGCACGCGCTGATCCGCTGGAACATGCCGCGGCTGCTGACGGTGTTCCTGGACAACCCGAACCACATCGGAAGGTGACCATGAACGACTGCTGCGAGGAGTTCGGCCAGGTCTCCCGGCGCGGCCTGCTGCGAGGCGCTGCGGGTGTCCTCGGCGTCGGCGCGGCCACCTCGGTCTTCGGCGCGACCTTCATGCAGACCTCGTACGCCGCGACGCAGTCGGCCGACAACGTGCTGGTGCTGCTCTCCCTGCGCGGTGCCGCCGACGGCCTCTCCCTGGTGGTTCCGCACGCGGACCCGGCGTACTACGCCGCCCGCCCGCACATCGCGATCCCCTCGGACAAGCTGCTGGCCAAGGACGGGTTCTTCGGGCTGCACCCGTCGATGAAGGCGATGCTTCCGCTGTGGAACGCCGGCAAGGTGGCCGCCGTGCACGCCACCGGGCTGCCGGTCGCGAACCGCTCGCACTTCTCGGCGATGGAGGAGCTCGAGGACGCCGACCCCGGGTCCACCGCCCGCGTCGGGTGGCTGAACCGCCTGATCGGCCAGGACACCTACACCCACCCGCTGGAGGGGATCGGCCTCGGCATGTCCGTGCCGATCACGGCGCTCTACGGCCCGGAGCCGACGGTGACGACCACGTCGGTCGACGACCTCGAGGTGTCCGGCGCCGACGACGGTACGGGTCGGCGCACGACCTCGATGCACACCATGTGGTCCTCGGCCCCGGGGGTGCTCGGCAAGGGCGCTCGCTCGGCACTGACCGCGGTCGCCGACTTCACGCCGGTCCGCAAGACCGCGGAAGCGCCCTGGAACGGGGCTGTCTACTCCGACGACGACCTCGGCCGCGCACTGCACGCGGCAGCCAGGACGATCAAGGGCGACGTCGGCGCCCAGGTGATCGCCGTCGACCACGAGGACGGCTGGGACATGCACGTGGGGCTCGGCACCCTGGAGTGGGGCCGGATGATCGACAACGCGGCGGCCCTGGCCACCTCGATCTCCGGCTTCTTCACCGACCTCGGCTCCCAGGCCTCGAAGGTGACGCTGGTGACGATCTCCGAGTTCGGCCGCCGGGTGAAGGAGAACGCCAACTACGGGCTCGACCACGGGCACGGCAACGTGATGTTCATCGTGGGCGCCGGCGTGAAGGGCGGCTACTACGGCACCTGGCCGGGCCTGCAGAACAGCCTCGACGCCGACCTCGCGGTGACCACCGACTACCGCAGCGTGCTCTCCGAGATCGTGGTCAAGCGCCTCGGCGCCTCTTCGGCCGCGGTCTTCCCCGGCTTCGCCCCCGAGACCGTCGGGGCCGTGCTCAGCGCCTAGGCGAGCAGACGACCACGGGGATCTGCCGCTCGGTGCGCGCCTGGTAGCCGTCGTACCCGCTGTACAGCGCGTTGGCGAGCCCCCAGAGCCGTTCCCGTTCCGCGCCTACGGCCTCGCGCGCGGTGTAGGCACCACCGTGCGGTCCGACGTGCAGACCGACCTCCGGGTTCGCGCGGATGTTGAGCAGCCAGGTCGGGTCCTCCGGCGCACCGCCCTTCGACGCGATCAGCACCACGTCGTCGCCGTCGGTGAAGTAGGCCAGCGGCGTCTGCCGTGCCAGTCCGCTCTTCCGGCCGGTGGTGGTCAGCACGACCAGGACGTCCGACCCGGTGCTGTTGAACCGTCCCTTGCTGATCCGCATCAGGAACGGGTCCAGGACCCGCCCGATGTGCACCAGGTACCAGGTCACCACCCGCAGCTGCGCGAGCCGCTCGGCGGTGCGCGCGACGGCGCCCTTCACCTGGTGCGGGTCGTTCGGCGGTACGAGCGTGTCGGCCATCCGCAGATCATGGCCCGCCGCAGCGCCGCGCGGAAGTGCTGCGACTCACGGTGCACAGAACTGGAACTCGTTCTAGTCTGGCTGGATGACGCCGCCGTTCGAGTACCGCACCGTCGACATGACCGACGAGGAGTTCGCCGAGGAGCAGGCCGTGTACGGCGGGCTCACCGAGGCGCTGCGGCGGCTGAACGAGGTCAGCCTGCGCACCACGATGCCGCACGACGTGATCCTCGAGGCCACCCGCAAGGTCGAGGAGCTCTCCGAGCTGCTCAGCGCCGAGATGATCCCGGGCAACTTCGGTGTCGTGGTCACCACCAGCGGTCACGTCCGCGGTTACGGGAACACCGTCGTCGGGATGCGCAACGCGATCGCTCCCCCGTTGAAGATCGTGCAGGACCACGTCAAGGGCGGCGCCAGCTCGGAGTTCTTCCTCAACGCGCTCTACGAGGGTCCGCCGGGCAAGGTGCACGGCGGCGTGCTGGCGCTGGTGCTCGACCAGATCTTCGGCGAGGCGGCCGCGGCCGGCGGCACCCCGGGCATGACGGGGACGCTGACGCTGCGCTACCGGCAGCCGACCCCGCTGGGCGCCTGCTCGGCCGAGGCCTGGGTGGACTCGACGGCCGGGATCAAGACGATCGTGAAAGGCGCGCTGAAGGACGCCGAGGGCAACGTCACCGTCGAGGCCGAGGGCCTGTTCATCCTGCCGCGCTGGGCGCGCGAGCAGCTCGCCGCGTCCGGGGAGACCCCGCCGCAGTACGAGTGACGCCGAGGTCGGTCAGCCGACCTTCACACCACGCCGGTTGGAGTCGGTCAACCTGACCTCTTCCTGCGCCCGCTCCTCCAGCTCCTCGCGGGTCGGCACCGGGCTCGGCGCGCTGACCAGGTCGGCGGTACCGCCCTGGAGCCGCTTGAGCGCCTCGCGCGCGAAGATCTGCTGCTCGGTCACGGTCCGCTCGGAGCGGTCGTTGCCGATGAACGTCACCGTCCAGTGCAGCAGCGCGGTCACCTGGTTCTTGAACCCGGTGATGTAGAAGAGGTGCACGGCCAGCCACATCAGCCAGGCCACGAACCCGGACAGCCGGAGCTTGCCGACGGTGGCGACCGCGCTGAACCGCGAGATCGTCGCCATGCTGCCCTTGTCGAAGTACTTGAAGCCGGTCTGCGGAGCCTTGCCGCGCAGGCGGCCGTCGATCTCGCGGGCGGCGTACCGGGCACCCTGGATCGCGACCTGGGCGACGCCGGGGAGGTTGTCGAGCGCGACCATGTCGCCGACGACGAACACCTCCGGGTGACCCGGCAGCGTCAGGTCGGGGTTCACCGCGATCCGGCCGGCACGGTCCAGGGCGGCACCGGTCTGCTCGGCGAGGGTCTTGCCCAGCCCGCTGGCCTGGACACCGGCGGCCCAGACCTTGGTGACCGCTTCGATGCGGCGGCGCTCGCCGGACTTGTCCTGGACCTCGAGGCCGCGCTCGTCGACCTCGACGACCATCGCGCCGAGCTGGACCTCGACGCCGATCTCCTCGAGCTTCTTCTGCGTCCAGCCGCCGAGCTTCGCGCCGAACGGCGGCAGCACCTGCGGCGCGGCGTCGAGCAGGATCACCCGGGCCTTGCGGGTGTTGATCGAGCGGAAGTCGCTCTTCAGGGTCTTGTGGGCGAGCTCGGCGATCTGGCCGGCCATCTCCACGCCGGTCGGCCCGGCACCGACGACGACGAAGGTCAGCAGGTGGTCGACCTCCTGGCCGCGGGCCGCCATCACCTCGGCGAGCTCGAAGGCGCCGAAGATGCGGCCGCGCAGCTCGAGCGCGTCGTCGATGCTCTTCATGCCCGGGGCGAACGTCGAGAACTGGTCGTTGCCGAAGTAGGACTGGCCGGCACCCGCCGCGACGATCAGCGAGTCGTACGGCGTCTCGAGCTCGCGGCCCAGCACGTGCGAGGTGACGGTCTTGGCGGTCAGGTCGATGTCGGTGACCTCACCCAGGAGGACCGAGACGTTGTCCTGCGACGAGAGCACCTCGCGGGTCGGCGGCGCGATCTCGCCCTCGGAGAGGATGCCGGTGGCCACCTGGTACAGCAGCGGCTGGAACAGGTGGTGCGTCGTCTTCGCGATCATCGTGATCTGGACGTCGGAGTTGCGCAGCGCCTTGGTCCCGAACAGCCCGCCGAAACCGGAGCCGATCACGACAACGCGGTGCGGTTGCTTCGTCGTCTTCTCAGCCATGTGTCCATTGTCTCGGATTGGGTTCTCCCGCCACAATCGAGGGGCCGTCTGGTACGTCACACCGGGTCCCGGTGCTCAGGTGCCCTCCGCAACTTCGGGTACCCGATGTGGTTTCATCGAACCGGAGGGATGGGCAACAGCCCTGATGAACCCACTCTCGTCCCCAGGAGTCGAATCCCTGTGCCCTGGAACAAGCGCACGCTTCCACTGCCGGCCGGAGCGCCGTCGGTCAGGATGGCGCGCGAGTGGGTCTCCGGGGTCCTCGACGAGATCGGCCGCACCGAGCTCGCCGAGAGCGCGCGACTGGCCGTCTCCGAGCTCGTCACCAACGCCCTGCTGCACGCCGAACCGCCGATGACCGTGCACGTCCGCGGCACCGTCGAGCACCCGCGGATCGAGGTCACCGACCAGTCGATGGTGCCGCCGCAGCCGCGGCACTCCACGCCACTGGTCAACGCCGACGACGAGCTCACCTGGACCACCGTCGGTCGGGGCCTGGACCTGGTGGCGAGCTTCGCCCGCCGCTGGGGCGCCGACATCGACCCCCGTGGGTTCGGCAAGGTGGTCTGGTTCGAGCCGGCCGCCGAGGTTCGCGAGAACCCGGCCGAGGGCGAGCTCTTCGACCTCGACGACGCGATCGCGCAGCGCGGCGAGGAACCCGCCGACCCCGAGTCGATGCTCACCATCGAGCTGCTGGGCATGCCGACCGAGCTGTTCTCGCACCTGCGGCTGCACTTCAACGAGCTTGGCCGCGAGCTCCGCCTGCTCGCGATCACCGACCCGGACCGGTACCCGATCGCCGTCGAGTTCGCCGAGACCTACCTGCAGATCGAGCACGAGCGCCGCCAGGTCGTCGGGCTGGACGACCTGGACAGCGCGATGGACGCGCACAAGGACACCGTCGACCTCGCCTACCGGGTGCCGGCGACCGCCCCGGAGTCGATGTCCCGGGTGGCGGTGCTCCTCGAGGAGATCTACCGCAGCTTCGCGCAGGAGAAGCTGCTCGCCGTACGGCCGTCCCCGGAGCTGATGTCGCTGCAGCGCTGGTACCTCGGCGAGTTCAGCCGCCAGGCGAACGGGCACCGGCCGATGCCGTGGGTCGGACCGACCCGCCTGGTCGGGCGCCAGGAGGTCTCGTGACCCCACCCCCGCTGGGCCGTGCACTCGCGGCGGCCGCGGTCGGGGGCGTGCTCGGCTCGCTGGCGCGCTACGGCCTGACCGAGTGGCACGCCGTCGGGACCGGCTTCCCGTGGACCGTGTTCGCGATCAACGTCGTGGGCAGTGCGCTGCTGGCGGCCCTGCCGGCCTTCGCCGTCGTACGCCGCTCGCCCCTGCTCGGGGTGTTCCTGGGCACCGGGGTGATGGGCGGCTTCACCACGATGTCGGCCGCATCGGCGGAGACCGTCACGCTCTTCGAGCACAACCGGGACCTCACCGCGTTCTGCTACGTCGCCGGGACGCTGGTCGCCGCCCTGGTCGCGGTCGCGGTCGTCGACCGGTGGAGCACGGCCGCTGCCCGCGCCGATGCCGAGGAGTCCGGGGTGGACGAGTGAGCGCGCTGCTGGTGGCCCTCGGGGCGGCCGTCGGTGCACCGGCCCGGCTGCTCGCGGGCCGCGCCCTGGACCGGACCGTCCACTGGGGCACCCTGCTGGTCAACCTGCTCGGGTCGGCACTGCTGGGATGGCTGGTCGGGCACGGCGTCGGCACGGACGCGATGACCTTGTGGGGCACCGGGTTCTGCGGTGCGTTCACGACGTACTCGGCGGTGGCGGTCCAGTCGGTGAACAAGGGTGGCTGGCGCGGGCTCGCGTACGCCGTGATCACGGTGGTGGCTTGCCTGGGCGTCGCCTGGCTCGGCTACGCCCTTGCTCGTTGAGCCTGTCGAAACGTGGTGACGTTCGCGCAAACCTCGCCGGGTTTCGACAAGCTCAACCAGCACACGGAGCTAGCCCCAGCCCCACGCGTGCAGCTGCTCGTCGTCGATCCCGAAGTGGTGCGCGAGCTCGTGCACCACGGTGATCTCGACCTCCTCGGCCAGCTCCTCGGCGTCCTCGCACATCCGCAGCAGCGGCCCCCGGTAGATGAAGACCTGGTCCGGAGCCTGGAAGGTGTAGCCGCTGTCCCGCTCGGTCAGCGGGGTGCCGACGTACAGGCCGAGCAGGTCCGGCTCGTCCTCGGGCGGCTCCTCCTCGATCAGCACCACGACGTTGTCCATCAGGCCGGCGAGCGGGCCGGGGATGCGGTCGAGGGCGTCCGCGACCAGCTCCTCGAAGGCGTCGTCGTCCAGGTCCACGGTCCGAGCGTAGTGACCGGTGCCCTATGCTTGGTCGGTCCCAAGCCCCCATCGTCTAGTGGCCTAGGACGTCGCCCTTTCACGGCGGTAGCACGGGTTCGAATCCCGTTGGGGGTGCGATTTCAGTGCTGAGGTCCCGATGCGTTAGCATTCCGTGGCTTCGCAAATGCACCACCTTGAAGCAAGCACCAGGCCCCGTAGCGCAGTTGGTTAGCGCGCCGCCCTGTCACGGCGGAGGCCGCGGGTTCGAGTCCCGTCGGGGTCGCAAGTGAAACAGCCCGGACCACCAGGTCCGGGCTGTTCTGCGTTCGGGACGCGCTCCACGCCCGTGCGCGGACCCCTAAGGTGACCCCGTGGTCGACGGCACCTGCGCAGACGAGTTCAGCCCGCTCCGGGACCTCCTCGAGGAGAACCTCGCCAACGGCGAGGACCGCGGCGCCAGCGTCGCGGTGGTGCACGACGGCGAGCTGGTCGTCGACCTCTGGGGTGGCGAGGCCCGTCCGGGCGTCCCGTGGGAGCGGGACACCATCACCCAGGTCTGGTCGGTCACGAAGACGATGGTGGCCCTGGCGCTCCTGACCCAGGTCGAGAAGGGACTCATCGACCTGGACGCGCCCGTGGCGACGTACTGGCCCGAGTTCGGGGCTGCGGGCAAGGAGAGCGTCCTGGTCCGCCAGGTCCTCGGGCACACCAGCGGTGTGCCGGGCTGGACCGAGCCGGTCAGCATCGAGGACATCTGCGACCTGGAGAAGTCCGAGGCGCTGCTGGCCGAGCAGGCACCGTGGTACGAGCCCGGTTCCGCGCCGGCCTACCACCTGGTCAACCACGGCCACCTGGTCGACGGGATCGTCCGCGGCGCGACCGGCCGCACCGTGGCGGACATCCTGCACACCGACATCATGGAGCCGCTGGGCGGCGGCTTCCGGCTGGGCGTCCCCGACGACGAGCTGGACCTGTGCGCCGACCTGTCGAACCCGCCGCCGTCGAACACCGACTACAGCGCGATGTCGCCGGACGCGTTCCTGCTGCGGACGATCTTCAACCCGCTGGTCGCGCCGGAGACGGTGTGCAACACCCCGGCCTGGCGCCGGAGCGCGGTCGGGGGCGCCGGCGGACACGGGAACGCCCGCGGCATCGCCCAGGCCCAGGCGCTCATCTCCCACGGCGGCTCGTACGGAGGCCTGGAGCTGCTCTCGGCGGGCACCGTCGAGCGGATCTTCGAGGTCCAGGCCGAGGGACCCGACCTGATGCTGCTGGTCCCGGTGCGCTTCGGGATGGGCTACGCCCTGCAGATGCCGACCGCCCCGGTCATCCCGGAGGGCCGGATCTGCTGGTGGACCGGGTACGGCGGGGCGATCGTCGTCAACGACCTCGACACCCGCACCACGGTCGCGTACGCGCCGAACCGGCTGGCCGACCACATGGTCTCCTCGCCGCGGACCGACGGGTACGTCCGCGCCGCCCTCGCTGCCGTCCGCTGAGCGCGGATACGGGTACTGAGCCCCGGTTTCCGTAGTCGGTTCCGTAGTCGCTGCGGATGTCGGGGTACCCCCGCAGATCGGACGATCGGGTCATCAGGAAAACCGACCCGAGGAGCCCGAGATGACCACCTACATCACCCGCCAGATGACCACCGCCCGCATCGACGACCTGCGCGCCCAGGCCGACCGCCGGCGCACCGCCCGCGCCTGCCGCGGCGAGCGCAGCCTGTTCTCCCGGCTCGTCCGGGGCGCAACGAGCGCACGCCCGGCCTCCGAAAATGCAGAATGGTGGGGTGCAGCTGCCACCGCCACCGGCCGGGGTCTCCCGGCGTGAAGGTGAGGTCCTCGCGCTGGTCGGCGAGCACCTCACCAATGCGGAGATCGCCGAGCGGCTGTTCATCTCCGTCCGCACCGTCGAGTCCCACGTCGCCACGCTTCTCCGCAAGCTCGACCTCCCCGACAAGCGGGCCCTCGCTGCCCATGCCGTCGCCGCTACCGGAGGATCCGGCTCCGGAGCAGCCGCGGACGAGGATCTCGAGGCCGCAGACCTCGGAACAGCGGTCCTTCCGGTAGCGCTCACCTCCTTCGTGGGCCGCCACGACGAGCGCCGGGCCCTGGTCGAGCTCGTCGAGAACGAACGCCTGGTCACGCTCCTCGGACCTGGCGGCGTCGGCAAGACGAGGCTGGTGACCGTGACGGCCGGCGACCTCGTGGGGGTCTTCGACGGCGTCTGGTACGTCGACCTGGTGCCGGTCGCGGATCCTGACTCGATCGCCGCCGCGGTGGCCGGCGTCCTGGGCGTCAAGGAAATCCCCGGTCGCACGCTCACCGAGACGCTGTCGGCCTGGATCGGATCGCGCCGCCTCCTGATCGTCCTGGACAACTGCGAGCACGTCCTGGACGGCGCGGCCGCGTTCGCCGAGCGCATGCTCGCCGGGTGCGAGAAGCTCACCCTCCTCGCGACCAGCCGCACCCGGCTGATGCTGCCCTTCGAACGGGTCTTCGCGGTGCCGGGGTTGTCGCTTCCTGCCGGGGACGACCCCGGGGACGCGGTCCGGCTCTTCGAGGAACGAGCGACCACCGTCGGGGCCGCGCTGGGTGAAGCGGACCGCGACCGGGTCGCCGCGATCTGCTTCCAGCTCGACGGGGTCGCCCTCGCCATCGAGCTGGCGGCCTCACGACTGCCGAGCCTGGGCCTCGACGGCCTGGAGGCCGGGCTGACCGAACCGCTGCTGATGCTCTCCGGCGGGACCCGGGTGCACGAGCGGCACCACTCGCTGCGCGCGACGCTCGACTGGAGCTGGTCGCTGCTCGACGACGACCGGCGCGCGCTGCTCGAGCAGGTCTGCGTCTTCGCCATGCGGTTCTCCGCCGCCGATGCCGCCGCGGTGGTCGAGCCCGAGGCTTCGGTGGCTGCCACCGTCGAGGGTCTGGCGCACCTGGTCGACAACAGCTTGCTGATCGCCCGACCCTCACCGACCGGGACCCGGTACCGCGCGCTGGAGACCGTGCGTCAGTACGGGCAGGAGCTTCTCGAGGAACGCGGCCAGCTCGACGGGCTCCGTTCCCGTCACCTGCGCTGGTGCCTGGGCACGGCCAGCGCCCTGCACGAGCGGCAGGAAACCGGCGACCCGACCTGGCGGACGGCTTTCGACCAGGTCAGCGACGACCTGCGGGCAGCGCTGATGGCCGCCGCGGGGGACGACGTCACCGACGACGTCGCCTCCCGGCTGGCCGTGCTCCTGGCCCGGCTCGACTTCGCCCGGGGCCAACCGGCCGCTGCGCAACGCGGGTTCGCCCAGGCCGCGCAGCTGGCCCAGCGCCCGGCCGACCAGCTCGCGGCACTGATCGACGCCGCCAACTCGGCGCTCGCGCGCCAGTCGGGCAACGACTACCTGCGGCTCCTGGACCAGGCCGTGGCCCTGGCCGAGGAGGTCGACGACCGGACCACGGCAGCCGTGCTCTCCGCACGGGCCGCCGAGGTGATCATGCGGTTCCAGGGCGTCTTCCCCGAACCGCTGACCCGCGACGACGCCGTCCGCTACCTCGACGCCGCGATCGCCGTCGGCTCCACGGACCTGGGCGTCCGCGCGTCGGTCGCGCTCGCCGAGGTCGGGGTGGAGGGCGGCCTCGACCGAGCCGAGGCAGCGGTCGAGCTGGCGCGGGCCTCGGGTGACCCACTCCTGCTGAGCGCCGGGCTGGACGCCGTGACCGCCGAGATCCTCGTGCACGGCGATCTCGCGGGCGCAGCACGCACGGTGCAGACCCGGATGGAGCTGCTCGCCACCGTCCCCGAGGAGATCCCGGCAGCGATGGAACTCAACGACTGCTACCTGATGGGCGCCGACGTCCTCATCGCAGCCGGGGACCTGCGGGGCGCGGCCGAGTCCGCGGACCGGCTCGCTGCACTTCCGTTCTACGAGGGCGTCCAGTACGTCGCCATCTCCCGGCAGCTCCGCGTCGACTTCGCGGTGGGTGAGATCGCCAAGGTCGTCGAGGGCGGCGAGCGGTTCGAGCGCACCTGGGACCGCGCCGGACGGCCCGCCATCGGCCAGCTCGGACCGAGCGCGTTGTCGGTGGCAGCGGCGCACGCTCTCCGTGGGGACGACGACCGCGCGACTGCCTGGAGGAGCCTGTGCCGGGACCTCCGGGGCGGCTTCCCGGAACCGTCCACCTCGTCCCCCTCCTTCGACGCCCTGGTGCTGCTCCACCGCGACGACCCGCACGGCGTCCTGGCCCTCCTCCCGGACGACCCGTCCGAAGGGAAGGCCGTGGGCGGTGCCGGCGCCAACGGTTGGCACCTCGGGTTGTGGCGGCCGTGGTGGACGGCGTACTGGGCCGAGGCGTCCGTGCTCGCGGACCTGCCGGACGCCCTCGAGCGGGTCGAGCGCACTCGTCCCCACGTGACCGCGAACCCGATCGCCTCAGCGATCCTGGACCGCGCGGCGGCCCTGGCCGCCGGTGACCTCGACGCGGTGCTGGCGACCCAGGAGGCGATGCGGGCCGCCGGGTGTCGCTACCAGGAGGCCCGCACGCTCCTGCTCGCCGGGAAACGGCACCGGACCGCGGGCGTGAAGCTGATGGCCGAGCTGGGCATTCCTGACGTCACCTGAGAGCTAGCCGTCGCGACGCCCGAACGCCAGAGCGCTCACGGACCCGACGGCCGTCGCCACCGCCAGCATGCTCAGCAGCGCCAGCGCCGTCCCGCCGGGAAAGGTCTGGTCGTCCGCGAGCTGCCCGCCGTGCACGAGCTGGGTGACCACGGTGCCGGGGCTCGCCCCGACGACCCAGGGCTGGAGCCCCCCGAGCAGCCCGGCCGCTGCCTTGGGCAGGAGCACCGCGGCCGCGACGACGGCGATCGACGCCGTCGAGGAACGAACCAGCACGCCGACGGCAACCCCCACCACGGTCACCGCCACGAACGCGAGGACGATCCCGACCAGGGACCACGGGTTCCCGAGGTGATGGGTGTGCGGGGGCGCGGCCGAGTGCACCAGCAGCACCGAGAGCAGCGCCGCGGCGGCTCCCCCGACCGCGGCGATCGCACCGGCCGCGGCGAGCTTGGCCAGGAGAAGGGTCGGACGGTGCGGGACCGCGGCCAGGCTGACGGTGATGGTGCGGTGCACGTACTCGCTCCCCGCCACCGACGCGCCCCAGGCCCCGAACGCCAGCAGGCCGACCACGGTCCCGGTGGCAGCGCCGCTGGTCAGCGTGTCCTGCTCGCCGAGGCCACCGCTGGTGACCACCAGCAACGAGGTCAGCGGAAGTGCGAGGGTCGCGAGCACAGCACCCACGACCAGGCCGCGCACGGTGCGGACCTTGACCAGCTCGGCGGCGACGGCGTCGGTGAATCGGCTCATCGCGAGCTCAGCTCGCCCAGGTAGCGGTCCTCGAGCGAGCCGCTGATCCCGAGGAAACGTTCCAGGGTGTCAGCCGCGATGATCCGGCCCTCGTCGATGACGACGACGTCGTCGGCGATCAGCTCGACCTCAGCCATCAGGTGGCTGGAGACGAGCACCGTGCGGCCCGCATCGGCGAGGGAGCGCAGCACGCCACGCAGCCACCGGATCGCCGCGGTGTCCAGGCCGTTGTGCGGCTCGTCGAGGATCACCACCGCCGGGTCCCCGATCAGGGCGGTGGCCAGCCCCAGGCGCTGCTTCATGCCGAGCGACATCTGCCCCGCGGGCAGGTCGGCGAGGTCGCGCAGACCGACCAGCTCGAGGGCGCGATCGACCGCCGTGCGGGACAGTCCGTTGGAAGCCGCGAGAATCCGCAGGTGACCCCGGGTGCTGCGCGCCGGATGGGCGGCGTCCGGGGAGAGGAGTGCCCCGGCGACCTGCAACGGCTGCGGGTGCTCGCGGAACGGCCGCCCGCCGATCACCGCCCGCCCGGAGTCGAGGTGGTCGATCCCGAGGATCGCGCGCAGCGTCGTCGACTTGCCGGCTCCGTTCGGCCCGAGGAAGGCGGTCACCCGTCCCGGCTCGGCCGTGAACGAGACGCGGTCGAGCACCCGGACGCCGTCGAGGACCTTCGACGCGTTCTCGACCTCGATCGCCGACCCGGAGCGCTCAGGCATCGGGCGCGCGCCCGTCCTTCACGAACGTGCCCTCCAGGTGCCAGCGCCCGATGAACCGGTTGAACGGGCCGCCCTCGATGAGGCTGGTCCACTCGAGCGTGAACCGGCCGGATTTGGCGTCGAACGTGCCGGTCGCTGACGTGCCGGTCAACGTCGGCGCCGGGGCCGACTCCAAGTACTTGCCGGCCACCCAGTCCCAGACCTTCGCCGCCTTCTCCTGACCCGGGGCCTTCGCAGCCGTGTCCGGAACCGGCTTCGGCGCGCCCTGGTTGAAGACCTGCTTGTTCCAGGTCACACCCCAGGAGGAGAGGTCTGCGCTCAACCGGCCGTCCTTGACGTAGACGGTGGGCGGAGCGACCTGGCGCTTGGTCTGCGGGTCGACCGGGTTGGTCGAGATGCTGAACGCCACGGCGAAGAACCGGGCCGGCTTGACGATGGCGTTCGCCAACGAGTCACCGTTGGCCGCGAACGCCGGGACGGGTTGGGACTGGTAGCCCTCCAGACGGAGACCTCCGGACGTGCCGGGTCGCAGCAGGGTCACCTCGCCGCCGTCGGCCTTCGAGTCGGCGTTCTTCATGAACGGGCCGTTCTTGACGGTGCCGCCGACCTGGACCATCCGGAACCACGTTCCGCTGACCTTGCCGCCCTTCACTGCTCCCGGCGCGAGCTTGAGCAGGCCGACGAGCTCGGTGCCCCGGCTGTCGTCCTCCTTGCTGCCGCCACCACAGCCCGCCAGCGTTCCGGCGGCGATCACCGCCGCGAGGACTGCTCCGGTACGGCGGAACGAGGTCGTCATCGTGCTTCCTTCCTACGACGGGGCAGAGCTGAGAGTGCGGCGACGGCGCCGACTCCGCCGGCGCCGACGAGCAGCCACGGCATCGCGATCAGACCGGAGACCCCGAGAGGTCGGCCCAGGTCGTCGAGGTCGGCCAGCGCCGCATCGTTGTCGAGGTTGTCCTCGATGGCCCCGACCAGGCTCGCGAGGTCGGAGGAGATCGTCGGCCAGGCCGCCACCAGCGCGCGCAGCTGCCTGCCGCCCTCGCCGCGGCGGGAGTCAACGCGGAACGCGGTGTCGAGCTCGCCGACCGCATGCACCAGCAGCACGAAGTCGCGCTGCTCGCGCAGCACGGTGGCGTCGGTCATCACCGGCGCCAGGGCGTGCTGGAGCCGGTGCCCGGCACGCGAACCCTCCGGCAGGCTGCTGATCAACGGGTAGCCGGCCAGGGCGACCGAGGCCAGCAGCGCCAGGGCTGCGGCTCCCCCGGCGCGCTGCCGTCCCGACAGCAGCACCCCGCCGGCGTACGCCAGTCCGAGGCCGGCCGTCACCAGGAGGAACGGCAGCCGGTCGAAGCCGCCGATGCCGGCGACCTTGCGGTAGTCGGGCTCGGCCGCCCGGATCCGGTCGAGCAGGGTCGTCGCGCGCGCCTGGACCGCCTCCGACTGCGATCGGTAGGCGTCGATCCCGGGGTACCGGCCCGGGGCGACGTGGTCCCGCGCGTAGACGCGGTCCAGCGCAGAGGTGCCGGTGCGCAAGGTGTGCAGGTCGGTGTCGTAGCGGCCGAGCGAGTCCGGAGTCAGGTGCGGGGCGAAGGCATCGATGAGCTGCTGGCCCGAGGCCGACTTGGTGAAGAGCCCGCCGACGACCGGGACCACCACCAGGGCGGCGCCGAGGACCAGGAGCACGACCGCGGGCCACCGGCGTCGTGGGGACCGCGGCGCACGCGCACGCACCACCGGCGGTGCCGGTGGCAGCTGCAGCGGCGTGAGCGTCAGTTCCGCTGCGGTGGTCGTGGTGGTCACGGTCAACTCGCTATCTATCTTTAGTCGAGTGACTTTATCGTGTTTTACCGACCCGTTGCCCGCCGGCTCGATCGTTGAGACGCTCGGGCCATGCCACGCACGATCATCAGCACGGCGGACGCTCCCAACTCGCCGATGTACAGCCAAGCGGTGCGGGCCGGATCCCAGGTCTTCGTCTCCGGGACCGTCGGGATCGACCCGAGCACGGGCGCGCTCGCCGGTGAGTCGATCGGCGATCAGACCAAGCCGGCCCTCACGAACTGCCGGACGATCCTCGAGGCCGCGGGTGCGAGTCTCGACGACGTCACCGAGGTCGGCATCCTGCTGACCGACCCGAACGACTTCACCGGGCTGAACGAGGAGTACGCCCGGTGGTTCCCCACCGATCCCCCGACCCGCTACGTCGCCAAGCTCGGCGTCGACCTGCCGGGCCTGCTGGTCTCGATCCGGATGACGGCGTACGTCGGCTGACCGGGTTCGCCCGGGTTCAACCTCGGCGGAGCCGGACCACCAGGTCGGCCTTGTGGTGCGCGCCGGCGCCGTGCTCGACGGACCGGTCGCGTCGCTCGTCGACGACGACCGACCAGCCGCCCTGCTCGACCGCCGCGATGCGGACGTCCTCGGGCGAGACGTAGTCGTCGGGGTCGAAGCCGCGGTTCAGCGCGTGCTCGCGATCGACGTCCGCGTGGTGCACGACCAGCAGCGTGCCGCCCGGCGCGACCAGGTCGAGCAGCCGGCGCTCGGCGTCGCGGGTCGGCGTACGGAGGATCGCCGGGTACATCACGCTGACCAGGTCGAAGGAGCCCGACGCGAGCTCAGCCTCGAGGATCCCGGCGGCGACACCGACGACCGCGACCCCGGCCTGGTCCGCGACGGCAGCCGTGCGCTCGACAGCCTTGGCTGAGATGTCCAGGGCGGTCACGTCCCAGCCACCCAGCGCGAGCCAGACCGAGTCCGCGCCCTCTCCGCAGCCGACGTCCAGAGCGCGTCCCGGTCCGAGGTCGCTCGCTTCGGCCACCAGGGCGGCGTTGGGGTTGCCGCTCCACACCGGTTCCGCGGAGTAGCGCTCGTCCCAGTACTCCGCCGAGTGCCGGTCCTCGTGCTCGCTCACCACCGCCTCGCTCTCACCACAGCATCGACGCCACCGCCCACCTCGCGCGGACGGTTCTCGGCGATCTCGATCTCCCAGCCGTCGGTCAGCGCTGCGAGCGCGTCCGGGACCGTGACCTGATTCTGGCCGGCCGCCATCGTCGGCTCCCCCGTCTCCGGGTCGGTCGCCGGATAGCCGACGAGGAACAGCGTGCCGCCCGGCGCCACCCCGCTGGCGAGTCGCTGCACCATCTCGACTGCCGAACCTGCGACGTGCACGTAGAGGCAGCTCACCAGGTCGTACGCCGCCGGCTCGGGCGTCCAGACACCGAGGTCTCCTTCGAGCCACTCGATCTGCTCACCGAGGTCCAGAGCCGTCCCGGTGGCTCGACCACGCTCGAGCGCCGCCACTGAGAAGTCGACCGCGGTCACCCGCCATCCGAGGCCCGCGAGCCAGATCGATTCGGCACCGTGGCCGCAGCCGGCGTCGAGCGCGCGCCCCGGTTCCACATCGGAGAATTCCCCTACCAGCAAGGGATTCGGCGGCTTGGAGACGATGGCGTCACCGTGCTGCGCGAGTGCCTGCTCCCACCGGCGCTCCCACGAGTCGCGGTCACTGAACGACTCGCTGGCAGCCAAGGCTCAGGACCAGGTCCGCAGCCAGAGGCAGTGCTCGGAGCCGCGCAGCTTCTGGATCGCGCTGTCCGGCAACGCGTCGACCACGTCGGCAACCACGTAGCCGAGGTCAGCGTTCGTGGCGAGCTGCTGGAAGGTGATGTTGCCGCCCTCGGCGGTGAGTGCGCTGAACTCGGCCAGCACGCCCGGCACGTTGCGGTGCAGGAAGCCGATGCGGTGGACGTCGACGAGCGGCGGCACCACGAAACCCGGCAGGTTCACCGACAGTGCGGTGCTGCCCTCGAACAGGAAGCCGGCCAGCTTGCCGGCGACGAAGCCACCGATCTCCTCCTGCGCCTCCTGCGTCGAACCGCCGACGTGCGGGGTGAGGATCACGTTGTCCAGGCCCTGCAGCACCGAGGTGAAGGTGTCGCCGTTTGCCTTCGGCTCCACCGGGAACACGTCCACGGCAGCACCGGCGATGTGGCCGGAGAGCAGGTGCTCGCGCAGCGCCTCGTAGTCGACGACCATGCCGCGCGAGGCGTTGATGAACATCGACCGCGACTTCATCGCGGCGAACTCGTCCGCACCGAAGAAGCCCGCGTTCCCCGGGCGCCCGTCGACGTGCAGGCTCACCACGTCGGAGATCGAGAGCAGCTCGCGCAGCGAGCGCACCTTGCGGGCGTTGCCGTGGGCCGGACGGTCTGCGGTGTCGTAGAAGACGACCCGCATGCCGATCGCCTCGGCCATGTTCGAGAGCTGGGTGCCGATGTTCCCGTAGCCGACGATGCCGAGCGTGCGGCCGCGGATCTCGTGGCTGCCTCGGGCCGACTTGTCCCAGGTGCCCTCGTGCATCCGCTGGGTCTTCTCCGGCAGCCGGCGGGCGAGCGCGATGATCTCGCCGATCACCAGCTCCACGACGCTGCGGGTGTTGGAGTACGGCGCGTTGAACACACCGATGCCGCGGGCGGTGCTGGCAGCCAGGTCGACCTGGTTCGTGCCGATGCAGAAGCAGCCGATCGTCTGCAGGCCCGGCGCGGCGTCGAGCACCCGCTCGGTCACGTTGGTGTTCGACCGGATCCCGAGCATGTCGACGCCGGGCAGCGCCTCGATCAGCGCGTCCTCGGACAGGGACTCGGTGCGCAGCTCGACCTCGCAGCCGCGCTGCTCGAGCAGCTCGACAGCAGCGGGGTGGATGTTCTCCAGGAGCAGGGCCTTCATGGAACCACCGTATGCCGCCGGACCCGGTCGCGCGCGCCGGGTCTCAGGGCGGAACACGGTCGAACGACACGGTGATGATCCGGGAGGCGCGTAAGCGCCAGCCTGGTCGCTCGTCAGCGAGCAGATGCGCCCCGTCAGATCCAAGGTCCCGGACGGCATCTACCTGAGCTTCACGAGCGGAAGCGACGGCGTCAACCAGGAACGTGGAGACCAGTCCGACGCGGGACTCGGACGATTCCACGAGATCCAAGAAGCTGGTAGCTCGAGCGCCTGGAGTCGTTGGGATCACGGCACGACGTACTCCGACACGGATCCGGACTTCAGCAACTGGTGGAAGTACCCGTACATCGACGACATCAGCTAGCAAAGGAGCGCACCGATGAACTCATCTGAATCCCGCAGAGAAGGTCAGACCGCGCTTCGCGGCCTGTGGTTCGGCGCAGCGGCCGCGTCTGCCTTGATCGTCGCAGCGAATGCGCTCACGCCAGCACCGTCGGCCGGACGAGCCGTACGTACTGGCGCAGACACGTCCGCGGCCACACGACGCATGGGCGACGGGCCAGGGCGCAGTTTCGATCAGCCCTGTGACGGTGCAGAAGAGACACCCCTCGACGTGGTCCGTCGCCTGGCAACGATCCCGGTCACGACCGCGACGCCCGATCATTCTCAGTTCACTGCTGCTTACTTCTGCTCCGGCGGTCCGGCTACACCAGCCCTTGCCTACGGCGCCGTCTACCTCACGTACGAGACCGGATGGGTCCACGTCGATCTGGACAAGGGCTGGGCTGAACGCATTCGTCGAGAGAACGGGCGACCATACGTCACGACCTTCCACGGGGACCCGGCACTGGTGGATCCGGCTGACCCAGCAGACGCTCAGGCGATTCCCGAGATCCTCGTGGTACGCGGCGACTACCTGATCCGTGTCCAAGGCGAGCCGGGCGCAGCCATCCAGCCGCTACTCGATGTCGCGAACCATCTGGGACGGACGCCAAGCCTGGCGTAGTCGCGATCTCGAACCGCCGGCCCTCAGACCACGCTGATGGGGATCGATTTCCGCGGCTGGAACTGGAACGACGTCCCGGTGCTGAAGCGGGTCACGGCGACCTCGCTCGCCTCTGCGGCGGGCTCGCCGCGCCGTTCGACGTACGCAGTCCAGGTTTCGGCAGGCTCAACCCGTGAAGCCGCCGTGACCTGGACGTCGAGGTGCGGGTCGACGGCGCGGACAGCAGCCTGAAGCGGGGCGATCCGGTCCGGTCCGACCAGGGTGATCCAGCCGCCGTCCTCGTGCGCCGGCCCGGGGGTGACCGTGAGGCCTTCGCCGAAGGACGCGGCCACGTAGGCAGCCGGGTTCAGCAGCGGGTGCAGCTCCAGGACGCGCAGGGCGCCGACCTCGTCGGCGGGCAGGTCGAGGGCCGCGCGGATCCGCTCGGCAGCGACGCCCGCGATCCCGACGAGCTGCTTGGTGGCGATCTCCTCGGCCGCGGCGGCATCGGTGCGCGCCTGCACCGCCCGCAGGAAGCCGAGGTTGAGCAGCTGCATCTGCAGGCAGACCTCGTCGGCCATCCGGACCAGGGCTGAGTGCGAGTAGGCGCTGAAGTCGAAGTCGGCCATCAGCTCGCCGCTGTAGTCGGACTGGCCGTCGTCGGACGCGTCGATGTCATCGAGGACGGTCAGTGCCGCCTTCGAGGACTGCAGCGCGACGCAGCCCTCAGACTCGCTCACCGGCGGGTAGGCCGGGTCGATCTTCACGGTCCAGGCGCAGTGCGGGTTCCGCTCGGCCGGCATGCGCGGGGGCCGGTGGATCGGGCGGACCTGCGCGTGGGCGTTGGTGGCGACGGCCGTCGCGTCGAAGGTCGGGTCCTCGATGTCGTGGCACATGCCCTTCACGAAATCCGGACCCATCGGCTCCACGTCCATCAGCGCACCGCAGTGGTCGAGGTGGAACTCCCCGTTCCAGCGGTCGTGAACGGTGTAACGGAAGTCCATGAACTGCGGCGGCGCCCCGATGTCGAGCTGGAGACCCTTGAAGATCGTGATGACGTCGTCGCCCTCGTAGCGCAGGGCCTTCTGCATCCGCCGGGTGTAGATCGGGCTCGAGGCCATCCACTCCTCGATGGCCACCTCCTGCATCCCCTCGCGACCGAACGCGCTGATGCACCAGGCCATGCCCGAGCGGTCGATGAGCTGGCCGATCAGCAGCAGCTCGGGCAGCAGCACCGCGAGCTGTTCACGGGTGAGGGATGCGTACCGCGAGGTCATCGCAGGGTGGCCCTGACCGGCAGCGAGGCGTAACCGCGCACGTTCGCCGAGTACATCCGGACCGCGCGGTCCTGGTCGACCTCGATCGTGGAGACCCGCTCGACCAGCTGCTTCAGCGCGATCTGCGCCTCCATCCGCGCCAGGTTCGCACCGAGGCAGAAGTGCCGACCTCCGCCGAAGGCGATGTGCTTGGCGAGCTCGGCCTTGTCGCGGTGGATGTCGAACTCCTCGGAGTTCGTGAACACGGTCTCGTCGTGGTTGGCCGATCCGACGTTGAACAGCAGCTGCGAACCCGCAGGGCAGGTGATCCCGTCGATGGTGACGTCCTGCAACGTGTGGCGCGCGAGGAGCTGGCTGGAGGCCTCGTACCGCAGCGTCTCCTCGATCCAGGGGGCGATCAGGTCGGCGTCGGCGAACACGGCCGCGAGCTGGTCGGGGTGCCGGGCGAGGTTGCTGACCGCGTTGCCGAGCAGCTTGGTCGTGGTCTCGTTCCCGGCCACCACCATCAGGAACAGGAACGCGGTGAGCTCTCCGTCGGTCATCCGGTCGCCCTCGTCCTCAGCGAGGAGGAGCGCGGTGACCAGATCGTCCGCAGGGGCGTTCTTGCGCGCAGCGAGCAGGTCGGCGAAGTAGGAGAACATCTGCAGGGATGCGTCCATGCCGGCCTGCGGAACGTCGCGGAGCCCGTCCTCGCGCACGACCAGCAGGTCCGCCAGTCGGCGTACCTCGTCGCGGTCGGCCTCCGGGACGCCGAGCAGCTCGGAGATCACGTCCATCGGGTACTTGCCGGCGAAGTCGACGATCCAGTCGAAGCCGCCCTCGGCCTCGCCCTTGGCGAGCGCTGCCTCCAGGTGCCGCAGGCTGACCTCGGTGATCCGCGGCTCCATCTCGGCGACGCGCTTCGGGGTGAAGCCGCGGGAGACGAGCTTGCGCAGCCGGGTCTGGTCCGGCGGGTCCATGCCCAGGAACGACATCACGATGTGCGCGTTCTCGTTCCAGGCGCTCTTGTCGAGGGTCACGCCCATCTTGTTCGAGTAGACGTCGTCGGTGCGCCAGGCCTTGTGCAGGTCGGCGTGCCGGGACATCACCCAGAAGTCGTGCTCCTCGTTGTGGAAGAGGGGCGCCTCCGCGCGCAGCCGCGCGTACGTCGGGTACGGGTCGTCCTGGAGTGCGTGGTCGTAGTGGTCGAACGTGAGCGGGCACCCGGCCTGCGGCTCGGCAGTCATCCTCAGTGGCCTTCCATGATCACGGCGACGACGGAGTCGAGCCGCTCGGAGAGTTCTTCGTAGGTCATCAGGCCCATCCCGGCCTGGAGCAGGGCGCCGGAGAACGCCAGGGTCAGCGCCTCGACGACGCGCGGGTCGGCGGGCTCGCCGATCGCGGTGCGGAACCGGTCCACGAACTCGGCCCCGATCACCAGCCGCAGCCGCTCGACCTCGGGGTCGGTCCCGAGCAGCGCCATGTTGGCGGCGGTGGCCAGGTGCGGGGACCTCCCGAGGAGCGCCGCGAAGTGGCGAGTCACCGTCCGGATTCGGTCGACTGCGGTGGCACCGTCGGGCTCCGGCCCGGGCTCGGTGACGATGCGGCGCCAGAACAGCTCGGCGAACAGGTGGTTCTTGCTGGCCAGGTAGGTGTAGGCCGTCGCCGGCGAGACCCCGGCGCGCTGCGCGACCATCCGGATCGTGAGCGCCTCCGGTCCGACCGCCTCCAGCTCCTCCTCGCCGGCGAGGAGGAGCTTCTCCACGGTCTCGGTCTGACGCGGGTTCAGACCGAGCCGCAGGTGCGAGGTAACCGGTTCGGTGGCCATGTCAGCGACCCTTGGCGATCGTGTCCTCGACGAGGCTGTTCAGGCGAGCCCCGACCGGCCAGCCGCCGTAGTGGCAGACCATGATCACGATCTCGCGCAGCGCATCCTCGTCCAGCTCGCCGGCCTTGAACGCAGCCGGGATCTGGATGGAAAGGACGTCCTGGGCGCCGTGGGTCGACAGCATCCCGATCAGCAGCAGTCGGCGGTCGCGGTCGCTCAGCCCCGGGCGGTTCCAGATGTCGCCGAATAGGTGGTCGGCGGTATAGCGGAAGAAGTCGCCGTCCATGTCGTTCATCTCGAACCCGTAGACCTGCTCCATCTTCTCCAGGCCCTGGCGGCGGATCTCGGGAAGATCGTCGAACTTGCCCATCAGTCCTCCTTAGGAAGCCCGAGCGCGGCGCTCAGGTGGTCGAGCGCGAAATGCGCCATCGGTACGTCGACACCGAGACGGTCGGCCAGCTCGATCGCGTGCGAGAGGTCCTTCTCGCCGATCGCGCGGACGTGGCTGAAGATCGAGACCCAGAAGTCGTCCGGGGCGAGCTCCTGGGTGGTGTCGCGGTGCATGATCGCGCCGGGGCCACCGGTGATCGAGTCGGTGTGCCGGACGATGCGTCCGAGAGCCTGCAGGTCGATGCCGGCGGCCTCGGCCAGGCGCAGCGCCTCACCGGTCGCGGTGAAGGCGACGAAGTGCAGCAGGTTGCGCGCGAGCTTGGCGGCGGTGCCGTTGCCGATCGGGCCGCAGTGCACCACCTCGGTGCCCATCAGGCCGAGTGGTCCGCGGACCGCGTCGAACGCCGCGTCGCTGCCGCCGACCATGATCGCCAGGGTGCCGTCCGCGGCCCCCATCGCTCCCCCGCTGACCGGGGCGTCGACGACGAGCAGGTCGTGGCGACCGCCGAGGTCCTCGAGCCGCGGCGGCAGGTCCGGGGAGATCGTCGAGTGCACGACCAGGGCCGTGCCCGGCTTGGCGGCGCCCAGGATCTGGCCCATCACGTCGCGCACCTGGTCGTCGGTGTTGACCATGATCGAGATGACCGAGCAGTCCGCTGCGAGCTCGGCGACCGAGCCGGCCACCTTCGCGCCGGCGGTCTCGAGCTCGGCGAGCGGCTCGGGAGCGATGTCGAAGACGGTCAGGCCGCCCTCCCACTTGGTCAGCCGGAGCGCCATCGGCTTGCCGATGTTGCCCAGGCCGATGAAGCCGACGCGACCCGTCACGACCGGAACACCTGGCCACCGTCGACCGCCAGGATCTGCGCGGTGACCCACTTCGACTCGTCGGAGAGCAGGAACAGGCAGGCGCCGACCATGTCCTCGACCTGCCCGATCCGCTTGATCGCCAGGCTGTTGCGGACGATGTCGTGCGCGGCGTCGCCGGCCTGGGTGCGGGTGGCCTGGGTGTCGACCGGGCCGGGCGCGATCGCGTTGACCCGGATGCCCTGGCCGCCGAGCTCGTGGGCGAGCTGCTGGGTGAGGCTGTTCGTCGCGGCCTTCGCCAGGCCGTAGAAGCCCGAGTAGAGCCAGGACGCGG
Organism: Nocardioides marmorisolisilvae; assembly: GCF_003725775.1. Taxonomy (GTDB): domain Bacteria; phylum Actinomycetota; class Actinomycetes; order Propionibacteriales; family Nocardioidaceae; genus Marmoricola; species Marmoricola marmorisolisilvae. The sequence goes on from NZ_RJSG01000003.1 coordinate 147,386, forward strand.
TCGAGGACTGGTTCACGATCGCGCCGCCACCGCGCTTGGCGATGTGCGGGTAGACCGCGCGGGTCACCACGAGCGAGCCGTCGAGGTTCACCGACATGAACTTCTTGTAGTAGTCCCAGTCGACGGTGATCAGCAGGTCGAACGCCATCTCGCCGTAGATGGCGGCGTTGTTGACCAGTCCGTCGATGCCGCCGAAGGCCTCGACGGCTGCATCGGCCATCGCGGTCGCGGACGCGGCGTCGGAGACGTCGGTGCGGACGAAGATGGCCTTGCCGCCGGATTCCTGGATCGCGGCCACGACCTTCTCGCCGGACTCCTCGTTGAGGTCGGCGACGACGACCGAGGCTCCCTCGGCAGCCAGCGCCTTGGCGTAGGCCTCGCCGATGCCCTGTGCGGCGCCGGTGACGACGACGACCTTGTTCTCGAAACGCATGTCAGTTCCTATCTACGCCGGTTCGGCGATCGTCTTGGTCTCCAGGTACTCCTCGAAACCGGCCACACCCATCTCGCGGCCGATCCCGGACTGCTTGTAGCCGCCGAACGGGGCGTCGGGCGAGAACCAGACACCGCCGTTGACCGCCAGGGTGCCGGTGCGGATCCGCGCGGCCACCGCCTTCGCACGGGCGAGGTCACCGGAGTCGACCGAGCCCGAGAGCCCGTACGCCGAGTCGTTGGCGATCCGGACCGCGTCGTCGTCGCCGTCGTGCGGGATCACGACGAGCACCGGTCCGAAGATCTCCTCCTGCGCCAGGCGCGAGGAGTTGTCGAGGCCGGCGATCACGGTCGGCTCGATCCAGTAGCCGTCCTGGTCGATGACCTTGCCGCCGGTGGCGAAGGTGCCGCCCTCCTCGACCGCGAGCTTCAGGTAGCCCTCGACGCGGTCGCGCTGGACCGCCGAGATCACCGGTCCGCAGATCGCGCCCGGGTCGGTCGGGTCCTTCGCCCCGATCGACTCCATGGTCGCGGCGGCGACCTGGACGGCCTCGTCGTACTTCTCGCGCGGCACCACCAGACGGGTCGTGATCGCGCAGCCCTGACCGGCGTGGATGCACGCGGCGAACGCCGTGGCACCCGCGACCGAGGCGACGTCGGCGTCGTCGAGCGCGATCGCGGCGGACTTTCCGCCGAGCTCGAGGAACACCTTCTTCAGCGTCGGCGCGGCCGCGGCCATGATCGCCCGGCCGGTCTGCGTCGAACCGGTGAACGACACCATGTCGATCCGCGGGTCACTGGTCAGCACCGCAGCGACCTCGTTCGACCGCGGCGCGACCACGTTGAAGACGCCGGCCGGGATGTCGGTGTGCTCGGCCGCGAGACGCCCGAGCTCGTAGGCGAGCCACGGGGTGTCCGGAGCCGGCTTGAGCACCACGGTGCAGCCGGCGGCGAGGGCCGGAGCGACCTTCGCCAGGTTGATCTGCGTCGGCACGTTCCACGGCGTGATCGCGGCGACCACACCGACCGGCTCACGGCGGACCGTGCGCCGGCTCGGGATGCCCATCGGCTCGGCGACACCGAGGTCGGTCTCCCAGGCGTAGGACTCGGCGGTGTCGGCCACGAAGGTCAGTCCGTCGACCGGACCGTCGAAGCCGGCGGCACCGATCATGAAGCCGGGCATGCCGACCTCGGCCGTGGTCAGCGCCTTGAAGTCCTCGGCGTTGTCGTACAGCGCCTTCTGGAGCTGGCGGATGCAGCGCACCCGGAGCTCGTGGTTGGTCGACCAGTCGGTCTCGTCGAACGCGCGCCGGGCTGCGGCGATGGCGGCCTCGACGTCGTCGGCCGAGCTGTCCGGAGCCTGACCGATCTCCTGTCCCGTGGCCGGGTTCAGGATCGGGTACGTCGCACCGGCGCTCGCCGGGACGAGCTTGCCGTCGATGAGCTGGAGCGGAGCAGGGGTCGTCATGGCTAATTGGCCTCCGGGGCTTCGGTCTGCGTCAGGTAGTCGCCGCGCTCGACCGGCGGCGGCCAGACCGAGGACGGGATGTTCTCGTAGGTGTAGTGACCGGGCACGCCGAGGCCGGAGACGGACATCCGCTTGAGCAGCGTGTCGGGGGCCTTGTTCGCCTTGATGATCTCGAGGAACGTGTGCGCGGTCGACGGCATGTCGAACCAGTCGCGCTGCCACGCGAACTTCAGCAGACCCTCGTCCGGACCGGAGGTCTGGCGCTCGACGCCGAACCACGAGCCACCGATCCCGAGGATCTCGAACTCGTTGCCGTTGTCGTCGTTGATGCCGGACTTCTGCTTCCAGAAGCCGACGATCATGCCCTTCTGGTCGTCGATCAGCGAGGCCTGGTAGTCGTAGTGCCAGCCGTCGAGGCCGTCCATCTCGATGCCGATCGCCCAGTCGCGGATCTGGTCGCGACCCACCGCCATGAAGTGCTCGTCGGGGGCGTACATCCAGCCGTAGGTCGCGTCGACCGCGTAGTGCTCGGCCATGATCCGCCAGTCGCCGATCCGCTCTGCCTCGCGGTTGACCGCCAGCCAGGAGTCCCAGAACTCCTCGAGCTCGGCGCGGGAAATCGCCTCGGCGGTTGAGCTTGTCGAAACCATCAGTCCTCCAGTGAGAGAGCCATAGCGGGGCAGTACTTGACCGCCTGGGTGACCTGCGCGCGCAGGTCCTCGGGCGGGTTGGCGTCGAGCAGGACGACCTTGTCCTCGTCGCCGCTCAGGCCGAAGACGTCGGGCGCCTCGAACTGGCACATCTGGTGTCCCTGGCACAGCTCCAGGTCGGCGCTGACCTTCATCGAGCGCGCCTGCGGTAGCGGACCTTGGCCGGGCTGGCGAGCTGGATGACCATCTTCGAGGTGTCGTCGGCGTAGGACTCCGACGGCTGGGTCATCTCGAAGGTGTAGTCGCGCAGGATCACCGAGAAGATCGCCTTGAGCTGCATCATCGCGAACGCGTTGCCGACGCAGCGGTGCTTGCCGGCGCCGAACGGGATCCAGGTCCAGCGGTTCTGCAGGTCGGCCTGGTTCGGGTCGATGTAGCGGCTCGGGTCGAAGGCGTCCGGGTTCGGGAAGTCCTCGGCGATCCGGTTCGAGACCCGCGGACTGGCGCCGACCATGGTGCCGGCCGGCAGCAGGTGGCCGCCGATCTCGTAGTCCTCCTGGGCCACCCGCAGCAGCAGGATCAGCGGCGGGTGCAGACGGAGCGTCTCCTTGAGCGCGGCCTCGAGCTGCGGGATCGAGCGCAGCGCCTGGAAGGAGACCTCGCTGCCGTCGGCGTACAGGTCGTCGAGCTCGGCGACGATGTCGGCCATCGCCTCGGGGTGGCGCAGCAGCTCGATCAGCGTCCACGCGGCGGTTCCCGAGGAGGTGTGGTGCCCGGCGAACATCATCGAGATGAACATGCCGGTGATCTGGTCGGCGGTGAAGTGGTCGGTGCCGTCCTCGTTCTTCAGCGAGATCAGCACGTCGAGCAGGTCGCGGTACTCGCGGGCGACCTTCCCGCGCACGTGCCGCTTGTCGATGATCGCCTGCACCAGGTCGACCAGCTTGAGCCGGGCGGCGTCGCGGATGCGGAAGGACTCGACGCCCTCCATGTACGGGTCGACGTAGGCCAGGGCGTCGGTGCCGCGCTCGAGCTCGTGGTAGTACTCGGCGAACCGGCCGTCGAGCTCGGAGCGGAACGGCATCCCGATCAGGCAGGCCGAGGTCGTGTAGATCGTCAGCTCGGCGAAGAAGTCGAGCAGGTCGATCTCGCCCTCCTCCCCCCAGCCGGCGACCATCTGGTTGATCTCGTTCTCGATCGTCGACGCGTGGCCGCGCATCATCTCGCCCTTGAGGGCCTGGTTCTTCAGCGCCTCCGAGCGCTGCTCGGGCGTGGTGTCGAACACGACGCCCTTGCCGAAGATCGGCGTCATGAACGGGTACGCCGCCGCCTGGTCGAGGATCTCGTCGGGGGCCCGGAAGAACACCTCGTTCGCCTCGGCTCCGGTGACCAGGACGACGTCGCGGTCGGCGAGCCGGAAGCGGCCGATGTCCCCGCACTCCGCGCGGACGCGGTGCAGCAGGTCGATCGGGTCGTCGCGCAGGTCCTCGAGGTGGCCGTGCTCGGACTCGGGGAACCGGCGTGACACCTCCTTGATGTCGTGGATCCCGCTGGTGCTGGTTGAGCCGTGGCTCGTGCTGGTTGAGCTTGTCGAAACCTCAGTCACTTCTTCTCCAAGGGGGCTTCGGGGTTCACTTCGACGAGGTTCAGGTGGATGCCGCGCGGCTGGCTCACGACGTTCGCGATCGCGTCGGCCAGAGCCTGCGGCTTGAGGAAGTGCGAGTGGCGCGCGAGGCCGAACTTGATCCATCCGGTTAGCACGTCGGCCGCGGCGGCGTCCTCCCAGTCGGTGCCCATCTCGCTCCAGGTGGGGCCGGGGCGCACGATCGAGATCCGGATCCCGGAGCCCTCGAGCTCCATCTGCATCGCGTGCGCCATGCCCTCCAGGCCCCACTTGCCGGCGGCGTAGGAGGACATGAACGGCCGTGCGCGCACCGCGACGTCGGAGCTGACGAACAGCACGTCGCCGCGCTGGCGCTCGAGCATCCCCGGGACGAAGGCCCGCACCAGGCGGTGGGCGCCGAGCAGGTTCAGGTCGATCTCGGAGGCGAAGCGCTCGGTGGAGACCTCGTGGATGATCCCGGGCGAGACGTGGCCGGCGTTGGACACCAGCACCTCGATGTCGCCGAGGTCGTCGGTGACCGCCTTGGCGAAGGCGTCGACGGAGGCCTGGTCGGTGACGTCCAGCGGGTGGGCGACCGCCTCGCCGCCGTCGGCCTTGATCTGCTCGACCAGCTCGGTGAGCTTCTCGACCCGTCGAGCACCGAGCGCGACCGGGTAACCGGCAGCAGCGAGAGTCAGCGCGGTGGTCGCGCCGATGCCCGAGGAGGCACCGGTGACCACGGCGGGGCGGCGGTCGGGGTGGACAGGCTTCGGCATCAGCTCAGCCGCTCACTGGACACTTGATTAGACACGTGTCCAGTTATACCCCTGCCAGCCCAGGAATGACAAGAGGCGGCCGCCACCCGGAGGTGACGGCCGCCCCTGTCGAAGGACCGGCTAGCTCACGTTCAACGCGGTGTCGTCAACCACGAAGCTCGTCTGCAGGCTGGAGTCCTCGTTCATCAGGAACTTCACCGAGATGGTCTTGCCCTTGTACGCCGAGACGTCGAAGGACTTCTGCACGTAGGTGCTGTTCTTGTTGAGGTTGGAGTACGTCGCCAGCGTGCTGGTGGTGCTGCCGTTGACGATCTGCACCTTGGCCGTGTCGTACGCCGTCGACGTGGTCGTCTCCGAGGTGTCGATCCGGATCCAGAACGTCAGCGTCGCCGACGTCGCGGAGGCCGGGATCGTCACCGACTGCGCCTCGTTCTCGGTCGCGGTCGTGCCGTTGCCACCGAGCCACATCTTCCAGCTGCCGGTCCGGGCCGGACGCCCGGTGTTGTTGGTGATCGGGCCGGCGGTACCGGTCCAGTTCACCGCCCCGGACTCGAAGCCCGGGTTGAGCAGCAGCTGGCTGCCACCACCCCCACCGGAAGTGCTGATCGTCCAGGTGAACGACGTCGAGCCCTGGGCGTTGGTGGTGTCCTTCGCCGTCACGGTGACGCTGTTCGTCGCCGCCGTGGTCGGCGTACCGGAGATCAGGCCGGAGGAGGCGTTGATCGACAGCCCGGCCGGCAGCCCCGTGGCCGACCAGGTCAGGGTCTGGCCCGCCTGGGAGTCGGTCGCGGTCATCTGCAGGCTGGTGGCCGTGCCGACCGTGCCGGTCCGACTGCCCGGGTTCGCCACCGTGACGGTGTTGCCGCCGGTGGTGCACGTCGGGTCACCTGACTGCGCCGGGACACTGACCGCTGTCCACGCCGCCTTCACCGCGTTGAACTCGGTGCAGCTGCCCGGGTACAGGTTCTTCGCCGCCGTCAGCGTCCAGGTCCGGTACTTCAGGTACGAGGCCGACGAGGTCTTCATCAGCATCGCGTTGTACATGATCTGGGTCGCCTTCTGCAGACCGATGCCGGCCACCGTCGAGCTGTTGCACGTCGGGCTGGTCGGCTTGCCACCGCCCGGGTTCGAACCCTCGGCGAGCAGGTAGAAGAAGTGGTCGCCCGGACCCGCGGCGGCGTGCACCTCGGCGTTCGGGATCGAGCTGCTGTAGCAGTTCGGGTCGCCCACCTGCGACGGGTCGTACATCACCCGGATCGGACCGCTGCCGACCAGGTTGACCTCTTCACCGACGGTGTAGTCCGGGGTGTCGTAGCCGGACGGCTCGTTGGCGAAGCCCTCCGTGGCTGCGCCGAAGACGTCGCCGATGAACTCCTGGGTCCCGGATCCGGAGATCCCGCCCGGCGTGTGGTCGTCGATGCCGTGACCCATCTCGTGGCCGAGCACGTCCAGGCTGCCGATCCACTCACCGGCGGTGTTGTGGCCGATCTGGACCTGCATGCCACCGGACGGGCAACCGAAGCTGCCGTCGCAGTAGAAGGCGTTCTCGTCGTCGAGCCCGACCCGGATCGGCCAGGCGCCGCCGTTGCCGTCGAAGCTGTTGCGACCCAACCAGGTCGAGAGCATCGAGTTCTCCTGCTGGATGCCGAAGTACGCGTCGACACAGCCGGTCTCGACGTTGGTACCGACCCCGTTGCCCCACGAGTCGTCGGACCCGGTGAGCGTCACGAAGCTCATGTTCTGGCAGGAGAAGTTGGTGATGGTCGGGTGCTTCATCGAGTACGTCGACCCCGACAAGGTGGTGGACAGGCTGAGCGGGCTCGGGCCGTTCCACTTGCCGGTGCCGGTGCCGTAGGCGACCTTCTCGCGCGAGCTGATGAGCTTCCCGGTCCTCGCGTCGACGTAGGCGTCGATCGCGGTGTACTCGCCCTTCGTGCTGATGCCCGCGACCTGGACCTTCCACGCCAGGCGCGGCGTCCCGAGGGCGTACACGACCCGCGTCGGCGTCGCGTTGCGGGCCTGCTTCGCGACGAGGCGCTTGGCCACGGAGGCAGCACGCGCCGCGCTCACCGTCGCCTTGGTCGACAATCCGTCGGTGCGGTACTTCTGCCCGGACGAGGTCGCCAGGACCTGACCACGGGAGTCGGTGACGACGACCGCGTCACCACCCACCACCGAGAGGTGGTGGTAGTTGCGCCGGTACGGGACGTACTGCAGCCCGCCGGTCGAGGAGATCGTCGACTGCGCGACCATCGTGTCTTCCTTGCCGATGTGCAGGGCGGGCGCCCGACTGGCGACCAGAGCGGCCGCGGTGTGCTCGGCCTTGGCGCGAGCACTCGGGCTCGGCCGGTCGGTTCGTACCGTGGAGGTGGCGTTCGCGCCTGTGGGCACGACCGCGACCACCGCGGCGGTGATGAGGGCGGCTACCGCGCCCCCAGCGACGAGTCTTTTCACTCGACACTCCTTTGTCCTGGCCCGATCCGGGCCGGTTGGATGGGACAAACAACGGCCCGCCGCACCACGGGACGGATGAACTCCCGAGAACACACGAACCGAGTGAAATCTCTTCCTCCTCATGCCGTGCCGACAAGAGATTCGGATCTGCAGCAGTACGCAGTGCAGCACTACGCAAATGACAGCAACGGAAACGAGAACGGCGGGGTCCTGTGAAGGTGGACCCGATTCGGTGGCACCGAGTGATCCCGGTATGCTTCTCGCTCGTTGGCCAGGTAGCTCAGTTGGTACGAGCGTCCGACTGAAAATCGGAAGGTCGGCGGTTCGACCCCGCCCCTGGCCACGACCGAAGCCGCAGGTCAGATCAGCTCTGACCTGCGGCTTCGCCATTTCGCATCGGGACGAGCATTTGACCGCCAGATACCGCGGCTACCCGCGGAAACCTGCCTTTTGCCGCCCTATGTCGCACGGGGGTTGCACGGCGATCCGTCTCTGAGCGGGTGGTCGCTGTGATGACCGTGCACAAGCTCAGCGCCGGCGACGGCTACACGTACCTGACTCGGCAGGTCGCCTCTGCGGACAACTTCCGGGCACATGGTCAGTCGCTGGCGGAGTACTACGTCGCGCGCGGAAACCCACCAGGAGTCTGGATGGGCCACGGCGCTGCCCAGCTCGAGATCGCCGGGAGCGTCGTCACCGAGTCGCAGATGAAGGCGCTGTTCGGGCGGGGAATGCACCCGGACGGCAAACAGAAACTGGGGTCGGCCTACCCGAACTACTCCGACCTAGCTCCGTACACAGAGCGCCTCGCGGGTCGGCTCGCGGAGTGGGAGGAGGCGAACGGTCGGCCACCGTCAGAGACCGTGCGAAACCGCTTGGCCGCAATGGAAGCTCGCCGCGGTCGACGCGCCGTCTCGGGTTACGACCTCGTGTTCACCCCGGTGAAGTCCGTCTCCCTCCTCTGGGCTCTCGGCGGTCCCGAAGTCCGCGAGCAGGTCGAGGCGGCGCACCAGGCCGCGGTGGCGAACGCGCTCGCATGGATCGAGGAGCACGCCGCCTACACGCGGGTCGGTCGCGGCGGAACGGCACAGATCGACACGACCGGATTGATCTGCGCCGCCTTCGACCACCGCGAATCGCGGGCCGGCGACCCGGATCTGCACACCCACGTCGCAGTTGCCAACAAGGTGTGCGGAGTCGATGGCAAATGGCGTTCATTAGACGCCCGAATCCTGTACGCGCTGGGCGTCGCCGCTTCTGAGCGCTACAACACCCGCATTGAGGACGAACTGGCGCAAAGGCTCGACGTCCGCTTCGTCGACAGCCGGGCCAGGGCCGACAAGCGCCAGGTCCGCGAGATCGAAGGAGTGCCACCCGACCTGATTCAGCACTTCTCGCGGCGTCGCGCCGCGATCGAGTCGCGCTACGCCGAACTGCGGCGCGTCTACCGCGACGAGCACGGCCGGGAGCCCGACAACGCCACCCAGCTCCAGCTCGCACAACAGGCCACCTTGGAGACCAGAGACAGCAAAGAACGGGCGCGAACACTCGCAGAGCAGGTCGAAGACTGGGAGGTCGAAGCGCGAGGTTTGCTGGGTTCAAGACGATTTGGTCGGTTTGTGTCGGCATGTCGTGGGCAGGCTGACGCTGTGCGCCGGCCGTCCCCTGCCGAAACCGCCGCATTGGCGACGGAGGTTGTGCGCTGCGTGTCCAGCGAGCGGTCCACGTGGACCATCTGGAACGTCCAGGCAGAGGCCGAGCGGTTGCTTCGTTCAACGCGCCTCGGGACACCCGCACAGCGAGAAGCGCTAACGGCCGCCGTTGTGGAGCAGGCCACCGGACCGGACCTCTCCATTCGAATCCGCCCACCCGAGCTGATCGCTGAACCTTCGGAGCTTGTTCGTTCAAGCGATGGCGAGAGCGTGTTCGTGGTTCACGGAGGCGACCGCTACACATCTGGACGCGTGCTGCTCGCAGAGGACGCACTCGTCGCTGCTGCGCGAGACGAGTCGCAGACCTGCGTCGACGAGATCGTTCTGGAAGCAGCTCTCGCCGTTCACGAATCTTCCTCGGGTCTGCATCTCGACCCGGGACAGCGGTCGCTCGTGCACGCCTTCGCTGGCAACCCGAACCGAATCGTCGTCGGGATCGGTCCCGCTGGGGCCGGCAAGACGACTGCGATGAAGGCCTTTGCAGACGTCTGGATCGCCAACGGTGGGCGCGTGGTCCCGCTCGCAACCAGCGCCCGGGCGGCCGAAGTGCTGGCGCTCGAGCTAGGTACGCGGGCCGAAAACCTGCACAAGTTCTTGTATGAGCAGGATCGATCGACTGCGACCTCGCAACCGGACTCGTGGTTCGACGTCCGGAAAGGCGACGTCATCCTCGTCGACGAAGCAGGCATGGCGGGCACGATGCAGCTCGCCGCTCTCCTGGGCGTGGCCGAGGACCGTGGAGCGATCATTCGGCTGCTTGGCGATCCGGCGCAGCTCGCGTCCGTGGACGCTGGCGGGGCTCTCCGCCTTATCGAACAAGAGGCGGGCGCCACCTACCTGACCGACCTCCATCGATTTGCAGATCCGGCAGAAGGCAACGCGACGCTGAGGCTGCGCAACGGGGACGAGTCAGCGCTCGACTTCTACAAGGACCGCGATCGCATTCGCAGCGGCGGGCGCGATGCAATGCTCGAAGCGGCGTACGAGGGCTGGGCGCAGGACGTCCGCGGCGGCAAGGTTTCGGTCCTCGTCGCCGCGACCAGCGAGGACGTCAGCGCTCTTAACGCCAGGGCGCGAACCGAACGAGTCCTTGCCGGGCAGGTCGACCTCGACGGAACCGAGATCAGCGACGGAAACATTGCTGCTGCCGGTGACTGGGTCGTGACTCGACGCAATCAGCGGACCCTCACTTGGGCTCGGGGACGCTGGGTGCACAACGGAGACACGTGGCGCGTCGACCGCGCGCATGCGGACGGCTCGCTGACCGTTCGCCCACTGGCTGGCCAGGGACGCGTCCGCCTTCCTTCGGCCTACGTAGCGGAAGCGGTCGAGCTCGCGTATGCCTCGACGGCACATCGAGCCCAGGGCTCGACGACAGATACGGCTCACGCACTCGTTACCCCCGAGATGACCCGGGAATCGCTCTACGTTGCCTCGACCCGCGCTCGAGAGAGCACGACCTGGTACACCGCCGTCGAGAAGGCGATTTCCGTCGAGTGCAATTCGGATCCGGCTACGCCGAGCACAGCTAGGGAAGTGATCAGCGGAGTCCTCAAGCGGTCCGGTGCAGAACGTTCGGCCACAGAAACGATCAGGTCCGTCATCGATGACGCGGCGTCACTCCCCTCGTTGATCAGCCACTACGAGCACGCCCTGGGAGTCGCTGCCGCGAACTGCCTTGAGCTCGCCACGACGGGACTGCCACCCCGAGCTCGTGCCGCTATCCTCGCCGATCGGTCGGCACCGCGGTTGGCTCGTGCTTTGGCTTCAGCCCCCGCCGCCATTGACCGGGCGAAACTCTTGCGAGAGGCATGGGGATGTAGCTCCCCTTCGGAACTGCCCACCCGCGTGGGCGAACTAGCCGGGAGACCGAGCGCCCAGACTTCGGAGGTTAGTCGTCCGCTCCCGTGGTTGGATCCGCCGACGGTCGGTCACCCCGCGTGGGACGAATACCTGGTCGGAAGAGCCGCTCTGATCAGGGACCGCGCAAACGGCCTCGGATCGCCCGCTGCGATCTATCGCGAAGCGTTTCGAATCACCACCTATGACGACCTCGGTCCGGTGCCCGCCCAAGGCACCCGACAAGCCGAGGCCTACGACGCCGCCCTCGCGTCCCTGCAGAAGACAACAAGTCCGACTCACGACGCCCTTACGTCGCCGGTCCCCGTGCATCGTCCTGGCCACGGGCGAACGCATCCACAGCTGACCCGCTGACCCCATACTCATCTGCTGCACCGTTCTCGGGAGGTGCGATGTTGCAGCCTGTCCTGGCGCGCCCAAATGCGCATTCTTCTTCGGCTCGAACCCGGGCTGCTACGTACGGCGACCTGCTGTCCGCCTCGAAGCAAGCAGCAAGCGATGCCGACCAGACCGCGTCGACGCGAGGCCTGGACGTCGCAACCGTGAGGCTCGAGTTGGATGGCTACGAACGGTTCCTGGTCACTGCAACTCGCCACATCCACGCGCTGCTTGATATCGCCGGCATCCCGGTTGGTCAGCACTGGGAGAACGACGTCCGGCTACCCCGGCGAGAGCGTCACCTGGGCGGAGCCGGCCACTGGCACAGAGCCGCTGACACTCTTGGTGCCGCTCACGACCTTGTCGCGAGCCACTTCGACGGCGTAATGGTGCCGGTCACAGCCGAGGCGAAACGACTCGTACTCGGCCCCGCTGCGGCCGGTAGCTGCGCTGACGTCACGGCCTTCGTTCTCGCGGCGGTCGCCTCGTCCGACTCGCTGATCCACCGCGCCTCTCTCGCGCAGAAGCATGTGAGCCCCAAGCCCATCCCGCCCCAGGTCTTCACCCGCATCCGAAGGGCAAACCGCGGCGCGGGGCTCTCCGGACGCTCGACCCTGTGGGAACTGCGCCATGTGATCAATGGCGACGGCCCGCGGCTCGACGATCTGCTGACCGCGTACTCACCGGCAATCGAGTTCGGAACCAACAGTTTCGAGTCGTCGTTGGCGGCACTCCGCGTCTTGCGGGAAATCTCCCACCGCCAAGCCCTGGCTCAGGCACAGGCCAGTCCAGCAAGCCTGCGCGACCTCACTCTGGTGAGCAGCCGCATCCTGGCGCAGGCCGCTGAAAGGACCGCTAGCCAGTCGGCAGAGACGGGACTTGCACGACTTCGCCGCGCGCACGCACTTGACCTCATCCAGCTTGCTCAGGACGCATGGACAGACGCACGGAGCGGCCTAACCACCAAGGTTCGTGGCGTGACGCGCGCACCAGCTGTCTACCAGGCAGCCGCGAACGACCTTCTGACTTCAGAGCTCGCACGCTCTGAACACAGCGCCTTGGTCCTTGCTCTGCCAGCCCTGGCACGCGACGCAGCCCACACCGTTGAACGGCTTGCCGCGTCGCGAGATCTGGTCACTGTCCAGCGCGATGCGCTCGCAACCCGTGATGCCTGGAGGCCGATCACCTCAAGCCAGGGACGAGAACTAGTTGGTCGATTCCTCGCTGCGGAGCAAGCGTCACTCCGAGTGGGTAGCGCGGTGCTGACCGCGACTCGAACCGTGCCGACTCGACCTGCTGGCGTGCCAACGATGAACCTGGAAGCTGGTCGTGATCATGGGCTTGGCCGCTCGCATGTCTAAGCCCGCCTACAACTCGTTCCAGCGTCAGCTCATTGCGGCCAACGAGGACGCCGCCGCCTTCTTCAGGCGTCACCTTCTCGGCAGAGTCGAACCCGGTCCGCGCCTTTACCTGATCGAAAGGGGCTTCGGGTTTCTCGTTGAAGAATCGAAATGGGCCGCGGGCTATGCGCCAGGAACCTGGGTTGGGCTACGAAACCACCTGGCTGGTCTGGGGTACTCCGATGACGTCATGTTGGCCTCGGGTCTCCTTTCAACTGGCGCGAAGGGACAGATGTACGACACGTTTCGAGACCGCGTCACGCTGCCCGTAAGAGATGCGGCCGGTCACGTGATCGCGTTCATCGCGCGAAAGGCGCCCAACGCTCCGGGCTCGTCTCCGAAGTACCTCAACACGAGGCGGACAGAGATCTTCAACAAGGGGACCGCCCTATTCGGCTTGTCCGAACTTTCGACGGCCGTACCCGAGCGGGTCGTAGTGACCGAGGGACCGTTCGATGCAATCGCCGCGGACTTGGCCACGGGAGGCGAGACTGCTGCTCTGGCGGTCTGCGGGACCGCCCTGACTGCCGAGCACGCCAGCACGATCAGCCAGCTGGGAGCGAAGGACGTCGTTCTTGCGTTCGACCCGGACGCCGCTGGCGGACGTGCGATTGCATGCGCGTTTCACCACCTCGCTGGCACCACCGACGTCCTTGCGGCGCATCTACCCTCGCGCCTTGATCCCGCGGGCGCGTTGGCAGCGCTTGGCCCGACCGTGCTCGGCCAATCAATCAAGAGGGCAAGGCCCGCCGCCGACGAGGTGGTCGACCAGCACTTCCGTTCGTGGAGATCAGACCAGGTTGGAGCTGAAGCAACGGTCTGCCTGCTACGTGAGGTTCTGACCGATGTCCGCCGGATGCCGAAAGAGCAGGTAGCGCGACAGGTCGCACGGCTCGCCGAGGCGCTCCCGTTCACACCCGCGCAGATCACGGAGGAACTGGTCGACCTTGACGACTCAAAATCGGCTCGCACAGAAGCGCCGTCACGGCTGACTGCACCGCTCGCCCCGCCTGAGCGGAAAGTGGCTCAAGGCAGGTGTCCGTAGATGGGCGTACTGTTGTTGGAGACTCTCCGCCGACTCGGGAGGTGGGTGCAATGTCAGAGTCTGTTCGACCCAAGCGGGTCGTGATCGTCGATGCAGACAACCCCATGGAGGAGATTCAAGGGGAGTTCTTCTGGCGCGAAGACCACGAACGCATCCTGGACGAGGAGCGCCGAAGCGCCTACAAAGCCGGGGTGCGGGACGGCTTGAGCAGCCGAGATCGACCGATCAGAGTCGTAGTCCGGCAGCGCCGCCGTTTCGCCGGCCCGCGGATGTTTCTGCTCGCTCTGGTGATTTCTGCTTGGTTTGTTGTGCTCGTACAGGGCTGGCGTTAGGCGGGCAGACGCGGCGGAATGAGGCGACTCTCGCCCGTGTCGGCGCCTCAGGTTGTTCGCCGCGTTCGGGCGTGATCTCCTCCCCGGCGGGCCGACGGTTACTCGCCGTCACTGGTTGTTGGAGGTGCGAGTGGCATTTCTGTCCAGGCTTTGGCGAGGTCGTCGAGCGTCAACCTGCTGCATTGGCCGTTGGCGAGCTCGGTGAGCGTCAGTGCGTCCCAGAAATCGGCATGCCGGTCGCATTCCAGTACGGCGGTGACAAGACCGCGAACCGGTGCCTTGTGGTGCTCGGAGGCGACTTGGACAAAGCGATGACCGGAGTCTTTTGCCCGCCAGGCCAGGACGGCGGGTTGGTCCAAGGTTCTGGCCCAGGCGAGGAGCTCAGAGGGGTTGTCGACAGTCGCGGTGACATCGCCGAGGATGTCGAGCTCGCTACTGATTCGGAGCAGGGTGGAAAGTTCTCGGGCGTCTCCCGCGCGCAGCATCGGTCCTCCTTGGGGATTCTCGAAGGTGCCGGAATCGACGTTCAGGCGGGAGGCTGGGTAAACGTCGTGCAGGGCTGCCCAGAGCCACTTGGCTCTGGGCAGCCCGAGTCTTGGGCTTCGGCTCGGCTCAAGTAGTGATGGCAGCGGTCTCGGGTGCAGCGGTGCTGCGGACCTCGATCTTGCGCGGCTTGGCCTTCTCCGCCACCGGGATGGTCAGCCGCAGGACACCGTCGGCGTACGCGGCGTCGATGTGCTCCAGATCCAGGTTGTCACCCAGGACCAGTTGCCGGCTGAACAACCCCCGGGGCCGTTCGGTGGCCAGCATCTCCCAGTCGCCGTTGCGCACGACACGCTCGGCTCGGACGGTCAAGACGTTGCGTTCGATGTCCAGGTCGATGCTCTCCTTGGCGATGCCGGGGAGGTCGAACTCGAGCACGAAGGCGTCGCCTTCGCGCCAAGCATCCATCGGCATCACGGCTGGACGATTGGTCGTGCCGGCGAGCTGCTGGCTGAGTCGGTCGAACTCACGGAACGGGTCTGCGGTACGCAGCAACATGACGAATCCTCCTTGTCTCACGGGTAGCCAGATCTGTGCTGGCCGATATAGGTTTTATATAGCAAGAGACGGAGTAAGAGGCAAGAGGAGGTGGTGGGCTGTGTTGGATCGAGACCGGGCGGTTTTTGCCATCTCTGTGGCGGCAGAGTTGTCCGGGACCACGGTGCAGAACTTGCGCGCGTACGAACGCAGCGGCCTGCTCGAGCCACAGCGCACCGAGGGCGGGACGCGTCGCTACAGCGAAGTCGACGTCGAACGGCTTACGCGCATCAGGACGCTGCTTGATGCTGGGTTGAACATCGCGGGTATCGAGCGAGTGCTGACACTCGAGGAGCAAGTCCACGAACTGCAGATTGAACTCGCCAGCAAGCCACCCAGAACTGGCCGCTAGCTGACGACGCCGACTCGCGGCGGAGTGACGCATGCTCGCTACCCGGCAAACGCTCTCGCACACTGTCAGCGGACCTGAACCGTAAAGGGCGAAGCGACTCGGCCCGTCCTGGCAGACTGTGGTGAGTGCCGCGCAAGATCCTGGTTAAGGGAGGCTCCGCCGGGCCTATCGATTTCGTCGAGGTCCCTGCGGCAGACGAACACGAGCTTCAGGAAACGCTTCGCGCGCATCCCCAGCTGATCCCGGCAGAGGACCTAGGTCTTTCCGGAGACCTGCTCGTTGTCGGCCGAGAGACCCAGCTTGCATCCGGCGCTATCGACCTGCTCTGCCTGTCGAGGTCGGGGGAACTCGTCATCATCGAGTTCAAGACGGGGCCGAAGAACCCTGACTTCAGGCACGCACTCGCTCAAGTCATCGACTACGGCTCGGATATTTGGAAGCTGGGCGGGTGGACTGCGTTCGACCAGGGTGTCGTTCATCGCTACCTAAGCAGCAAGTGGGTCGAGCCGACCTACGCGTCCTGTGACGGCCTACAGGCCGCAGCCACCAAGGCGTGGGCACTTAATCCCGAGGAATGGGAGGTGCTCACCGATCGACTCGACCAGGTCATCAAGAAGGGCGACTTCCACTTTGTAGTCGCCGCCCAGCGCTTCGTCGACCCGATGAAGGTCTCGGTCAGTTACCTGAACGAGACCACTCAGGCCGGGCGGTACTTCCTCGTCGAGGTAGTCCGGCTCGACGGCGCGGGACTGACGGCGTATGCCGCGCAAGTGGTCCACAAACCCGAGGTTCGAGGAGGTGCCGGGTCTAGCCCCGCTGCGAAGGCGTCAGAGGCGGCGTTCTTGGCTGCGATCGCAGACCTTGACTACCACGAGGCAATGAATGAGCTGTTCGCATCGGTAAAAGCGCTGGGTCTGACGATGGAGTGGGGCTCGAAGGGGGCATCCATCAGGTTGAAGTCACCAGACCAGCAAGAGCCCATCTCGGTCGGTTGGGTCTTCCTAGAGGGCGACCAGTGGACGTGGGCCAAGCACGTAACGTTCGGCGTCGACCCGAGCACGTTGAAGAATCACCCAAGCATTGAGCCGGCCATTCTCGAATTCTGCCAAAAGATCAGCCTGGTCGCCGGGGGTAACCCGGCCGGGAGCAATTCCAACGCGGTCATCTTCGAACCGTCAGTGTTCGTGAAGAAGCGTGAAGATTTGATCGCACTTATCGGCGAACTGGCTGCAAGGTCCTCCTAGGACTCGCAGTCAGGGTCAGGTCGTCCGGGCATCAACTCATCGGGAAACGTTCGGTAGGGCGGCGCCGCGGCCACATACGTCGTAGGCGGTGGAACGGCACAGCACAGCCAGTGGGCTCTTCGGCGGTTGGTGAGGCCTCATTACGTTCCCGAATCGCTCGGGCTGACGGGAATCAGGGCTCGCGACACCTCCTAGCGAACCCCGCCGTGCCACGAGCAGGTTCCTGATCCTGTCGAGCGCGACAGCCATCCATCCGCACAGAGCGATCCGCCGTATATGGGCATCGGATTGGAATTGGGAGCTGTTTCGGGGGCCTCGTCGTTACCAAGGTTCAGAAGGGTCTGGAGCGTGTTGGGTCCGACTACTCCGTCAGGCTCCAGCGCGTACGTCCCTTGAAACGCCTTAACACTCGCCTCTGTAGCAGGGCCGAAATGACCGTCGGGCTCTAGTTCGCCGAAGCCAAGGTAGGTAAGCAGCGCCTGGAGTGTTGCGACCTCACGCCACGCGACGGGCCGCAATTTGATACTCATTGGCAGCCCCCGTCCCTCCTCAATGAGAGAACGCATTCCGCCACCGGAGCCAGCCGTTGAAGTTGGTGATGCTGACGGCGCTGCGGCGCCGTGGCAGTAGGTCGAGAGTGCACGTGACGAGACAGCCCATTTGTCCATTTGCGCTTGGACATACTGATGGCTGAATCCAGCGGTCTGCGCGCCGAGGAAGACGATGGCGAGGTCATCGGTTTCTGACGCCAGGTCTCGTATCAGTCCGCCGGCTTTCGTCGCGCCTGGAAGCGGCTCTGACCCCTGATCGTTCGCAATCCGCGCCAGGTCAGCGGCGTAACTCTGAAGCGCAAGAGCAGGATTGTCGCCACCCGACTTGATGCCTGCCAATAGGTCGGCGTTCTGTTCGGCCAAGCCATCAGCTGCTCGGCAGGGCGCTTCGCGACCAAAGTCGGGGTCGAAGGTGCCGGCGTCTGGCGTTGCAGGCGCGGCAAGTGCCGCGGTTCGGGATTCCCGGTTTGGAGATCCGGTCGAGCACGACACCAGGAGAAGGCCCGCGAGCGCGAGAGCGCCAGAACGCACAAACACAGGATCACGTTAGGCCTCGCACCCGGGCGCAGTGGGGCGATCTGGGTACCAGGTGGGATTGATCCCGGTTTGAGCTTCGACGCGCAGGCGGCGGAATGACGCACGCATCGCGGCAGATCCGCGCTTCGCCCACCCAGCAGGCGCTACGAGTAGAGCGGGCCGAACAGCAGGGCGGCGAGGCCGTCGCTTTGATCGGGTACGCCAGGCTGTGGTGTCGTTTCTCGGTCCGACCAGGTGACGCGACCGGTCACGGGATCGTAGGCGGCCACCGTTGGACCTGCATCGTTCGCGTTGGCCGCTGGTCGCGGCGCGTTCTGTGAACCTCGCGGGTTCGACTTCGTGGCGGGTTCAGAACAGTGAGCGTCGGCGTCCATTGGGCGCTCGGATCGGTCGGTGGGGGAGCGACGCTCCTTGGGGTCGTAACCGGCGTGACATACCGGTGGTAATGCGTTGAGCACGAGACCAGAGCGCTGGTAGTACCCGTCTGGGCCCTTCTCGGCGATGGTGAAGCCCTCCGCGACCGCGTACGGGTAGAGGACGAGGATCTGGCGTACCCCCGGGAGGTGCTTCTCGACCACCTCTCCGGTCGTCACCAAGTTGTTGATGAGGCCGCCGAGGTCGACACCGTTCTGCTCAAGGAAGGTTCGGAGTTGGGTTGCGGTCGCGGATCCGTTGTCGATGAGCTTGATGAGCGCGTCGTTGTTGTCGGCCAGGGTGCCGGAGAACAGGGCTAGGTCTCGGGAGAAGTTCCGGATGGCTGAACCCTTGAGTGCTTGGGTGCGCAGTGCGACGTTCGAGTCGCGGATAAGGGCGGTCGTGACGTCGAAGTTGTCGTTGGCGGTCTGGATGAATTGGTTGCTGGTGTCGATGATGCGCGCCAGGTCCGGTCCGGTGCCCGCGAAGGCGTCGCCCATTTCGGTGATGGCAGTGCGCAGGTCTTCCTGCGGCAAGGAGGTGACCAGCTGGTCGGTGTTGGTCAGTAGTTCGGTCGTCGAAACCGGGACGCGGGTGTCCTTGATGTCGATGGCCGACCCGTCTCGCAAGTACGGTCTGCCGTCTCGTCGCGGTTCCAGGTCGAGATACTGCTCGCCGACCGCCGACTTGTTCGCGACGACCGCGAGGGTGTCGGCGGGTACGTCGTGGCCGTGGTCGATCTCGAGGATGACGTCGACGCCCGAACGAGTCAGGCGCATGTCGGTGACCTTGCCGACCTGGACACCTCGGTACGCAACCTCAGAACCGACGAAGATGCCGCCGGACTGGTCGAAGTGCGCGGTGACCTCGTAGGTGGAGTCGAAGAACAAGCGGTCCAGTCGGGCGTAGTGGGCGCCGACGTAGGAGATGCCCAACAGTCCGATGAGGGCGAAGACGAGCAGTTGCTGCTTCGTGCGTGCGGTGATCACGCCACGGCCCGACGGGAGTGGCAGTACGGAGCGATTCTGGAACATGCGAACCCACCATGATGATTTCGGCTTGTCTGACGGATTCGTCAGGTAAGAGTGCGCACAAGAGTAGGACGAAGATGGGCGCGCGTCTAGCCAATGCGAGTAGCCGCGCTCGGCACGCCCCTATGCAGCGCGGCTGTGTGCCCTCTTCTGTTGGGGTGCGGGAGCCACGCCGGCTCAGGCGGAGTCAGGCTGGGGCACGTGCGGCAGGTTCGGAAGGGCCTGCTCCAGGAGGTCGACCACGCTCGGCAGCGGCGACCGGCAGATGGCAGCGGCTTCCCCGGGCGGCACACCGAACATCCGCAAGATGTCCTCGGCGACCTGGTCTGCCAGTTGCGCGTCGTCGCGTTCAGGGTGGTCGTGGATGGCCTGGCCCAACGCTAGCGCCGCGCCAGCTGCGATCAGTAGCGCAGGGTAGGGGTCAGCGATGGTGAATCTGCCGGACTCGCAGCCGCGCGTGATGTCGCGCAGAGCCCGCGGGCCTAGCCCGTGCTCCGACGAGATCATGGACATGCCGCGCGAGATGATGACCCTGCTGAGCTGGGGCTCGACCCGGTGGATGCGTCCGGTCAGGCGAAAGCTCCGAGCGAACACTTCGGCCGGGTCCTCGATGTCTTCAGTCCATGCGTCCAGAACTGCGCCCTGTAAGTCCAAGGCCGACTCCACCGCCGCCTGGAAGAGCTCTTCCTTGGTCTCGAAGTGGTTGTAGAACGAGCCCATACCGACATCGGCGAGCTCGGTGATCTCCAAGATCGGGACGCTCGTGCGGTCCTCGGCCAGAAGTTGCTGGGCCGCCCGAATCAGCGACGCACGAGTCTGCGCCTTCCGACGCTCGCCACGTTTGCGGGCCGCTGCTGCAACTGCTTCAGACATCGAACTTCCTCCTCATAGGACGCAAAGCGTAACAAGTCTCCGCCAGTTTTGACGAATTCGTCAGAGAGACTTGACTGACACCTTCCTCGTAGGTGAGGATTTCGTCAAGTACAAGCGAACGAGGCAGACATGAGCACTCACCACACGCACAACGACCTGCACAGTGAGCAGGGGGCACTGCCCGGCGAACACCTGGGGCGGGCTACCAACCCGGTCATCAAGGTGCGCGACCTGGCGTGGCTGGAATTCGAAAAGCCCGACCTCGAGGGCGCGGAGATCTTCGGTCACGCGTTCGGCTTCGCTACCAGCTACAAGGACGCCAACGAGCTGCACCTGCGCGGCACGCTGCCCGGCAGTCCGGCGGTCATCATCCGCCGCGGAGCCAAGTCGCGGTTCACCGGACCTGCGTTCCTCGCAGCCGATGACTCCGACCTGCTGCGACTCGCCGACTACCTCGGCGTGGCCCTGACCTCGCTGCCGGAGAACCTCGGCGGTCTTACCGTCGACACCCTCGACCCCAGCGGTGCTCGGGTCCGGGTCGTCACCGGCTGCCACCAACTCCCGGCGCTGCCGCGCCAAACCCCGCTGGTCCACAACTTCGGTGGGCACGTCGTCCGCGAGAACGCCACCCAGCGTCCGCTGCGCGAGCCGGCCAAGGTCGAACGCCTTGGCCACGTCGTGCTCCAGTCCACCCGCTACCAGGAAGCACTCAACTGGTACCTGGAGCATCTTGGTCTCATCGTCAGCGACTTCCTGTACTACGACGGGCAGCGCGCCAAGGGCCCGACCATGAGCTTCATCCGGTGCGACCGTGGCAGCGAGCCCGCCGACCACCACACCCTCGCGATGACCCTCGGTCCGAGCACCCGGTACGTGCACTCGGCCTACCAGGTCGCCGACCTCGACGCACTGGCTGCAGGCGGGGAGTTCCTCAAGGATGCCGGGTACCACCGGTCTTGGGGCATCGGGCGGCACATCCAGGGAAGCCAGATCTTCGACTACTGGCGCGACGACAAGGGGTTCCTCGTCGAGCACTTCACCGACGGCGACATGTTCGACAACACCCTCGACCCCGGCTGGGCGCCGATGACCGCCTCGGGCCTCGCCCAGTGGGGACCACCGGCGTCGGCGGACTTCCTGGGCGTCAAGCCAGGCAAGGAATCGCTCGCCGAAGCCCGCTCCATCCTCTCCGCCCTGCGGAAGTCCGACAACGAATTCGACATCGCCCGCCTGCGCGGGCTCCTGAAGGTGGCCAACTCATGAGCATCAACATCATCCGCACCGACGACCGGTGGTACGTCGAGAAGTTCGCAACAACGGGCACCCGCATCGACACCCTCGCCACGACCACCGGCGAGCTGCTCGCCGACCGTGACGCCATCAACGCCGCCGTTGCCGGAGCCGAAACCGGCCTGCCCAGCAGTGAGCTGCAATCCCCGGTCACCGCCCCGTGCCGCGTCGTCGCCCAGATGACGAACTTCGTCAGCCACATCAAGGACTCTGGGTTCAACCCCGAGACCGTCCCCATGACGTTCTTCCGGAAGACCTCGCACTCCATCAGTGGTCCGGTTCAGGACATCATCAAGCCCGCCCACGTCCGCTTCCTTGACTACGAGGTCGAGATCGGGCTGGTCATCGGCAAGGGCATCCCGGTCGGGGCCACCATCACCAACGACAACATCGCCGATCACGTCGCGGCCCTGGTCGTCACCAACGACGTCTCCGCCCGCGACCTGCAGCTACCGAAGACCCAGTTCTTCGAGTCCAAGTCCTACCCGACGTTCACCCCGACCGGCCCGCGTCTGGTGGTCCTCGAACCCGGCGACTGGGTACGTTTCGAGGAACTGCGCCTCAAGCTCTGGGTCAACGACGAGATCCGCCAGGACGCCCTTGTCGGCGACGACATGCTCTACAAGCCGCTCGAGGCTCTTCAGGGCCTCGCGCAGTTCCAGCCGCTGGTCGCCGGTGACCTCGTCCTCACAGGCACGCCCGGAGGCACCGCTCTCAAGGCCCCGCCCAAGCCTGTCGAGATCATCGGTGCTCTGCTGCCGGCAGCCACCAAGTGGAAGGCCTTCTTCAAGGCGCAGGCGAAGAACCCCAATTACCTCGCGGACGGTGACTTCGTCGAGGTCCACATCGCCACCGAGGACGGCAAGCTCGATCTCGGTCGGCAGCGCACCACCGTCCGTTACGCCTCCAAGGCCCCGCAGTGACCACGGGCACTTCAGAGGCCACAGCGGCCAAGGGCGTCAACGAGTGGCCGACGTTCGCTGCACCCAGCGACGTCGAACGCATCGAGAGTGTCCCGCTGGCCGAGCGCGATCTGCCCGCGACCACCTACCAAGTGCTCAAGCGGGCGGCAGAAGCTTGGCCCGACCGGATCGCGGTCACCGTTATGCCCGAGGCTGCTCGGTGGTCCGAAGTTGTCAATGCCACCTACGACGACCTGCTGACGATGACCGATCGGGTCGCCAAAGCTCTCGTACGGCGAGGTGTCACTCCGACCACACCGGTAGGCATCATCGCGCCGAACTGTCTCCAGCTCGTCCCGGCCATGCTCGGGGCGCAGGCCGCGGGGATCGCGGTGCCGCTCAACGGCGGGCTCACCAGCGAGCATCTGGCAACGCTCATCGAACGCAGCGGCGTCACGCACCTCATCGTCGCCTCCCCGGACCTGGATGAGGCCATCTGGGCGAAAGTCGTCGAGCTCGCCGCCAACGGACTCGCGCACAACCTGTACCTGCTCGACCCCACGGAAGGCACCCGAGCGAAGGACGCGAGACTGGACCGCGTCGCCACGGAGTACCTGTTCGAAGCCGCACAGACCGAAGCACCCGGGTTCGAGGACCCGCACCGGTCGGGTGACGTCGCGGCCGTCTTTCACACCGGCGGGACCACAGGGATTCCGAAGCTTGCGGCTCATTCCCACGCCAACCAGGTCACGGACGCCTGGCTCATCGCCGCCGACTCCACCACCGACGGCGACGAACAGGCAACGATCTTCGCTGCCCTGCCTCTCTTCCACGTCAACGCGCTCCACGTCACGATGCTCGCCCCGATGCTCAAGGGACAGCGAGTCGTCTGGGCCGGCCCGCTCGGGTTCCGCGACCCGTCGCTGTACAGCGAGATCTGGAAGATCATCGAGCACTTCTCCGTAGCCACGATGAGCGCCGTCCCGACCGTTTACGCCGTCATGGCCGCGTGCCCGGTCGACGCCGACATCTCGTCGATGAGGGTCGCGGTCGTCGGCGCGTCCGCGCTCCCAGCCGCAGTTCGCACGGCATTCGAAGAGCACACCGGCGTCCCGCTCCTCGAGGGATACGGCTTGACCGAGGGCACCTGCGCCAGTGCCCGATCGTTCGTCTCTGACCCGCGACCCGGTTCGGTCGGCAAGCGCCTGCCGTACCAGCCGATGCGCGTAGTCGACGTGGCTGCGGACGGCTCTTGGGTCGACGTACCAGCCGGCGGTGTCGGCACGCTTCTCATCGGAGGTCCGACGGTCTTCGCCGGGTACGTGACCGGCCACGACCCGGACGGGTTTGTTCTCGACTACCTGGACAAGGTGCGCGACGGATGGCTCGATACGGGTGACCTGGCCCGTATCGAAGACGGATTCGTCTACCTCACCGGACGCGCCAAGGACCTCATCATCCGTGGCGGACACAACATCGAGCCCGCTGCCATCGAGGATGCGCTCCTCCTGCACCCGGCGGTCGCCGACGCCGCGGCAGTCGGGCGCCCAGATCCACGCGCGGGTGAGATCCCGGTCGCCTACGTGACCCTGACGGCCGGCATCGAAGCCACCGAGACCGAACTGGAAGCGTTCATCGCGGTCTCCGACCTCGAACCAGCGGCGAAGCCGAAAACCGTGACCATCGTCGATGCGCTGCCCGTCACCGACGTCGGCAAGCCGTACAAGCTCGCCCTGCGCGCCGATGCGGCGATCAGAGCCATCGAGGACGCGCTCCGAGAATCGGCGGGTATCACCGCAGTCGACGGAAGTGTCGTCGACGGGTCGGTGCACATCACGGTGCACACGGCTCCGGATGCCGACCCGGTTGAGGTCCGCAAGCGCTTGGACGAGTACGCGATCGCCAGCGAGGTCGTCGAGTCATGAACGAGACAGAGGACTTCCTCCGGGCGGCAAAAGGTGTCTGGGACGTCGTCGCCACCGAGTACCTCGAGCGCTACCACCGGCTCGACGTCACGATCGACGCGCGCATCCCGGACGAGCCAGTCATGTTCGTGTGCAACCACGGGTTCGGCGGCATCGTCGACCTCAACGTCATGGCCTTCGCCGCTGCGTTGCGCAAGACGGGGCAGGACCGACCAGTCACGTTCCTTGTCCACCAGATCGCCTGGACTCTCGGCATCGGCAAGCTCGTGGAGATCGGCGGCGGACGCAAGGCCACCCGCGCGGCTGCCGAACAGGCCATTGCCGAGGGGCACCACATCGTGGTGTTCCCCGGAGGTGACATCGACGCGGGCAAGGCGTTCAAGGACCGCAACACCGTCACGTTCGCCGGGCGCAGCGGCTTCGCGAGCCTGGCGCGCAGGCTGAACGTCCCGATGGTTCCGGTCGTGACCGCCGGCGCCGGGGAGTCGCTCTATGTCCACAGCGACGGCACCGATCTCGCGAGTCGCTTCGGTCTCGACAAGGCCCTTCGTATCAAGGCCCTCCCGATCAGCGTTTCCATCCCGTGGGGCATCAGCTTCGGGGTCACGGGCCTCGTCCCCTACATCCCGCTGCCGAGCAAGCTCAGCACCGCTGTCCTAGCGCCGGTCGACCCGACCAGCGCGGACACCCCGGAAGCGCTCGCCGAGCACGTCCAAGCGTCAATGCAGAGGCGGATGGACGAACTCGTCGCCTCCCGTCGTCCAATCATCGGCTGAGCGGACTGACATGGATCTCACCATCATCACCGCGGCGGGCGTGGCTTCCGGCTTCGCTGCTCTCGGAACGGCCAAAGTCATGAAGACCCGGCTCATGCGCGCCCGTGCGCAGCACGTCGGCTTCCGCGTCGAGCGCTACCAGCTCATCGGAGGCGCGGAACTCATCGGTGCAGCGGGTGTCCTCGCCGGACTCGCGTACACCCCTGTCGGGTACGCCTCCGCCACCGGTCTGCTCGCCCTGCTGGCCGGCGCAGCTCTTGTACACATCCGGCAGGGCGACGGCCCGGCCGAGCTCGCACCAGCTGCGCTCTTCGCCACCGGCACAGTCTGTTACCTCGTCGCCCTAGGAGTTGCCCGATGAACATCGACAACACGACACCGCACCCAGACGTCGTCATCATCGGCGCTGGCCCCACTGGCGTCACCGCCGCAATCCTGTTGGCTCAAGCCGGAGTACGCACCCTCATCCTGGACCGGTGGCGCGATGTGTTCCCGCAACCACGCGCCGTCCACCTCGACGACGAGATCTACCGCGTCCTGGGCAACCTCGGGGTCGCGAAGGAGTTCGAGGCAGTCTCGATCCCCGGCGCCGGGCTCCGGCTCCTCTCGCCGTCTCACCAGACACTGGCTCAGTTCGACCGAACCGACCCTCAAACCTCAAACGGCTATCCCCAGGCCAACATGTTCGACCAGCCCGACCTCGAGACGATCCTGCGAAACCGGATGCACGAGCTCGAGCTAGTGACCTTCCGAGGCAACGTCGAAGTGACTGCCGTCCGCCCGGAGACAGGATCCGGACCGGAGGTCGAGTACGTGGACCTGGACACCCAACACAGCCATGTGGCACGGCCCCGTTTCGTCTTCGGTTGCGACGGAGCGAACAGCCTGACGCGCCAGGCCATCGGCTCGTCGATGCAGCAGCTCGGATTCGGTGAACAACGGTGGCTCGTTGTCGACATCGCCACCGACCGAGACCTCGGCCATTGGGGCGGCGTCCATCAGGTCTGCGACAGCAAGCGAGCCGCGACCTACATGCGCATCGGAGAGACCAGACATCGATGGGAGTTTGAGCTCCTCGACGGGGAGAACACCGCCACTTTCGAGACCCTCGACGCGCTCGCTCCGCTCCTGGCGCCTTGGGAGACCGACCTCAGTGGCTTCGAGGTGGTTCGGTTGGCCGAGTACACGTTTCGTGCCCAGTTGGCCGACAAGTGGCGCAGCGGAGATGTCTTCATCCTCGGCGATGCTGCCCACCTCACCCCGCCCTTCATCGGGCAGGGCATGGGCGCCGGCATCCGCGACGCGGTGAATCTGTCCTGGAAGGCAGCCGGGGTCATCCGCAACACCCTGCCTGCCAGGGTTCTGGACAGCTACGAAGTCGAGCGGCGGCCCCACGCCCGAGCCATGATTCGACTTGCCATGACCGTCGGCCGTTCCATGACTGGCGGAGGGGCGGCCGGGGACCGCTTGCGCTGTGCTCTTCTGCCTCTCGTCGTACACCTGCCCGGTCTGCGCCGACGGGTCCTCGACAGCGCCACACCGGTGCTCACGAAGTCTGCCCTGAACAACCGGAAGCGGTTCGGCAAGGGACTCGCAGGCACGCTCTGTCCGAACCCGGACCTCGGCCTCGGTGATCGGTTCGACCGCGTCGTCGAGCACAGATATGCGCTCGTGGTCCGCGGCTCGCTCGCTGTCGAGGCCGCCCGCCGCGTGAGTGCTCTCGAGGTCATTGTCGTCGATGCAGACGTCTCGCCCGAGCTCGCTGGCTGGCTCGGTCGGACGCAGGCCGCTCTCGTTCGCCCCGACCGTACGGTTCTCGCCGCCGGAACCTTGACTCACGTCCTGAGTCGTATGCCCCACAGCAACAGAAAAGAGTCCTCGGGTGTGCTTCTCCCCTGAGATGGACCTGGCGGCCGGCACGGTGATCACGTTGGTCGGCATTGACGCTCTGCGCCGCGCAGACCGCAAGGAGTTGGTGCCGTTCGCTGCGCTGCCGTTGCTTTTCGGCACGCACCAGCTCGTCGAGACGTTCGTGTGGTGGCGCCTTCAAGGTCACGTTTCGCAGTCGTGCGGCGACACGGCCTCATGGGTCTACGTCGCGATAGCGCTCCTCGTCGTACCCATCGTCGTCCCTATCGCGGTTCAGGCAACTGGCGTCGGCGCTCCTCCGGCGTTGGGTCGCCTCTTCATAGCGGCCGGTGTCTGCGCAGCGATGTTCGACATCGTCGGCATGGCACGCGGATGGGATCCGCAGATTCAGGGCCACCGCATCGCCTACAACGTCGACGTACCGCTCAACCCGCTACCGCTCGGGCTGTACGTGATCGCTGCTTGCGCCCCTGCCCTGCTCTCACGAGTGCGGGCTATGCAGTTGTTTGGCGGGACGAACCTGGTCGTGGTGGCACTGCTGGTCTGGCTGGCGCAGTCTGCTTTGGTGTCGCTGTGGTGCGTCTGGGCGGCGTTCAGCAGCGTGCTCATCAACATCAGCATCCGACGACTCGCAGCAAGCGCCCCGGAGCACCACCGGAATTCAGTGGAAGGGTGGCCGTGGCCTCCTGCCCTGTGGCCGCGCTTCCCGTCAACTGAGGTCAGTTCGACATCGAAGAATGGAGCAGACCCGTGTCCATGAAGAACTCACCAAGTCAGGCCAGGTCCACCAACCTGACTCTGCTGGCGATGTGCCTGTCCCTGGTGCTGGTGGTCGCCTCAGTCTCGGCGCTAAACCTGGCTCTCCCCGATGTCGCCATCGACCTGGGCGCCTCGAACGCTGCCCTGACGTGGATCGCTGACGGCTATACCGTCGCGCTCGCGGCGTTGGTACTGCCGCTCGGCGCACTCGGCGACCGGTGGGGAAGACGCAACATCCTGATCGTCGGCACCGTCGTGTTCGGCGTCGCGTCACTGATCGCTTCGTTCGCGGACAGCAGCGGTGAACTCATCGTCTGGCGCGTTGTGATGGGGCTCGGCGCCGCCATGATCATGCCCGGCACCCTGTCGACCATCACCGCGGCGTTTCCCGCCGAGCAACGCGCACGCGGTGTCGCTGTCTGGTCAGGCTTCGCTGCGGCTGGCGCCATCATCGGCATGCTGGCGGCCGGCTCGCTGCTCGAGCAGTGGACCTGGCGGTCTATCTTCGTGGCCTCCGCAGTCGTCGCCGTCATCGCGGGACTGGCAGCCCTGGTCTGGGCGCCCAACACCCGCGACGAAGACCAGGGCCGACCGGACTTCGCCGGCGCTCTTCTTTCTTCGGTCGCCATCGGCACGTTGGTCTACGCCATCATCGAAGGCAACGACAAGGGCTGGACCGAACCGGCCGTCGTCGTCACCGGCGTCATCGCCCTGCTGGGCTTCGCCGGCTACGCCTTCCTCGGCGCCCGCAACGACGAACCTCTCCTCGACCCCCGGCTGTTCGGCATACCCGGGTTCCGGAGCGGCGCTATCACCGTCCTGGTCCAGTTCATGGCTGTGTTCGGTTTCTTCTTCGTGGGCCTCCAATACCTACAACTGCTTCTCGGATACAGCCCGCTGAAGGCAGCAATAGCCCTAGTGCCGGTCGCCCTCGTCGTCATGCCGACCGCCCGGGTCACACCCTGGCTCGTCGAACGCCTCGGCACCAACGTCGTCATGTCCGGGGGCCTCGTCCTTCTCGCCGGGGGCCTGTTCTGGGTGGCCCGCCTGGACGTCGACTCCGGCTACCTCCCGTTCCTCGGCGGGATCATCGTTGCCGGCCTCGGAATAGGCCTCTGCAGCTCGACCGGAACAAGCGCAATCGTCGGATCCCTCTCGACGGGCCAGCAAGGAGTGGCGTCTGCGGTCAACGACGCCACCCGCGAGGTGGGGTCTGCCGTCGGCATCGCCATCATGGGCTCGGTCTTCGGGCGTGTCTACGCGGACAAGCTGTCCGACCTGAGCCAACTACCCGCTGCTGTGCGCGGAGCAGTGGAGGACTCTCCCGCCGCCGGACTGCACGTTGCCGAACAGCTGGGAGGTCCGGAGTCAGCCGGTCTCGCTCACGCCGTCCAGACCGCGTTCATCGACGGGCTGTCCGCCTCGATCCTGGTGATATGCGCGATCCTTGTGGTCGCCGCAGCCGGCGCGGCTCTTCGCGCACCCAAGCGAGGTCAGGATCCCGGACGGAAGTAGGTCGAGTCAGTCCGTGAAGTGTTCTCCCTGGCGAGTCCTACCCGTCACGGTCGTTTTCATCGTGGCTGCCGCGGGGGTGGTGGTGCTGCTCGACGAGCCCCCTGAGCGCCGCGTCGTACCACTGCCGGAACCAACCGCGACCCTCGGAACCTGCATCCGCACGGGAGCACTGGACTCCGTGGAGGCCCTGAACCGGTTCGTTGCGAAGGTCCGCGGGGACGACGGATTCGCAGGCGGCGACGTCGGCGCCAGTGTCGAACTCCAGGACGCGCGCCGGTTGTTCGTCTTCGGTGACACGCTCCGGTCCGCGAACTTCAAGGGGCAACGGTTCGTGCACAACTCGATGCTCGTCTTCTCCGCAGGGTGCGGTCGGGTCGTCCTGCCACGCGCCCGCGGAGCACTGGTCCCGGACCGGAGTGACGGAGTCGGGTACTGGCCGATGTCGATCGCGCGCATCGAACGCCCCGGCTACGACATCGTCGGCGTCGGGCTCCAGCGAGTCCGGATGACCGGCGGGACCGACGTCTTCGACTTCGAGGTGCTGGGCCCGGCGGTCGCCCGGTTCGAGGTTCCGCGTGGTGGCGTTCCGGAGCTGCAGTCGGTACGCGACATCGGGGCAGACCGGGTAGACACGAGCACGCCGATGTGGGGGGCTGCGGCCGTTGTCGACCACGGATGGGTGTACCTGTACGGGACCTCGCGGCCGGCCAACGCAGGCTTGAGCGGGTTCGCCCTCCGAGTTGCACGTACAAAGCCGGACACGGTCGGCGAACCTCGAACGTGGACATACTGGAACGGTCAGGCCTGGTCCAGGAACAGTTCCTCGGCGGTCGAGCTCATCGGCCACCAGGGCGGCGTGTCCCAGACCTTGAGCGTGTTCCGGGTCGGCGGGACCTGGTACGCACTCAGCAAGAAGAACGAGGTACTCGGAAGGCACCTCACCATCTGGAGCGCGCCCGGGCCCACCGGCCCGTTTGTGGAGGCTCCGCCCTCCGCGGATATCCCGTCCGATGCCGTCTCCGGCACGTTGCGCTACATGCCGCTCGCCCACCCCGATCTGTTGCCTGAACCGGGCACGGTCGTCGTCAGCTACAGCGTCAACAACACCGACTTTCGGGTAGTTCAGAACGACCCACGCCGCTACCGACCCCGGTTCCTACGTGTGGCGCTTCCGTGACTGACGAAGACGCGGAGATGTTCGGGGCGAACAGCGATTGACCGTTCTTTGGGCCAGGCACGCCAGCGGTGGGAAAGTACGAATCAGATCGCCTGACTACCGGCCCATAGGACTGAATCTCCTTGGGGCCATAGCGCGGTTCTCGGCAGATCCGCGCACTGTCGCGGCAGATCCGCGCGTCTAATTCGTGCGCACCAGTACGTAGTCGATGGCCGCTGTGACTGCGTCGAGGTCGTCGAAATGGATGTCGTGGGAGGCGTCGACGATCTTGAATCCGGCCCCCCAGTGGTGGGCGAGTTGGCGCTCGACGGTGTCGTACTGCCGGATCATGGTCGGGCATGACTCTTGGTCGGGCGGGCACTCGGCCGGTGAGGAGACCAGCACGTAGCTCGGGATCTGTTTCGCCAAGCCGGCCTCGACCGGCCGGCCGATGTCGCGGTAGTCGAGCGACTCACCGTTGTTGCCGGTGAGGAACGCGACCTCGCTGCGACGGTCCTTTGCCGACATCTTCGCCATCACCGGGATCCAGGGCTTCCAGGGAGCCACCGGATTGATCGCCACGAGGCCGACGACGTCGTCGGGGTACCGGGCGGCGTACGCCTGGGCGATGAGACCGCCGGCTGAGTGTCCGACGAGCAGGTACGGGCCGGGTACCTTCGCCACCTCCAGCAGGTCGTGCAGGTCGGCGGCGATGTCGGCGCCCTTTCGTGGGGTGGCAGCTGGTCCGCTCGCGCCCTTGCCGGCCCGGTCGTAGCTGCAGACCCGCAGCCGTGGCTTGTAGGCGTCCTGAATTTTCACGAGGTCGCCATGGAGCCGCGCTTCGCCGACCTCGAGCACCATCGTCGGGGTGCCGCTCCCGACGCACTCGAGGTACAGCTCGTGGCCGTTGGCGGTGAACGTGCCGGAGATCGCCGCACGGGTGGTCTGCGTGGACGCTGGGGGCGAGTCGGCCCGGTCCGGGGTCGAGGAGCCGCACCCGGTGGCGAGGGTGAGGACTGCGATGGTGGACGTCACCACGGTGGACCAGAGTCGGTGGCCTCTCATCGGGGGCTCCTCTCGGGGGCGCCGGTGCGGCGGCTGATCCGAGCAGGTATCGGTTCTGCGGCGCAGAGGGTGAACGGGATGGCCATCGGGAAGTCGTCCTTGAGGGACTCGATGAGGGCTGTCCTGATGATGCTGGCAAGGCCCAGGGTGGCTTCGAGCATCGCGAAGTGGTCGCCGATGCAGGAGCGAGGCCCGGCTCCGAACGGGAGGTACTGCCAGCGGCTACGGCCCGCGCTGCGTTCCGGGTCGAAGCGTTCGGGGTCGAAACGCAGCGGGTCCTCCCACAGCTGCGGGTCGCGGTGCATCGCGTAGCAGCCCACGATCACGTTGGTGCCTGCTGGGATGCGGTACCCGTCGACGGTGACGTCCCGCAGGGCGAGGCGACCGATCGCGGCTGCCGGTGGGCACAGGCGCATCGATTCGTGCAGCACCTTGATCGTGAGGGGCAGGCGCTCGACGTCAGCGACGGTCAGCTCACGGTCTCCGAGGGCCGTGACCTCGGCGGCGACGCGGGCCTGGAGGTCCTGGTCGCGGCCCAGCGCCCACAAGGCGTAGGTGAGGGTGGTGGCGGTGGTGTCGTGGCCGGCGAGGAAGAACACGTAGAGCTCGCTGCGGATCTGCTCACGGGTCAGCGGCCGCCCCGTGGTCGGGTCGAGGGCCTGCTGGAGTTGACGGATCAGGTCGGCGGGATGGTCGGGGTCGCTCGTCGCGTCGATGGCGTCGTCGATGTAGGCGTCCACCTGTGCGACCGCGCGCCGCAGACGGCTGCGCGCCGGTGTGGGCAGCCAGATGGGCGCTCGAACCGGGCGCAGTCCCCGCTTGGTGTTCCACTCCAGCATCCGCAGGATCGCCGGTGCCAGCTCACGGGCCTGGTCGCCTGCGTCGAGGCCGAACACCGAGCTGGTGATCACCCCGAGCGCGAGCCGGCGCATCTCGCCGTCGAGGTCCACCTCGCCAGCGTCCACCAGCCGGCCGGCCGTACGGTCGGCGGCGGCGGCCATGCCGGCGGCGTACGCGGCGACGTGCTTCTTGGTGAACACCGGCTGCAGGGCACGTTTGCGGCTGAGCCAGGCGGCGTGGTTCATGTTGAAGAGGTTGTCGCCGAAGATCCGGTTCTCGACCTGGATCACCATCTCCTTGTCCAACGCGTCTGAGGCGGCGAGGACGTCGTGCGCGCCTTGGGGGCTGGTCACGATCGCGAAGGTGGGCACGAGACGGGAGGGGCCCAGGCGGACCATCGTCACCGGCCCCCCGGCGTCGCGGATCCGCTCGATGCCGGTGTGAAACTCCTTGAACGCTTTCAGCCGGGCCAGCAGGGGCATCGGGACGTCGGGCGGGACGTGGTGGCCCGGGTCGGAGGTGGAGGTGGTCGTGCTGAGGTTCATGGTCGCTCCCTAGGGCGGTTAGCCGTCGTGGTGGCAGTCGGTCAGCCCGAAGTCGTTCGCGAACTTGGTCGTGACCCCGGCCCACGGGTCGCTGTCCTCATTCGCGAAGAACGGCTCCTGGCCGTGCTTCTCCACGTCGGCGGTGATCTTGTACTGCTCGACGAGCAGGTCGAGCAGCTCTCGCTCCTTGCCCTTCGGCGCACCGATCTCCAGCATCTCGCCGACGACCTTGTAGCTCTCCTTGAGCATGTTGTCGTAGGCCGCGGTCAGCTCGGCCGGTTTCGGGGGCGTGCTCATAGCGCGGAACTTGTCGCCGATGGCCGCACTGCTGGAGCGGCACACCTCGTTGCCGCGCTCGGCGAAGACAGCCTGGGAAACGGTGGGCAGCTGCACGCCGTGGGATGCCGTGGGCTCGGAGTCCGAGCCCGAATCCGAGCCGCACGCCGCGGCGGAACCCAGCGCGAGGATCGCGGCGATGATGAGGGAGACACGCGTCGTGTTCATGGGTCTCCGCCTGCCGTTCATGCGTGCGCCCGAGTCAGGGACGTCTGGGGGGTCAGGGAGGCCAGCACGACCGCGAGCCCACCCACGACGATGCCGATGACGCCGCCCTGCTCGTCGGCGATGATCGCTCCGATCCCGCCGGCCACGTTGAGGGCCCCGACAGCGAGCACGGCGGTGCGTCCCCAGGACCTGTCCAGAGCCAGCCCGACAGCGGCAACGGCTCCGAGCACGGCCAGGACACCGGCGCCCACCCGCAGCCAGGTCGGTGCGTCGGTCTCCCCGATAGCACCGAAGTTCATCAGGGCGAACAGGGCGGTCACGGCGACCGCTGCCCAACGGGTCATCTTCATGGTTCCTCCAGGGGTAGTGATGGCGGGTCGTTCGGGCTGCGCTTGGTCAACCCATGGGTGTGTCGAAGATGGATGCGAGCTTCAATCCGAGCCAGGGCCGGCGGCCTCCGCGGATCAGCACGCCTCGCAAGGCCGCGTGCGGGGTGCTCATTCGGCCGTAGATGTTCAGCAGGAACGCAGGAGCAGGTCCGCCCAGCACCACGTCGGGCGGTGCGCCGGCCTGGCTGCTGTCGACGACCCGCGCGGACCCGTGATTGACGAGAAGGGTGTGCGGTCGCGCGCCTTTGACCCGGAACTCGAACGACGCCTCCATGTCCTGGGTTGTCTCCGTGCTCACGACACCGGGCATGATCTGGAAGTTCGCGTTCAACACCAGAAGGGCGTCCCGCGGCTCGATCGGCCACGGTCGACCGCCGGTCCGAGCAACGTCGTAGCCGTGCATCAACAGCTCACCGAGCATGTTCCCCCAGCCACCGAACGCGTCGATGCGCCCCCCGAAATGGAATGGGTAGGTTGCTTCAGCGTCCAGCTTCAGGTCCTGCATCAGAGCCTGCTGGTGGCGCAGTTCCTCGAGGACCTCGGCCAGAGAGCGGT
Source organism: Nocardioides marmorisolisilvae (assembly GCF_003725775.1). Lineage (GTDB taxonomy): Bacteria > Actinomycetota > Actinomycetes > Propionibacteriales > Nocardioidaceae > Marmoricola > Marmoricola marmorisolisilvae. Next base: position 181,668 of record NZ_RJSG01000003.1, read on the forward strand.
GCGCCTCGGCAGCGAGTTCGACACGGTTCTGCTCATCGACCCCCGACATCGTCAGACTCAAGCCCTCAGCGGAGGTCAGGTCGCGTTCTGTGTAACGACGGAAGACCGTCAAGACGTGTGCCGCAACCTGCGCCACGGTCCAATCCCCATCGCCGACGCGTGCGTTGTCCGACACCTCGGACACCACGGTCGCGAACCGTGCGAATGCCAGCGCTTCGCGCCGCTGCAGTTCCTCGAAGGACGTTGAAATTAGACTCATCGGACCACCTCCGGACAGTCCAACTTAGACTGTCGCTTCACAGTGTAGAATGGACTGTCATGGAGGACGTTGGCAAGACCCCACCTGAAGAAACTTCTGACGGACAGACGCTGACGTCGATCAATGCCCTCTCTGTTCTTGGACTGCTCTCGGTCGCTCCCATGACTGCTTACGGGCTCGCCGAACAGATCCAACGCGCCCTCAGCTTCTTGTGGCCGGTCAGCCGCAGCCTCCTCCTGGGTCAGCCCAAGAAGCTCGCCGAGGCCGGGCTTGTCGAGACCCTGCCGCCCGCGCCCGGGAGCCGAGCATCTAAGCGCTGGGCGGCCACCGAAACCGGTCGCGCCGTGTTCAGGAAATGGCTAAGCACCGACGTCGAGACCACCCGCATCTCCTCCGAGATCGGCCTCCGCCTGGTTTTCTCGGACCAGGGAAGCCTGGAATCTCTCCAGCGACAGCTTGAGATCAGGCGCCAACAAATCATCGAGAACTACCGCCAGGCACTCGCCCTGACCGACGGCTACCTCGCCAACCAAGGACCCTTTCCTGGCCGGCTACACATCATCGCTGCCACCCTCCTCCTCACCGAAGGCCACGCCGAGGGCGAGCTGCGCGGAGTGGAAGCAGCACAAACACTGGTAGAGACCTGGGCAGACACGACAACCCCTGAACCAGCCCGCGACCTTGCCGTGATCGAGCAAGTACGCGAACGAATCCTCGAAACCCTTGCACGACTTGAAGCATGACCTCGCGTTGGACGAGCCTCCGCACCGCGGATCTCGGCAGATCCGGACGCGGGCCGCTCTAGCACATAGAGTGCGACGGTGGACACCCTGAACACGGGCGGCCTGATCCGACGAAGCCCAGTCCGGCATCCTCGCTGGCGTCGCGCAGCACTCGCCTTGGTCGTCCTGCTTGCCCTGGGCGGTCTCGTACAGGCGGTGCACATTCATCACCAAGACGGCCAGTGGGCTCTGGTCCCGTCCGTTTCCCCGGACCGCCTGACGGTAGACGGTCGCGACTACAGGCGCGGTGATCTCGATAAGCAGCCGACCGACTGGGTGAGGCGAGGCACCACCTCGGGCGGAGGGACGATCTACACGCCTGCGGGTTTCAACGGAACTCCAACTGTGCTTTGGGTTCGCAAGGGCAACAAGGTCTGGGGCTACGACCTGATCGGTGGCCCTTAGGAGCCCCGCGGTCATCGACAGATCCAGACGCGCCCGCGACGCGGCGGTATGACGCGTATCGGAGTCCTGATCCGACACGACATCAGGCGTTCTCGAGTAGATCTCACGTGAGTTCCGTGGCACCTTCATCGGACCATCGCGGCTGTCGGCACGGTCAGGGATGTAGTCCTGACTCGAGATGAGGCCTGCACACCGCTGTCGGCCTGAGACTTGGGCAGCGTGATTCAGCGCTGGGCCGTCGTCGAAGTCCCAGGTGTCTCTCACGCACGAACCACGAAGATCCCTGCGGCTCAGGCGGTAGCAGTGTCCTCGACAATCTCCCACCCATCGCCGAAGTCGGGCTGCTCTGCGTTTCGCTTCCACTGTCCGTGCCGGCCGAGGAGGTTCATGACGGCCTGCACCGGCGCGAAGGCTTGAAACGAGCCGGGCGTGATGCCCCGATGGATGGCGTCGTTGCGCATGTCAACAAGCTCCTGGAGGCCAGCTGTGTCAACGTCCAGGTCGATGTCGGCCTTCTCGACAATGGCGACGAGCTCTCCGAGTGGCTGCTTGCCCAGCTTCTCTAACTTCTTGCGGTAGTCGCCGTTGGGCATGTTGGCTGCGGTGAGCGAGGTCGAGATGAGGCGGTGCAGAACGATCTCGGCCGCAGAGGCTGCGTCGATGACCGAGCGACGGTAGTGCCCGCGCCCGTAGGCGTTGCGGGAGTCTCGACTGAGGGTTTCCTCCAGCGGCGGCTCGTGGCCGGCAGCCACGAGCTCGAGAAGCTTCCGCCACGCTTGCGCCGGGACCGGCATGACCCGCGGCGTGGTCAGTGTGAGCGCGAGGGGCCCGTCCGTCGTGGGTTCCGGGTCGAGCATCGTGAGCTGTGCCCCATGCGACGTAGCGCTGTACACCCGGTGGTTCGGGTCCAAGTCCTGCCCGGTCATTGCCTCGGACCACGTTCGGACTGCGTCGAACCACAGGTCGATTACACGCGCCAGTTCGTATGGAAGGTTTAGGGGGTCGCCAACTTCGGTGGTCGTTTGCACGACGATCCGGCACAGCGCGGTCGACTCGGGGTCGGAGGAGAACGCCGCGAACTGCTGAGTCCACACGATGAGGTCCGACGAGGAGTCGACAGTTGTAGGAACGTTCACGCCTTCGATCTGCGGAGGACTTCCGACCGGCCCTGCGGCGCCCGGCATCACGACGTCGAAAGTCAGGTTGCCGATGCCGGTGCCGATGCGCTCGCCGAGGACCTCCGTCGAGATCCAGATGGGGACCGGCAACTCGTAGATCGCGGTGACGCTCATGGTTAACTTCCTGTCGCTTCGTGGCTCCAGCGTAGGCCGCTCGGGACAGCCAAACCCAACGGATTTCCGCTGCCCTCGCATCGCCGTCGAGGCTTGCCCGCGGTGCCGGCGGCCCCACGGGTCGCGCTCGCCGAAGCCCTCTGGCCGCGCCGCGTCGTGAGAGACTCACCGCGGACTTGAACTGGACAAGGAGCGCACTTGCCGTACGACCTCGACCGGATGAGCGCCCTTGGTTTCCAGGACGCTGCTGCCGCGCTCGCCGTGGCGCAGTTCGGGCCGATCGTTAGGCGCCTGGGTCGCGGCAAGGACGGTGGCCGCGACATGGAGGCCAACGGCGTACTGGTGTGGTCGGGTACCGACGGCAGTCCCGGCGAAGCCTGGGATGGCTACAGCGTCTTCCAGGTCAAGCATCACGAGCGCCCGTCACGCTCCAAGGCCGACGCTCAGTGGCTGTGGGCTGAGATTCGCAAGGAACTGATGGCGTGGGCTGACCCAGATTCCAACCGTGCGCAGGTTCCGAAGCACCTGGTGTTCGTCACGAACGTACGTCTGTCCCCGGAGCCCGGCGCTGGCGGCTTGGAGTACGTGGGAACCAGAATCGAGGAGTTCTTCGCTGACCTGGCCGACACAAGTCAGGATGTCGATCCCGTTGCGAGCGAACGGCGGGCTCGCCGCCAACGGCTCAGCGCGCTGAAGAGGTGGAAGGTCGTCGAGGGCAACCAGCTTGATGCCTGGCTCGACGTACACGACGGCGTTCGCCGCGCGTACGGAGCATTCCTGACCTCGGGCGACGTCCTTGCCGACCTGATTCGGCTCAACCCAGAGCTACCCGCCGACAAGCTCGAGCCTGCCCTTCGGGTTCACGCACGCAACTCCTTGGTGAGAGACAGGAACATCTACTTCGACGAGGCTGGCGGCGAAGGGGCGGGGGTGCCACTAGACCGAATTGCAGTGGACCTTCCTGTCCGCGTGCGCGCCACGGGTGAGGCTGCTCGCACCATCGCGTACACCCTCGACCGAGGCGAGCATGTACTCAGCCCCAAGATCTCGACCATCGACAAGCCGCGCCACATCGTGCTCACAGGCGCCCCCGGCAACGGCAAGACGACGATCACCCGATTCCTAGTCCAGGCCTACCGCGCGGCGATGCTGGCCGAGATGACAAGCCTCGGCGAGGACCATTCGGAGGTCATCAACGGCACCGAGCAGAAGCTCAAGCAACTTCGGCGGACTCTTCCAAGTCATCGGCGCTGGGCCATACGGATCGACCTGGCCGAGTTCGCAAAGGGCTACATCGACAACGAGCGAAAGTCGTTGATGTCGTTCATCGCCCGCCAGGTGACGTCGCAGACCTACTCGCGCAAGCTCGAGCCGTGGCAGATGAAGGACTGGATGGCCACCTGGCCCTGGTTCATCGCTCTCGACGGACTCGACGAGGTTTCAGAGCCTGTTGTCCGCAAGTGGGTCATCAGCTGCGTGCACGAGTTTATTGCCGACGCCGAGGCCGACTATGCGGACCTGCTCTGCCTGGTCACCACCCGTCCGACCGGGTACGTGGACGAGATGTCCAAGTCTCAGTTCGACCGTCTGGACCTAACCGACCTCACCACCGCGGAGGCCCTCGCTTACGGCCACCTGGTAACCGAGATTCGTCTGCACACGGACTCCGCCCGCATCGAACGTGTTGACTCCTTGCTGCGTAGCGCCGCCGCGAACGACAACCTGAGACACCTGCTCCGCACGCCCCTTCAGGTGCAGATCATGTCCATCATCGCCGAGGGCGCCGGTTCGCTCGATCCTGACCGTTTCCGATTGTTCTGGCGCTACTACGACGTAGTTGCCCGACGAGAGCAAGCCAAGGAGCACACCCGATTCGCAGAGATATTGCGAGATCACGGTCAACAGGTCCTCGACCTCCACGAACGCGTCGGCCTCGAGCTCCAGCGTCGCAGCGAATCGGCTGACGGAGGCACCGCGACCATGTCAGAGGAGGATCTGGCAGCGATCGCGTGGCATGTCCTCCTTGACGACGAGTTCGACCCTGCCGGCAAGGATTCGCGGCTCCTAGAACGTATCGTCCAGGCCGCCACCCACCGGCTCGTTCTCCTTGTGCCTCGCGCCGAAGGCTACGGGTTCGACGTGCGCTCCCTGCAAGAGATGATGGCTGCGCGCCGCCTCACGACCGGTGCCCTTGATACCGTCCTGGAACGACTGCAGCTACTTGCCCCGAGCCCGCATTGGCGTAACACCTGGCTCTTCGCCGCCGGGCGCATCTTCTCCGAACCTCAAGACCATCAGCACGAGAGACTCATCGACCTGGTCGAGAACATAGACGCCGGTGTCGTTGACCGCTTCTCGAGCATCGCCCCCGTCGGGCCCTACCTCGCCTGGGACATGCTCGACGACGGCATGGCCTCGGCCAAGCCCAAGTGGTTGCGCAGACTGGTCGATCTCGGCATGACCGCCATTGACTACCCAGCGCCACAACCAGTCGAGGACTTCATTTCCTTGGCCGTAAGGATGAGCGAGTTCCGCGACGATCTCCGCATCCGCGTTCGCGACTCCCTCAAAGCGTCGTTGATTGGCGACACGAGCAGCCGCGTGAACGCGACGTCGCTCATGACAGGGGTCGGCGCGTACACCGATGCGGTCCCGGCCCACCCCGACGTGCGCCTGCTGGCCCAGGTCAAGCCCGAGCCTGGACGGTCGGCCAGGCCCGACCCCGTCGGAGCATGGGAGTACTTCAACGACGCACTGGAGAACCTGGCACCCGATGACGTGAGCGCCGATGTGGCTGACGCCGCGGCGGCGCTCCTGGCCGCGCGGACGAGGCCACTCACCAGCGACGAGCGGACGAAGCTGGAAGCGACAGCCCTCTCCCCAGATGCCACCGAACTCCTCGAGGTGGCGTTGGAGAAGGTTGTGCGTGTCGAGCCAAAGGTCGCGGCGGCGTGCTTTGAGGTGGCGCGAACCATGACGGCACGCCGTGAACTGGCCGAGTTCGTCGCGCCCTAGATGTAGTTCCCCGTGACGTTTGTGCACGCGGTTCGGCCTAGGTGGAACCCGGTGAACTCGATGGCGCGCCCTGTCACTGCGACAACCATTGAAGGTGTTTGCGTGATGGCGATGACAGGTACATAAGGCCTTGAGCGTCCTGAGCGACCCGGCCTGCGCGACGCACACTTCGGCGATCATGGTGGATCGAGTGCACGAAGGGGTAGCCCGAGACACGTTGGGGGCGTATCGGTTGCCACCTCCGATACGCCCCGACGGACTGGCCCGCGTCACTCTGGGCTACTAGAGGATCTCCGCCAGGACCGGCGTCCGGCCAGACTCGGTCTAGGCGCCGGCGGAACGCTCCATCTGGGCTGCCCACCCCTGGTTGGGTGTGGCTACATTTCGGTTTGCGACCGCCGGGCGCTGTGACGAGGCGTGGCTCAAGAGGGGACTGCCCAGCTCGTAGTAGCGATGCCCACCTCGCCGTCCCAACTACCACCGGGAAGCGGAGGCCGGCCTCTTTGCTGTCGGCAGCGCACTCGGCGGCCTACGCGATCGTCGGACCAATCGATACTTTCGTGGCAGATTCCCTGAGCCATCGAACGCGGCGACATGACGCTGGTCGAGTTGCGCTCGCTGTGAAGCCGAACAGCATCGGACTTCTGATCCGATCGTTTCCTCGGGAACGCAAGCGCGCACTCCCGCGAGCGACACCCACGACCTCGGCAACCGATCTTCGGAGCACCAGGGCAATCCGCAGGTACGTTGTCCGGGCGGGGAAGAACCCAAAGAGATGAGTGCCTTGTGGCGAACGACATCGACCTGAAGGCCGCAATCAATGCGGTGTCGGACGTGGTGCAGAACCGCCCACGGCCCCTCCGTGAGTTTGACCAGATCTATATGAAGACCGGCGACATGGTTATGCAGAGCGAGTTTGTCTCCCGATGGGCAGATGGGAAACGCCTTGCATTCATCGGAGACGGCGACGCCATCAGTGTGTGCACCGCGTACTTCTCGGCAAAGGAAATCCTGGGTACCGGACCCCGACACATCACGGTGTTCGACTTCGACGAACGGATCGTCCGGGGTATCCACCGGTTCGCGGAACACGAGGGGATCGAGAATCTCGACGCAGTTCTCTACAACTGCCTAGACGCGTTCCCGGATGCAGAACCGTTTGACTGCTTTTACACGAACCCTCCGTGGGGTGCGAGCAATGACGGCGAGAGCGTGAAGGTCTTCACACAGCGCGGAATGGAGGCACTTCATTTCGAAGGCGAAGGCGCAATCGTCATCGCTGATGATTCGGACCTTGCTTGGCCCAAGCAGGTCCTGCACAGCGTGCAGGAGTTCGCGATCGAGAATGACTTCTTCGTCAGCCGGATGATGCCGCAGCTGCACTCGTACCACCTGGACGATGCACCGGACCTCAAATCGTGCAACCTGATCATCTCCTCGCTGCCTGGGAGCGGTCGCGCGCCGGCCAGTGAAGCAATCCGTGACGCCGAGGTGCTCGAGCACTTTTATGGCAAGTCTGCGAGCCCGTACGTGAGGTACGTTCGCGAAACACGACGCTTGGACTACGGCAAGGCCAATGAGTCTGAGTACGAGTTCGAACTCTTGGAAGGGCAGGACTAATGGCCATCGAACCCGGCGACAAGGTCTTGTTCATGAAGATCGGGATCCACGCCAGCGAGTCCCTTGAGTCGATCATCGAACGAAAGCGAGCCGAGATCCGGGATGAGGGCTTCGCTTTTTGGGGCTATGGCGGGAACACCTGCCACCCGACGAGGATGGTCCAACCCTTCGCACTTTCGACGACTGGCCCGATCGTCCTAGCGATGCACCCCATGGTGTCTAACCACTTCGCCGACCCGATTAGGGCGAAGCAATACTCCCCAGATGGCATTACCTGGACGGACGTCCCTTCTGGTATCAACTGCGTTGGCTCACGACATGCACTGCTTATCGACTCACTCGAACCGGCCTCGTTCGACCTCGATCTCTCGAAAACTCGGGTTGCGCTCGGACCAAGTCGGGGCAAGGTTGGAACGAACTACATCAAGGCCCGCGTCGACAAGGCGTGCCTCGAAGTCGTCGAAGCGCCGGAGGGTGAAGCCCAAACGATCGAGATCGGCTTCCAGGCGATGTTGGCAGATCCGTACGCGGTCTTCCTGCGCTACTGAACCAGCCGGAGCATCAGCCCAGGAAGAAGGACCGTCGGCGCAGCTTTCCGTAGGTCTTCGATGTAGCTGCGCAGACCGTGAGGGTAGAAGTCGGCCGCAACGGCCGGATTGGTGAACTGGAAACAGATGCTCAACGCGGTGTCGACTGCGGGCTGGGCAATGACCACGGCCCGAGTCGAGCTAACCCCGAGACGTTCGGTGATGAGAACGAACGCCTGCTCGAGGCAAGCGATCCGCTCGTTCAGTCTGCCCATCAGCTCAATCGGACCGATCAGCTGCTCCGCCGCAATCACTGCGCGTTTGTCACCCGTCAGAATCGTCGGCCAGCCCCGGCTAATGGCGATCGCACACAACTGACTCTCTCCGACATCGAGCGACCCCCCGGACATAGCCGCGGCTTCCTCCAACTCCGCTGCGAGTGCGATCTCTGCCTCGGTCGGCTCAAGAACCGCAGCGCGATTGACGAATGCATCGAGGTGAGCAGTCGCTGCGGCGGGATCCGACGCCTTTCGCTTGAGGGCTCGCCTTGACGTGAACTTTGCAGCACCGATAAGCCCTGTCCGCCGATCGCAGTCGGTCTCGCATCCGGGATGGGCGATGGCTTCGAGGAGCCCGTAGGCCGCGAGCTTGATGAGCACGTCGGTATCTACGAGCAACTCACACATCGGCATCAGCGATCCCGAGAACTGCGTAGAGATAGTCCTGAACGTCATCTGCAACAGAAGCCCAATCGACTTCACGATGAACGAGTTCGTTGATGTACGAGGACACGTCCTGGTTGCCCGGCGGAATGATCTTCAACGCCCCGTATGCCTTGTCCCACTTCTGGGTGGCGTGACCTGCGCAAAGCGCGAGGACACCCGGATCGATCTGGAGCTGAGGTCCCTGCGCCATGACCGCGTCAGCCAGTTGGCTCGCAGAGAATCGCTCGGTGTCAGCAACGACGCTGGGGTTGGATTGGCCGGTCAATAACTCGAGGGCGTACTCGTCCGCGGCGGCCTCTTCATCGTCGCCGTCGTCCGCCGATTGCAGTGGGTCCTCCATGTCCACAACCGCTTCCCCACCATCGACGTGCCCGAGCATTATGTGCGCCAACTCGTGGGCAACAGTGAACGCAGTTGGAGCGAGGTAAGACTCCGACCTCGCGAGCAAGATTGCGGCCCGATCATCGATGCCAACAGACATCGCGTGCATCCGCTTCGCGTTGAGCGGGAACACCCTGAGCTGGGCCACTGGGATTCCCAGACCCCAGCAAACGACTAGCAACGAGTCCGCGTCCACAACCGGGCTCGAGGCGAGAATCGACTCTCGAATCTCATGCGACGCAAATCGTTGATGCTGGACGCTTGGGACGCCTTGCATGAGCGCGCCGCCAACAGCCCGACCGAAGGAAGACAACGCAGCCTGTTCCTCGGTCATGGCGGACGTTAGATGCTTGAACTTCGTCTCGTCGCGCCAAACGAAGCGCGCCTCGCCTTCGAGAAGCGCTCGGGGCGAAAGGCCCAGACGCCGCGCGACGGTGAACGTCAGTTCAGCCGTAGCGGACAGCGATCCCTCAGCTTCAGAACTCCACCACTGCGGCCAAGCGGCATCGATGGCTGCGTTCGCGATTCCGGCACGCCGTAACTCAACCCGAAGTTGCTCTGGAGATTGCACCACTGGATGCCTCCTATGGCCGGGGGAACACGCGTGGGCCCCGTCCCAAATCGGGAAGCGACTGTGATCTATTGTCCAGATATGCGGCAAGAATTCGAGGTAGATACGCCGATGGGGCTCCCGCCGATGTTCTGCTGGACAAAGTACGGGACAGAGGCCGGCGAGACTGCAGAGACAATCTTGCGACGTAAGGAAGCCGAGCGGAATCTCAATGGCGGCGTGTTCCTGTGGGGGATTGGCAACGCGATCGGCCCGTCGATCGAGCATCTTCTGGAAGAGACGTCGACGCCGCGGGTGGTGTTCACTCCGATGCTCTCTCGGCCAGCCGCCAAAGACATCGCCCCGCCCGCGGTCGGCATGTGGCGCCGCGGCGTAGGCATGGATGGGACCGAAGTAGAGCTGCCCGAGCATTCACGAGTGACGAGTCGACTCTCAAACTCCGGCCGCGCCCACTACGCCCTGGTATGCCGAAGCGTTGAACCACTATTTGATGGTGGTACTCGAAGCGCTGAAGAAGGGTTTGAAGCTGCGCACGTCGTCAACCTTCGATCAGGCTCCCGAGTGGGCGCATCTCAGGTAACGTCCGTAGTGCGGCGGGTCGCCTGCGCGCTCGGTTCCGGCCGCAAGAGCTACCAGGTGACCTTCGTGGCAGACCTAGTCGCCCCGTACCTGATTCGCCTTACTGATCACGTCGTGGTCAGCGCGTAACTCGACAATCGGGTCGATCAGAGCCCGCAAGATCGCCGACGGCAAGACGCACATGGATGCCACTCGCTGCTCAAGCGGTGGATCTCTCACGCTCTCTATTGCCAGGTCATGCTCGACTAGCGAGCCAGGGCTCTGGCGGTCGATTCAGCGAGCGTCGCACCCATCAGTGAGCCAGACCTTGTCGAAATTGGGGTTGACTACCAGAGAGTTGAGAGCGCCAGATGGCCAAGAGACCACAATGGGTCTCACCAGCCCGTTGCGTAAGCCTCGGGGCTGATTGGAGGTTTGGCTTGGCCAGGTGACGACCCACCTGAGTTACCGGGTAACCCCTTGGTCGGACTAGCGGGCGACTTGCGATCCTCGTTGGTCTAGATAGCAGTGACACGGCGCCATCCGAACTGGTAGATCTTGCGCCCTCTCTTTTGTGGATTTGAATGCTGCGCTCTTTTCGGGTTGTCGGAGGTGCACGTGTCGAGTCGTACTTGGTTCCAGGTAGTTGCTGCCGGCGTTGTTCTCTCACTCCTGGGCGCGCTGGGGGGACCGGCTGCGGCGTCTGTGCCTGTGGGTTCGTTCCTCGCGCCGATGTCGAGCACTGCTGCTTCTAATGCCGACGGCCCGACCGTTGCGGAGGATCAAGATGCTGCGATGGCGGCTGCAATGGCTCGAGGTTCGCGGGTCGAGGACGCGTCGCGTGCTACGGCGTCGACGGCTACCTACGCGAATCCGGATGGGACCTGGACGACCGAGCTGTACTCGGGTGTCGTCCGTTCCAAGGACGACCAGGGCAAGTGGGTTGCCATCGATCCAAGTCTGGAGAAAGAGGCGGGGGCTTTCGAGCCTGTTGCCACTGCCTTCGATGCGAGTTACTCGGATGGTGGTGACAAGACGATTGGGTCCGTGGATACCGGCGACGGCTCCTCGGTGACAGTTGGCTGGCCGACGAGTCTGCCTGCACCGGAGGTTGATGATGATCAGCTGATCTACTCTGACGTGGCCAGCCACACCGACCTGGTGGTTTCGTCGCTAGTGAGTGGCTTCAACTACTCGATCGTGCTGGATCAGGCGCCTGCCGCCGATGCGGCACCGATTGTGTACCGAATCCCGCTGACCTTTGCAGGTGGCACAGCGCAGGTCCAGGATGACGGATCGATTGTTTTCCGCGATGGATCCACGACCTTGGCGACTTTGACCGCGCCGGTCATGTGGGATGCGGCCAACGCGTCGGTGGACGGCGAACGGCATGCGGTGGAGGCCTCCGTTGAGGGGGCCGGGATGTCGCGCACGTTGGTGTTAAAGCCGGACATGGGCTTCCTTCAGGACCCGCAGACGACCTACCCGGTCACGGTGGACCCGACTGTCTATCCAAATGTCAGTGCCGACACGTGGCTGGATAATGTCAGCCCGAACACGAGTCAGATCAATAGTGGTGAACTCCGGATCGGATCGGTGAATCTTGGCTTCAACAAAGATCGTTCCTATTTGACGTTCGACCTGTCGTCCCTGGCTGGTCTGTCTGGTGCGGCCGTTTCGGCGAATCTGGTCGTGTCCAACTTCGACGCCTCGACCTGCAGCGCGAGTGCGGTGCGCATGTCGCGAGTTACAAGTTCTTACAACGTCGCCACGATGACGTGGTCGACGCAGCCGACGACCACTGCTACCGACTCGACAACAACCAACGAGTCGCACGGCGCAAGCTCTCCCTGCGCGGCTGAAGGCCCGATGACTTGGGATGCCAGTGCCATCGTGAGTTACTGGCTGGCGAATCCGACCCAGAACTACGGCGTGCAGCTCAAGGCCGATACCGAGTCGAACGCAACCGGCTACCGCAAGCTGCGCTCGATGGAGAACGGAGACCCGAGCAAGGCGCCGAAACTGGTCGTCACCTACAACTTCCCGCCATCAACACCTGCGCCCTCGGTGGTGAACCCGAGCGTGACGAGCGGGACAAACCAAGTGACGAACGCTGCGCGGCCGGAGTTTTCTGCAGTTCTCTCCGACCCCGATGGCTCCCCGGTCAGCGGCGATTTCGAGCTCCGCCAAGGCATTCTCGGCACCGTGGTGGACAGCTGGACCAGCCCGATCGTGCCTTCAGGCTCAACGGTGACCCATCAGGTGCCGACAAACCTGACCAACGGGAGCACCTACAAAGCCTATTGGCGGGCCAAGGACGCAAGCCTCACATCGCCCTGGTCGACCGTCCAAAACGTCCTGGTCGATCTCGCAGCACCACCTAGCCCCGGGGTGACCTGCCCGAGCTACACCAACGGCACCTGGTACGACACTCGGCCGGCAGCCTCCACGACCTGCACGGTGACGACGTCAGGTGACGCCACCGCCGTTTCGGTGACCCTCAACGGCAATCAGGTCACGATGCCCCCGCTGTCCGGAGGGTCAACTGCGAAGTCGTTCGACATAGCAACCGACGACGTGTTCGAGCTTGGTGTGACAGCGCAGGACCTGGCTGGCAACCAGGCCACTACCTCCTTCACGACCGGAACGGGCGCGGGCCGACTGCTGAGCCCGACCCCGGGCACGTTCAGCAAGACCAGCTTCGCAGTCGCGGCAGGCTCCAAGGCTGCGGCCACGAGCGGAGCGCTCCAATGGCGCCCCAGCGGCGGGTCCACCTGGACCAACGCAACGCAAGTAACAGCGGGCGGTACAGCCTGGTCCGGAACCGTCACAAGTACGGGCGCGATCGCGAAAACCCCAACCTTGACCTGGTCTGCCAAGGATGAGCCGGGGATCGCCGACCCGTCCGACATCGAGACCAGAACCTGCTTCAACTACTCCGGCGGAACCTCGCGGTGCACGGCCGGTGTTGTCGTCACGCTGACCAATAACCTGGCGCCATCCGCGCCCAACGGAGTGACGCTTTCACCCTGCGTTGGTGCGTGTTCCAGCTTCACCACGTCGAGCACGACTCCTGAGTTCCTGATGCAGGCCTCTGACCCCGAGGGTGCAGATCTCACCTACCGGCTTCAAATCCGCCCGACTGGGGGCGGCGGGAACCTCGCCGACCTCTCCGTAGGCCCCACGCCGTCCTCGGGACAGAACGCAATCCGGGTGGGCCCAGGCGTTCTCAGTCCGTCGACCACCTACGAGTTCAGGACGGGAGCCGCGGACAGCTCCAGCACGACCTGGTCACCCTGGACAGGGTTGAGTGTCACAGCCGCCGCAAGTGGTGGCACGGTGATCAGCAGCGACCTGACCATCTCGACAGACACCACTTGGACCAAGGCCAACTCTCCCTACGTGCTCTCGCGTCCGGTAACCGTCGCCTCTGGGGCAACGTTGACGCTTGAGCCAGGAGTCGTCGTCAAGGTCATCAACCCCATTGACGTCTACGGCTTGATCTCTGCCGAAGGCACTTTGGCTGACCCGATCGTGTTCACCTCCTACAAGGACGACTCAGTCGGCGGCGACAGCAACGGAGACGGTACGACTTCGTTGCCCACCCCTGGTGATTACGGTCGAGCCATCGGATTCTGGAACCCCACCCTTCCGAGCCTGGGCCTCGATCGCGAAAGCGTCAAGACTCGAGGTGACAGTGTTCTCAAGAATGTTTCCTTCCGCTACGGCGCCGGAGACACCTCAGGTAGTCCGTGCTTCGCCGGCAACTCACTGATCAGTCTTAGCTCGCTCAGCCGGGTGCGCATCGAGCACTCGGAGTTCTCCGCGCTTGCCGAGAACGCGATCATGAACCCGGGTCCCGACCCCGAGCTCAACTCACTTACCGTTCGGTTCTCCAGGTTCGGTCCGAACACTTCAGGATGTGCGCTGTCGCAAGTCGGGGCGGGAACCTTTTACGGCAACGTCTTTCAGGACCCCAACCACGGCAACGTCGATTCCCTGTCGACCTCAACGACCGGATACCACCTAAGTTTCGTCGACAACTGGTTCTTCGGTCCGATCACGCTCAACATCGACGGGTTCGGCCAGCCGCTCTACCCTCGCGACAAGATCAACTTCGAAGGCAACGCGATCCTTCATGGATGGCTAGGAGAGAACAACCAGTTCTTCGACCAGCCCGAAGATCTGTCGAACAACTGGTGGGGCCACGTTCTGCTCTCGCCGCCCGCCTGCTGGTACGGCCCTGGGGTCAACTATCCCGCGTACAAGAACGCCGGCTCGAACTTCACCGAGTGCGTCGGAATCAACACATACACGGACCACAAGTACGCGCTCGCGGTTCTGCCGGCCCTGGAAGCTCCACCGGCTTGGCTGAATCCAGGACTCGAGTCCAACCCGGCAGCCATGCCCAACATGAGCCCCGACGCACTCCTGGGATCAGGTAACGGCGAGTATGCCTACACGCCGACCGGCACCCAAGCGGATCCCGTCAACTCCGCCACCGGCTCCTACTTCGAACAGCACACCGACGCCGTCGAGCCCTCAGTAGGGCTGGACGTCGTCGCGACTCGCAGCTACAACTCACTCGGGACTGCCACCGGCTCGTTCGGCGTCGGATGGAGCTTCGGATACGACGAACACCTGAGCTTCCCGTCATCGGCTCTCGTCCGGTTCTCCGCGGGCGACGGTCAAGTCCTAGAATTTGGAAGGTCCGGGAACACCTTCACACCGACCGCAGGCGTGACCGCCGACCTCGAACGAGACGGCACCGACTACCTGATCAAGACCAAGCCAGGTCTGACCTACCGGTTCGAGCAGTACGGGCGCCTAACCCAGATCAGCGACAGGCACACAAACGCGGTGGCGCTCACTTACGACGCCACCGGCCATCTCGCCTCCGCGAGCAACGGCGCACGTCAACTCACCTTTACCTATACCGGTGACCGCCTGACCAAGGTTTTCCAACCAGGCGCCACCGGAACCGCAGACGACAAGTCCGTTGTTTACGGCTACACCAACGAGCAACTCAGCAGCGTCACCGACCAGAACGGCGCCACCACGCGCTACACCTACAACGCGCAACGCCGCCTCGCCTCGACTACCGACCCGCTTGGCCACGTCGTCATGACACTCGCCTACGACGTCTCCAGCGGTCGTGTCACCGATCAGTGGGACGCGCTGAACAACCACAGCACCTTCGCGTGGAATCCGACCACGCAGACGGCGGTCATGACCGATCCGCGCGGCAACCCATGGACCGACGTCTACTCCGGAACGACCCTCCTCAAGCGGACCGACCCCGAGGGTCGCACCTGGAAGTACACCCGCGACGCCAACCTCCAAGTGACGAGTTTCGTCGACCCCAACAAGGCCATTACGACCCTGGACTACGACGAGCGGGGGAACGTGATCGGGTCCTCCGGCCCGCTCGGCACGATCTCGACCGAGTACAACAGCCTCGACCTCCCAACCCGAACAGTCGACTCTCGGCACATCGTCACGCTGATGGCATACAACAGCGCCGGGGATCTGACGAAGATCACGCGGCCAACGGACCCTGGAGCGCCGCTCATCGAGGAGTCCTTCACCTACAACGCGAACGGGACCTTGAACACCGCCACCGACGCGCTCGGGCACACGACCGGCTACACCTACACCGCGTCCGGTGACCTTGCCACGGTGACAACCCCCGGCGGCAAGACGACCACCTACTCCTACCTCGGTGGCGCTAGCGGCCACGGACTCCTTGGTTCGACCACCACGCCCCGGACCAAGACAACGAACTACACCTATGACCAAGTCGGACGACTGCTGACCGCCGTCGATCCGCTTAACCGCACAACGACGTCCAACGCCTACAACTCGGCCGGATGGCTGACATCGTCGACCGATGCGAAGAGCCGAACCACCGTGCTCGACTACGACGCGGCAGGGCACATCGTCAAGGTGACCAGCCCGGATACGTCGGCGCTGCCCGTGCTGTACGAGTACGACGCGAACGGAAACCAGAACAAGGTGACCGACCCGGCCGGGCGGATCACCACCACGGCCTACAACGGTGACAACGAGGTCAGCAGTACCACCAGCCCGACCGGCTCGACGTCCTACACCCGGACCAAGCTCGGCCAAATCCAGACCGTGACAACGCCGGACGCACTCACGACGACGCTGTCGTACGACACCGCCGGGCGATTGGACTACGTCGACTATCCCGGTTCATCGACCGCTGACGTCAGCTACAGGTACGACTCAACTGGGAATCGGTCATCGATGACCGACGGCTCCGGAACCGTCACCTACGCCTACGATCGACTTAATCAGGTTGCGAGCGTTCAGCGCGCCGGCACCGCCGCGACCAGTTACACCTACCTGGGCGACGGGTCGCTGAGCGAGGTCACCTATCCCACCGGGACGAAGGCAAGGTACACCTACGACCTGGACCGGAACATCTCGACGGTCGCCACGAAGCCGTCGGGGGGTTCGACCTACACGACGCAAGGTACCTACACCTGGACAGATGACGGGCTGCCAGCCACCGCGGTCACAGGCGTCGGGCTCGGAGCCTCCACGCGCACCTACACCTACGACGACGCCGACAGGGTCACGAGATTGCAGGACGTGATGTCCAGTGGCGCGGTGCTGCTGGACGACTCTTACTTCTTGGACAACACCGACAACCCCACGCGGATCACGCACAACGGCGGCAGTTCCGACTCTTACACCTACGACGTTCTAGACCGCCTGACGAAGACCTGCTTCGGCACGACGACCTGCACGGGCTCAACCGACTACGTCGGCTGGACCTACGACGCGCTCGGGAACCGGTTGTCCGAGGCCCGCCCCAGCGGCACCTACACCTACACCTACAACAGCACGACCGGTCGGCTGACGACGGTCACGCCGCCGAGCGGGCCCAGCGTCGGCTACACCTACGACGGTCGGGGTCAGGTCACCCAGGTTGGGAGTAACACGTACACCTACAACCTGGCCGGCCGAGTCGTCACAGACTCGGACGGCACAACCTACGCCTACGACGGCGACGGCCGCAGGCTGACCAGCACCAAATCGGGGTCGACCCTCAACTATCTCTGGGATCCGCAGTCCTACAACCTGCTCGACGAGACCACGTCCTCCGGCACCCAACGCGAATACACCTACGGGCTAGGTCTGGTTTCGATCACCTCTGGAGCTGGTGCCCTCAGCAGCGTTCACGCCGATTCCCAAGGCTCGGTACGGGCGCTCACCGATTCAGGCGGCACGACCACCTATGCAGCGAGCTATGAGCCGTACGGTCTATCGCGCTCCTCCACCGGCACGTCGGGCAGCCCCCTCGGGTTCTCCGGGCAATACTCCGACACCACCGGCCTGCAGCACCTCCGTGCCCGCCAGTACGACCCGGCCAGTGGAAGATTCCTGGCCCCCGACATGGTGGCCACAGCCTCGGCGAATGCGTACTCCTACGCCGACGACAATCCGATGGTCGAAGGCGATCCGTCAGGCCTGTTCGGTGAAGGCTACGGGTCTGGCCTGCAGTACTACGGGCAGAAGGTACTCCCGGTCGCTGGCACACTGTTGAGCTTCACCCCAGGCCCGATCGGGGCGATCGCCACAGCCGGGATCGCGCTGTACGAGGCATACACCGTTTGCGTTTCAGGCAAGGGCTCTTGCGGAACCGCGGTCCTGACTGCAGCCGGTTTGGCCGCGCTCGGAGCCACGGGTATCGGCGCTTATGCCCGACTTGGTAGGGCCGCAAAGTCTGAGACCGAGCTGGTTCAGCGCTGGATGTCCCAAGCTGAACTCGATGCCACCAGATCGACCGGTTTGGTTCGCGGCGGCCGAGACGGAACCCACTACGTCACCGACTTTGCCAACCATGATCCACTACGCGCTAGACAACGACTGGCGCTGCCTCAGACCCCCGAGGTACGGGTCCAACTCGAGGTTCCCCGAGGTTTCTTCTCGTCGCCGAAGACGGTTCATTCCGACTTCAACATGCCGGGCGGGGGGCTCGAGCGAACAGCGACCGGGCCGGTCCAATGCCGGGTGGTGTGCGTATGGGACTGAATCCGGGCACCACGCTCAGGCTGGAGATCTCCGACCCCTTCGAGCTATCACAGGTCCTCGAGTGCGAGGTCATCAGCGTTGACTCGTTCGTCTCGGGTGCGAGCGTCGAAACCATCTTGGTGCGCCTCTCGAACAGCCTGGAGTGGCAGGGACGCCGATATGACTACATCGCAGTTCGCGGACGACAGAGTCCAGGCATTGTCGACGAGCTCGTGCTCGGCCAAACGATCGAATGCAGTGGGGTTGGAGCCGGCGAAGCCCTCTGCACCTCAACCGCGTCGCAGGCGTTCGAAGGTTGGCGCGGCGGGCTCGCCGTGCGAGCGAACGCGAGGTTGACATGAGGCGCGTGGTCTCGTTTCGGATTGCCGTCATCGGCACTCTGGGCGATGCCACTGTGCTTTCGGGTCGCATCTAGCTGTGCGCCAACGGCTGTCCGGGAGTGGTGAGGGTGAGTCGGGTGGGAGCCACAGGGTTGCTTCGACAGCGTCGAGTCCGGTGAAGTGAAGGTGGTCCAAGACCATTACACCGACGATGTCGGGCCCAGTTCCTGGTGGCTCGGTCGGCGTCTGCGTTCGCTCGGGAACGTTCCAGAGGCCAGTTTCGCGGGGCGGGTCCCAGCCGATGAGTGGGCGTCGGCCATAGAGCGCGTCGGCTACTTGCGCGTCCGAAAGATGGCCGGCGGAGACGTCGATGACGATGAGGAGCGGCTCGGTCAGAGCGGCGTGCTGGGTGCGCTTCTTCTTCAGGGTATTCTTGACGGACTCAGCTGACACGCTCTTGATGTCGAGGGTTTCCAGAATCGTGGAAAGGACCGGTTCGGTTTCGGCGTCCGCTCGAAGTGGTGTGGCAGAGATGGTGACCTTCCAGTCGTCGAAAGTGAATGCCTGTGACGGGGGTTCGTACCACTGGTCCGTTTCGAGCTTGGTTCGCTCTGCGACCGGGTCCAGGGTCGCGATCCAGGTTTCGATGTCGGCTCGAACGGTCTTGACTGAGGGTGTGCCCTTGGCGCCGTGGATGGCGGCGCGGAGGGAGAAGCGGCCGCAGTTCACCTGGTTCAGGCCCTGCAGCACCTGGAGCCGGCGGCGTTGCTCGCCGTGTTTCTGGTCGCTGACCCCAGCCCGTGTCACCTCAAGGTGGAGCCCGAGGTCGGTCAAGCGGTAATCGGTCGCTCCCTCTGCCGTTGTCGGTGCGACCTCGATGTCGGTGCGGCCCGCTTGGAGCAGTCCTTCGTGGACTACTAGTTCGGTGAGTGCGTCCTTTGCTCGTCGGTCGTCCGTGTCACGGAGTCGTGAGATGAGTTCGCTTTGGTGTGCGGTCGGGATTGCTGCGGTCATCTGGTTCAACTGGTCCTGGATCCGGGACTCTCGCTGGGCGACGGATGAGTCGAGGTACTCACACATCGGTCCCCGACGCGTCGACTCCGGTTCTCGGCCCGGGCGCGATCGGGGAACAGGGGTGTGGGTGGAGTGGTCACGGCTTCCACCTCCCTGGTGAGAGAACGGGCGCGACACCGCGCCCGGGGTCTCTAGTGTTTCACGCATGAAGATGAGAGCCTTTGCGTCCGAGTTCGGCCCTGAGGACCTGCCAACGGTGGTCGGTGAACCGATGGAGAAGGGTCCATTGAACGCCCAGGTCGGCTCGGTGCTCCCGGCTGAGCGGGTGGATCAAAGCCTCCTCAACTTGCTGAGTGAAGCGGTGTACTCGTACTACTTCGCTAAGCAAGCTGCTCCTGGGTTGGCCGCAATCGCAGGTGATCAGCCTGCCGGGCTTAGTTACGCCATCGAGTCGGTCAGGACGACCCTGCTCAAGCAAGCAATCATCGGCATCGCTACCACCATCGACGTGACCACCGGCCGGACCGCGTCGCTGCCAGATGCTTTGGACGCACTCAAGCGGGACCTGACCACACGTCTTCAAGTGGCACCGGACGACGAGACCCAGACAGCTCTCGAGCTCCTCAGTTACATCGTGTCGATGACGAACGCGAACAACGTGCTGTCCCTCAAGTACGTTCGTCACCTGCGAAACAAGTGGGCGGGGCATGCGTCCTTGGACCCTACGTTCGACCCGTGGGCAGATGCCGGCAGCACCGTGAATCTTCCGCTCTTGGAGGATGCCCTGGCCAGGATGGTCAACGCCTACCAGGACCTGGGAACACTCGTCTCCATGAGCACGGACCTTCAGGATCTCGAGGCCCAAGGGAACATAGGGGAAGTGCTCGAGGACGGTTCGGTCAGGTATCAGATGAAACTGGGTTGGTCGGGTGCGAACTCGTTGTCACAGGTCATTCGGGAAGAGGCCAAGAAGGGCGCCGATGCTCTCGTGCAGCGCCTCAGGTGAGTTCGAATCGGTGTCCGGTTCTTTGGGGATGGAATCACTGGGTTCTCTCTGAAGGGAACGGCCGCGGTCGTGCAGGGGTGCGTCAACCCAAGTGGGCCGAGCTTGCCCATTGCTCGGTCGTCCAGGTCCTGAAAGCCGTCTTGCTGACCCGCGTCATTCTGGGCGCAGTGCCCTAGGCCTCGCCGAGCAATGGCGACGAAATGGCTGAGTTATCCACAGAACAGACGGCGTGCCTGTGCACTCCCGTCGGACTGGCCGACGGTGAAGGAGTTCAGCCCCTTCACCTAGCCGAGGCCGGTGGTCCCGATGCCAGTTCGAGCACTGGTGGCAGCCAGCGCACTTGCCGCGTGTGCTGCCTGCGGCGGGCCAATCGATCACGCTGCACCACAACCACCTAGCTCGGAGCCAGCAGCGACACCAAGTTTCGTAGACCCCACGCCGTACGGGAATCCGCAACAGCAGGCCGTCGTGGTCAGCAAGCGGTTCGTCCGAACGACCTTCACCTACGACGCCTTGGCGCAGGAGAAGCTCGCGTTCCTAAAGAGGGTCCGACCCCTATCCACGACTGCAGAACTGTCGCGACTCCAACACTCTTCGCGGGCCGCCCTCAACTGGCCGGCGCTACGGTCCCGGCACGAGAGCACGAGGATTCGGATCACCGGAGCCTCAAGTGACCTCTCCGCGTCCAGGATCCGGATACAAGCAGAGCGAACGACCCGCACGTCGTTCGGGGAGGTTACTGACTTCATCGAGGTAGTGGTGGGAGTCGTACAGCTGAACGGCGACTGGAAGGTCTCGTCCGCAACCGGAGTGGGACTGTGAAGGCACTAGTTCTGTTCTCAACGCCGCTCCTAGCGGTGATAGCGATGCTGTTCGCTGTTGTTGTCGTCCTGGCGCCCGCCGACCCGAACCCGTCGTTAACTCTCGCCGCATCTGGGTGCATCAGCACCCAAGACGATTCCGCCGCCGACGTTCGACTGGACCGCGAACAGCTTGCGGTAGCCCGAACGATCATCTCCGTCGGTAAGTCAGTCGGTGCCCCTCCACGCGGCTGGGCGATCGCGATCGCGGCGGGACTCCAGGAGTCCGGGCTGCGGCCGATTAACTTCGGCGATCGAGACTCCTTGGGCGTATTCCAACAGCGCGCGGGGTGGGGTCAGGCCGCCGAGCGACTCAACCCGCGTTCCGCGGCAAGGATGTTCTTCCTCGGGGGACGGCACGGCCAGAAAGGCTTACTGAAGGTCGTCGACTGGCAATCTCTGCCCCTGACGGCCGCGGCCCAGGCCGTACAGCACAGCGCCTACCCGGACGACTACGCGAAGTGGGAAGGACTTTCCGTCCAGATCGTTAGGCGCCTAGCCCACAGGGACGGCTCGTGCATCGCACATGGCGCGTGGGTGCTGCCGACGGGGCGCACCCCGTACGTGTTGACAGCCGGCTTCGGCGAGTGCGGCGGCCGTTGGGCCCACTGTCACACCGGTCAAGACTTTGCCGTCCCTATCGGCACGCCGATCTCAGCGGCGAGCACCGGGTTCGTCGTCTTCGCTGGCCGGTCAGGGCCCTACGGGCTGCTCGTGCGAATCCTCCATGCCGACGGAATCGCCACCTGGTACGGCCACCTGAGCGAGATCCGCACCAAGGTCGGATCACACGTGAGCCCCGGCGAGCTCATCGGCCTTTCCGGTGCGACAGGCAACACCACGGGCCCTCACCTCCATCTCGAGGTCCGCACCAACGCATCCGCCTCCGACCAAGGCACTCCGATCGACCCCTTGCCGTGGCTACACAGCCACAACGTCCTGTGACACCAACGAAGAAGGAGCACAGCCATGTTGATCCCCCTCGACGTCCACGTGAACCCGAACTCGAACGGGCTTCCTGGCGGCATTCAAATCCAACAGGTCCTGGATGGACTCGCAGCCTGGGCGCTGCTCGCAGCTCTCGGCGGCCTGCTTGTGAGCGTGATCGTTTGGTCCGTCGGGAGTAACGGCGGCAACTATCACGCCGTCTCGCGCGGGAAGACCGGAGTTCTGGTCTGCGGAGCGGCGGCAATGGTCGCAGGTGGTGCTGCGCCGATCATCAACTTCTTCGCCAATCTCGGTTCCCAGATCCGGTGATCAGAGATGTTGACGGTAGTTGCAGAGTCGGCGCGTCCTCCGACCGTCGGCGTACCGACTGGCTGCTCCTGGTGGAACCTAGCCTGCAAGGGTGGTGAGCAGGTCGCCAACTCCGGGCTGAGTGCGATAACTAAGTCGATCGCCTCCGGCGCCGAGGATCTGCTCGGACAGATCGTGAAGGTCATCGACGAGTCGTCCAAGGTTCCGCTTGCAGACCCGGTTTACCGGCACGTCTACTTCGGCTTCCTAGGTCTGGCCGCAACTCTCGTAGCTGTCGTCCTGCTTGTTGCTCTCATCGTGGCTAGCTTGAAACGCGACGCAGCCACGCTCGGACGGGCGGCAGTTGGCGTCGGAGTCGCAACACTGGGCGGCGCCTTGTACATCGTGTTCGCCCAGTTACTCGTCGCAGTAGACGACTGGCTGTCACACGGAGTTGTCGAGGTCACCGGTTACGACCTGACCAAATCGATCAGTCAGATCGCGGTCGGGTTCCACAACATTGCCGGCGCTCCGGGTGAGATGGCGGCCAACATGCTGCTCATCCTGCTGATGCTGATCATGCTGGTTTCGGGGCTGATCCTTTGGTTCGTCCTGGTTCTGCGCAAGATCGCGATCCTGGTCGTCGTTGCGTTCGCGCCCCTCCTGATCGCGGGCTACGGATGGGCGCCTACGCGTTCCTGGGTGCGTAAGACGACGGAGGTTCTCATCGCCTTGGTGTTCACAAAGACCGCCATCTTCACTCTCTTTGGAATCGGTCTTGCACTGATGTCCCGTGGATCCGACCAGTCCTTAAGCGACTTCGTCGGTACCACGGTGCTCATGTGCGGGGCATGCTTCACACCTCTCGTCATGCTGAAGCTCGTTCATTTTGCAGGCGATACCCACCTGGCTCACGACGCCATGTCCTCCCTCAACGGTGGCATCCGGCCCGTCTCGGATCGATTGGGACGGCTTGCTCCCGGGGCATCGATGGGACGTGGCGATCTCGCCCGGTCCCAGGCCACCGCGCCGGTGCCCGAAGGCCCCGGTCCGTCGACGGCCGGCGCGCTCAATCCCAGTGCCGGAGGTGCCGGCGGTGCTGAAGCCGCAGCGGCCGGAGTGGCGACTGGCGGCGCCGCGACCGCGGCGCTGATTGCAACCGAGACCGCCAGAGCCGCCAAGACAGGCTCGCAGAAGGCAGCTGGTTCGGCCCAGGGTTCCGCGACGGCACTCCTCGACCGTGACAGTGAACGGCCTCTGCATGGACCAGCCCCATCTGACGGCAACAGCGAAGGAGATGCATGATGAGCGCCGTACTGAAGGAACCGCCCACGTACACCTTCGGGCGCCGCGATCGCGGCGGACTGCTTCTTGGATTCAAAGGCACACAGCTGTCCGTGCTGGCAGCCGGGTTCGGAGCAGTACTCATTGGATTGCTGGCCGCGGGCACTCCGGGCGGGGTCGTCGGGTTCAGCACGCTTGCCGCGTGCGCGTTCCTTGCCTTGTACCCGATCCAGGGGCGAGCGGTCGTCGACTGGGCGCGGCCCATTGCGAACTACATCCACGGCCGCCTGGTCGGAGGTTCCCGCTACCTCGGTGGAGCGAACGCACTTCGTCGGTGCAAGGATCTCCGGCTCGACCTTCCGGGCCTCGGTCAGCATCTGCGCCTCTACCAGGCCCGACCTTTCGAAGGTCCCGTCGCCGTGTTGCGGATGGGGAACCGCTGGACGGTTGTCCTCAAGGTTCGCGGGCGCAACTACGTGCTCGCAGATCGAGCGACACAGGAACGCCGGATCGCGGACTGGGGCGCGCTTCTTGCGCAGTGCGGTCAGGAAGGCTCACGAATCGCTGCGGTCCAGTGGCTCGAGCGCACGGTTCCCGACAGCGGGCACGACCTGGCGAACTGGTGGGACGAGCGAGGTGACACCGCATCGGCGTACGCGGCCGCGTACAAAGAATTGGTCGACCATGCAGGACCGGCCGCCACCCAGCACGAGAGCTACTTCGCTGTCTCGATCGATGCACACAAGGTGCGCCGTGCGGTCCGCCAGGCCGGCGGGGGCCCTGAAGGCACGACGAAGGTATTGCTTGGGGAGCTGACGTGGATCAAACAGGCATTGGCACGAGCAGACATCGATGTACTGGGAACTGCGAGCGCGCATGACCTCGCGGCCATCGTTCGTAGCCAGTACGACCCGAAGACCTCAACTCTCCTCGAGGAACACGCACGACGTCCCCAGCCCGAGACGGCCGGCCCGATGGCTGCTGAGAACCACTGGGATCACTACCGCACAGACAGCGGATTCCACGCGGTCTTCTGGATTGCTGAGTGGCCATCAGTGCCGGTCGAAGCGGCGTGGATCTACCCCCTCATTTCGCTCGGCGGGATCAGACGCACCGTTTCGGTGACCGCTGAGCCCATCCCACCGTCCCGGTCCATGCGCGAGTTACGGAGCCAGCGGGTGGCAAAGCGCGCCGACGAGGCGCAGCGCCAACGCATCGGCCAAGTCGAGACGGCCCAGGACGACGAGGAGTACGCCGCGATCGACAGGCGTGAGCGTGAGCTCGTACGCGGGCACACGGAGTACCGCTACACGGGTTGGATCACGGTTACGGCGACTAGCCGGGAGGACCTGGAAGGCGCGTGCGCAACAGTCGAGCAGGCAGCGGTTCGGAGCGCGCTCGAGCTCCGGCGCGTGTACGGCGAAGTCGACCAAGCGTTCCTACGCGGTGGCCTCCCGCTGACAGCAGGAGTCGAGCGATGAGGCAGACGAAGGTACGGCGGGATCAGAAACCGTTCGCCGTTGCCAGCAGGGCGACTGGGAGAAGCCTTCGATCCATGCGCGTTCCGGTCCATCGCGCGACCACCCGGAACCTTCAGGCTGCTTACCCGTTCACCGTCGACTCAGCCCTCGGATCCCGAGGGATCTACATCGGCCGGCAGGCGGGCTCGGACGCCAGCTTCGTCTTCGATCCCTGGGAGCTCTATACCGAGAACGTCATCACCAACCCGAATATCCTGCTTGCCGGTGTCATCGGTCGCGGGAAGAGCGCCCTGGCCAAGTCACTGGCGCTTCGCATGACGGCATTCGGCGTTCGCGTGTATGTGCCCGGTGACCCCAAAGGCGAGTGGGGCGAAGTCGCGCGAGCCCTCGGCTCAGAGCCGATCGTCTTGGGGCGAGGCCTGCCGGCGCGCGTCAACCCGCTCGACCCAGGCGACCGGCCAGAAGGCCTCTCCGCGGACGAGTGGCAGCGAGAGGTACTCGCTCGACGCAACAACCTGCTGGCCTCTCTCGCCGAGACAGCTCTTGATCGCCGACTGCTGCCGGTGGAGAGGAACGCACTCCTTGTCGCGCTGACGGCCGTCACCGGAGCACGTGATCCGGAACGCGGGCCGGCACCAGTGCTTCCCGAGATCGTTACTGCGCTGCTGAACCCGACACCGGAGACAGCGGCAACACTGAGCATGACGGAGCGCGAACTGGCGCTTGATTCACGCAACCTGGCCCTCGAACTCCGCAGGCTCGTGGTTGGGGACCTGGCGGGACTCTTTGACGGTGCGACCACCCACCACCTGGACTTCAATGCCCCGATTCAGGTGCTCGATACGTCTCGGCTGGCCGGGGACGACACAGCCATCGCTCTCTTGATGACCTGCGCGTCGGCCTGGATGGAGACCACGCTCGCCTCAGACCGCGGCGGCCGCCGGCTTGTTGTGTACGACGAGGCATGGAGGATGCTGCGCCACCTGGCACTCGTTCGTCGTATGCAGTCCCAGTGGAAGCTATCGAGGGCACTGGGCGTTGCAAACCTGGCCGTCGTACACCGCATCTCCGATCTCGGTGCAGTAGGAGCAACCGGCTCGGAGGCAGTCGCCCTGGCACAAGGTCTTCTCGCGGACTGCTCGACCCGGATCGTCTACGCCCAGGAGTCCGACCAGGTCGAGATGACTGCACATGCCCTCGGGCTCTCGGATGTGGAGGCCGATCAACTCGTCCACCTTCCGCGGGGGCGAGGACTATGGCGAATCGGCCGGCACGCTGCGATCGTCGACCACATTCTCGGAAGCGCGGAATGGCCGGTCATCGACACCGACGGTCGGATGAGGGGTGATTCCTCATGAGTAACGAGAGGAATCAGGCAGACGACGGCGTCAGGCACCTCGGCTGGCTGCTCCTCATTGCTCTCGCCGTCGGCGCCTGGAGCTGGTTAACGGCTCTCACGTCCTTGTTCGTCAGGGGAGAACCGCTCGGCGCGGCCTCGTTCAGCCGTTCGCCTAAGTTTGTGACCGGACTTGTTGAGTCGAGGAGCCCCTCGCGCGCCTGGCACGCAGCGAACCCCCACGCCGCTTCGCTCCACGCGCCGACCTTCTGGGCCGTGCTTGTCCTCGGCATGGCTGCTCTGCTGACCGTTGTCGTTGCCCTTGGCCGGCGTTACCGAACGCGCCGAGAAATCGACGCTCCAGCGCGATGGGCAACCGGAGCGACCGAGAGGATGCTCGCAGTTGCAGCCCGGCCCGACAGACGGCGCTGGCAGCTAACAGCGGGACGCAGCCTCGCAAGTGGGAAACTCCTCGCAGGCAAGGACTGCGTCTCTGCGGTCGCATTCGGGCCGAACGGGTCCGGCAAGACGACCAGCCTGATCGTCCCCAACGCGATCGATTGGGACGGACCAGTCGTCGTCACGACCTCAAAGTCCCAGGATCTCGCTCCCGTCATCAGAGCAAGGGCAGAGCGCGGGCCCGTGTGGATCATCGCCCCTGGGGGTGCACCTGGCTACAAGTGTGTGGGTTGGTCACCCCTTCCGGCCGCGACCAGCGAGGAAGCAGCCGACCGCCTTGCCGAGTGGATGGTCGAGTCCTCGGGCATGACCGACGACCCAAAGGCTCGACCTTGGAACGCACAAGCGCGCAAGTACCTCAAAGGCCTGCTGCTGGCAGCCAATGCATCGGGCAGCGACCTCGCGCAATGGATCACCTGGATCCACTCCGGTGACCGGGCCAAAGACCGGATCGCCGAGATCCTGGACAGCGCAGGTTTCCCGAATGCCAGCCGCGAGTACATGTCGACCTGGCAGATCCACGAGGAAGGACAAGGCTCGGTTCTCTTCACTGCACTTGGCCTAGCCGACACTTACTCGCGACCTGGAGTGGCAACCAGCGCCGACGACGGCGGCTTCGACCCAGCGACGCTCTTCGAAGAAGCGGGAACGCTGTGCATCGTCACACCAAATTCGGAAGGCGATCGCTACGCGCCGTACTTCACGGCCCTAGTCACCGCAATCATCCACGAGGCCGAGGAGCGCGCTGCGCGCCACGGAGGCCCGCTCACCCCACGTCTTCTCCTCGCGCTTGACGAGGCTGGCAACGTCTTCCGCTACCCGAGGCTCCCCCACCTCCTCACGACCGCGCGAGGGAACGGTGTCCAGCTCATGCTCATCTACCACGATCTCGCACAGGTTGAGCACCTGTACGGCGGACGACAGGTGGCGCGGACCGTCCTGTCCAACGCGAAGATGCGAATGCTGTTGCCTGGCGTGGGCGACCTGGAAACTCTTCGATACTGGTCCGAGCTCATGGGACAGACTCGAACCCAAACCCATGGCGTGACCACAGGATTCGACGGGAAGAGGAGCCGATCCAGTAGCGAGCACAGCGACTTCCTCGCGCCTCTCCACCAACTTCAACAACTGCCGGCGCGCCAGGCAGTGCTCCTGTACGAGAACCTCGCGCCCACAAAGGTCCGACTCATCCCCTGGTACGTGGACCGCCGCTATCGCTACCTTCGAGGCCGACCATGACCGAAATCGAGCTCGACCCCGTAGGCCGCCAGGTGGTCCAGCACGCCCAGACCCTGAGTCAGTTGCGTCGCGACCTCGATCGCCTGGCAAGCGAGCTTGCCGATACGTACGCGGACGTGCATTCGCGGCTGGACGAGTTGGCGACTGGCCGAACTTCCGTAAGCACGCCGTGGTCATGGCGAACGATCGGACCGAACGCGCAGGAGGAACTCTCAACCGAACTTCGGCGGTGGGTGCGATGGATCCGTGCACGCTACCCGCTAGCCAAGAAGGTGCCGAGCTGTTGGGAGGAGCATCCGGAGGTCGTCGAGGAGTTGACGGCGCTCTGGGTTGCCTGGCAGGCCGCATACGAAGAGCGGGACCCATCCTTGACGGCAGCGGCTGAATGGCATGACCGCTGGCTCCCAGGGCTTCTCCATCGCCTCGAGCACGGGCCGTTTGCGCTGGACTGCAGCGACTCCCACCATTCACGGCCGGCAAGCTGTTATGCGCCATCAGACAGCGTGACTAGTCCTCAGTAGTCGGGACACAGGGCCTCCGCCGTGGTGAGCAGCGCCGTGAAACCTGCGACCTCTGGGGTCTGAGCCTGTTCAGACAAGTCGCACGGCATCCCGCTCCAGCCCAGATATGCCGCCTGACCTGCAGGTTTGCGTTTCACGCGTCTCGGGACGTCCTGCCCGGATCCATCAGTTTCGCAGCGTTTGGGCGCAGTTTCGGTCGCGCGGCGCGGGCAGCCCGCGTATCTGAGATTCGATCCGATCCGATCTAGCTCAAGGCGCTCCGGCAGGAGCGGCGCTGGGATCTTTGTGGATGAACCAGTTGCAGGGCCCCGAGGTGTCGCAGCCGTCTAGCGGACGCATCGGCGGCCGCCCCTCCTGCTGGGGTAGCCACTCCATCACGATCGCCGAGTGCACGGCGTACCAACCCACGCCCACGCGATTCCACGACCAGTCGTGCGCGGTCCGCGTCCCCGCCGGGTCACAACCAGGCCGTCCGCTGTCAGGATCCCCGCGCCGAAGGACCCCGCAGCTGCCGCACGGGTCGAGGACCATTCTGAACCGGTCGTCCTCCTCGATGATTCCTACATCTCCCCGGTGACGAGGCCCCGAGAGATGCCCACGCATACCCTCGACTGAGATCTGGAGTCGCTCGACCGGCGTCATCTGCGGCCACGCAGCGTAGCGATCGCGCCAGAGTTCTTCGTACGTTCGGATGACAACATCCCGCACTGCCTCCTCGCTGTGCCGCTCGGCGATGTCGGCGAGCAGGTGCTGGATCCACCAGACCAACTGGTCGTGGACGGCGGCCATGCGGACACGCATGGTCTCGATGCGCGCACTCGCAGCGTCCAAGTCCTGCGCATCGCAGGCAAGCGCGACGGCCACCAGATCTCCATCGCCCGGCCCGAAGCTGCGCATCGCTGCGATCACCTGGCGAGGCTCTGCCACGCCGTCCACCGACACACCCGACCCAGGGAAGGCCAGGATCACCTCCAGCCAGGTGAACAAGGCATTGTTGATCCGGGTCATCTCGTCGAGGAAATACTCAGCGAGATCGCCGGCTATCTCCCACTCACCCTTGGCGAGGTGTTGCTCTGCCAGTGTCTGAGTGGAGACTCCCAACGTATCCATGCCGTCCTGTCGGATCCGACGACCGAGCAGATCGGACCACAGCACAGGACTTCCCGCTGGCCCGGGACGGGACGTGACCTCGGTACGACTCATTCGCGATCAGTCCTTATCGCCGTGCTTCGAAACGGCTCAGACCTTCGTCGAAGATCTCCACGATCCGATCGATCTCGTGCGGCTCGATGATCAGCGGCGGAGCAAGCAGGAACACGGTCCCGGGGTGCACTGTCAGCGTGACAAGCCCGAGGTCGCG
Source organism: Nocardioides marmorisolisilvae (assembly GCF_003725775.1). Taxonomy (GTDB): domain Bacteria; phylum Actinomycetota; class Actinomycetes; order Propionibacteriales; family Nocardioidaceae; genus Marmoricola; species Marmoricola marmorisolisilvae. The sequence continues at coordinate 211,983 of NZ_RJSG01000003.1, forward strand.
CAGCTCGCGCCGCAGCCAACCACAAGCTGCGACCCCGCTCCCGAAGTTTCCAGCCTCGGAATCGGTTGCGAACAGCTCGAGACCGGTCAACATGCCCACGCCCCGCGCATCCACGAAGGAATCGTGTCGGGCTAGCGTCCTCAGGCCTTCGCGGAGCCGCTCCCCCATCAGGCTCGCGCGCGTCGGCAGGGCCTCCTCCTGGAGGATCTTGATGTTCTCCAGAGCGACGGCGCATGCCACTGGGTGCCCGCCGTAAGTGTGACCATGCGCGAACACCCGGTCGGCACGCTCCGCGGCGGCGATCTCGTCCACCACACGCTCGTGCACGACCGTGGCGCCGATCGGCATGTAGCCGGACGACAACGCCTTCGAGAAGGTGAAGAAGTCAGCAGTGACGCCGGAAAGCTCGTGGGCAAACATCTTCCCGGTGCGCCCGAAGCCGGTGATGATCTCGTCAACGATCAGCAGGATCCCGTTCTCGTCGCACAGCTTGCGCAGCGCTACCAGGTCCTCGGGCGGGGCGGCAGCAACCCCGGAGGCCGTGGCGCAGGCATCAACGATGACGGCGGCGATGTTCTCAGCACCCTCCCGTTCGATCGTCGCTGCGAACTCTGGCGCGCCGGCGGCGTAGCGCGCACCCAGACCCCAACCGGGTCCGGTGGCCGGACCCTCAGCAACGACGCCGAACCGGTTGTCCCCCAGGTAGATGTCGTTGCGGGTCGCGTAGTAGCGCCCATCGCAGTTCATCGCACCGAAAGTGACTCCGTGGTACGCACCGAACCGGGTCACGACCTTGCGCCGGTTCTTGTCGCCGCGGACCCAGTGGTACTGAAGTGCCAGCTTCAGCGCGGTCTCGACAGCCTCGCTACCGCCCGGAGTGAAGTGCACCTTCTTCATGCCCGAAGGAGTCAGCTCGATCAGCTTCTCAGAAAGTTCTAGCGCCGGCTCCGAGCTGTACCGGAAAACGTCGAGGAACGCCAACTGCTGCATCTGACGGGCGGCAACCTCGACCAAGCGGGTGCGGCCGTGCCCGACGGCCATGGCTTCGAGCGCACCAACACCGTCGAGGTACCGAGTGCCGTCCTTGCCAGTCAGCCAGACGCCCTCTCCGGACGTGAGAATCGGAAGGCCGTTCGGATCCAGCTCGTTCGTCGGCGGACTGAACGGGGGCCACATGAACCCCGGGCTGAGGTCAGCCCCGGTCCGGGTCGGCTGCTCCGTCGTGCTGGTCATCAGTGGTTCCTCTCGCGGGAATGATGCTTATTCAAACGTTTGAACTGACCGTATGTCACGGCCCCCCGATTGGCAAGAGGGTGCCTCAGGTCGACGCGACTAGCGTGACGTCGACTTCCACCTCGCATCACCCGCCCGGCGACGAACACCGTCGTGGTCGAGAACCTCGACCAGACGCTCATTCGGATGGTGTTGTACAGCGGCTACGGTCAGTCCGGTGCGCCGGTGGAAGCTTGGGAAGAGCACCAACTGATCTCGGAAGCGATCCCGGCGAAAGACCCGGACGCCGCCGCACATGCGATGGGCGCCCACCTGACCGCCGGACTAGGTCGCATCCGGAAGGCCATCGGCTAGGCAACGGGGCCGGTCGAGTCCCTGACCACCACCTGCATCGGCTTAGCCACGACCTCGTTGATCGACGCTGACGGCGAACTCGTCGCGAGCAGTTCGATCGCACGCGCGCCGAGCTGCGTCAACGGCATCTGCACGGTCGTCAGGCTCGGCCTGACCAAGCCGGCGAGCTCAGCATCGTGAATAGCGACGACCGAGAGGTCCTCTGGCACCTGGACTCCGGCATCGTCCAGCGCCTGCAGGGCACCGACAGCTGACGGCAGGTTCGCCACCACCACCCCGGACAACCCGAGATCGGCCTCGAGGAGCCGGCGCATCGCTTCACGTCCGCCCACAGCGGTGTACTCACCTGGGATCGGTTCGGCTATCTGCTCGAGGCCACGGTCACGACAGGCCTGCTCGAAGCCGCTCAACCGGCGAACCGATGTGTCCGCGCCGGCCGGACCGCCGATGAAGGCGATCCGACGATGCCCAAGGCCAGCCAGGTGGTCGACGGCCATCCGGGACGCCTTCTCGTCATCGAGCACGACGTATCTGTCCACGCCGGGGACCGCACGGTTGACCATCAGGTACGGCACGCTCAGGCGGCTGTGATCGATCCCGGAGCCGCCCGCGATCAGCAGACCGTCCACCCGACCGCCGTCCAGCGCTTCCAACCAGTTCGTCCGGTCCCAGCCCTCGCCGCTCGTGGTGAGCATGACGCTGCCCAGCCGGGCCGCGGCTGCCTCCGCCCCGATGATGATCTGCGCGTATACCGGGTTGTTGAAGGTCGGGATGACAAGCCCGAACGCGCCTGCCTTCGCGTTCTTCAGGCTGCGCGCGATCGCGTTAGGACGGTACTCCAGCACCCGCGCCTGCTCGATGATCCGGGCACGCGTCTCCTCGCGCACCTTGACGTCCTCGCCACGCAGGACGCGAGACACCAAGGAGATGTCGACACCCGCGGCCCGGGCGACGTCGGCAAGGGTCACGCGACCGGCCATCGGGAACTGCGCCTCACTCTCGTCCGGATCAGTCCTGGGAAGTATGCACCGGCGGTTGCACCAGTTCGAGGGTGATCTCGTCCGGGTCCACGAAATAGCAGGTGAAGCCCCCTTCGTTCACGCCGGCGGTGATTGCCTGCGGTGGCGAGACGAACTGCACCCCCTCGGCTCGAAGTCGTTCGTACTCGGCGTGCGCGTCCTCGACGGCGAACGCCAGATGCGACGCGCCCGGACAGTTCCGGCCGCCGCCATAGGGCATTCCGCGTGGTTCCACGTACTCGACGAGTTCGAGGTCGTGGCTCGATGCCCCCCGGGGCTGACCGGGCACTCTCAGCTGCGCGATCCGCAGCGAGGCCCCGGCGAACCCGACCAACGCGGCTGTGTAGGCGTTCGACTGCTCCTGGCGGTGCACCAGCTCAAGGCCAAGGACCCGGCTGTAAAAGTCGACCGAACGATCCATGTCGGAGACCGTGAAGCTGAAGTGCCACACTCCCTTCACGATCCGTCCCCGGCATGCGTCCAGCCGATGACCTCGCGCAGCTCGGACGCGATCTGCTCGGTCTGCGGGATCAGCGCCGCCGCCAGCTGCGGCGCCGACGGAATCCGCGAGTCATTGAGGCCGAGCCGTCGCGGTGGAGCCAGCAGGACAGTCCCACTCTCGACGACACGAGCGACCACCTCGGCTCCGAAACCGCCCGTCCTGGCTGCTTCATGGACCACCAACAGCCTGCCAGTGCGACGCACGCTCTCGAGCACGGCCGAATGGTCGAACGGGTTCAACCACACCATCTCCAAGACATCCGCCGTCAGCCCGTCCGCAGCGAGGCGGTCAACCGCGTCCAGAACCCGAGTGGTGATCGATCCCCAGGTGACAACGGTGGCATGATCCCCGTCGCGACGGCGGCGGTGACCTCCGATCGGCAGGATCTCCCCGCCGATGGTCACCTCTTCCTTGGCACCGGCGTACAGCGTGCGGTTCTCGATCACCACCGTTGGGTCCTCGCAGGCGACTGCGGAGAGCACGAGGTCATAGGCATCCTGGCCGGTACGCGGCATGCAGACCCGGATCCCCGGGATGTGCAGCAGCAGCGCCTCCAGGTTCTGTGAGTGCTGGGCACACGCCCCGGGCGAGTTACCCTGCTGGGTCCTGATCGTCAGCGGAGCCGTCGTGCGCCCTTCGGAGACGTAGCGGACGTTCGCGGCCTGATTGACGATCTGATCGAGGGCAACCAGGGAGAAGTCGATCCACATGATCTCGACGATCGGCCGGCGCCCGAACGAGGCCGCTCCGACTGCCGCGCCGAGCATCGCTGTCTCGCTGATCGGGGTGTCGAAGACCCGGTCGCCGAACCGCTTCTGCAAGCCGCGGCTGATCCCGAACACTCCCCCGGGCTTCCCGACATCCTCGCCGTAGAGGATCGTCTCCGGCATCTCCTCCAGGCAGCGCGCCAGCGCTGCGTTCACGGCTCCACCGACGTTGAGCTTGACGGCCTCAGGCATAGAGGTGCTCCTTCGCAGTCGACGGGTCGACCAGTGGATCGGCGAGCGCCTGGCTCGCTGCGCGTTCGATCTCGTCCCGCGCTCGCGCTTCGCAGCGGTCGATGGCATGCCTGCCGACGCCTGCCGTTTCGAGCTCACGCGCCAGTCGCGCGATCGGCTCCACGATCATGTCGGCGTCGAGCTCGCCGGCTGGCCGGTACTGCTCGGCGTCACCGATGTAGTGGCCGACGATGCGCTGGGTGTGTGCCTCGATGAACGACGGGCCACGGCCGGCAGCCGCGGAGGCGACCGACAGACTCATCGCCGTGCGCACCTGGCTGAGGTCGTTGCCGTCTACCCGGACTGCCGGGATTCCCAACGCAGTGGCCCGTTGCGACAGATCCGGGTTGGCGACCATGTCGTTGATCGGCGTGAGCTCGGAGTAGCGGTTGTTCTCGCAGATGAAGATCACCCCGAGACCGAAGGCCGCGGCGAAGTTCATCGCCTCGGTGACCGCGCCCTGGTTCATCGCGCCGTCGCCGAAGACCGAGACCGCCACCCGGCCGGAGCCGTCGTAACGTGCCGCCAATGCTGCCCCGACGGCGGTCGGCGCGCCGGCGCCGACGATCGAGTTCTCCCCGTGGAATCCGAACTCCGGGGCCGAAAAGTGCGCCGAACCTCCGCGACCGCCGTTGACGCCGGTGCTCCGTGCGAGCAGCTCAGCAAGGATGTTGCGCGGCGGGACGCCGCGCGCAACGGCCCAACCGTGTCCTCGGTATGTCGCGTAAAGCGCATCCTGCGGTCGGAGCTCGGAGCAGGCTGCGACTGCGATGCTCTCCTGTCCGTTGGAGAGGTGTACCGAGCCGACGATCAACTCCTCAAGCCGCAGGTCGCGGACCTTCTCCTCCAGGGCGCGGATCCGCCACATCGCGTGCAGGTCGCGCAGTCGGTCGTTCACGGCGACCGGTGACTCACTCATCAGAGTTCCTTCCAGGGGCTGGGTTCGGTGGAGAGAGTGGCGCGCCACGCCGAGACCGCTGCCTCGCAGGCTTCGACGGCATGGCCGACCGAGGTCTCGTCGGCGGCCACGCGGATCTCCGGCAGATCGGGCTGGACCTTCATCCAGCGGTCGAGCACGGTCACGAACGAAGTCCCTTCCTCGCGGGACTCCCGCGCCAGCTGGTACACGACGTCGTGAGCACGTTCACGGCCCAGGTGGGCGGCGAGCGTGATCATCACCGACTCACTCATGATCAGCCCGCCGTCGGCGCCGAGGTTCTCGCGCATCCGCTCGGGGTAGACCGCGAGGGTCCGGACCAGCTCGCCCGCCAGGTTGAGGGCAGAGCTCACGTTCACGAATAGTGCCGGGATCAGGACCCACTCGACCTGCCACTCACCGGCCGAGCGTTCGTGGCCGGCCTCGGCGGCCCTCGAGATCCCCGGGATCGCCGACCGCGCCGCCACCGCGAAGCCGATGATCGACTCGCTGGTGATCGGATTGGCCTTCTGCGGCATCGTCGAGGACGCCCCGCGGTGGTGCCCGACAGCTTCGCCCAGTTCGCCGATCTCGGTCCGGGCCAGGTCCGCCACCTCCCGGGCCAGACGAGCGGCTGTCGTGGACGTCGCTGCGAGCACCGAGCTGATGTGCACCAGGGAGTCGCGCGCCACGTGCCACGGAACTGCGGTATCCACCAGCCCGAGCTGCTCGGAGACCAGCGCCCGGATCTTCGGGGCGTGCTCGCCGTAGGCGGCGGACGTTCCACCGGCCCCGAACAGTGAAACCTGGCGGACGTCATCGCGCGCGGCCAGCAACCGCACCCGGTGCCTGCGCACCTCTTCGAGGTAGACGGCGAGCTTCGCACCGAGAGTGGTCGGCACCGCCTGCTGACCGTGGGTTCGACCCGGCATGACGGTGAGGGTGTGTTCCTGCACGAGCCCGCGGAGCTCTTCGCCCAGCGAGTTCAGGCGCTGCTCGATGACGGCCATCGCTGCGTCGAGCTGGATGGCCAGCCCGCTGTCCATGATGTCCTGGGTGGTGGCGCCGAGGTGCACGCTGCCGCGCAGCCGCTCCGGCAGGGCCGCATCGATCTGACGGACCAGTCCGAGGATCGGATAGCCCACGTTGCGCGCGCTCTCCCAGAGCTCGAACGGATTGATCGTGCCCGGCTCGGCGCAGACAGCTTGGATGGCCCGGGCTTTCTCGACGTCGACCAGGCCCAGGGTCGCTTGCGCGTTCGCCAGGGCCGACTCGACCTGCAACCAGGAGTCGATCATCCACTCGGGCGAGAAGATGTGGATCATCTCCTGGTCGCCGTACAGCTCCCGGAGGAGGTCGAACGGTGCTCTCCGGACGACCATCAGTCCATCTCCAATCCGCCGTCGACGTTGAGCGCCTGCCCGGTCACGAACGACGCCAGATCGCTGGCTAGGAACGCGACGGCGGCGGCCAGCTCCGACGGTGCCCCGGGACGTCCCAGCGGCGCCTTGGACGCCACTTCGTCCAGGTACGCCTGCCCGGCACCTGGTCCGAACTCAGCGTCGCGGTCCCGGATGATCCCGTCCCACATCTCGGTGAGGAACAACCCGGGACAGACGGCGTTGACCCGGATTGCCGGGCCGAGTGCCAGGGCGGCCGACTTCGTGAGCGAGAGCAGCGCGGTTTTCGTCACTGCGTAGTCGGCTGCATTGGGTCGTCCGGATCTGCCTGCAACCGACGACAGGGTGACGATCGAGCCGCCGTCCGGCATCAGCTGCGCCGCAGCCTGGATGGTGGCGAAGACGCCGCTGAGATTGATCTCCAGCGTCCGGGTCCACTGTTCGGCTGTGATGTCGACGAACGGAACCGTGCGCATCACCCCGACGGCGTTGACCAGGACGTCGAGCGTGCTCACTCCGGCCGCGTCGCAGGCCAGCGCGGGCAACCGCGCGCAGTTCGCCCGGTCGGAGAGATCGAGCGGCACCACATGCAGTCTGGTTCCTGCCCCCAGCTCGTCGACCAGAGCGTCGAGACGCGCCGACGGTAGGTCGCAGACCACGACCGTCGCACCGCCGGCGAGGAACGTTTCCACACAGGCGCGCCCCAGGCCGCCGGCTCCGCCGGTGAGCAGGACGGTGCGACCGGTGAAGTCGAGGTTCGTCACGGCGCCACCGGCTGGGCGGTCCCGGTGTCCATCGATCGGTAGAGCGCGTCGACGAGCGCTAGGGTGCGCAGGTTGTCGGCAGCCGCCGTCATGGAGGGCTCGCCGGTCGCGATCCAGCGCAACAGACCAGCCATCGGACCAAGGAAGGCATCCGGTAGCCATCGCTTGGTGACCGGGTAGGACAGCCAGCCGTCGGTCGGCAGCGTGTTGCTGAACACCTCGACCGTGTCCGGCCGGCCGTGCGGGTAGTTGTAGAGCAGGCCGAGCGTGCCGCGGACCGATCCCTCGGAACCGTCGAGGCGAAACTCGGCCCGGTAGTCGCCGCCGAGGTTCTCGTGGTTGACGTGCAGCACGGCGTTCACTCCGTTGTCGAACACGAGCGTGCTCATGGTCCGGGTCTCGCCGTGGACGATCTGCCCGGGACGCCGACCACCGGCGCAGAAGACGTTGGTGGGGTCTCCGAGGATCGATCGGATCGAGTCGAGGTAGTGGATCGAGTGGAAGTTGATCTCCAGCCGCTCCGAGCTGACGAGCCACGGCCAGGCCGACCAGTCGGTGCCGATGTCGACGTTGAACGACATCGCCGCTGGCTCGCCGATCCAACCTGCCCTCAAGACTGCACGAGTGACCGCGATCCCTTCGTCCGAGCGCATCTGCTGGTTGACCACCAGGTGGACCCCGGCCACCTCGGCCTGGGCGATCAGCTGACGACCCCGGGCGAGATCGCGCACGAACGGCTTCTGGCACAGCAGGTGCTTGCCCGCTGCGATGGCTGCCTCGACGATGTCCGGCTGAGCGTCCGCGACCACCGCGATGTCGACCACGCGCACCCGCTCGTCGGCAAGCAGTGCCTCCAACGACGGGTACACGGTCTGGATGCCGTGCTTCTTGGCGACCATCGACGCACGCTCCGCATCGAGGTCGTACAGGCCGACGACCTCCAGTCCAGCGGCTGCGTACGCCGGAAGGTGCGCGACGTCGACGATCACGCCGGCTCCGACGATGGCGATCGGGAGCTTGTGCTCCTCTGGGATGGTGATGTCGACCTCGGCTGCGATCGGCGACCATCGGTCCAGGCCGTTCATGACGACGCTCCGAGTTTGTAGATCGCGGTCGCCGTCCCACCGAGCACCAGCCCGCGTTCGTCCGCGCTGAGGCCGGCCAGGATCTCATTGACGGTCGACCACCAGGCTGCATAGCCCTCCGCGAGGACGTTGACCGGCCAGTCGCTGCCAAACATCAGCCGCGAAGGACCGAAGTGCGCCAGGGCGTGCTCGACGTACGGGCCAATCTCTGCAGCGGTGTAGCGGTCGGGTCCGGCTGCCGTGTCCAGGCCAGAGATCTTCGCACTCACGTTCGGGTACTTCGCCGCAACAGCGATCAGCTCGGACCACACCGTAAATTCTCCGTCGGCGATCGGCGGCTTAGCCAAGTGGTCGATCACCAGCGTTAGCTCGGGATACCGCTCGGCCAGCGTCGGGACGTGCTCGAGGTGCCGAGGAAGCACCGGGACCAGGTCGAAGGACAGGCCGGCTTCCTCGAGCGCGCCGAGACCCCTACCGACGTCAGCATGCACAACCCAGTCAGGGTCGGCTTCGGTGTGCATCAGGTGCCTGACCCCGACGAGGCGGGAGTCCCCTGCGAACCAGTCGAGTACAGGAGGCAGTGCCACGTCGTCCGCCAGTGGCGCCCAGCCGACGATCCCGGCGACCCGCGGCCAGGCGTCCGCGATCGCGATCATCGCCTCGGTGTCGGCCAGGGTGTCGTCGGCCTGGACCAGCACCACGTCGTCCACGCCGGCAGCCGCTGCCAGCGGCTCGACGTCGTCGACACCGAACGACCGGTTGATCGGGCCGTACTCCGGTCCGAGCCAGTCGTAGCCGGCGTCCAGGTCCCAGAAGTGCTGGTGCGCGTCGACCACGCGTGTTCCGTCAATCATGGCTCTACCTCTCGTCCGCATTGTTGGCTGCTTGCTGCCGCATCGACCACACCAGCGTCGGTGCAGCGAGGGCGGGAATGTCAGTGACGTCCTCGAAGTGGTCGACGAAAGCGGCCATCTGGGCCTGCCAGCGATCGTTCACCGGGTCATCGGCCAAACCCTGTCCGACGGCGTCGTAGTCATCGACGTCGACGAGGTGCAGGAGCGTCCGGCCGTCACGCCAGATCGCCCAGTCACGGACGCCGACCCGGGTCAGGGACTGGTACAGGTCTTCCGGGATCCGCTGGTGCGCCACCTCGTAGGCGGCCTCCTGGCCCTCACGCAGGACGCTCACCAGGACGACGGGTCGAAACATGGTCATCGCACACTTCCTTCCATGACGGTCTCGGCCGCACGAGCGTCGACACCGAGATTGTTCTGCGAACCAGTTGTTTCGGGAACCAGGGCGGCTGGGGCCGTGTGACGGCTAGCTCGGCGGGCGGCGACCGTATAGGTCCCGGCCGCGGTAAGGATCACTGCTCCTTGGACGAGCTGTTGCCACTCCGAACCCACGTTCAGGATGTTGAAGCCGTTGGTGAGCACGGCCAGGATCAACGCTCCGACGACCGACTTGAACGCGCTTCCCGAGCCCCCGAAGAGTGAGGTTCCACCGAGGATCGCGGCCGCGATAGCAGTCAGCTCCCAGCCACTCATGGCCTCCGGGTTGACCGCACCCAGACGCGAGGCGAACAGCACGCCGACGAACGACGAGACCACGCCGCTCACCACGAACGGGGCGATCTTGTAGCGGGTGACACTGATCCCGACGAGGCGTGCTGCGACAGCATTTCCACCCACGGCGAACAACCGACGACCCACGATCGTCCAGGTGAAGACGAAGCCCACGACCGCCGCGAGTCCGAGCATGTACCAACTCGGCCGGGTCAGGGTGATCGTCCACCCTCCGACCGTGCTTGCGAGCAAGGACATGGCGCCGAGCCCAGCGACGAACGCAGCGAGCGGAAGCCCACGCCCGAGGGCCGGGCTGACCAGGACGGCGGCCGCGAGGAACGCGAGCACGGCCCCGACCATGAAGAGATCCGGCGTGGTCCACTCACCGTTCGTCCACGAACCCAGTGGATTCCCCACCGCCTGCACGGTTTGCGAGTTGGTGAGTGGAAGCATCGCTCCCCTTGCGGCGGTCAGGGTCGCCAGCGTCACGATGAAGGCGTTGATGCCGACCAGCTGGACCAGTACGCCGTTGAGGAGCCCGATGAACAAGCCCACAAGCAGAGCAGCCGAGACTCCGGCCGCCGGGCCGTGGGCGTTGATCACCTTGACGAACACCACAGCACTCAGCGCGGCGTTGCTGGCGATCGACAGGTCAAAGTTCCCGCTGACTAGGACGATGGTCGTCGTGATCGCCAACAATCCGATGAGGGCCGACTGGTCGATGATGTTGGTCGTGTTGGTGGCCGACAGGTACGGCCCGACGCCGCGCTGCGACGCGATCACCGACAGCGCGGCAACCAGCAGCGCCAAGGCGTAGGCGACGCCGGCGTTCTTGACCTTGAGCGCGGCCGCGACAGGTGCCGGGATGAGGTTCGTCATGCGGTTCCGTTCGTGAGTCATGGCAGGGGCTCCTCAGAGCCCGCTGGCGAGGGCCATCAGGAGGGGCTCGGTGACCTCGCGGTTGTTGGGAAGGTCAGCGACGATCGCGCCGCGCCGCAGTACGAGGATCCGGTCGCACATCGCGAGGAGCTGGTCGAACTCGCTGCTGACGACGATCACGGAGAGTCCGTCCGAGGCCGAATCCTTGATGCAGGCTCTGATCTCGGCCTTCGCCCCGACGTCGACTCCTTGGGTGGGTTCGTCGAGCAGGAGCAGCGCAGGCTTCGACAGAAGCCACTTGGCAAGCAGCACCTTCTGGGCGTTGCCGCCGCTCAACGAGTTGACAGGGGTCGCCGTGCTCTGGGCGCGGATGCCGAGCGCCCGGACGGCGGTCTCTGCCAGCTCACGCTCAGCCCTGCGCTTGGGAAGCACCCGTCCGCGGGAGAGCCGGGCGAGAGAAGGCAGGCTCGTATTCGCAGCGATCGACCAGTCCGACACGAGCCCCTCTGCGACCCGATCCTCAGGGACCAGCGCCACCCCCGACCGCATCGCCGCGGCCGGCGTACGGCCCACAGGCTTGTCCAGAATCCGAAGCTCCCCAACTCGCTTGACGTCTCCGAACATCGAGCGCAGCAAGGTGCTTCGTCCCGAACCGAGCAGGCCGGCGATGCCGACGACCTCACCGGCGCGAACCTCCAGGGACACTCGGTTGGTTTCGGCACGCGCACCCACGTCTGCAGCGCGCACGACGACCGGCGCGTCCGCCCGGAGGACCGAGTCGTAGTGGTCGAGCTCGCTGACGTCGCGGCCGACGATCTCGCGGACCAGTTCCGCATCCGAGATGTCGGAGTTGCGACCGTCCCAGACCACCCTTCCGTCCCGGAGCACCGTGATCGTGTCGCTGAGGTCACGGACCTCGTCGAGAAGATGGCTCACGTAGACGACTGCCCGACCCGCCTCCTTGAGCCTGCGGACGACGTCGAAGACGAGCGCGCGTTCGTGCCCTGCGAGGGCTGCGGTCGGCTCGTCCATGATGATCAGCTGCGGGTCACCTTCGAGCGCCTGCAGCATGCCGACCATCTGGCGTTCGGCAACCGCGAGCTCGGAAACCGGCTTTCCCGGGTCCAGGTGGGCCAGACCGACCGAGTCGGCCAACTCGACGAACCGCCGGCGTCGCGCCCGCGAGTTCCGCCAGAGCCCGGCGTCGCGGAGGAACACGTTGTCCTCGATGCTCAGCGTCGAGACCAGCTCGACGTGCTGGTGCAGCGTGGACAGACCATCTCTATTCGCGTCCCGCGGGGAGTGCCAGGTCACCGGCCTCCCCTTCCACCGGAGTTCACCGGCGGAAGGGGGGACGGCTCCGGACACGATCTTGATCATCGTCGACTTGCCTGCGCCGTTAGCGCCCACGAGCGCCCTGATCTCGCCGGGCTCGATCTCGAGGTCAACCCCACGCAGAGCAACGGTGCCGTTGGGAAAGGTCTTCTGCAGACCAGCGCACGAAAGCAGGCTCATCGACTCAGACCCTTACCACTGCGGCGTGCAGTCGCCGACGTTGCCGGCGGTGATCGCAGGGGTCGTGTAGGTGATGAAGGTCGAGTCCGCCTTGGTCTTGCCAGCACGCAGCGTGTCGATGAGCGTTTTGGCGGCCAGAACTCCCATGTCCTCCGGCTTGTAGCAGACCGTGCCGTAGATGGAACCGGCCTTGATGTCGTCGACGCCGAGCTTGGATCCGCCAACGCCGATGACCTTGGCGGTCGACTTCGCCTTCTTCAACGCACTGGCACACCCAGCGGCCATGTCGTCGCTCTGGGCGTAGAAGAGCTTGATGCCCGGGTTCGCCTGCACCATGTTCTGGCACGCCGCCTGGGCGTCATCCGCAGTCCACTTGCCAGGCTGCTTGGAGACCACGGTGAAGTTCGCGCCGGCCGCTTCGGCGCCAGCCTTGAACCCGTCGGTGCGGTCCTTAACGGCTTCGTAGCAGCAGCCCGAGCCCTCGACGATCCCGATGTCGCCACCGCCCGGCAGCGCAGCGGCGGCAAGCTGACCCGCCTGCTTACCGGCGTCGAACTCGCTCTGGGTGACGAACGCCACCAGGTTGGGGTCAGGCTCATCGAACTTGCCAGTGCCCACCTGCGTGTGCACCGCGAGGACGGGAATCCCGGCGTCATGCAACTGCTTGACCAGCGTCGTGGCGGCTGCCCCGTCGTTCGCCATCAGGATCACGCCGTCGACCTTTTGGGCGATGACGTTCTGGACCGCCGTGGCCTCCTCGGAGGTGTCGAACTTCGTGTTCATATTGTTGATCGAGACGCCCTCGGCCTTCCCCTGCTTCTGGATGCCGGCAAGGACCGAGGCAGGGAACGGCGCACCAGTGGTGACCATGCTGATGAGCTTGAGGGACTTGGTTGCGGGCTCCTTGGATCCCGACGCCTTGGTGCTGCCGCAGCCTGACAGGACCAGGAGGGCCACCGCCCCCAGCGCTGCCGCGACGACCCAGCGGGGGTGCGACGCGGACTTGGTCGATCCGAACATGGTTTCCACCTTTCAAGCGCTTCGCGCACCGGCGGGCGCTGGATCACGTGCCTTCCTCGGCAAGAGCCCGGCCCGAAGATGTCCTCGGACGCCGGGCTTCGCCCCGCCCACTCCGTCCCGCAAGTTCGGGGACCCCGCGATTTCGTGAGCACTGCGCTCTCGCTTATTCAAACGTTTGAACGGACCTTAGGCGAGGTCTCGGCGAAAAGGCAAGGGTTTCGTTAAAACGTTTGACCCCGCCCACGAAATCGGGCCTCGGCCTCCAGCCAGCTTCCCGCGCTCCCGCTCGTCCTGGACCTCCTGGCGAGAGGCGCGGATCTCGATGTCGGTGCGATCTCAAGGTTGCAGCTCCTTGGCTTGTTGGGACGTTGCTCGAACTGCCTTGGCTTTGATCAGTCGGCGTGGCTTGGCGCCGAGGATGGTCATCCGCTTGCGCAATCGGGCTCGTTCGACCGGGACCGTCCCTGCCCAGATGCCGTATTGCACGTTCGTCTTCAGCGCGAAAGATAGACAGGGCCTGCGCACCGGGCAGTTTGCGCAGATCTCTCGCGCTTCCTCGATCTGGCGCTGGGCGGTCGGGCTCTCGCCGATTGGGAAGAACAGTTCCGGGTCCGCCTCCAGACAGGCCGCGCTGTTGCTCCAGTCACCTTCGATCTTCATGCGATCACCTGCACAAGATCGCCACCGTCGACCTGCCGAATGCCGTCGATCACCAATCGGAACACGGTTCCGGCAACCGGGGCGGTGATCGTGGCAGCCACAGTGCCGAAACCCAGTTCGAACGCAGCACGGGGCTCACGCACGGCGATCTCGCCAGGAGTGGCGACCAGAGTCTTCTCGAACATCAGTTCGCCGGCGCTTCCTCGACCACGATTACATGCAGCCGGCGCGGACCGTGCACGCCCTCGACCCGTTTCAGCTCGATGTCGCTGGTAGCCGACGGGCCGCTGATCCAGGTGGTCACGGCGCCACCGCGCAACGCCGCGATCGCTTCGGGCACGGTCGCGACGATTTGCGTGGCGAGTATGACGCACACGTACAGGTCCGGGACCAGCGAGATCGCCCGCCGGCCTTCCTGGTCTCCGTGGGTGAGCACCAGGGTGCCCGTCTCAGCGACACCGAGAGTCGCACCGGTGACCGCAGCCTCGAACCGATTGAGTTCCGCCGCGGAGAACCCGGAATCGACCACGGCCGTCTCGATCTGCCACGGCAACCCAGCGGGAACGACCACCGGCGCACGGGGCGGCAACGCCGCGGCGATGCACGCTGCTACCCGAGCAGCCGGACACCGTTCGACGACTGCACGGTAGTCGGCGACGCGCTCGATGAAGCGAGCCACCGGGTCGACGCCCTCGCTCTGGTCCCGGTAGCCGCGGTCGATACGGACTGGCGCACGATCAGCATGGCGGAGCGCCAAGCGCACATCCCCGAGGATCTGGTCACGGGCAGTCGTCATGACTGACCTCCGGTACGCCGCCACCAGCTTCGGAACGACTCACGAGCCGGCAGCGGCAGATCGCGCGAGCGAGACCATGCCGCTGCAGGACCAGGCAGTTGACGTCGACTTCCGAGCAGCCGAGCGCCGACACTTGCAGCCTTCTCCGCCCAGTCCAACCGACGCGCCGAGCTGAGCACCCGGGCGGCGACTCCCATGGCGAACTGCTCGGGGGAGCGGCCAGGTTTTGATCGTTTCGCGTCGACCACCTGCGACCTCAGGTGCACCAGCACTTCGGGGATCTCGATCCGCACCGGGCAGGCCTCGAAGCAGGCTCCGCAGAGCGTCGAGGCGTACGGAAGCGAATCCGTCTGGTCATCGACCCCGACGCCCTTGAGCAGCGGATTCAGGATCGCGCCGATGGGTCCCGGGTAGACCGAACCGTAGGCATGGCCGCCGGTCCGCTCGTAGACCGGGCAGACATTGAGGCAGGCCGAGCAGCGGATGCAGCGCAGAGCCTGGCGTCCGACTTCGTCGGCGAGAGCACGGCTGCGACCGTTGTCGAGCAGGACCACGTGCACCTCCTGCGGGCCGTCGCCGGGTGTGACCCCGGACCAGGTCGAGGTGTACGGGTTCATCCGCTCGCCGGTAGCCGACCGGGGCAGCAGCTGCAGGAACACGTCGAGGTCGGACCAGGTAGGCAGAAGTTTCTCGATCCCGACGACGCTGACCAGCACGTCGGGCAGCGTCAAGCACATCCGGCCGTTGCCCTCGGACTCGACCACGACCAGGTCGCCGGTTTCTGCGATCGCGAAGTTTGCTCCGGACACGGCGACCTTCGCGCGCAGGAACTTCTCGCGCAGGTGCAGCCGAGCCGCTTCGGCCAGCTGAGCCGGGTCGTCGGTCAGGCCCTCCGGGGCCGGTCGTCCGACTGCAGCCATAGTCGAGGTGAAGATCTCGCGGATCTCGGCGCGGTTCCGGTGGATTGCCGGGACCAGGATGTGACTGGGCAGGTCGTCGCCGAGCTGCACGATCAGCTCGGCCAGGTCGGTCTCCCAGGCGCTGATCCCGCGTTCGGCAAGCGCTTCGTTGAGACCGATCTCCTGGGTCGCCATCGACTTGATCTTGACGACCTCGGAGACCCCGTGAGCCTGCGCGACGTACGCCACGATCTCGCAAGCCTCGCTGGCGTCGCGTGCCCAGTGGACAATCGCGCCTGCTGCGGTCAGGGATTCCTCCAGTTGGACCAGGTACTCGTCTAGGTGAAGCAGGACGTCGTCCTTGATCGCAGCACCGGCCAGACGCAGGTTCTCCCAGTTGCCGACCTCGCCGACGGCAGCGGCGCGCTTGGCTCGGATCGTGCTGGTCGCGTGTGCCAGGTTCGTTCGGAGCTGGGCGTTGCCGAGCGCCTTTCGCGCAGCCTCGGGGAACGGGGGCATCCCGACGAAGGTGCGGCTCATCGGTCGGCCTCGGTACAGACCAGGACATCGGCCAGGTGCATCACCCGTATGCCGGATCGTTGCCGTGCGAGCAGACCGTCGAGGTGCATCAGACAGGATCGGTCGCCTGCGACCAGCACCTCGGATTCAGTGGCGCGTACGTTCTTCACCTTGTCCAGACCCATCGCGACCGACGTGTCGGAATTCTTGACCGCGAAGGTCCCTCCGAACCCGCAGCACTGATCAGCATCGGGGAGGTCCACCAGCGTTGCGCCACGCACCGCGTTGAGCAGCCGGAGCGGGCGGTCCCCGACCCCCAGCAGCCTGAGCGAGTGGCACGTCGGGTGGTAGGTGATCTGGTGCGGGAAGTACGCACCGACATCCTCGACGCCCAGGACGTCGATGAGGAACTCCGACAGCTCGTAGGCCCGGGCAGAGATGATCCTGGACGCGTCGGCCAGTCCCACGTCGCCACTGCGGAGCGTGACGATGCCGTGCTGATAGCGCACGGACCCGGCGCACGAACCGGACGGGGTGACGATTGCGTCGTAGCCGGCGAACGCGTCGATGAAGTTGCGCACCACGGGGACTGCTTCATCGAGATAGCCGGTGTTGATCATGGGCTGGGCGCAGCAGGTCTGGGCCGCCGGGAAGTCGACGCTGACGCCGAGCCGCTCGAGCAGACGCACCACGTTCCGACCAGTTTCCGGAAACAGGGCGTCGTTCAAGCAGGTGACCATCAGTGCTACGCGCAAGCAGATCACCTCCATCGACGTCGGACCGCCTAGGCTAGACATCTGATGTTTGATGCGTCAAGATCCTGTTTCAGCCGAAACGATCCTTCACGTCGACGTATAGATCTGATCTATTCACCACAAGGACTGCCATGAGACTCTCCCGACTCGGCCCGCTCGGCCATGAGATCCCGGTCGTCATCCAGGACGACGCGACCTTCGACCTCACCTCGGTGACCGATGATCTCGACGCCACTTTCTGGGAGACCGACGGAATCGACCGCGTTCGGTCGGCGCTGGAGGAAGGGACCCTGCCCCTGGTCCCCGATGCCGATTCACGACGCACTGGCGCTCCACTGACGAAGCCGGGCACGATCGTCTGCGTGGGCATGAACTACGCCGCTCACGCTGCCGAGTCGGGATCCGAGCCGCCAGAGATCCCGGTGATCTTCTTCAAGGCAGCCAACACGATCGCCGGTCCGAACGACCCCGTGACGATCCCGCGCGGCAGCACGAAGACCGACTGGGAGGTCGAGCTGGGCATCGTGATCGGACGACGCGCGTCCTACCTCGACTCGGCCGAAGAGAGCATCGACCACGTGGCCGGCTTCGTCGTCGCGAACGACCTGTCCGAACGCGCCTTCCAGCTCGAGGTCTCCGGCGGCCAGTGGAGCAAGGGAAAGATCGCGCCAGGCTTCAGCCCGCTCGGCCCGTGGATCGTCACTCCCGACGAGGTGGAGCACCAGAACCTGAGGCTGCGCAGCTGGGTCAACGGTGAGATCCGACAGGACTCCACGACCGCGGACCAGATCTTCGACGTGGCCACCGTGATCCACCACCTCAGCCAGTACATGGTGCTCGACCCCGGCGATGTCATCCTCACCGGGACCCCCGAGGGCGTCGCCCTGTCGGGCCGGTTCCCGTATCTCGCTCCCGGCGACGTCGTCGAGCTCGAGATCGAGGGACTAGGTCGCCAACGTCAGGACGTGGTCGCCTACGAGGCGCTGCGATGAGCTCAGACACGTTCGACGGCCTGGTCGCGATCGTCACCGGTGGTGCCAGCGGTATCGGAGCAGCGATCGCCTCGATGCTTCGGGACCGAGGCGCGGACGTCGCCGTCCTGGACCTGGATCCGAGCACTGCCCCGGAAGGGACGCTGCCGGTCACAGCCGACGTGACCTCGGACGCGAGCGTCCGAGCGGCGATCGACACCGTCACCAGTACCTGGGGGCGGGTGGACATCGTGGTTAACAACGCCGGCATCGGTGCTCAGGGAACAGTCGAGGACAACTCCGACGAGGACTGGCACCGCGTCTACGACGTGAATGTGCTCGGTGTCGTCCGCACCACTCGTGCCGCACTGCCGTACCTGCGCCTCTCCCCAAGCGCAGCCATCGTCAACGTCTCCTCGATCGCTGCCACTGCGGGACTCCAACAGCGCGCGCTGTACTCCGCGACTAAAGGTGCCGTTCAATCATTGACCGTGGCGATGGCGGCCGACCACGTCCGCGAGGGAATCCGGGTCAACTGTGTGAACCCGGGAACCGTGGCCACACCCTGGGTCGATCGACTGCTCGACAGCGCCACGGATCCTGCTGCAGAGCGGGCGGCCCTAGCTGCGCGCCAGCCGCACGGCCGGCTCGTGACGGCGGAGGAGGTAGCGGGCGCAGTGGCCTACCTGGCCGGCCGCGGTTCCGGCTCCACGACTGGTACATCGCTCGCTGTTGACGGCGGCATGAGTGGCCTGCGTCTACGCCCTGCGACCTGATCTCCGACTCGTAGGATCCTGCAAGACACAACGAGCACCGAGGAAGGGCAGCGCGATGGCACTGGCCGATGAGGCGATCACCAAGATCAAGGAGATGATCCTTTCCGGTCAGCTCAAGCCGGGTGACCGGCTTCCACGCGAAGCGGATCTCGCCGAGCAACTCGGGCTCTCTCGCAGCTCTCTGCGCGAGGCGGTCCGCGCCCTGTCGATGATCCGCATTCTCGACGTACGGCGGGGCGACGGAACGTACGTCACCAGCCTCGAACCCGAACTACTCCTGGAAACACTCACGTTCGTCATCGATTTCCACCAGGACGCAGGCATCCTGGACCTGTTCGAGGTCCGGCGAGCCCTCGAACCGATGGCCGCCGAGAAGGCCGCTCTGCTGATGTCGGAGCCCGAAGCTGCGGACCTTGTCGCATTGGTCAACAGCGTCACACAAGAATCATCCATGGACCTGATCGTCGAGAACGATCTGGAGTTCCACCACCGGATCGCGGTTGCCTCGGGCAACGCGGTGTTGTGCTCGCTTGCCGACAGCATCGCCAACCGCACCCATCGCGCCAGGATCTGGCGGGGCGTGACCCAGGAGGACTCGTTCACACGCACCCAGCGGGAACACCTCGCAATCGCCAACGCGATCAGCCACCGACAACCGAGCATCGCCGCTGCCTGCGCCCTTGCCCACGTCGCCGGGATCGAGACGTGGCTGCGCAGCAACCTCGAAACTCTCTAGGCTCGGTGATTCGAACTCGACGTTATGCGACGAACGTGTGCTGGCCGCTAGCGAGTACGGCGAGGCTCAGGCAGGGCTGTTGACATCCTCGAAGATGGCAGAGCAGCCGTTCTAATCGATAATGGATAGTATCCATGGCTAACTGGACGTGACCCGAGCTTGGCGCCGGGAAGGGAATGCCTCAATGACCAACGATGCGAATGCCTCGGTGACCACCGCCACCGGCGAGACCAGGGCGTGGAACTTCACCGCCGGCAAGTTCGACGTGGACGCGGGCCAAGTCGTATCGCGCTCGGACCTCGTCTACGACCGACCACCTCTGCTCGACAGCCAAGCAGTTCCGCTGGGGAATGGGACCTTGGGGGCCGCCGTGTGGGCTGATCGTGGGCTCACCGCACAGCTCAATCGAGGCGATACCTTTCCGGAGCTGAAGTCGCCCGGTCAACTGGTCATGCCGGGCCTGGCCGCCATGACGTCGGCAGCCGACTATGCCGGGCGGTTACGGTTGTACGACGGCCAGTTCGTACAGTCGGGTGCCGGCATCTCCGCAATCACTTATGTGCGGGCTGATTCCGATCAGCTGGTCGTTGATGTGACCGGGGCGGCTCCAGATGTCGAACAGACAGTCGAGCTGAACCTGTGGCCCGGTCGCAGTCCGGAGATCTATGCCTCGCGACCGATCGCCGCTTTGAGCGAGTCGTGGGTCGACACGGTGGGCAACGACCCCAGGCCCTACCGCAACGATCAGTCAGGCCAGACATTCGGGTGGATGGCGGCTCTGACAGCGTTCGGCGCGTCGGTGACGGCCGCGGCCGTGGACGGGACCAGTGTCAAGCTGACGGTGCGGCCTCGAACTGACGGCAGCTTCCGGGTGGTCGTCGGCGCACCCGCCTACGACGGTGCGAAGGAACTGCCGTCCGCTGCCGCAGCCGCGGTGGCCGGCGCGACCGCAGATGATCTCGCTGCCACCCACCTTGAGTGGTGGCACGCGCTGTGGAACCGGACCGCGATCATGAAGCTGACCTCGAGCGATGGCGAGGGAGAGTACCTCGAGAACCTACGGACGCTTTCGCTCTACACCACCGCAGCGACAGAGCGAGGCGCCCTGCCCGCAACGCACGGCGGGGTCGCAAACATGCTCTCGGCGTTCAAGGACGAAGTGATGTGGTTCGCCTCGCACTACTGGCACTTCAACATGCGCCAACAGGTCTCCCAGAACTTCGGCGCCAACATGGCCGACTTCAACGCGCCGTACTTCAACCTCTACACGAGCAACCATGCGTTCCGGAAGGCCGAGACCGCGCGGTGGATGCCAGGGATGGCAGGTGTGTGCATCCCCGAGACGATGAGATTCAACGGCACCGGCCTCTCCCTCTACGGCGAGGACAGCACGTCGGAGGCATGTAAGACCCCGGCCGAACCAGAGATGTCGTACACGACCCGGATCCTGTCCTCTGGCCCCGAGGTGGCGTACAACATGTGGCTCCACTCTCAGTACACCCACCAGCCGCTCGACCAGGAATTCTACGAGTTCCTCGCTGACGTCTGCCGCTTCTACCTCACCCGCCTCGACCCCGTGGACGCCCAGGGCATGCGCCACCTCACTCACGTCAATGCACTGGAGAACCAGTGGGACGTCGACAATCCGGCTACAGACCTTGCGGCGATGAAGCGTCTCTTCCCGCTCGTCGCCGCTCTTGCCAAAGGTCGGGGCGACGACGACCTGGCTGCAGACCTCCGGGCAGCGGTGCCGCAGATCGCCGACTTCCGGACCGAGACTCGAGGAACCGACACCGTGATCGCCTGGGCGGGGACTGACGAGACGTCGAAGAACGCGCAGAACCCCGACCTGGAACCCATTTGGCCCTGGGGCATCTTCGGCGAGGACTCGACCTTGGCCCGGACGACCTTCCACCGCAGGGTGTACCCGATGGGCTACGACTGGTCCATGGAGGCGACCCAGGCCGCACGGCTCGGCTTGCCGGACGACGTGCGGAGCAGTCTGGTCAACGGCGCACTGTCGTTCCAGCACTACTCGAATGGCTACACCAACTTTGGGGCGGAGGACGCCGATAGTCCGAGCTTTTACAGCGAGTTCGGTGCGGTCGTCAGCTCCGGCCTGCAGGAGGCTCTGGTCTCGTACTACGACAAGGGAGCCCCGCAGCTCGACGCATCCGGTGACCTGATGCCGACCGACAGGGTGCTCAAGGTGGGTTCCGCCTGGCCGGCCAACTGGGACGTCGACGGCTCAGTCCACATCCTGGGCGGTCACAAGGTGAGCGTGCAGGTGCGGAACCAGGTCGTCCAGTACGTCGGCATCGAGGCCGCCCCGACGGTCGACGCCACCAACGACACGGTGGTGATCGCCAACCCCTGGCCCGGTACTCAGATCCGCGCGATCGATGGCAACACTGGCGCCGTCGTGGCTGCGGCGTCGACCGCTGCCACCCTGACCGTCCCCTTGACTGGTGCAGGCAGCGTGATCATCGAGCGGACCATGGCACGCGTCTCGGAGATGCCGTTCGAGGCGGTGGCCGGGAGCGAGGCCACTGCCGCCAAGCGACTCGGGACGAGAACGCTGGGGATCGGCCTTTCCGCCGAGGCTTCCACGAACCTGCCCGACTAGCGCGCCGTGCTCATCTGGCGCGGAGCGCCGAGAAACGCGGCGCGGGTGACCCCCGCGCCGCGTCTCTCGGCGGTCATGGGGCGGAGAGCACCTTCAACTCCGCGAGGCTGAGGTAGTTGGTGCCGGAGAGCTGGACCATGACATACCGGCCGCTGAGGTTAACCGGGATCGAGGTGGGGCTCCCGGCCTGAGTGGTCTGGTGGAACCCCGTGGCCACCCCCTCGGTGACGCGCTGAGCGGGCGTCAGGTTCGCTGTGAACGGGACCGGGGACACAAAGACCCAATAGTCGGAGAGCCGTTCGGGAACGCCGTCGGTGCGGTTCCAGACTTCGATGTTGCCGATGGCCCGGGTCTGACCCAGGTCCACCGACCACCACGCGTTGGCCTCCTGCAGCGTAGAAGTGACCGAACCGGCGAAGTAGTTGCCGTCGGTGTTTCCGTCCACCGCCCGCGATGCGGCGGCGGCGCCATACGTCGACGACTGGATCGCCGTCTTGCCTTGTGCAAAATTCGTTTGTGCAAGGTTTCCCGGGGATGAGTACAGACTCTGAATCTCGGACGGACTGAGGGCACGCTTGTACAGCCGCACATCGTCGATCGAACCGTTGAAGCCCGACGCCTTCGTCGACCCTTCGGCACCCAGGATCCAGTACCAGTTGTCCCAGTTGATCGTGCCTACGGCCGCCGAGGCTTCTTCAGCGCCGTCGATATAGATCTTGAACGTCCCGTTCTTTTCGTACCGCCACGTCACTAGATGCCAGGTGCCATCGTTGACGCTCGTCGTGGAGCTGATCCTTCCGAACGAGGAATGGTAAAGATTCACCTTGCCGGTGGCGCCGGTGTTGAGCGTGAACTGCACGTTGGGGCCTTCGTCCCACCCGCCGAACAAATAGGAGTTTGAGGCAGTCGACGTTGTCTTGAGCCACATGCTCAACGTCACTCCACTAGGACTCCCCACATTGTGGAGGCCGATATCGGCGTGACTAGTCGCGCTACCCAGATTCAATGCGTTTCCGGTGTGGCCCGTGAGCCAGCCAGTCGTCCCGCTCACCGTGGCGTTGGCAGCATTGCCCGACGAGTCCGCAGCTACCGTTCCGCTGCTTTCATCGAGCTTCCAGTACGCGATGGGAGCGGTCGTGGAATACAGGCTCTGGATTTCGGAAGGATCGAGGGCGCGGTCATACACCTGAACGTCGTCGATCGAGCCATTGATGCCAGATGCTTTCGTCGACCCTTCGGCACCGATGATCCAGTACCAGTTGTCCCAGTTGATCGTG
Organism: Nocardioides marmorisolisilvae; assembly: GCF_003725775.1. Classification (GTDB taxonomy): domain Bacteria; phylum Actinomycetota; class Actinomycetes; order Propionibacteriales; family Nocardioidaceae; genus Marmoricola; species Marmoricola marmorisolisilvae. The sequence goes on from NZ_RJSG01000003.1 coordinate 235,248, forward strand.
CCGACGGCCGCCGAGGCTTCTTCCGTGCCGTCGATGTAGATCTTGAATGTGCCACCCTTCACGTACCTCCAGGTAACAAGATGCCAACTACCGTCATTGACGCTGGTCGTAGAGCTGATCCGTCCGAACGAGGGATGGTAGAGATTGATCTTCCCCGCTGCCCCGTTGTTCATGGTGAACTGCACGTTGGGGCCTTCGTCCCATCCGCCGAACAAATAGGAGTTTGAGGCAGTCGACGTTGTCTTGACCCACATGCTCAATGTCACTCCACTAGGACTTCCCACATTGTGGAGGCCGATATCGGCGTGACTGGTCGTGGTACCCAGGTTGAGCGCGTTGCCCGACTTGCCCGGGACCCAGCTCGTCGTCCCGCTGACGGTGGCGTTGGCAGAACTTCCTGATGAATCGGCTGCCACCGTTCCACTGCTCTCGTCGAGCGTCCAGTGCCCGATCGGGCCCCGAGGCTTCCCCGCATCGATCAGCGACACGTTGTCGACGTACGCCGCATTCGCGGTGGTGTTGTCCTTGTAGACCTTGATGGTTGCGCTAGTGCTGGTCGGACCGGTCGTGAACTCCAGAATGCGGTGCTGCATAGAACCCGCGTTTCCCGTGACCGGCGTGACTGCGGGGCCGCCGAAGTTCTCGACCGTCATGCTGGCTGAGCCGACGCCCGCGGTTTCCATCCTCAGGTAGGCGCCGGCATCGTAGGTCGTGTTTGGCGAGAGCCCGGTGATCGTCTGCGAAATCCAGTCGCCCTGGTTAAGAATCGCTGACGTTCGCGTGTTGACGGTATCGGCGTCCCAGCTGGACAACGACTTGTGCACGTCGACCGAGCTGTCGCTGATCGTCCAGCCGTCGTACCAGTTCAGGTTCTGGATCGCCCCGCCCCAGAGCCTCGCTTCGAAGCTGCTGTTCTTGACGAGATTCATGCGCGGCCAGACTCCTGGAGTAGAAGTCGTCGGGGGCGGGTTGGCGAAGTTACGTCCAGCGGTCCAGTTCGCGCCGTTGTATTCGTAAGCACCGTCGTCCGGGGCAGACCCGTTGTAACTATCAGCGATGCCCGGAATGAGCATGCCTGCATCGATCGCCGGAGAGGTGCTCTGAAGATGAAAGTCATGTGTCGACTGATTGACGAAGAGCGGATCTGTGTTCTCCAGGTTGTTGCTCTTGCTGCTCCCTGCCATTGCCGTGGAGAACGTCGAGTTGGTCGTGATGTTGTTGGCGCCGAAGTTGTTGTAGCCAGCTCCGCCATAGCTGTTGAACCCGGCGAAACCTGGATTCACGAAGGTGTTGTTGTCGACCTCCACGTTCTCCGACAAGCCATTGACCAGGGTTCCCCATTGGCTGGGCCCCCCGAGGTTGTAGATGACGTTCTTGTAGATCCCCAGATTCAGCGTCGCGTTGTCGGCATACAGTCCCGCGGTGAGGTGGCCGGCGGAGAAATCGTGAATGATGTTGTAGCGCCAGACAGAATTCCCTAGATCCGCGGCGAACGTGTGCGTCGCTCCGTCGTCGGTCTGCCCGTCGAGGAGCATGCTCGAGAGATCGTTGTGCTCAATGATCGTGTTGTGGTACAGGCCGTGGATCGCATTCATTCCGGTATTCGAGATCGTGTTGTAGCTGATCAGGAAGTCGCTGCCGTTCGCCCATACACCCATGGAGACATCGGAGATCTCGTTGTTCACGACTTTGTCTCCCTCGCCGCCGAGAGCGACAGCACCTGTGGTCGACGCGTGGCTCACAATGCTGTTCTCAAGGGTATTCGCCTTCCCGAAGTGGTTGCTTCCCTTGATGCCGCCAAGGACCACGCCACTGTCGGTGCTCAGTTGCCAGTCGGCGTAGGGGTATTCCAGGTCCGCGGGAGTCGAGTAATGAATCCGCGATACGGCCGGGTAGTCCGCGACGATGCCGTCGATAACGGAATCATGCGAATCCCACGTCCTGATCCCATCTCCGAAGAACTTGAGTCCCTTGATGTTGATGTAGTTCGAGGCGCCGAGGTCGAAGCCCCATTTGCGGGTCTTGATCTCCACGTTGTGATTGGCTGGGCTGTCGCCGGCCGGCGCATACAGATACAGCGTGTTGGTGTCTTTGTCAGGGTAGAACTCGGTCGGAGCGTCCAGGGCGACGCGCGCGCCCACCATGACGAAGCCCTTAGAGCTGGCGTAGTTGTCGGTCGGCAGTTCCCATTTGTACTCGGACCCCGCGATGCCGGGGTCCAAGTAAGCGACTCGGTGGGTGCTCGCCGTGTAACCGGTGACCTTCCAGGAGTAGAACCCCCAGTCCTGCCGGGCAGCGGCGTAGATGACGCCGCCCTTCCAGGCATCGTCACCACCGGGGATCGTGGCGCCGGTGACCCAGGCATTTCCCGGGGTCTCTGAACTTCCCGCCGATGTCCACGTTGCACGACCGCTGCCCTTGTTCGGCCACTGAGCCAGCGTCATCTCTTGTCCATCGACGAACACCTGAGAATTCTCGAGTTCCAACGGTGAAGCAGTTGAGGTGTGCTTGTAGATGTTTCCGGAATCGACCTGCCACCCCGTAGAACTCACGACGTCCAGGCCACTGATGGTGACATCGTCGTTGTTGTACTTCTGGAAGGTGATCGGGTTGGTGGCGGTGCCGCTGTTCGTGGGCGTCACGGTCTCCCGGTAGGTACCGGCCATGACATTGACCGTGTCACCGGCCACGGCGACGCTTGCGGCTTTCTGAATGGTCTTGAACGGGGCGCTCGTCGAGTTTCCGGCGTTCGTATCCGATCCGGTTGCGTCGCTCACGTAGTAGTTCGTGCCTGTCGCACTTGCCGGGTCTGGGATGAAGATCAACATGGCCACGACCAACGAGAGGCCGAACAACAGTTGAGAAGTTCTTCCACGCGGGTTGTTGATCATCTTCACCAAAGTCCTTTGTTCTGGTAATTGCGCCCTTGCTCGCGAAACCGACCGGAATGCTTGCCTCACCGAGAATCCGCCCTCCAGGTTCACGACGATGCTCGTCGTTCGTTGTCACACCGACGGCCGCGGATCTGCGCTCCACACGGATACAGCCACTAGCCGAATACGACGCTCGCAGCCTGAGTATCTATTGTCAAGCGTTAATCGATAAACAATAATTGACAGCGGGCGGCACCGCTGGGCGACCGTTCGGTTGGCGGGTCGTGCGGCCGCTGGGCAATAACGAACGGTGCCGGTCTCAGCAGATTCGGATTCGTCGACCGAGGTTGGTGTAGTTCCAGGGGCCAGTCAGGCACTACCTCGGCCAGGCAAAGACTCGCGTCAGGACGAAGTCGGGCGAGGGCTGATGTCGGCCCGATCCGAACTCGGAACAGCTAGTCCGTCCTCGCCACCGTGCTGACCCTCGGGCGTCATCGTCCAGACGTGTTCCAGCGTGGCGAACGAATCGTCGGCGGAATCCACAAGCGCATCGATCAACTGGTCCCACTCCGGGTCAATCGGCCCGAGAAGCCGCATCCGTTCCAGCATCACGTCGAAGCCATCGGCCGTTTCGATCAGGTGGAAGAGCGAGTCGTCGCCATCGCGCCAGATCTGCCAGCGGATGACGCCGCACGAACGCAACGCCGCCTCGATCCTGGCCGGGATCCGGGAATGGACCTCGCTGTAGCGGGCGCCGGCACCTGGACGCAACCGAGCTCGTTGAACTGTGACTTCCACCGCGCTGCTCCCTGGCTCAGGACGGCGCGCCAGCAGCGGGCTGCCCACCGCGGAGGACATCCTCGAGGTCGCCTTCGGCATTGCCTGCCAGACTCGCGGCATGCCGGGCGAACAGCGCCGCAGCCTCCCCCGGAGTCGACGAGACCAAGGCATCGAGTAGGTCCTGGTGCCACTCGGCCGCGACCCGCCAGTCTCCCTTGAACGCAGGATCGGACAAGATGTCGAAAGAGCGCAGGCTGGGTTCGACGATGTCCCACATCCGTGGCAGGTAGGTATTCCGGGTCGCCTGCACCACCGCACGATGGAAGGCGAAGTCGTGCTCACGGAATGCGCTCAGATCGCGCCGTTCGGCGGCTTCCCGCATCTGTTCGATCAGGTCGTTGAGGTTGACCAGATCCTGTTCCTGGAGCCGGCCACAGGCCAGCCTTGCGGCCATCTCCTCGAGAGCGACCCGGCCGACTCTCGCGTCTTCGGCTTCCTGCGTCGAGAATCGCGACACGAAGTTGCCGTTGCGCGGGATGTTGGTGACGATCCCGTCGTGCACGAGGCGCTTCAGCGCTTCGCGAACGGGGGCTTGGCTCACACCCATTTCGCGTGCCAGCTTGTACTCCACGACCTGATCCCCCGGCTCCAAGGTGCCGTCCTTGATCATCTTCTTGATGTGCGTGTAGATCTGCTCGGACAGCAGTGCTCGATCCAGGTGGAGTCCGTTGGCCACTGAGTCGGTCATTATTAGAGGCTACCTCATCACCTACCGCTTATCGATTTGTACGTCCGGCTCAGAGCCCGCGAGCTTGTAGATCGAGGCGGCCGTCAGCCCCAGCATCGCCTGGAGCTCTGTCGGCGATGACGCGCCGAGGGCCTGTTTCGTCCATTCGAGCACGTCGGTGTAACGACCGGCACGGGTCGAGACCGGCCAGTCACTGCCGAACATGAGGCGGTCCGGGCCCCACTGCTCCAGTGCCCATTCAGCGGCAAGGCGGGCACGGCGATGATCCTCGGGCACCGGCGGATGACTGGTGTGGAGTCCGGAGATCTTGGCAGCGACGTTCTTGCGAGCCGCGAGCCGCGCGATCTCGTTCTGCCATGTCCCGTCCGGCTCATTTTCACCCAGCCCGAGGTGGCAGAGAACGACGGTGAGTCGAGGGTGTCTCGCCGAAAGCTCGCCTGCGGCACGAAGTTGATCAGGACGCAGAAGCAGCTCGAGGACTAGTCCGTGATGCTCGACGTAGCCGACCAGCTCCTGGATTCCGCCGAGCGCCGTCCAGTCGGTGGGCAGTTCGACCAGCGGAAGGCGCACACCTTGGGGAAACCGGCCGTCCGCGAAGACGAGCGGGTGCCAGGGGCTGAGCGGCCGATCTGGCGACCGCGCATATTGCAGCACCACCCCGATCTGTGCCTGCGTCAGCGCGGACGCGGCACGAGCGCTCGATAGCAACCAGGTCGCCTCGGCGGCTGTGTTCCCGGCTTGCACGGCGACCGCGGCACGCAAGCGGACGCCGTCCAGTCCGTCGGCGAACTCCGCTGCCGTGTATTGCGTTCTGAGCTGTGGAACCGCGTTGAGCCACGGCAAGTCGAAGGAGCGGGTGTCCCAGAGGTGGATGTGGGCGTCGACGAGCCCGAAATCGGCTTCAGGAATCAAGCTCGTGCCACCGCGTCAGCGAGGCGAGCCAGCCGAGAGCCACGCCTCGTACTCCGCCCGCGTCTCGGGTGTGAGCGGGTAGTAGTCGCTCAGGCGCGCACCCTGGTCGAGCCTTGTTCGACTGAAGACCTCCCAGTCCTGATGGTCCTTCGTGGCTGCGCAAACCTCCGGCGCGAGCGCCTGCGGCACGATAACCGGGCCGTCGTCATCGGCGACGACGAAGTCGCCCGGCAGGCACAGGGCGCCGCCGACTGCGACAGGCACGTCATATGCCCACGGGAACAGCTCCGACTGCGAGGCGTAGTGCGGAGTTGTTCCGGTGCTCCAGACCGGGATCCCTAGCTCGCGGATGCGGCCGGCATCGCGGATCCGGCCGTCGACGACGATGCCGGCACCGCCCTTGCGCTGGAAGTAGCGGGCGAGGATGTCGCCGATGCATCCGGAGAATTTGCTGCCGTACGCCTGGATGACCAGGACGTCGCCCGGCTCCACCGTCTCCATCACTGCCCACAGGGCAGTGTTCCGCTCGACATACTCCTGAGCCACACCGGATGCGAGGTCCTCACGCTGGGGCATGAATTGCAGCGTTAGTGCGGAGCCGACGACCTTCTGGCCGGGTTGAAGTGAGACCGGTCCCTCGACGAACGACCGGCGGATGCCGACCTGGTGGAGCTTCGCGCAGGCCGTCGCGGACCCGATCTCTTGCATGGCCGCCATCTGATCCGCGTTCGGTCGCGACCAGGCCTCGCCGCGGATCGGAAGCTGCACGGGTGGTGTCGTTGCGGCGCCGGTCTGGGTCATGGACGTTCCTTTCGGTGGGAAATGAGACTTCTCGGCACACGGCGGTTCTCGGAGAGGACCAAGCCGGTGTGGTCGGGTCAGGTTGCGCGAGTTGCTGCGTCGAACCGCTGGTGACGCGGCGTGTAGGCGCCCAACGTCATCTGGCAGTCGAGGCGGATGATGGTCAGTGGTGGTAGTTGCACTACGAATCGACCCGCGTTCACCTCCAGCGACCCAAGTGCTACATCGACGGGATCGGAGAAGAAGGAAGTCGAGCTGCCGGGGAAGTCACTGGCGAGAACTGAATAGGTGACCGTGTCGAATCGGTCTTCGCCGAAGGCGCCGCCACTGATCACCACGTTGCGTTCCTGGGTCGCGCTGAGGTTGACCAACGTGATACCGAGCAGGCTGTCCTCGATCCTGCCGACCAGAGCCGAGATGTCCGGCGGCAGCCCGGGACGACCCGCGTCAGCATCGGCGTAGCGGATCCGGGCGTATTGCAGCCCGCCGTTGTAAAGCATGTGAGGCGCACCAGTGGTGAGTTGCGTCAGCACTTCAGTCACGACCGGGTTCATCCGCTGCCACCAGTGGATGTCGATCTGGTCAGGCGTCGAATCATCTTCGGCGATGAGGGTCAAGCGTCGTGCGGCCTGGGCGATCGCCATTCGCAACGCACGCTCGGGGTAGTCGGCGTTCTCGCCTTGCAAGTAGGAATACCAAGGCGCCTCATGGCCGGCTTCTTCCTTGTCGCGGAACTCGTGCACGGCGGACCAGTCATATCCCGCTTCGCTGCGAAGCGTTTCGAGCAGGGCGAGGTCCGCCGCATCCCTCGAGGTCCACCAGAGCCACACCGGAAACGCAGTCTGCATCGGGTGATAGTCGAACCAGCCGTCTACGGAATGGCGGTACGGGACCAGCATCGTGGCGTTCTGGGCGTCATCGCCTAGTCGAGCCGTCCACTCGCGGTACATGGTGCCGCGTTCTTCACCCACGTGCCCGAGGCGTTTCTGCTCCTGGACCTGTCGTAGCGGGATCCTGGCGAGTTCGAGAATCGAATCATCCGACCCCACCAACCGAGCGTTCATGGCTGCGATGAGCGCGGCCGCACCAACGCTGTAGATGCCGTGCGGCCAGGCCCATCCGTAGTGTCCGCCGTACCAGCGTCCGTCGTGGAGCTCGCCAACCTCACCCGATGGGCCGACATTGTCTGGCATCAGCCCGTGCAGCTCCTCGGCGCGCGTCTTCCACGCTCCGGCGTAAGCCTGAACCCAGTCGGCGTACTCGGACTCGTTGTCGTACAGCCAGGCGTTGGCCATCAAGCTGGTCGCACAGAGGTTTACGGCGGTGTCGCCGGTCCCAAGCCGGCGCTGGATCTCCTGCCCCATGAGCGCGGCCTTCTGCGGATCGTCCAGGTCTCGCCACTTCTCGATCCCGGGCAGCCCCGCAACCGGTAGGCCGTACGGTTCCATGTACCAAAGGTCGGTGCCGTAGGTATTGAGATCCTCACCCAACCCGGGTAGGGGGCCGCGGGCACCGTTGTGAGGCGCTCGGATCATGTTGCGCTCGGCATCGAAGTTTCCGCTCGGGGAACCGGCCAGGTAAAGATCGGCGAACTTCTTCGCCCGCTCGCGAAACGCCCCATCGGCCGGGTCCGCCGCACAGATCGCGTAGAAAAAGAGCAGTGACTCGCCTTGGTGGAACCAGTCGTATCCGTTCTCGTACTCGTTGGTGAGGAAGCCCATCCCCGTCAACTGGGCGGTTACTCCGGTCCAGTGCCGTTTGCAGGCATCGAGCAGGTCGGACGCTCCTCCCAGGAAGTACAGACTCGGCCAGTTGAAGAATGCCTCGTAGAAGTCGTCCACCCCGTCGCGCGTGACAAGCGTCCCCTCAAATCTGAGCCGTCCATCCGGGTCGCAGTAGCGCTCCTCGAAGCGCCGCCACGAGACGTCGAGCAAGTCAAAGAGGTGACGCTCGAGGACCGCCCACGCTGGAGGCATCCCGCTGGGGGCAGTGGCGCGGATGACGACGAGCGTCGTCGGCTCGGGGTCAGCAACGTGAGGTACCCCGGACGAGCTCGAGAACGACATCGTGCTCAGCCTTTCGTGGCGCCGGCGACGAGGCCGCCGATGATCTTGCGCTGCATGAGAATGAAGAAGATGAAGGCGGGTGCGATCGCCAGCAACAGCGTTGGGAACAACAGCGTGAAGTCGGTCGTGTATCTCCCCACCGCCGCGTACACGCCGGTGGTGACCGTGTAGATACCGGAACTCGTGCCCAGCACGACCTGCGGGTTGACGAAGTCGTTCCAGACCGCGATCGAGTTGAGAACCACGATGGTCGCCACTGCCGGCTTCATGATCGGAAAGATGCAGGACCAGAAGGCGCGGATCTTGCCAGCGCCATCAAGTGCCGCAGCTTCGTCGATGTCGCGGGGCACGGTGCGCAGATACGCGACGAACAGAAAGATCGTGACCGGCAAGGTGAGCGCGGTCTCGAACAGGACGAAACCCGGAATTGTCCCCATGAGGCCGAGCACCCGGAGCACGAAAATAACGGGAATCACCGTCACCTGGCTTGGAATGAACATGCCCGAGACGAAGAACAGCAGGAGCGTCAGGTGCCATTTGCTGCGTCCTCGTGCGATGACGTAGGAAGCCGGCGCCGCCAGAACGATGCAGAAGACGTTGACGAGGACCACGAACAGGAGAGTGATTCCATACGCGCGAACGACATTGAACTTCTCACTCGTCAGGGCTTTGTGCAGGTACTCGAGGGTGAAGTTGTGCGGAGAGATCGCGAGCGGATGGAGAATGATGTCCGCCTGGGGCTTGAACGCGCTGATCACCATGACGTACATCGGCACCAGCATGAGGACGCCCACGGCGAGGAGAACCGCCCACTTGGCGATCGAGCCGACAGTCGACGATGCGGACGGCGGACGGTGGCGACGGCGACGTGGCGAGCGCGAACGCGTCGCGTCGACTCCTGCCGCTCCACCTGACGATGCCGCACCGACATCGACCGCGAAGGGCGCGGATGTCAGCGTCGGATTCGCTCTGACCGGAGCGGTCGACTCAGCGGACCTGGCCCAGTTACTCATTCGGACACCCTCATCTCGGCCCCACGACGGGTGAGCGTCACGGCCACAGCAATCGCGCCGGTGACGATCAGAAGGATCACGGCCTGGGCCGAGCCGAATCCGAGCCGTGCATTCACAAACGAATCTCTGAGAATTTCGTAGACGACGGTCTGCGTAGATCCGGCGGGGCCACCATCGGTCAACGCCAGGACGATGTCGTACGACTTGAGCAAGCCGACGATAGTCAGCACAAGGTTCACGGTCGTCACCGGAGCGAGCAACGGAAAGGTGATGTGGCGGAACTTCAGCCATGGCGTGGCGCCGTCCACCATCGCGGCCTCGTAGTACTCCGCGGGGATCGACTTCAAACCGGCGATGTACAGAATCATGTTGAAGCCGAACGTGGACCAGACAATGGTGAAGATCAGCGTCCACTTGGCGAACCCTGGGTCCGAAAGGAACGGTACGGGCGGGGCCCCCAACTGGGTGAGGATGTTGTTGACGACTCCCTGTGGCGCAAGTAGCGCCGACCAGAGGAAGCCGATGATCAACGCACTAATGATGTATGGGTAGAAGAACACCGTTCGCGCCACCGTGTTCAATGCGCCGGTGCCGCTGATCAGGCAGGCGACAGCCAAGCCCATCCCGTTGCAAAGAATCGTCCCAATCAACGCAACGACGAACGTGAAGGTGGCCGCATGGACCACTCGAGGATTCTTGAAGGCAGTGGCGTAGTTGTCGAACCCGACCCACTCGAACCTCAGGCTGAAGCCGTTCCAGTCGGTGAGGCTCAGCACGAACGCAAGAACCATCGGAACCATGAACATCGCCAAGAAGACAATGACCGCTGGTGAGGCCATGACGAGCCCGGGAAGACGACGCTTCCAGACAAGCCCGGCAGGATGCGCGTTAGCCATCACTCTCCCTTCGTCGAAACTGTTTCGCGGCGTCGCCGGGGCGACCGTGTGGTCGCCCCGGCGACGGTGGCGGCCCGAAGGCCACCGGGTGTCATCGGTTGCTTGCGAACCAGTCGTCCATTGAGTGCAGGAAGTCATCGGCACTCTTACCGGTCATCATCGCCTGGACGTCGGTATTGAGCTCATTCGTGAAGCCAGCAGGCACAATCGTGTCCCCGCTCCCCTCACCGGGCGAAACGAAATCCTCGGCCGGGGTGTCCGAAATGAGCTTCTGGAGGTCCTTACTCACCTGGTCCATCGGGTAGTCGTCGTAGCCAGCACGGAAGATCCCGTCTCCCGAAAGCTGCTCCGTGATCGCGGTCTTGTCGGTGGTCATGAACTTGATCAGCTTGATCGCGAGATCCTGGTGCTTCGACGCCTTCATGGCGAGGTAGGTGTTCGCGAGCGCAGCGGCAACGCGCGGGGTATCACCTTCGTGCTCCACCGGGGTCGAGAAGACACCGATATCGGGCTTCTTGGGTGCAGCCTTCTCGGCAGCAGCGAACCAGCTTCCCATCGGGTAGATCGCGACCTTGCCGGCGAGGAAGTTGGCCTCGGCATCGGCGTACTTGACGCCGACAGCATCCTTGGGCACGTATCCCGCCTTTAGCCAATCCGCGTAGCGCTTGGCCGAACCTGCGAACGTCTGACTGAAAGTGAGGTCACCCGAGGACATCTTCTTGTGCCAATCCGGGTTTGCAGCCAGCACGTTCGGCAGGCTGATGTACTGGAACAGGATGTTGGAGAACCACTCACCACCGGTCTGCAGCGGAACCCAGCCCGCGGCCTTGAGTTTGGCAAGGTCGGCTTCGAACTCATCCATGGTCGCGGGGGCCTGGGTGATGCCCGCGTCAGCGAACGCCTTCTTGTTGTAGAAGAACGTCGATTGGAGGTTCTCGCCCACTCCGGCCGTGTAGTACTTGCCGTCGACCTTGTTCTGCTCAGCGAGGGGCCCGTTCTTGGCCCAGTCGTACTTGGAGAGATCGACAAGCTCTGGCGCAAGCTTCGCACTCGGAGCCAGCCATTCGACCACGTCGGGCACGTCGCCCGAGGCGAGAAGCTGAGTCAGCGTGCCAGCAAGGCCGTCAGCCCCGGGAGCGACGATCTTCACATCGACGTTGTTGGCCTTCTCGAACGGTGCGACGGTCTTGTTCCAGAAGTCCTCGGTCTGGGTGAGGGAGATGTTGGCCAACATGCGCAGCTCGACCTTCTTCCCACTGTCCGCAGACTGTCCTCCCCCTCCCCCGCATCCGGTGAGGGTCAGTGCGGCAGCGGTCAACGCTGCCGCGGTCATAAAGAAACGGTGAGTGATCAACTTTTGGACCTCCGTTAGAAATCGGTCCCGCTTCGGGGTGTGCGTCACATTAGGCTAATCGGTTATCGATTACAACCTTCCCTTGAAGCCGAAGTTTTACGCCGCTCGCTACGTCGGCAGCAGAGCCCCTGGACAGCGCAACGACCGGGTCAAGTCGTCCGCCCCAGTACGCGGGCCTCCGGCTCGCACCTGCCTTCGCAGGTGAAGTACCTCTGGCACCCGCAGCACGGTCGAAGGCGTTCGCCTCGCGGGAGTTCATGCATCGAGCGGTCGGTGCGAGCACCGGGCCGAATATTCACCTACCCAGCTGATCCCACAGGTCGTCGGGCACGTCCACCGCCGCGTTTCGCACCAGCTCGCGAACCTCACCAGGCGTCGTCGCTCCGACGACCACGGCGGCGACCGGGTCGAACCTCAAGGGGAACTGGACGGCTGCGGCGGCGAGCGGCACGCCGTAACCAGCGCAACGGGCCTGCAGGGCGCGCGCGCGGCGCACGACCTCGTCGGGTGCAGCCGCGTAGTGGAACCTGTCGTTGACAGCGGGGTCGGCGAGGATCCCCGAGTTGAACACCCCTGCCGCCACGATGTCGACTCCGTGGTCACGCGCCGAAGGCAGCAGCTCATCCCTCGCCGAATCGTCTAGCAGCGTAAGCCGACCGGCTTCCATCACGACATCGGCGCTGGACTCCCGCACGAACCGGGCAAGCGGGGCACAGTAGTTCATCCCGACTCCGACGGCGCGCACCACTCCCTCCTCGCGCATGCGCACCAGGGCGCGAAACGCACCGTCGAGCGCAGCGTCGACGTCTTCGGGGTCATGCATGTAGACGAGGTCGATCCGATCCACCCCGATTCGGACAAGGCTCGATTCGAGACTGCGCATCGCGCCGTCGTAGCTGAGGTCGGGCAGGGTACGGACGCCGACGGCGCCGACGGGCACATCTCGGTCGTCGGCGTCGACGATGCGCCTGCCGGCTTTCGAGGCGATCGTGATCGTGTCCCGCGGGACGCCCCTGATAGCGTCACCGACTCTGCGCTCGCTGAGCCCGGCACCGTAGTGCGGGGCGGTGTCGAGGAACCGGATACCGCATTCCAGCGCTGCGCGAACAGTCCCAAGAGCATCTTCCTCCGAGACCGTTCCGAACAGATCGGCGATCGGCGCGCATCCGAGTCCGAGCGCTGGCAGCCGACCCTGTGTCTCGGTGAGCGGACTCAGCCGCGGGCTGAATGCCATGACTCCTCCGCGTCTCTGGTGGCCTGCGTCAGCGGGTCAAAGTCGCCGGGGCACGCGTGACTGTCACTGACGGCCATTGCGGCGCGGTCCGTCACCTCGGCGATCCTCATGACACCCTGATCCGGCGACTCGCCGGCCGTTCGCCAGTTCGCACGATGTGGTTGATGACCTGGCCGGCTGCACCGAGGGCGGCCGCGTCCTGGCCCAAGCTAGACACGCGGACGTCGATTGGGGCGCCGCTGACAATCCGCTTCTTCAATCCAGTTGCCAGCGGCTCCACCAGCCAAGGTGCCAAGCGTGCATAGAACCCTCCGAGCGACACGGCCGGGAGATCCAGCGTGTTGATGACAGCTCCAAGGGCGACGGCCAGCGCAGCTGCGGCAGACCTGACGGCCAGGAGTGCCTCCCGGTCGCCGTGGTCACACCGAAACACCAACTCGGCGTCCGAGGATGCTTGAGCGTGGGCCAGGACGGCCGTTCGGCCAGCCAGCTGCTCGAGGCAGCCGCGGTTTCCGCAACCGCACAGCGGTCCTCGGGGATCGACGGGTACATGGCCGATCTCGCCGGCGTAGCCGCGCGGTCCGACAAAGAGTTCGCCGTTGACGATGATGCCGCCGCCGACGCCGATCTCACCGGAGACATGGACGAAGTCAGAGATCCCCGATCCGTACCAGTGTTCGGCGAGGGCTGCGATGTTGGCTTCGTTGTCGATGCTGTGGACCGGTACGTCGAGCAGGTCACCCAGGATCTCCCCCAGGTTCGATCCCTCCCAGCGCGGGAGATTCGGCGCGCGGAGGACGCGTCCGTCCACCGTGACCAGACCGGGGAACGCCACTCCGACGCCGGCGACCAGTGTGTCCGCCGAGAGGTCCGCTACCAGTTGTGCGACCCGACGAAGGGCGACCCGTGGCGTTCCCGAACGGTTGTCATAGGCGATCGACTTGCGGTCTCGAACGGCACCGGTCAGGTCGAGGAGGCATGCCGACGTGCGGTCTACGTCGATCTCGACCCCGATCGCGGCGGCACCGTCGGGGTTCAGTTCCAGGCGGCTCCCGGGACGTCCACGGAGCCCGGCGGTGGGCTCTCGTTCAACAACGAGCGCGCTTAAGATCAGATCGTCAACGAGGGTCGATACGGTCGCCTTGGTCAGGCCGACATCCCTCGCGAGCTGGGCCCGGGTCCGTCCGGGCCTGCGGGCCACGTTGCCCAGCAGAAGCGCACGATTGTGCTGTCGAACCGTCAGTTGGCTTGCGGTGGCGACCCCTGCCGTCCTGCTATCCACGAGTCCTCCGGATCGTCAGTTCCCGGGCTTCGGCGTACCTCTCCCGCACTTCCGGTTGCGGGTCGGCATCGAACCTGCGCAGGTCAGCGGTTGCCCAGTCGGGCGGCCTAGACTCACCATCGAGCGCCCATGCAGCCTGGCGAGCCGCGCCGTCGGCAACATACTCACCCGCGGAGGGCACGTACACGGGAAGTCCGAGAATGCCCGGGGCCAGTCGACGCACGGCCTCGTTCCGTGCCCCGCCGCCCACCAAGAGCACCCGCTCCGCGGTCACTCCTTGCGAACGCAGGGCATCGAGGCAGTCGGCGAGACCGCACAGCAGCCCCTCCACTGCCGCTCGCGCGATGTTCGTCGGGGTGGAGTTGTCGAGCCGGAGACCGTGAATGGCTGCCGAAGCCTCCGGCCGGTTCGGGGTTCGCTCACCGTCGAAGTAGGGAACGAGCACCAAGCCGTCGGCACCCTCGCGCGCGGCGAGCGCCAGATCCGCCACGCCGTCCAGGTCGCACCCGAGGATCGTCGCGGCTGCCAGTAGAACCCGCGCGCCATTGAGGGTGCACGCGAGTGGCAGGAAGTGACCGGTCGCATCGGCGAAGCCCGCAACCAGTCCAGAGGGATCGGCCGTCGGCACCGTGCTGACAGCGCTCGCGACACCAGAGGTGCCGACCGAGATCACGACGTCCCCGGGCCGGGTCCCCAAGCCGAGGGCAGCCGCGGCATTGTCGCCGGCGCCAGCTCCGAGGAGCGCCCCGGAAGTTACCTGCCCGACGGCCGTCGAAGGCGCTCCCACGCTCGGCACGACAGGCGTCTTTCCGAATGCCAGCTCGAGGAGATCGGTTCGGTAAGCCCCTGCGGCCGGAGACCAGTAGCCGGTGCCGCTCGCTTCGCTGCGATCGGTGCAGAGCTCCCCGATGTCCGAGGTCCCGCGGAGTCGCCATGAAAGCCAGTCATGCGGCAAACACACCGCAGCCGTCGACGCCGCATTTTCGGGCTCGTTCTCGGCCAGCCACCGCAACTTCGTCACGGTGAACGACGCCATCGGCACCGAGCCCGTCGACGTTGCCCACGCTGCCGCCCCACCCGGCAGTTCGTCGACGAGGTCTTGCGCCGCGCGAGCAGAGCGCATGTCATTCCACAGCAACGCCTCTCGGACAACCGATCCGCGGTCATCGAGACAAACCATGCCGTGCTGCTGGCCGGCGACCGAGACACTCGCAACGTCGTCGATTCCCCCAGCCTCGCCTACAGCCAGTTGCAGGGCGTTCCACCACGCCTCCGGATCGACAGAGGTGCCCGAAGGGTGTGGCGCCTGTCCCCTACGCACCTGGGCGCCAGTCGTCGCGTCCCGGACGACGACTTTGCAGGACTGCGTCGAGGAGTCGACACCAGCGACGAGCGGCATCTCCGACTCAGCGAGCGCCGAGCACGTGCTCGAGCGCCAACTGGTTGAGGTGCACGAAACCGTAACCGCGCGCGCCCGCAACGTCCGGATCGAAGTCCTCGAACGTGGTGCGGTCCAGCCGAAGCGCTGCCAGGGTCTCGCCCGGCGCAAGCGTCGGCTCCGCCAAGCCCGCAACTCCCGCCACAGCAAGTGCTGCCTGAACCTCGGGGTCAGCTCGGTAAGCGGCTGCCCGGTCCCTGAGCAGGCGATAGGTCTTCATGTTCGCTGCCGCGGAAGCCCACACGCCGCCCATGTCCTCAGTCCGGGACGGCTTGTAGTCGAAATGACGAGGACCGGTGTACGCCGGCGCGCCGGTGCCACCCTCGAGCAGGTTCACCAAGAAGAAGGCGTTCAGCAAGTCGCCGTGACCGAAGACGAGGTCCTGGTCGTACTTGATGCCGCGCTGGCCGTTGAGGTCGATGTGGAACAGCTTGCCGGCCCACATCGCCTGGGCGATCCCGCCCGCGAAGTTCAGGCCCGCCATCTGCTCGTGACCGACCTCGGGATTCACCCCGACGATGTCGCCGTGCTCAAGCTCCTTGATGAACGCCAGCGCATGCCCAACAGTGGGTAGCAGGATGTCTCCGCGTGGCTCGTTCGGCTTTGGCTCGATCGCGAAGCGGATGCCATAACCCTTCTCCTTGACGTAACCGGCGAGCAGATCGATCGCTTCGCGATACCGGTCCAACGCCGCGTGCACGTCCTTCGCTCCGTCGTACTCGGCACCCTCTCGACCACCCCAGAACACGTAGGTCTGCGCACCGAACTCAGCTGCAAGATCCAAGTTGCGCAGCACCTTCCGGATAGCGAATCTCCGCACGCTGCGGTCGTTGCTGGTGAAGCCCCCGTCCTTGAAGACGGGATGTGTGAACAGGTTGGTCGTCATCATCGGGACAACCAGCCCCGTCGCATCGAGCGCGTCACGGAGACGTGCGACCTGCTTGTCACGCTCGCCGGTCGAAGCGTCGAACGGGATCAGGTCGTCGTCATGGAAGGTGATTCCGTGCGCCCCGAGTTCAGCGAGCTGGTGTACCGACTCGACTACGTCGACAGCGGGCCTGGTTGCCTCGCCGAAGGGATCGCGGCCTTGCCAGCCGACGGTCCAGAGGCCGAAAGTGAACTGGTCGTTCGGAGCTTCGCTACCCACGATTGCCTCTTTAGTTCAATGATTGGATTAAAACGACGATAGCCCAGCGGACTCGAAAAGTGAAGGTCTCCCGAGTGACGAACGCAGACCGCGGCGCACCTCGATGGATGGGCCGCCGTGGTCTGGTTCGCCAAGGACTTCAGACGCCGGTCCGGCTGGTGTCAGCCGAGGCGCTCGCCGGTCTCGGGATGGAAAGCGTGGTCCTCACCTGTGCGCATATCGACGCCAACGATTTCCCCGATGCGAGGCGGCACGCGACCGTCGAACCGGACGATCAACGGTTTCTCGCCCGGCGCATCGCCCGCGAGCGTGCCATATACGTACGCGTCGGCACCGAGTTCCTCGACAAGTCGAACCTCGAGCTTAAGCCCCCCGGTCTGATCACCGGCAACATGGAAGGACTCAGGCCGAATCCCGAGGGTGACCGAGTCGATCCCGGCGGATCGTGCGGCGTGAAGAATCCGCTCGGACAACGGGGCGATGACGCTACCCAGATGTGCACCGTTGCCATCTAGGCGCACGGTCCGAAGGTTCATCGCGGGCGAGCCGATGAACCCAGCGACGAACGCGTTCCTCGGGCGATCGTAGAGGTTCCGGGGGGTGTCGACCTGCTGCAGGACCCCATCCTTGAGGACTGCGACCCGATGGCCCATGGTCATGGCCTCAACTTGATCGTGTGTCACGTAGACCGTCGTGATGCCGAGACGTGCCTGGAGCGCGGCGATATTCGCCCGCGTTTCCACGCGCAGCTTGGCATCCAGGTTCGACAAAGGTTCGTCCATCAGGAATACGCTCGGTTCGCGGACGATTGCGCGCCCCATCGCGACTCGTTGCCGCTGCCCACCGGACAGCGCCTTCGGCTTCCGAGCGAGGTACGGGGTGAGGTCGAGGAGCTCGGCCGCATGCGCAACTTTTGCCTCACGCTCGGCCTTCGGTAGGCCCTTCAGCTTGAGTGCGAATCCCATGTTCTCGGCGACACTCATGTGCGGGTAGAGCGCGTAGTTCTGGAAGACCATCGCGATGTCTCGATCCTTCGGCGGCATCTGTGAGACATCTGCGCCATTGATCCGAATCTCTCCGTCAGTGACGCCTTCGAGTCCTGCCAGCATGCGTAGCGCGGTCGACTTTCCCGATCCGGACGGACCGACCAGCACCATGAACTCGCCGTCCTTGATATCGAGGTTGAGGCGGTCGACTGCCGGCACGGGGTTGCCGGGATACACGCAACTCGCATCTACATATTTGACTTCGGCCATGTACTTTCTCCTTACCGGTGTTGGTTGACTGCGCCGGGTGCGGGTGTCGGCATGAGCCGCCGGCCAGGCGACCCGTGCAGCCACCTCACGGATTTCAATTCGGACGGGTTGATCTGCCCCACCGATTTCAAGGCAGTACGACCGAACCGCATGGCAGTCGGTGATGAGTGCCGGACGCTTCAGAGCTTCGGCATGCGCTTCACTCCTGGCGTCCCAGGCAAGTCTTTAGTTTAATGGTTGCCTTAAAGGAGGACGCTATCCCAACGCTGCTCGAAAGTGAATGCCCTGAGGCCAGGAAGATCCGGAGTCATCGGCGGCGCGCGCTCTGCCCAGCCCCGGGTGGCAACGAAATGGACTTGCGCAAACCATCTGCCGCACGATTAGCGGCCCTCGACCCAGGATGCAGCTCCATGAGATCGAGAGGACCGGCGTTGTATGGACGTCATCACCATAGGTAACGAGCCAGGCATAAGGCTGGGCCTCTTCGCCCTGGGTGCTGCAGTCCATCGACTCGACGTCACCGGAGGCGACGGGAAGCGCCGCAATGTCGTCCTGGGCCACAGGACCGAAGCCGCATACCTGCAATGCGGGGCGTTCCATGGGGCGACGATCGGCCGCTTCGCCAATCGGATAGCTGGTGGACGCCTCAAGATCCTCGACAAGGCTATCGAGTTAGAGAGTGACGGATCCGGGGAGCACCTACATGGAGGCCCAGGGGGATTTCACACTCGTCATTGGTCGCTGAAAAGCCATTCGACTAAGGACGCGGTGTTCCAGCTGACGAGTGCGGACGGCGACCAGGGGTATCCCGGCGAGCTTCGCTCGGAAGTGCGCTACAGCGTTAGGGGAAATCGCGTTTGCATCTCGATGTCAGCAACGTGCGACGCTCCAACCGTTGTCAGCCTCACCAACCATTCCTACTTCAATCTCAACGGCGAATCGTCCGGCACAGTTCACGATCATCTGCTCAGGGTTGAATCTAAGTCATACCTACCGGTCGATTTCCAGGGAATTCCCGCCAATGGTTTCGAGTCAGTGGTGAACACGCCGTTCGACCTGCGGGCCCCCGCAAAGATCGGTGACCTAGTCGCGCGCGACCACCCCCAAATCCGGGCGCGAGGAGGGCTCGACCACTGTTTCGTGCTACCAGGTACGGGCCTCAGGACAGCTGCGGTACTTCGATCCGTCAAGACCCTGACATCCCTACGTCTGCTCACCGACGCGCCCGGGTTGCAGGTGTACAGCGGAATCAACCTCGATGGCCTAACTACAGGGACGGGCGGTCTGCCCTATCACTCGGGTGCGGGAATCGCTCTTGAGCCCCAGGCTCTCCCAGATTCGCCCAACAGGCCCGAGTTCCCCAGCGCGCTGCTCCAACCTGGAGAGACGTACTCCCACCAGATCGAATGGCGATTCACGTCCTAGGGATGGAACCGGCACACGATCGCGCGACCAACCGGAGCGGGTGGGTCATTCTGGGAGGTCAGCCCTGCCTACAGGCCGCGGGCCACCGTCGACTCCCATCCGAGGTGCAAGAGGTGTGTCGTTCTCTCGTCGTACCAGTCCGGATAGAGGCAGACCGAACTCAAGGAGTTCTCGGTTTCCTACTTCGAGGTGTCCGCTCAGCTGATCCGGTTCTGCTCATGGCGTTGGTTGTCGAGGAACGACTTCAAGCCGGCGAGTCTGAAGCGGCTTTCGATCGGGTCGCTCGTTCGTGGCTACTCATCTTGATGGTGATCGGTGACACGCTCGCCCTCGCGGTAGTGGCAGGTGGGGTCGGCCCATCAAGATCAGCTGGAACGATCGTGGCCTGTGCGATGTTTGTAGCGATGTTCCTCATCGCGCCAGTCATAGAGCGGGAGTTTCCACGCGATCGGTACAAACGCGAGCGCTAGGCACATTCGGTCGCTGGGCTCGTCGCGCTAAGGAGCATCCTGGTCACGATCGTCGCGATCACCTTTGGCTAGCCGGCTGCGCACCGCCCAGAGTGATGCGCACAGAGGACCAACACGCAGTCCTGCCCCTGTCGGCCTCAGGTCAAGCTGGAGTACCGGTCAAAGAACGTCGCCAGCTTGGCGAGCACAGTCTGCTTCTTGATGGCGTGGTTTCCCCCGGCCGCGAACCTGGAGACCGGCGGCAGGATCTTGGTGACGGCCGTTCCCGCGGTGGGGATTGCGCCGTCGCGGAATGCGTCGACAATGAAGGCGCGGGTCTCCTCGGGCTTGAGGTCCTCATCGACGATCAGCGCCTCGAGCTCCTTCGCCTTCTTCGCCTCAACGAACCTGCGCCAGTCGTCGCCGGTGTCACCGGTGATGTTGACCGAGTCAACGAAGGCAAGGATGAGGTCACGCTTGTTGCGCAGGGTGATGCTGGAGTCGATGGCTCGTTGGATGTTCATCAACGCGTTCATCTCGACATCGGAACCGTTCCCGCGGGCCCCTCGCCACTGCTCGACCAGCAGCAGGATGTAGTCGACGTTGACCTCGATCTGTTTGATGAGTTCGATCTCGAAGACGACATCGTCGTTGATCGACTCCTTCTCGGCCGCGTTCTGGCCGCGGAACTCCGCGTACAGGTTGAGGTAGATGCTCCGGTAATCCTGAAAATCGCGCTCGGTCAAGATCTCATGACCAAAGAAGTCATCAAAGGACACCAGGATGTTGCGTAGTCGCAGGATCGCACCGAACAGTGCGATGAACTCCTTCTGCGCTGCCTCGCCGAAGATCGGCTGTTCTAGAGGAAACAGAGCCGCGAGGTCGGCTACTAGCTTGGTGTATTCGGCGTAGTAGTCGGCGTATGGCTTGAGCAGGACGATGCCCTTGGCCTCCTTGTTGCCGAAGAGCGACAGTGCGTCGTTGGTCGCCTGCTCCAGGTCGCGGAAGCTGACGATGTTGCCGTAGGTCTTGACCGAGTTGAGGATCCGGTTGGTCCGCGAGTACGCCTGGATCAGGCCGTGTTGACGGAGGTTCTTGTCGACCCAAAGTGTGTTCAGGGTCGTGGCGTCGAAGCCCGTCAGGAACATGTTGACGACGATCGCGAGATCGAGCTCGCGGTTCTTCAGTCGCTGCGACAGGTCCTTGTAGTAGTTCTGGAACCGGCCGGCCGACGTGTCGAAGCTCGTGCCGAACATGCGGTTGTAGTCCTGGATCGCGCCTTCGAGGAAGTCGCGAGAGCCGCCATCAAGGTCGCTGGTCTCGAACTCCTCCTCGTCCAGGATGCCGCCATCGAGGTCCTCGTTTGCGGCGTAGCTGAAGATCAGGCCGACCTTGAGGCGCTGGTACCCCGGGACTGTCTCCTCCCTCAAGCTCTGCGCTTCCTCGAACGCTTTGTAGTAGCGCTTCGCTGCGTCGATGGACGCGGTCGCGAACATCGAGTTGAAGCCGGCAACGCGCTTCTCCCCCAGCCGGTAGGTCGAGTTGCGGCGCGTCTTCTGGTCGAAGTGGTCAAGGATGTAGGACGTTACTGCTCCGACTCGCTCCGGACTCAGCAGCGCTGCCTCGGTATTTATCGCAGCGACCTGCTTGTCGGTCAGGTTCGCCGGGATCTTCAGCGTGTTGACGTAGTCGATCCGAAAGGGCAGAACGTTCTTGTCGTTGATGGCGTCGACGATGGTGTACGTGTGGAGCTTGTCGCCGAATGCCTGCGCGGTTGTGCGCAGTTGCGGGTTACCACTCGATCCGGCATTCTCGGCGAAGATCGGCGTGCCGGTGAAACCGAACAGGTTGTAGCGGCGAAAGACGTTCGTGACGGCCAGGTGCATGTCCCCGAATTGGCTGCGATGGCACTCGTCGAAGATCACCACCACATGTGCGTGGAAGACCTCGTGCCCGCGCTCGTAGCTCACGAATCTGGCAAGTTTCTGGATCGTCGTGACTATGATCCGCGAGGCCGGGTCTTCGAGTCTCCGCTTGAGGTGCGCGGTGTTGGTGGTGCCGTCGACCGCACCTTTCTCGAAACGGTCGTACTCCCGCTGCGTCTGATAGTCGAGATCCTTGCGATCTACGACGAACAGCACCTTGTCGACGCTCGGCAGCTTGCTCGCCAGCTGGGCGGCCTTGAAGCTGGTGAGCGTCTTACCGGAGCCGGTGGTGTGCCACACGTAGCCGCCCGCGCCGATGCTGCCGAGTCTCTTGTAGTTGGTCGACGTTTCGATGCGCTGAAGGATCCGCTCGGCCGCGACGATCTGATACGGGCGCATCACAAGCAAGTTGCGGTCGACGTCGAAGACGCAGTACCTCGTCAGGATGCTGAGCAAGGTGTGCTTGGCGAAGAACGTTTTGGTGAACCCGGTCAGGTCGGCGATCGCCCGGTTGCTCGCATCGGCCCACCAACTCGTGAACTCGAAGGTGTTGGACGACTGCTTCCTGCCGCGTTTGCCACCGACCGTCTCGTTAACGTGTCGTTCGCGGGTTGTGTTGGAGTAGTACTTCGTCAGGGTGCCGTTGCTGATCACGAACAACTGGACGTACTGGAACAAGCCGGAGTCGGCCCAGAAGCTCTCCCGCTGGTAGCGGTTTATCTGGTTGAACGCCTCCCGGATGTCGACGCCGCGGCGCTTGAGTTCGATGTGCACCATAGGCAGTCCGTTGACCAACACGGTCACGTCGTAGCGGTTCGAGCGAACGCCTTCGACCTCGTACTGGTTGACGACCTGGAGTCGGTTGTTGTGGATGTTGGACTTGTCGATCAGAAAGATGTTCTTGGCCGTGCCGTCGTCGCGCTTGAGGACCTGGATGTGGTCTTCCTGGATGCGGGCGGTCTTCTCGACGATCCCGTCGTTCTTGCACGAGATGGACTCGTTGAAGAACCGTTGCCACTCTGGGTCGGTGAACTTGATCTTGTTCAGCATTTCGAGCTGGGCGCGCAGGTTGGTCTCCAGAGCGGAGGAGCTGACGATCGGCAGATACTCGTACGCCTGCCCCTGGAGCAGCTCGACGAACGCAGCTTCCAGCTCGGCCTCGCTCTGGTAACCGCTCTCCTTGTATTCCTCCGGCCGAAACTCCGCGACCACCGTGCTCTCGTCACTCACAGAGATTGGCTCGAAGTGGGTGGCGCTGCCCGCCGCGCCAAGCTCGGAAAACTCGGTCACGCGACTTCCTTGAACGTGAGCAACTTGTCCCTGTAGTGCTCGTACTGCTGGCGGCGCGCGGCAATCTCAATCGGCAGATCGACCGACAAGTTGTTCACGACAGCGTCGAATTTATCGAGGATGTCGACGATCCGCTCTTGCTCCTTCATCGTTGGCACAGGGATCTCGATCTTGCCGAACCCAGCAACAAGCAAGGTGTTCACCTTGGTTCGGGCGATGTACTTCGCCTTCTCGCGGCGAAACCAACTCGTCTGCATGATGTAAGAGACGAACGCGGGGTTGAGTGCGTGCCGGAAGGCGTAACTGTGGTCGTGAATCGCAACGGGCTCATCCCCGAGCCACGCTACGGCCTTCCCGACATCCTCGACAGTTTCACCGACATCCACGATCACGACATCACCCGGCTGGGCGTACCGAAGGCCCGAAGCGTTGTCCCGGCGGAGGTGCGAAACCACCGACGTCGCCGAGGTGCCGAAGTGGGTGTAGATCTCGCCATAGTGGATGCAGGGGATGCCGGCGTCCTCAAAGTCGGCCTTCGTAAATCTCTTGCCCCGAATGAACCGACCCAGGTCGCTCAACGGCGCCCACCTGACTTTCTCCCCGTCGGAGAAGCTGAGGATCGCATCACGGTAGTGGCCGTATTGCTGACGACGCCGTTCCAACTCAGCCTGAAGCTGCAATTCTAACTCCGCCTGCAACGAACTGAAACGGCTAAGTACGCCGACGACTTCTCGTTGGATCTCGATCGGCGGAATCGGAACTCTGAAGTCCAACAACGTCGATGACTTGATGGCAGCCATCGACCCATCGGTTCGACCAGCAACCGCGAGAATCGACTCTGCGCGCGACCGGCAGGCCTGAAGCAAGTACTCGGGGAGAACATCTTCGTGGGGGATGACGGCGCGCATATCTTGATTGAGCGTGACGTCGAAAGGGACCAGTGCGATTGGAAGACGACGGCGGAGGACATTAGAGCGCACGACGAAGGCGACCGATCCTGCTGGCACGAGCTTCAACGGGGATTGCTCCAGCGCCTTTACGGACACACGAAGGCCTGTCGCACGGATCGTCTCAACCACCATGTCTTTGGGCGAAAGCCAGGGCACCGTCCCGTCCTGCCAAAACTCGGCGTTGCTCTTGGAGGGCGTTCCCCCGCCGTGCCAAGTTCCTACGTCGCGAAGCGGCCGAAACTCGACGCCGTCCGGGCACAGTTCGTTGATCAATTCCTCGATTCCGCTCACACAGCACCCCCTTCGAGGTCGTCAACTATCGCGTTGATCTGCGTGCGCAACTCGGCCTGCCTCGCGACTATGCCGGCGATCTCGGCGTTGAGCCACGCGATGTCGACTACCTCGCGGGTGTCCTCATCCTCGACGTAGGCGCTAACTGCGATGTTGTAGTTGTTGGCGGCCACGATGTCGAAGTCGACCAAAGTCGCGAAGTGATCGACGTCCTCACGAGAGGTGAAAGCGTGAAGGATTGCTCGTTGGTT
This sequence comes from Nocardioides marmorisolisilvae, assembly GCF_003725775.1. GTDB lineage: Bacteria > Actinomycetota > Actinomycetes > Propionibacteriales > Nocardioidaceae > Marmoricola > Marmoricola marmorisolisilvae. Next base: position 259,629 of record NZ_RJSG01000003.1, read on the forward strand.
CTCGTGGGCGAGTCTGTTCTTGTTGCCCTGGCGGGTGAACTCTGCGGAGGCGTCGATGAACAGGATCTTGTTGTCAGCCTTGGATTTCTTGAGCACGATCACACAGGTCGCGATCGTCGTACCGAAGAAGAGATCCGGCGGGAGCTGGATGACGGTGTCGACGTAATTGTTGTCGACGAGATACTTGCGGATCTTCTGCTCAGCACCTCCGCGGTAGAGCACGCCGGGGAACTCGACGATCGCAGCGGTGCCGTTAACCGCGAGCCAGCTCAGGATGTGCATCGTGAACGCCAGGTCAGCCTTCGATTTCGGGGCGAGCACTCCGGCCGGCGCGTATCGCGGATCGTTGATGAGCAGCGGGTTGGCGTCGCCGTCCCATCTGATCGAGTAAGGCGGGTTGGACACGATCGCTTCAAATGGCTCCTCATCCCAGTGGGCAGGGTCGATCAGCGTGTCGCCGTGGGCGATCTCGAACTTCTCGTACGGGATGTCGTGTAGGAACATGTTGATCCGGCACAGGTTGTAGGTCGTCAGGTTGACCTCCTGGCCGAAGTAGCCCTGCCGCACCTTGCCGTGGCCCAGGACCTTCTCGTACTTCAGCAGCATCGATCCGGACCCACAGGCCGGGTCGTAGACCTTGTTGACCTCGGTCTTGCCGACGACTGTGATCCTGGCCAGGAGTTCGGCGACCTCCTGCGGCGTGTAGTACTCGCCACCCGACTTGCCAGCCGCCGATGCGTACATCTGCATCAGGTACTCGTAGGCGTCGCCAAAGAGATCGTTGCTGTTCTCCCTAAAGGCACCACCGAGCGGAAGGTCACCGATGGCGTCGAGCAGCTTGACGAGCTTCTCGTTGCGCTTGGCGACGGTCGGACCGAGCTTGCTGCTGTTGACGTCAAGGTCATCGAAGAGTCCTTTGATGTCCTCCTCGGAGTTCGCACCGATGGCGGAGGCTTCGATGTTCTTGAAGACGCGGCTCAGGGTCTCGTTGAGGTTCTCGTCGTGGCGAGCCTTCTCCCGGACGTTCGCGAAGAGGTCTTGCGGGAGGATGTAGAACCCCTTCTCCTTGACGGTCTCGTCACGGCCGAACTCCGCGTCGGCACCATCCAGGTTGCGGTAGTCGAAACCTTCGTTGCCCGCCAGTCGTTCCTGCTCGTTGAGGTACACCGTCAGGTTCTCGGAAATGAAGCGGTAGAAGAGCATCCCGAGCACGTAGGTCTTGAAGTCCCACCCGTCGACGCTGCCGCGCAGGTCGTTGGCGATCCGCCAGATGGTCTTGTGGAGTTCTGCCCGCTCGGACTCCTTGTTCGTAGCGCTCACCGGGGCATTCTTCCAGCACCGTCCGACGATTCCTGCCGAACAGCCCGCTTCATCTCGGTCCTAGCTGACAGGATCGTGCAGTGAGCGGTAAACACATCGAACTCCTCCTCGTCGACGGCAGCTCATCTATCTGCTGTTGGGCCCTGACGAGCAGTGTGGCGGCCGCCGCAACCTCGGCGAGACGGATGACCTCAAGTCGCGACTTGCTCAACCGCCTGTTCTCGACCCGGAACTGCGTCAATCCGCTGCCTCAGGGTTAACCCAGGTAGGGCTGGCTCGACCTGGACATGCCGTGCCGCACACGCAGACGGCTCGAGTCATGCATCGCCAGATCGGCGATCTCGCTCTTGTCGAACCATCCTGTCCGAGGGGTTTCGCCACTAGTGCCTAGGGAGCCTCCGAGCAGCTCAGCTCTGAAAGAGACGGCGAACTGCTGGCGTACCTCCCCATCGTCGTATGCGATTACATGCTTCGGATCGGAGTAGATCCCAACCACGTCGACCACACGCACCCGGTAACCGGTCTCCTCGAGCACCTCGCGCTCGGCCGCACCAGAGAGCGTCTCGCCAATCTCCATTCCGCCTCCCGGCAGCGCCCAAAGTCCGTTGTCGGATCTCTGGACGAGCAGCACGCGGCCGGCATCGTCCTGAACGAACACCGTGGCGGCCGGAACCAGGCTGTTTGCCGGCGGCGCAGCTGGGTCGTCGTAGTACTCCCTGCGACCCATACGGCTCCTAGCTCCAGGCGGGTTGGGCTTCGTCCCAAACTCTGTCGTACATCGTCGCGTACGTATCGAACAACCCTCCGGCGGTGAGTCGCCGCAAGTGCATCGCAGGAGCCTGGGCCGCCGGGAGGCCGTAGACGTGCGGGTTAGCGATCATGTCGTCGTCCCCGCGGTAGATCGAGGTGTACAGAGTCGTCCCGTGAGTGCGGACGACGACGCCATTCGCGCCGGCGAGCTGCTTCTTAAGCAAGGTGATCGAGTTCTGAACCTTGGTCGCCACTGCATCGCCGATGCCCTCGTCCCCGCCACGAACCATCACCGCTCGCGAGTTGGGATCACCCACAAGGACTCGAACTCGCACGCCGTCGGCACCCTTGTCTCGAAGGAGATCAATCAGGTGGGGGTTATGTTCGGGAAGGAACAGGCCCGCGTAAACGAGGATGTCGATGTATGTCTCCGCATCCCCGAACAACCGCTTGAACTCGTCCGGGTGGATCAGCGATCGATGGGGATGGAGTTCCACCAGTTCGCCTCGAGACGCGGCCTCCGCGCGCTCCGGACTTATCGCGTGCGGCCACAGATAGCCCTCGCGCTCGTGGACGAGCTCAGAGACGCGCAGCCGATGCCTCGCGTAGGGCGTTCGATCCTGCGTGATCCAGCGCTCGACCGTCTTGGGGTCAACACCGATCTGCTCGCCGAGCGTCCCCGGCGTCAGGCCGGAGCCGAGCATTGCGTCGCGTAACCGTTCGTTTGTCATGAGAACTCCCGAGACCTCATGGGACGTCTTCACGGTAGCAGGACGTCCCGACATGTCCCATTTACGTGGTTGAGACGTCCCCAGAACCACGGGCACCGTCAGGGGGTAGTCGATGCTCCGGGACCAGGAGGAACCATGGACAAGGTCGAGGCCGCTTCCACCGCCATTGCGGAGAACTCCGACTCCGCTGGTCTCGAAGGCTTGCCCGTGCTGGTCTCGGTACCGCGGGCCGCGCAGCTTCTGGGTATCAGCCGCTCCGCGGCGTACCGCTGCGCGGCCAGCGGGGATCTGCCGACGGCTCACCTCGGCGGACGAGTTTACGTAGTGACCGCCCAACTGCGGCACATGCTGCTCGGACGTCGCGGCTGTGGAGCGTGAGGTCTCGCCATGACGATGACGAAGCTCCTCACGGTGGACGAAGCCGCAGACGCGCTCAACACGACGCCGCGGTTCGTACGACGCCTGGTGGCCGAGCGCCGAATCTCCTTTCACCATGTCGGCCGGCACGTTCGGATCGCCGAGCCAGATCTCGAGGCATTCGTGGCCGCAGGACGCGTGGCGTCGGACGGGCGGCTTGTGGCGAGGGCGTCCGCATGAGTTCACGACGGCGCTTCGGCGCGATCCGGAAGCTGCCTTCAGGGCGGTGGCAGGCATCATTCATCGGTCCGACAGGGCATCGCACGACTGCACCCCGCACCTTCGCTACCAAGGCCGACGCAGATCGGTGGCTCGCCGCGTCCGAACTTGAGATCAGCCGAGGCACCTGGCTCGACGATCGGGCGGCCGGGACCACGTTTCAGGAGTACGCCGAGCAGTGGCTTGAGGACAACACCCGCCTGGGACCCCGCTCACGTGAAACCAACGAACGAAACCTGCGTCTGCACCTGGCCCCGCTCGCCGGGGTACCGCTTAGGGCACTAACCCCGACAGCTGTTCGCAGTTGGTACTCGACAGCGATCCGTGGTCGCGGCGGCAACACTTCGATCGATCAGGCCTACCGGCTTCTACGAGCAGTACTCAACACCGCTGTTCGGGAGGGGCTGTTGGCCAAGAACCCCTGCCAGATCCCCGGTGCCGGAGCCCCGCGAGCGAAACGGCGGACGGTGGCGACGCCGAAGCAGGTAGCAGCTCTCATCGACGAGATCCCCGGTCCGTACAAGGCTGCCGTCCTGCTCGCCGCATGGGGCGGTCTGCGTCGTGGAGAGATCCTGGCGCTGCGTCGTGCAGACCTGGATCTTGAAGCGGGCACCGTCAGCGTTCATAGAAACCAGGTCGAGTTGCTCGCTCGCCGATCCCGCTTCGACGCGAAGCCGAAGACGGATGCCGGCTACCGGACCGTCGCCCTGCCGCCCCACGTGATCCCGGTGCTGAAGAAGCATCTGAACCTGTACGCCGGCGCTACGAGGTTGTTCGTATCCAGCACCGGTGGCCCGATGCCCGGAGATTCGCTCACCCAAGCCTTCTCCCGGGCGCGGGATCGGCTGGGCATGGAGGGCTTCCGCTTCCACGACCTCCGCCACACGGGTCAGACGCTCGCGGCGGCGACCGGGGCGACGCTGGCGGACCTCATGAAACGCCTAGGCCACTCGTCGCCGGCCGCAGCAATGCGGTACCTCCACACGGTGAACGGGCGGGACGAGGCCATTGCCGAAGCCCTCAGCGCAATCGCCGAGTACGGCGACGCGTCGAAGCTCCCGAAGTCGGTGACGATGAAGTGATGTTGCACGTAGATTGCACGCAGACGGCTTATGGCGCTCTGACCTGCGCTTTCGATCTGCCTGAAAATCGGAAGGTCGGCGGTTCGACCCCGCCCCTGGCCACCACACACAACAGCCGCAGGTCATCGACCTGCGGCTGTTGCCGCATCAACACGAGAACGGTGGGTCGGATGGGGCTCGAGGAGAAGTACGGTCCGTGGGCGCTCGTCGCCGGCGCGAGCGAGGGCGTCGGCGCGTTGTTCGCCGAGGAGCTGGCGGCGCGCGGTCTCAACGTCGTCCTGCTGGCACGCCGCCAGGCGACGCTCGACGAGGTCGCCGCAGGCATCCGCGAGCGGAGCGGGGTGCAGACCCGGACGCTGGCGGTCGACCTCGCGACGCCGGGCGCAGCCGCCGAGGTGACCGCAGCACTGGCCGACCTCGAGATCGGGATGCTCGTCTACTGCGCGGGAGCGGACGCCGACTACGCCGCCCTGCTCGACAAGCCGGTCAGCACCGCCGAGGCCCTGATCCACCGCAACTGCACGGTGCTCGTCCAGCTCTGCCACGCGTTCGCCGGCCCGATGGTCGCGCGCGGCCGCGGCGGCATCGTCATCTTCGGCTCGGGCAGCAGCTTCGCCGGGGCGCCGAAGCTCGCGACGTACGGCGGCACGAAGGCGTTCGACATGGTTTTCGCCGAAGGCCTCTGGGCCGAGCTGAAGCCGCAGGGCGTGGACGTCCTCGGCCTGGTCCTCGGCGAGACCGACACCCCGGCACTGCGCCGGATGCGGCACCAGCTCGGGCTCGCGGCCACCGCGGACGAACGACCTCCGGCTGCCGCCTCCGCGGCTGCGGTCGTCGCTGACGGGCTCGCCAACCTGGGCAACGGCCCGATCCGGATGGCCGACCGCAAGCTGCGCCTGGGCTCCCGCGCGTTCTTCCCGATGGGTCGCAACCTGATGGCCAAGATGATGGCGCAGGCCACCGTGAAGACCATGGAACCCCGCAAGCGCGGGTAGCTGCTCCTAGGCTTCCAGCGTGCCCTTCACCCTCGCCCACCCGGCAGCGGTCCTGCTGCTGCCGCGCACCCCGCTCCCGGTGGCGGCGATGGTGGCCGGGGCGATGTCGCCCGACGTACCGGTGTTCTTCGACGCCTACGGCCGCCCGTACAACTTCACGCACAGCGCGCCCGGCATCGTCACCGTCGACCTGGCGTTCGGCCTGCTCGCCGTGGCGTTCTGGTTCGCGGTCCTGCGCGACCCGCTCGTCGACGTGATGCCCGCCGCGATCCGCGACCGTCTCGACCCGCGTGCCCGCTACTCCCGCCAGCAGTGGCGGCTAGCGGTCCCGGCCGTCCTCGCCGGATCGGTGACCCACGTCGTCTGGGACCTGTTCACCCACCACAACCGGTGGGGGGTGCGGCACATCGCGTGGCTGCAGGAGCAGCACGGACGGTTGCACGGGTACCACTGGGCGCAGTACGTCTCGAGCGTCGCCGGGATGACGATCTGCGCGCTCTGGGGCGCCCTCGTGCTGCGGGGGCGCGAGCCGCGGCCGCACCCGGTCGCCGTGCCGGCGCTCGGCGTACGGGCCCTGGTCGTGGTCGTCGGGCTCACCCTCGCGTCCGGAGTCGCGGCGGGCATCAACGCGCCCGACCCGGGGATCGGGATGTTCTTCAGCCAGACAGCAGTGGTCGCCACCATGATCGGCGCCTTCCTGCTGGTGGCGCTGTCCCTCACCTGGAACCTGCTCGGCAGAGCTACGCGCAGGGCGTAGCGCCGACCTTCGCCAGGCCGGCGAGGTCGCCCGGCCCGAAGTCGAGCAGCCCGACGTTCTCGGCGTTCATCAGCTCGCCGCTGTCCTTCACGTGCGCCAGTCCGACCAGGTGGCCGAGCTCGTGCAGCACGATCGCGCGCGCCTCTCGGCGGCCGTCCGCGGTCCTGGCGAGGTCGCGGAAGACCGCACGGTCGAGCGTCACGCCGCCGGTGACGTAGCGGAAGCGACCACCCTGGACCGAGACCGCGACGCTGCCCCCGATGCCGGCGACCCGGCCGGCGAGCTGCGGCACCTCGCTCGGGCTGGCGAAGGACACCAGCGCCGGCGTACGCCGTGGCTCGCCCAGGAACGACGGGATGTACTCGTTCTCCCAGTGCGGCCGGTCCTCGGTGGTGCCGACGTACTCGAGCTCGAGGCCGGTGTCGCGACTGACCTCCGCCATCGCGTCCTTCACCAACGCCAGGTAGCCCGTGGGTGCGTCCTGCGGATTGATGCGCACCTTCACGGGCTTGCACGGGTCGTACCCGACCGGGTCGTCCCGATCGCCCTTCTGGTGGGAGAGGAAGGCGTAGCTGCCGGTGCCGGTGACCTCGACCTCGGGGAGAAGCCGGTGGTGGCCGAACCCCAGCGCGTCGCGGATCGGGCCGGGCACCAGTGAGGGCGCCAGGGCGAGTGCGCCTGCGAGCACGACGATGAACGCGAACCCCGGGATGAAGGCGCGCAGGTCGCGCCTCGGGCTGTCGTCCATGACGACGAGCCTAGGTTCGGCTCAGTCGAGGACCTTCACGGACCCGACGCTGTACAGCCGCATCGCCAGCGCAACGGCCGCCGGCGTGAGGATCGCGACCGGCACGAGCAGCAGCAGGCGTCCGGCGTCGTGCACCGCCGCGACCGTGCCGTGGAGCCAGGCCGACCAGACCTCGTCGTGGTAGCTGACGGCTGCCTCGCCGTCCCAGGTGGCGACGTCTACGCCGCCCGGTTCCGCAACTGTTCCGTTCTCGTTCATGTCGACCCCTCCCCTAGGTCCCTGGATGCAGCATCTCGGCGGTCACTCTTCTCATGAGACCTATCGGCCGACGACTGATACATCTGTGGGGAATAGTATCAAAAGGCTCAATTCGGACATAGGGAAACCGATGAACTCTGTTATCACCACGGAGGATCCGAGCAGCACCACGGCACAAGGAGGTGCCATGAACGAGCAGAAGGTCACCAAGAACACCCGGGACGTCTTCGTCCTCTCCGGTGGCGCGTCCCGCGGCGCGGTGCAGGTCGGGATGATGCAGACCCTGATCGAGGCGGGCATCGTCCCCGACGGTCTGGTCGGCTCGTCGGTCGGCGCGCTGAACGCCGCGTTCATGGGCTGGCAGCCGGGCCCCGAGCGGGTGAGCAAGCTCGCCGACCAGTGGCTGCGCCTGCAGACCCGGGACATCTTTCCGGGCGGCAACTGGACGCGTCTCTCCCACCTGGCCCGCCGGCACTCCTACCTCTTCGACTCCTACGCGCTGAGCTCGCTGATCCACGCCTGGGTGCCGGTGCGCAACCTGGAGGAGCTCACCGTCCCGGTCCGGATCACCACGACGCCGTTGGCCAGCTGCGCCGCGAAGTACCACGACCGTGGTCCGATCGAGAAGATCCTGCTGGCCTCGGCCGCCGTTCCCGGCGTGTTCGAACCGGTCGAGCTCGTCGACGAGGACGGTGCCCGCAGCACCCACGTCGACGGCGGCGTCGCGGACCTGATCCCGGTCGCCGGGACGGTCGCGCTCGCCCCCACCCGGGTCTTCGTGCTGGACGCGACGGTGCCGGTCCGCATCCCGCGCGCCCGTACGCCGATCGAGATCCTGATCGCCAGCCTGGGCATCGCCGTCCGGGTCCGTCCGATGCCGGACCTCGGCCCGGACGTGGAGGTGCACCACCTGACCGCTCCGGACCTCGGCACCGGGATGATCGACTTCAGCCGGAGCGCCGAGCACATCGCGCTGGGGCGCAAGGTCGCCGCCGAGCTCGTCGAGAGTCTCGGCGTGAAGCCCGCACCGCTGACCGACCGCCCGCACCGTTTCTGGGACCGGTTCAGCAAGAGCGCTGCATGACGCGGGCGTTCCGCGCCTGTTGAATAGCACGCATGAGCGTGCACTTCGACACCGCTGACGGCATCGCCGTCGTCACCATCGACCGGCCCGAGGCGCGCAACGCCGTGGACGGGCCCACGGCGCAGGCGCTGGCGGACGCGTTCCGGGCCTTCGACGCGGACGACTCGTTGTCGGTCGCGATCCTCACCGGCGCGGGGGGCACCTTCTGCGCCGGCGCCGACCTCAAGGCGATGGGCACCGAGAACAGCAACCGCTTGGAACGGGACGGTGACGGGCCGATGGGCCCGAGCCGGATGGACCTCTCCAAGCCGGTGATCGCCGCCATCGAGGGCTACGCGGTGGCGGGCGGCATCGAGCTCGCACTCTGGTGCGACCTGCGGGTCGCGGCTGCCGACGCGGTGCTCGGTGTCTTCTGCCGGAGGTGGGGCGTCCCCCTCATCGACGGTGGCACCGTCCGGCTGCCGCGGCTGATCGGCGAGTCCCGCGCGATGGACCTGATCCTCACCGGTCGCCCGGTCGAGGCGGACGAGGCGCTCGCCATCGGCCTGGTGAACCGGGTCGTGCCGACCGGCACCGCGCTCGAGGCAGCGCGTCGCCTCGCCCTGGAGATCGCCGCGTTCCCGCAGCTGTGCGTCCGCAGCGACCGCGCCAGCGCCCGCGGGCAGTGGTCGATGACCGAGGCCGAAGCCATCACGGTCGAGCTGGAGCACGGCATCCCGACGGTGCTCGCCGAGGCGCTCGACGGTGCGGCGCGCTTCGCCGGCGGAAGCGGTCGGCACGGCACGTTCTGACGTCGAACCGTCACTCGCGCACGCACGAACGGTCGGTCGCGTACGCGCGAGCGGTCACTTGTATACGTCGATCGTCGTCAACGACTCAAGGGCAGTGCTGGTGCCGGGAGGTCCGGCGAGGTGACCGTTCGACGTACCCGGGTGACTTCTCGACGTACGCGGGTGACCTTTCGGCGGACAGGTTGGCCGGGACCTACGTCCTGAAACGCACGAACCCGACACCACCAGGTGTCGGGTCCGGCTGAAGAACTTGAGCGTTGCTGGCAGATCAGTCCGCTGCGCCGCGCTGCGTCGGGATGACGCCGCCGAGCAGCTCCTTGACCTCGGCCTCGCGGTAGCGACGGTGGCCGCCGAGCGTGCGGATCGCGCTCAACTTGCCGGCCTTGGCCCAGCGGGTGACGGTCTTCGGGTCGACGCGGAACATCGCGGCCACCTCGGCAGGCGTCAGGAGGGTCTCGGTTTCGGAGTTGTGCTGCATTTTGGGCACCTCGTCTGGGTCTGTACTACTGAACGACACGACGAGCATGACACTCGCGGGAACTTGTGTAAAGCAGACCAAACGGACATCGGGTTTTCGGTCTAGACCGCGGAACAAAACGGGCAGACCACGCGTAACCCAGGCGGTAATGGATCGTACGGGCCCGGTCAGTACCTATTTCGGCACGTCCCGCACGACCCGGGCACACCCGGGAACTGACCTGGGGTCAGTCGCGCGAGGACGAGGGCGAGTAGTCCGCCCAGTCGTCGTAGCCGTCGGTCTCCGTCTCGGAGGCCTCGGAGGAGGTGCGCTCCTCGCCGTGAAGCTCGCTCGCGAGCGCACCGAAGTCCGTCTCGTGAGTGCGGTACTTCAGATCACGGGCAACTTTGGTCTGCTTTGCCTTAGCTCGGCCGCGTCCCATTGGGTCGACCCCCTCGCGCACATGGCCGGCGCTCTCGCAGCCGGCGGGTTTCATCTCTCGTGGGGCCAACCGTACCTGCCCGAGCACCATTCCCGCACACCGGATCCGCGATGCGGCGCGCCCGCTTCGTGAGATCCGCGTCTCAGGCGTGGTCGCCGACCAGCCGAACCGCCCCTGCGGCGCCGTCGACGGCCGCGCTGACCTCGCCGGCCACCCAGGCCGGGAGGTCGTGCTCGGCGAGCAGGCGGACGGCCGCGTCGGCCTCGTCAGCGGGCACCAGTGCCACCATGCCGACGCCGCAGTTCAGCGTCTGCTCCAGGTCGGCCCGCTGCACGTTCCCGGTCTCGGCGACCAGCGAGAAGATCGGCGGCAGCGCCCAGGTGGAGCGGTCCAGGGTCACGGTGACGTCCTCGGGCAGCACCCGCTCGAGGTTGGAGGCGAGGCCGCCGCCGGTGATGTGCGACATCGCGTGCACCCCGGTACGCCGGGCCAGGTCGAGGCAGGCCTTCGCGTAGATCCGGGTCGGCTCAAGGAGCTCCTCCCCCAGCGTGCGGCCCAGGTCGTCGACGTGCTCGGTGAGCGACCGCTTGGCGGTGTTCAGGAGGACGTGCCGCACGAGTGAGTAGCCGTTGGAGTGCAGGCCGCTGGACGCCATCGCGACGACGACGTCGCCCGGCTTCACCAGCGGGGCGCCGAGGATCTTGTCCTTGTCGACCACGCCGGTCGCGGCGCCGGCCACGTCGTACTCGTCGGCGGCGAGCAGGCCCGGGTGCTCAGCGGTCTCACCACCGGAGAGCGCGCAGCCGGCCTCGACGCAGGCTTCCGCGATGCCCTGGACGATGGCGGCGATCCGCTCCGGGATCACCTTGCCGGTCGCGATGTAGTCGGTCATGAACAACGGCTCGGCACCGCACACGACGAGGTCGTCGACGACCATGCCGACCAGGTCGAACCCGATCGTGTCGTGCTTGTCGAGCGCCTGGGCGATCGCGACCTTGGTGCCGACGCCGTCGGTCGAGGTCGCCAGGACCGGGTGGTCGTAGGCCTTCAGCGCACTCGCGTCGAAGAGGCCGGCGAAGCCACCGATGCCGCCCATCATCTCGGGTCGGCGCGCCTTCTCGATCCAGACCTTCATCAGCTCGACGGCCTTGTCGCCGGCCTCGATCGAGACGCCGGCGGCTTCGTACGTGGACATGGGTTCCCTTACGGTCGTTCGAGAGCGTCAGCGGCGCCGCCGCCGGCCAGCGACGCTGCCAGCCCGTCGACGTCCAGGGCGCGGTCGGGCACGACGGCCTCGACCTCGAGCAGGTGCTTGCCGAGCAGCTCGGGCTCGGGGAGCGGGATCGGGTACTCGCCGTCGAAGCAGGCGCGGCACAGGTTGGGCGAGGCCACCGTCGTCGCCTCGGTGAGCTCCTCCAGGGAGATGTAGGCGAGGGAGTCGGCGCCGATCGACGCGCAGATCTCCTCGGTCGAGAGCCCGTTCGCGATCAGCTCGGCGCGGGTGGCGAAGTCGATGCCGTAGAAGCACGGCCACTTCACCGGCGGCGAGGAGATGCGCACGTGCACCTCGCGGGCGCCGGCCTCGCGGAGCATCCGGATCAGCGCGCGCTGGGTGTTGCCGCGCACGATCGAGTCGTCGACGACGACCAGTCGCTTGCCCTCGATCACGTCGCGCAACGGGTTCAGCTTGAGCCGGATGCCGAGCTGGCGGATCGTCTGGCTCGGCTGGATGAAGGTGCGGCCGACGTAGGAGTTCTTGACCAGGCCGACACCGTAGGGGATGCCGCTCGCCTCGGCGTAGCCGATCGCGGCCGGCGTACCGGACTCCGGCACCGGGATCACCAGGTCGGCATCGGCGGGGAACGAGCGGGCCAGCTTGCGGCCGATCTCCACGCGGACGCTGTGCACCCGCTGGTCGGAGATGATCGTGTCCGGTCGGGCCAGGTAGACGAACTCGAAGAGGCAGCCCTTCGGCGCGGCGTCGGCGAAGCGGCGGCTGCGCAGTCCGTCCTCGTCGACGGCGACCATCTCGCCCGGCTCGATCTCGCGGATGTAGGAGGCGCCGACGATGTCCAGCGCCGCGGTCTCCGAGGCGACCACCCAGCCGCGCTCGAGACGTCCGAGCACGAGCGGTCGGATGCCCTGCGGGTCGCGGGCGGCGTACAGGGTGCCCTCGTCCATCCAGACGAACGAGTAGGCACCCTTCACCTGCGGCAGCAGCTCGGCCGCGCGGTCCTCCAGCGACTGGTCCGGGTGGTACGCGAGCAGCGCGGTGACCAGCGAGGTGTCGTTGGTGCTGGTCTCGAGGTTGCGGGCGTGGATGTCGAGCTCACCGGTGTCGCTCGGCAGGTCCGCGACCATCTGCGCGAGGTCGCGGGTGTTGATCAGGTTGCCGTTGTGACCGAGCGCGATGGAGCCGTGCGCCGTGGGCCGGAACGTCGGCTGGGCGTTGTGCCAGGTGCTCGCGCCGGTGGTCGAGTAGCGCGCGTGGCCGATCGCGAGGTGACCCTTCAGCGACGACAGCGTGGACTCGTCGAAGACCTGCGAGACCAGGCCCATGTCCTTGTAGACCAGGATCTGGCGACCGTTGCTGACGGCGATGCCGGCTGATTCCTGGCCGCGGTGCTGGAGCGCGTAGATGCCGTAGTAGGCGAGCTTGGCGACGTCCTCGCCGGGAGCCCAGACACCGAAGACGCCACAGGCGTCCTGGGGTCCGCGGTCGGTCGGGTCGAGCTCGTGCGTCAGTCGTCCATCCCCGCGGGCCACGGGAGTGAGTCTACTTGCTCAGCGAGGCCAGGTTGGACAGCAGCAGCGTCTCGGCGAGACAGACCCGCTCGAACTCCGCCAGGTGCAGTCCCTCGTTGGCTCCGTGGGCCCGGGTGTCGGGGTCCTCGACCCCGGTGACCAGCACGCTGGCCTGCGGGAACGCGTCCAGGAACTCGGCGATGAACGGGATCGAGCCGCCCACCCCCATGTCGATCGGCCGGACCCCGTCCCAGGCCTGGGTGAAGGCGTCCCGGGCGATGTCGTACGCCGGTCCGTCGGCCTTGATCGCGGTGGCCTCGCCGGTGTCGACGACGGTCGCGGTGAGCTCGGCGCCCCACGGAGTGTGCTTCTCGAGGTGCTCGAGCAGCCGGGCCAGCGCGTTCTCGGTGTTGTCCGCTGGAGCGGTCCGCAGCGTGATGCGGGCCCTGGCCGAGGGGACCAGGGTGTTGCTGGCGCCGAAGACCTGCGGGGCGTCCAGACCGGTGATGCTGATCGCCGGCTTGGTCCAGAGCCGCTCGACGATCGGGCCGGAGCCGATCCAGCGGATGCTCGCCAGCGCACCGGACTCGGCGCGCAGCTTCTCCTCCGGGTACTCGACGTCGTCGGCCGGGCCGGACTTCAGACCCTCGACGACCACGTTGCCCTCGTCGTCGTGCAAGCTGGCGATCAGCCGCGCCAGGGTCATCAGCGAGTCCGGCACAAGGCCGCCCCACATGCCGGAGTGCACCGCGTGCGTCAGGGTGCGGACCTCGACGTCGACCCGGACCAGGCCACGCAGGCTGGTGGTCAGCGCCGGGATGCCGATGTCCCAGTTGCCGCTGTCGGCGATGACGATCACGTCGGCCGAGAGCGAGTCCTTCTCCTGCGCGAGCAGGTCGGACAGGGTGTCGGAGCCGACCTCCTCCTCGCCCTCGCAGAACAGCACGACGCCGACGGGCAGGTCGTCGCCGAGGGCCCGGATCGCCGCCAGGTGCGCGGCGATGCCGGCCTTGTCGTCGGCGGCGCCGCGGCCGTAGAGGCGGCCGTTGCGCTCGGTCGGCTCGTACGGCGGGCTGTCCCACTCGGCCGGGTCGTTCTCCGGCTGCACGTCGTGGTGCGCGTAGAGCAGCACCGTCGGCGAGCCCTCCGGGCCGGGTTTGTGCGCGATCACGGCCGGCGGCGCGCCGTCGAAGGCGCGCGCGATCCGGGCGGTGAAGCCCTCCGCCTCGAAGAGCGCCAGCACGGCCTGCGCGCTGCGCTCGACCTCGCCGGAGCGGGCCGGGTCCGCGCTGACCGACTGGATCCTGACCAGGTCCTCGAGGTCGCTGCGGATGCCGGGAAGGACCGCGGACACGCGGGCGCGGAGATCGTCGAGACTCATGCCCGACACATTAGGTGCTGGTACGAGATTCGCTGTGGTCGGGACGGCCTCACCGACCGCGCACACCCGAGGCCGTAGGGTTTCGTCGGACAGAAAACCACCACCCTGAACGCCCAACGGGGGGCACTCACCGTGACGCAAGATCCGCCGGAGGAGACGGACGGCGTTGAGCCGACCCCGAACGCGGAGGTCCCGGCACCGGAGCCCGACGCCGCTCCCGAGGCCAGTGCCGCACCGACACCGTCGGTGGCCGACGAGCTCCCCGAGGCCCCGCCGCAGGTCGAGCTGATCAACGACGCCGACCTCAAGTGGCTCGACGCCCCGCAGCTCTCCGACGAGGAGCGCGACCGTCGCCACGAGCGCAAGGAGCGGCACAAGGCGAAGGTCCGCGCCCAACGCCGGCACCGCCGCTGGTGGAAGATCGCCGGCGTCGGCTTCGCCACCTTCCTGGTGCTCTTCGGCTTCTGGTTCTACTGGACCTTCGGCGGGCTCAGCCGGATGCCGGCGGTCGCCGGTCAGGCCGGCCTGAACACCCCGGGCGAGACGATCCTGCTCGTCGGCAGCAACCCGAGCGAGCCGGACGCCGTCACCACCGGGACCGGCTGGCAGGCCGCCCTGCACCGCAGCGACCTGGTGATGCTGCTGCACCTGACCCGCAACAACCGGGCGATGTTCGTGATCTCGATCCCCGGCTCGAGCCTGGTGCCGATCCCGGGCCACGGCGACGGCCGGCTCGGGCAGGCCTACGACACCGGCGGCGAGAAGCTCTACGTCCGCACCATCGAGCAGCTCACCGGCGTCCGCCTCGACCACGTCGCCGTGATGGATCTCAACGGGCTGCGCGAGATCACCGACGAGGTCGGCGGCATCGTGGTCGACGTTCCGCGCGAGGCGTGCGGCATCCCGCCCGGGCTGCGCCGGCTCGACGGCCAGCAGGCGCTGGACTACATGGCGCTCGAGCCGTGCCTGCCGCGCAAGGACCTCGACCGCGTCGAGCGCGAGCAGGGCGTGATGCGCGCGCTGATGCGGGGCGCCGTCGACGGCGGCAAGCTGACCAACCCGTTCCGGGTCAACAAGGTGCTGCGCTCGACCGCGGGTCACCTCACCCTGGAGAAGGGCTTCGGGTACCCCGGGATGATCGGCCAGATCTGGTCGATGCGGAAGCTGCGCACCACCAACACGACGTTCCTGACGGTGCCGGTCGCGGCCAAGCCGAACGGCACGGTGAACGGCGCCGACGTGATCCACCTGGACCCGGCCAAGGACCAGGCCCTGTGGGACGCGTTGCGCCAGGACCGGATCGCCGACTACCTGGCGCTCAACTCCGACGCCGACGTGCTCGAGTGACGCGTCACTCGTTGAGGGGCAGGTAGCCCGACAGGTCGGTGCGCTCGCCCGAGGCGTGCACCTTGCCGGATCCGATCGCCTCTGCCCAGGACAGCGTTCCTTCGGCGAGCGCCAGCCAGGTCTCCGGGTCGGTCTCGACGACTGCCCGCGGGGTGCCCCGGGTGTGCCGGCCGCCCTCGACGGCCTGCACGGCGCCGAACGGCGGCACCCGCACCTCGACCGAGTAGCCGGGCGCCCGGGCCGCGAGCACGGCGAGGTAGTGCTTGGTCAGTCGCTTCTGCTCGTCGCGGTCCATGGTTTCGACAGGCTCAACCAGCGCAGGACGTCAGCTGCCGAGGGCGGCCGGCAGGGTCGCCGACCAGGCAGCACGCAGCTCGGCGAGCGGGATCTCGAATTGACCGTCGACGACCAGCGCACCGCCGGCGGTGACACCGATCGGGGTCGCGACCACGCCGTGGTCGGAGGCGAGCGTCCGCAGCGCGTCCGCGTCACCGGAGTCGACGGTGACGACGACGCGGCCGGCCGACTCGCTGAACAGCGCGGTGAAGGCGTCCCCGGACAGCGTGGTGACCACGCCGATGTCGTGGCGCAGCGTCGACTCGACCAGGGTCTGCGCGAGCCCACCCTCGGAGACGTCGTGCGCGGAGGTCAGCATCCCGACGCCGGCGGCGAGGAGCTCGGCCAGCGCCTTCTCCCCGGCCAGGTCGACCGTCGGCGGCGTGCCGCCGAGGTGTCCGTGCACGACGTGCGCCCACTCCGAGCCGGACAGCTCCTCGCGGGTCTCGCCGAGCAGGAAGACGACCTCACCCTCGGCCTGGAAGCCGGTCGGCGTGCGCTTCGTGACGTCCTCGATGACGCCGAGGACGGCGACGACCGGCGTCGGCAGGATCGCGGTCTCGCCGGTCTGGTTGTAGAGGCTGACGTTGCCGCCCGTCACCGGGATGCCGAGCTCGAGGCAGCCGTCCTTCAGGCCCCGGCACGCCTCGGCGAACTGCCACATCACGTCCGGGTCCTCCGGTGAACCGAAGTTCAGGCAGTCGCTGATCGCCAGCGGTTTGGCGCCACCGGTGGCGACGTTGCGGTAGGACTCGGCCAGGGCGAGCTGCGCGCCGGCGTACGGGTCGAGCTTGGCGAAGCGGCCGTTGCAGTCGGTCGAGACCGCGACGCCGAGGTTCGTCTCCTCCTCGATACGGATCATGCCGCTGTCGCTCGGCTGGGCGAGCACGGTGTTGCCGAGCACGTAGCGGTCGTACTGGTCGGTGATCCAGGACTTGTCGCACAGGTTTGGGCTGGCGGCCAGCGTCAGCACGGTCGCGCGCAGCTCGTCGCCGGTGACGGGCCGGGCCAGCGCCTCGGCGCCGTCGGCCTGCAGCGCGTCCTGCCAGTCTGGGCGGGCGTAGGGCCGGTTGTACGTCGGACCGTCGTGGGCGACCGAGCGCGGCGGCACGTCGACGACGCGTTCGCCGTGCCAGTCGATGTGCAGGCGGCCCGAGTCCGTGACCTCACCGATCACGACCGCTTCCACGTCCCACTTCTCGCAGATCGCCATGAAGGCGTCGACGTCGGCGGGCTCGACGACCGCCATCATCCGCTCCTGCGACTCGCTCATCAGGATCTCCTCCGGGGCGAGCGTGGAGTCACGCAGCGGCACCCGGTCGAGCTCGACGTGCATGCCGCCGTCGCCCGCGCTGGCAAGCTCGGAGGTCGCGCAGGACAGGCCCGCGCCGCCGAGGTCCTGGATGCCCGCGACCAGACCGGCCGCGAAGATCTCCAGGGTGCACTCGATGAGCAGCTTCTCCATGAACGGGTCGCCGACCTGGACGCTGGGGCGCTTGGCCGGACCGTCCGCGTCGAAGGTCTCGGAGGCCAGCACCGAGACACCGCCGATGCCGTCGCCGCCGGTGCGGGCGCCGTACAGGATCACCTGGTTGCCGACACCGGACGCCTTGGCCAGGTGCAGGTCCTCGTGCTTGAGCACGCCGACGCAGAGCGCGTTGACCAGCGGGTTGCCCAGGTAGGTGGAGTCGAAGACGGCCTCGCCGCCGATGTTCGGCAGGCCGAGGCAGTTGCCGTAGCCTCCGACGCCGGCCACGATCCCGGGCAGCACCCGGTGCGTGTCGGGGGCGTCGAGCGGGCCGAAGCGCAGCGGGTCCATCACCGCGACCGGACGGGCACCCATCGCCAGGATGTCGCGGACGATGCCGCCGACGCCGGTGGCCGCACCCTGGTACGGCTCCACGAACGACGGGTGGTTGTGCGACTCGACCTTGAAGGTGACCGCGTAACCCTGACCGACGTCGATCACGCCCGCGTTCTCGCCGATGCCGGCCAGCATCTTGCCGACCGGGGTCTCCTGCGGGATCTCGGAGAACTGCTTGAGGTGCACCTTGGTGGACTTGTAGGAGCAGTGCTCGCTCCACATCACCGAGTACATCGCCAGCTCGGAGCTGGTCGGGCGGCGACCGAGGATCTCGCGGATACGGGCGTACTCGTCGGCCTTCAGCCCGAGGTCGGCCCAGGGCTGCTCCCGGTCCGGATCCTGCGAAGCGGCGGCGACGGTGTCGAGGGCGGTGCGGGCTACAGACACGAAAAAGTGCTCCGGGCTCGGGGGATGTCGCACCAAATCTATCCGGTCGGGCCCGGGTTATCGTGGCCGGGATCCCCGCGACTTCCCCCGCTTGGAGCTGGTTCGTGCTTTCCCCCACATCCCTGTTCGCCTCGGTGCGGCAGGCCACCACCACGACCGTCGTCGGCGCTGCCGTCCTGGCAGCCGCCCTGGCGCTGTCCGGCTCGACCCCGGAGCTCGCTCCGGTGGCCTACGCGAACCCGGTCACCCCCGGCCCGATCACCGGCTACGGCTTCGACCGCTGCGAGACCCCGAGCCAGTCGGCGATGACCGCCTGGCGCAAGTCCTCGCCCTTCCGCGCCGTCGGTGTCTACATGTCCGGGGTGCTGCGCTACTGCAGCGACCAGCCGAACCTGACGCCCACCTGGGTGCACACCCAGCTCGCCGCCGGCTGGCGCCTGCTGCCGATCCACCTCGGTCGCCAGGCCAACTGCACCACGGTCGAGCGCTACCAGGCTCACCGGATCAGCGCGTTGCCGGCCAACAACTACTCCTACGCGCGCTCCCAGGGGATCGACGAGGCGCGGACCGCGGTGGCGGCCGCGAAGAAGCTCGCGCTCCCGCGGCACAGCACGATCTTCTACGACCTCGAGAGCTTCAACATCGGGAACTCGGCCTGCCGCAGCTCGGCGCTCCGGTTCATCGGCGCCTGGACCTCCGAGCTCAAGAGCCTCGGCTACGCCTCGGGCATGTACTCCAGCGCATCGACGGGCATCAAGATGCTCGACGACGCCCGGGTCAGTGCGAGCAACACCGTCCCGCTCCCGACCTACATCTGGATCGCGGACTGGAACGACAAGCGGAACACGTCCTCGACCTACATCCGCTCCGACGGCTGGCCGGGACGGCGGCTGCACCAGTACCACGGAGGCCACAGCGCGTCGTACGGCGGAGTGACCATGACCGTCGACAGCAACTACCTCGACCTGCACGGGTTCCCGAAGTGCACGAGCAGCGACATGAACCGGTCGAGCTACCGGTTCACCACCCCCGACATCAACCGCACCCTGGTCACGCCGCTGCAGTGCCTGCTGAAGAAGAACGGCTATTACACCGCGACCGTGACCGGCGCCTGGAACAACGCCACCACCACCGCGGTGCAGGCGTTCCAGGTCAAGGTGCACCACACCCAGGCGGCGTCGTTCAGCCGGTCCGACTGGGTCGCGCTGCTCAGCGCCGGCACCCAGCGCACGACGCTCAAGCCCGGGGTGAAGGGCTGGGACGTGATCCGGGCCCAGCGCGCGCTGAACGCCGCGACCTCGGCGGAGCTGTCGATCACGGGCACCTACAACGCGGCGACCCAGCGGGCGGCGGCGGCCTACCAGAAGGCGAACCACATCTCGCCGTCCGCGGGCATCATCGCCGCGATCACCTGGCGCTCCCTGGTCGCCGGCCACTGGTGACAGTCACCGAATTCCGGAGCGGCCGAGTTATAACGACGAGATAGCCGATTCCTCAGCCGCACCCCGGAACGCGACATAGCGTGAACGCGCTTTTGTCGCTTTTGGGGGAACAGTGTCTTTCACACCGTCGCGGCGGATCTCCGCCGCCGTCATCGTCCTGCTCGTCGGATCGGTCCTGCTCGGACCGGGGATCTCGACCGCCGACGCCGGCGGCAATCCGGCCACGCCCGGCAACTTCACGGGCAAGGCCTTCGACCAGTGCTCCGCACCATCGCAGCGTGCGATGAACGTGTGGCGCCGGCACTCGCCGTACCGCGGCGTGGGCGTCTACATCTCGGGTGCTTCCCGCGCCTGCCACCAGCGCCACCTGACCCGGACCTGGGTGCGGAAGCAGCTCGCCCACGGGTGGAAGCTGCTGCCGATCCACGTCGGCCCGCAGGCCTCGTGCAACCGGCACGCCCACCTGCGCGGTCACCGGATCAGCGCGAACCCGCGCCGCAGCTACGCCAGGGCCCGGGCCCAGGGTCGCGCCGAGGCGAGGTCGGCCGTCCGCGCCGCCCGGAGGCTCGGGCTGTCGCGCGGCAGCACGATCTTCTACGACCTGGAGGCGTTCAGCACCCGCTCGGCGTCGTGCCGCAACTCCTCGCTGCGCTTCCTGTCGTCCTGGACGCAGGGGCTGCGGTCGCACGGGTACGTCTCCGGCGTCTACTCCAGCGCATCCTCCGGGATCAAGCTCCTCGACCGCGCCCGGTGGGCTCGCTCCGGGCTGACCCTCCCCCAGCAGATCTGGGTCGCCGACTGGAACGGCCGGGCGAACACGCACTCGTCCTACCTGCACGCCGGCAGCTGGACCAACTCCCGGGTCAAGCAGTACCGCGGCGGCCACACCGAGCGCCACGGCGGCGTCGCCATCAACATCGACAGCAACTACGTCGACCTGCGGGTCCACCGGACGCGGAAGGCGACCCACCACGCGAAGGTGCACCACACCACGAAGCACCACACCAAGGCGCAGCACCCGAAGCACCACGCGACGAGGAAGCACCAGGCCCACTGGGTCTACCTGCCCGGCGGCAGCACCCCGGAGGTGCAGAACCCGGTGGCTGACCGCCTCTGCACGACCCGGCGGCTCAACCTCGCGACCTACTTCTCGACGGGCGTGTTCCGGCGCGAGAACCTGCACGCCCGGCTCCAGTGCGTGCTCAAGCAGAACGGCCTGTACCCGCACGACGTCAACGGCTACTGGGGACGTCGTACGGCGTTCAGCGTGAACAAGCTGCAGTCCGGCTCGGACCGCAAGGTGCGTACGACGATGACCCGCGGCGACTGGGTCTCGCTCCTCGTCACCGGCAACCACACCTCGTGGCTCAGGCGCGGCGTGCGCGGTGCCGACGTCGTCCGCGTGCAGCGCGCCCTGCACGCTGCCGGGGTGTACGG
The DNA here is from genome assembly GCF_003725775.1 of Nocardioides marmorisolisilvae. Taxonomy (GTDB): domain Bacteria; phylum Actinomycetota; class Actinomycetes; order Propionibacteriales; family Nocardioidaceae; genus Marmoricola; species Marmoricola marmorisolisilvae. The sequence continues at coordinate 280,619 of NZ_RJSG01000003.1, forward strand.
CGTCTACATCACCGGGCGCTACGACCGCGCGACGCAGCGGGCCGTGAAGACCTACCAGCGCCGGGTCGGGATCCGGGCGACCGGAACCGTCGGGGCCAAGACCTGGCGCTACCTGGCGAAGGGGCGCGTCTAGGACAGGGACGTGAAGAACCCGAGCCCGTCGCTGCCGGGACCGCAGAGGTCCTCGATGGCGTGCTCGGGGTGCGGCATCAGCCCGACGACGTTGCCGGCCTCGTTGCTGATCCCGGCGATCGCGCGCTGCGATCCGTTCGGGTTGCCGACGTAGCGGGCGACGACCCGGCCCTCGGCCTCGAGCATGTCCAGCGTCTTCTCGTCCGCGACGAAGGACCCCTCGCCGTTCTTCAGGACGATGGTGACCTCCTGGCCGGCCTCGTAGGAGTTCGTCCAGGCGGTCTTGTTGTTCTCGATGACCAGGCGCTGGTCGAGGCAGCCGAACTTGCGGTGGTCGTTGCGGATCAGCGCGCCGGGCAGCAGGTGCGACTCGCAGAGGATCTGGAAGCCGTTGCAGATGCCGAGGACCGGCATCCCGCCCTTGGCCGCGTCGACGACCTCGGACATCACCGGCGCGAACCGTGCGATCGCGCCGCAGCGCAGGTAGTCGCCGTAGGAGAAGCCGCCGGGGAGCAGCACCGCGTCGACGCCCTTGAGGTCGTGGTCGCCGTGCCAGAGCGCGACCGCGTCGTGGCCGGCGTGCCGGACCGCGCGGCGCGCGTCGGCGTCGTCTAGCGAACCGGGGAAGGTGACGACCCCGACCTTCACGAGACGACCCGGACGGCGAAGTCCTCGATCACCGGGTTGGAGAGCAGGGTCTCGGCCATCTTCTCGACCTCGGCCAGCCGCTCCGGGGTGACCTCGCCGTCGATCTCGAGCTCGAACCGCTTGCCCTGGCGGACCTCGGTGACTCCGGAGAACCCGAGCCGGGGAAGCGCGCCGAGCACGGCCTTGCCCTGCGGGTCGAGGATCTCGGGCTTGGGCATGACGTCGACGACGACACGGGCCACGGGGCTACTCCTTGGAGGGACGAACACGGGCGACGCGCCAAGTCTAAGGGTCGCCGCGGGGTCACTCCGTCAGGTGGTCACCAGGCCGGCGAAGTTCGGCCACATCCGGGCGGCCCAGCGGCGCCAGAAGAATCCGAGCGCGGGATAGGCCAGCCGCGCCCCGACGTTCCGGCCGTGCAGCGTCCAGCTCCAGGTGGCGCGGGTGCCGTCGCCCTCGGGCTCGAAGGTGAACCGCCCGTCGATCGAGGAGACCAGCAGCTTGAACGGCCCCTCGATGCCGGTGATCCGGTAGCGGTAGTCGCTCGGGCGGGACAGGCCGACCAGCGTCTCGAGGTTGCCGGTGCCGTCGGAGAGCACGACGTTGCGCGTCTGGCCGACCTCGCTCCAGGCGCCGACCTGGCCCTCGCACCGGGCGATCGAGGGCAGTGGGCCGGACCGGTGCGGGAAGAGCCGCTCGAGCGGTGCGTCCAGCAGACCCTGGAAGGCCACGTCCGGCGTGACCGGTACCACCGTGGAGGAGGAGACGAAGTAGTCGTTGCCCATGGCCCGACCCTAGGTCTACTGGGCCACCGGGTGGTAGGCGCAGTCCGCGTTGGTGTCGCTGGCCTTGCTCGGGGTCGTGTCCCCCGGGTCTCCCGCCACGCTGTCGCCCGATCCTCCCGAGGACGTCGCGCCGCCCGTCGAGGAGTGGTGCACGGTCGGGTGCAGCGCTTTGTAGACCGCCGCCCGCACGTAGGCGAAGTCCGGGTCGTTGGGGTCGAAGGCCGCACTGCGCTCGAAGCCGACGGACCGGATCGGCTTCCCCTTGACCAGGCCTGCCAGGTCGACGAACGCGTGGAGCAGGCGGGACGGGATGTCGGTGCGGACGATGTCCTTGCTGGCCTCGGCCAGGGCGACGTACTTGCGCAACATCAGCGCCGGGCTGGCCTTCTTGACGATCGCGTTGATCGCGCAGCGCTGCCGGGCCATCCGCTTGTAGTCGGTGGAGCCGTAGCGTCCGCGGGTGTACCAGAGCGCCTGGTAGCCGTTCAGGGTCCGGTTCGGGCCGGGCTGGAGGTACTTCTTCGGGGGAATGTGCAGGTCGGTGTTGCCGCCCATCGGGATCGGCTCGTTGATGTTCACCGTGATGCCGCCGAGCACGTCGACCAGCTTCGAGAAGCCGTCGAGGTTGACCAGCACGTAGTAGTCGACCGGGATGCCGGTCGCACCCTCGACCGCGAGCTTGACCGCGTCCGCGCCCTCGTTGTCGGTCTTGCCGAGGACGCCCGGGTGCAGGGCCGGGATGTTCCGGTAGACCGCGTTGAGGAAGTACTCGGCGTTGTTCGGGGTCCCGTCGGTGAAACCGCTGGGGTAGAGCTTCGCCAGCGGTGACCCGGCCTTGAAGGGCACGTTCTGCAGGTTGCGCGGGAAGCTGAACAGCGTGGTGCTCCCGGTCTTCACCGAGATGCTCGCCAGGATCACCGAGTCGGTGCGGATGCCCTGGCGGTCGATGCCGCCGTCCCCGCCGAGGAGGAGCACGTTGACCCGGTCGCGGTGCCCCCACGGGTTGGCCTTGGTGACCTGCTTGGGAGTGGTGGCGCTCTCGTGGGTGCCGAAGACGGTGTGCACGACGTCGCGCTGCACCACGGCGTACCGGGCTCCGACGGCCATCGGCGCGCTCACCGCGAGGCACATCAGGCCGACGCCGGCGGCTCCGAGGACGCGGAACGGCAGCGTCGCGGTGCGCGAGCGGTTGCGGGCGTAGATCTTCCAGATCAGCGAGACCCACAGCGACCAGACCACGCCGATCACCACGACGACCCAGAGCAGGGCGGTCGGGTCGAGCGCGACGTCGATGATCTTGTCGCGCTTGAGCGAGAACACCCCGAAGCCGATCAGGCCGAGGAAGAGCCCCGGTACGACCGTCACGATCAGGGCTCGCCGAAGCGCCCGCCCTACTTGGTCAGGACGGGGTGCCTTGTGACGCCCCACGTGCGCGGGGACGTCCTGCGAGCCCCAGAACACGCCAGAATCCTAAGTGCTCGACCAAGCGTCGTCCGAACCTTCGCTCAGTCGACGAGCTCCCGCTTGAGGATCTTGCCGGTGGCGGTCATCGGCAGGCTCTCCACGAAGGTCACCAGCCGCGGGTACTTGTACGACGCCATCTGCTCCTTGCCCCAGGCCACCAGCTCCTCCTCGGTGACCGCGGCCCCGGCGTTCAGGATCACGAACGCCTTGACCTCCTCGCCGTGGGACTCGTGCGGGATGCCCACGACCGCTGCCAGGGAGACGTCGGGGTGGGTCATCAGGACCTCCTCGATCTCGCGCGGGTACACGTTGAAGCCGCCGCGGATGATCATGTCCTTGGACCGGTCGACGATGTAGTAGAAGCCGTCGGCGTCGCGGCGGGCCAGGTCGCCGGAGCGGAACCAGCCGTTCTGGATCGCCTCCGCGGTCGCCTCGGGACGCCCGTAGTAGCCCTTCATGATGTTGTGGCCCTTGATCGCGATCTCGCCGATCTCGTCGACGCCGGTGACCTCGGACCAGTCGTCGTTGATCAGCTTCACCTCGACGCCCCAGATCGGAACGCCGATCGAGCCGGGCCGCGGCTCCTGCTCCGGGTCGGAGAACGTCGCCACCGGCGAGGTCTCCGAGAGGCCGTAGCCCTCGAGGATCGTGACGCCGAGCTTCTCCTTGACCTTGCTGATGATCTCGACCGGGAGGCTCGCACCACCCGAGGCACCGATCCGCAGGTTGCGCGCGATCCGCTCGACGTCGACGCTGCCGCCGGCCTGCTCCAGTGCGGCGAGCAGGCCCCACCACATCGTCGGCACCCCGGCGAAGAAGGTGACGTCCTCCTTCTGCATCAGCCCGATCACCTGCTCGGCATCGAACCGCGGCACCAGCAGCAGCGTCGCCGCGGTCGCGAAGCCGGCGTGCATCTGCACGGTCGCGCCGAAGGTGTGGAACAGCGGCAGGGTGAGCACGTGGGTGTCGCTGGCCGGCTGGTTGCCGAAGAGCCGGTTCATCGTGACGACGTTCATCATCGTGTTCGAGTGGCTCAGCTCGGCACCCTTGGCCCGGCCGGTGGTGCCCGAGGTGAACAGGATGATCGCGGTGTCGCTCGCCTCGGTGACGACCGCGTCGAAGACCGGCGACTTCCCGGCGAGGGCCTGCCCGAGGGTCTCGGTGCCGTCGATCGAGGACGCCGCCGCCGGGTCGGCCATGATCATGAAGAAGTGCTCGATGCCGCTGCCGTCGGCCTTGGCCTGCTCGAAGCCCGCGTGACCCTCGGCGCCGATGGCCAGGTCCGGCGTGCCCTGGAAGCAGAAGTACGCCTTCACGTCCGCCTCGGTCAGGTGGAACGCGACCTCGCGCCCCTTGAGCAGGACGTTGAGCGGCACCACGACGCCGCCGGCCTTGAGGATCCCGTAGTAGACGATCGGGAAGTAGGGCAGGTTCGGGCAGCTGAGCGCGACCTTGTCGCCGGGCTGGATCCCCCGCTCGACGAGCAGGTTCGCGACCTGGTTCGCAGCAGCGTTGACCTGGGCGTAGGTGAGTCGGGTGTCGCCGAGAACCAGGGCGTCGCGGTCGGGGTACTGGCGGGCGGAGTCCTCGAGCAGGATCGAAAGGTTCAGCATGGAGGTAAACCTAGCCACGCAGGGGGCGGGAGTCTTTGGGCAGCGGCAACAATCTTCAGCCGTGCTCGCGTGCCAGCAGCCCAGCCGCGCGCCGCAGGTCCCCCGGTACGGCGAGCCGGGCGAGCGAGGTGAGCATCGGGCCGAGCGGACTCAGCAGCCCCTTCCCGCGGACCCGGAACTCCGGTGTGACGATGCATCCGCTCGCGACAGGCTCGACGTGAAGGGTCAGCTCGGCGATGATCCCGTGCCAGCTGCCGCGCTCGGTCCAGCGGGTCGACGGAACCAGCTCGGTGGTCTCCATCGCAGGCCGTACGCCGGCCGCAGTGACGTCGGTCCAGGTCTGACCGACGGCGGGTTCGGCGGGCGTGACGTCCTCGACGCGGCGCAACGAGGACTGCCAGAGCGGACGGTTGGCCGGGTCGACGAGGAAGGCGAAGGCGACCTCTGCGGGAACGCCGAAGCGGACCGAGATCATTGGTCGCCGAGCCCTCGACGCATCAGAGCAGTGACATCCCGATCCAGCCCTTCGACCCGCGCATCCAGCCGATCGAAACGCGCGTCGAGCTTCGCCTCGAACCGGTCGAAGCGCGCCTCCAGACGGTCGAACCGCTGGTCGACCAGGTCGAACCGCTGGTCAACCTCCGTGAAGCGGCGGTCAACGTCGGTGAAGCGGCAGTCAACCTCGGTGAAGCGGAGGCCTACCTCGGTGAAGCGCTGGTCGATGTTGCGTGCCGCATAGCCGAGAACACTGATGAGTGCCGTCATCAGGAAGATGAGTGAGGTCCACGTCTGGGCGTCGTTCATGGCAGGACCGTAAGTTCGGGCAGTCGGGCTCGGCCACCACGGATACCGGACCTGTGGAGAACCATCAGAACGACTCGCCTGTGAGCAATTCGTACGCCTCGACGTACCGGGCCCGGGTGTGGTCGATGACCTGTTGCGGCAGCGCCGGCGGACGCTCGCCGCTCGTCCGGTCCCAGCCGCTCTCGGGAGAGGTCAACCAGTCCCGGACGATCTGCTTGTCGTAGGACGGCTGGGCGCGGCCGGGCTGCCAGAGGTCGGCGGGCCAGAACCGGCTGGAGTCCGGGGTGAGCACCTCGTCGGCGAGCACGATGCTCCCGTCGGCACGCGCGCCGAACTCGAACTTGGTGTCGGCCAGGATGATGCCGCGCATCCGGGCCAGCTCCTCGGCGTGGCCGTAGATCGACAGGGTCAGGTCGCGCAGCGCCGCTGCGGTTCCGGCTCCGACCGCGGTCACCACCGCGTCGAAGGAGACGTTCTCGTCGTGGTCGCCGACGGCCGCCTTGCTGGCCGGCGTGAAGATCGGCTCGGGCAGGGCGCTGCCGTCCTCGAGCCCCTCGGGCAGCGCGATCCCGCAGACCTCGCCGGTGGCCCGGTAGTCGAGCAGGCCCGATCCGGTCAGGTAGCCGCGTGCCACGCACTCGACCGGGAACATCGCGAGCTCCTCGCAGAAGACCGCACGTCCGCGCACCGATTCCGGCACGTCGGTCGAGACGACGTGGTTCGGGATCAGGCTCGCCAGCTGGTCGAACCACCACAGCGACATCCGGGTCAGGATCGTGCCCTTGTCCGGGATGGTGCTGTCCAGCACGTAGTCGTACGCCGAGATCCGGTCGCTCGCGACCATCAGCAGCCGACCGGCCTGCGGGCCCTCGGTCATCCGGTACAGGTCGCGGACCTTGCCGGAGTGGATGTGCTGGGCGCCGTCGATCGCCGGGGCCGTTGGGATGTTCAGGTCGCCGCTCACGGAGCGAGCCTACAAAGCGGGACGACCTAGTCCGCGAGCTGTCCGACCTCGTAGCCGAGCTGGCAGCTCGACCCGTCGGAGCGCGACGAGATGATCACCGCCCACTTCTTGGTGGTGTACTGCGCCTGGAGGGTGTCGCCCGCGGTCATCGCGGCCTGCTTGGCGAACCCGGCGGCGACCAGCGCGGCGGCAGCCCGGTCGAAGCAGCCCTTCCGGGTGCCTACGGCCTGCAGCTCGATCTGCCAGCCCATCCGTCCGGTCGACTGGGTGCCGCTGTTCTTGCTGGTGACCACCCCCGAGACCACCGGCACCTCCGTCTGGGCCGGGAAGTCCGTCGGCAGGCCGACTGCCGGTGAGGTGGGCGTGCTGCCGTCGCTCGGCTCGTCGGTCGCGGTCGGGGTGCCGGTCGGCTGGTCCGAGCTGCTCGAGGTCGGATCGGCCTTCGGCTGCGGGTCGTCCTTGCCGCAGCCGGTGGCGCCCACGGCGAGGACGAGCGTGAGCGCGGCGAGGAGCGGCTTGACGGGCATGCGGTGGAGCCTAGAACGTCCGCTTCATCTCGTCGTACAGGTCCGGGTCATCGGCCAGCAGCCGGGCCCGTGCCTTGACCCGGTAGCGCCAGATCTGGACCAGGCCGACCGACCACAGGACGTACTGGAAGCTCATCGCCCAGCGGAACGCGTCGGGCGTGTAGTCGGTCGACGACCCCGGGGTGCGCCAGTCGAGGATCACTCCGATCGCGATCACCAGCGTCAGGCTCGCGAAGAAACCGGCCTGGTTGATGATCCCGGTGGCGCTCGCCAGCCGGTGCGGCGGGTTCGAGGTCCGGGCGAGGTCGAAGCCGATCACCGAGGCCGGGCCCCCGACGCCGGTGACCACGACCAGCACCACCAGCAACCAGAGCGGGGCCTCGCCGGGCCAGCTGAGCACGATCGTCCAGACCGTGACGATCGCAGCGACGATGCCCAGCACCAGGGTCGAGCGGTGCCACGGCCGGATCGTGATGCGCCAGCCGAGCAGCGGACCGGTTCCCATGATCGCCACCACCATCACGGTCAGCAGGACGCCGGCCGCGTCCTTGCTCAGGCCCTCTCCCTTGACCAGGAACGGGAACCCCCACAGCAACCCGAGGACGGTGGCGCTGAACTGGGTGGTGAAGTGCATCCAGAAACCGAGCCGGGTGCCGGGGTGGCTCCACGACTCGGCCAGGCTGGCCCGCATCGCCGTCAGGTTCATCGCCTGGCCGCGCAGGTTCCGGGTGGCCGGGGCGTCGTGCACGACGAGCAGCAGGAGCGTGGTCATCACGATGCCGAGCGAGGCGGCGATCAGGTACGACTTCGTCCAGCCGAGGTGGCCGAGCGCCCAGGTCATCGGCACCGCCGCGATGATCGCGCCGAGCTGACCGAGGACACCGGTGAACTGGATCATCACCGGCACCCGGCGCGGCTCGAACCACGTGTTGACCAGGCGCAGCACGCAGATGAACGTCATCGCGTCCCCCATGCCCACGAAGACGCGGGCCAGCAGCGCGAGCGGGTAGCTGTCCGCGAAGGCGAACCCGGTCTGCGCACAGGTCAGGAGCACAGCGCCGGCGGTGAGCACGCTGCGCGAGCCGAACCGGTCCACGAGCAGTCCCACGGGTATCTGCATCAGCGCGTAGACCAGCAGCTGGAGCATCGTGAAGGTCGCCAGCTGCGAGGCGGAGATGCCGAACCGGTCGGTGGCGGCCAGGCCGGCGACGGCCAGCGAGGAGCGATGGAAGACGGCGAGCAGGTAGACGCCGAGAGCGACCAGCCAGACGGCGTACACCGACCTCGGGCGGACTTCGCTCACACCCGGAATGGTGTCAGGTCTCCCGGCCGGTCCGGCGAACCAGGTATGAGAAACAGGCAATTCGGCGCATCCGCACGAACCCGGAAAACACGACAGTGGTCGCGACCCACCGACCCGTCTGGAAGCCGATGCACAACTCCTCACCCCTTGTCCCCGGTCGCGACCTCGACGACCTCACCGACACCGAGCTGCTGACCCTGGTCCGCAGCGGCGACCCGACGGCGTACGGCGTGCTGTTCCGCCGGCACCACCGCACGGCGGTCCGCATCGCCGGGGCGACCGTCGGTCACGGCCTGGCCGAGGAGCACGCAGCCGAGGCGTTCACCCGCGTGCTCGAGCTGCTGCGCCGAGGTCTCGGACCGGAGGCGTCCTTCCTCCCGTACCTGGTCACCACGATCCGCAACCTGAACATCGACCACGTGCGCAAGCAGCGCCCGGTCCACCTGGTCGAGGACGTGGCTCGTTGGGCGGACACCGCCGAGGAGAGCCAGGACTGGCTCGACCGGTTGGCCCACGGCGAAGCCGCAGAGGCGTACCGCCGGCTCCCGGAGCGCTGGCGGCAGGTCCTGCGGCTGCGCACCATCGAGGGCTGGAGCCTTGCCGAGACCGCCCAGGCGCTGGGACTCAGCCCGAACGCAGCGGCGCAGCTCTCGCTCCGGGCCCGCGAGGGTTTGCGCGCCGAGTACTTCACCAGCCTCGGACGCGCGCTCGCCGGCTGACCCGAACTCGGTGGCCGCAGGAGCAGGATGAACCCCATGTGGAACGACCTGATGCACCTCGACCTGTCGGTGACCGAGAAGGTGGTCCGCACGATCGCGGTCTACCTGGCGATCGCGGTGCTGATCCGCCTGGCCGGCAAGCGAGACCTGGCCCAGCTCAACGCCTTCGACCTGGTGGTCGTGCTGCTGCTGAGCAACGTCGTCCAGAACGCCATCATCGGCCCGGACAACAGCCTGCTGGGCGGGCTGATCGGCGCGGTCGTGCTGCTCGGCTTCAACGCCGGGGTGGTCCGGCTGTCGCGACGCAGCGACCGGGTGAGCCGAGCCCTGGAGGGAACGGCGACCGTGCTGGCCAAGGACGGCGAGTGGGACGAGGAGGCGCTGGCGCGCGAGGGCCTGCGGACCGCCGAGGTGGAAGCGGCCCTACGGCGGCAGAACGCCAACAACGTCCGCGAGACCGAGGAGGTCACCATCGAGCCGGGTGGCTCGATCATCGCGACCCTCCGGGAGGACCTGCAGTCGGCCACCCGCGCGGACGTCGCTCGGCTCGAGGCCAAGCTGGACGCACTCCTCGCGGGTGGCCGGACCGGCTAGGTCAGCCGCAGAGCACCGGGATCGGCACCAGGCCGCACAGCGTCGACAGGCCGCCGTCGCTGCCGAGGATGCCGGTCACGGTCTCGAGGATCGCCGACAGGTCGAGTCCTCCCGGGATCGGCAGTCCGCCGCCCATCCCGCTCAGCTGGCCGACCAGGCTGTTCACCAACGACGTGAGCACCTCGGGCGAGGCCAGGCCCCCGAGGATCGCGGTGACCTGGTCCGTCGAGAACAGCCCGCCGAACAAGGCCAGCACGTCGGTCGGCGACAGTGCCGAGGCGGCGTTGAAGCCGTTCAGCAGCGCGGTCAGCTGACCGTCGGTGAGGTGATCGGTGACGCCGGGCAGCAGGTCCTCGAGCAGCGCGGTGAGCTGGTCGGTGTTGATCGCCGACAGGTCGAGCCCGTTCGCGACCGCCAGCAGGGCCAGCTTCTTGCCAGCGCCGAAGGCCTTGGCCGCGGAGTTCTCGGCCGAGCAGATCTCGCCCATCTTCGTGTGCCGCACCTTGGTGGCAGCGACCAACGACCGGTAGTGCTTGGCCGCCTTCACGGCCGATGCCTTGAGGGCGGCCCGCGTCTTGGCGCCCTGGTGGGTGGCCGTCGCCTTGGCGAGGCGCTTGGCCGCCTTGAGCGCGTCCAGACGTGCCTGGTTCTGCAGGTGGCCGGACTTCTTCCAGAGGGCCTTCGCGGCGCTGCAGGACATCGGTGCCGGCGGCAGGTCGGTGGCGTTCGCCGTACCGGCGAGCGACGGGACGAACATCAGCCCAGCGGTCACGGCGAGGGCGCAGAAGGCCCCTTGGACACGGCGCGCGAGTGGAGCGTCGAGGAGGTGCATGCGGATTCCTTTCCCGGCGGCACCCCGTCCTTGGGGTGCACGTAGTCCCGCACCTATCGGCACCGAAGCCGCCGACCTGAGGGCAATCGGTCGATCGGTTCGACGCTCTGGCAGGGTGGCCGCATGGCTGAGTCACCCGAGGACCTGTTCGCCCGGATCACCGAGCAGGTGGGCGAAGGCGGCCGGCTGCCGATGACGCCGGCTGTCGACTGGGACGTATTCCCGTGGGAGGTCGTCGACGGAGCGATCGTGCCGAAGGTGCTCGCCGCACCGCTGCCCGTCGAGAACCCGCGCGAGGGTGATCCCGGCGGAAAGGCCTGCGCGCTGTGCTCCGGCGGCAACCACAGCGTGCCCATCTGGGAGAACGAGGCCTGGACGCTGCGCCCGATGGCGCGCGGCGGTCTCCCGCTGATCCTGATGCTCGAGCCCAAGGAGCACCTCGACTACACCGACCTGTCCGACGAGCAGGCCGCCGAGCTCGGCCGGCTCTCGCTGTGGATCGCCCGGATCATGGAGCACCTGGACCACGTCGGCCGGGCCCACGTGATGCGGATCGGGGACGGTTCGGCCCACCTGCACGTCTGGTTCATCGCGCGACCGGCCCGGTTCGGCAGCATCCTGGGCTCGTTCGCCATCGAGTACGACGACATGCTCCCGGCCACGCCCGAGGAGAACTGGCTGGCCGACCAGCGGACCGTCGCGCAGAGGCTCGCCCTGCACGACGGTCGTGCCCTGGTCTGAGCCGGGGGCGTTAGCCGTCCTGCCGCACCACCCAGGTCGCGATCTGGGCCCGCGAGCCGAAGTCCAGCTTGCGCAGCGCGTTCTGGACGTGACCCTGGGCGGTGCGTTCTGAGATGAACAGGCGCCCGGCGATCTCGCGGTTGCCGAGCCCGGTCGCGACCAGGCGGGCGACCTCGGTCTCGCGACGGGTGAGCGGCTCCAGCACGTCGGTCACCTCCGGCACGAGTTCCGCAGGCGCGGCCGACAGGTCGAGCGCGACCTCCACGGCCTCCTCCAACGACAGGCTCAACCCGCGCTCGTACGCCTGGGGATGCTCCCGCGGAGCCGTTTTCCGGAACGCGAAACGCTCGAAGCCATCTCTCCGGACAGCAGGAAACCTCTCGAACCCGAGGTCGGCCCGCCGGAACTGCCGCGCTGCCGCACCCAGGAGCAGCGCACAACGCTGCTCGTTGCCGGTCCGGTGTGCGAGCTGGGCCAGCGCGAGGATCTGGATTCCGATCGCCCTCGGGTCCTGCAGCCCCCAGGACAGGCGCAGCGCGGTGAGCGCGAAGCGCTCGGCCTCGGCCGGGTCAACACTCGGTTGCATCGCGAGCCAGGCGAGCGCGTGCCCCCGCAGCGCCCGCTCGCCGGTCCGCTCACCGAGCTCGACGGCTCGTTCGAGCAGCGCGCGACCCTCGGCCCGCGCCTCGAACTCCGCCAGGTGCGCGCCCACGTGGACGAGCGTGCCGGCGAGCTCGTTGCTGAACGGGACCAGGTCGAGGCGGCGCACCGACTCGCGCAGGGTGTCCAACCCGTCCGAGGTGCTGCCCTCCCACAGCAGGACCTGACCCTCGACGAGGTCAACGGCCCCCTGGACCAGGTGATCCGCCTCGTCGACGTCGCAGGACCGGGCCAGATCGACCATGGCGCGGGCATGGGCCGGGTCACCCTGCTGCATCGCCATCAACCCGCTGGTCTGTGCCGCCATCGCCCGGTCCCGGGAGGACCCCTCACCCGCGGCGAGGGCCCGGTCAGCCCAGTACCGACCTTCGCCGACGTGTCCGCCGATCGCCCAGAAGTGCTTCAGCTGGGCAGCCATCCGCAGCGCCACCGGAACGGTGTCGGGCTGTTCCAGTGCGTGTTCGAACGCGGCGCGGACGTTGCCCACCTCGGCGTCCAATCGCTGCAGCCAGCGAAGCTGTTCCGGCCCGATCCAGGTCGCCAGGAAGTCGGCGGCGATGTTTTCGACCCACTGCAGGTGCCGGTCCCGCACGGCACCGAGGCTCCCGTGCTCGACGAGCCGCTCCCGACCGACGTGGCGCACGCTCTCCAGCATCCGGTAGCGGTCGGAACCGTCGGTGGCGAACTGGACCACGGACTTGTCCACCAAACCGGCGAGCAGCCCGAGGACCTCCTCGTGCGCGATCCCGGTGCCCGAGCAGACCCGCTCGGCATCGCCCAGGTCGAACCCGCCGACGAAGACCGACAAGCGTTCCCACAGGGTTCGCTCGGCAGGACTGCACAGATCTTCGATCCACCGGATGGACGCCTCGAGCGAGTGGTGCCGAGGCGGTGCGTCGCGGAACTCGTGCGCGAGGTCCGCCGGGGCCTCGGTCAGCCGCTGCGCCAACGCATCCAACGGAAGCACCCGCAGCCGGGCAGCGGCCAGCTGGATCGCCAGCGGCAGACCGTCGACCGATCGCACCACCGCCTCCACCGCCTCCACGTTCTCCGGCGTCAGCGTGAAGCCCGCCACCGCGGACCGGGCGCGGTCGGCGAACATGGCGACCGCGGGTGCTGGGTGGTCGATCTCGCGCTCGGTCCCGGCAGCCGGGAGAGTGAGCGGCTCCACCTGGAACAGGACCTCCGCGCCGATGCCGAGCGGCATCTGGCTCGTCCCGAGGACGCGGACCTCGGGACAGCCGACCACCAGCGCGGCCACCAGGGCCGCGACGCCGTCGATCAGGTGCTCGCAGTTGTCCAGCACGACGGTCAATCGGCGCCTCTTGAGATGGGCGACCAGGTACTCCGGGTCTCCGGGGTCGCCCGGCGCCTGCAGTCCTGCCGCGGCGGCGACCGCGTGGCCGATCAAGGTCGGATCGCTGATCTCCTCGAGCCGGATCAGGAGCAGCTCGGCGTCCTCGTCCTCGGCGAGCTGGCTGACCAGCTGCTCCGCGATCCTGGTCTTGCCCACACCGCCCGGACCGGTGAGCGTCACCACGCGCGACTCGCGCAGCAGGGCGGCTGCAGCCGCCAGGTCGACCTCCCGGCCCACCAGGTTCGCGTAGGTCCCCGCTGCTCTCACTGACGGGATTCTAGGAATCCGGCGCGACGGACGCGCCCCCCGAATTGCTCATTGACCGATCGAGGAGGCTCAGTCCGTGACTCGGAGAGCCAGGCCCTCACCCTCGCTGTCCACGACCACGTGCTGGCCGTCGCCGACGGCGCCACCGATGAGCATCCGCGCCAGCGGGTCACCGATCGCCGTCTGCACCAGGCGGCGCAACGGACGGGCCCCGTACGCCGGGTCGTAGCCGTGGTCGGTCAGCCACGCCCGCGCCGAGTCGGTCACGGTGATGCTGATCCGACGGACCACGAGCCGCGACTCCAGCGCCTTGAGCTGGAGGTCGACGATGTGGGCCAGCTCGTCCTTGCCCAGCGCGTCGAACATGACGACCTCGTCGAGCCGGTTCAGGAACTCCGGCTTGAAGGACTGCCGCACCACGCTCATCACCGACTCGTGCTTCACCGCGTCGTCGATGGTCGGGTCGACGAGGAACTGCGAGCCGAGGTTGCTGGTCAGGATCAGCAGGGTGTTGCGGAAGTCGACCGTGCGACCCTGCCCGTCGGTGAGCCGCCCGTCGTCGAGCACCTGCAGCAGGATGTCGAACACCTCGGGGTGGGCCTTCTCGACCTCGTCGAGCAGCACCACCGAGTACGGACGACGGCGTACCGCCTCGGTCAGCTGGCCGCCCTCGTCGTACCCCACGTAGCCCGGCGGGGCACCGACCAGGCGCGCCACCGAGTGCTTCTCGGAGTACTCCGACATGTCGATGCGGACGATCGCCCGCTCGTCGTCGAAGAGGAAGTCGGCGAGCGACTTGGCCAGCTCGGTCTTGCCGACACCGGTGGGACCGAGGAACAGGAAGCTGCCTGCGGGTCGGTCGGGGTCGGAGATGCCCGCTCGGGAACGGCGAACGGCGTCGGAGACGGCGGCGACCGCGGTGCTCTGGCCGATCAGCCGCTCGCCGAGGATCTCCTCCATCCGCAACAGCTTCGCGGTCTCGCCCTCGAGCAGCCGGCCGGTGGGGATGCCGGTCCAGGCCTCGACGACCTCGGCGATCTCGGCCGGTCCGACCTCCTCGGCGACCATCGGGTCTTCGACCGCTTCGACAGTCTCCGCGTCAGCGATCTCCTTTTCCAGCGCGGGGATCCGGCCGTAGAGGATCTCTGAGGCCTGGGCGAGATCGCCCTCGCGCTGAAGCCTCTCGGCCTCGACCCGCAGCGTGTCGATCTGCTTGCGCAGCGCACCGGAACCCTCGAGCGCGGACTTCTCCCGCTCCCAGCGGGCCTCCAAGCCGCGGAGCTCCTCCTCCTTGTCGGCCAGGGTGATGCGCAGCTGGTCGAGACGGTCACGACTCGCGTCGTCGGTCTCGCGCTCGAGCGCGAGCTGCTCCATCTTCATCCGGTCGACGTCGCGGCGGAGCTGGTCGATCTCGACCGGCGAGGACTCGATCTCCATCCGCAGCCGGGACGCGGCCTCGTCGACCAGGTCGATCGCCTTGTCCGGCAGCTGTCGGCCGGTGATGTAGCGGTCGGAGAGCATCGCGGCCGCGACCAGCGCGGCGTCGGTGATCTTCACGCCGTGGTGGGCCTGGTACTTCTCCTGAAGGCCGCGCAAGATCGCGACGGTGTCCTCGACGCTCGGCTCACCGACGAACACCTGCTGGAAGCGCCGCTCCAGAGCCGGGTCCTTCTCGATCCGCTCGCGGTACTCGTCCAGCGTGGTCGCGCCGATCAGCCGCAGCTCGCCGCGGGCGAGCATCGGCTTGAGCATGTTGCCGGCGTCCATCGCGGAGTCGCCGCTGGCGCCCGCGCCGACGACGGTGTGCAGCTCGTCGATGAAGGTGATCACCTGGCCCTGGGCCGCGGTGATCTCCTCGAGGACGGCCTTGAGCCGCTCCTCGAACTCGCCGCGGTACTTGGCACCGGCGACCATGGCCGCCAGGTCGAGACTGAGCACCCGTCGTCCCTTCAGGGAGTCCGGGACGTCGCCGGCGACCACGCGCTGGGCCAGGCCCTCGACGACCGCGGTCTTGCCGACGCCGGGCTCACCGATCAGCACGGGGTTGTTCTTGGTACGACGCGAGAGCACCTGGATGACGCGGCGGATCTCGGCGTCGCGGCCGATCACCGGGTCGAGCCGGCCCTCCTCGGCGCGCGCGGTCAGGTCGACGGCGTACTTCTCCAGGGCCTCGTAGGTGGCCTCGGCCTCCTCGCTGGTGACCTTGCGGTCACCGCGCACGCTCTGCACGACCTCGGTCAGCGTGGCCTCGGTCGCACCAGCGGCGTCGAACGCCGTCTTGACCGGGCTCTCCACGGCGGCGAGTGCACGCAGCAGATTCTCGGTGGCGACGTACTCGTCCTTCATCGCGGTCGCGAGCTCGACGGCCTTGGCCAGCACCCGGGTCAGGGCAGGCGAGGCGGTCGGGGTGGCCACGGTGGCGCCGGTCGCGCTCGGCAGGTTGGCGGCGTCCTTCTCCAGCAGGTGGCCGAGCGCGACGACGTCGACCCCCGCCTTTTCGAGCAGGGACGGGGCGAGCCCGTTCTCCTGGTTGAGCAGCGCGAGCGCCAGATGCACCGGCTCGATCTGGCTGTTGCCGGCGGTCACCGCTGCGGTGTGGGCAGCGTTGATGACCTCGACGCTGCGCGAGGTGAACTTGGAGCCGTCCATGCGGTCCTCTCTCCCGGTCCCTTGATGTCATGGTGACGGACCTCTTCGCATCCGTCATCGGTTCAACGAACGTAAAGTTGAGTCCATTCCACTCAACTCTGAGATTTTTCTGCCGCTAGTCTCCGGCCATGAAGCTGCGACTCCCGGTGCTCGGCGCCCTGTTCCTGCTCGGAGCCGCGGCGAGTCTCCTCGGCGACCACTTCCACGTCAGCACGCTGACCACCGCCTACCTCGACCGGGCGCACGACGTCCCCTTCCTCTGGGACAGCCCAATCTGGTTCCCGGTGCTGGTCGGCGCGGGGACCGCCGGCCTGGCCGACCTGCGGCTCCGGCTCGGTGCGCCCCGCACCTCGGTCGAACCCCGGTACGCCGTCGGCGGGATCGCGGCCGTGCTGGGGAGCTACGCGTTCACCACGGCCCTGGGCGGCTTCCCGGATGCGGTCTCGGTGACCCTGATCGCGGCGCCGGCCGTTCTGGTGTGGTGCTTCATCGGGGACCGCTTCGCGGTCGTCTGCGGAGTGCTGGCCGCCGTCGTCGGACCGGCGATCGAGATCGCCCTGGTGAAGGCGGACGTGTTCAAGTACTCCCCCGACTCCGACTCACTCTTCGGCGTCGGGCCGTGGCTGCCGCCGCTCTACTTCGGGTTCGGTGTGGTCGCCTCGGTGCTCGGCGAGCTGGCTGTCAGGCGACCGCCGGCCGCGACCCAGGGACAACCAGCCAGGACCTAGGAGATCGGCATCTGAACCTGGGCTGCGACCACGTCCCTGCGGTATGCGTTGTTCAGCGACATCAACGTGAACGGGAACGTCGCGCCCTGTCCGTGCGCGCTGCTCGGCGGCCTCACCACGAGGCGGAGGTAGCTGAACGAGCGCGGCGCGAGGTTCACCACGTAGTCGCTGTGGGTCACCGCGTAGGTAATGGAGGTATGACCCGTGGCGCCCTTCAGGTACGTCGCGCCGAAGCCGTTCACGTGCGCGGCCCCTCGAATCCGGATCCGGTCAGACCCGCTGCCGTCGTTCTGGATCACGATGAGGAAGGTCCTCTTGCCGGCGACCGTCTGCCCTGCGCCGGTGGTGTTGAAGACGTTGTTGCCCTGGTACGTCCCACCGGCAGGCCTGATCCAGGCGTCCGGCCGGTACGGAGTGATCAGGGACTGATTGACCTTGGCCTTGGCGAGAACCTCGGCGTCCGTCGTCCCGATCACGAAGCTCTGCCGGATCAATCGGTAGTCGCCGCCCGGTACCCGGATCGATGCCGCCACCAGATTGATCAGGCCGTTCTGCTCCCACTGCACCCCGGTCGGGAAGCCGAACGTGACGGCACCTCGAGGTACGTACAGGTCGCCGTCCGGCGCGGTGTTGCTCTCGCGAAGCTCGGCCGAGTTCGCGAGCGGCCACGGCGCGGTGAGCGTGATCTGGGGGTCAGGGTCCGTGAAGTAGCCGCCGTGCCCGAGCTTCATCCCGACCACGGTGCTCTCGCCCGACTGGGCGTCGACGGTGTTGACGTTCTCGACGTAGATACCGGAGATCGAGTGCGCCTTGCCGTCGGTGCTGCGCCACACGTCCCGGACGCGCACCTGGCGATCCGAGTCGGCGGTGGTGTACGTGCGCTCGAGCTGCACACCTGCGGTCTTGAACTCAGGGCAGGCTCCCGGGTCCGGCGGGTAGGTGGTGACCGACGAGCACAGCACGTAGGGGTCGGTCTCGCGGATCGTCACCACGCCCGACGCGTCACGTTGCGCGCTGTAGGTGAGGGCGGGAGCGCCAGGACGGTCGACGAAGTTCAGGGCAGCCTGCGCGGTGTACGGGCTGAAAGCGTCCTTGCCGTCGATACGCACCGCACTCCGCACCGCGCCCGAGCGGTGCGGAAGCCCGGCGGCGGCGCCGGACCACAGGTAGTTCGAGCTGATCCCGCCGGGGTAGCTGAGCTGGCTACCGAAGAGTCCACCGCGGCCGACCGAGTGGAACTCGTTCCAGGCCTTCGACCCCTGGAAGACTGCGTCGAAGTCGTAGGTCATCCCTGCATGGGGACCACTGGCCACCTTGGTGCTGGTCAGGTACTCCGTGGTGATCGTCGGTCCGGAGAACGCAGCCAGGCTGGCGCCGTCGGTAAAGCTGTCCGGCACGGCGCGGAGCCGACAGGAAGCTTTCGCCGCCGTGATGGGCATCTCGGCCGAGAACGTTCCGTCCACCTGGACCGGCACGGCGAACGCACCACCGTTCCAGTCGCGCGAGCCCGCTACTCCGAAGCACCGGATGTCCACGGTGTCACCCGTGGTCCCGTCCGAGGTCCCGGTCACCGTGACGGTCTCGACCGGATCGCTGTGGGCGTCGTCGACCAGGTAGTGCGCTCCGTCGAGCGGCGAGGTGATCGTCGTCGTGCTGACGTCAGCACTGGCCGGCGACTGCAACGCGACGACACCGGCCCCGGTCAGGGCGATCATCAGCACCGGGATGACACGTGCGCGGGTGAACCTCATGACGCTCCTCGAGAACGGGACCAGCTTCGGCTCCCACCCTCGCCGGTGCGGGCCGAACCTGCAAACGGCCGCTACCTGACCTCGACCACTGCCTTCACCGCGTCCTTACGGGTCGCGTCCGAGAGCGAGGTGGCGGTGACCAGCCAGCTGGCGACCTTGCCCAGCGACGTCCCCGCCTTCACCGAGACCTCGATCCTGAGGTACTTCCGAACCCCCGGGCTGATGCTCAGCTCCTGCTTGCCGTGGACGACCGCCGTGGTGATCGAGGTGCGCCCGCCCCGACCCAGGAGGTAGTTGACGGTGAAGCCGGCAGGGGCCGAGCCGCCCTTGATCACGAAGGTGTCGGGCTGGGTGCCGTCGTTCTGGATCGCGACCAGGAACGTCGCTGTGCTCGAGCGGTGCACACCCAAGGTCACCGACTGGCCGGCTGCCGTGGTGTTGTAGACGTTGTTGCCCTTGAGCGACCCCGAGCCCAGCTTCTCGATCTGCGCGTCAGCACGGTACGGGTTGATCCGGACCCGCTGCGCGGCCGCCTTGGACACCATGTCGGCCTCGTTGTTGGCGATCACGAAGCTCTGCCGCGTCGTGCGCGAGCCGTCCGCCGAGACCCCGAAGCTGTTCGCCTGCAGGACCAGGTTGTTGTAGCCGGCCCGGTCCACCTTGCCGGGGAAGTCGAACGTGAGCGCCCCGCGCGGCAGCAGGGAGTTCGGGTCGCTCGCGGTGTCGCTGTCCCGCACGAGGATCGAGTTCGCGAGCTTGGTCGGCCCGGCGTACACGGCTTGCCCGGCGTACGTCGTGAAGCCGCCGAAGGTCCAACGGCGGTTGACCGCGACGTCGGTCTCGGCGTTCGCGACGTAGTCGAACCCGTGCACCTGGTTCATGTAGTACGGCGAGATCAGGTGCGACTTCCCGTCGACACTTCTCCAGATGTCGATCACGTGCACCTGACGACCGCCGTCGACGATGACGTAGGTGCGGTCGAGGTCGACACCGACTCCGGTCATCTTCGGGCAGGTCGCGAGCACCGGCGGGTACGGCGCACCCTTGGGGCAGGCAACGAGGGGGTCGTGCTCCTTGATCCGGGTGATGCCGGTGCTGCCATCGCGCCACACGGTCCAGGTCAGGCTCGGGTTCCCCGGGATGTTCGAGGCGAGATTGTGCGCCGAGTTCGGGCCGAACGCGTTGCGGCCGTCGACCCGGATCTGGCTCCGCGGCAGATCGGCGAAGGCACCCAGCGCGGCGCCGTAGGTGTCCCAGAAGTAGTCGCTCGACGAGCCTTCGGGATAGTTGAGCCGCGACTCCCAGTAACCGCCGTGAGTCGCCGACGACAGGTCGAACAGCGCGTGGGCGCCCTGGTAGGCGACCGAGTAGTCGTAGGTCCTGCCCACGTTCGGGCCGCTGGTCGTCTTGAAGTCCCGGCGGTACTCGGTCGTCACCCGCGGACCGATGTACCCGGACAGACCCGAGCCCTTGGGCCAGCCGTACGGCACGGCCAGGAGCTGACAGGTCCCGTACGGAGTTCCGATGGACATCTGCGCCGAGAAGGTCCCGTCAGCCTGGACCGCGACGTGCGACGGTCCGCCCTGGTACCAGCTTGAGCCGACCTCGTAGCAGCGGATGTCGATGAAGTCACCGGTCGTCAGGTTGCTGGTCCCGGTCACGGTGACGTCCGGGACCGACCCGTTCTGCTGTGTCACGGTGTAGTGGGCACCGTCGAGCGGCGAGGTGATGTTCGTGGTCGGCACCACGGAGCTCGCCGGTGCCTGCAGGAGCACGACTCCTGTTCCGGCGAGGGCGAGCAGCAGGACAGGAACGATGCGGGCTCGGCTGAACGTCATGACGGACTCCCTCGAGAAGTGACCCAGATGGGCACACCATCGCCCCCGCCGAGCCCGTCCGGCAAGGGTTTCCGAGATCTGCCTAGGCGGATCTCCGCGCCGGGATGGCCAGGGCCAGGCCGAGAGCGGCCACGGACGCCGCCAGCGAGATCAGGATCGCGATCGTGAAGCCGTGGTTCGACGGAAGCACGTGCCCACCGAGGGTGATCGTCTGGTGCGCCAGCACCGTGCCGACGACTGCCGCGGAGAGTGACGTGCCGACCGAGCGCATCAGCGCGTTCAGGCCGTTGGCCGCAGCGGTCTCGGTGATCGGGACCGCGCCCATGATCAGCGCCGGCATGGCGGCGTACGCGATGCCGACCCCGACGCCCAGGAGCACCGAGACCACGCCGATCTGCCACCAGGCGTCACGCAGGAACAGCATGAACACGTAGGAGATCGCCAGCACCACGATGCCGGTGGCCAGCGAGGTGCGCGGGCCGCGGCGGGCCGAGATCTTCGCGCCGACGTCGGAGAACAGGTACATCATGAAACCGCTCGGAGCGAGCACGAGGCCGGCCTTGATCAGCGTCATGCCCTCGCCGTAGCCGGTCGCCTCGGGAGCCAGCAGCAGCTGGATCGGCATCAGCGACATCCCGTACATCGCGAAGCCGACCGCGACGGACGCGACGTTGGTGAACAGCACCTGCGGGCGGGCCGAGGTCTTGAGGTCGACCAGCGGCGCGGAGACCCTCGACTCCCAGAAGCCCCAGAGTGCGAAGACCACCAGCGAACCGACGAGCATGCCGATCGTGAGGTGGTGGCCCCAGCCCCAGTCGCCGCCCTTGCTGATCGCGAGCAGCAGCATCACCAGCGCCGAGCCGAGCCCGATGGCACCCAGGACGTCGAACCGGGCCGGCGTCCGGACCGGGGACTCGGGAATGAGGGTGAGCACCGCGGCGAAGCAGGCCGCGCCCAGTGCTGCGGTGATCCAGAACAGTGCGTGCCAGTTGGCCTTCTCGACGATCAGCGCCGCAACCGGGAGCCCGATCGCACCACCGACGCCGAGGGTGGCACTCATCCGGGCGACGGCCGGACCGACCTTCTCGGCCGGCAGCTCGTCGCGCATGATGCTGATCCCGAGCGCGATCGCTCCCATCGAGACTCCCTGCAGGGCCCGTCCGACGATCATCGGGACCAGGCTGTCGGCCAGCGCGCAGAGGACCGAGCCGGCGACCAGGGACGACAGGCTGGCCAGCAGCATCAGCCGCTTGCCGAACATGTCACCCAGCCGGCCGGAGATCGGCATCATCACCGCGGCGGTGAGCAGAGTGGCGGTCACGGCCCACGAGGTGTTCGAGGCCTTCGCGTGCAGCAGCGAGGGAAGCAGCGGGATCAGCGGCACGATCATTGTCTGGGTCAGTGCGACCACGATCCCGCAGAAGCAGCCGATGGCCACCACAACGCCGGGGTGCGCGACCTTGCGGGTCGTGTCGGCGTGGGGCACAGCGGTCTGCGTCATGATGTGTATCGTACACATGATGTGTACTATGCACATACCCGAGCCGAGCAATGAGAGGAGCACCACACATGCCGACCAGCACCACCGGCGTCGTCGAGCTCCTCGAGCAGGAGCTGACCCTGCTCTCGCGCCACCAGCTCAGCTCGGCGCACCACAACCCCGACCTGGTCCTGGACCGGTCGGCGTACCAGCTGCTCGGTCGTCTCGAGCTCGAGCCGCTCTCGCTGAAGCAGCTCGCCGAGCTGTTCCGGCTCGACGTCTCCACGGTCAACCGGCAGATCGCCTCGCTGCGCCGCAAGGGACTGGTCGAGCGGATCGCCGACCCAGCGGGGGGCGTCGCCCAGCTGCTGCGCCCGACGCGCAAGGGCCTGTCCCAGCTCCGGGCCGATCGCAGCACCCGGAACCGTCAGATCGGTCAGGTCCTGGAGGACTGGCACCCCGACGAGATCGATCACCTGCACCAGGTGCTCGAGAAGTTCAACCTCTCCATCGAGTCCCTTGAAGGGCAGGCCTGGCCCCGTCCGTAGTCCGTACGTGCCATGTTCATCAGCCAAAAGAATGGTTTTGCTGGAACCAGCCATCTCGGGCGCGCAGGGCGCTCGGGCCTGTCCTGGGAGAGAGCATGCGCTATCTGAAGACAACCCTCGCCGTTCTCGGCGCGGTGACCGTGCTGGTTCTAGCCGGCAACACTGTCGCCTTGGCGACTACCGGCCACTCGCTGCTGCTCGGCAAGAGCAACAGCGCGGACACCTACACCTCCATCACCCGGACGACGTCCGGGACGGTTCTCAGCCTGAAGTCGAAGTCATCGACCAACGCGCCGTTGTCCGTCAACGGCACGGGCAAGGTCACGAACCTCAACGCGGACACGGTCGACGGCTACGACAGCAGCAGGATGCTCAACCGCACGCTGATGTTCACGAAGTCGATCGCCCTGGGGTCCGCGGGCACGTCGTTCGGGCTGACCACCACCACGATCCCGGAGGGCACGTACCTCGTGACCGGCAGCGGGTGGCTCTATGGCCCGACCAACTCGGGAGGCTTCGAGTGCCAGATTGTCGGCAACGGAAGCTCAACGGCGCGGTGGTCCTGGATTCCGGGCAACCCGGACGGGTTCTACACACCCAACATGACCGGCGCCATCACCCTGACGGGCGACCAGACCGTGATGTTCGAGTGCCACGACGGGCCGTCGTTCGCCTGGAACTCCTACTTCGGTGCTCCCATGCAGCTCACGCTGACCAAGGTCGCACAGCCGGTCACGGGAACGGCATCCCGGGTGGCGCCTGGATCCGCTCGACTCAGCCCGGCTCACCACTGAGCGCAACCGGCGGCCGTCGCTCGCGGAGCGGCGGCCGTCCGGTTACTGCTCGGCGTCGGGCAGCTCGTGCGTCGGTAGCTCGCCGAGGTGCTCCTCGTCGACCAGGCAGGTCTTGCAGAAGTCCACGCCGAACGGGGTGAGGTGGATCGAGCGACGGACCACCTTGGAAAAGCGCACCGAGTGCATGGCCGCGAGAACGTCGGGCTGGGCCTCGACGACCTGGTACTCCAGCGGGTCCTCGAGCTGCTCACGGGAGAACCAGATCAGCCCGAGCCGGAAGAGGTTGTTCAGGTAGGCGGGGACCTCGTCGAGGTAGCGGACGCCGGCGCGCGGGCCGATCATCGTCAGGCCCGCGGAGAGAAGGTTCGAGCTGACCATGCCGACCGGTCCGCCGGTGCGCACGTCGACCGACGGCTGCGGTCCCCCGCGCAGGAGCAGCAGCAGGATCCGCGCCTCGTCGGGGGCAACCTCGTCCAGGATGCGCCCGTACGCCGGGTGCGCCTCGTCCTCGCTCCACACGTCGCGGGACTTCCGGAGCAGCTCCTCGCCGCGTTCGCGCAGGGACAGCTCGCGCTGCTTGCGCTCGGGCTCGTCCGAGCCGATGACCGAGGTCAGGCTGACGCTGGCCTCGAACAGCGCCACCGGGATCGGTACGCCGCTGGAGACCTTGGTGGCGACGTTCGAGATCGCCCGGGTTGCGTCGGCCAGGTCGTGCGCGACGCCGCGCACCAGCTCGCCGGCGGCGCTCGGGTCGGTCATCGCACGCGCCAGGTTGCGGGCCGAACGGGCGCTGGACCCGGCCACCCAGCTGGCCGAGCGCAGCCAGGCGGTGCCGGCGATCCGGGCCACCCCGGGAAGCGCTTCAGCCGCGCCCTCCCAGACTGCCGGCGTCCTGTCCTGCCGCTCACTCATTTGCCACCCACCCCGAAGAGAAGCAGGTGGATGACCCCACCCGCGAAGCCCATGATCGCGCCGTGGGCGTAGAGCATCCACTCGTCTTCCTTGATCGCCGAGCGCATCATGTCCACGAAGTCGCGCGGAGGCAGCTCCTTGGTGCGCGCCGATACGAGCGTGCGGATCTTGTCGGCCTGGCGCTTGCTGAACTCCGGGTCGCGGAACGGCGTGATGGTCCGGTCGACAGCCTCGTTCGCGACGGCGTCGCGGATGCTGTCGAACTTCTTGGTGCCGATCGCGATCCGCACGGCGCCGCGCACGGGGCCGGCTGCCTGGTCGATCGCGGGTCGCATCGCGGTGGCCAGCATCTGCCGGGTGCGGTCGCCGCGGGGTCCGTCGAGCAGGAAGTCGCCGATGCGCTCGAGGGTGATCACATCGTCGGCGATGATCTGCGCGTAGACCTCGGCCGCCTCGTCCTGGCGCCGCAGGAACAACCCGTGGAAGCGGATCCCGAGGATCCGCTTGGGCTCCGGCGGCTCGAAGATCAGCCACATGCCGAGCGCGTTGGTGACCCAGCCGACGATGATGCCGAGGATCGGCAGCAGCCACCACAGACCGAACCAGTGGTCGATCATCGCGACCGGGATGCCGAGGATGAACCCGAAGATGAACCCGAAGGCCACCATCAGGTTCAGCTCCTTCTGACCGAAGTCGCGGAAGATCCGGACCACCAGGGCCGGGTTCGCCTCGAAGTGGTCGATGACCATGATCTTCGGGTCGAGCAGCTGGTCGATGTGCACGCCGATCTCGCCGGTGATGCCGTGCACCACGGTCGGCATCTGCGCCTGCACGCGGGCGATGATCGCCTTGCGGGCGGGGACCGGGAGGTCGCGCCACAGGTTCGGGTGCTCGCGCTCCATGATGTCCTCGATCATGCGCGGCATGTCGGGCTCGAAGACCTGGACGATGTGCTCGGCGATCTTGTCCGGCTCGAGCTGCTGGTAGAACTCACCGGGCGTGCCGAGCTTCGCGATGGCCTTGTCGACCGCGATGCTGCCCATCTTGGCCGCGCGGGCGGGGACGATGCCCTGCCAGCCGACGCCGCCCTGAAGGAAGCCGGGGACCTCCTGGAGCTTGCGCGGCAGGACCCGGGCGAGCTGCTTGAAGCCGGGGATCGTGACCCCGTGGAAGCGCACCGGGGAGAACAGCATGATCAGGCCGGTCCAGTTGATCAGGAAGCCGATCACGCCGGTGAAGACCGGGATCGTCGCGATGTGGATCCACCCGTGCGCGCTCACGTCCTGGAAGAACCAGTCGATCTCCAGCGGCACCGTCACGGCTCCCCACATTCGCTGTCCGGGCCCCCCGTTACGAGACCGACGCTGAGACTAACGGCTCACCAGCACCGGAGTCACTGAGAGAACAGCCACGGACACCCAGAACGGGACGAACCGGGATTGATCACTCCCCGAACGGGTGCAAAGTGCCCCGCGGGCGCAGCGCCGGCAGGATCGGCCTGCGCTCGGCGAGCGCGGCCGCAGTCTGGTCGAGAGCCGCCTGCAGCGCGCGGGCCCGCTCGAGCAGCTCGGCGTTCCGGGCGCGCAGCGCGGCCACCTGGTTCTCCAGCTCGATGATCCGACGTACGCCTTCCAGGCCGATGCCGGCAGCGGTGAGCTCGGCGACCACGCGCAGCGCCTCGATGTCGTTCAGCGAGTAGCGCCGACCGCCACCGCCGGTGCGACCGGGCGAGACCAGGCCGGCCCGGTCGTACTGTCGGAGGGTCTGCGGGTGCAGGCCGGTGAGCTCAGCGGCGACGCTGATCACGTAGACCGGCGTGCTCGGGCCCGGAGTTCGCGGTTGGGATCGCGGCATCACGAGCTCCTTTCACTGTGCTGGCCCGTCGAGCTGCGCTCGAACAGACCGGCCCGCGGGTCGGTGCCCGCCGTGGCCTTGCGGTACTCCAGCAACAGCTCCTTCGCCGCGTCGTCCAGCGTGCTCGGGACCTGCACCTCGACGGTAACCAGCAGGTCGCCCTTGCCGCCGCCCTTCGTCGGCGCGCCGCGGCCACGAACCCGGAGCACCCGCCCGTTCGGCGTACCGGGGGCGATCCGCAGGGTGACAGGACCGTCGTGCAACGTCGGCACCTTGATCTCGGCGCCGAGGGCGGCCTCGTCGAAGGTCACCGGAGCGGTCAGCGTGAGGTGGTCACCCCTGCGCCCGAAGACGGAGTGCCCGGAAACGCGCACCGTGACGAAGAGGTCACCTGCCGGACCACCCGACTCGCCGGGAGCGCCCTTGCCCTTGAGCCGGATCTTCTGGCCGTCCTTCACCCCGGCCGGGATGCGGGCCTGGATGTTCCGGCTCGAGCGTCCACGACCGGAGCCGTGGCAGGTCGGGCAGGGCTCGTCGTAGACGACCTGGCTGCCGTGGCACTGCGGGCAGGTCTCGTTCATCGCGAACCCGCCGCCCATGTTGTTCACGACCATGCCGGCACCGCCGCAGGTCGGGCAGACGTGCGGCTTGGTGCCCGGCTTGCCGCCGGTGCCGCGGCAGGTCTCGCACGCCGACTCCGAGGAGAGCCGCAGCGAGATCGTGGTCCCGTCGACGGCGTCGGTGAAGCCGATCGTCGCCTCGGTCTCCAGGTCGGAACCGCGCACCGGACGTCGCCGCCCCGCCTGCGGGCCGGGAGCACCGCCCCCGAACAGACCGCCGAACAGGTCGGAGATGTCGAAGCCGGCACCTCCGGCGTTGCCGAAGTTGATGTTCTGGCCACCGAAGCCGCCACCGCCGGAGAAGCCACCGGGGAACCCGCCGGCGTAGAGCGAGCGCATCTCGTCGTACTCGCGGCGCTTGTCGCTGTCACCGACGACGTCGTAGGCCTCGGCGACCTGCTTGAAGCGGTCCTCGGCGGCGGAGTCACCCGGCTTGGAGTCGGGGTGGTTCTCCCGGGCGAGCTTGCGGTACGCCTTCTTGATCGCGCCGGCGTCAGCGTCCTTGTCGACGCCGAGGACCTTGTAGAAGTCCTTGTTGGCCCAGTCGGCCTGACTCATCGGGATCCACCCCCTCTCCTGTTCGTGGTCGGCTCACTCGCCGTTCGTGGTGTCGGCTGCGCCGCCCTCGGCCGGGTCGACGACCAGGACCTGGGCCGCCCGTACGACGCGGTCGCCGATCTTGTAGCCGGCCTTGGCGATGTGCTTCGCGGTCGGCACCTGCACCTCGGCGTCGGTGCCGACGTGCGAGAGCGCCTCGTGCAGCGTCGGGTCGAACGCATCGCCCGGCTCACCGAAGCGGGTCAGACCCAGGCCCTCGACGATCCGGCCGAGCTGCTCGGCGACTCCCTTGAACCCCCCCTCGAGCTCGCCCGCCTCGCGGGCACGGTCGATGTTGTCGAGCACGTCGAGCATCGGCGCCAGCACCGCGAAGATCGCGTTCTCGCGCACCAGGTCGCGGTCGCGCTCGACGCGACGCTTGTAGTTGAGGAACTCGGCCTGCAGCCGCTGCAGGTCGGCGGTCCGCTCGGCCGCCTCCTGCCGCGCCGCGGTCAGGGGGTCCGCCGCTGCGGACCCCCCTTCCACGTCGACCACGTCCTGCGGCTCCAGCGGGCCACCCTCCTCGAGGAGGTTGTCGATCCCACTGATGTCGTCAGGGATCTCCGGGAAGTTCTCCTCGGAGGTCACTTCGTCTCGTCCTCGCCCGCCTCGTCGACGATCTCGGCGTCGACGACGTCGTCGTCGGTGCCCGCAGCGTCGGCGTCCTCCGCCACGGACTCGCCCGCGGCCTCGTCGGCCGCGTAGAGCGCGGCGCCCATCTTCTGGCTGGACTCACCGAGCTTGGTGATGGCCGCGACCAGCGCGTCCTTGTCCGCCTCGGCGTCCTCGAGCAGCGCCTTGAGGGCGTCGACGTCGGCGGTGACCTCGGTCTTCACGTCCTCGGGCAGCTTGTCCGCGTTCTCCGAGATGAACTTCTCCGTCGAGTAGACGAGGCTGTCGGCCTGGTTGCGGACCTCGACGGCCTCGCGACGCTTGGCGTCCTCCTCGGCGTACTGCTCGGCGTCGGCGACCATCCGCTGGATGTCGTCCTTCGACAGCGCACTGCCGCCGGAGATGGTCATCGACTGCTCCTTGCCGGTGCCCTGGTCCTTGGCGGAGACGTGCACGATGCCGTTGGCGTCGATGTCGAAGGTGACCTCGATCTTCGGCACGCCGCGCGGCGCCGGCGGGAGGCCGGTCAGCTCGAAGTTGCCGAGCGCCTGGTTCTGCGCCCACATCTGGCGCTCGCCCTGGGCGACCTTGATCTCCACCGACGGCTGGTTGTCGTCCGCGGTGGTGAAGATCTCCGAGCGCTTGGTCGGGATCGTGGTGTTCCGCTCGATGAGGGTGGTCATCACGCCGCCCTTGGTCTCGATGCCCAGGCTCAGCGGGGTCACGTCGAGCAGCAGCACGTCCTTGACCTCGCCCTTGAGGACACCGGCCTGGAGCGCGGCGCCGACGGCGACGACCTCGTCCGGGTTCACGCCCTTGTTGGGCTCCTTGCCGCCGAGCAGCTCCTTGACGACGTCGGTGACGGCCGGCA
This sequence comes from Nocardioides marmorisolisilvae, assembly GCF_003725775.1. Classification (GTDB taxonomy): domain Bacteria; phylum Actinomycetota; class Actinomycetes; order Propionibacteriales; family Nocardioidaceae; genus Marmoricola; species Marmoricola marmorisolisilvae. Next base: position 309,283 of record NZ_RJSG01000003.1, read on the forward strand.
TCCGGGTGGAGCCACCGACCAGGACCACGTGGTCGATCGCGGAGACCGCGACGCCGCCGTCCTTGAGCACCTGCTGGAACGGCGCCTTGGTGCGCTCGAGCAGGTCGGAGGTCAGCTTCTGGAACTCCGAGCGGGTGAGCTTCTCCTCGAAGTGCAGCGGACCGGACTCGCCGTGGGTGATGTACGGCAGGTGGATCGTGGTCTCCGACGAGCTCGACAGCTCGATCTTCGCCTTCTCGGCCGCTTCCTGCAGACGCTGCAGGGCGATCTTGTCCTGGCTCAGGTCGACACCGTTGCCGTCCTTGAACTTCTTGACCATCCAGTCGACGATCCGCTGGTCCCAGTCGTCACCACCGAGGTGGTTGTCGCCACTGGTGGCCTTGACCTCGACGACGCCCTCGCCGATCTCCAGTAGGGACACGTCGAAGGTGCCGCCACCGAGGTCGAAGACCAGGATGGTCTGGTCGGCGTCGCCCTTGTCCAGGCCGTAGGCCAGCGCGGCAGCGGTCGGCTCGTTGACGATCCGGCTCACGTTCAGACCCGCGATCTCGCCGGCCTCCTTGGTGGCCTGGCGCTGCGCGTCGGAGAAGTACGCCGGGACCGTGATCACCGCGTCGGTGACGGTCTCGCCGAGGTAGGCCTCAGCGTCGCGCTTGAGCTTCTGCAGCACGAACGCGCTGATCTGCTGCGGGGTGAAGTCCTTGTCGTCGATCTTCACCTTCCAGTCGGTGCCCATGTGGCGCTTGACCGAGCGGATGGTGCGGTCGACGTTGGTGACCGCCTGACGCTTGGCGACCTCGCCGACGAGGACCTCGCCGGACTTGGCGAAGGCGACGACGGACGGGGTCGTACGCGCACCTTCAGCATTCGCGATGACGGTGGGTTCGCCACCCTCGAGGACGGAGACGACGGAGTTCGTCGTTCCGAGGTCGATGCCGACCGCACGTGCCATGTTGTTCTACCTCCGTGGTGGGCCCGGGTTCTCCGGGCGGTTGTTTCCAAGTTCTGGTGCCGCTCTCGGCTGCAGCCGCCCATCGTGCTGCTGCTCGCCGAGTTTGACAAATAAGTTGAGTCGATTCAACTCAACTCTTGTCAGTGGAGGTAACGCACGGCTGAGCGGGAAATGTTCCGGGTCGGCGGAAATTCTTTCCGGATCACCCGTCGAGGGAGAGCAGCAGCTTGCGCAGGCTCGCCACCAGGGCCGCCCGCTCCGCGCCGGACAGGGGCGCTAGGAGCCTCTCCTCGTTCGCCCAGTGCTTCTCCACGACCCGGTCGACGACCGCGACACCAGCCGGGGTGAGCTCGATCAGCCGGCTGCGGGCGTCGTGCTCGGCGACGCTCCGGTTGACCAGGCCCATCGCCTGGAGCCGGTCGATCCGCTTGGTCACCGCGCCCGAGGTGACCATCATCGTGGCGGTGAGCTCGGTCGGGGTGAGCCGGTACGGCGCGCCGGCCCGGCGCAGCGAGGCGAGCACGTCGAAGTCGCCGTTGCCGAGGCCCTCCTCGGCGAACGGCGGACGCAGCGCGGCGTCGAGCAGGTCGGCGACCCGGTGGATACGGCCGACGACCGCCATCGGGCTGCTGTCGAGCTCCGGGCGCTCGGTGGCCCACTGGGCGACGATCCGGTCCACGGCGTCCTCTTCCCTGGTGCTCATGGCTTGACTATATCTTCCATGGAAACTAATATACCTTCCATGGAAACTAAATCCCAGGACCAGGGATACGGCATCGGCACGGTGCTGCTCACCGCGGTCGCGCCGGCCGCCTGGGGGTCGACGTACATCGTCACCGAGAACTACCTGCCGCCGGACCGGCCGCTGTTCGCCGCGCTGGTGCGGGCACTCCCCGTCGGCCTGGTGCTGCTGGCACTGCGGCGCCAGCTGCCGCCGAAGGGCTGGCGCCTGAAGGCCGTCGTCCTCGGGCTGTGCAACATCGGCCTCTTCTTCCCGCTGATCTTCCTGGCCGCGTACCACCTGCCCGGTGGCCTGGCGGCCACGCTCCAGGCCACCTCTCCGCTGGCGGTCATGGCCATCGCCTGGCCGGTGCTCGGCGAGCGCGCTCCGCTGGTCCGCGTCGCGGCCGGCCTGGTCGGCATCCTCGGCGTCGCACTGCTGGTGCTGCGCAACCCCGGCCACATCGACACCCTCGGCCTGGTCGGCGCGTTCGGCTCGGTGCTCGTCTCGGCGGTCGGCTTCGTGCTCATCAAGCGCTGGCCGGCCCCGACCGACCTGTTGACGCTGGTCTCCTGGCAGCTCGTCGTCGGCGGCATTGCGCTGCTGCCGGTCGCGCTGATCGTCGAAGGCGCCCCGCCGGCCCTGGACGCCCAGGCCGTGGCCGGCTTCAGCTGGATCGCGATCGCCGGCACCGGCCTCGCCTACTTCTGCTGGTTCCGCGGCCTGTCCCGGATGCCCGCAGGTGCGGCTGCTCTGGTCGGGCTCGTGAACCCGGTCGTGGGCACCGTCCTGGGGATCGTCTTCGCCGGCGAGGTCTTCGGCTGGGCCCAGGCGCTGGGCATGACCCTGGTCCTCGGTGGCGTCCTGGCCGGACAGCGGCTCGGCGGCCGCGCCCAGAAGAAGCCGGCGGGAATAGTCGAGGCCCCCGCGGTGTCGACCTCTGTATGACGATCCCGAACCTGACCCTCAACGACGGCAACGCCATCCCGCAGCTCGGCTTCGGCGTCTTCCAGGTGCCCCCGGCCGACACCGCGAAGGTCACCCTCGACGCGTTCGAGGCCGGCTACCGGCACATCGACACCGCCGAGATGTACCGCAACGAGAAGGGCGTCGGCGAGGCGCTGCGCTCCTCCGGCCTGGCCCGCGACGAGGTCTACCTGACCACCAAGCTCAACAACGGCTTCCACCGCCCCGACGACGCCCGCCGGGCGTTCGAGCAGTCCCTCGCCGACCTCGGCACCGACCACGTCGACCTGTTCCTCATCCACTGGCCGCTGCCGACCCGGTACGACGGCGACTTCGTCTCGACGTGGAACACGCTGATCGAGTTCAAGAACGACGGACGCGCCCGGTCGATCGGCGTCTCGAACTTCCAGGTCGCCCACCTCCAGCGCCTCGCCGCCGAGACCGATGTGGTGCCGGCGGTCAACCAGATCGAGGTGCACCCCTACTTCGGCAACGAGGACGTGCGCGCCGCTGACGAGAAGGCCGGCATCCTCACCGAGGCGTGGTCCCCGATCGCCCAGGGCGCGGTCCTCGACGACCCGGTGATCACCGCGATCGCGGACCGGCTCGGCCGCACGCCGTCCCAGGTGACGCTGCGGTGGCACGTCCAGCGCGGCGACATCGTGTTCCCCAAGACGCTCTCGCCGGAGCGGATGCGCGAGAACGCGGCGATCTTCGACTTCGAGCTCTCCGCCGAGGACCACGCCGCGATCACGGCGCTGGGCCGTGGGGAGGCCGGACGGCGCGGGCCGAACCCGGACGCCTTCGACTGGATCCCCGACTGAGGGGATCAGCCCTCGATGGTGACCTTGACCTCGTTGGACGACGTGCCGGTCTCCGGGTCGTAGACCCGGAACTTGTTGTCGCCCTCGCGCCCGGTCATCACGTAGGTCTCGAAGGTGCCGACCTGGACGGTGACCTGGACGCCGAAGTCCACCCACTCGCCGTTCTCGAAGCGCTGCACCAGCAGGGACACGTTGTCCTTGCCCGGCCACTGACCGGTCAGGTTGATCCGCTCCATCGACTTCACGAAGACCGGTGAGGCGCTCAGGAAGAGGTCGCCGCTGCCAGCACTCGGGGTGACGATCTCGGTCGGGATGTCGGTGGGCTCGTCCGTGGGCTCGTCGGTCGGCGAGCCTCCGTCGGGGGTCTGCGTGATGGCCGTGGTCGGCAGCGGCTTGATCGGGGTGACCGGCGCGGGACCGACGGTCGAGGTGTCGGCGTTGTCCAGGCCGAGGGACTTGACCATCACCCAGGTGCCGATGCCGATCGCGATACCGATCGCGACAGCGACGCCGAGCACCTTGAGGACGGCGTTGAGGATCCGCTCCCGGCGCTCGCGGTCCGACTCCCGATCAGTCACGCGCCAAGAATAGGCAACCCACGGGTAACTGCGCGCCCCGTCTCGCCCAGGCTCAGCGCGGCTCCAGCACCACCACGGGGATCTCGCGCTCGGTCCAGGACTGGTAGCTGGCGTAGTCGGCGTACAGGTCGACCAGGCGCGGCCACAGCACAGCCCGCTCCGCCGTGTCGGCGACCTTGGCGCGCATCGCGCGCCGCGAGCGTCCGACCTGGACCGTCACGTCCGGGTTCGCGACGACGTTGAGGAACCACATCGGGTTCTCGGGCCGTCCTGCCTGGGAGGCGACCACCACCACGTTCGGCCCGTCCTCGAGGTAGACCAGCGGTGTGGTCCGGGCCAGCCCGGTCTTCCGTCCGGTGTGCTCGAGCAGGCAGATCGGGACCGGGTTGCGGAAGCCGGCTCCGATCCGCCAGTGCGACCCGAGGCGCCCGCCGGTACGCCGGAAGAGCCAGACGTTCACGGCCGCCATGACCTTCATGAACTTCACGGTGCCCGGGTCGTCGAGGCCCTTGGGTTTGTTCTGCATCGCGACAGGCTCGATGGCCGCAGGTCACATACCGAGCGCTTCGAAGCCGCGCTTCCAGAGCACGGTCTCGTGCAGCTTGCGCGAGCGCCAGCCGGCCTCGGTCCGGGTGAAGGTGTGCCGGTAGATGCCGGTGACCTCGACGGGGAACTTCGAGTCGGGCCCGAAGTCGAACGTCATCGGGTTGTGGAAGTAGGCGTTGGCCTGGATGTCGCCCCCATCGAGGTGCTCGTAGTCGATCTGGCCGATCATGTGCACCCGGTTCGGCGCGACCGCGAGGTTCTCCTGGAGCCAGGGCTTGATCTCGACGAAGGTCGCCTCGATCCCGCCGGATTCGACGTAGTTGATCGCGGCGTCCGGGGTGAAGACCTTGTCGAGCCGGTCCCACTCACCGAGGTCGATCCCGAAGGTGTAGTTGGTGATGGCGTCGCGGATCTCGGTCCGGTCGACCAGTTCCTGCAGGTCCATGGAGCACTCCTGAGCGTGAGCGGTAGAGGCGCCTTCAGAAAAAAGGCGACTTCGGCTACCGGATCACTCTAGCCACGAAACTGGAACACGTTCTAGTCTTGGGCCCATGCGTTTTTCTTTCGCCGAAGGCATGACCAAGACTGAGTACTGGGCGCCGATGGCCCAGGCGTGCGAGGCCGCCGGGTACACCTCGATGACCATCCCGGACTCGTTGATCTTCCCGGAAGAGTCTGACTCGAAGTACCCCTACACCGACACCGGGGACCGGCACTTCCTCGAGGGCAAGGAGTTCATCGAGACGATGATCCTCTGCGCCCACATCTTCGCGGTGACCGAGACGCTGCGCCTCACGCCCTTCGTCCTCAAGATGCCGATCCGGCCGCCGGTGCTGACCGCCAAGCAGGCCAGCAGCCTGGCCTACCTGTCGAACAACCGCCTCGGCCTCGGCGTCGGCATCTCGCCGTGGCCCGAGGACTTCGACGCCCTGGGCGTTCCGTGGGAGAAGCGCGGCAAGCGGCTCGACGAGTGCATCGACATCTTGCGCGGACTGACCAGCGGCGAGTTCTACGAGCACCACAGCGAGTTCTACGACATCCAGTCGCTCAAGCAGTGCCCGGCCCCGACCGAGAAGATCCCGGTCCTGGTCGGCGGCCACGCCGACGCGGCTCTGCGCCGTGCGGTCCTCAAGGGCGACGGCTGGATGCACGCCGGCGGCGACCCCGAGGAGCTCGACCGGCTGCTCACCCGCCTGGCCGAGATCCGCAAGGAGGAGGGAGATGACCGCGACGACTTCGAGATCCACGTGATCTCCTACGACGCCTACACCCTCGACGGCATCAAGCGCCTGGAGGACAAGGGCGTCACCGACGCGATCGTCGGCTTCCGGGTGCCGTACATCATGGGCCCCGACCTCGAGCCCCTGCAGACCAAGATCGACAACATCAACCGGTACGCCGAGGACATCATCAGCAAGGTCAGCCTGTGACGGAGGTTTCGACAGGCTCAACCAGCGAGGTGACGAAGGTCTTCAGCGACGCGGTCGCCGAGGCCGAGGGGCTGATCGCGAACCCGCCGTTCGAGATCAGCGAGCAGGAGCGCGCCGAGGGGTACGACTACCTCGCCGGCTCGATCCGCTCGTCGCTGCAGATGGCGTTCGACTACGACCTGGTCCACCCGGTGCTGATCAATCCGACGCACCAGTACGCCCGCCAGGGTCTCGACAACCCGGACGCGATCTACTTCAACGCCTACCTGGACGAGGGCGCGACGTACGAGGTCTCGGGGGTGCGCGGCACCACGACCGACCTGTCCTTCCAGGTGATGGACGGCAACTACTCCGCCGACGGCTCGCCGACCTCGCTGGCCGCGTTCGACGACCGTGAGCTCGACGTCGCCGCCGACGGCTCGTTCAGCTGGAAGTTCGGGCCGGAGATGGGTCTGAAGAAGGGCGCCACCCTGATCGTCCGCGAGGTCTACAACGACTGGACGACCGAGGAGCGCGGCACCCTGCGGATCCAGCGCCTCGACACCGCCGGCACCCCGCGCGAGCCGTTCGCGATGGACAAGGTCGCCAAGCGCTACGGCGTCGCGGCCAAGATGTTGATCGGCAAGATCAAGACCTGGTTCTCGTTCCCGGAGTGGTTCACCTACAAGGAGCCGGTCAACACCCTGACCGTGCCCAAGTCGACCCCCGGTGGCCTGGCGTCGCAGTTCTCCTCGCTCGGCCACTACGACCTGACCGAGGACGAGGCGCTGGTCGTGACCGTCCCGGTCAGCGACGTCGCGCCGTACCAGGCCATCCAGATCGGCTCGAAGTGGTACGTCTCCACCGACTACGAGCACTACCAGTCGTCGTTGACCGGCGCGCAGAGCCAGGCCGACCCCGACGGGTTCTTCCGCTACGTGATCTCCACCCGCAACCCGGAGATCGCGAACTGGCTGGACACCACCGGCCACGACAAGGGCGTCATCATGCTGCGCTGGCAGCGCGTCGCCCGCGACCTGACCGAGCAGGACGGGCCCAGCGTCGAGCTGGTCGCGTTCGACGAGGTCGCCAAGCACCTCCCCTACTACGAGGACAACCGGGTCACCCCGGAGCAGTACGCCGCCCGAATCGCCGACCGCCAGGTCGGCATCGCACGAAGGATGATCTCTTGAGCAACGAACTTGGTTACGCCGAAGCCCACGACACCTCGATCGAGGAGCGCTACACCGCGGCGCCGCTGCTGAAGGGCAAGGTCATCGTCGTTTCCGGCATCGGCCCGGGCCTGGGCCGGTCGCTGGCGATCGAAGCCGCCCGGATGGGTGCCGACCTGGTGCTCGCCAGCCGGACCGAGGCGCGCCTCGACGAGCTCGCCAAGGAGGTCGCCGAGTTCGGAGTCCGCGCCGTCACCGTGGTCACCGACGTGACCGACGAGGACTCGCGGGTGAACCTGCGCGACAAGACGCTGGAGGCCTTCGGCCGCGTCGACTGCGTCATCAACAACGCCTTCGCGATCCCGCCGATGGACCCGATCACCACCATCGACCCGCGCAAGCTGGCGAAGGTGAACGAGACCAACGTGTTCGCGCCGCTGCGCCTCTCCGCGCTGTTCGCCGACGCGCTGTCGGAGTCCAAGGGCTCGATCATCATGCTCAACTCCTGCGTCTCGTTCTCGAGCCAGCCGGAGTACGCCGGCTACAAGCTGAGCAAGGGCACCCTCGCCCACCTCGCCTCGTCGCTGGCCACCGAGCTCGGCCCGCGCGGGATCCGCGTGAACAGCGTCGCGCCGTCCTACATCTACGAGGACGTCAACCGCGGCTACTTCGACTTCCTCGGCGCGGTCGAGAGCAAGACGCACGAGGAGGTGTACGCCGAGAAGGCGGCGCCGACCGACCTCAAGCGCCTCGCGTCCTCCGAGGAGGTCGCGCGCGGCACCCTGTTCCTGGCGAGCGACCTGGCCTCAGCCGTGACCGGCCAGATGCTGACGATCGACTGCGGCGAGTTCCACGACTGACCCTGGTCGGTTGAGCCTGTCGAAACCCGGTGAGCCGAAAGCAGACTGATGAACGACAACGTGATGACCCGGGAGCGCCCGGACGTCGGCAGCTACGAGGACATCGCCGCCGCCGCGTCCCGGACCACCGGGATGACCGACTTCGGTGACGGCGTCCACGAGGAGGGCCTGCGGGTCCTCGTCGAGGACCTCGCCTCCCCCGAGGCCGGCCTGACCCCGCGCGGCAACTACTTCCACCGCTCGGAGGTGAAGAGCGCGCTGGTCGGCGTCCTGCTGACGCAGGCGCAGTTCGCCGCGCACCCCGAGCACCGGGACGTGAAGATCGAGCGACCGATCTTCCTGATGGGCCTCCCCCGCACCGGCACCACGATCCTGCACCGGCTCCTGCACGCCGACCCGAGCTCGCAGGGCCTGGAGATGTGGCTGACCCAGTACCCGCAGCCGCGACCGCCCCGGGAGACCTGGGAGTCCGACCCGATCTTCAACGCGATGCAGCAGGCGTTCACGGCTCACCACGTCGAGCAGCCCGAGTTCATGGGCATCCACTACATGGATGCGACCACGGTCGAGGAGTGCTGGCGGCTGCTGCGCCAGACCGGCAAGTCGAACTCCTACGAGTCGCTGGCGAACCTGCCGCGGTACTCGCAGTGGCTCGACGGCCAGGACTGGACCGACGCCTATGCCCGGCACAAGCAGAACCTGCAGCTGCTCGGTCTCAACGACCAGGACAAGCGCTGGGTGCTGAAGAACCCGTCGCACATGAGCGGCCTGGACGCGTTGATGACCGTCTACCCCGACGCGCTGATCGTCTACACCCACCGCGAGCCGGTCACCTGCATCGCCTCGTCGTGCTCGCTGTCGGCGGAGACCACCGTCGGCCAGTCCGACACCTACGTCGGCGGTGTCATCGGGCACACCCAGCTGGACCTGTGGTCGCGGGCGTTCCACAACTTCCACGACAACCGCGGCAAGTACAACCAGGACCAGTTCATCGACATCTCCTTCGGCGACCTGGTCAAGGACCAGATCGGCGTGACGCGGCGGGTCTACGACCAGTTCGGTCTGGACTGGACGCCGGAGGTCGAGGCCGCGGTCACCGAGATCGACCGGGAGGCCAAGGAGGGCAAGGCGGCGCCGAAGCACTCCTACGAGCTCAAGGACTACGGGCTCACCGAGAAGCAGGTCCTGGACGCCTTCGACCGCTAGGCGCTCCTCGCCATTTGCTACACCTGCGCTGTCAGACGGCCCTCGCGAGAGCCGTGCGGTAGCAAACGAACTCGAGAGCGGCGGCCAGCAGCTCAGGCTTCAGCCGGCTCCTCGACCGAGTGCGAGTCCGTCAGGGTCCGGGCGCCGAGCACCGCCAGCACTCCGACGACTCCGGCGAGCACCGCGAAGGTGATGCGCTCGCCGTGGAAGAACGACTGCACCAGCGCGTGGCTCCAGGTGCCCGCCGGGAGGGTCGAGGTCACCAGAGCGGCGATCATGGTGCCGACCAAGGCGGTGCCGACGCTGGTGCCGACCTCCTGGGCGGTGTCGTTGAGGGCCGCCCCGATCGAGGTGCGGTTCGCCGGCATCGCATCGACGAGGGCGACGGCGCAGATCGTCATCACGGCACGGATCCCGATCGTCATCACCACCATCGCGACCACGATCGCGAGGTAGCCGTGCTCGACGGCCCAGGCCATCCCGCCGACGCCGCCGGTCAGGAACAGGGCGCCGATGATGCAGGCGACGCGGTGGCCGTACGCCTTCACGAGCCCCTCGACCAACGGGGTCGCGAACAGCATGGTGGCGATCATGGGCAGGTTGGCCAGTCCCGCGTGCATCGGTGACCACCCGTAGGCGTACTGGAAGTGCAGCACCAGGCCGAACATGACGCTGGCCATCGCGATCGCCGTACCGGCCTGCGCGATCGTCGCGCCGCGGACGGTGCCCTCGGAGAACAGGCTCAGGTCGAGCATCGGCTCGGCCGTGCGGCGCTCGTGCATGACGAACGCGACACCGCCGAGGATCGCGCCGAGGATGGATCCGAGCGTCGCCAGCGAGGACCAGCCGTGCTGCACGCCGGAGGTGGCCGCGTAGCAGGCCAGGCCGATGGTCAGCACACTCAGCGCCGCACCCGGCAGGTCGAGCTTGTCGTCGGTGAGGTCGTCGCGGTGGTCGGGGGCGACGCCGAGCCGCACGCCGATGCAGGCGATGACGGCGATGGGCGCGTTCACGACCAGCAGCCACTCCCACCGGACGTGGGCGAGCGCCGACCCGCCGAGCACCGGCCCGAGGATGAATCCCGACATGCCGACGACCATCATCACGGTGATGGCCCGCATCCGCAGGGCCTTGTCGTCGAAGAGCCGGAAGACCAGCGAGTTGGTGATCGGCGCCATCGCGGCGGCGGCGACGCCGAGGGCCGCCCGCAGGGCGATCAGCTCACCTGAGCTGTTCACGAAGACGACACCCAGGCTGATCAGACCGAATGCAGCCAGCCCGATCTGCAGGACCCGTCGGCGTCCGAACCGGTCCGCGAGCGAGCCGGCCGTGAGAAGCAGACCGCCGAAGGTCAGCGCATAGGCGCCGGTGACCCACTGGAGCGCGGTGGTGCCGCTGCCCAGGTCGCGCCCGATCGTGGGCAGCGCGATCGAGAGCAGCGTGTTGTCGACCATCTCGACGAAGAAGGCCAGGCACAGGGCGGCCAACGGGATCCAGGCAGCCCGCAGCGACGGGTAGGTCCGCGACGCGGCGGTGGCTTCGGGGGTGGTGGTCATGTCGGCCTCCTTTCGTCGGGCACCGACGGCCGGTGCCACGCCACGAACGTAGGAGATCGCGGTTTCACGGCGGTTTCACGGCGCCTTCACCGGCCGTCGGTGAGGCCTGGCAGCATGCGACAGGTGACCGAGACCTTCGAGGGCGAGCGCTTCCGCGACGAGGACTGGTACGGCGAGGAGTGGGGCGCCCGGACGTACACCGAGTGCCGCTTCTCCGATGTCGACCTGACCGAGGCACGACTCGAGGGGACGACCTTCCTGTCCTGCGTCTTCGACGGCGGCCGATTCAACGCGAGCGTGTTGAACGGAGTCGCGCTCGTCGGGTGCACCTTCAACCGGACCTCGTTCTTCGGCGCGACCCTGAACGGTTGCAAGCTCGACGGCAGCGCCTTCGTCGACTGCACCCTGCGCCCGCTGACCGTCTCCGGTGGCCGTTGGCTCGGCGTCAGCCTGCAAGGGGCGAAGCTGCGCGAGCTGGTCCTCGACGGTGTCGTCCTCGCTGAGGCCGACCTCACCGACGCCGACCTGACGAAGTCCTCGCTGCGCGGCTGCGACCTCTCCCGCGCTCTTCTCCGCGGGGCCAGGCTGGAGGAGGCCGACCTGCGCGAGACCCGGCTCGACGGGGTCGACCTCGAGCTGGCCCGGCTGCGCGGGACCCGGCTGGACGTCGCCGGCGCGATGCTCCTCGCCGAACGACACGGTGCGATCGTCGGCTAGCGCCGCTTCGTGCGCTGCAGGTACGTCAGCCCACGAGCCGAGATCTCGTAACCGACCGGGAAGCTGACCGTCAGACCCATGCCCTTGAGCTTGCGGACGTCGATCTTGAAAGGCGCGGTCTCCCGGCCCTCGATCGCGGCCAGGTCCGGCGCCCGCCGCTGCGGGTTCTGCCGGATCAGCTCGAGGGTCCGCATCGTCCACGCGCCGTGGCTGCTGGCCTTGTCGAGGCGCTCGAGCCGGGTGTCGATCGCGGCCACGTCGGCATCGGTGAGCTCGGCCGACTCCCGCAGCGCGATCCGCGGGTCCGGACCCGCGTAGCCGAGCGTGACCTTGTAGGTCTTCCAGGACTCATCGGGAGCGAGTCGCTTGCGCACGTCGGCGGCGTCCTTGAGTCCGGCCCGTCGCGCATCCGCGTCGGTGATCTTCGCGGGGTCGACGACCGAGACCTTGTCGACGCGGATCACGTGACCACCCGACTTGAAGGTGGCGCCCGGCTTCACGTCCTGGGCGCGCCAGCGTCGGAAGGCGAGCGTGATCGAGCCGTCGGCGACACCCGCGGAGACCTTGGGCGGAAGCAGCATCAGTTCTTCTTGCTGCGCCGGTACAGCGCGTAGCCGATACCGGCAGCGGCGAGACCACCGGCGATCAGACCCGGGGTGTTGCGCAGCTTGGCGTACTCCTCGGAGATCGTCGGCCAGACCGTCTGGTCGAGCAGCATCCCGGCGTGCTCGGGGGTCGCCTGGAGGTCGGTGACCGGGACCGGCTCACCGAAGACGATCCGCACCTTGCGCGGCAACGGCCACTTGCGCTTCTCGGTGCCGCTCATCGCCGTCGGGATGATCACCGCGCCGGTCTCGATGGCCAGGCGGGTCGCTCCTCGCTTCGGGTCGCCGAGCTTGTCCGGGTCGGAGACCCGGGTGCCCTCGGGGAACAGCGCGAGCACGTCGCCACGCTCGAGGACCGCGCGGGCCGTGCCGATCGCGAGGTCGTCGGACTCCCCGCGCAGCACCGGGAACGCGCCGAGGGAGACGAAGAGTCGTCCGCGCCAGCCCTGGAAGAGCTCGGCCTTGCCCATGAAGTGCATCCGGCGCTTGACGACCGCGGCCAGGAAGAACGCGTCCCAGAAGCTCTTGTGGTTCGGGGCGATCACCACCGGACCCGTCTTCGGGATGTTCTCGACGCCCTTGGCCTGGAGGCCGAAGAAGACCTTCATCACCGGGACCAGGATCACCCGGAGGATGAAGTACAGCACCGGGTTGCTGCCCTTCTCGCGAGCGAGCTCGTGCGCTTCCTCGTGGGTGAAGTCCATGGAGGGATCCTGCCCTAGTCCGCGGTCGCTCGCCCAGCCTTGAGCGCCTGCCAGCCCCAGCGGCCGAGCACGCCGGCGATGGCGATGTTGACCACGATCAGGATCGAGTGCGCGACGTAGTAGCCGGTCGGGCGATCCTCGGTGGTGTCGATCAGCGCCTTGGTGAACCGTGCGTAGGTGAGCACGTTCCAGACGGCGACGACGAGCAGGAAGACGGAGTGCTTGCGTTCGAACTTCACGGCCGAAGCGTACGGGCCGGGTCGCGACCGCTAGCGGTTGGTGTTCTCCACGATCGGCTTCCAGGCCGAGGTGGCACCGGCGTGACCGATCAGCGCGACGTCGACCATGACCGACACGGCGGAGGCCACCGCCAGGGCTCCGACCAGGCCGAGGACCGCCTTGCTGGCGTCCTCCCGCCGGTGCAGGAAGTAGCTCGCAACCGCGATCACAGCGAGCGGGATGACCAGCCAGATCAGCAGGTGGGCCAGGCTCTTGTGGTGCTCGAGGTCCTTGCTCACTCCGTGCACCCGCTCGAACCGGGCGTAGAGCTTGTTGCCGGACATCACGGTGAGCTGCGTCAGGACGACGCAGGCGACCGCTGCGGCTGGAGCAATCCATCCGATCCAGGCACGGAAGCGGGCGTGGACCGCGGCGAGGGCGACGGCAATCGCGGCCAGCGGGAGCAGTACGACGGTCGCGTGCACGATGAGCGCGTGGACCGGCAGACCTTGGAAGGTGTCCAGCATGGTTCGACGCTACTCCGGCCGAGCGGTCCGGACGATGACCCTTTGGTTCTAGTACCTAGCCGAGCCGGCCGACCGCGGGGGCGATCGGCCCGGCGGCGACGACGTGAACGGGAACGCCGGCGATGTCGGACAGCTCGGTCTCCAGCGCGGCCTTCCGCGTCCCGATCGAGTCCGGCTCGATCCCGACGACGACGCCGGAGCCGTCCTGGCAGCGGTCCGTCATCGTCCATTTCGCGTCCACCCGGTGATGCTCGAACGCGTCGGACACGCGCTGCTGGGCAGCCCGGGTCTCCTTCTCGGAGTACCGGACGGACTGGATCATCACGGTGACCCCGTCATCCCGGACGCCGGCGAGCGCCTCGATCTCAGTGGGGATCGGCGCCTTCCAGTCGACCACCACGGCGCCGGCGTCCTGCCACAGGGCCAACGACGCGTACCCGGGGACGCCCTTGGTGGCGCGGGTGATGTCGTTCACGGCAGGCTCGAGGAGCTCCTGGATGGCGTTGACCGCCTGGCCGTTCAGGTCGCCCAGCTCGTCGGCCGCGACCGAAACCATACGGACCCCCTCGGGCTCGAGGGCCTTCTTGGCCGCGTCGTAGTTGTCGACCGCAGCGAACACCCCGAGATGGGTCGGTACGGCTCCGATGATCCGGAACCCGGACCAGTCCTTCGCCTTGATCCGGTCGATCACCGCTCGTTGCTCGGCCAGCGACGCCGGATCGATCGGCGGCGGCTCGGTGGTGAACACGTTGATCAGTCCGTCGCCATGACCGCAGTCCTCGTTCGGCGCCTCGACGTCGGGCTTCGTGGTCAGGGTGGGCGTCGCGGTCGGGGTCGGGTCAGCAACGGGCGCCGTCCCGATCGGCGCGGTGGTCTTCGGGTCGTCGTCCCGGTGACCCAGCGCGACCGCCCCACCGACGATCGCACCGACGAGCACCACAACGCCGAGCACCCCGAGCACGGCGCGACCTGATCGCCGCCGTACAGGTTCTTCGAGTCCGTCCATCTCCAGCCTCCTGTCGCCGTGGAGTAGACGCACGGCCCAGGTGGACGGTTTCGTCAGCGACGCGTGACGACGATCTTGGCACCGTTCTTCGGCACCGAGGTGATGTTGCGGACCTTGGCTTCCTCGCGGGTGCCGGGCGGCAGCGCGACGTCGTAGACCGAGAGCACCTCACGGAGCACCGCGACGCCCTCCATCAGCGAGAAACCGGCACCGATGCAGCGGCGCACCCCTCCCCCGAACGGGATCCAGGTGTTGGTCTCGACGTGACCCTCGGTGAACCGCTCGGGCCGGAAGGCCAGGTGGTCCGGGTGGGCGTCCTCGGACTCGTGGGCCAGGATGATCGAGGCGGCGACGTTCGCCCCGGCGGGCAGGTCGATGCCGCCGATCGTGGCCGGCTCCATCAGGTGTCGCACCACCATCGGGATCACCGGGTGCAGCCGCATCGACTCCTTGAGGACGGCCTCGAGGTAGTCGTTGTCGCCGCGGGTGGCCGCGTCGCGAGCCTTCGCCTCCTGCGCCGGGTCCTTGCCGAGCTCGTGCAGGGTCCAGGCCAGGGCAGTCGCCGTGGTCTCGTGCCCGGCGAGCAGCAGGGTGACCAGCTGGTCGCGCAGCTCCTCGTCGGTGAGGCCGGTGTCAGCCGGGTCCTCGTCGTCGCGGACCAGCAGCAACCGCGACAGCACGTCGCTGCGCTGGTCGAGGTCGGTCTCGCGGCGCCGCTCGGCGATCATCCGGTAGAGCACCTGGTCCAGAGCGGCCTGGTTCTCGAAGGCCCGCCGCCAGGGCCCGAACTGCTGGAGCTTCGGGAAGCCCCAGCCGAGGAACACCGCCGGGCTGACGTTCACCGTGCGGTTCACCAGCGGGCGCAGCTCGGAGAGCCGCTCCTCGTCGGTGACGCCGAAGACGACCTGGAGGATCACCTCGAGGGTGAGGGCGTTCATCCGCTCCAGGGACTCGAAGGCCACTCCCGGCTTCCAGGTGCCGACCTCGGTCTTGGTGATGCCCTCGATCATCGACTCGTAGCCGCGCAGTGCGTGGCCGTTGAAGGCGGGCATCAGCAGCTTGCGCGCCCGCTTGTGCTGGCTGGAGTCGACGAGCAGCAGCGAGTGCTCGCCCATCACCGGGCCGAGGATCGCGTTGCCCTTGCCGGCGTGGAAGACCTCGGGGTCACCGGCGAAGATCTCGCGGACGTGCTCGGGCTTGTGGAAGAAGACCATCCACCGGCCCTCGGGGAGGATCTTGATCGAGAAGACGTCGCCGTACTTGCGCCGCAGGCGCGGGATCCACTGGTGGCGGAACCGCATCAGCATGATGCTCTGCAGCAGGCCGTTGAACCGCGGTCCGTCCGGAAGCATCGCCGGGTCCGGGCGCTGGGTGCTGCCCGAGCCGAACGGCTGCATCTTGGTGAACCGAGCCTCGGTGCGGGGGTCGATGTCGATCGTCATGGTCACGTCCCTTCGCCGTCCATGCTAGGCGCGGATCGCAGGGGTGCAGTACCTACCGCGGTAGGAGATCCTGGGGAGAACCAGAGGAGACGACATGGAGCGTTGCGAGCAGTGCGGGGCGAAGCTGCGGGGAGGTATGACGACCGCCACCGGACGACGGCTGTGCCAGTCCTGCGGTGATGCCTTCACGGGCGCTGCGGTCGGCATGATGGCGGGAGGCGACGCGACCGCCACGGCGATCGCCCTCGGGCACTCGAAGGGATCCAGCGAGTCCAACGGGATCCTGGGCTGGATCCGCCGGGCTCTGCGCCGCTAGGCACCGGCAGCGAAGAGCCTCCGCAGGAACGCATCCTCAGGCTCGTCGCTGCTCCCGTCCGGTCGGGTGCAGAAGTCTGCGAGCGATCCTTCGAAGCGGACCCCGGCCGCTTCGAGCATCACGACCCGGTCGGCGAGCCGACTGACCCCACGCATCCGGTGGGCGCAGATCATCACCAGTGGCGGCCCCTCGACCGCGTCGACCCGACTGGTCCGTTCGTCGAGCAGCAACCGGTCCCACCGGCCGTGCACCGACTGCACCAGCGCTCGGCGCAGACGCCGGCGGCCGCGCTCGTCGGAGGCGACGAGCGCCGTCACGCCGTCGTTGATCGTCAGGGTCAGACCGTCCAGGCACAGCTTCATGGCACTCCAAGGCATCACAGGGAACAAAGCAGAAGATCGTTCCACTGTGAGCACCGGCAGACGCGAGGTCAACCGGTTCGTGCAGCCTGTGGAGAACCGCTAGAGCAGGCCGCGGCGCTGGGCGATCGCCGCCGCCTCCGTGCGCGTGCTGGCGCCCAGCTTCGCGAGGATGTTCGAGACGTGCACGCTGACCGTCTTGGTGGCGATGAACAGCTGCTTGCCGATCTCGCCGTTGGAACGACCCTGGGCGACGAGGCCGAGGATCTCGTGCTCGCGCGCCGTCAGCGCCTCGCTGCTCCCGGCCGTGGCGCGGGTGCGCGATCCCGCACCGAGGGTGCGCAGCTCCTCGAGCAGGGGCTCGGCGCCGATGCGCTTGGCCTCAGCCCTGGCCTGGTCGGCATACACGCGTGCCTGGGCCTGGTCGCCGGCGGCCTGAAGCACCGCGGCGAGCCGGGTCTGGGTGCGGGCGATCTCGTAGCGGTGGCCGTAGGCCTCGAACGCCTCGAGGGCGCGGGTCCAGGCGTCGATGAGCTCCTGCTCGCCCGGCGGGTCGATGCCGAGCAACCAGCGCAGCCGCAGGTACTCGGCCGAGAGCCGGGCCGCCCAGGCGACACCTTCGGGTCCCCAGTGGGTGGCCTCCTCGGCCTGAAGCGTCAGGGTCCGACGACTGCCCTCGACGATGCGGGCGGCTTCGACGGCGATCCGCTCGCGGTCGGCCGCCGGCAGTACCGCCGCGCAGCAACCCAGCGCCCCGAGCGCGACGGCACCGAGCCGGACCCGGGCGTGGAAGAACTCGCGCCACAGCGCAGTCACCGCCTCGACGACCGCGTCGTGCTCCTCGATGATTCCCTCGACGTTCCCGTCCTGCGCGTACAGCTCGATCGCGGCGGGTCCGACGGTGATCGGGATCAGACCGTCCTTGCGCCAGTGACCACGCAGCTGCGGCAGCACGTCGAGCGCGGACTTGTCGCCCCTGACCGCCTTCACCGTGACGACGAGCGCGGCGAGCAGCGTCTCGGGGACCGCCGGCGGCGCCTGACCGCTGACGTCGGCCAACCGCATCGCGTCGTCGTAGTCGGCGGTGATCGTGGCGATCTGCGCGTGCAAGAGGCGGCTGTCGAAGGCGAACGGTGCCCACGGCTGACCGACCCGGAGCGCCAGCTCGTAGGCACGCTCGAACATCTCCACGGCCGGGGCGAACGCCGCCCGGTCCTGGTGCCAGCGGCCGAGCAGGTAGAGCGAACGCATCTCGGCGTTGGCGGCCCCGGTCTCCTGGGCGCGGCGTACCGCCTCCTCCAGGCCGGAACGGACGTCCTCCGACCCCTTCGCGCCGAGCCCGGCCAGGGTGGTGATCACGTCCGTCGCCAGACGGGGCAGGTCCTGGCTCTCGGCCAAGGTCAGCGCCTCGGCGCCGTACTCCCGGGCCTGGTCGATGTTGTCGTTGAACGCGTGGGCGCGGGCGTGGGCCGCGAGCACGGTGGCGCGCAGCCGCGACGGCTCGTCCGGCACCAGCCGGAGCGCCTCCTCGGTGAACTCCAACGGGTCCAGCTTGGTCTCATCGACCATCACCGCGGTCGCCATCGCGACCAGCAGCCGACCGCGCTGCTCGGGCGGCCAGTCCACCGCCAGGCCTTCGAGCACCTCGCGCACGACCTGGATCGCCCGGCCGGGACGGCCCGAGGCGATGAGCGCGTCGGAGACCCGGTGCCCCAGGTAACCGAGGTCGACGACGACCTCGGTCCGGGCGGCCGGGTCGGCCAGCAGCTCGAGTGCGGTCTGGAAGTGGTCGGCCGCCTCGTCCGGACCTCCGACCGACATGGCCTCGTCTCCCGCGCGGATCGAGGCGTCCACCGCCGTGGCCAGGTCGTAGGCGGCGCGGGCGTGCCGGGCCAGCTCGGCCGCGGTGCCGTTCGCCCGGCCCGAGGCCAGCGCCTCGACGTACGCGGCGTGCATCCGTACCCGTTCTCCCGGCAGCAGGTCGCCGTAGACGGCCTCAGCGAGGAGCGCGTGCCGGAAGCGGTAGAAGTCGCTGCTGTTCGGGACCAGGATGTTCAGCTCGACGGCCTCGCGCAGCGAGGCCTCCAGCTCCGCGGCGTTGACGCCGGCCACCTCGGCCAGCAGGCCGTGGGAGACCCGGCGTCCGGAGACCGACGCCGCCCGGACCGTCTGCTGGGCGGTCGGTCCGAGCCGGTCCAGGCGCACCAGCAGCAGCTCGGCGAGGTCGTCCGGCACCTGGTGCCCGTCCATCGACGCGGCGCCGACGAGCTCCTCGACGAAGAACGCGTTGCCCTCGGCCCGGGCGACGATGCCGGCCATCGCACTCTCCCGCAGCGGCGCGGGGTGGAGCTGCTTGACCAGCGAACGCACCGCGCCGGGTCCCAGTGGCTCGAGCTGCATCCGCGCCACGCCGGGCATCCGGCTCCACTCGGCCGCCGCTGTGCGCAGCGGGTGCCGGCGGTGCAGGTCGTCGGAGCGGTAGGACGCCACGATCGCGACCTGGTTCTCGAACGGGCGCGAGAACAGGAACCGGATCAGGTCGCGCGTCGAGGTGTCGGCCCAGTGCACGTCCTCGATCACGAGCAGCAGGGGCGTCGAGCTCGCCACTGCGTCGAAAAGAGCGTGCACGGCGTCGAAGAGGTCACCCCGACCGACCGCGGCCGAGGTGTCCTGCTCCGAGCCCTGCATGGTGCGGCGCCCGGGCTGGAGGGCACGCAGCACCGGCCGCTTGGCGGCCAGGTCGTCGAGGAGGGCCGGGTCTGAAGTCGCCAGCCGCCCCATCACCTCCGAGAACGGGAGGTACGGGAGCGCGCTGTCACCGAAGTCGAGGCAGTGTCCGGCGACGACCTGCCAGCCGGAGTCGAAGGCGACGTCGCGCAGCTCGGTGAGGATCCGGGTCTTGCCGACGCCGGCGTCACCGGACAGCAGGACCGCGCGCTGCGCAGCACTGCCACGCACGCCGATGGCGGTGGCGAGCTCGTCGAGCTCGTCCTCCCGGCCGATCAGCTCGCGGACCTCACCGGACAACTCAGGAAGCGGCACGCCCCCCATCATGACCGGTACGACGGACAGCGGCACGGTTCCGGTAGCCGAAGCCGCAGAACCGACGCCGCCCGGGGTGGGTTCGCCGACCAGGCGCAGCGGAGTGCCGCGCTCGGAACGGGCCACCCTCAGGCGGCGTCGGTGCGGGTACCGACCGGGTTGCGGTCGGCCTTCCGGACGGCGCGACGGGAACGCGTCGGCCGGAACTCACGGGCCACCTGCTCGTGGCGGTAGTCGACCTCTGCCCGGTAGAAGACGGTGACGTTCTGCATGATCTTGCTCCTCGTTCGTTGCTCGATGACAGCAAGATTCGTCGTCTGAGGTAGGCGGTCACATCGGGCGGGTGCCCTATTCCTCGCGGGAGGGTGCCTTACCTACCTCAGGAGGCCGGTCTAAGCGCGGAAGCCGCCCACGGTCTCCGCGACCAGCGGAACCCCGGGCCGGTACGCCAGGTGCACGTACGACGGAGCGTCCAGAACGGCGTAGTCGGCACGTGCGCCCACCGCCAGCCGCCCCACGTCGTCCCGCCCGAGCGCCTGGGCACCGCCGAGCGTGGCGGCCCCCAGCGCCTCGGCCGGCGTCATGCCCATCTCCCGCACCGCGAGCGCGATGCAGAGTGGCATCGAGGAGGTGTAGCAGGAGCCCGGATTGCAGTCACTGGCCAGCGCGACCCGCACCCCGGCGTCGATCAGCCGGCGCCCCGACGGGTACGGCGAGCGCGTGCTGAACTCGACGCCCGGGAGCAGGGTGGCGACGGTTCCGGACCCGGCCAGCGCTGCGACATCGGCGTCGTCGAGGTAGGTGCAGTGGTCGACCGCGACCAGGCCGAGCTCGCAGGCCAGCTGAACCCCCGGGCCCGGCCCGAGCTGGTTGGCGTGCAACCGGCCCTGGAGACCGCGAGCGCGCCCCTCGAGCAGGATCGCGCGCGCCTGGTCGGCGTCGAACGCGCCGGTCTCGCAGAACACGTCGATCCAGCGGGCGTGCTCGACGACGGCCTCGAGCATCGGGCCGGTCACCAGGTCGACGTAGCCGGCCGGGTCGTCCGCGAACTCCGCCGGGACGACGTGCGCGCCGAGGAACGTGGTCTCGTCGGTGAACGCGCCGGCGATCGCCAGGGCTCGCGCCTCGTCGTGGACGGTGAGCCCGTAGCCGCTCTTGATCTCGACGGTCGTGGTTCCCTGGCGACGCATCTCGGCGACGAGCCGGGCCACGTTCGCGGTGAGCAGCTCGTCGGGAGCTGACCGGGTGGCGGCGACCGTCGAGCGGATCCCACCGGCCGCGTAGCTCTCCCCCGCCATCCGGGCGACGAACTCCGGACCGCGATCGCCGGCGAAGACCAGGTGGGAGTGCGAGTCGACGAAGCCGGGGACGACCGCCCGGCCCGCGAGATCCTGCGCAGCGTCCGCCGCCGGTGCATCGGCTGCACGGCCGACCCACGTCACCCGGCCACTTTCGGTGACCAGGGCGGCATCGTGGATCAGGCCGAGCGCCGATCCGTCGCCCAGAGTCGGGTCGTTGGTGACCAGCTCACCGATGCCGGTCAGCAGCAGGGCGCCCATCACCGACCTCCGGGGAACGGCCGTACGTCGGCCCCGGTGGCAGCGAAGGCCACCGACTCGACGCTGGCACCGGTGCCGGCGAGCCGCCACGAGTCGAGGTCCAGGACCCGCAGGTCGGCACGCTGCCCGACCGCGATCCGGCCGGCGTCGGCGAACCCGAGCGAGGCGTGGCCGTCGGCCGCGGCCGCGCTGACGAGCTCGGCCGCGCTCCAGCGGCCGCGCTGCTGGGTGCGCAGTCGCTCGTGCATCTCGACGCCCTTCATCTCCTCGAACAGGTCGATCACCGCATGGCTGTCCGACCCGAGCGTGAGGCGCGCACCGGCATCGTGCAAGGCCCGCGACGGACCGATCCCGTCGGCGAGGTCGCGTTCGGTCGTCGGGCAGAAGCAGGCGAAGACCCGGGCGTCGCCGAGGAGCACGACGTCGCCGGCGGTCAGGTGGGTCGCGTGCACGACGCTGGTCAGCGGGCCGAGCGCTCCGGCCTCGGCAAGTACCTGTGTCGGCGTCATCCCGTACGCCGCGATGCAGGCCTCGTTCTCGGCGACCTGCTCGGACAGGTGCACGTGCAGCGGACGTCCGGCGGCGGCCTCGACCACCACCGCCAGCTGGTCGCGCGGGACCGCGCGCACCGAGTGGATCGCCATCCCGACCCGGTCGTCGTCGAACGCAGCCACGCGCTCGGCCCACCGCGCCGCATCCCCGTCGCTGAACCGCGCCTGCACACCCTCGGGCGGGGAACCGATGCCAGCGGCGAGGTAGCAGGTGTCGAGCAGGCGGATCCGGATGCCGGCCTCGTCGGCGGCAGCCAGCAGCGCCCGCCCCATCGCGTTCGGGTCGTCGTACGGGGTGCCGTCGGGCTGGTGGTGGAGGTAGTGGAACTCGCCGACCGCGCCGATGCCGGTCGCGACCATCTCGGCGTAGACGTCCCGCGCGAGCGCGAAGTAGCTGTCCGGGGTGAGCTCCGCGGCCACGGCGTACATCTGGTCGCGCCAGGTCCAGAACGTGCCGCGCTCGGCCTGGGTCCGTCCGCGCAGTGCGCGGTGGAACGCGTGCGAGTGGCAGTTGGCGAGCGCCGGGATCGTGAGTCCGCGCACCACCTCGTTCAGCGTGTCCGGGCACGGCGCGGTGTCGACCGAGGTGATCGTCCCGGCCTCGATCTCGATGCCGACGTCGTGCAGCACCACTCCGTCGACCAGTGCGTGCTCGAGGAGGTACTTCACCGGGCCAGCTCCGCCAGAGCATCGGCGAGGGCTTCGACGCCGACCAGGCAGTCCGCCGTCTCCGCCGTCTCGGCCGGTGAGTGCGAGACACCGCTGGGGTTGCGCACGAACAGCATCGCGCTGGGGATGCCCGCCGTCGCCAGCACTCCGGCGTCATGGCCCGCGGCGGTCGGGATCACCGGGCGACCGGCAACCAGCCTGGCGATCAGGTCCTCGTCGAAACGCACCTCGGGCGTCACCGACTCCGCGGCGACCGCGACCGTGGTGCCGTCGCGATCGGCGCGTTCACCCGCCTGCTTCTCGATCACCGCCAGCAGCTCGGTGAGGACCTCGTCGCTCTCGCAGCGGGCATCGAGCCAGGCCGTCACCCGCGACGGCACCGCGTTCGTCGCGTTGGGACCGACGTCGAGCCTCCCGAAGGTGGCACGACCCCCGGCGAGGCGGGCCTGTTTGGCCGCAGCCAGCGCCATCATCGCGTAGGTGAGCATCGGGTCGTGCCGGTCCGCCATCGCGGTGGTCCCGGCGTGATTGGCCTCGCCGGCGAAGTCGAACCGGTACCGACCGTGGGGCCAGATCGCGGAGGCGAGACCGACCGGTGCGTCGCGGTGCACGAGGTCGCGGCCCTGCTCGACGTGAAGCTCGAGGTAGCACCCGACGTCGTCGAGCCAGTCGGCCTTGCCCAGCTGGGGTTCCAGACCGCGCTCGACCATCGCATCCTCGATCCGCACGCCCTCACGGTCGGTCAGCGCGCGCGCTTGGTCAGGGGTCGTCGTACCGGTGGCGAGGCGTGAGCCGAGGCAGGCGAGCCCGAACCGCGAACCCTCCTCCTCGGCGAAGACGGCGACACCGATCGGTCGCGCCGGAGTGATGCCCCGTTCGCGCATCAGGTCGATCGCGCCCAGTGCCGAGACCACGCCCAGCGGTCCGTCGTACGCGCCGCCGTCGAGGACGGAGTCCAGGTGCGAGCCGGTCAGCACCGCCGGCCCGTCGCCGGCGTCCCACCAGCCGACGGTGTTGCCGTTCCCGTCGTGCTCGAGCCGGAGCCCGCGGGCGGCGCACTGCTCGACGAACCACGCGTGGCACTCGCGCTCGGAGCCCGAGAACGGCTGCCGGAAGTAGCCGCCGCTCGACGGCGACCGCCCGAGAGGCGCGAGGTCGCTCCACATCCGCTCGAAGTCGTCAGGCATGCTCACCCACATGGAGTTCCAGGACGTGGTCGACCGCCGTCGGATGATCCGCAACTACGCCGAGCGGCCGGTCGACCCGGCTGTCGTCGACCGTGCCCTGCGCAACGCCACCCATGCACCCAGCGCCGGTTTCAGCCAGGGCTGGGGCTTCCTGGTGCTCGACACCCCGGAGGACGTGCGCCGCTGGTGGACGGTGACGACCGACCCCGCGTCGCTGGCCGCACCCGACGACTGGCTGACCGGCATGATGCGCGCGCCCGTGGTGATCGTGCCGTGCTCGAGCAAGGCCGCCTACCTCAAGCGCTACGCCGAGGCGGACAAGGGCTGGACCGACGAGGACGAGGCCCGCTGGACGGTTCCGTTCTGGCACATGGACGCGGCGATGGCCTCCCTGCTGATCCTGCAGACCGCGGTCGACGAGGGCCTGGGCGCCTGCTTCTTCGGGATCCCGCCGGAGCGGGTGCCGGCGGTCCGCGCAGAGTTCGCGATCGGTGACGCCTTCGACCCGGTCGGGGTGATCACGCTCGGGCACCGGGTCGATGACACCGGCAACGCCGGCTCCCCGGCGCGCCGGGCACGCAAGCCGCTCGACGACGTGGTGCACCGCGGCAGCTGGGGCTGAAGCGCGACCGGGCACTTCCCAAGTCCACCGTCAGGACCGGCGACGGTCAACGCGCCGTGCCGGGGGCCGGTCTCACATACGAGATCGTCTCGATCGGCCCGGTTCGTCCGCGGGACCTTCGGCGACCTCTTACGCTTGTTCCATGAGCCGACGAGACGATGCCGCCAGGCGCACAGCGCTGGTGGCGCTGATCGTCGCCACGGTGATCGCACTCGCCTGGACGCTCTGGCCGGACGCCAAGAAGGCCGACCCGGTCGCCAAGCCGACTCCCGTCCCCGCCGCGCAGGACATCGTCGCCGGCACCACGCTGCGCCCGAACGTGTGCGGCAACCCGGCCCAGAAGCCGTTCGTCCCCAAGCAGATCTCGATCGCGGGGGTGGCCGACCACGCCAACGTGCTGGCCCTGCCGAGGGACGGCAACAACGTCCCCCAGGCCCCGCCCCTGTCGAACGTCGGCAAGACCGAGTTCGCCTGGGACGCCCCGACGATCAAGCCGGGCGAGCGCAAGGGCAACGCGCTCTTCAACGCGCACACCTGGCCCGACGGCAGCGCGATGGGCAACCACCTGCTCGCGAACCTGCACGTCGGCGACCGGATCGTCGTCTTCGGTAAGTGGGAGACGCTCTGCTACAAGGTCACCAAGCGCACGGTGATCGTCGCGTCCCAGGGCTCCTACGAGTACTACGTGCAGGACGGCCCGCCGCAGCTCGCGCTGATCGTCTGCTCGCCGCCCCGGCTCGGTCCGGGCAACTGGTACCACCGCACCATCTGGTACGCCTCGCCGATGTACGGCGACTCCGAGCCGGCGACCTGACCCTCAGGCGCTGACCGGGCGAGGCGTCGCGGACAGCAACGACGACCCGATCCAGTCGGGAACCTGCCGTCGCAGCGACGCAGAGCCTTCGAGCGTGACCGCCCCGCTGCGCAGCGCCGCCGGCCACGCCAGGTCGCCACGCCAGATCGCGGTGAAGGCGCGCAGGCTGGTCGCGATCCGGACGTCGACCTCGTAGCCCGGATCCGCGTCGCAGGAGTCGACCTCGTCGCCGTTGACGACCAGCCACCAGTGCCGGTTCTTCACCGGCACGTCGTCGAAGTCGATGGCGAGCGTGGTGCGGGCGCGCGGCCAGTTCTGGACCGGAACCGTCCGGCGCACGTCCCACATCAGTAGGTGCGGGTCGAGGTCGGCCTCACCGATCTGCGGGATCCAGCGCACGCCCCAGGCACCGAGAGCGTCGACGATCGGCTTGAGCTCCAAGCCGCTCTCGGTGAGCGCGTAGCCCTTGTCCTCGGTGCGCTCGAGGACCCCGGCGCGTTCGAGCGCCCGCAGCCTCTTGGAGAGCAGCGCTGGCGACATCTTCGGCACTCCGCGACGCAGCTCGTTGAACCGCGTGCTGCCCAGCAGCAGCTCGCGGATGATGAGCAGCGTCCAGCGCTCGTCGAGCACTTCCATCGCCTTGGCGACCGGGCAGAACTGTCCGTACGACGGCATGGTCGACCTCCTTCGACAACCAGTACACCGCCGTCTCGAGGCCCGCACTAGTACAGATCGTGAACTAGTTGCGGACCGCCGCGGACAGCAGATTGGAGGCATGACAACCACGGACATCGGTTCAACGACGAACCAGGCAGAGCTCGCGGACAGCGAGCGGAAGAAGAAGCACGCGACGATGTGGGCGTGGGGCGACTACCCCCGGCTCACCGTCGACGTGATCAGCGACCTCGGCCCCCGCCTGGTCGAGTTCGCCGGCATCAGCACGGGCCAACGCGTACTCGACGTGGCCGCCGGCTCCGGTAACGCCTCGATCCCGGCCGCTGCCCTCGGCGCCGACGTGGTCGCCAGCGACCTGACGCCCGAGCTGCTGGTCGCCGGTGAGAAGAAGGCTGCCGACGCCGGCGTCTCGCTGACCTGGGAGGTCGCGGACGCCGAGCACCTGCAGTACACCGACGCGTCCTTCGACGCGGTGATCTCCAGCGTGGGCGTCATGTTCGCGCCGCACCACCAGGAGTCGGCCGACGAGCTGGTCCGGGTGCTCCGCCCGGGAGGCACCCTCGGTCTGCTCAGCTGGACGCCGTCGGGGTTCATCGGCCAGATGTTCGCCGCGATGAAGCCGTACGCCGCCCCGCCGCCGGCCGGTGCCCAGCCGCCTCCGCTGTGGGGCGACCTGGACCACGTGACGGCGCTGCTCGGCGACCGGGTCGAGGACGTGAAGGCCGTCGTCGAGCGTCTGCGGGTCACCGCGTTCGCCTCGCCGGAGGAGTTCCGCGACTACTTCAAGGCCTGCTACGGACCGACGATCGGCGTGTACAAGAACATCGCTGACGACCCGGCGAAGGTCGCGGCGCTCGACGCCGAGCTGGCGGAGCTCGCCGGCACGCACTTCGAGGCCGACGGCACCATGGCCTGGGAGTACCTGCTGTTCTCGGCTCGTAAGAGCTGACCCTTCGGAGGTCTCGGGTCGGCCGGTACCGTCGTTGCCATCGTGAACGACGACGACCGACCCGAGACACAGGACCGCACCCGCGACCGCGACGACCGCACCGGCGACGCGGCAGCCGTGGCGCGGATCCGCGAGCAGGCGCGCTGGGTCGACCTGCAGATCGAACGGGCGATGGCCCGCGGCGAGTTCGACAACCTGCCGGGCGCCGGCAAGCCGCTGCCGCCGATGGACTCGGACCCGAACTGGTGGCTGAAGAAGTTCATCGAGCGCGAGAACATCACCGGTGTCCTGCCCGAGGCGCTGCAGCTGCGCAAGGACGACGGGGAGCTGGACGCACGGCTCGACAAGCTCGCGACCGAGACACGCGTGCGCGAGGAGCTCGAAGCGTTCAACAGGAGAGTGGTGAATGCCCGGCGCCAGCTCCAGGGCGGGCCACCGGTGATCACACCGCTGCGCGACATCGAGGCCGAGGTCGCCGCCTGGCGCGGCCGCCGTACCGGCTGATTCTGATCAAGATGGCTGCCCAGGGCCTCGCCGTACGACCGAGTTGATCAGAACCGACGTCAGTGGTGGTCCGGACCGGCCCAGTTCGACTGCGGGTCGCTGCCCGGGAAGGACTCGTCCTCCATCTCGTCGACCAGGGCGTCCGCGTGGTCGAAAGCCGCACTCTCCCGCATCGGGATCCGCACGCCTCGTGACCCCGCCACCTCGGTGGCGCGGTCGTAGCCCGCGTCGACGTGCCGGATGACGCCCATCCCCGGGTCGTTGGTCAGCACGCGCTCGATCTTCTGCGCGGCGAGCGCAGTCCCGTCCGCAACGCAGACCTGACCGGCGTGCAGCGACCGACCCATGCCGACGCCGCCGCCGTGGTGGAACGACACCCAGGTCGCACCGGACGCGGTGTTCACCAGGGCGTTCAGGATCGCCCAGTCGGCGATCGCGTCGGACCCGTCGAGCATCGACTCGGTCTCCCGGTACGGGGAAGCCACCGATCCGCAGTCGAGGTGGTCGCGCCCGATCACGATCGGAGCCTTCAGCTCGCCGCTGGCCACCATCTCGTTGAACTTGAGCCCGGCCAGGTGGCGCTCGCCGTAACCCAGCCAGCAGATGCGTGCCGGCAGGCCCTGGAACGAGACCCGCTCACCGGCCATGTTGATCCATCTGCGCAGCCGCTCGTTGTCCGGGAAGAGCTCGAGGATCGCGCGGTCGGTCGCGGCGATGTCAGCGGGGTCGCCCGAGAGCGCGGCCCACCGGAACGGGCCCTTGCCCTCGCAGAACAACGGCCGGATGTACGCCGGCACGAAGCCGGGGAACTCGAACGCCCGGTCGTAACCACCCTTGCGGGCCTCGTCGCGGATCGAGTTGCCGTAGTCGAAGACCTCGGCACCGGCGTCCTGGAACTCGACCATCGCCCGCACGTGCGCGGCCATCGAGGCCTGCGCCTCCTTGGTGAAGCCCTCCGGGTCCCGCTCGGCGGCGTCGTGCCAGTCCTCGAACGCGATGCCTGCCGGGAGGTAGGACAGCGGGTCGTGCGCGGAGGTCTGGTCGGTGACGATGTCGATCGGCGCACCGCTGGCGAGCAGCGCCGGGAAGTCGACGGCCGCGTTGCCGAGAACGCCGATGGATAGCGGTTTGCGGGCATCGCGAGCCTCGACCGCGAGCTCGACCGCGTGCTCCAGGGAGTCGGCCTGGACGTCGAGGTACCGGTGCTCGATGCGCCGGCTGATCCGGGACTGGTCGACGTCGATGCAGATCGCGACGCCGTCGTTCATCGTCACCGCGAGCGGCTGCGCGCCGCCCATGCCGCCGAGCCCGGCGGTCAGCGTGATCGTGCCGGCCAGGGTGCCGCCGAACTTCTTGTCCGCGATCGCGGCGAAGGTCTCGAAGGTGCCCTGCAGGATCCCCTGGGTGCCGATGTAGATCCACGAGCCCGCGGTCATCTGCCCGTACATGGTCAGGCCGAGGTCCTCGAGACGCCGGAACTCCTCCCAGTTGGCCCAGTCGCCGACCAGGTTGGAGTTGGCGATCAGCACACGGGGTGCCCACTCGTTCGTCCGCATCACGCCAACCGGCTTGCCGCTCTGCACGAGCATCGTCTCGTCGTCGGCGAGGGTGGTCAGCGTTCGCACCAGGGCGTCGTACGCCTCCCAGCTACGGGCCGCCTTGCCGGTGCCGCCGTAGACGACGAGGTCCTCGGGGCGTTCGGCGTTCTGCGGGTCGAGGTTGTTCATGAGCATCCGCAGCGGCGCCTCGGTCTGCCACGAACGCGCGGTGAGCTCGGTGCCGTGGGCGGCGTGGATGGGCAGGCGGTGGTTGGTCATCGCAGGTCTCCGATCACAGACTCGACGGCTGCCAGGACGGCGCCGCTCCGGACGAGCTCGACGCAGGTCTCGATCTCCGGCGACAGGTGCCGGTCAGGTCCAGGGCCGGCCACGCCTCGGTCACGCAGCAGGGCGATCACGGCAGCCGTCGCCGGCGCGGGCAACATCTCGTTGGTTGAGCTTGTCGAAACCCGGAGGTCGAGGGCGCGGGCCGCGGTCAGCACCTCGATCGCGAGCACCCGGGTGAGTCCGTCGACGGACCGGCGCAGCTTGCGGGCCGCGGACCAGCCCATCGAGACGTGGTCCTCCTGCATCGCGCTCGACGGGATCGAGTCGACGCTGGCGGGTGCGGCCAGCCGCTTGAGCTCGGAGACGATCGCGGCCTGCGTGTACTGGGCGATCATGTGCCCGCTGTCGACGCCGGGGTCGTCAGCGAGGAACGGCGGCAGCCCGTGGTTGCGCGCCTTGTCCAGGAACCGGTCCGTACGCCGCTCGCTGATCGAGGCGACGTCGGCGGCGACGATCGCGGCGAAGTCTAGGACGTACGCCACCGGTGCTCCGTGGAAGTTTCCGTTGGACTCGACGCGATCCTCGATCACGACCGGGTTGTCGACGGCCGAGGCCAGCTCGCGAGTCGCCACGGTCGAGCAGTGCGCCAACGTGTCGCGGGCGGCGCCGTGCACCTGCGGGGAGCAGCGCAGCGAGTACGCGTCCTGGACCCGGTTGCAGTCCGGACCGCGGTGCGAGGCGACCACACCGCTGTCGCGCAGGATCGCGACCAGGTTCGCGGCCGAGTCGGCCTGGCCGGGGTGCGGCCGGATCGCCTGGAGCTCGGGCGCGAAGACCCGGTCAGTACCGAGCTGGCCCTCGACCGACATCGCGGCCGCGATGTCCGCGGTCCGCATCAGGACCTCGAGGTCGGTCAGCGCCATCACCAGCATGCCGAGCATGCCGTCAGTGCCGTTGATCAGAGCCAGACCTTCCTTGGCGCCGAGCTCGACCGGCGCCAGTCCGGCCGCTGCCAGGGCCTCGGCAGCCGGCACCAGCGTGCCTGAGGCGTCGCGGACCTGGCCCTCGCCCAGCAGCGCCAGCGCGCAGTGCGACAGGGGCGCCAGATCGCCGGAGCACCCGAGAGACCCGTACTCGTGCACGACCGGGGTGATCCCGTGCGACAGCAACGAGGCGATCAGCTGCGCCGTCTCCGAGCGGATGCCGGTGTGACCGGTCGCCAGCGTCGAGAGCCGCAGCAGCATCAGGGCGCGCACCACCTCGCGCTCGACCTCGGGACCCGACCCGGCAGCGTGCGAGCGGACCAGCGACTTCTGCAGCTGGACCCGCATCTCGGTGGGGATGTGCCGGGTGGCCAAGGCACCGAACCCGGTCGAGATCCCGTACGCCGGCGTCGGCTCCTCGGCCAGCTTGTCGACGACGGCGCGCGCCTGCTCGATGGCGGCCAGTGCCTCGGCGGTGAGCGACACGGGAGCGCCGTCCCGAGCCACGGCGATCACGTCCGCGAAGGAAACCGGACCGGTGCCGACCTGAACCGGAGAAGGCGTGGGTGTCATGGTTCAAGCCAACTGCGACGGCACCGGTCCGGGCCAGTGCGGCGTCCCCTCCTACGTCTCAAACCCGAGATCGGTTCGATCCCCGTCACGAGAGACATGTCACCGGCCACTCTGCAAGATCCGGACCGAGCAGGCCCGGAACGAGCCCTAACGTGAAAACGTGACCACGGTCCTCGACCCCGCCAGCGTCGGCACCCGACGCCGGTGGGCCATGCTCGCGGTGAGCACGACGGCCCAAGGGGCAGCCGCGGTCACCATCCACGGACCGGCCTTCCTGATCCCCGCACTGCACGAGCAGCGCGGACTGTCGTTGCCGACGGCGGCCCTGGTCGCCGGTGCGTCGATGTTCGGTGTGATGTCGACGCTGGTCGCGTGGGGCTGGATCGTCGACCGCTTCGGGGAGCGATTCGCGCTGCTCGCGGGCCTGGGCGCGACCTTCGTCGCCGGACTGATCAGCACCCAGGTGCACAGCACCTGGGTGCTCGGCGTCGTGCTGTTCTTCGGCGGAGCGGCCGCTGCCAGCACCGGGTCGGCCAGCGGTCGCGTCGTGGTCGGTTGGTTCCCCCCGCGTCAACGCGGCCTGGCGATGGGGATCCGTCAGACCGCCCAGCCGATCGGCGTCGGCGTCGCCGCGATCACCATCGCCGTGATCGCCGACCGACACGGCATCGACACGGCGCTGTGGGTCCCCACCCTCGCTGCGGCGATCGCCGCGGTCCTCGTCTTCATCGTCATCCTCGACCCGCCGCGCCCCGAGCGCTCCGCGGGCACCGCACCCAACCCCTACCGCGAGGACAGCTTCCTGACCCGGATCCACGGGGTCTCGGTGCTGCTGGTGGTGCCGCAGTTCATGGTGTGGACCTTCGCGCTGGTCTGGCTCATCGACGACCGCGGCTGGTCGCCGGGAGCGGCCGGAACGATGGTCGCGCTCGCCCAGGTCTTCGGCGCCGGCTCGCGGATCCTCGTCGGCGCGATCTCCGATCGCGTCGGCAGCCGGACGCGCGTGCTGCGCTGGGTCACCGTGGCGGCTGCACTGACCATGGCCGCGCTCGGACTCACCGCCGGCCGCCACTGGTCGATCGCCGTGGCCCTGATGCTGCTGGCCACCGCGGTCACCGTCGCCGACAACGGGCTGTCGTTCACCGCGGTCGCCGAACGGGCCGGGCCGTTCTGGTCGGGCCGGGCGCTCGGCGTGCAGAACACCGCCCAATACCTCACGGCCGCGATCACCGGTCCGGTCGCCGGAGTGGTCATCGACCAGTGGGGACACCCGACCGCGTTCGCGCTGTGTGCGGTCTTCCCGCTGCTGGCGCTCGGGTTCGTGCCGAAGGACGAGCGACCCTTCGAGACGGTCGCTGCGCGACCTCCTCAGGGCAAGGACCTCAGCTAGTCGTCGATCGGGCGAACACTCACCTCGACGGTGTCGCCCGGATCGATCCCTTCCTTCACCCGTACCGGCTTCTTCACCGGCAGCACGAAGGTCCCGTCCGAGGGGAACACCGACGTCTTCCAGACCGACGAGCCAATCACGACCTCGACCCGGATGCTGCCGAAACCGCGTGGTGGACCGGCCTCCATCCGCAGGTCGTCGGCGAGGTCGGCCGGGAGGGACACGAAGAACCAGGACGACGTCGTCTGGGCTTCCCACTGCCAGAGCTCGGCGGTGAAGCTGAAGTCCTCCATGACCGCACTCTGGCAGGTCCCGCCGACAAGACTCTGGTCTCGGATCCCAGACCGGCCCTAGGCTCCGAACCATGAGTCAGGTCCCCGCCGCCACCAAGGCGATGCGCGTGCTGAAGTTCCTGGCCAGCCAGCCCGACCCGGTGCCGCTGGACCGGATCATGCGGGCCTGCTCGCTGCCGCGCTCGACGGCGTACCACCTGATGACCGCGATGGCCGAGGAAGGTTTCGTCACTCACTTGGTCGACGAACGCCGTTACGGGCTCGGGGTCGCCGCGTTCGAGGTCGGCAGCGGCTACTCCCGCCAGGCACCGCTTCAGCGCCTGGCCCGCCGGCCGCTCGCCGCGCTCGCCGACAAGGTCGGTGAGTCCGCGCACCTGGCGGTTCTGCACGGGCGCGACGTCCTCTACGTGATCGAGGAGCGGGCGCACGGCAAGCCGTCGCTGGTGACCGACGTCGGCGTACGACTGCCGGCCCACCTGACCGCCAGCGGCCGCGCGATCCTCGCCTCGCTGCCCCAGGCCCAGGTCCGGGCGCTCTACCCGGACAAGGACTCCTTCGTCGAGCGGACCGGCATCGGCCCGCAGTCGCTGAGTGCCCTGCGCACGATCCTCGCCGAGGCCCGGCAGCGCGGCTACGCGGTCGAGAACGGCGAGGTCACCACCGGCTTCGCCTCGGTCGCTGCGCCCGTGCTCGACCACAACGACCTGCCGCTCGCCGGGGTGGCGGTCACCTTCGCCGAGGACGGGCCGGTGGACCGGGCTGCTGTCGCCGAAGCCGTCCGCGCCACCGCCGCGACGCTGACCCGTCGCGTCGGCGGGCACTGATCGGGCAGACTCCGCGCATGGAGACGCCCGACAACGACCCCATCGAGGCCGGTCGGCGCACCCTGCGCACCCGGGCCAAGACCCTGCTCACCGTCGACGAGACGGTGGCCGACATCGGGCAGACCACGGTCGCCCTGAGCGCTGCCCTCGCGGACTTCAACGCAGCTCTCAACCGGTTCAACGACTCCCTCGACCGTTTCTCGGACGCCGCGGACCAGCTCAATTCGGTCGCGATCCGGCTCAACGAGATCGTCGACAAGGTCGAGCCGCTGGTGAATCTCGCGACCGCACCGGTCAGCGTCGCTCGCAAGCTGCTTCCCGGAAAGTGAGACCAGTTCACATTCCCGCGTGACCCTGATTGGCTACACGTCGTTGAGTTGAGGAACTCACCGGTGCGGAAACAAGGGAACAGGTCGTCATGCGCGGAAACCTCCGACTCGCCCTCGTGGTCTGGGTCTCGATCGTGGTCGTGGCCGCGACCATCGCGATCAACAAGAGCGGAGGCGGCGGCTCCGCCGACGAGCTGAAGAAGTCGTACGCCGCCACGGCGGCCAACACCACCAAGAAGACCGGTGACAACACGGTCTACAACGCCGACGGCACCCACGCCCACGACCCGGGCACGCCGCCGCACAACGACAACGACCCGGCCACCAAGAACTCGGTGTCGCGGTCCGCGCCGACCACCGACAAGGACTCGGCCGACCCGACGACCCCGGCGCAGGCCAGCCGCAACATGCGCGCCGCGGCCGCCCAGCGCGCCGAGACCCCGGCGCCGCTCAAGCACGTCGCCGTCGACCCGTCCCAGCCGAGCATCCCGACGAACCGCTACAACCTGTTCAACGCTTGCTACGGCCTCCAGTCGACCGCGACCGGCAAGTGGCTGACCACCTCGGGCTTCAAGGGCGCCAGCCGCGACTCGGCCGCGCCGCTCTACTTCAAGCCGAGCTCGCTGGGCCACTACCTGGTGATGACCAAGTCGAGCACCTTCCTCGGCGGCAAGGGCCTCGCCACCTTCAGCACCGCGCAGCCCGGTCCGAGCGTGAACTGGACCGTGACCCAGGTCGGCGCCCGCTCCTTCCGTCTGCAGCTGCCGGGCTCCGGCTACCTGGCGAACTCGCACGGGATCGCGGCGTTCGCCGCCTCGCCGGGCACGACCACGCAGGTCACCCCGGTCCGTCGTACCGGGTGCACGGCGTTCCCGGAGATCAGCACCAACGTGGTCGGTGACCCGACCGCCGGCGTGACCAGCTTCCAGGAGACCCGCGGCTACATCGACGCCCACACCCACGGGATGGCGTTCGAGTTCCTCGGCGGCGACCTGCACTGCGGTCGGCCGTGGTCGCCGTGGGGCGTGACCGTCGCGCTCAAGGGCTGCACCGGTGTCGACGCGGTCGGCAGCGGCGCGGTCGGCGGCTTCCTCTCCGGCAAGCCGGGTGCGGACCCGAAGGGCTGGCCGACCTTCAAGGACTGGCCGGCTCCGGACGCCCTCACGCAGGAGGGCACCTACTACAAGTGGATGGAGCGCAACTGGCGGGCGGGCCAGCGGGTGCTGGTGAACCTGCTGGTCGAGAACAACCAGCTCTGCATGATCTACCCGCGCAAGCGCAACTCCTGCGACGACATGACCTCGATCCGGCTCCAGGCGCACGACATGCACCTGATGGAGCAGTACATCGACGCCCAGCACGGCGGTCCGGGCAAGGGCTGGTACCGGATCGTCACCAACCCCGAGCAGGCCCGCACCGTCATCAACTCCGGGAAGATGGCCGTGGTCATGGGCATCGAGACCTCGGTGCTCTTCGGCTGCCACACCCACTTCGGCCGCCCGACCTGCACCGCCGCCTCGATCGAGAAGCAGCTCACCGCGGTGCGCAAGATGGGCGTCACCCAGATGGAGCTGGTCAACAAGTTCGACAACGCGCTCGCCGGGGTCGCCGGTGACGAGGGCACGACCGGCTACCTGGTCAACGCAGCCAACACCCTCGAGACCGGGTCGCCGTGGCACATGACCACCTGCGACCCGAACGACCCCGAGGTGCACGACAAGGACCAGAGCAACTCCGCTCCGATCCCCTCGCAGGACGCGCTGTTCGGCGCGATCCTCAAGGCGGCCCCGGGCGTGAAGAACATCCTCGACCTGATTCCGGCGATCCCGCTCTACCCGGCCAAGCACCACTGCAACACCCTCGGCCTGACCCCGCTCGGTGCGGACACCATCAAGGGCATGGTGAAGCGGCACATGCTGTTCGACCCGGACCACATGAGCGTCAAGGCCCGCAAGCAGTCGCTGGACCTGATCGACAAGCTCGGCTACCCGGGCGTGGTCTCGAGCCACTCGTGGTCCACCCCGGACGCCTACCCGCGGATCTACCAGGAGAAGGGCTTCATCACCCCGTACGCCGGCGACAGCAACGGCTTCGTGGAGAAGTGGAAGCGACACCTGACCTGGGCCAACCCGGCGATCTACTGGGGCATCGGCTTCGGTGCCGACATCAACGGCCTCGGCGCGCAGGGCAACCCGCGCCCGGACGCTGCCAAGAACCCGGTCACCTACCCGTTCACCGGTCTGGGCGGCGTGAAGATCTACAAGCAGACCAGCGGCCAGAAGACCTACGACATCAACAAGGACGGCGTCGCCCACTACGGCCTGTACCCGGACTGGATCCAGGACCTGAAGATGCAGGCGGGCCCGGACATCGTCACCGACATGACCCGTGGCCCGGAGGCGTACCTGCAGATGTGGGAGCGCGCCTACGGCATCCAGTCGGACGCGTGCTCGACCCCGTCGTACAAGCGCTCCGCGTCCTGGTTCCGATCGACCCTCCGCAACGGCGACAGCTGGTGGTCCGTCCTCAACAAGGTCGGCCAGCCGCACCGGCGTCTCGACCAGCGCTTCACCTACTGCACCACCAGCGGCTCGCTCGCCGTGAACTTCGACAAGGCAGGCCACCTCACCTCGATCAGCTAGGGGACACCGATGCGCAGGACGGCACTCACCTCGGCAGCACTGGCACTGCTAGCGGCGGTCACCTTCACCGGGGCCGGGACCGCGGGCGCGTCGGCCTCGAACGACCCGCCGCCGCTGCCGTCGAGCTTCCTGTGGGGTACCGCGAGCGCGGGCTTCCAGTCCGAGGGCTACTCGCCCGACAGCAACTGGTCGCGGTACGCCGCCGGCAACGCGAAGTACGACCCGGTGGGGACCTCGGTGGACTTCCTGCACCGCTACACCGAGGACATCGCCCTGGCCAAGGGCCTCGGCGTGAAGGTGTTCCGCTTCAGCGTCGAGTGGGCCAGGGTCGAGCCGAGCCTCGGGCACCAGGACCCGGCCGCCTGGGCCTTCTACGACAACGTCGTTGCGGCGATCAAGGCCGCGGGCATGCGGCCGATGATCACCCTCGACCACTGGGTCTACCCCGGCTGGGAGGCCGACAAGGGCGGCTGGGCCCGTGCCGGGATGGTCGACGACTGGTTGGCCGAGGCCAAGCGCGTCGTCGACCGGTACGCGTCGGCGGACCCGCTGTGGGTGACGATCAACGAGCCGTTCGCCTACTGGCTCAAGGAGTCGCAGAACGGCGGCTTGAACCCGCTGCTGCTCACCGTCTTCATGAACCGCCTGGTCCAGGCGCACAACGGGATCTACGACTACATCCACGCCCACCAGCCCGGCGCGATGGTCACCTCGAACGTGGCCTACATCCCGACCGCCGAGACGTTGATCGACACGCTGTTCCTCAACCGGGTGAAGTCGCGGATGGACTTCGTCGGCGTCGACTACTACTACCCCGTTGCGCTGACCGACCCCTCCGGCCTGAACGCCTTCAACGGCCAGTTCTGGAAGGCGAGCCTGGCACCCGAGGGCATCTACTACGTGCTGCAGCACTACGCGCGGCAGTTCCCGACCAAGCCGCTGTACGTCGTCGAGAACGGGATGCCGACCGACAACGGACTGCCGCGCGCCGACGGCTGGGATCGCGCCGACCAGCTGCGCGACACCGTCTACTGGCTGGAGCGGGCGAAGGCCGACGGCATGAACGTGATCGGCTACAACTACTGGAGCCTGACCGACAACTACGAGTGGGGCAGCTACGAGCCGCGCTTCGGCCTCTACACCGTCGACGTGCTGCACGACCCGACGCTGACCCGGGTGCCCACCGACGCGGTGGCGGCGTACCAGGCGATCACGGCGGCGAACGGCGTCCCGGCCGGCTACACACCGGCCCGGGCACCGCAGTTCTGCTCGCTCGTGGACTTCCTGTCCAGCTGCCTGGATCCGGTAAGGGTGCCCTGACCTGCGTAAACGAAGTTACCTGTGGGTAGCGTTCATCACATCGTCTCGGCATGACCGCCGAGTGCGCCGACCCGTAGTCTTCTCCCCGAAAACCACGGGTACGCCGGCCCTCTGGGCCTACAGGTTGGAGTGACCGCTTTGAGTATGACGACGACCCTGATCCTCGGTCTGATCCTGAACATCGTGATCCTGCCGCTGGCCTTCAAGCGCGTCCTCTTCCTGTTCCGGCTGATCACCAGCGGCAAGCCGGCCCCGGACCGCATCGCCGGCGTCACCGGTCGCCTCAGCCAGGCCCTCAAGAGCCAGCTGGTCGAGGTCCTCGGGCAGAAGAAGCTGCTCAAGTGGTCGATCCCCGGCATCGCGCACTCGTTCGTGATGTACGCGTTCCTGATCCTGGCCTCCGTCTACGTCGAGGCTTACGGCGCGCTGATCTCGCGCAACCCCGACTGGCACTTCCTGTTCATCGGCAAGTGGGGCCCGCTCGGCCTCCTGCAGGACCTGATCGCGGTCCTCTGCCTGGTCGGCCTGGTCACCTTCTACTTCATCCGGATGCGCAACCAGCCCGCGAAGCTGGGTCGCAAGTCCCGGTTCTCCGGCTCGCACCTCGGCGGCGCCTACATCGTCCTCATCATGATCTTCAACGTCATCTGGACGATGTTCCTGTTCCGCGGCGCGGCTCAGGCCCACGTGATGGCCGAGAACTCGCACGAGGGCTACGGCAAGTGGGCGTTCGTGTCCTACGGGCTCGGCAAGATCCTCCCGGACAGCCAGACCCTGATCGGGATCGGCCTGCTGCTGCACATCGGCATCATGCTGGTCTTCCTCATCGACGTGCTGCACAGCAAGCACCTGCACATCTTCATCGCGCCGATCAACGTCATGTTCAAGCGCCCCGACGGCCCGGTCGCCCTGGGTGCCGTCAAGCCGATGATCTCGGACGGCAAGGCGATCACCCTCGAGGACGTCGAGGAGCTCGACGAGGAGACGGTGCTCGGCATCGGGTCCATCGAGGACTTCTCGTGGAAGGGCCTGCTCGACATGGCCAGCTGCACCGAGTGCGGCCGCTGCCAGTCCCAGTGCCCGGCCTGGAACACCGAGAAGCCGCTGTCTCCCAAGATGCTGATCATGAACATGCGCGACCACGCGTTCGCGAAGGCGCCGTACATCATGGCCGGCAGCGAGGAGAAGCGCGCGGAGCTCGACGCGAAGACCCTGGCCGAGGCCGAGCGCCCGCTGGTCGGCGTCTCCGAGGGTGAGTACGCCTGGCACCCCGAGGGCGGCGCGATCATCGACAACGACGTGCTCTGGTCCTGCACCAACTGCGGTGCCTGCGTGAACCAGTGCCCGGTCGACATCGAGCACGTCGACCACATCGTCGACATGCGCCGGTACCAGGTGCTCGTCGAGGCGAACTTCCCGGCCGAGCTCAACGGTCTGTTCAAGGGCCTGGAGAACAAGGGCAACCCCTGGAACATGAACCCCAACGCCCGGATGGAGTGGGCGCAGGGTCTGGAGTTCCCGGTCAAGGTCGTCGGCGAGGACGTCCAGGACCTGACCGAGGTCGACTGGCTGTTCTGGGTCGGTTGCGCCGGCGCCTACGAGGACCGGGCCAAGAAGGTCACCCGCGCGGTCGCCGAGCTGCTCGACATGGCCGGCGTCTCGTTCGCCGTCCTCGGCAACGGCGAGACCTGCACCGGTGACTCCGCTCGCCGTGCCGGTAACGAGTTCGTCTTCCAGGCGCTCGCCCAGCAGAACATCGAGACCTTCAACGAGCACAAGGTCAAGAAGGTCGTCTCCACCTGTGCGCACTGCTTCAACACGTTGAAGAACGAGTACAAGGAGTTCGGCATCGAGCTCGAGGTCGTGCACCACACCCAGCTGCTGAACCGGCTGGTGCGCGAGAAGAAGCTGACCCCGGTCGCCGCTCCTGGCCCGACCCGCAAGATCACCTACCACGACCCGTGCTTCCTCGGTCGCCACAACCAGGTCTACTCGCCGCCGCGCGAGCTCCTGGAGATCATCCCGGGTTCGGAGTTCAAGGAGATGCCGCGCAGCGCGGAGCGCTCCTTCTGCTGCGGTGCCGGTGGTGCCCGGATGTGGATGGAGGAGACGATCGGCGAGCGGATCAACGTGAACCGCACCGTCGAGGCCGTCGAGACCGGCGCCGACCAGATCGCCGTCGGCTGCCCGTTCTGCCGCACGATGCTCGAGGACGGCCTGACCAGCGAGCAGGACGCCGGCCGCGCCGGCGAGGAGGTCGAGGTCCTCGACGTCGCCCAGCTGCTGCTGGCCTCGGTCAAGGGCGAGGGCAAGAAGGAGAAGTCGTCCGAGCCCAAGGCGAAGGCTGCCGCGGGTGGCTCGCTCTTCGACGCCGCGCTGGAGGCTGCTGCTCCTGCCAAGCCGGCCGAGTCCGGTGGGTCGTTGTTCGACACCCCGGCCCCGGAGGCCGCCAAGCCGGCCGCGTCCGGTGGTTCGCTCTTCGACACCCCGGCCCCGGAGGCCGCCAAGCCTGCCGAGTCGAGCGGGTCGCTGTTCGACACCCCGGCGCCCGAGCCGGCGAAGCCCGCCGAGCCGAAGGCCGAGGCCGCTCCGGCCGAAGCCCCGAAGGCGGACGCGCCGAAGGCCGACCTGGGCAGTGGGGGATCGCTGTTCGACGTCGCCCCGACCGAGGCCGCGCCGGCGGCGCCTGCCGAGCCGAAGGCCGAGGAGCCCAAGGCCGAGGAGCCCAAGGCCGCTCCGGCGGAGGCTCCGAAGGCAGAGGCTCCTAAGGCCGATCTCGGGAGCGGCGGCTCGCTCTTCGACATCGTCGCCGCCGCCAAGGAGGAGGCTCCGAAGGAGGAGCCGAAGGCCGAGGCTGCCCCGGAAGCCGAGCCCGAGGCTGAAGCAGCCCCCGCAGAAGCCGAGGCCGAGCCCGAGGCCGCAGCTGAGGAGGCCCCGGCCGAGACCGCTCCCGAGGAGAAGCCGGCGGCGCCGAGCTCGGGCGAGGCGCACACGCCGAAGACCGACACCAAGATCCCCGAGGGTGGGTCACTCTTCGACATCTGACCTGTCCACGTCAGGCCGAGCACCAGGGCCGTGTCCGTCACCGACGGGCACGGCCCTTGCCGTTCCCCCTGGATCGCGGACTGGACGCTCTCCCGCCGGGCGCCGGGCCATTGCTACGGTTCCGTAACTTTGCGTCGCGAGGTCTCGTTGATCTCCCGACACACCGGGAGGAATCACTCGTATGCGCAAGCTCACCCGGCTGACCGCCGCCTCGGTCGCCACCCTGACCCTGACCGCCGGCAGCTTTGCCGCCTTCGCAGCCGCGCACCACGCGAGCACCGGCTCGGGCAGCGCGGCGAACAGCTACCGGCACGAGGCCTCGGGCACCGAGAAGTCCGCCGCCCAGCAGCAGGCCCGCCACGAGGCGTCCGGGAGCGAGAAGAAGGTCGCCGCCGGCGCCAGGACCGCGAGCGCCGCCCAGGCCGCCAAGTGGACCGCGCGCGACGTGCAGTACCCCAAGACCGTCACGCTGCACGACCTGAAGATCCCGATGGACGACGGCGTCGTGCTGCGCGGTGACCTCACCCTCCCGGCCGACGCCGACGGCAAGGCGATCGACAAGAAGTTCCCGGTGATCGCCACCATCACGGCCTACAACAAGGGCGTCCAGCAGTACGCCGGCGGCCTGGCCGGCGGCGACCCGAAGTACCTGGTGCAGCGCGGCTACGCCCAGCTGACCGTCGACGCCCGCGGAACCGGTACGTCGGCCGGCCAGTGGTGCGCGTTCTGCAGCCGCGAGGACAAGGACTTCGGCGAGGTCATGCAGTGGGCCCACGAACAGTCCTGGAGCAACGGGCTGACCGCGATGGACGGCCCGTCCTACATGGGCATCGCGCAG
The DNA here is from genome assembly GCF_003725775.1 of Nocardioides marmorisolisilvae. Lineage (GTDB taxonomy): Bacteria > Actinomycetota > Actinomycetes > Propionibacteriales > Nocardioidaceae > Marmoricola > Marmoricola marmorisolisilvae. Next base: position 350,603 of record NZ_RJSG01000003.1, read on the forward strand.
ATGTTCGCCGCCGCGGCCCAGCCCGACGGCCTGAAGGCGATCTTCCCGCAGGTGCCGGCCGCGGACGTCTACCGCGACGTGGTGGCCTCCGGCGGGCAGATCGACATCGGCTTCATCCCGCTGTGGCTCGGCCTGGTCACGGTGACCGGCCTGATCCCGCCGACGGCCCCGCCGTCGGACGCGAGCCCGCTGATGGCGCTCGCCCAGCACCTCGCCGGCGCCGGGACCTTCACGCTGCCGCTGATCCTCAAGGCGTTCGCGGGCCAGGAGCCGGCGTACGACGGGCCGTTCTACGCCCAGCGCTCGCCGATCAACGTGGTGAACAAGGTCAACGTGCCGACGTTCTTCGTCAGCGGTGAGTACGACCTGTTCCAGCGCGGGACCCCGCTGCTCTTCGAGAACCTGCAGAAGCGCGGCATCCCGACCAAGCTGATCATCGGCCCGTGGAACCACCTCCAGGCCTCGGGTGGCGGTGAGGTCGCGAAGGCCGGCCTGGGCTCGCTCGACGAGCTCAAGCTGCGCTGGTTCGACCACTACGTGAAGGGCATCGCGGACCCGACCCTGGACTCCGACATCCCGCCGATGACCTACTACGAGCAGGGCACCGGCGCCTGGAAGTCGGGCGCGGGCTGGATGAAGGACCGCAGCGCCGCGACGTACAAGCTCTCCGGCACCTCGAAGACCGCCGGCGCGGCCGGGTCCCTGACCACCGGAGCGGTGACGGCCGGGTCCTCCTCGGTCTACCCGATCCCGGTCTCGGGTCTGTGCACCCGCTCGACCGACCAGTGGACGGCCGGCCTGATGAGCGAGTTCCCGTTCCCGAACCCCTGCAACACCGACAACAAGTGGAACGACAAGACCGGGGTCGTCTTCTCCACCGCGCCGGTGACCAAGGCAGTGACCCTTCAGGGGCCGATCAACGCCCGGCTGTACGTCTCCAGCAACTCCGGCGACGGCATGCTCTCGGTCGCGGTCGAGGACGAGGCACCGGACGGCACCGTCTCCCGCCTGTCCGGCGGCTGGCAGGTCATCTCGCAGCGGGCGCTGAACACCGCGAAGTCGCGCTACCTCGACGGCCAGCTGATCCAGCCGTACCACCCGTTCACCAAGGCATCGAAGAAGCTGCTGCCCAAGGGCTCGGTGGCCCCGGTCGACGTCGAGATCTTCCCGACGGGCGCGAAGATCCTGCCGGGTCACCGGCTGCGGATCGCCGTCCAGGCCTTCGACATCCCGCACCTGTCGCCGATCCTGCCGGACCTCCTGTCCACGCTGACGGTCATCAAGATCTTCAACTCGGCGCAGTACCCGTCGCGGATCACCCTGCCGCTGGTTGACTGATCAGCAGGTCGTGCGGCTGAAGCGGATGCCCATCGTCACCCGAACGGTGCCGGTGGCTCCGCTCTCCGTGCGGTATCCGAGGTCGACCGCGTCGAGCTGACCACCACCGACGGCGTGGACGTGCAACATCGGGAGCATCGCGCGCTGGACCGGGAGCACGGTGCGGAAGATCGGCGTTCGCGCCCGCCAGTCGACGTCCTCGAGCAGACCGCGGTCGACCACGGGCGGCCATTCCGTCACCCCGAGGGAGTTCACGCTCCCGCCGACGACCGGCAGCAGCAGTCCGCCGAGCACCCGGACGCCGTGACCGACGGCCGTCGCCGTGGTGATGCGTAGCGGCGTCGATGCCGTGAGGGTGTCGCTCCAGAACCCCAGGTCCTCCTTGCGGACCTTCTCCAGGCAATCCACCCCGGTGCCACGCCCGGTCACGGTGAGGGCCGGGCCGTCGTCCGCCGGCGTCGTGGACGCCTTCCCCGGGGTCGGGCGAGCCGACGGCGAGGTCCCTCCGCAGCCGGAGATGAGCAGGGTCGTCAGCAGCAGGATCCCGAGAGCGCGCACGGCGGCAGCGTAGCGATGACACCGCCTGACGCCGCCCTGATGTCAGATTGGTGTTGACATGACACCATGATGATGTCATCGTGGTGCACATGGACATCACCCCGTACGTCGAGCGCCTCCGCCAGGACCTGGCCCAGAGCGCCGCCGCCGGCAACGAGCAGATCCGCGACGCCGCGGAGCGCCTCGCGCTGGCCCTGGACCCGAGCATGCGGCTGGCGCTGATGGAGGCCCTCTCCCAGGCCGCCGCCGAGATCACCACCGAGATGCGCAGCGGCTCCGTCGACGTCCGCCTCGCCGGACGCGAGCTGGAGTTCGTGGTCGCGCACCCGATGCCGGCCGAGGAGGCCGTCGCCGCCCCGGGCCCGTCGGTCGAGGACGAGGACGACGCCGCCACGGCCCGGATCACGCTGCGGCTGCCGGAGAGCGTCAAGGCCAAGGCCGAGGAGCTCGCCACCAAGCACGGCAGCTCCCTGAACACCTGGATCGTCAACGTCCTGCGCGGGGCCACCCGCGAGGGCGCCATCAACATCGACATCGACCTCTCCAGCCTGCCGCTCGACGGTTTCGGCCCCGGCGGCAAGAGCCGGGGCGCCAAGCGGATGACCGGCTGGGTCTGAATCTCTCGGAAGGAGCACTGCCATGAAGCAGACGTACAACACCCCTGGACCGATCTCGGTCTTCGTCGAGCTCGGCTCCGGCCAGCTCACCACCGTCGCTGCCGACACCACCGAGGCCTCCGTCGAGGTCCGCGGTCCGCGCGCCGAGGAGTTCCACGTCGAGTTCAACGGCAAGCGGATCGACGTGATCGCCCCGCACGGCCGGTTCTTCGGACGCGGCGACTCCCACGACGTGCGGGTGCACGTGCCCACCGGGAGCGAGCTGGTCACGAAGATGGGCTCCGCAGACACCACCACGACCGGCACCCTCGGGCTGCTGGCGCTGAAGACGGGCTCGGGCGACATCGAGGTCGACCGCGCTGAAGGCCCGGTGGTGATCGAGAGCGGCTCGGGCGACATCAAGGGCCAGCAGTTCGGCGCCGAGGTCCGGATCAAGAGCGGGTCCGGGGACATCGACGTGCGCGAGGTGTTCGGCAAGACCGGCATCTCCACCGGATCCGGCGACGTCGTGCTCGGCACCGTGCACGCCGCGACCGTCATCAAGACCGGGTCGGGCGACCTCCAGGTCAACCGCTCCGAGGGCGACGTCTCCCTGACCACCGCGTCGGGCGACCTGACCATCGGCGCCGCCCCGCGCGGCAAGGTCACCGCCAAGAACGTCTCCGGGGACGTGCGCGTCGGCATCCCGACCGGTACGCCGGTGTGGACCGACATCAACACCGTGACCGGCAACGTGAAGAACAACCTGACCAGCGTGGGCAAGCCCGCGAAGGACCAGGACTACGTCGAGCTGCGGGCCAGCACCGTCAGCGGAGACGTCCTGCTGAAGCAGGTGTGAACCGATGCACGGCGAGAGCGAGAGGAGGAGCACCCATGTGGCACAGCAACGAGCGGGACGAGCCGGCGAACCTGACCATCACCCCGCGGGTACGACGTACCTCCGGACGGGTACCCGAGAACCGGCGCTGATCTACGCAGACCTCACCCGTCTGGGGCCGTTCGCCCGGCTCTAGATCTGGGTGCGGTGGAAGTTCGCGAACGAGCGCGACGGCGTCGGGCCGCGCTGGCCCTGGTACCGCGAGCCGTACTTCTCCGACCCGTACGGGTGCTCGGCCGCCGAGGTCAGCCGGAAGAAGCACAGCTGCCCGATCTTCATCCCCGGGTAGAGCTTGATCGGCAGGGTCGCGACGTTCGCCAGCTCGAGGGTGACGTGGCCGCTGAAGCCCGGGTCGACGAACCCGGCGGTCGCGTGGGTCAGCAGGCCGAGACGCCCCAGGGAGGACTTCCCCTCCACCCGCGCGGCGATGTCGTCCGGCAACGTGCAGACCTCGTACGTCGACCCCAGCACGAACTCCCCGGGGTGCAGGATGAACGGCTCGTCGCCCTCCGGCTCGACCTCGCGGGTCAGGTCCGACTGGTCGGCGGCCGGGTCGATGTGCGGGTACTTGTGGTTCTCGAAGACGCGGAAGAACCGGTCCAGCCGGAAGTCGATGCTGGAGGGTTGGATCATCGCCGGGTCGTACGGATCGATCTTGATCCGCTCGGCGTCGATCTCGGCTCGGATGTCGCGGTCTGAGAGCAGCACGGCGACAACCTATCCCGCGCTGCGGCCCAGCAGGAGGCCGTCCTAGTCTCGGACCATGCCGTTCCACCGCTACGTCGCCCTGGGCGATTCCTTCACCGAGGGCCTCGGCGATCCCGACCCCGCCCGCCCCAACGGCCTGCGCGGCTGGGCCGACCGGGTCGCCGAGGTGCTCGCCACCCAGAGCGACGACTTCGGCTACGCCAATCTGGCCATCCGCGGGCGCAAGCTGAAGCCGATCGTGGCCGAGCAGATCGAGCCCGCCCTCGCCCTCTCCCCCGACCTGATCACCATCCACGCCGGCGCCAACGACGTGCTCCGCCCCAAGGTCGACCTGGACGACCTCGCCTCGGCCTACGACGCCGCGGTGGAGCGGTTGAGCTCGAGCGGCGCGCAGGTCGTGCTGTTCACGATCTTCGACCCGGGCAACACCGGCATCTACGCCGCCCTGCGCGGCCGGATGGCGATCTTCAACGAGTGGGTCCGCGAGATCAGCGAGAAGCACGGCACCACGCTCGTCGACATGTGGCGGATGCGCGACGGCGACCACGCGACGGTCTTCGACACCGACCGGATGCACCTGAACAGCTTCGGCCACCAGAAGATCTCGTTCGCGGTGCTCGACGCGCTCGGGGTCGAGCACGACGTCGCGCCGCTGGACCGCCCGGTGCTGCCGACGTTGACACGCAGCGAGCAGCTGCGGGCGAACGCGATCTGGACGCGCGACTTCCTCGGGCCCTGGGTGCACCGCCGGCTGACCGGCCGGTCCTCGGGTGACAGCGTCGAGGTCAAGCGCCCGACGCTCGGACCGATCTAGGCAGAAACGCCGACAGGCCCAACCATTTTCTGGTTGAGCCTGTCGTTCCGCGCTGGAGCCTGTCGTTCCGCGCTGGTTGAGCCTGTCGAAACCTCAGTTGGCCGACGGCGTCGCGCTCGGCGCCGCGGTGTTCTGGATCTCGATCACGAAGACCAGGGTCTGGCCGGTCAGGTTCGCGCTGGAGATCTTGCCCTCGCCGTACCCGTACTTCGGCGGGATGGTGACGATCAGGCGGGTGCCGACCTTCTGGCCGACCAGCGCGGCACCGAAGCCCTGCACCACGCCATCGGTGGTGAAGGTGGCCGGGGCCTTGCCGTAGCTCTGGTCGAAGATCTTCTTCGTGTTCCAGCTGGTGCCCTGGTAGTTCACGGTCACCGAGTCACCGCTCGCGACGACCGCGCCGGTGCCCTGCTTGAGGACCTTGAGCCGCAGCTCCGGGTCGGGCTTGCCGGACAGGGTGACCTTCGGCGTGCCGTTCTTGCCGAACGAGACGGCCGGGGCGTTGGTCCAGGACGCCGGCTTGAGCGGCTTCACCTTGCTGATCACGTCGGCGACGATGATCAGGGTGTCGGTCCCCTTGATGCCGAGCTGCGGGTTGCCAGCCTCGCCGTAGATGTCCGAGGCAGGAACGGTGACCGCCACGCGCGAGCCGATCGGGACGCAGGAGATCGAGGCGTCGAACGCGGCCGGCAGGCCGGTGTCGCCGACCTTGAACTTGGCCGGCTCGGTGGTCAGCGCCTTCCCGGACGAGCCGAGGAACGCGGAGACCTCGACGTTCAGGTTGTCACCGGAGGCGGTCGTCGCGCCGTCGCCCTTGGTGATGATGGTGCGCTGCAGGCTGGTCGCCTTGAGCGGGGTCTTGAAGTCACCCTTCAGCGTCTTGCCGAAGTCGCCGGTGACCTTGACCGCGTCGCTGGAGTCGCCCGACTTGTAGTCGCAGCTACCGGCGGCGGGAGTCGAGCTCGCCGTCGGGGAGTCGTCCTTCTTCTTGTCCTTGGACTTGCCACCGCAGCCGGAGACCAGCAGGGCGGCGGAGACCAGGACGACGACAGGCGCCATCCGGCGCGAGGAGAGCGATCGCAACATGCTGTGGACTCGTTTCGGAGGGGATAGCTGCGGGGGACTCGCGTGCGGAGTCCGGGACAGTCTGCCAAGTCCGGTCAACCCGGCCCACAGGAACCCCGCATCCTGGACGGTTCGGCCCCGCGAGCGCGTTCGGCTACGATCACTGCTCGTCATCGTTTCGGCGTGGCGCGCGGATGTAGCTCAGTTGGTAGAGCGCGACCTTCCCAAGGTCGATGTCGCGAGTTCGAATCTCGTCATCCGCTCCAGGAAACTCTTCACGCACCCCGCTCAGGCGTTCTAGCCTGGGGCCGCGTGGCTGTGCGGGTCACGCTCATACCCTGGGGAGTTCCCGTGCGTACTCGGATCCTGGCGCTCGTCGCCGCCGTCGCGGCCTGTGCCGGCACCGCCCTTGTGGTGGTGCCCATCGCTCACGCCGACAGCCCGCCGTTCGACACCGACTGGGCGATCTGCTCGGACGCCAGCGACACGAACTGCATCGTGTCCGCGACGGCGAACGGGGTCGACACCGTGCCGACCCAGAACAACACCGTGCGCGACTACCCCTGGGTCAAGCAGATCGACGCCAACCTGATCGACTTCGGTGTCTGGCACGACCTGGGCAACGGCTCCACGACCAACGTCGTCGACCCGAGTGTCGAATACCAGCTGGTCGTCCGTACCGGCACGTTCGTCCCGCGAGAGATGAACGCGGTTGCCCGCGACGGCAGCTACTCGATCAGCCGGAGCGTCACCACCGGCTACACGTTCACGGTCACGTTCAAGCCGACCCCGACCCACCGCACCGACGCGATCTCGTGCAGCTACGACGGCGGCTGCGGTGGATCGACGACCGCCGCCACCGACGACCTGACCGGCTTCGCCACCGGCGACGTGCAGACCTTGACGACGAGCGGGCTCTCGCCCGCCGAGATCTCGCAGCGCTACGGGATGGCCACCTTCACCAACGCCCAGAACAGCTACGTCTTCTACAACAACGACTTCGACCTCCTCGAGGTCCGGCTCGCCAACCCGCACCTCGAAGCCGACGGAGTCACGCCGGTCACCGACGGCAGTTACGACGCCTTCCTGCCGGACGCCTTCTTGATCGGGACGATGAACGTCCCCGACCCGGCGTCGGTGACCAAGTACTCCTTCACCGTCACCCGTACCGCGAGCGGGTCCACCACCGTGGCCCCGATGTCGGTCGTCCACGAACCCGGCGGCGTTCGGATCAAGCTTCGGAACATCTCGTTCTCGCGGCCGAAGTACAGCATCAAGCCGCACAAGATGGTTCCCGGCAAGCCGCGGATGGCCGGCGTGAAGAAGATCGTCGGCGGCGCGAAGGCGAGCTTCTCCGCACCGGTCGCGAACGGCGGCGCCAAGATCGACTTCTACCGACTCGCCTGCAAGAAGTCGGGCGGTAGCTGGCACTTCAAGAACGGCACCAAGAGCCCGATCACGATGACCGGGCTGCCGTACGGAACCGTCTACTGCCAGATCCGCGCGCACAACAGCGTCGGCTACGGCCCGTACGGCGGGCTGTGGAAGAGCCACACCTGACGAGGGGGCGCTGAGCCCTCACGCGTCCAGGACGAGGACGAGCTCCTCGACCCCGTCCTCGGACACGGGCAGCGCGGCCTCCTGGCCGGGATCGCGACGGAAGCCGCACTTCTCGAGCACCCGGATCGAGCCGAGGTTGTGCACCGCGACGTGCGCGCACAACGGCCGGGTCGGCACCTCACCCGCGAGGAGCGCGAGTGCCTGGGTCGCGACCCCGAGCCCCCACCACTCGCGGCCGATCCAGTAGCCGAGGAACTGCTGTCCGTCCTCAGGCCAGCTGCCGATGTTCCCCGCCACCTGACCGTCGGCCAGGATCGTGCGCGTCACCAACGTCGGGTCAGCGCGCAGCCGCGCCCAGTGCGCGTCGAACTGCTCCCGGTCGCGGGCCGGGAAAGCCGCCATCGCGACGCCCTGCGGATCGGCCTGGTGCTCGAAGAACACCTCGAGGTCCGCATCCTCGACGGGTCGCAACGACACCGCCGGCGCCGCGTTCCGCTGGTCGCTCATCGGCCCTCCTCGCTCTCGCCAGGCTAGTTCGGATCGACGGACGGGTGCATTGGATGGGGCGGGCAGTCCTCACCGACGATGTGGGTCTGGGGCTCGAGGTCGCACGCACAGGTGAACTGACGGATGACGAACCGGGCTGCCACGTCGATGTCCGCGGCGGTCCTCGCGTCGACCAGGCTGCCCAGCCCGTGGCTGTTCAGACCGGCCAGCAGGCGGCTGGCCGCTGGTACTGGATGGGCGCGTCGTGGGGTGCCGGTGGTCGTCATGCGGGAAACCTGCCAGCCGGCGCCGACAGTTCTGCGCGGTTGTAGCCTGCGCGAGTGAGCACCTTCCAAGGCTTCCCCGAGGCCGCCCTCGACTTCTACGACGACCTGGAGATGGACAACACCAAGTCGTTCTGGGAAGCCCACAAGGCGATCTACACCGAGTCGGTGAAGGCGCCGATGACCGCACTCACCGAGGCGCTCGGGCCCGAGTTCGGCACCCCGAAGGTGTTCCGCCCGTTCCGCGACGTCCGCTTCGCGAAGGACAAGACCCCGTACAAAACCCACCAGGGCGCGTTCATCGCCGCCGGCCCGGCGTGCGGGTTCTACGTGGAGATCTCCGCCCGCGGCGTACGGACCGGCGGTGGTTTCTACGAGGCGAGCGGCAGCGACCTCGCCCGGATCCGGACGTCGATCGACGTCGAGGCGACGGGCAAGCAGCTCCAGCAGATCCTGACCAAGCTGGAGAAGGCCGGGTTCGAGATCGGTGGCGAGAAGCTGAAGACCTCACCGCGCGGCTACGACGCGGACCACCCGCGGATCGAGCTGCTGCGGCACAAGTCGATCACCGTCGGCCGGCCCTACGGGTTCGACAAGGTGATCCACTCCCCGAAGCTGGTCGACGCGGTGCGCAAGGACTGGCGGGCGTTGCGACCGTTGGTCGACTGGGTGTCCGAGCGCCTCGGCGACTAGTAGGTTCGCGAGCATGACGCTCGTCGCCGTCAACGGCATCCAGCTCAACATCCTCGACACCGGCGCTCCTGCCGGGAAGCCGGACGCGCCCGTCGTGGTGATGGGGCACGGCCTGCTGTTCAGCACCGCGATGTGGCGTCACCAGATCGAGGCGCTGCGCGAGGACTACCGCTGCGTCGCGGTCGACTGGCGCGGCCAGGGCGCGACGCCGGCGACCGAGTCCGGCTACGACATGGACACCCTGTACGCCGACCTGGTGGCCCTCATCGAGCACCTCGGCGTCGGACCGGTGCACTACGCCGGCCTGTCGATGGGCGGGTTCGTCGGTCAGCGCCTGGCCGCGCGACGGCCCGACCTGGTCCGCTCGCTGGTCCTGATCGACACCAGTGCCGGCCCCGAGGACCCGGACAAGGTCAAGAAGTACGGCCTGATGTCGAAGGTCTACGGACTGTTCGGCTTCCGGCCGCTGCGCAGCCAGGTCGCTCCGATCATGTTCACCCCCGCCTGGTTGAGGACGCCGGCCGGCAAGGAGACCGAGAAGCTCTGGGTCACCGAGCTCCTCGGGATCGACCGCAAGGGCGTCAAGAAGGCGATCCTCGGCGTCGTTGACCGCCTCCCGATCGCCGACGAGCTCGGGGCGGTCACCGCGCCGACGCTGGTGATCGTCGGGTCCGAGGACGTGGCCACCCCGGTCGCGAAGGCGGAGGCGATCGCCGCCGGGATCAAGGACTCCCGGCTCGACGTGCTCACCGGCGTCGGCCACGTGAGCACGCTGGAGGACCCCGACCGGATCAGCGCCCTGATGGGTCACTTCCTGGCCGCTCACTAGTGCGCCACCTCACGTCTGGCGATCACCGGACACCCCCCGTGAGTTAACCAACCGTCCACCTGACCGGCTCACGCTCGAGTCGTGGCACGACGCAAGGTCATCTGGCACATCGGTCCCGCCGACCCCGGGACGTCCTTCCTCGCCGAGGCGCTCGACGCCCGCGCGAGTGAGCTGGCCAGCCTCGGCATCGCCGTTCCGACCGGCGCCTGGCACGAGGTCGAGGACAAGATCTGGCGCCACAAGGGCGTCTCGATCCTCAGCACCCCGGACATCGCCCGCGCGGACGCCGACAAGATCGCGCTGCGCCTGGTGGGTCTGCGCGACCTCGAGGTGCACCTGGTGCTCCTCGCCCGCGACCTGCCCACCCAGGTCTACGCCGCCTGGCAGGACGCTCTCCAGCACGGCAGCAGCACCCCGCTGAAGAAGTACGTCACCCGGGTGCTCGACCCCGCCCGTGACCACTGGCAGGCGGAGGACTTCTGGGCGGGCCACGACCTCGCCACGATCCTGCCGGCCTTCACCCGCGCGTTCCACGCGGACCGCGTGCACGTGATCGCCACCGACGCGGACGCCGACGGTGTCTGGAACGCCTTCCTCGACGTCGCCGGCATCACCGACATCGAGCGCCCCGAGGTCTACACGCCGCCGGCGCTGAAGGCCGAGCTCGACCCCGAGCGGGTCCTCGACATCACCACCGCCTGGGCGAAGCTGATCGCCGATCGCGGCTTCGACCTGCGCGGCTCGCTCATCTCGGCGAGCACCACCGCGGCCGCCGCGGAGAGCGCCGGCAAGAAGGAGCAGCTCGAGGCGCTGGCCGAGGTCCTGACCGAGGCGACCGCCGAGATCGAGCGCCTCCGCGCCGAGGTCGAGGAGCTCCGCGCCGAGAACGAGCGGCTCGACTCCAAGCGCCTCAAGCACAAGCGCCGGGTCGAGCGGCTGCGCGCGGAGCTCACCGCGATCGACTGACGGACAAACCGTCACGAACCGGGCCGGACTTGGCCTTGGTCACACCTGCGCCCGATCCGCTTGCATCGCCGTCCCCTGCGAGTGATACTTGTTGTTACTGGCCGGTAGCACTTCCGGTTACAACAATCCCCTGAGTTGAAAAGGGTGGGCTGTGAGCCACTACAAGAGCAACATGCGCGACATCGAGTTCAACCTCTTCGAGGTGCTGAACCGGGACGAGATCCTGGGCACCGGCCCCTTCGAGGCGATCGACTCCGACACGGCGCGCACGATCCTGGGCGAGATGGACCGGATGGCGCGCGAGGACCTCGCCGCGTCGTACGAGGACTCCGACCGCAACCCGCCGGTCTTCGACCCGGCCACGAACCAGGCTCCGCTCCCCGAGTCCTTCAAGAAGAGCTACGAGGCCTACATGGGCTCGGAGTTCTGGCGCCTGCAGATCAACGAGGACCTCGGCGGCACCCCCGCCCCGTCCTCGATCAACTGGGCGATGGGTGAGCTCGTGCTGGGCTCCAACGCCCCGATCTGGATGTACGCCGCCGGCCCGTCCTTCGCGGGCGTCGTCTACAACAACGGCACCGACCGCGACAAGCAGATCGCGCGCATCATGGTCGAGAAGCAGTGGGGCGCCACCATGGTCCTCACCGAGCCGGACGCCGGCTCCGACGTGGGCGCGGGTCGCTCCAAGGCCACCCTCAACGAGGACGGCTCCTGGAACATCACCGGCGTGAAGCGGTTCATCACCTCCGCGACCAACGACATGGCCGAGAACGTGATCCACCTCGTGCTGGCCCGTCCGGTCGGCATCGACGGCGTGGGCGGCCCGGGCACCAAGGGTCTGAGCATGTTCATCGTGCCGGAGAAGCACTTCGACCACGAGACCGGCGAGCTGACCGGTGCCCGCAACGGCGCCTACGTCACCAACGTCGAGCACAAGATGGGCATCAAGGTCTCCAACACCTGCGAGGTCACCTTCGGCGACCCGCAGATCGGTGGCGGCGAGCCGGCCCAGGGTTGGCTCGTGGGCGAGGTCCACAACGGCATCGCGCAGATGTTCGACGTCATCGAGAACGCCCGCATGATGGTCGGCACCAAGGCCATCGCGACGCTGTCGACCGGCTACCTGAACGCGCTGGAGTACGCGAAGTCGCGTGTCCAGGGCGGCGATCTGACCAACCAGGCCAAGGACGCCCCGCGGGTCACCATCACCCACCACCCGGACGTGCGTCGTTCGCTGATGACCCAGAAGGCCTTCGCCGAGGCGATGCGCGCGCTGGTGCTCTACACCGCGTCGTACCAGGACCGGATCCAGATCGCCGAGCACAACGGCGAGCACGACGAGCTGGCGATGAAGGTCAACGACCTGCTGCTGCCGATCGTCAAGGGCTACGGCTCCGAGCGCTCTTGGGTGCTCCTCGGTACCGAGTCGCTGCAGACCCTCGGTGGTTCCGGCTTCCTGCAGGAGTACCCGATCGAGCAGTACGTGCGCGACGCGAAGATCGACACCCTGTACGAGGGCACCACGGCCATCCAGGGCCAGGACTTCTTCTTCCGGAAGATCGTCAAGGACCAGGCCAAGGCGCTGACCCACATCAACAACGAGATCGACGCCTTCATCAAGAGCGAGGCCGGCAACGGTCGCCTCAAGGTCGAGCGCGAGCTGCTCGCCAAGGCCCTCGAGGACGCCGGCGCACTGGTCGGCCAGATGATCAACACCCTCATGAGCGCGGACGAGTCCGCCGAGGGCGGCGACATCAAGAACATCTACAAGGTCGGCCTGAACACCAGCCGCCTGCTGATGGTCCTCGGTGACGTGGTCTGCGCCTGGCTGCTGCTCCGCGGCGCCGAGGTGGCGCTGCAGAAGCTCGGTGGCGAGGTCTCCGCTGCGGACAAGGCCTTCTACGAGGGCAAGGTCGCGGCGGCGCAGTTCTTCGCGCGCCAGCAGCTGCCGAAGCTCACCGCCGAGGTCGCGATCGCCGAGGCGACCGACCTGTCGATCATGGAGCTCGACGAGGCTGCGTTCTGATCAGTCGCTAGAGACACGGTCGTCGGCCGCCAGCACCCGGACCAGCTCCGGGCGCTTGGCGGCCGCGGTCGTTCCCGGACCCTTGCCGCGCAGCTGCCGGTAGAGGAACGGCACCAGGAACGTCGCCAGCCAGGTCGCCTCGCGCGCGACCACCCGCAGCGGGGAGCGCGACGGTGCCTCGCCCACGGCCCAGCCGTGGTTGCTGCCGGGCAGGCCCATCAGCTCCGCCATGCCGGCCGCGATGCGCTCGTGCCCCACCGGACTGCCGTGGATCCGGTCGTGGCTCCACATCGCCGGATCGGCCGAGAGGTCGAGGGAGAAGAGGTCGAGCACGTCCACGCCGTGACGACCCGCAGCCTCGACCAGCCGGGCGTTGAGCAGCTCCTCGCGGGGCCGCAGCCAGCCCATCACCGGGAGCATCAGCGCCACGTCCGGGAAGCTCGTCGTGAGCACCCGGCAGCCGGTCGCCCGCAACGCGATGAAGGTCTGCTCGACAGCATCGACGACCGCGTCCAGGTCGTAGTCGTGGCGCAGCAGGTCGTTCATCCCGACGCAGACCGCCGCCAGGTCGGGCTGCAGCGCCAGCGCGGCCGGCAGCTGCACGTCCAGGACGTGCTGGGCGCGGCAGCCGCGCAGCGCGAGGTTGGCGTACTCCAGGTCCGGGCTGGTCGTGCGGGCGAGCTCGGTCGCGAACCGGTCGGCCCAGCCGCCGAAGCCGTTGATCTCGTCGCCGTCGTTGAGTCCCTCGGTCTGGGAGTCCCCGAGGGCGACGAAGCGGTGGTACTGCTCTGCCATGGAGCGAAAATAACCCGGAGCACCCCGCTGCGCACGCGGGTTCCTTCCCTGGTCGGATGAGCCGGTCACCGGGACGCCCTAGGGTGTCGGCATGAGTGATGCCCCGCAGCTGGCCGGCCTCGTCGAGGTCTGGCGCACCGCTGTCGCCGACTTCGTGACGCTCGCCCGCGAGATCCCCGAGGACCAGTGGGACGTGCCCACCGACCTCGAGGGCTGGAGCGTGAAGGACAACGTCGCGCACACCGCCCACCTGGAGAGCGTGCTCGCCGGCGGACCCGAAGAAACCATCCCGGTCGCCGAGGCGCCGCACATCCGCGACCTCTCCGGCTTCTACACCGAGCAGGGCGTGCTGGCCCGTCGCGATCGCGACATGGCGTCGCTGGCCGACGAGATCGAGCAGGCGGCTGCGGCCCGGATCGCCGAGCTCGAGGCGAACCCGCCGACCGACGGCGCCGCGGCCCCGCCGCGCACGCCCGGTGGCGTGCCCTGGAACACCGTGACCCTGCTCTCGAACCGGCCGCTGGACGTCTGGATGCACTCCCAGGACATCCGTCGCGCCATCGGCCGTCCCGGCGGTTACGACGGCACCCCGGCCGCACACGTGATCTCCAAGTTCGGGGGCGCGCTGGCGATGGTGCTCGGCAAGCGGGTGGCCCCGCCGGTCGGCACCAGCGTCCGGATCGAGGTGCCCGAGGCAGGTCAGTCGTGGACGGCCCAGATCGGCGAGGACGGCCGCGCTGCTTTCGTCGACGCGGTCCAGGCGCCGACGGTGGCGATCACGCTGAGCCCCGAGGACTTCGTGGTGCTCTCCGGTGGACGTCGCGGCGTGGACGCCACCACCCCGTCGTACGCCGGTGACGCGGAGCTCGGGCGCGCGGTGCTGTCGAACTTCTCGGTGACGCCGTGAGCCGAGGCACCTGGACCCTGGCGGACATGCCGGACCTGAACGGCAAACGCGCCCTGGTGACCGGCCCGACCGCCGGCCTGGGCACCTCGACCGCTCTGGAGCTGGCCCGTGCCGGCGCAGAGGTCGTGCTCGTGGCCCGGTCCAAGGACAAGCTGGACGCCACCATCGCCCAGTTCCAGGCCGAGCTCCCGGCCGCGGTGTTCCGGCCGGTGATCGCCGACCTCGCCGACCAGTCCTCGGTACGCCGTGCCGCCAGCGAGATCTCCACCTTCGGACCGATCGACATCCTCATCAACAACGCCGGCGTGATGGCACTGCCGTACTCCCGGACCGTCGACGGCTTCGAGATGCAGTTCGGCACCAACCACCTCGGGCCGTTCCTGCTCACCGGGTTGCTGCTGCCGCAAGTGATCGCCTCGGGCCACGGCCGGATCGTCTCGGTCGGCTCGCACGCAGCCCGGTTCGCACGCCGGGCACCGCTGGACGACCCGCGGACCCAGGAACGGCGCTACTCGAAGTGGAGCAGCTACGGCGAGTCGAAGCTGGCCAACCTGATGTTCGCCTTCGAGCTCGACCAGAGGCTCACGCACGCCGGCCTCCCGGTCACCTCGATCGCCGCGCACCCCGGCTACACGGCGACCGAGCTGATGGGCAAGACCGGCGGGCTCGGTGGGCGCTTCATGCACTCCGTCTCCGTCGTCCTCGGGCAGAAGGCCGAGTTCGGCGCTCTGCCGACCCTGATGGCCGCCACCGCCGAACTGCCGGGTGCGAGCTACATCGGACCGGACGGTTTCGGTCAGATGGCCGGGCTTCCGACGATGGTCAAGCCGCGGCGACGCTTCGTGCACGACGCCGAGGCCCGCGAGCGGCTGTGGAAGCTCAGCGAGGAAGCGACCGGGATCAAGTACCCGTGACCACGCTGCGACCGATCGCGCCGGCGGACCACGCGGCGGTGCTGGCCTGGAACGAGGCCAACGTCGAGCTGCTCGCGCCATTGTCGGCCGAGCGCCTGATCGAGCTCCTCGACCAGGGCGAGGGCATGATCATCGAGGAGGACGGCACCGCCGTCGGTTTCGTGTTCACCTTCCTCGCCGGATCGCCGTACAGCTCGCCGAACTACGCCTGGTTCTCCGCCCGCCACGAGGCCTTCCTCTACCTCGACCGGGTCGTCGTCGACTCCTCGGTACGCCGCACCGGCGTCGGCGGCCGCGTCTACGACCTGATCGAGCAGCGTGCCGCCGAGGTGGGTCCGGTGATGTGTCTCGAGGTGAACCTGGATCCGCCGAACGAGCCGTCTCTCGCCTTCCACCGCAGCCGCGGTTACGTCGAGGTCGGCCAGCAGGTCTGGAGCGACCACCTGCTGACCATGATGGAGAAGCAGGTCGGCTGACCGACCTCGACGTGCATCACGGGAGGTCCACGTAGTGCGCGAGGAACGCCCGCGCACCGGGTGTGTCGACGCGCTGCTCCCACGGCCCGCTCTCGCACTCGCCTCCGGACAGGCTCCACTGCACGGCCGTGAGCCCGAGCACGAGATCCGTCCCGGCCAGGATGCTCGGCGACCCCGAGTCACCGGTGCAGATGTCGGCAGAACCGGTCGCGTGAAGGCGGAGGAACCCTGGTGACAGCGAGCTGAAAGCCTCCGTGGCGAGGCGGCGCGTCCCGGCAGAGCCGAAGTCGAGCCGTCGCTTGCCACCCCCGTTCGGACCTCCCACGTACTGCGAGACGCCGTAACCCGCGATCTCGAACCGAGGCTGCCCGTTGCCTCGCAGCAGCCAGGTCAGGTCGTCAGCGCCGGGCAGCCTGGCCGGTTGGATCCCGGTGACCGGCTCGTCGAACACGATCACGCCGAGGTCGCCGAAGTCGCCCCGGTTCCCCTTGCCGCCCGGGTCGTAGCCGGGATTGGTGTGCACGGTGCCCTCGTGCCAGACCGAGCTCGCGGTCACGACCGGGTCGAAGGTGACCCGGGCCCGGGAGACGCCGGCGGCATCGAAGTGCGCCGTCCCGTGGCCCACCGTCAGGAACACCGTGGGCGAGATCAGGACACCGCTGCCGAACTGAACCGGTCCACCCAGGGGCCGGCCATCGACGGCGCCGACGTACGGGTGCCGGTTGCCGTCCGCCGTGCCCCCGATGACCGCGGTTGCGGGACCGGTGCTCGCGAACGCAGCGAGCACGGTCAGCAGGAGGAGCGCGCGCGACGCTGTCGAGAGCCTCATCGCGGTGACCAGCTCTCGTCGCTCATCCGCAGGATCGCCAGGGAGACCACGGCGAACCCGACTGCGTTCAGGCCCCAGGCGACCAGGTCGAGCAGGTGGCTCCCGACGATGACAGCCGCGACGAAGTGCAGCGGCTGGGCGATGATCGTGACCCACGCGGCCCAGGGCGGGATCGCTCCGGACCGGAGGAGTGCGACGCCGAGCAGGATCGTGCCCAGCACGTGGCCGATCACGAACACCACTCCCGCGACGATCATCGCCGGATGGGTGCTGGTGTACATGTCGGCGACGACCGGGGTCGGCAGGTCGTGCTTGACCCCGAACAGCGCGGCGGCGTCGCTGCTGACCACCAGCGGGAGCGACAGGTACGCCGGCACCAGCAGCAGCAGCGCTGCAGCGGTGAGCCGGGGAGCACGGCGAGCCGTGACCCGACCGACCCAGATCACCGCGGGGACGAGCGTCAGCGTCGCCACCAGCCCGAGCCACACGACGACGCTGCCGCGGTCCTGGTGGGCGGCGATCCGGTGCACGATCTCGGTGCTGGAGTCCGTGGTCTTGTAGGGGAGCACGAAGCGCAGCAGCGCGACGGCGGCCGGACCGAGCGGCAGGACGACCGCCGCCAGGATCCGGCTTGCCCGACGCAGGTCGGCAGGCGCGGCCTGCGCTTGTTCCCTGCTCATGTCCAGGGTGCTTTTCGTCATGGGGTGAACCTCCGGTTCCGGGTCCGGAGGATCCGGGCCACCGCCAGGATCGATCCGCCGGTGGTCGACGCGGCAGCGTGCGCGATCACGCTCGTGCCGGGAAATCACCCTGCTCGCGTAGGTGCGCGCTCCCGATCAGGAGTCCGTGCGGTGACCTACCGGGATCACGGCTTCGACCAGCCCGCCCTCGGTCGTCGCCACGGCGCGGAACGTCCCGCCCACCTGCTCCGATCGTTCGCGCATCGAGCTGAGCCCGACGCCCGGCGTCCAGTCCTCCTCGTTCCTGCCGTCGTCACGGACGGTGAGGACGAGGGTGCCGTCGTGGACCTCCACGGAGACGTGCGCGCGCCGTGCGGCTGCGTGCCGGGCTGCGTTCGTGAGTGCCTCGACCAGGATCCGGTAGGCCGCCACCTCGGTCGCGGCGGAGAGAGCCGGCAGGTCACCGTTCGTCCGCACCGAGACCTCGAGCCGTGAGCCGTCCGCGGAGTGCAGGGTGTCGGCGTACTGGCGCACCGACCCGAGCAGCCCGACCTGGTCCAGGGCGGGCGGCCGCAGCCCCTCGACCAGCCGCCGGATCTCGTGGATCGCGGCGGTGGTGTCGGCGCGCATCGCGGTCAGGAGCTCGGCCGTCCGGTCCGGGTCGGAGTGCACGACGTTGCGCGCTGCATCGCCGGCGAACGCGACCCCGGTCAGCGTCGGGCCCAGTCCGTCGTGCAGGTCGCGCCGCAACCGGCGACGCTCCTCCTCGACCGCGGTGACCACGGCTTCGCGGGACTGCTGGAGATCACGGGACATCGCTTGCGCACGCAGGGTCTGCGCCAGCAGCGGAGCGACGATGCGCAGGACGTCGGCGTCAGCGGTGGCGAGGGTCAGGTCGCCGGGTCGCAGCCCAACGACGAACTCACCGACCTGGTCCTCACCGAGCCGGAGCGGGAGCGCTCGGGTGTGCGTGACCTCGGTCCCGGACGACGCCAGCAGGGTGTCACCGATCTTCAGGCACGCGTAGGGCAGCAGCAGAGCCTCGCGGATCGCGTCGAGCGCCAGCGCGGGGTCGTCGCCGATCGCGTCGGCGAGGCTGGTGGCGGCCACCAGCGGGTCGGGCCGGTTGCCGAAGAGGAGCTGGTCGACGACCCCGCGCAAGATGACCTGCAGCGGTCGCACACCGAAGGCGAGGATCCCGCACAGGACCACGGTCGCGGTGGTCTCCAGGGCCCGGCCGCGGACGTCCTCGATGACCGCGGTCGTCGCCGAGGCGATCGCGATGAACACCGCGAGGACCGACCCCGCCACGACGACCCGGGTGACCAGACCCCGGACGTCGACCGCCTCGGGGCGCAGTGCGCCGACGACCATCGCGGGTGGTCCCACGCACGCCGCCGCGACACCCACAGCACCGCCGGTCCAGTGCGAGGAGCCGGCCGCCTCGGCCGTGAACGTCGTGAACAGCATCACCAGCGCCGCGACTCCCCAGGCCAGGGCGGACCAGGCAAGGCCTCGCCGCTGCTCGGCGTCGCCGCGCTCGTAGCTCCACCAGACATGGACCAGCAGGCAGCAACCCGTCACGTACGCCATCGGCTCGAAGGACCCGGACCACAGAGCTCCCAGCGCTCCCGCAGCCCCGGTCGTCGCGAGGAGCACGAACGAGAGCGGGTCGCTCCAGCGCAGGACGGGGAAGGTGACGAATGCGAGCGGAAGCAGGAGGCACCCCGCGAGCCGGAACAGCACGGGCGCCGCCAGGCTCACGTCGACGATCACCGAGCCGGCACCGAGCAGGACGAGAGCGCCGCCGGCAACGAGCAGGACACCGGCCACCCTCGCCGGACGGTGGTGACCGAGGAACCATCCGGAGATCGACGCCACCGCACCGAGCACCAGCGCGCAAGCCAGGGTCGCGCTCACGATCCGCCGAATCCGCTTTCCCGAGCTCGCACGATGGCGGCCGAGCGGTCGGCGACGGCCAGCTTCACGAAGATCGAGGAGATGTGATTGGCGACCGTCTTCGGGGAGAGGAACAGCTGCTCGGCGATCGCGTGGTTGCGGTGCCCGGCGGCGACCAGGTCGAGCACCTCGCGCTCGCGCGCCGTCAGGTCGGGGAACTTCTCGGCCGCCGGCGGCGGCGTCGCGAAGTAGCCCAGCACGCGCTGCGCCACACCCGGGGAGAAGATCGCCTCACCGGCCACCACGGCACGGATGGCGCGATCGATCTCGTCCTGGGCCGCTCCCTTGAGCAGGTAGCCCTGGGCGCCGGCACGCATCGCCGCGAACACGGTGTCGTCGTCGTCGAACATCGTCAGGACCAGGACCGCGGTGCCCGGGTTGGCCGCGCGAACCCGGGCGGTCGCCTCCAGCCCGTCGATGCCGGGCATCCGGATGTCCATGAGCACGACGTCCGGCTCGTGCTCGGCCACGGCGCGGACCGCCTGCTCCCCGTCGGTGGCCTCGCCGACCACGTCGTAGGTACCCAGGGACTCCAGAAGTGCGCGCAGCCCGCCCAGCACGACCGGGTGGTCGTCGGCCAGTACGACGCGAATCGGGTCCATGACCACCATGGTGGGCCCTCCGCGGGCTCTTGACCCGGGATCCTGCACCTATCCGAGCCGGGAAATCTCCGAGCAGAATGAGGAAGGCGCCCCGATGCCGTGGGGCGGTCTCGTAGCCGACGGTGGATCCATGACCAACACCCGAGGAGATGCCATGACCAACCTGACCACGTCGTCCGCGGCGACGACCTGGACCACGAAGAACAGGATCGGCATCGCCCTCGCCGTCCTCTACGCCGTGGCCAACATCCCGACCGTCCTGATCCCGGCGGGCAACGACGACGGTCCGCCGTTCGCTGTCGGACTGATCTGCACGATCCTCGCCGTGGTCGCCACCGCGGCCGGCGTCGTCGCCTGGCGCCAGGGAAGTCGCTCGGCGGCTCGCCTGGCCGCTGCGAGCCTGATCGTCATCACCTTGTCGGCCCTGCCCGCGTTCTTCCTGGACGTCCCGGCCGCGGTCAAGGTCCTCGCAGCCGTCGGCGTCCTGCTCATGGTCGCCATCGTCACCCTGGTCTTCTCCGGGGCACCCGGGGAGGCACGCGCATGAGGCTCTACATCTGCTGGGGCACCGGCGGTAGTGACCACCACGACTGCCACAAGGCGCACCAGGCCCTGGTCGACGCCGGTTACGACCCCGAGATCGTGAAGGCGCGCGGCCAGGAGCACCTGCCGAGGTTCCTTCAGTTCAAGACTCGCCGCGAGGTCCACGCCCTCACCGGCTCGTTCTTCGTCCCGGTGGTCGTGCTCGACGACGGCACCGCGATGAACCGACCGGACGAGATCGTGGCCTGGGCGCAGGCCCATCCCGCCGAGGTCGGGTGACGCGTCACTCCGCGGCGACGAGCCTCGACGCGATCGGTTCCAGCAGCACCATCAGGGCGTCGAGCTCCGCGGGCTCGAGCGCCAGGTAGGGCGCTGCGGCCAGCTGGTCGGTGAGTGCCTCGACCCGGTCCTTCGTCGCCCGACCTGCGTCGGTGAACCGTCCGGCGTCGTCGACGAGGCCGCGTCGGCGCAGCCCGTCCATCAGCTCAGCCAGCTGGGACGCCGGGAGGTGGTGGATCCGCCCGAAGGACTCGGCGGGATAGATCTCCGCGTCGAGCGACGCGAGCACGTGGGACTCGAGCCCGCTGATCTCCTCGGAGACCAGCGCGACGATGTGGCCGTCGCCGCGGTACTCGCGCAGCATGTTGGCCGCGAACCAGAGGCGGGCCACCGGCTCCTCGGGCATCGGAAGGGCGCGCAGGCCGGCGTACATCACGCGACCGTTGGTCGGCGCGCTCACCGACGCCTGCGCGAGCAGGTCGGCCGCCCGCGCCAGGTCGGCAGTGCCGACGAGGTCACCGAGCAACCGGCGCAGCGCCGCCACGCATCCGCGTTCGCGCGCGGCGTGCGCCTCCTCGGGGGTGGTCGTGTCCCACACCTTCGGGAGGTGCCGGGCGACCTCGCCGTCGGCGAAGTTGTAGAACGCCGCGTGCACGACCTCGGCCGGGACCCGGCCCAGCGGCGCCGAACGCCCCGCGAAGTACCCGTCCCAGTAGCCGCGGAAGCCGAGCTGCTCCATCGCCTCGTTCGGTTCGTCGGCGGTGAAGTTGACGAGTCCGATCGGCTCGATCAGCTCGAACATCCGGCGGGCGAGGCTCGCGTGCTGCTGCATGGGGAGATCTCCTGTACTCGTGGCGCCTTCAGGGGCTGTTCTACCCACACGACGAACAGGCTGACCCCGATACGACACCGACCGGAGACGCATCCTTCCGCCGAGACTGACGCTCCTCGCCATTTGCTACACCAGCGCTGTCACAAGGCCTTCGCGAGAGCCCTGGTGTAGCAAATCAACTCCAGCGCGCGTCACTCCGCCGTGACAGCCGGCGCACTAGTGGCCCGCAAGCCCGGCTATGACGTCCGTTCGAGTCGGAGGGAGGTGGAGGAGCCATCTGGGTACGGTCACGCAATGACCACACCCACGAGCGCTCCGCGGCGCAGCAATCCCACCTCGGCTTCCTGGTGGTTTCGATCAGCGGACGGCCGACTGACGGTCTGGCAGTTCCCGAACCCGGCACTCGCGGTCTGGTTCGTCGCACTCGTGGTCGGTCTGTTGCCGCTGGCACCGTCGCACGCAGCCACCGTGGAGGGACTGCGGCGCGGAGCCCTCGTGGTCTGGGCGCTCGACGAGCTGGTGCGGGGTTCGAGTCCGTTCCGCCGGGTGCTCGGTGCCGTCGTTCTCGTTGGACAACTGGCGTCCCTGGCGATGGACTGGGGATGAGCCAGACGCAGAGCCTGGTGTCGAGGCAGGACTGCGTGCGAACCGATGATCTGGAGGACCCGTGAAGCTGCTTCTCACGTCCGGCGGCGTCACCAACCCGAGCATCCGCGAGGCGCTGGTCGACATGCTGGGCAAGCCGATCTCTGAGGCCAGCGCGCTCTGCATCCCGACCGCGATGTACGGCCATCCGTCGGTCGGTCCCGGCGAGCGGGTGTGGCGCTTCATCAGCGGGCACTCGGAGAACCCTATGGTCGACCTTGGCTGGAAGTCGATGGGAGTGCTCGAGCTCACCGCGCTGCCCAGCCTCGACGAGGCCGCCTGGGTCCCGCTCGTGAGGGAGGCAGATGCCCTGGTCGTGGCCGGCGGCGACGTCCTCTACCTGTGCCACTGGATGCGGGAGTCCGGTCTTGCCGACCTCCTCGCAACCCTCGGGGACACCGTCTGGGTGGGACTGAGCGCCGGGAGCATGGTGATGACGCCCGAGGTCGGGGACGAGTTCATCCAGTGGAGGCCGCCGAACGGCGACGACCGTGCGCTGGGCGTCGTGGACTTCTCGATCTTTCCGCACCTGGCCCCGGACGGGCAGCCGGGCAACTCGATGGCTGAGGCGGAGCAGTGGGTGACCGCGATCTCCGGCCCCGCCTACGCGCTCGACGACCAGACGGCGATCACCGT
This sequence comes from Nocardioides marmorisolisilvae, assembly GCF_003725775.1. Taxonomy (GTDB): domain Bacteria; phylum Actinomycetota; class Actinomycetes; order Propionibacteriales; family Nocardioidaceae; genus Marmoricola; species Marmoricola marmorisolisilvae. The sequence goes on from NZ_RJSG01000003.1 coordinate 373,521, forward strand.
GGTCGACGGCAACGTGGAGGTCGTCTCGGAAGGGAACTGGAAACTTCTGAGCTGAGCGTGAGTCGGTCAGTCAGGGCGGCGGAAGTCGGTCGCGTCCGGCAACCGCTCGAAACCGGCCGCGGCGTAGGCAGCGACCCCGCCGGTGTTGGCCGCAGGGGTGCACACGGTTGCCATCGACGAGCCTAGCTCCCGGAGGGCAACCGCCGCAGCCCGCGTGATCGAGACACCGTGCCCGTGACCCCGGTGCTCGTGGTGGACGCCGAGCGGCTCGATCAGACCGGGCCGACCGGGTCCGGCCGACCAGACCGTCGTCGTCGCGACCGCGTTGCCGCGCTCGTCGTACCCGAGCAGGCAGCGCGCGCGGCGATAGGGCGCCGCCGCGGCCATAGCGTGCCACCGCTCCGGCGAGAACGTGGAGGTGGGGAACGCCGCCCGCTGGACCGCGGCACGTTCCTCGACGTCGTCCGGGCCGGCGATCTCGATGCGGAGTCCGTGCTCGGGAACCGGTTCGCCGAGATCGAGCACCAGCGGTGCCCACGGCTCGTCGTCGGTCCACCCGGTACGCCGCAGCAGGTCACGGAACGCCGGACCGTAGCGGGCCTCGACACTGCTCACGCCTCCCGGCAGCACCCCGGCGTCCGCGACGAGGTCGTCGTGCAGGCGCTGCGCGAACTCCTCGTCCTCGCCCACGGCCTCGGAGAGCGACATCCGGATGAGCCGCGACTCGTCGTCGACCATCCCCGCCGCGACGATCTCGCCGTCACGCCGCCAGAAGCGGACGTCCTGGGCGAGGCGGTCAGCGCCGAAGCTCCAGTTCCAGCCGAGGTCGCCGGGGTGCACCTGGACCCCGCCGCCGTCGTGCTGCCAGAGCGCCACCGCCTCGACGACCTCGTCCAACGAGCCGGGCGTCGCGGTCTCCAGGGTGATCGCCATGACTCGATCCAACGTCACGCCTGTCGGAGAGTCCACGGGTTTGTGGTCAGAGCAGCATCGTGAAGTACGCGCTGTGCGGGTCCTCGGTGTAGTCGGCGAACGGTCCGCAGGCGATGAAGCCGTGGGCGGCGTACAGGGTGCGGGCAGGGAGGAAGTAGTCCTGGGTCCCGGTCTCCAGGCTCAGCCGGGCGTAGCCGCGCGTGCGTCCGGTGTCGATCAGGTGCAGCAGCATCGCCCGGCCCACCCCGGTCCCGCGCGCGGCGGCGGTCGTGCGCATCGACTTGAGCTCACCGTGCTCCGGGTCGTGCTCCTTCATCGCGCCGCAGCCGAGCAGCACGCCGTCGCGCCGGGCCGTCCAGAACGTCAGGCCCGGCACCTTAAGGGCACTCACGTCGAGCGCGTGCACGCTCTCCGACGGTGAGGTCGCGTGCATGTCGGCGAGGTGCTCGGCGAGCAGTGCGGACACGTCAGGCAGGGCCGGGTCGTCGAGATCGATCAGCACGACGACATTCTCTCCAGCGATACGATCCGGCGGTGCACCGGCTCAGCGCTCACGACCTCATCGACCTCGTCCTCGACGAGGGCTCGTGGTCGGGTTGGGACACCGCACCGACGTACGGCGACATCAGCGACTCCTACGAGGCCGACCTCGCCGGTGCGCGCGAGAAGTCGGGCGTCGACGAGTCCGTGATCACCGGCGAGGGCACGGCGCGCGGTCGGCGGATCGCCGTCGTCGCGGGCGAGTTCTCGTTCCTGGCCGGCTCCATCGGACAAGCCGCGGCGACCCGGCTCGTCGCTGCCGTCGAACGCGCGACCGCTGAGGGCCTTCCCCTGGTCGCCGCGCCGGTCAGCGGCGGCACCCGGATGCAGGAGGGCACACCGGCCTTCGTGCACATGATCCGGATCTCGGCTGCCATCGCGGCCCACAAGTCCGCGGGTCTCCCCTACCTGGTCTACCTGCGCAACCCGACCACCGGCGGGGTGATGGCGTCGTGGGGCTCGCTCGGGCACGTCACCGTCGCCGAGCCGGGCGCGCTGGTCGGCTTCCTCGGACCGCGCGTCTTCGAGGCGCTCTACGGCAAGCCGTTCCCCGAGGACGTGCAGACCTCGGAGAACCTCTACGCCCACGGGATCATCGACGGCGTCGTCGGGTCCGACGAGCTCGCCTCGATCCTCGACCGCACCCTCGACATCCTGCTCGCGCGACCGCAGGCACCGACCAGCGAGCTGCCGCAGCCGGAGATCCCCGACGTCGACACCTGGGACGCCGTCGTCCGGTCCCGGCGGCCCGAGCGGCCCGGCGTACGGCGCCTGCTCCGGTACGCCGCGAGCGAGGTGATCCCGTTGAACGGCACCGGCCAGGGCGAGGCCGACCCCGGCTTGATGATCGCGCTGGCGAAGTTCGGGTCGGCGCCGTGCGTGTTCCTCGGCCAGGACCGACGCGGGCAGACCAGCGACCGGCCGATGGGACCGGGAGCGCTGCGCGAGGCACGGCGCGGGATGCGGCTGGCCGTCGAGCTCGGACTCCCGCTTCTCACCGTGATCGACACCCCCGGCGCGGCGCTGAGCCCCGAGGCCGAGGAGGGCGGGCTGGCCGGCGAGATCGCCAGGAGCCTGGCCGACCTGGTCACGCTCGAGGCTCCGAGCCTGTGCCTGATGCTGGGTCAGGGAAACGGCGGCGGCGCCCTCGCCCTGCTGCCGGCCGACCGCGTGATCGCCGCCCAGCACGCCTGGCTCTCCCCGCTTCCGCCGGAGGGTGCGAGCGCGATCGTGCACCGCGACACCGAGCACGCCCCCGAGATGGCACGGGCGCAGAAGGTGCGCGCCCTCGACCTGATGGCAGCCGGCGTGGTCGACCGGATCGTGCCCGAGCTGCCCGACGCAGCCGACGAGGCCGAGGCGTTCTGCCACCGCCTCGGTGCTGTCCTCGAGCACGAGCTGTCCTGGCTGTTCCATGCCGATCCGGCCGACCTGGTCCAGACCCGTGCCCTCCGGTTCGCAACCCCGCCACCGAGATAGTCCCGAGCGAAACGGTTGGTTTCCGGCCACAGAACCGTGCGGATCGCTAGGGACTATCGACAAATAGAACGTGTTTCAGTTCCAATAGCCCGGTGAGCACCTACGTCATCACCGGCGCCGGTTCCGGCATCGGAGCAGCGACCGCGTCCCGTCTCCGTGCCGACGGCCACCAGGTCATCGGCATCGACCTGCGCGGGGCCGACATCGAAGCCGACCTCAGCACCGCTGCGGGTCGCGCCTCCGCCGTCGACGCGGTGCTCGCCCTGGCACCCGACGGCATCGACGGCCTGGTCCCCTGCGCCGGGATCGCCGGTTACACGGGCACCGACCCGGCGTTGCTGGTCTCGGTCAACTACTTCGGTGCGATCGCGCTGGTCGAGGGCCTCCACGAGCTGCTCGCCAAGCGCGGCTCGGCCTCGGTCGTGCTGCTCGCCTCGAACTCGGTGACCTGCCAACCCGGGTGGGAGGCCGACGACGTCCTGGGCGCACTACTCGCGGACGACGAGGAGCAGGCCCGCAAGGCCGCCGCTGCCTACGAGGCGGTGATGCTCTACCCGGTCTCCAAGTACGCGCTCGCCACCTGGGCACGGCGCGAGGGCATCAAGCCGGAGTGGGGCGGCAGCGGCATCCGGGTCAACGCCATCGCGCCCGGACTGATCGCTACCCCGATGACCGACGCGCTGCGCGAGGACCCGGTCTTCGGTCCGTTCGCGGACCTCTACCCCAACGCCATCGAACGACCCGGCCGGCCCGAGGAGGTCGCCGCGCTGATCGCCTTCCTGCTCTCACCGGAGTCCAGCCTGCTGGTCGGGACGATGATCCTCGTCGACGGCGGCACCGACGCGATCCTCAACGCAGCGCCCCCACGCAGCAACGAAGCCACCACCTTCCCCTCCTGATCTGACAAACACTGTTAATACCCCGTATCTTCGAGCGACCTCACCCGTTGGAGATTCCATGAACCGCGTTCGCCTCACCGCCGCCGCCCTCCTGGCCTCGGTCGCCGTCCTCGTCCCGGCCGGCACCGGCTCAGCGCTCGGCGGCTTCCCGATCCCGTCGCTGCCGACCGACTTCCTCACCGAGCCGTTCAGCGGGACCCCGGCGACCGCGAACCCGCTGCCGCACGAGGAGATCAAGCAGAACCCCTTCCTCTCCCCCAACGGCACCAGCTCGATGCACGACGACGCCTACGCCTCGGACGCCTACGAGGTCAGCGGTCCGCTCGGCAACAACGTGAAGGTGCGCTCGGCCTGGTACGGCGTCTCCGAGTGCGCGACCGTCGCGTTCGACTCCCAGCACCGCATGGTCGGCCTCTGCGGCGATCTCCAGGGCTTCAAGATGCGGCTGATCGACCCGACGACGCTGCGCACCATCGGCAACGACCTGCTGACCTCCAAGCGGAACCTGGCCTCGGGCGAGAACCCGTTCACCAGCATCTGCGGAGGCACCTACTTCTCCCTCGACTCCCACGACGTCGCCACGGTGGTCACCGTCGCCAAGCAGGTCTGGCGGGTGCGCGTCGACGCAGCGGGCTTCACCAAGCTCGGCTCGTACGACGTCTCCGCCTACGTGCCGGGTGACGACTGCCTGGTGGCAACCCTGCCCGACTGGTCCGGCAACATCTTCTTCGTCACCCAGCAGGGCCGGGTCGGCGTGATCAACCCGACCACCGGCACGATCAAGACGATGCAGTTCCCCGCCGGCGAGGGCATCTACAACTCGATCTCCGGCGACGAGACCGGTGCGATCTACATCGTCACCGACCACGCCCTGTACGCCGTCGAGGCCGACGCCTCCGGCCAGCCGCAGGTCCGCTGGTCGCAGGTCTACGACCGCGGCTCGGTGCAGAAGTCCGGCCAGCTCTCGCAGGGCTCGGGGACGACCCCGACCCTCATCGGTGACGACCTGGTCGCGATCACCGACAACGCCGACCCGCAGATGCACGTGCAGTTCTACCGTCGCAACGGCGCCAACGGCGACCGGCTCCTGTGCCAGGTCCCCGTCTTCGGGGCCGGAGCCTCCGACACCGAGAACAGCCTCATCTACGCCGGCGGAACCCCCGACGGCCCGCGCTCGGTGATCGTGGAGAACAACTACGGGTACGACGGCTTCCAGAGCACCATCCTGGGCAAGACCACGTCCGGCGGCGTCGCGAAGGTCTCCATCAACCCGGACAACACCTGCCAGGTCGACTGGACCAACCCGATCGTCTCGCCCACCCCGGTCCCGAAGGTCTCGCTCGGCAACGGCTTGCTCTACCTCTACGCCAAGCCGAAGTCGAACCCGCTGGACGACAGCTGGTACCTCGCGGCGGTCGACGTGCGCACCGGCGCCACGAAGTGGATGCAGCGCACCGGCAACGGGATCCAGTGGAACAACCATTACGCCGCTATCTACCTCGGACCCGACGGAGCGGCCTACATGCCGACCCTGACCGGCATGATCCGCTTCAAGGATCAGTGACAACGCGGAGAAAATCGTCACTTTCGGATTTCCCCGAAAAGCCGTGACCTGCCCCGGACCTCGTTCGTTGAGAACTCGAAGCCACCTACGGGGGTGACGAGTTCGGTCCCCCACGATCAGCACCTGGTTCGGGGGAACAGGGCGCCGTTCGTGGGGGACCGAATCTCTTTGCTAGCAAGGGGATTCCTCCTGCTAGCGGGGAGCTAGAACAGCAGCGCTGCTGCCGGGTCCTCCATCATCGAGGCCACGTCCGCGAGGAAACGTGAACCTGACTCACCATCGACATGGCGGTGGTCGAAGGACAGCGTGAGGGTGCACACGTCGCGGATCTCCAGGCGCTCGTCGCCGTCCTCGACAACGACCCACGGCTGGCGCTTCGTCGCACCGAAGCAGAGGATCGCGGACTCTCCCGGATTGATGATCGGCGTGCCACCGTCGACGCCGAAGACACCGACGTTGGTGATCGTGAACGAGCCTCCGGCCATGTCGGCCGGCTGCGTCTTGCCCGACCGCGCCACCGACGTCAGGTCGCCGAGCGCGCCAGCCAGCTCGAGCAGCGAGAGCGTGTCGGCGTCCTTGATGTTCGGGACGACCAGACCGCGCGGGGTGGCGGCGGCGATGCCGAGGTTGACCCCGCCCTTGAAGACGATCTCCTGGGCCGCGTCGTCCCAGTAGGAGTTGATCACCGGGGTCCGACCGATCGCCTTCATGCAGGCGGTCGCCAGGATCAGCAACGGTGAGACCTTCACGTCGGCGAACTCGCGACGACCGCGCAGGCGCTCGACGAACTCGCTGGTGCGGGTGACGTCGATGGTGACCCACTCGGTCACGTGCGGGGCGGTGAAGGCCGAGGCCACCATCGCCTGGCCCATCATCTTCCGGACGCCCTTGATCGGCTCGCGCCGGTCCTCCCGGGTTCCCACCGCAGCTGGACGGGTGGTCACCGCGGTGCCCGAGGAGCCGGCAGCGGCCTCGACGTCGGCGCGGGTGATCACGCCACCCGGACCGGAGGCTGCACACGTGGTCAGGTCGACCCCGAGGTCCTTGGCCAGCTTGCGCACCGGCGGCTTGGCCAGCGCGATCGGGTGCGTCGAGCCGGGGTCCGGTGCCGGCACCTCGGCCGGCGGGACGTCGCCGCGCTGCTGCTTCACCCCGCTGGTGACCGAGTGGACGAGCCGCTCGACCTCCTCGTGCTGCTGCGGGGCGCCGGCGTTGAACAGGTCCTGCACGTCGGCCTTCGCGTAGTGCACGCCGATCGCCTCGGGCGCCGCGCGGCGGGCACGACGCACGGCTCCGCGCTCGGCCTTGCTGCGACCGACGAGGCTCTCGCCCTCGCCACCACCACTGGCAGCCGGGTTGGAGAGGTCCATGTCGGACAGGTCCGGAGCGGTGGCCGCCGGCGTCGGCACAGCGGCGCCGTCGCCGATCCGGATGATCGGCGTACCGACCGCGACCGTCTCGCCCTCGGGCACCAGCAGCGCCTCGACGACGCCGGCGTACGGGGAGGGCAGCTCGACGAGCGACTTCGCCGTCTCGATCTCCACGACGATGTCGTTGATCTTGACCTCGTCGCCGACCTTCACCTTCCAGGTGACGATCTCGGCCTCGACGAGACCTTCGCCGACGTCCGGCAGCAAGAACTCAGACATCGATCAGAACCCCATCGTCCGGTCGACCGCGTCGAGCACGCGGTCCAGGTCGGGCAGGTACTCCTCCTCGATCCGGGCCGGCGGGTACGGGGTGTCGAACCCGCCCACCCGCAGCACCGGGGCCTGGAGGGAGTAGAAGCACTGCTCGGTGATCCGGGCCGCGATCTCCGCTCCCATGCCGAGGTTGGTGTGCGCCTCGTGCGCGACCACCGCGCGGCCGGTCTTGCGCACCGACTCGAAGACCGGGCCCATGTCCAGCGGCGACAGCGTGCGCAGGTCGATCACCTCGAGCGATCGGCCCTCACCGGCAGCCGCCTCGGCGGCCTTCATCAGCGTCTTCACCATCGGCCCGTACCCGAGCAGCGTCGCGTCACTACCGGTGCGCAGCACCTTCGAGCTGAACAGCGGCGGCGGGGTGGCCTCCTCGTCGAGATCGGCCTTGTCCGCGTGGTACTGCCGCTTCGGCTCGAGGAACACGACCGGGTCGTCGTGGGCGATGGCCTGCTGGATCATCCAGTAGCCGTCGACCGGGTTCGAGCAGGAGACCACCTTGAGTCCCGGGGTGTGCGCGAACTGCGCCTCGGGCGACTCCGAGTGGTGCTCGACCGCGCCGATGCCACCGCCGAACGGGATCCGGATGACCATCGGCATCTTGATCGCGCCCTGGGTGCGGAAGTGCAGCTTGGCGACCTGGCTGACGATCTGGTCGTACGCCGGGTAGACGAAGCCGTCGAACTGGATCTCGCAGACGGGGCGGAAGCCGCGCATCGCCAGACCGACCGCGGTGCCGAGGATGCCCGACTCGGCGAGCGGCGAGTCGATCACCCGGTCCTCGCCGAAGTCCTTCTGCAGGCCGTCGGTGATCCGGAAGACACCGCCGAGCTTGCCGACGTCCTCACCCATGATCAGGACCTTGGGGTCGGTCTCCATCGCCTTGCGCAGACCCATGTTCAGGGCCTTGGCCAACGTCACCTTGGTCATCAGTGAGCCCCCTCGAACGAGTCGAGGTACGCCGCGAACTCGTCGCGCTGCGCCTCGAGCTCCGGCGTCTGCTCGGCGTACACCTGGTCGAAGATGCTCAGCGGACTCGGGTCGGGCAGCGCCCGGCACCCGTCGCGGAGCCTCGCTCCCAGCTCCTCGGCCTCACGCTCGACGTCCTCGAAGAAGTCGTGGTCCGCCAGCCCGTTGCGGGTCAGGTACACCTTCACCCGGGCGATCGGGTCGCGCAGCTTCCAGTACTCGACCTCGTCGGTGAGCCGGTAGCGGGTCGGGTCGTCGGTGGTCGTGTGCGCACCCATCCGATAGGTGTAGGCCTCGACCAGGGTCGGACCGTTGCCCTCACGGGCGTACTGGAGCGCCGCCTGGGTGACCGCGTGCACCGCCAGGACGTCGTTGCCGTCGACGCGGACGCCGGGGAAGCCGAAGCCGCGAGCGCGCTGGTAGAGCGGGATCCGGCTCTGCCGCTCGATCGGCTCGGAGATCGCCCACTGGTTGTTCTGGCAGAAGAACACCACCGGTGCGTTGTAGGACGCCGCGAAGATGAAGGACTCGTTCACGTCTCCCTGCGACGACGCACCGTCGCCGAAGTAGGCGACGACGGCGGTGTCGCGGTCGGCGTCGCCGGTGCCGACCGCACCGTCGCGCTGCACGCCCATCGCGTAGCCGGTCGCGTGCAGGGTCTGCGCGCCGATCACGATCGTGTAGTTGGCGAAGTTGTTCACGTGCGGGTCCCAGGCGCCCTGGTCGACACCGCGGAACAGGCCGAGCAACCGCAGCGGGTCCAGGCCACGGCAGTAGGCGACGCCGTGCTCGCGGTACGTCGGGAAGACGTAGTCCTGCGGTCGCAGCGCGCGTCCGGAGCCGATCTGCGCCGCTTCCTGGCCGAGCAGCTGGGCCCAGATCCCGAGCTCGCCGTGCCGCTGGAGAGCGGTCGACTCGGTGTCGATGCGGCGGGTGAGCACCATGTCGCGGTAGAACCCGCGGATCGTGCCGGCCTCGTCCTCACCGCCGTCGAACGCGTAGTCCGGGTGCTCGACCCGATAGCCCTCGGGGGTGAGCAGCTGGACGTACTGGACGTCGCCCTCGGCTCGTGGGACCAGGTACTCGGTCATGCGTGATCTCCAGATCCATCAAGGTACGGGTGGTCGGGGTCGCCGCCCCCGTACTTGGTCGATCGCGGCCCGCGCGGTTCCGCGGGTTGTGCGGATTTGTGACGCGAGCCACTGTCGTTCGACACCGTACCCAGGCAGGCCACCGCTTCGCCAACCAACCCGTGAGTAACCTTCCGCGCCGCCTGCGGATGCTCCTGAGCAGCGCAAATCCGGATGCGTGCAGGGCCGGTTCTCAGACAGTGTGGGGCGGTGACGACGACCCGCGAACCGGCGCCGGTGATCCGTCCGGCCGCCGCCGCCGGGCTGGTCGCGATCGCGCTCGTCGTCGTCTACCTGGTCTGGGGTTCGACCTACCTGGCGATCCGCGTCGTGGTGAAGCAGGCGCCGCCGCTGACCGCCTCCGGAGCGCGTTACATCGTGGCTGCGGCGCTGCTCGGCCTGCTGCTGGCCACCCGGGGCGGCTTCGCCCGGTTGCGGGTGACCCGGCGCGAGCTGCTCGGCTGTGCGATCGTCGGCCTGTTCCTCCCGGTGCTGGGCAACGGCCTGGTCTCGGTCGGCGAGGACAAGGGCGCCCCCTCAGGAGTGACCGCGCTGCTGATCGCGCTGGCCCCGCTGATGATCACGATCTTCCGGTTCGCCTCCGGTGACCGGCCGCGACCGGTCGGCGTGCTCGGCGTTCTGCTCGGACTGGTCGGCCTCGGGTACCTGGTGATCGCGGGCCGGTCGGGCACCGCCAGCGAGCACGTCCCGCTCGGCGCTGCGCTGATCGTGCTGGTGGCCAGCAGCTTCTGGGCCTTCGGCTCCTGGGTCCAACCACGGTTGACGTTGCCGAAGGACGCGTTCGTGATGACCGTCCACGAGATGTGGACCGGCGGGGTGATCCTCGTGGTCGCCGGCCTGGCTCGCGGCGAGCGACCCCACCCGACCGAGTACTCCGCGCACGCCTGGCTGGCCTGGGGCTACCTGGTGGTGTTCGGCTCGATGGTCGCCTTCACGGCGTACGTGTGGCTGCTGGGGAACGCGCCGATCTCGCTGGTCGCGACCTACGCGTACGTGAACCCTGTGGTCGCGGTGATCCTCGGAGCGTTGATCCTCGACGAGCCGGTCACGCCGGCGATCGTCATCGGCGGCGCCATCATCGTGGTGGCCGTCGCCGTGGTGATCTCGGTCGAACGCGTCCGCAAACCGACCCCCAGAAATACGGAAACCGTCGGTTCCTGACCCATTTGCACCGGTTTCCCCTGTCCGAATGGACATTCTTTGATGTGATCCGTCTTCTTCGCCCCTTTCGGGCTTAGTCTCTGATTGGGCCACCACGCCGGGGGGATGTGGTGGGGGGAAGAGGGATCACGTGATCGCGTTGTCGATCGGTGCGACGTCCGTTGCGCACGGCATTCACTACGCCGTCCTCGGCGTCGGTCTGGCAGGTCTGCTCGCCCTGCTCGGTCCGCAGCTGGTCGGGGGGCGTCGCGGGACCTCGTTCCGCGACGAGCACTCGCTGCGGGTCCGGGCACTGTCCGAGCAGATCTCCGACGGCACGCTCGGCCTGCGCATCACCCCGGCCCCCTCCGTGACGCTGACCCGCGAGCCCGTCGATCTGGCCGGCGCCCGGTACCTGCCGCTGGCCGTCGTGAGCTCAGCAGCGGCGGCCGGGGTGCACGCCGCCGTCGGCCCGGAGCACTTCCGGGAGCAGGTCCTCTTCGGACTGTTCTTCGCCGGCTCCGCGCTCGCGCAGATCTGCTGGTCGGCGCTGATGGCGCTGCGGCCGTCGCGCGCACTGCTGGTGGCCGCGGTCATCGGCAACAGCGCGGTGCTGGTGCTCTGGCTGACGACCCGCACCGTCGGGCTGCCCGGACTCCTGCCCAACCCGGAGGCCGTCGGCCCCTGGGACCTCTGCTGCGGCGCGTGGGAGTTGATCGTGGTGATCACCTCCGCCCGTGCGCTGCGCACGCACGTCGACCTGCGCCTTCCGGCCTGGGCCGACTGGGAGCCGGTCGCCCGCTTCTGGGCGATCGGCTCGGTACTGGCACTGCTCGCGTTGACCCTGAGCGGGGCCGGCGCATGAACCTAGGTGAGGTGGACCCGCGATGGAGTCCTGGCAAGTCGGTCTGATCGGCAACGCGGTGATCATGCTCGCGTACCTGCTGATCACCCTCGCGATCGTCGTCCCGCTGGCACGCAGCCACCAGCTGCGCACCAACCCGCTCGGCGCCGCGACCGGCGCGATCTTCTTCACCTGCTCGGTCCACCACGGCGCACACGCCCTGCACATGCTGTTGCCCTCGCTCGGGTTCACCGACGCGCAGGGCCTGGCGATGCGGGAAGCGTGGGGCTGGCCCCTGGCCACCTGGGACGTGGTCGGCGCTCTGGTCGCGGTCTACTACTGGACCCTGCGGCGCAACTACTCCTCGCTGATGCACGGCGCCCAGCTGTTCGAGGACCTGCGCGCCCGCGAGCAGCAGGCGCTCGAGCTCAACGACACCGTCCTGCAGGGTCTGGTCGTCGCGAAGATGGCTCTCGACCTCAACCAGCCCGATCGTTCGCAGGAGGCGCTGACCTCCTCGATCTCGGCCGCGAGCCGGATCATCACCGACCTGCTCGGCAACAGCCAGGAGGGCATCGAGCTGGTCCGCAGCATGCCGGCCGAGATCGAGCGCGAGCCGCAGGACGACCAGAGCGAGGTCACGTGAGCGCCGAACCCGAGCCCAAGCCGCTCCGGGTCGTCATCGTCGACGACACCGCGGACCTGCGCGAGCTGCTCCGGCTCGCCCTGGTCCGGGGCGGCATGCGCGTGGTCGGCGAGGCCGGCGACGGGCGCGCCGGGATCGAGGCGGTCCGCATCGGCCGACCGGACGTCATCCTGCTCGACCTCTCGATGCCGGTGATGGACGGGCTGGAGGCGCTGCCGCACATCCGGGCCCTCGCACCGCACGCCCGCATCATCGTGCTCTCCGGCTTCGGGGCGACCCAGATGGCCGAGCGCGCCCTCGAGGTCGGCGCCGACGGCTACCTCCAGAAGGGCGCTTCGCTCGGCCGGATCCTCGACCACATCCGTGACATCGTCGAGGGGCGCTCGATCAATCCGGCTCCCCGGACCGGCAACCGCCCCGAGGGCTGGGACGAGCAGCAGCACGGCTTCGGCGCGGTCAACCACGTCCCCGGACAGCGCGACCCGATGCCCGAGGAACCGGCGCGGTGGGACGCCCTGGCCCTCGCGCCGTTCGGGATCATCGAGGTCAGCGCCGAGCGGCCGTACCGGATCGTGCGGCTGAATCCGGCCGCGCAGAAGCTCGTCGAGGTGCACCCGCTCTACCCGGGCACGCCGCTCCAGGACGTCGCGCCGGAGCTGGCCACGACGATCGCGGAGAACCGGTTGCGCGGCGACATCGAGTTCGAGGCGACGTCGGGCGCCGAGCCGGTCCAGGTGACGTTGCGGCACAGCGGGAGCTCGCTCGTCATCTACCTGCGCGCGATCACCGACGAGGTCGGCAAGCTGCGCAGCGCGATCGCGACCACGGCGCACGAGATCCGCGGACCGGTCGCGGTGCTCTGCGCCGTCGCCGAGACGTTGACCGATGCCGAGGAGGGCGACCTGGACGCCGCCCAGCAGGCCCGGTTGATGTCGTCGGTCGCCCGCCAGTCGCGGATGCTCGACTCGATCACCGCGGACCTGCTGACCGCCGCGCAGATCCAGCGCGGCACCCTCCGCGTCGAGCCGCACAACCTCGACCCGGTGGCGCTGATGGAGACCCTGGTCCAGGACCGCTACCCCGGCAGCGTGACCGTCGACGTCGCGGACTCGCGCCAGGTGATCGCCGACCCGCTCCGTCTCGAGCAGATGATCGGCAACCTGCTCAGCAACGCGCACAAGTACGGACGTCCGCCGATCGTGCTGCGGACCCGTCCGTGCGACAGCCACCCCGAGCAGCTGTGCATCGACGTCGAGGACGACGGGGTCGGCGTACCCGAGCAGTTCCGGGCGCAGCTGTTCCGCGAGTTCAGCCGGGCCAGCGGCACGGTCGCGGCCGGCACCGGACTCGGCCTGCACGTGGTCCGGACCCTCGCCGAGGCGCAGGGCGGTTCGGTCTCGTACGCCGACGCGCCCGGCGGCGGGTCGGTGTTCACGCTGACGCTGCCGGCCGTCACCCGTTCCTGACCACCGGCCACCGGGAAGGCACGGCGGCGCGTGCCCGGGGGTTCGGGAGCTCCTCGGGCACGCGCCTTCCGAAGCCGCCGCTGGCTCAGGTGGTGTCGGCGTCGCACCAGGGGGGGTTGGTACGGGTCGCCCGCGCCAGCGTTCTGGGGGTTGGCTCCGGCGTTGTGGGATCAATTCGACTCCGCGCGACCGGCCCCGGCAAGCAACGCGGCCGAAGGCCCAGCAGCGGGCTAGTCCGCGCACGGTCCCATCGGTAACACCGGTATCGGCCAATCGGTCGAAGCGGGATCAGGGGGTCGAATCCCCCGACCCGTGTCTTGACGGGTGCAGGGCCGCCGCCACCTTGAGGAGCACGTCGTTCGCGTCCGGCTCGCCGATCGAGACCCGCACGCCCTCGCCGGCGAACGGGCGCACCACGATGCCGGCCTCCTCGGCTGCGGCGACGAATTCAGCGGTCCGGTCGCCGAGCTCGAACCAGACGAAGTTGCCCTGGGCCTCGGGCACGGTCCACCCCGCATCGGCGAGGCCGGCGACCACCCGGTCACGCTCCGCGACGATCGAGGCGACGCGTTCGAAGAGCTCGACCTCGGCGTCCAGGCTCGCCACGGCTGCTGCCTGCGCCAGCGACGAGACCCCGAAGGGCAGCGAGCACGCCCGCACCGCTTCGGCGATCGGCGCGGGACCGACGAGGTACCCGACCCGCAGCCCGGCCAGACCGTAGGCCTTGGCGAAGGTCCGCATCACCACCACGTTGCCCCGGCTCGTGGCCAGGCCGACACCGTCGACCGGGTCGGCGCTCCGCACGAACTCCAGGTACGCCTCGTCGATGACCACCACGACGTCGCTGCGGACCGCCGCCAGGAACGCCTCCACCTCGCTCCGGGTCAGCGCCGGACCGGTCGGGTTGTTCGGGGTGCAGAGCAGCACCACCCGGGTGCGCTCGGTGACCGCGGCCGCCATCGCCGGCAGATCGTGCCGGCCGTCGGCGGTCAGCGGCACCTCGACGCCGGTGGCCCCCGCCACCGTGATCGCGATCGGGTACGCCTCGAACGAGCGCCAGGCGAGCACCACCTCGTCGCCGGGCTCGCAGAACGCCTGGAGCAGGTGGTAGAGGATCGCGACGCTCCCGGTGCCGACAGCGACCTGGTCGAGCTCGACCCCGAGCTTGGTGGCCAGTGCGGTGCGCAGCTCGACCGAGCCCATGTCGGGGTAGCGGTTCATCACCGCGCAGGCACGTGCGGCGGCCTCGAGCACGCCGGGGAGCGGCGGGTAGGGGTTCTCGTTCGACGACAGCTTGTAGGTGATCACGTCGTCGCGCGGCACCGGCGGCCGGCCCGGCACGTACGCCGGCATCGCGGTCACCTCGGCTCGCGGGGTGGGCAGGGACTGCGGCTCCGAGGTGCTCATCCGTTCACCTTACGTAGAGTGCACGGGTGCGTTCCCGCTCCTCGGCCCTCGGCGTCGGCCTGGTCGTCCTCGGAGCGTCCTGCTTCATCGTGAACGCGGGGGTCTCGCGGGTTGCGCTGCGCCACGGCGTCGACCCGTCGATGCTGACCACGATCCGGGTGACGATGACCTTCGCGGTGCTGCTGGTCGTCGCGGCGCTGTTCCGGCGCAGCGCGCTGCGTCCGCCGTCGGGGCGGTTGCTCGGCCTGGTCGTGGCGCACGGACTGATCGGCGTCGCGGCCCTGCAGTGGACCTACTTCGTCGCGATCGACCGGCTGCCGGTCGGGATGGCGCTGCTGCTGGAGTACCAGGCCCCGATCCTGGTCGCGCTGTGGGCGCGGTTCGTCCAGAAGGAGCAGGTGAGCTCGCGGCTGTGGTTCGGCCTGGTGCTCGCCGTGGTCGGCCTGGCAGCCGCGACCGAGGTCTGGAACGGCACCAAGTTCGACGGCCTCGGCGTGGTCGCCGGACTCGCGGCCGCGGTCTGCTTCGCCGGCTACTTCCTCATCGGCGAGGCGGGGGTCTCCCAGTACGACCCGCTGCGGATGATCCTGTGGTCGTTCCTGGTGGCCGCCGTCGCCCTCAACGCCGTCAACCCGCTGACCGGCTTCGACACCGGCCTGCTCGACGACCGGGTCTCGCTGCTCGGCCACCTCTCCGAGCACCGGGTGCCCCTCTGGCTGGTCCTCACCTGGGTGGTGGTGCTGGGCACGGTGGTGCCGTTCTTCGCCGAGCTGTTCGCGCTGTCCTTCGTCCGCGCCACCACGGTCACGGTGATCGCGATGATGGAGCCGATCGGCGTCTCCGCCCTCGGCTGGGCGTGGTTCGGGGAGTCGCTCGGAGTGGTCGCGGTGATCGGCTGCGTCGCCGTGGTGGCAGGCATCCTGCTCGCGCAGGCGGCACGTCTGGATCACGACGAACCGCCCCTCATCACCTAGCCGACCAGAACCTGGCCCCGACCGGTGACCAGGTCGCGACCGAGGGTGACGTCCAGCGGGTTGGTCAGGCAGCGGATCGCGCCGCCACCCTTGACGAACTCCGGCACCGGCACCACGACGACCTCGAAGCCCCAGGCCTCCAGGCGTGCCCGGACCCGGTCCGGGCAGGCCGGCATGATCACCGTGCTGCCGACGACGACCGAGTTCGCGCAGAACGTCATCGCCTCGGCCTCGCTGAGCACCAACGGCTCCGGCACGAGGTCGAGCAACCGCGACGCCGAGTTCTCGTCGAGCGCCGAGGGGCACACCAGTGCGCGCTCGGAGTCGAGCGGGCAGAAGGCGAGGTCCAGGTGGTACATCCCGGGGTGCACCGTGTGCAGGCCGTGCACGCGCACATCGAGGTCGATCGCCAGGTGCTTCAGCGCGAGCCGGTCGGTGCGCGGGCCGTAGCCGACGACCAGGTCGCCGCGCCAGGCGAAGGCGTCGCCGGCCTCGAAGTGCGCACCGACACCCTGGGCGCCGATCCGGCGGACCGTGGCGCCGTGCTCGCCGAACCAGGCCTCGGCCGTCTCGGTCTCCATCCGGCGCTGCGGGAAGCGCATGTGCGACAGCACGACCTCCGGACCAACGGGTCCCTCCAGCGCGAAGCCGAGGTTCATCGCGTAGACCATGTCCGGCGCGTCCGCGCGCTGCGGCAGCACCTCGACCTCGCCGCCGGCGGCGGTGATCGCGGCGGCGATCGCGTCCCACTCGGCGCGGGTGGCAGCCGGGTCCGGCTGGTCGGCCAGGTGCATGAACGGGTTGATCTCGTAGTCGACCCGGAAGTGGTCGGGGGCGACCATCAGGTACCGCTTCCCCCAGTCGAGCGTCTGTCCCATGCCACCCTCCCCAGATTGACTGATTGTCGGACAATCTCAGTGTGTGTCACGAACGCGCATTTCGCAAAATTTTGTCCGACAATCTTCGGGATGCCTGACTCCCCGTCGTTCGAGACGCTCAGCGTCGAACCGGTCAGCACCGTCGACCGGGTCGTCGAGGAGCTGCGCCGCGCCCTGTTCGAGGGCGACCTGGAGCCCGGGACTCCGCTGCGCGAGGTCGCGCTCGCAGGCTCGCTCGGCGTCTCCCGCTCGACCGTCCGCGAGGCGGTAGGGATGCTGGTCGCCGACGGGCTCGTCGACCGGATCCCGAACAAGGGCACCTCGGTGCACGCCCTCACCGCGGACGGCATCCGCGACATCTGCCGGGCCCGCCTGGTGCTGGAGACCGCCGGCGTGGACGGCTGGGCCGACGCGAGCGACGAGGCCCGCGACGTGGTCCGGGCAGCGAACGCCGCCTACGGCCGCCTGGTCCGCACGAAGGCCAGTGCGCAGGAGCTGACGGCCGCGCACCTCGAGATCCACCGGTCGCTCACCGCCTTGACCGGGTCGCCGAGGCTGATCGCGATGTCGGAAACCCTGTACGCCGAGATCCGGCTGGCCCTCGCCCACCTCGACCGGGCCCGCGGCAACACCCGGGAGCAGGCGCACGCGCACAGCGACCTGCTCGAGCTCCTCGAGGCCGGCCGGCTCACCGAGGCCCGCGCGAGCCTGGTCGAGCACCTCGCCGGCGCGGAGCGATCGCTGCTCGAGTCTGTCGACCCGTAGGCTCGCGCCATGAGGTTCGTGATCTGGCTCGCCATCAACGCTCTCGGCGTCGGTGCCGCCGTGTGGTTCTTCGACGACATCTCCCTGGCCGGTGCCGACACCCGCACCGACAAGGTCGTCACGCTGCTGATCGTCGGGCTCATCCTCGGCGTCATCAACTCGGTGGTCCGACCGGTGGTGAACCTGCTCTCGCTCCCGCTGATCGTGCTCAGCCTCGGCCTGATGCTGTTCGTCACCAACGCGCTGATGCTGCTGCTGACCAGCAAGGTGGCCGACACCTTCAACCTGCACTTCCACGTCGCCGGCGGGTTCTGGACCTACGTCTTCGGCAGCATCGTGATCTCGATCGCGTCGATGATCGCAGCGGCGATCCTGCCCGACCCGAAGTGAGGGTCGCGCTCGTCTGCCTCGGCAACATCTGTCGATCGCCCACGGCCGACGTGGTTCTGAACGCCAAGCTCGCCGATGCCGGCCTGGACGACGTCGTCGCCGAGAGCTGCGGGACCGGGACCTGGCACCTCGGCGAGGAGATGGACGCGCGCAGCGCTGCGGTGCTGACTGCTGCCGGCTACGACCCGAGTCGGCACCGCGCCCGGCACTTCGACGCCTCGTGGTTCGACCACGACCTGATCCTGACCATGGACCGGCACAACCACAGCGAGGTGCTGGCGCAGCTCCCGACCGACCGGCAGGACCGCGTGCTGATGTTCCGCACCTTCGACCCCGAGGTCGGAGCGGGCGCTGCGGTGCCCGACGTACCGGATCCCTGGTACGGCGGTCCGCAGGGTTTCGACACCGTCCTGGAGATCGTCGAGCGCACCTGCGACGGCATCGTCGCGCACCTCACCGGTCCAGACGGACCGGACGCCCGGCGCACCTGACCCTTTCCAGCATCAGGTGCGGAGGAACAGGATGGGGCATGGCCCGGATGCGCACCCTTGCGGAGCGGGCCGAGCACCTGCTCGGCTCCGCGGTGGTGTCGACCTCCCCGGTCGCCGGGGGTGACACCTGCACCTCGACGCGGCTGCGCCTGTCCGACGGACGCTCCGCGCTGATCAAGACCCGGTCGCACGCCCCGGACGGGTTCTTCGAGGCCGAGGCGCAGGCCCTGCGCTGGCTCGCCGAACCCGGAGTCGCCGAGGTGGTCGAGGTGCTCGGCGTCCAGGCCGACTGCCTGGTGCTCGCCTGGGTCGAGCCGTCCCGCCCGAACCCGGAGGCCGCGGCCGAGCTCGGACGGATGCTGGCCCGGCTGCACGCCAGCGGCGCCCCCGGCTTCGGTGCCGAGAACGACGGCTTCATCGGCGCCCTCCCGCTCCCCAACAAGCCGACGGAGACCTGGCCCGAGTTCTTCGCCGTACGTCGGGTGCTGCCCTACCTGCGCCTCGGGGTGGACCGCGGTCACATCGAGGCGCAGGACGCCGAGGCCGTGGAGAACGTGGTCCGGCGCATCGTCGACCTGGCCGGCCCCGCCGAACCCCCTGCCCGGATCCACGGCGACCTCTGGTCCGGCAACCTGGTGTGGAACGCCGACCGGTCCGCCGTCCTGGTCGACCCCGCCGCGCACGGCGGGCACCGCGAGACCGATCTGGCCATGCTCACCCTGTTCGGCCTTCCCCAGCTCGGCCGGGTCCTGGCGGCGTACGCCGAGGAGCACCCGCTGGCCGAGGGCTGGGAGCAGCGCCAGCCGCTGCACCAGCTGTTCCCGCTGCTGGTGCACGCCGCGATGTTCGGCGGCCGCTACGGAGCGCTCGCCGGCGACGCCGCGCGCAAGCTGCTCTGAGGCGGGCGTCTCAGCATGCATTCAGCCCCCGATGGCACTCTTGGACCGTGAGCTCCGAGACCAAGCAGCACATCCTCGTCGTCGACGACGACCGCGCCGTGCGTGAGTCGCTGCGCCGTTCCCTGGAGTTCAACGGCTACGCGGTGTCGCTGGCCGGCGACGGTGCCGAGGCACTCGCCGGGATCAGCACCATCAATCCGGACGCCGTGGTGATGGACGTGATGATGCCGCGGCTCGACGGGATCGAGACCACCCGCGCGCTGCGCTCGGTCGGCAACCACGTCCCGATCCTGGTGCTCACCGCCCGCGACGCCGTCGGTGACCGGGTCGAGGGTCTGGACGCCGGCGCCGACGACTACCTGACCAAGCCGTTCGCCCTGGACGAGCTGCTCGCCCGGCTGCGCGCGCTGCTGCGCCGGATCGGGCCGGGTCCGGACGAGGAGCACGACGAGCGCCTCGAGTTCGCCGACCTGAGCATGGACCTGGCCTCGCGCGAGGTGAAGCGCGGTGATCGCGCGATGACGCTGACCCGCACCGAGTTCAGCCTGCTGGAGCTGTTCATCCGCCGACCGCGGCGGGTGCTCGAGCGCTCCTTCATCCTCGAGGAGGTGTGGGGCTTCGACTTCCCGACCACCGCGAACAGCCTCGAGGTCTACGTCGGCTACCTGCGTCGCAAGACCGAGGCCGAGGGCGAGCCGCGCCTGCTGCACACCGTGCGCGGCGTCGGCTACGTGCTGCGGGAAGAGCCCACGTGAGCAGCCCGTGGGGCGGCTTGCACTACCGCCGCTCCCTGGCCAGCCGGGTCACCCTGCTGACCACGATCGCGGTCGGCTTCGCCGTCAGCGTGGTCGCCTTCGCGGCGTACGCGACGGTCCGGACCCAGGCCGTCGGATCGCTCGACGAGTCGCTGAAGACCCGCGCCAACCAGGTGGCCAGCACCAACAGCTTGAGCGCGCTGGTGCAGCAGCAGGTCCCCACCTGGGCCCTCGGTGCGGCGAACGTCAACATCGTCCTCATCAACGCCAACACCTCGCCGCTCTCGTACCTCTCCTTCAGCCCGGGCGGGAAGTCGGCCATCAACGTCGGCCAGCACGAGGTGGCGGTCGCGCGGGGTACCAAGACCGACTCCGCCCGCACCGTCTACTGGAACGGTCAGCGCTGGCGCATGGTCGCCGTCCAGGCCGGCGACGGCCAGGCGGTCGTCCTGGCCCAGTCGATGGAGTCGACCGACCGGCTGCTGGACCGGCTCGGTCTGGTGATGCTGCTCTTCGGCGTCGCGGGGATGATCACGGCCGGCCTCGCCGGGTGGGGCGTGGCCCGCAACGGCCTGCGCCCGGTGCGCCGGCTCACCTCCGCGGTGGAGGACATCGCCCGGACCCAGCGGCTCGACCCGATCCCGATCGAGGGCAGCGACGAGGTCGCCCGGTTGGCGCAGTCGTTCAACGAGATGCTGCGCGCCCTGTCCGCCTCCCAGCACCGGCAGCGCCAGCTGGTCGCGGACGCCGGCCACGAGCTGCGGACCCCGCTGACCTCGCTGCGCACCAACCTCGACCTGCTCGTCCAGGCCGACGCCAGCACGGGGTTGTCCCCCGAGAGCCGAGCCGAGCTCCTCGACGACGTCCGTGCCCAGATCGGCGAGATGACCACCCTCATCGGCGACCTCGTCGAGCTCGCCCGTGACGAGCCGGTCTCGCCCACCGTCGAACCGGTCGAGCTGACCGCGATCCTGGAGCAGGCCATCGCCCGCGTCCGGCGGCGAGCCGACATCGACTTCGACGTGCGCACCACCCCCT
Source organism: Nocardioides marmorisolisilvae (assembly GCF_003725775.1). Taxonomy (GTDB): domain Bacteria; phylum Actinomycetota; class Actinomycetes; order Propionibacteriales; family Nocardioidaceae; genus Marmoricola; species Marmoricola marmorisolisilvae. Next base: position 394,449 of record NZ_RJSG01000003.1, read on the forward strand.
GGTGGGTGACCGGCGATGCCGACTCGCTCGAGCGCGCGATCACCAACCTGCTGGACAACGCCGCCAAGTGGAGCCCGGCGGGCGAGACCGTGATCGTGACCCTGAGCCAGGGCACGTTGATGGTCGCCGACCACGGGCCGGGGATCTCGGCCAAGGACCTGCCGCACGTCTTCGAGCGGTTCTACCGCTCCGCCGAGTCGCGCAGCATGCCCGGCTCGGGCCTCGGGCTCTCGATCGTCCGCTCGGTGGCCGAGCGGCACGGCGGCATCGTCCGAGCCGGCACCGGACCGGGCGGGGGCGCCGGGTTCTGGCTGAGCCTGCCCGGCCAGGCCGCTCCCCCGGAGGCGTCCCAGCAGGTCTTGGCACGCTCGTAGGCGCCTCAAAGAGAGTTCTCAGGAACGCTCGGCACCATCGAAGCCATGACCGACCAGAACACCCCGGAGAGCAACGAGAACGACCCGAGCGCGACCGCTGCCTCCGAGTTCCCCTGGTCCGTCACACCACCGCCCCCGGTTGCCTCCGACGAGGACACCGCGATCGGGTTCACCCAGCCGCTGCCGCTGTACCAACAGCCCGCCTCCTCCTCGACGCTTGCGACCGCACCCGCGCGTCGGACCGGAGGCATCACGGCGGCAGTTCTGGCCGGGGCGCTGCTCCTCGGAGGAGCAGCCGGGGTCGGTGGCGCCGCGTGGTACGACGCCTGGAAGGGCGACGACTCGACACCGACGGCGAGCGGCAACGAACCGGTGACCGCCTCCAACGCGGCGGCACCCTCGAGCGGCTCGGTCGAGAAGGTGGCGGCGACGGTGCTGCCCTCGGTGGTGAAGATCAACGTCTCGGGTAGCCAGGGCTCCGGGTCCGGATCGGGCATCGTGCTGTCCAAGGACGGCGACATCCTGACCAACAACCACGTGGTGTCCCTCGCCTCGGGCGGGGGCAGCATCACCGTCAGCTTCAACGACGGAACCACCGTGAAGGCCAGCGTCGTGGGCACCGACCCGGTCACCGACATGGCAGTCATCAAGGCCGCGGGCGCGAAGAACCTGACCCCGGCCACCATCGGACACTCCTCGGCCCTCAAGGTCGGCCAGTCCGTCGTCGCCGTCGGATCGCCGTACGGCCTGAACTCCACCGTCACCACCGGCATCGTCTCGGCGCTCAACCGGCCGGTCTCGGTGGCGACCGACGAGCAGCAGCAGCTCAACCCGTTCGGCCTCGGCCAGCAACAGCAGCAGACCCAGAACGACAGCACCACCTACCCGGCGATCCAGACCGACGCCGCCATCAACCCGGGCAACTCCGGCGGCCCACTGGTGAACATGGCCGGCCAGGTCGTCGGCGTGAACTCCTCGATCCGCACCGCCGACGGCACCACCAGCTCCGGCGGCTCGATCGGCCTCGGCTTCGCGATCCCGATCGACGAGGTGCTGCCGATCGTCCAGCAGATCATCAAGGGCGAGGACCCGACCCACGCGCGTCTCGCGATCACCGTCTCCGACGTCGCGGCGAACAAGCTCACCCAGGGCGCCGAGGTCCGCGAGGTCCAGGCCGACGGCGCCGCCGCGCAGGCCGGGCTCAAGTCCGGTGACGTGATCACCAAGGTCGACGACGACGTCGTCGACGGCTCCGAGTCGCTCATCGCAACGGTCCGCGGTCACCGCCCCGGCGACGAGGTCACGCTGACCTACGTCCGCGACGGCAAGACCGAGACGGTCAAGGCGACGCTCGGCTCGGACGCCAACACCCAACAGTCCTGACCCGGGAGGAAAGGTCTGGGCGGTCCGTCCCGTCCCCGCGCATGGGGCGGGCGGATCGCTCCGGACGGTCCTCCTAGCGGCTGCTCGTCAGAGCACGGCGCGCAGCCTTGCCGCCTTCCACAACGTCTCGGCCCACTCCTCGCCGACCTTGGACCGGACGGTGATGCCGCCGCCGGTCCCCAGCCACCACGGGCCCTCGCCCGAGCGGAACAGCGAACGGATCACCACGCCCAGATCGGCGCGACCGTCGCCGGAGATCCAGCCGAACGCCCCGGCATAGACACCACGCGGCTCGGCCTCGACCGCGTCGATGATCTGCATGGTCCGCAGCTTGGGAGCGCCGGTCATCGAGCCCGCCGGGAACAGCGCGCGCAACGCGTCGACCGTGCCGACCTCGGGACGCAACCGTCCGGTCACCGTGGTCACCAGCTGGTGCACGCTCGCGTAGGACTCGACCTCCATCAGCTGCGGCACCTCGACGCTGCCGGGCTCGCAGACCTGGGACAGGTCGTTGCGCAGCAGGTCGGTGATCATCAGGTTCTCGGCCCGGAACTTCGGGTCCTCGGCGAGCAGGTCGCGCAGCTCCGCGTCCTCGACCGCGTCCGCCCCGCGGCGGGTGGTGCCCTTGATCGGACGCGCCTCGAGCTGGCGGTGGCGGTCGACGGTGGCGAAGCGCTCGGGTGAGGCCGAGAGCAACCAGGTGTCACCGTGGCGCAGCACCCCGGCGTACGGGGCGGGGTTGGTGGACCGCAGGCTGGTGTAGATGTCGAGCGGGTCGCGCCCGGAGGCCTGCTGGTCGCGGTAGGTCAGGTTCACCTCGTAGGAGTGGCCGGCGCGCAGCTGCTCCTGCACCTGGCCGAACGCCTCGGCGTACCAGCCCGGTACGTCGACCTCGTCGGTCTCCACCTGGACCCCGACTGCCGTCGTCGGACCCTCGAGCACCTGGACGTCGCGGGCCCGCATCCAGATCGCGTCCGGCACACCCGGCATCGATCGGGCCGGCAGGTCCGGGCGCGCCGCGTACCCGAAGTAGCCGACCCAGTGCGTGCCGGCGTCGCCGTCGAGCCGGTCCTGGAGCGCGGCGAAGACGTCGGTGCCGACGACGCGACCGCTGGGAAGCTCGGTGACGGTTCCCGCCGTGCGGTCGTAGACCAGGGAGACGTCGTCGTCCTCGAGCCGACCCACGATCGAGCGGCTGCCGGACCAGGACTGCGAGCCCCCGCCGTCGAGCCAGAAGCAGCGCTCGTGCGTGCCGGCGATCCGGACGAACTCCTCGAGCGCGCTCATGCGAGCCCCAGGAAGTTCGCAACCAGCGGTGCGCCGTACTCGGTGAGGATCGACTCGGGGTGGAACTGCACCCCGTGCAGCGGCAGGGTCCGGTGGGTCACGCCCATGACCACGCCGTCCGCTGAGGCCGTGACCCGGAGCGCATCGGGCACGACGGTCGCGGCGAGCGAGTGGTAGCGGACCGCCTCGAAGCCCTGCGGAAGGCCGGCGAAGACCCCGGTGCCGTCGTGCGCGACCTGGGCGACCTCGCCGTGCGCGGGCGCGACCCGGTCGACCCAGCCTCCGAACATCGCGACCAACGCCTGCATCCCGAGGCAGACGCCGAGGACGGGGCGCCCGAGCTCGAAGACGTCGCGGCGCAACGAGAAGTCGCGGGCATCGGTCGGGTGACCGGGACCGGGCGAGAGCACCAGGTGGGTGTAGCGGTGCGCCCGGTCCAGGACGCGCGGCTCGTCGTGCTCGATGACGTCAGGCAGCTCGCCGGTCACGCCGGCGATCAGGTGCACCAGGTTCCAGGTGTAGGAGTCGTGGTGGTCGACCACGAGCACGCGCACGCCTCAGCCGACCAGGTCCAGCAGGAGTCGCTGCAGCAGCGCAACGCCGTTCTCGGTGAGGATCGACTCCGCGTGGAACTGCACGCCCCGGAAGTGCGGCCCGGCCACGAGGTGGATGTCGCCGGTGGCCGGGTCGGTCTCGACGCTGACACCGTCGGGCAGCACGTCGTTCGGGCCGAGCCGACCGACGAACGTGTTGTAGAAACCGACGGCCTCGTCCCGGCCGCCGATGGACACGGTCGACTGCGTCCCCTGGAAGACGATGTCCTTGAACGCCAACGGGATGCCGAGCTTTCCGCACAGCACCTGGTGGCCGAGGCAGACCGAGAGGAACGGCTTGCCGGAGGCGAGCAGCTCGTCGACCGCGCCCTGGAAGGTGCGGATCTTCGCGCTGCTGGTGTCCCGCGGGTCTCCCGGGCCGGGACCGACCACCGCCACGTCGAACGCGTCGAACCCACCGGCGACGAAGTCCTCGTGCCGGATCACCGACGGCTTCATGCCGAGCACGCTGAAGACGTGGCAGAGCATGTTCGCGAAGTCGTCCTCGCCGTGCAGGATGCCGACGGTCTTGCCGGTCAGCACCGGAGCGGGCGCAGCGCCGGACTGGTCGGTCAGCCAGAACTTGGAGAGCCGCTGGTTGCGCGAGTTCAGCGCGATCAGCACGTCCTCGTCGTGCGCGAGGTCCTCGATCTGCGACGGCTCCCCGGTCGCGGCCGGCACGAGCCCGAAGGCGGACAGGATGCCGCCGGCCTTGGCCGCGGTCTCGGCGACCTCGGAGTGCGGGTCGGAGTCACGGACCAGCGTCGCGCCAGCGGTGACCTTGAGCGCGCCGGTGGCCGACACGTCCGCGGTACGGATCAGGATCGGAGAGTCGGCGGTCTGCGCACCGGTCTCGTCGCGCCCGATCAGCGCCAGCGCTCCGGCGTAGTAGCCGCGTCCTTCGGCCTCGTACTGCTTGATGAGCTTGCAGGCGTTCTCGACCGGCGCACCGGTGACGGTCGCGGCGAACATCGAGTCGCGCAGCACGTCGCGGACGTCCGAGCGGGTCCGACCGGCCAGCAGGTACTCGGTGTGCACGAGGTGGGTCATCGGCTTGAGGAACGGGCCGAGCACCTGGCCACCCTCGTGGCAGATGTCGCACATCATCTTCAGCTCTTCGTCGACGACCATGAAGAGCTCGTAGATCTCCTTCTCGTCGGCGAGGAAGTCGAGCAGCTTCGCCTTGCGCTCGCTCGGCTCGAGACCGCGCAGCCGGAAGGTGCCGGAGATCGGGTTCATCCGGACGTCGCCGCCGTGCACGCTCACGTGCCGCTCGGGTGACGCGCCGATCAGGAACCGCTCCCCGGTCCAGAAGCAGTAGGTCCAGTAGGCGCCGCGCTCGTTCTCGAGCAGTCGGCGCAGCACCGTCAGGGCCTTGTCCTGGCCCCAGTCCGCGAGCTGCGCGCGGTAGTGGCGGCCGATGACGAGGTTGGCGCCCTCGCCGTTGCCGATCTCGTCGTCGATGATGCGCCGGACCGTGCCGGCGTACTCCTCGTCGGAGGTCTCGAAGCCGCCGCGGTCGGTGAACGCGACCTCCACGTCGGGGAGCGCGGCGACCAGCTCGGCGAGCGGGACCTCGATCTCGGTGCGGATGTCGACGACCGTGAGCGGGGTGCCGTCGTCGTGCACGTCGAACCCGCGCTCGGCGACCTGGCGGAACGGAACCGCGACCAGGGTGTCGAACCGGCGGCCTGCCTCGGGAAGGCCGTCCCCGACCGGGATGTCTGCCAGGCGCTCGGTCGCGACCAGCGGACCTCCGACGAGCGTCACCGTGTCGCTGTCACGCAACCGGATGACCGCCCACGCCTGCTCGCCCGTCACCTGCGCAAGGGCATCGGCGGCAGTGAGCTGGCTGGCGTGCATGGCATGACGCTACCAACGCCCGAACGGCCCTCCGGAAGGGTTTTCCGCGCGCGAGACGGGGTCGGCCGGTTCGTTCGGCGCGCCTGTCGAAACCCGGTGGGACAGAATCCAGGGGTGACTGACGACCGCACCCGGATCCGGCGACTCCCGGAGAAAGCAGCGACGACGCGCGCGGACCTCGACGCCGTCCTCGACGCAGCCAGGGTCGCGCACGTGGCGTTCGTCCACGACGGTGCGCCGGTCAACATCCCGACCGCCTGCGCGCGCGACGGCGACCGCCTGCTCCTGCACGGGTCGACCGGCAGCCGGATGATGCGCGTGCTCGCGACCGGGGTGCCGGTCTGCGTCACGTTGACCCTGCTCGACGGCATGGTGCTGGCTCGCTCCGCCTTCGAGTCCTCGATGCACTACCGCTCGGCCGTGATCTGCGGCTCGGCCGCGCCGGTCGCTGACCAGGTACCCGCGTTGCGCGCGATGAGCGAGGCCTGGATGCCGGGCCGCTGGGACACCCTGCGACCGCCCACCGCCAAGGAGCTCGCCGCGACGCTGGTGCTCGAGCTGCCCCTGGAGGAGTGGTCGGTCAAGATCAGCGCCGGCGATCCCGACGACCCGCCCGAGGACCTCGACGAGCCGGTCTGGGCGGGCGTGCTGCCGATCGCCACGGCGTACGGCGAGCCGATCCCCGCGCCCGACCTGCGCGGGGACCCTCCGCTGCCCGACTACCTCGCCGACTGGAAGCCCTGACGCTCCGAACCGGTACTTCAGGTGGATGCGTCGGGCTCCGCGACGCGGACACGATTCAACACGTGGATGTTGAACGTCGACCCGTCGCGATCGCGCTGCTGATCGCGGGACTCTGCGCGGCGGCCGCGGTGATCACCGCCGTTCGCGAGCCCGGGCCACTCCTCGCACTCGGCACACGCGACAGCGACCAGGTTCACCTGCGCTGCAGCACTGCGCAGGTCAGCTTCAGCATTCGGGCGGGTGACCCCACGAGGGGAACACTGCGGATCGAAGACGATCAGGACCGCACCTGGCAGCTGCGGTGGAGCAGGCCCGATGCCCCGGCGTCGGTCAGCACCCGCGGCGGCGTGGCGGTCCTCGAGGTTCTCTTCACGGACTTGGACGACGGCACGGCAGTCGACGTGCGCCCCGCCTCCGAGGCGAGCTGGTGCCGGCTGGCGCCCGACCTGTACTCCTCCAGCTGATGTTCTCGCGTGATCTCGCCGACATCTCCCGGTCATCTACGCGGGGCATGCTTGAACGGTCACATACCGTGAGTATGGAGGTGTTGTCATGATCGGAATCCACCGTGACCCCAAGCAGGAGCTGCTCCGAACCCTTCCTCTGTTCGAAGCCTGTTCCTCCGACGAGCTCAAGGACGTCGCCGCGATCGCGGACGAGCTCAGCCTGAAGCCCGGACGGAAGCTGACCACCGAGGGTGCGCAGGGCCAGGAGTTCGTCGTCCTCGCATCGGGCTCAGCCGACGTCTACAAGCACGGCGAGAAGGTGGCCGAGCTCGGACCGGGCGACTTCGTCGGAGAGATCGCGCTGCTCACCGGACGCCCGCGGTCTGCCACCGTCGTGGTGACCTCGGACGCGCTGGTGCTCGTGATCGCCCGACACCGGTTCCTCGAGCTGGTCGACCGGCTGCCCGGCGTACGGAGTCGGCTCGAAGCCGTGCTGCCGCTGCGCCAGGCGTCCTGACTCACCCGCCAGCCGGGTAGCTCCGGTTGCTCATCGCCTTGTAGGTCCGGCACGGCTCGTTCCGGAGCACTCCGCAGTCGGGGCGAGCCGTCGGGACCGAGAGGCCGGGGACGATCGGCAGCACGAGCCGTGACGGCATCGACGCCGAGTGCGCGATCGCGACCGTGGCCGGGCTGGTCGGCTGCGCGTTCGCGAACGCCCAGATCGGCTGGTCGCCGTTGACCGCGGAGATCGTCACCCGGATCCGCGAACCCGCCCGGTAGGCGTGGCCCTGGAAATACAGCGGGATCGGCAGCTTGGTGAAGTGATCGCTCGGCAGCGGTGAGACGTCGGCGAGCCGCATGCTCAGCACCGGCTCGAGCAACGTGCTCGCCTGCTTGAGCACGTTGTTCGTCGACGTCGACAGCGCACGCCCGTTGCCCCGGACGTAGCCGCTCTGCACGTACGTTTCCTTGCCGTCAGGGCTGACCTCGCTGATCGTCGCCATGAAGTCGACGTTCGGCTTCGACGAGCGCACCCAGGCATAGACCGCACCCGCGCCGAGAACGGTCGTGTCGGTCTTCAACGGGCTCGTCAGGTACGAGACCTGGGTCCCGTACGTGCGCTGGGTCCAGTTCCAGGCCCACTGCGACTGGTTGCCCCACAGCCCGCCGGTCCCGGTGCCGCCGGTGTAGTTGGTGCGCGGAGTCGCCTTCGGATCGGCAGTGAACTTCTCGATGGTCGCGCCCCACCCGGGCCCGTCGGTGATCAGCTTGCCGCCGCCGGTCAGGTACCACGACTTGGCCGTCGTGCCCGCGACCGGGAAGTTCGAGAACGAGTGCTCGTAGCCCGGGTAGGGGTTGCCCGGTTGCGGGTCGAGCAGTCCGGTGACCGGGGTCTGTCCGGCACCGTTGTCGAAGAGCACCCGCACCCGCGGCAGCTTCTCGAAGGCGGACTTGGCCGAGGCGTAGGTCGCCTTGAGCTGGATCGGGTCCGGCGGCAGCGTCATCAGGTCGGTCCCCGGCACGCCGAGCGCGGTCTGGTAGATCAACGGCGCGGCCGCCTTGATCACCGCACCGCTGACCAGGGGCGACTCGTGGGCGACGTAGATCTCCAGGAAGTCGAACCAGCGGTTGAACGTCTCCGGATCGAGCGAGTCGACGTGCGCGCCGTTGGTGAAGGTGAACCACTTCTTCGTCGTCCCGGTGAAGTGCCGCACCAGCGCCGGGCAGTGCCCACCGGTCTGCTCGTCCTCGAACTGGCAGGCCAGGAAGACCGGCACGTTGATCTTGTGCACGAACGTGATCGGGTCCAGCGGGTCGGCGGTCGCCGGGATGTAGTGGCTGTTGGCCTTGATCTTCGCGAGCAGGTCGACGGCCTGGCCGTGCAGCGCCTGGTTCGCCTTGCAGGTCTGGTCGCCGTCCTGGATCTGCTTGTGGGCCCACGGCTGACCACCGGTCGCACTCGCCGGCAGTGCGTCGTGGACGCGGTCCTTCGCCCAGGCCAGCGCGAACCCGGTGTTCAGGATGCCGCCGGGGAACAGCGTCGTCGCCACCGAGTCGATGGTCGAAAGCGGCGCGATCGCGGACAGGTGCGGCGGGCGGGTCTGCGCGGTGAAGAGTTGGCTGATCGCGCCGTAGGAGATGCCCATCATCCCGACGGTGTGCCCCTTGACCCACGGCTGGCGCGCGATCGTCTCGATCACGTCGTACCCGTCGAGGTTCTGAAGCGGCTCGAAGAAGTCGAAGGCTCCGCCGGAGCAGCCCGTGCCGCGCATGCTCACGTCGACGACGGCGAAGCCCATCAGGTTGGCCAGCGTCGCGATGCCGTTCTCCGGACCCTTCGGGGTCGCAGTGCCGTAGCCGGAGTACTCGATCAACGTCGGGTACGGCGGCGTGTACGGGATGCCGGCATTCGGCAGCGGCGTGCCGGCAGGCAGGCCCGGCAGGTCGGCCGGACTCGTCGGCGGGTGCACCGAGATCGCCAACTGGGTGCCGTCGCGCGTGGTCAGGTACTGGTAGCCGTTGCTCGAGATCGGCTGGTTGTAGAACGAGGTGGTCCACGGCGTCGAGGCGTCGCTGTGCACGGTGACCTTGTTGGAGAGCTGGCGGTTGTAGATCTTGCGGATCCGGTATCCGCTGGCCGGGGTCACGTCGCGGAACAGAACCCCGCCCTCGGCGGTGGCGTGCTGGCTCGCGACCGTGTGGCCGGCGGCGTTGACCAGCTGGACCGCGGCGTTGGCCGGCAACCCGGTCGCCCACACCTGATGGGCGCTGCCGTGCGCCACCAGGGAGCCGGAAGCGTCCGCGCGTGGCACCGCGTCCAGGACGGTGAACGCGAGCAGCGCGGTGAGCAGGACAGCAAGAACACGTTTCAGGTACCCCACGTCGGGCACGTTACGCCGCAGTCTCGTAAGTAGTCACGCATCGCGAGGGCGAGATCTCCACTGGATCTCCTCTTGCCTATCTCCATCGCGGCGGAATGACGCACCGGGAAGGGCGCCGGTTCTGACGTCACAATTCGATCGTTCGGGACAATGGTCGCGTGCCGAGCAACGACGAGCAGATCCAAGCGATCCTGAGCTACGACGCTTTCCGGTGGGCCGTCGAGAATCTGCCCCCCGGAAAGACGATCGACGACGTCCGGTTTCGTGAGTTGGTCACGATCAGCGAGGAAGACGTGCTTATCCACGCCAGACGATCTGGTTTCCCCCCAAGCGTTGTTGCAGAAGGCGAGGCCGCACGCTGGGCACACGACAGTATCTGTTTGGTGGAAGACGGTGATCGATGGTCGATCTTCTACACCGAGCGAGGCGAACGCTCCGACCTGGCCACGGTCGAAAGCCACGCGGCCGCTCAGAGCTGGGTCGTTCACCACCTGTTCGAGAACGCCAAGGTGTCGCTCAATCATCGGTGGTGGCACGCACATCCCGATGAGCGGCCAAAACGCATCAGCGACATGGACTAACTGACGGGGCGGAACGACGCAGCGGCCAGGCCGCCGTTGGAGTCAGCCAGCGGGATTCCGGATGCTGGCCCAGCAGTGCAAGCAATGCACCCCCTCGGCATCGGCCTTGATCTTGGACGCGTGCTCGTCTGCCTCGATCAGTGGCTGGATGATCTGGAGATCCACCAGATCGCGCATCACGCAGTCGGCGCCACCTTGGTTAGTCCGGAACCCGTCGCTGGTTGACGGGTTCCCCGATTCGATGAGGGCATCGACCAGCGGTTGAAGGTGGTCAAAGCTCGGGCTGTACCTCACGTCGGCACAATACAAACCAGAAGCTCCCGTGACCGATAGGCATCCTCGCGGCGGAAGGACACGCCCTCGTTCGGCACCGAACACGCATCGGATGCAACTATCGAGCATGAGCTTGTTCGCGGAGTTGCTGTTGCCCGTGGGCCTCGAGGTTGACAGGGACGACGTCGAGGACGGTGTCTCTGAGGAGTTCCAAGACCTAGTCGAGGTCACGGGATCTGGATCTGGCGTCTACGGCGCCAACCTTGATCTGGAGTTCAGGTCCGCAGACCAGAGTGAGCTCGTCAGTCGCCTGCGTGCAGTCTTGCGGGCTCTGGCCGTCAAAGGAGCCAAGCTTCGGTTTGAAGGCGCTACTGACTGGATCGACTTGTAGCCGCGACGCGGCAGAGACGCGGCGGAGCCTGCAAGGATGGCATCGGCGACTCGCCGATGCGCGTGGGACCTGTAGTCGAGAGGATGGGCACATGAGCTGGGACATCTTGATCCAAGACCTTCCCAAAGACGTCACTTCTGTCTCGGAGATCCCAGACAACTTCCAGCCGGCTCCACTTGGTCTGCGGAACGAGCTGATAGAGCGAATTCGCTCGGTCGCGCCCAGCGTTGACTTCACCGATCCGTCGTGGGGTCAACTGGCGACACCAGAGTTCAGCATCGAGTTCAACATGGGGCGAGAGGAGATGTGCAGCGGGATCATGCTGCACGTGCGCGGCGGCGACGGGGCCTCAGACTTTGTGGCAGGCCTTCTCCACTCCTTAGACGTTCGCGCCTTCGACTGCTCAGCAGGCGACTTCTTCGCCGTCCCCGGAGCATTGGAAAGCTTCGCTCGCTGGCAGGAGTACCGGGACCGAGTTCTCAAGCCATAGGAGCCGCCCTCGAATTCCGGTGGACCCCCATCGTTTGCGGCGGAACGACGACGCAGTTCATCGCGGCAGTCCTGATACTTCTCCAGCGTCTGCACGCCGGCTCAGTCGGGGTGGCTATCAGACTGCGACCGCTTTTCAGGCGGCAGCACCTTCCGGTAGGGCGCACGAGCGTGGGCGCACAGTCGGCGCACCAGGGCGAGTTCGTCGTTGATCCTCCGTGGGACCGGAAGCTGGTGCGCGACCAAGGTCGCCACGAACCTTTCGAGGGCAGCGCGCGACTCCTCTCGAGCCTCGAGCACCTGGATCGAGCTACCGGGCTTGCGGCTGTCGAGCAGATGACGCAGCACCTGCCGCGATCGCTCAATATCCGCGAACAGGCGTTCCAACGGATGGTCAACTGGCCCGACCACCCGGGGCTGGTTGAAGGAGGGGTCGCGCACTGCGACCACCTTTCCATCGCCGCCGGGCCCGAACGGGACGATGGGGGCGATGTCCTCAGGATAACCCCGAAGGTTTCGGATTCCTTCATGATCGTGAGGATGCTCAGGTGCCAGAGTTGCCATGGGCCGAGCACCGCTAGAGGGACGTGCGAATCGCGATTCTGGAGTCTGAGGTCCGGGCGGAAGGCAGCAGAGGGACGCGCCGGGATCAGCCGCGCGAGAGCGTGACCAGGCGCTGAGTCGCGCGGGTCAGCACGACGTACAGGGTGGCCCGGCCGGTGCTGGACTCCCGCTCGATCTCGTTGGGCTCGACGACCGCGATGCCGTCGAACTCCAGACCCTTGGTCTCCAGACCGGTCAGGACGACCACCCGGGCGTCGTCGCCGGCGCTCTGCTCGGCGTACTCGGGCCAGCTGGCGAGCCAGCGAGAGACCTCGGCGTGCCGGGCGACCGGGACCACGATGCCGACAGTGCCGTCGACCGAGCCGACGAGGTCGGCGAGCGCCGTACGGGTGCCCTCCTCGAGGTCGGTGACCGTCCGCTCCTCCGGGTCGTTGCCGGTCGAGCGCACCGCGTTCGGCAGGTCGGCGTGCAGGCCCACCCGCTCCGCGTACGCCGCCGCGAACGCGTAGATCTCAGAGGAGTTGCGGTAGTTGGTGGAGAGGTGGAACTCGTGCAGGTCCTTGGTGCCGAGCGCCTCGGCCCGCGCCTTGGTCGCCTCGGCCGGGATCGGCCAGGAGGACTGGGCCGGGTCACCGACGATCGTCCAGGTCGCGGAGCGGCCACGCCGGCCGACCATCCGCCACTGCATCGGGGTGAGGTCCTGCGCCTCGTCGATGAGCACGTGCGCGTAGCCGTCATCCTCGACGCGGTTCGTCGGCGGAGCCCATGACCGGCGGCCGCCGTACTCGCGGTCCGAGGCGGTGGTGAGCTCGGCCAGCGAGGAGTCGGCCAGGCCCAGCGGGTCCTCCTCCTCGTCGTCGACCAGCGGCGGGTCACCGAGCAGGTAGCGCAGCTCGTCGACGAGCGGGATGTCCTCGACCGAGAGCTCCTCGCCCCAGGACTTGGCCAGCAGCCGCACGGCCTCGTCGTCGAGCACGCCCTCGGTGACCCGGTGCAGCACGTCGTGGTCACGCAGCCAGCCGAGCACGGTGGCGGCGTCGAGCACCGGCCACCAGCTCGCGGCGAAGTCGAGGAACGCGTCGCTGGTGCGCATCTCGTCGGCGAAGTCCTCCTTGGTGCGCTCGCGCGCCCGCTCGGACTTCACCTGGCGCCACAGGTGGTCGATCAACGTGCTGGCGACCTTGTTGGTCGACCGGTTCCGCGGACCCATCGAGAGCAGCTGGCGGCGGACCTGCCCGAGCTCGCGGGAGCCGAGCAGGAGCACGTCGTCGCGGTAGAAGGTGCGGAACTCGCGCGGGGCGCCGGGGACCGACTGCCGGGCCGTGCGCCGCAGCACCTCCGCCATCTCGGCCGCACCCTTGACCTCGGCCACCCGCGGGTCGTCACGACGCGTCGCGGCGATGCCGTCGACGACGTCACCGAGAGACCGCAGCGCGACCGCGGTCTCGCCGAGCGAGGGCAGCACCCGCTCGATGTAGCGCATGAAGACGCCGGAGGGACCGACGACGAGCACGCCACCGGTCTCGTAGCGACGACGGTCGCCGTAGAGCAGGAAGGCCGCGCGGTGCAGCGCCACCACGGTCTTGCCGGTACCCGGACCACCGGTGATCAGGACGACGCCCTTCTCGGGCGCGCGGATCGCCTGGTCCTGCTCGGCCTGGATGGTCGCGACGATCGAGTGCATCGAGCGGTCGCGGGCACGGGAGAGCTGCGCCATCAGCGCGCCCTCGCCGACGATCGGGAGCTCCTTGGTGGAGGCCTCGTCGGCCTCGGGGTCGAGCAGGTCGTCCTCGACGCCGATCACGGTGACGCCCTGGCTGCGCAGGATGCGACGTCGGATCACGCCCTTCGGGTCGGCGTGGGTGGCTTGGTAGAAGACCGCGGCCGCAGGAGCGCGCCAGTCGATCAGCAGGATGTCGCGGTTGCCGTCGCGCAGGCCGATGCGGCCGACGTAGCGGGGCTCGGGGTCGACGTCCTCGCGCATGTCGAGGCGACCGAAGACGAGGCCCTCGTGCGCGGCGTCCAGGGTCGCGATCCGCTTCGCGGCCTGGAACAGCATCGCGTCCCGCTCGACGAGTCCACCCTCGTGGCCGAGCTGTCCACGGGCACGACCCTCGGCAGCGAGCTCCTCCGCAGAACGGGCTGAGTCCTCGAGCTGGCGGTAGACCGTGTCGACGAACTCCTGCTCGCGAGCGATCTCGCGAGCGGCGACGTCATCGTTCAACTTCGCAGTCCTTGTCGAGCGGAAATCGGGAACCGTTAACTCTAGCGCTGGCTGTCGAGCGATTTCCCGGAAGTCCCGGAATCAGCGATCGGCGTTCATCGAAGCACCTAGACCACGGCTCGCGGAGAAGCCGGGGAGCACCCGGAACACCCCGGACGCGGTCACCCGGAGGTAGCGGTTGAGCGCGTCCCCCGCGTCCAGGCGGTACTGCGTCTGGATGAACTCGGCCAGGTCCCGTTGGAACGAGATGAACAGCAGTCCGCTGCCCTGCTCGCCCGCGAACGAGTACCCCCGGCGCAGCATCAGCGGCCGTCCGGTCGCCAGTGGATGGGCTCGCCGCACGTGCGCGTCGACAGGGATCAGGTAAGCCCCGGCCGGAGTCTTCGCAGCGAGGTCGAGCGGTGACGTGAGGTGGCCTCCTGAGAGCGGTGCACCGGTGCTCTTGCGGCGGCCGATCACGGCCTCCTGCTGATCGACGGCCAGGTCGTTGAACCCCTCGACGTCGAGCACGATCCGCCGCACCACCATCACCGTCGAACCGTCGTCTCCCCACACGCCGGCCGACAGCTCCTCCCTCCCCCGCGGTTGCACGATGCCGTCGTGGAAGCCGAGCAGGTTGCGGCCGAAGCCGTCCTTGCCGGCAGCGCCGGAGAACCCGAGCTGCGACCAGCGCACGGCGTGGTCCCGAGTCAGCCGGTCGGACGCGGCCAGCACCGCGACCGGGTCGCTACCGCACACCTGGAGCACCAGGTCGCCACCGCAGTGCTCGGGCCCGAAGGTGTCGCGAGCGAAGGTCGGCAGCACGAGACCTGGGTCTGCCACCCCCACCGTCACGGTCAGGTCGCCCGGCTCCGGGACGTCCGCCGCGCGTCCCGACACCAGGCGTTCGATCTCCTCGCCGAGCGCCTCGAGCACCGGCACGATCGGCGCGTGGTGGAGGTCCAGCACCACCAGGTTCCCGAAGCCCTGCTGGGCCGTGGTGACCCCGGCCTGGTGGACCCCGTACGCCGTCGTGGGCGACCCCTGCTCCGGGCCGCTCGAACAGGCGGACAGCGCGGCCAGTCCGGCGGCGCCCTGCAGCAGTGCGCGACGAGAAGGGCCGGTCATCGCGCGGATCGTCGGGCGGCCTCGGCCAGCCAGGTCCGCGGCGGCACCGTCAGGGATCCGATGTCGATCGGGTCCGGCGCCTGCGCCCGCCGGTACGGAACGGATGCGGGGTCACCCGGCATCGTCGGCAGCAGCCCGGGCGGGGCGACGTCGAGGAACGCGATGCCCGCCGGCCCCGGAACCGTCCGGAACGGTGCGATGTCCTCGGCATCGTTGAGCGGGCCCCTGCCCGACTCACACCCCAGAACCGCCCTCCACGGGCGCGGATAGGTCGTCGCGCCAGCCGGCCGCTCGAGGCAGTTCGCCTGCGTCCCGCCCGACTGTGCCGAGGACCAGAACGCCAGGTCGGTGCCGTTGCCCGCGTAGACGTTGCCCTTCGCCGTGTTGTCCTTCGCCGCCAGGTCCTCGGCCGGACTCACCAGCAGACCCGCGGACCGGTTGCCCTCGATCCGGTTCTTCAGCACCTCGACGCCGGTGCTGCCACCGAGCCCGATGCCGATGCCGAACCCACCGTCGGCTTGCTCGGGTGTCTGCGCCTCGTTGTTGTCGCTGACGACATTGCCGGCCACGATCGCCTTGCGCTGCGGGGCGAACGCCTCCTGGTAGTCGCTGGACATCGTCAGCCCCACGCGGTTGCGACTGAACCGGTTGCGCACGACCGAGACACCGGTGGAGTTGGCGCTCTCGTAGCCGACGGCGTTGTACTCCGCGACGTTGTCGGTGACGACGATGTCGCAGTGCAGGCACTGGCCGACGTAGAAGCCGGAATCGGCACTGCCGCTGGCATAGCTGTTGGCGATCGTGCCGTGCTGCCGATTGAAGGCGTAGATATCGGTGTACACGCTGCCGGCGCCGACGCCGTAGACCGCGTCGCGCTGGTGGGCGCTGATGATCCGCGGGTTGTCCTGGGTGTAGTCCGACGGGTTCCAGAACCCGGTGGTGATGCTGGCCGGCTTCCCGCCGGAGACGTCGACGAAGTCCACCGACGGCGAGAGCGAGGTCTGGCCGGCGGTCGGCGACGCGGCGGCGAACGCGGGCGAGAACACCGCGGGGTCGGGGTTGCTGACCGAGACGCGGTACTTCCCGCCGGTCAGGCTCGAGGTCGAGGGGTCCAGGGTCAGCTGACCCTGATCGTCGGTCGGTCCGCTCTGGGTGTGTCCCTGCGGGTCGGTCACCGTGACGACCGCTCCGGGCAGACCCGGCTCGAGGATCGGAGCGGTGTGGTCCCAGATGCCGTTCGCGTTGATCTCGCGGACGACGCGGACGCTCACCGTCCCGTCGTCACCGGCAGCGCCGGCCTGCTGGGCACCCGGGAAGACCAGCATCCCGATCCCGCCCATCGCGATTGCCAGGGTCAGACGTCCCGCCCTGCTGCCCCGTCGGATGTGAGCCCCACTGCTGCGTACGTGCCTCGCCTTGCTCATCCCTCGTCCCCTCTCGAGCGCGCCGCGGCACCGTCGGCGACAGTGCCGGGGACCGTGCTCGTGGTGCACCGGGTACGGGTGCGCGACTCGACACGTGTCCAGCGGATATGACCCGATCGCGGGGCCGCCATTACGCGTCCACAAGGAGGATTTTTCGAGAGTGACGGTTTCCGACTGGCGATCTACGGGAAGAACCGCGCCCCTTCAGGGCAGTGCTGGGGAGAACTCCCGCAAGACGTCCGCCCCTGTAACAGACGGACGCCGGGAATCACGCGAGGTCGTGCACGAAATCGCCGAGCTGCACCAGATTGCGGCACTCGATCATCGGGATCAGGCGGGCGTAGTCCTGCGCTCCGGAGTCGCCGGTGTTCCAGTGCCGCGGCGACTCGGGGTTGAGCCACCAGGCGTGCCGCGAGTCCTGCACCATCTGCTGCAGCACCGGCAGCGCTAGGTCGGAGTAGTTGGAACGGGCATCGCCGAGGATCAGCAGGTTCGTCTTCGGTGTGAGCGCGTCCGCGTGCAGCTCGGCGAACCGGGTGAAGGCGCGCCCGTAGTTCGTACGCCCCCAGAGACTGGCGTACTGCGCGCTCGCCGCGAGCGAGGCCATCGTGTCCACCGGGTCGGCCCCGGGGTGGAACCGGTCGGTGACCTCGTGGATCTCGTCGACGAAGGTGAAGGCCCGGACCCGGTTGAACTGCTCGCGCAGCGCGAAGACCAGCATCAGGGTGAAGTTGGCGAAGTTCGCCACGGATCCGCTGACGTCGCAGAGCACGACCAGGTCGCTCCGGCTCGGCCGACGCGGCCGGTGGTGCGTCTCCAGCGGGACCCCGCCCGAGGAGACCGAGGCGCGCACCGTACGCCGGAAGTCGAGCGGTCCGCGCTGGCGCGAAGCCTTGTGCCGGTTGACCTTGGTCGCGAGCCGGCGCGCGAGCGGGCCGATCTCCTTGCGCATCTCCTCGAGGTCGCTCTTGCGGGCTGAGGTGAAGTCGATCTGGTCGATGCTCTTGCGCACGGTGTACTTCGCGACGTGCTCGGGTCCGCGCACCTCCGCGGCACGACGACGTACCTCGGCGTCGACCATCCGCTCGAAGGCGAGCACCTGCGCCTGCACAAGGCGGCGCATCGTCGGGTCGTTGTCGAGGTCCGCGAGCAGGCCTTCGAGCACCTTGTCGACGAGCTGCCCGGGTGAGACCCGGTTCATCACGTTGTAGGAGGACCAGCGCTGCTCCCCCGGACCCCGACCCCGGATCAGGCCGAACCGCTGCACCGCCTCGCGGGCCATCACGTTCAGCGCGTCCTGGTCGCCCATCCCGAGCGCCATCACCAGCTGCTCGCGGAAGTCGGCCAGGTCCTGCGGGCCGTCGCCGAGCTGCCCACCCTGCGCGTCTTCCGGGGTTTCGACAGGCTCAACCAGCGAGTCCGGGTCGTCCTCAGCGCGGGTCGGGTCACCGACGAGCGCTGGGAAGTAGAGGTCGAAGACCTGGTCGAAGCCGGCGCGGTGCGGCTGGCGCTTGACCAGGGTCGTCGCGTACGCCGCGCGGACCAGCTCGCGCTCGGAGAGACCGAGGGCGAGCACGGCGTCAGCCGCGTCGAGCCCCTCGGACAGCGAGACCGGGAGCCCCGCCGCGCGCAGGGCCTCGACGAATGCGATGTGCCGGTCGAGGAGCGCCACGGCTCAGGCCTGACGCAGCTTCAGCTCGCGAACCGCGCGGTCCACGTCGCTGCTGTGCTTGAGCACCACGCCGAGGGTGGCGTCGATGGTCGCCTGGTCGAGCGTCCCGGTGCCGAGCGCGACCAGCGTGCGGGCCCAGTCGACCGACTCCGCGATCGACGGCGACTTGCGCAGCTCGAGCGCCCGCAACCGGGTGACCGTGTCGACGATCTGGCGCGCGAGCTTGTCCTCGATGCCGGGCACCTGGCCGATGAGGATCGCGTGCTCGCGGTCCGCGTCCGGGTAGTCGATGTGCAGGTAGAGGCAGCGCCGGCGGACCGCCTCGGACAGCTCGCGGGTCGCGTTCGAGGTGAGCAGCACCAGCGGTCGGCGTACGGCCGAGACGGTGCCGAGCTCGGGGATGGTGACCTGGAAGTCGGAGAGCACCTCGAGCAGCAGGCCCTCGACCTCGACGTCGGTCTTGTCGACCTCGTCGATGAGGAGCACGGTCGGGCCTTCCCGACGGATCGCGGTCAGCAGCGGGCGGGTGAGCAGGAACTCCTCGGCGAAGATGTCGTCGTGGGTCTCCGACCAGCTGCGGTCGTCGCCCTGGGAGGCCTGGATGCGGAGCAGCTGCTTCTTGTAGTTCCACTCGTACAGCGCGCGGGCCTCGTCCAGGCCCTCGTAGCACTGGAGCCGGATCAGCTCGGCGCCGGTCGCCCGCGCGATCGCCTTCGCCAGCTCGGTCTTGCCGACACCGGCGGGGCCCTCGACGAGCAGCGGCTTCTCGAGCGCACCGGCCAGGTAGGTGGTGGTCGCGGTCGCGGGGTCGGCCAGGTAGCCGGCTTCGGCGAGACGCTTGCCGGCCTCGTCGGCGGAGTCGAACCAAGTCACCAGGTCATCATGCCCTGCCGCGCGGACCCGCGGCGCGGGGCGTGGTCCGGATCACTCAGCCGACGTCCTCGGCGCCCGTGGCGACCGTCTGGGCGAGGTAGTCCGCGAGCAAGCCCTCGATGGTGCGCTCCATCGACTCGGCGAGCGTGGCGGTGACGGTGCTCATCGCCAGCTCGCGGAAGCGGGTCATCGTGGCCACCACCTCACCGAGCTCGGCACTGCTCGGCTCGGTCGGCGACGACAAGCGGGCACCGACCTGTTTGACGCCCTCGTTGACCAGGTCGCGGGAGATCTCGTCCACGCGCGTCGCGACGTCGGTGTGCAGCCGGACCAGCGCCTCGACGGGCATGCCGAAGCCACGCATCTCCGCGAAGGCGCGCAGCAGGTCGGGACGCTTGACCAGGACGTTGGCGCCCTTGATCTCGACCAGGCCGGCGTCGACGTAGGCGAGCAGCGCCTCCTTGTCACCGGCCAGGTCGCGCACCTCGGCCAGCGTCATCATCGTCGCCGGGTCCTCGATCCGCGGCGGCACCAGCGCGTTCTCCAGGCCGAGCACGTCTGAGATGTCGAGACCGCCCTCCCAGGCCTGGAGCATCTCCGTGATGTGCGCGGTCGTGTACCCGCGCTCGAGCATCGAGGTGATGATCTTCAACCGGGACAGGTGGCTGTCGTCGAAGATGGCCACCCGTCCCTCGCGCCGCGGCGGGTGCAGCAGGTCGCGCTCCTGGTAGGCGCGGATGTTGCGCACGGTCACGCCGCTGACCCGGGCCAGGTCGTCGATCCGGTAGGTCTTCGCCTCCGGGTGCGCCCGCGCCGGGCCGAGCGAGAGCAGCTGCTTCACGGCCGCCTCGACGGCACCGCGCGGGTTCCGGGCCAGCTCGCGCTGGCCGCGCTTGAGCGTCTCGAGGACGTTCTCGACGGTGCGGACGTTGATCGGAGGAGTGGCCAACTCAGACCGCCGTCAGGGGTGCCTGGGAGGCGTTCCACAGGCGCGTCGCGCTGTGCGAGGCCACCTCGTAGTCGGCGATCCGGAAGTCCTGCATCTGACGAAGGTACTGGGTGGCGAATCCCGGATACATCGAGGAGTTCCGGCCGTCGGCCGTGAGGTACCAGCTGGTGCAGCCGGACATCCAGGTCGTGCTGCGCAGCCGCTTCTGGATCTGCACGTTGTACTCGTCCTGCACGTCCTGCCGCACGTCCAGCCAGCGCAGGTCACGCTCGACGACGGCACGCACCCCGGCCACCGCGTAGGCGATCTGGCCCTGCACGTAGACGAGCAGCGAGTTGTGACCCGGACCCGAGTTCGGACCGCAGCTGAAGAACAGGTTCGGGTAGCCGTGCACGCTCGCGCTCTTGTAGGCCTGGGCGTAGCCCGACCACTCCTCCTGGAGCACCGCGCCCTCGGCGCCGGTGATCGGGTACGGCGGGCCACCGAGCTGGACGTCGTACCCGGTGGCGAAGACGATCGCGTCGAGGTGGTGCTCGAGGCCGTCGCTGGTGCGCAGGCCCTTCTCCGTCAGCGTCGCGATCGGCCAGGTGATCAGCTTGCAGTTGTCCTGCTGGAGCGCCGGGTAGTAGTCGCTGGACATCAGCATCCGCTTGCAGCCGGCCCGGAAGTCCGGGGTGAGCTGGCGGCGCAGCCACTTGTCCTTGACCGCCAGCCGCAGGTGCAGCAGACCGGCCTTCTGGATCAGCGTGGTGACCGGGGTGTCCCAGACCAGGCCCGTCGCGGCGGCCTCGTGCCCGAGGTACAGCGCGGTCCGGGCGGCCTGCTGGGCCAGCGGCAGCTTCGCGAACACCGCCTTGGCGACGTCCGGTGTCTCCACGTCGACGCGCGGCAGCACCCAGCCGGCAGTGCGCTGGAAGACCTTCACCGAACCGGCCGTCTTCACCAGCTCGGGGATGATCTGGATGGCGCTGGCACCGGTGCCGATGACGGCGACGTCCTTGCCGGCGAAGTCGAAGTCGTGGTCCCACCGCGCGCTGTGGATCTTCGCGCCCTGGTAGTCCTCGATGCCGCGCATCTTCGGGAGGCTGGACTCCGAGAGCGGACCGGAGGCGACGACCACGGTGCGCGCCAGGTACGCCGTCCCGCCGGCGGTCTCGACGGTCCAGCGCCCCTCGGCCTTGTCGAAGGCCATCGAGGTCACCTCGGCCCCGAAGCGGATGTCCTTGGTCAGGTCGAACCGCTCGGCGAGCTCCTCGATGTGCGCGCAGATCTCCGCGCTCGGGGAGTAGGTGCGCGACCAGTTCGGGTTCTTCGCGAACGAGAACGAGTAGAGCAGCGAGGGGATGTCGCACGCAGCGCCCGGGTAGGTCGCGTCGCGCCAGGTCCCGCCGACGCGGTCGGCCCGCTCCAGGATCACGAGATCCTCGATCCCGGCCTCGCGCAGCTTGATCGCGGTGCCCAGCCCGGTGAAGCCGGCGCCGATCACGACCGTCGTGTGCACGTGCGGCGGTTTCTTCGCTGCCCGCTTCCGGGGCTTGTTCGCCGTGATGGTCACGCCGCGTTCATCCCCTTCTTCACGCCCTTGGTGACGGGCTCGTAGGTGAGCTCCTTGAACCAGGTCGGGATCGGACGGAAGAGCGCCTTCGGGTAGTGCTCGGAGATCGTCACCATCGCGTTGGCGAGCAGGTGGTACGGGTGTTTCGGATTGATCACCATCGAGGCGTGCTGCCGGATCACCTGGTAGAGCGGGACGCGGTGGGTGAACTCGCCACGCGACCCGAGCTTCTCGAAGCGTGCCATCGCGGTGTACAGCCGCTCCGGGTCCATGCCCATGCCGACCAGGTTGTTGCGGGTGCGGTTCAGCAGCGGCACGTACATCAGAGCGCCGATGATCAGCCCGGGCGAGGCGACGTTGCCGACGAAGTCCACCGCGAGCTTGCGGGCCTTGGCGTGCCCGATCATGTCGAGCACCTCGAAGTCGACCGCGATGTGCCGGGACTCGTCGTTGTTGATCCGCTCGAAGACCTGGTGGCAGACCGGGTCGTGCACCTCCTCGAGCAGGAACTTCAGCAGGGCGCCGTCGAGGGCCACCTCGAGCATCGGGATCACCGTGCCGAGCACCGAGAGCGGCATCTCGTCGCCGTAGGTGTCGAGCCACTCGATGGCCATCCGGATGTTCACGCTGGGCTCGGGGATCTCGTCCTCCTCGAGCATCCCCCAGCGCCGCATCAGCGCCAGCTCGGCGTTCGCGTGGCGCTGCTCCTCGGCGTGGAAGTAGCGGTAGATCTCGGCGATGGTCGGATTCGGCGCCTTGGTCGCCAGCGCCGCGAACCCGCGGGCACCGACGTTCTCGATCCAGCACAGGTCGGCCATGAAGGCCTTCAGCTTGGGGCGGAACTCTTCCGTGATCGTCTCAGCACCCGGGGCGTCCCAGTCGATGTCGGCGAGCGCCCACTGCTTGTCCTTGATCTTCTGGAGTATCAGCTCCATGTCCATGCCGGCCATGGTCAACGCCCTTCTACTCGGGTGAGGTCGAGATCGGTGAGCTCGGGATTGTCGACGTCCTCGTCGCGCAGCGGGCCGAAGCGCTCCAGGAGCCCGGCGGCGCGGGTGTAGAGGCCCGGCACGGTGCGCTTGATCTGCCAGCCGACCTTGGCGTCGAGCTGCGGGAGGACGTGCAGGGTGCCGCGGTCGTTGGCGTCCAGGCAGACCCGGGCGACCTTCGCCGGTGACATCCCGGTCAGGCGCATCAGCCGGTTGGCGGCGGCGGTCGAGCTCGGGTTGATCCGGCCGTTGCTGACGATGTTGGTCTTCACGAAGGTCGGGCAGAGCACGCTGACGTGCACCCCGGTCCCGGCCATCTCGGCCGCCAGCGTCTCCGAGAGCGAGAGGACGCCGGCCTTGCTGACGTTGTACGCCGCCATCCGCGGTGCCGCCCCGAAGCTGGCGGCCGACGCGACGTTGATGATGCCTCCGTAGTCGTGCTCGCGCAGGATCGGCGCGAAGACGTGGCAGCCGTGGATCGGCCCCCACAGGTTGATGCCGAGCGTCCAGCGCCAGTCGTCGATCGGCACGTCCCCGACCAGCTGACCGCCTGCACCGACGCCGGCGTTGTTGACCACCAGGGTCGGTTCGGCACCGAAGAAGTCCTGGGCGTCGTCGGCGAGCTGGCGGACCTCCTCGAGCACCGAGACGTCGCAGCGCAGCGCCACGGCCTTGCCGCCCTGGTCGGTGATCGCGTCGACGGTCCGCTGGGCGCCGACCATGTCGACGTCGCTGACCACGACGCTGCCGCCGCGGCGACCGAGCTCGACCGCGAAGGCCTGGCCGATGCCGCTGCCGGCTCCGGTGACGACGGCTCGTGAGTCCCGACTGCGCTTCATGCGGTCACCTCCGCGCTGCTGCGCTCGGCCCGTCGACGGGCGAGTGCTCCGGTCATGAACGTGGTGGCCCGGTCCAGCGCCCGGTGCGCCTCGGGAACGATCCGTGGCTGGGCCTGGAAGACGTGCAGCTGACCGGGCCAGACCTCCAGGGTCACGTCGGTGCCGACCGCGGCGAGCATGTCGTGGATGTGGTGGGCATCGGCGGCCAGGAACTCGGCACCGCCGGCCTGGATCAGGGTCGGCGGGAGCACCTCGCCCTCGACGAGCACGTGGGTCAGCCGCGGGTGCTTGGGGTCGGTGTCGCGCAGGTAGTGCGCGAAGAGCCGGCGCACCCCGTCGGCCGAGATCAACGGGTCGCGGACCAGCTGCTCGCGTTGCTCCATCAGGTCGCAGGACGGATCGGCGAGCGGCGAGAGCATCACCAGGCCGGCCGGGAGCTCGCGGCCGTCGCGGAGCAGCTCGACGCCCAGGCCGAGGGTCATGTGCCCGCCGGCGGAGTCCCCGGCGATCACGACCTGGTCCGGGCTCCATCCCTGGGCGAGCAGCCAGTCGTAGGCGCGAGCGACGTCGTCCGGGGCGGCCGGGAACGGGTGCTCGGGGGCGAGGCGGTACTCGGTCGAGAAGACGGTGAGCCCGGACCTCTTCGCGATCTGGGTGACCAGCGCCCGGTGGGTGCCCACCGAGCACAGGTTGTAGCCGCTGCCGTGGATGTAGAGCACGACCCCGTCTCCGGCGGATCCCTCCGGCAGCGCCCACTCACCCTTGATGCGGCCGTGTGCTCGCGTCTGCACGTCGACGGGCTGGACCTCGACCCCCGCGGCTCGCTCGCTGACCAGGGCCATGAAGCCTGCGATGACCCGGCGGGTGATCCTGACGCCGAGGGGCCCCGACGGGATCACGTGCTCGAGTGGGCTGACGAACAGCCGGGCACCGGCGTGGGCGATCCGGGCCTGCACGGACGGGGCCTGCGGTACGAACATCGTTGTCTGCACAGGTCGATGACAGCACCGACTGTGCCATTGGTCAATGGTTTCGACGGCGTTTCTTGTGACTTCGTGTCACGGATACTTACGGCTTGCCGGTCAGCAGTGCCGTCGCCGCCGGGCCGAGCTCCCCGGCGTCCGCAGCCGCTCGGATCCTGGCCTGGTGCGCGGGTGCCAGACCGTCGAACCGGCTGAAGAGCCGCGCTTGGGCCTCGGGGCCGACCTCCTCGAAGGCCTGCTGGGCGGAGTCCCAGTCCTCGCCCTCGGCGATCTCGCCGAGCAGCGCGTCGACGACCTCGTCCGGGATGTCGTCGATGACGTCGACGAACTTCACCATCTCCGCGACCTGCTTGCGGGCGAAGAGCACCCGGGCGACCTCGGCGACCGTGGCCGGCGGCACCACGCGCAGGATCGGGCCCATCCGCGACGGGTCCAGGCCGACGGCGAGGTCAGCCATCTCCCCGGGATCGAGCTCGGCGGCTATCGCCTCGACCTGGCCCTCGGGCAGCTCCTCGATCACGTGGTCGAGGTTGTCGTTCCACTCCAGCAACGGCACCACCGCGAGCAGGTCGTGCGGGGTTGCCACCTCGAACGCGGCGTGCAGCATCTCGGGGGTCACCACCCCGACGAACCGCGCCATCCCGGCGTACTCGCCGCGCTCGAAGAGCGCCTTCGCGATCCCGGCGACCACCTCGGCGGGGACCGCTGCGACGATCGGGCCCATCCGGCTGGGGTCGAGCGCCATCGCGAGGTCGGCGAGCTCGACAGGGGTCAGGGACGTCGCGATCTGGGTGACCTTGTGGTGCGGCAGGTCCGCCACCACCACGTCGAGGTTGTCGTTCCACTCCAGCAGCGGCACCACCGCGAGCAGGTCGTGCGGGGTGGCCACCTCGAACGCTGCCATCAGCGCATCGGTGGTGACCGTGCCCACGAACTCGGCCATGGCGGCGTACTCCTGGCGCCCGAAGAGCTCCTTGGCCACCTTGCCGATCGGTTCCGGCGGGAGCTTCTGCACGACCGGCTTCGAACGCACCGGGTCCAGGGCGAGCGCGATCTCGGCGAGGTACGTCACCGAGACGCGGCCGATCAGGTCGCGCGCCTTGGCCGGATCGAGCATCTCCGAGACACGCGCCGCCATCACCGGCGGGAGGAACTTCTCGGCGAGAACTCCTGCGAGCGGTCCGGGGATGGTCTTCGACAGGGCGGCGACCCGGGCGAACTGCCGCTGCGCGTCCCCGAACAGCCGTTTGCTGATCTGGTCGTGCAGGGTCCGCAGGTCTGCGTCCGGGACGCCGTCGAGTCCCGTCACCTCGGAAGGGTCCAGGTGCAGCAGTCGCGCGATCCGGCCGATCTGCGGACTGACCGCGTGGCTCGGGACCGGCGCTTTCGGGGTCGGGCTCACCCGAGCAGCGCCTTGCGGACGATGCCGCGGACAGCGAACGGGACCCCGTCGATCGCGACCTTGACCGACTTCTCCAGGTCCGCGTCCTGGCGGGCCTTCGCCGCATCGATCTGCTCGGCCAGCCGGGTCAGGGTCGCGGCGGGCAGCGTGGCGACCGCCTCCGGCGGAGCGGCCCCCAGCGCTTTCGTGAGCTCGTCCTTGGCAGTCACGCAGGGCAGCGTTGCCGAGACGACCTCGGACGTCAATCACCCGAACAGCGCCCGGACGTGCGTGGACCCCCGGACGAGTGGGGGGAGTCCGGGGGTCCACGGGTGCGGTCAGTCTGCGTCGAGCGGTCTCAGCTCGTCGGCGTACGAGAGCGAGACCCGACGCAGGACGCCGGCGTCGTTGACGGCGTACTGACCCATCCGCCACAGGGGCGGCGAGTAGGCGTGCACGGAGACCGACCCCTGCACGGCTCCGTTCAGACGGTGGATGTGGTCGGGACCGAACGAGAACACCTCACCCGCGCCGTACCGGACCTCGCGAGCACCGTCCTGCAGGGTCAGGTTGCTCTCGACCAGGGCACCCTCGACGACCACGACCGCGCCGGCGGAGACGTCGTGGTCGTGCCAGCCGGTGTCGTTCTCCGGCGTCCAGCACAGCAGCCAGATGTCCACGTGCGAGTCGCGGTGCAGCGAGACGTAGACCCGGTCCTCGGAGTCGAACGCGACCAGGTGCTGCCACGACTCGGGGTCCGCCGCGATCGTGCGCACCAGGTCGGCGAGCTCGCCCAGGTTGAGGTCCCGACCGGGCAGCTGCAGCCCGGTCGGCTCCAGCACGGCGGTCACGACGCCACTGCCCAGGTCTGGTCGTACGCCGGCGTCGGGGCCAGCAGCGCCCTCGGATTGCGCACCCGCACGGCGTGCGTGGCCGCCAGTCCCAGGAAGTCCGCGATCGGCTCCCCGTACGGGCGGTCGCTCCCGAGCACCAGCGCGTCGATCCCGAGCACGCGGACCAGGGCGTCCAGGGCCCGCGGTCCGTAGCAGGAGGTGTCGACGTAGACGTTCGGATCGACCGGACGGTCGGTCCCGCCGCGGAGCACGTGCCGTTCCTGGTGCACCGGGGCCAGGCCCGCACCGGCTGCGAAGACCAGGCGCAGGTCCGGGAAGAGGTCCCGGCCGCCGAAGGCCTGCCAGCCCCACCAGGCCGCGCTCATCTGGGCGACGTACCCGACGACCGGGTGCCACCAGCCCGGGACCGCGCCGCGAAGCGGCCGCGCCCGCTCGGCCCCGGGGTGGACCAGGACCGGCTTGCCGGCGACCTCGGCGGCGACCAGCAGGGCCGAGACCCGCTCCCACGACGCCGGCGACAGCACGCTCGTCGCCGGCAGCTGGAGGCCGACGAACCGGTCCTGGGCGAGCAGCGCGTGCACGGCCGGGAGGTCCGGCTCCTGGGTCGGGACCGAGGCCCAGGCCCGGAAGTGCTCCGGGAGCTCGGCGACGCCGCGGTGCCAGGCGTCGATCAGCAGGCTCGCCTGGGGTCGCGGCAGGTCCTCGATGCCCAGCGGGGCGGAGAGGCTGAGGCAGGACGCCCCGACCTCTGCTTCGTGGTCAGCGGCGATGCGCCGCTGGACGTCGTGTGCCTGCGGGTCGACCTCGTACGGCGCTTCGGCTGCGGTGTGCAGCGTCCAGCCGCGGAGGTAGGGGAACTGCGTGCGTGCGCGCAGGCGGTCGACGAACTCCGGCGTCCAGAGGTGCTGGTGGATGTCGATCGCTGCGTGCTTCGGCGCGGTCTCCTGGGGTGCTTCCTGGGGCATCTGACTCAACCTCCTCTCATTCTGTAGTAAGTCACTAGACTTTATCACAGGAGAGGGAGGCCGATCAGGTGAGCCCGCTCCGCATCTGCCCCGCCACGACGCCGTCCTCGGGGCTCCCGGTCGAGCCGAGCCCGGCGACGACGCCGCGGCGGTCCTCCTCCGAGCGGTTCTGGCTCAGCTTCGCCTTGCCCTCGACCTTCTCGACGACCAGCTCCACCCCCACGATGCCCCGCAGCTGACCGTCGATGTACGCCGCGGGGGCGTCGGTGACGTGCCAGCGCTCGTCGCGTCCGGTCTCGTGGTGGTCGGTCAGCGTGGTCACGGCGCCGCGCAACCACGCGACGTCGTCGTGGATTCGGAGCCGTCCGGTCAGGTGCACCGAGGAGTAGTTCCAGGTCGGCACGACCCGGCCGTGCTCGGCCTTCGTCGCGTACCAGGCGGGCGAGACGTAGGCCTGGGCGCCGCTGCAGACCAGCAGGGCAGGCGCGTCCGGCTCGATCGTCGTCCACTGCGGGTTGGCGCGCGCGAAGTGCGCGATCACCCGGTCGCCCTCCCAGACCACGGGCAGCAGAGTGGCCGACGGGTAACCGTCCGGGCCGGTGGTGATCAGCTCACCGGCCCCGAGCTCCGCGACCATCGCGCGGAGCTCGGTCTCGTCCTCGACCGCGTTGAACCTGGGTACGTACACCGCCCCAGGTTAGGGCCAGGTCACTGCGGCAGGTGCCGCACGATCTCCTCGACCTTGTCCTTCGCGTCGCCGAACAGCATCTGGCTGTTCTCCTTGAAGAACAGCGGGTTCTGCACCCCGGCATACCCGGTGGCCATCGAGCGCTTGAAGACGATGACGTCCTTGGCGTTCCAGACCTCGAGGACCGGCATGCCCGCGATCGGGCTGCCCGGCTCCTCCAGCGCAGCCGGGTTCACGGTGTCGTTGGCACCGATCACCAGGACCACGTCGGTCTCCGGGAAGTCGTCGTTGATCTCGTCCATCTCCAGGACGATGTCGTACGGCACCCGCGCCTCGGCGAGCAGCACGTTCATGTGGCCGGGCAGGCGACCCGCGACCGGGTGGATGCCGAAGCGGACGTCGACGCCCTTGGCGCGCAGCTTCGAGGTCATGTCGGCGACCGCGTGCTGGGCCTGGGCCGTCGCCATGCCGTAGCCGGGGGTGATCACCACCGAGCTGGCGTTGGCCAGCAGGTCTGCGGCCGCATCGGCCTGGATCTCGCGGTGCTCGCCGTAGTCCTTCGCATCGCCGGCGGGCGCCTCGATGCCGAAACCACCGGCGATCACGGAGATGAACGAGCGGTTCATGGCCTTGCACATGATGTAGGACAGGTACGCACCGGAGGAGCCGACGAGGGCGCCGGTCACGATGAGCAGGTCGTTGTTCAGCAGGAAGCCCGACGCCGCTGCGGCCCAGCCGGAGTAGCTGTTGAGCATCGAGACCACGACCGGCATGTCGC
This sequence comes from Nocardioides marmorisolisilvae, assembly GCF_003725775.1. Lineage (GTDB taxonomy): Bacteria > Actinomycetota > Actinomycetes > Propionibacteriales > Nocardioidaceae > Marmoricola > Marmoricola marmorisolisilvae. The sequence continues at coordinate 423,600 of NZ_RJSG01000003.1, forward strand.
CGCCGCCGATGGAGGCGACCAGGTGCCAGCCGAGCGCCAGCGCAAGCACGGTCAGCACCATCAGCACGACGTCCTGGCCGGTGCCGCCGTCGCCGGAGACGTAGACGACGGTGAGGATCGCGAACAGCGCCAGCGAGCCGAGGTTGATGACGTTCTTGCCCGGCAGCATCAGCGGGTCGGACTTCATCCGGGCCGAGAGCTTGAGGTTCGCCACGATCGAGCCGGTGAAGGTGACCGCACCGATGAAGATGCCGATCGCGACCTCGGCCTCGTGGATGTTGTTCAGGCTGGCGAGGCTGTACTGCGAGCCCTCCAGGTTCCCGTTCCAGCCGATCAGCACCGCGGCCAGACCGACGAACGAGTGCAGGGCCGCGATGAGCTCGGGCATGCCGGTCATCTCGACGATCTTCGCCCGCCACAGCCCGATCACCGCACCGATCGCGATGGCGATCAGCATCAGCACGACCGAGGAGGTCTTGCCGTGGTCGATGATCAGCGCGACGGTCGCGACCAGGGACGCGCCCATGCCGACCATGCCGTAGGTCAGGCCGTTCTTGGCCGACTCGTGCTTGGAGAGGCCGGCCAGGGCGAGGATGAACAGCAGCGACGCGACGATGTACGCCGCGGTGCTGATCGAGGCGATGTCGATGCTCAGGACGGTCATGGCTCAGGCCCCCTTGTTGAACATGCCGAGCATGCGACGGGTGACCGCGAAGCCACCGAAGATGTTGATCGACGCGAGCAGGATCGCGATGGTCGCCAGGACCTGGATCTTGGTCTCGTCGCTGTTCACCTGGAGCAGGGCGCCGACGACCACGACCCCGGAGATCGCGTTGGTCACCGACATCAGCGGCGTGTGCAGCGCGTGCGCCACCTTGCCGATCACGTAGTAGCCGATCACGATCGAGAGCATCAGCACCGTGAAGTGCGTCCGCAGCTCGTCGGTCGGGGCGGCCGCGTTGATCAGCCCGAACAGCGCGATCGCACCCAGCACGAGGGCGGTCTTGGCCCGCGCGGTCAGCTGCGGCTTCGGCTCCTTCGGCTCGACCGCAGCAGCGGCCTCCACCTTCGGAGCGGCCGAGACCTGGACCGCCGGTGGCGGCCACATCGACTCACCACCCGTGGCGACGGTGATGCCGCGGACGATCACGTCGTCCAGGTCGAGGACGAGCTGGCCGTCCTTCTCCGGCGTCATCAGCTTGAGCAGGTTGACGATGTTGGTGCCGTAGAGCTGCGAGGTCTGCGCGGGCAGGCGACCGGCCAGGTCGGTGTAACCGATGATCGTCACGCCGTTCTGCGTGGTGATCACCTGGTCGGTGCGGGTCAGCTCGGTGTTGCCGCCGTTGGCCGCGGCCATGTCGATGATCACCGAACCGGTGCGCATCCCGGCGATCGTCTCGGCGGTGATCAGCTTGGGTGCCGGGCGTCCGGGGATCAGCGCGGTGGTGATGACGATGTCGGCGTTGCGCGCCTCCTCGTCGTACATCACCGCGGTGGCGGCCTCCTGCTCGGCGGTCATCTCCTTGGCGTACCCGTCGGACGACACCTCGGACTCCATGTCCACGGTGACGAACTGCGCGCCCATCGACTCGACCTGCTCGGCGACCTCGGGCCGCACGTCGAAGGCGCGGACGACCGCACCCATCGAGCCCGCAGCGCCCAGGGCGGCCAGACCGGCGACACCCGCACCGACCACGAAGACCTTGGCCGGCGGGACCTTGCCCGCAGCGGTGACCTGACCGGTGAACTGGCGGCCGAAGGCGTGCGCGCCCTCGATCACAGCCCGGTAGCCGGCGACGTTGGCCATCGAGGACAGCACGTCCATCGACTGGGCCCGGGAGATGCGCGGCACCGCGTCCATCGCCAGCGCGGTCACGCCGGACGCGACGAGCGCCTCGACGAGCTCGGGCGAGCGCATGGGCGCCATCAGCGAGATGAGGGTGGTGCCCGGCCGCACGCGGGCGAGCTCCTCGTCCGTGGGCGCGTTGACCTTCACGACGATGTCGCTGGACCACACGTCCTCGGCGGTGCCGACGGTGACCTCGGCGTCGGTGAACGCGGAGTCGGGCTGGTCGGCCGCCTCGCCGGCGCCGGACTCGACGACGACGTCGTACCCGAGCTTCTGCAGCTGTCCTGCGGTCGCGGCCGTCGCGGCGACGAGGGTCTCGCCGCTCTTCGACTCGCGGGGGATTCCGATTCGCACGGAGGTCTCCTTAGGTGCTGGTTCCCGACGCCGAGAGGTGAGCGGCGGTCAGGTGCTGCGAAGACTATTGCCTGCCAGGAGCCGTTCAGTCGCGTATCGAGGGGTGAGCGATCCCGCACCGCGCGGGGGACGTGGCGCACAACACGGCAGAAAACCCCGCCCGGGAGGCCCGGACGGGGTTTCACTGCGGCGGTGACGGAGGGATTTGAACCCTCGGTGGGCTTGCACCCACAAACGCTTTCGAGGCGTTCTCCTTAGGCCGCTCGGACACGTCACCGCCGAAGAGGCTACCGGAGCGAGGGCGTGCGGCTGAAATCGGTCCGCCCCCGCGACCGGCCGACCCGAAACACGCAGTTCCGACCCGAAGCATCGGGTCGTTCTGCCGGTTTCACGTCCTGCCTAGGGAATCCGTCAGCCGCGGTGCTCGGCGAAGAAGGCGTCCAGCAGGGCGGTCGACTCCGTGGCGAGCACCCCGCCGACCACCTCGGGCCGGTGGTTGAGCCGGCGGTCGCGGACGACGTCCCAGAGGCTGCCGACGGCGCCGGCCTTCTCGTCGTACGCGCCGAAGACGACCCGCCCGACGCGGGCCAGCACGGCTGCGCCCGCGCACATCGTGCAGGGCTCCAGGGTGACCACCAGCGTGCAGCCCTCGAGCCGCCACTCGCCCCGGTTCCGGGCCGCTTCCCGCAGGGCCACGACCTCGGCGTGGCCGGTCGGGTCGGCGTCGCGCTCGCGGACGTTGACCCCGGTGCCGATCACCGCACCCGTGGCATCCAGCACCACCGCACCGATCGGGACGTCCCCGCTCGCGGCGGCACCCGCGGCGTGCTCCAGCGCCTGCCGCATGGCGGCGTCCCAGGTACCCACGTCAGTCGTCGAGGTACTCGTCGAACTCGTCCCCGAACCCGACGGCGTCGGCGATCTCGGCCAGCACCTCTTCCGGGTCGAGGTCCAGGTCGTCGAGCAGCTCGGACATGTCGGTGGCGCTCAGCCCCAGGTCCGCGAGGATGTCGAGCGCGCCGGCCGGGGCCTCCTCGTCCTCGTCGATCTCGACGTGCACACCGAGGTGGTCGACGACCGAGCGTGCGAGCGTCCACTCGGGAGCGGCGGTCGCGTCGGAGAGCAGCACCCGCACCAGGGTGCCCTGCGCGCGGACCAGGATCACGAAGTCCTCGTCGATGGCGATCAGCGCCAGCGCCCCGTTGTCGCCGGGGTAGCGGCGCAGCTCGTGCGCGATCGCGTCGACGTCGTCGAGGGCGTGGGTCGGCAGCTCGGCGAGGTTCCAGGTGCCCTCGTCACGGTAGGCGGCGACAGCGACGTCGATCGCGTCGATCTCCGCGTCGGACAGGTCCGACATGCCGCTCACCTCCGCTCACCGGTGCGAATTCCCTTCTGATGGTGGCAGAACACCGCCCGGGACGCGAGGACGGCGACGACTGCGTAACCTTCCCTTCATGCGCCTGCTCGTTGTCGATCACCCGCTGGTCTCCCACAAGCTGACGACCCTGCGCGACGAGCGGACGCCGTCGCCCGAGTTCCGCCGGCTGACCGAGGAGCTGGTCACCCTGCTGGCCTACGAGGCCACCCGCGAGGTCCGGGTCGACCCGGTCACCGTGCAGACCCCGGTCGCGGAGGCGCACGGCGTCGCCCTGCGGCCCAAGCCGCTGGTGGTGCCGATCCTGCGCGCCGGCCTCGGCATGCTCGAGGGCCTGATGCGGCTGATGCCCACCGCCGAGGTCGGCTTCCTCGGGATGGTCCGCAACGAGGAGACCCTGGAGGCCTCCACGTACGCCGAGCGCCTGCCGGCCGACCTGTCCGGGCGCCAGTGCTACGTGCTCGACCCGATGCTGGCCACCGGAGGAACCCTGGCCGCGGCGCTGGACTTCCTGGTCGACCGGGGCGCCGACCACATCACCGCGATCTGCCTGCTGGCCGCCCCCGAAGGCATCGCCAACCTCGAGGCCGGGGTCGCGCACCTGGACATCCCGATCACCGTGGTGACCGCGGCGCTCGACGAGAAGCTCAACGAGAAGGGCTACATCGTCCCGGGCCTGGGCGACGCCGGCGACCGGCTGTACGGGCTCGCCCACTAACGCATAAGCGGGAACCCCCGGGCACGTCCTCGCGTCTGACCTCGCAGCAACTCCCAGACGCAAGGAGCTCCGGCATGCCCGAGAACAACGCCCTCCGATCGAACCAGCTGATCACGATCGCCGTCCTGGTGATCGCGCTGGCGGCGGTCTTCTTCGTCGGCAGGAGCCTGGGCGAGGACAACGGCTCCGACGACAGCGAGGCCACACCCGCTGCCTCGACCACCGAGACCTTCGGGGTGGTGACGGGCGGTGAGGCCACCATCAGCGGTACGCCGGACCAGCTGACCTTCAGCGCCACGGTGCACAACAAGGCCGGTTCCAACGGAGCCGCACTGACGATGACCAACAAGGATGTCCGCGCGATCATCGACGCCGCCCAGAAGCACGGGGTCGCCACCCGGGACATCCAGACGCGCAGCGTGTCCGTGCAGCCGGACTACGACTACTCCGCCGGATCCCAGCGCATCACTGGCTACACCGCGACCGAGCGGGTGAGCATCAAGGTCCGCAAGCTCGGGAAGGCGGGCACGGTGATCGGCGCCGTCACCACTGCCGCTGGCAACGCGGTCAGCGTCGGCAGCATCTCGTTCTCGATCAGCAACCGCGACGACCTCGTTGCCCAGGCCCGCACCAACGCGGTGAAGAAGTCGAAGGCGGCAGCGGAGGCCCTGGCCAAGGCGGCGGGCCGCGACGTGGGCGAGCTCGAGTACGTCGAGGAGGTGACACCCCAGGACGTCTACGCCTATCCCCAGGCAGCCAAGCTGCTGAATGCCGATGCGCTGTTCCGGGGCTCCTACTCGACCCCGATCCGGCCCGGCAAGCAGCAGGTCAGCGTCACTGTGAAGGTGCGCTGGTCGATCGCGCGCTAGCGGATCAGTAGGTGTTGAAGATCTCGATGTGACCGGTCGCGGTCGCGACCATCACCAGCACCACGATCAGCGCGAGGATCACGTAGCCACTCTCGCGGTCCTGACGGTCGCGGTCGCGTTCGGGCATCGAGTACCGCATGCCGTCGTCGGGCGACATCTTGAACTCGTCGATGCGTGCCATGGCTGTACCTCCGAGTTCCACGGTACGCCCGGATCCGGGGAAAAGTAAACAGTGTTTATCTGGCGATGACCGCGCCACCGTGGGTGACCAGCGCCCCGGCCACGATCTCGTCGTCCAGGTCGGGTGCGAGCTGCCCGTGCCGGGTCATCAGGCCGACCAGGCTGAGCACGTTCTGGGCGTACAGCTCGGAGGCCGGACCAGGCATCTGCGCGGGCACGTTCTCGCCACCCCAGAGCTGGACTCCCGCGACGCTGACGAGCTTCCCGGGCACCGACCCCTCCACGTTGCCGCCCACGTCGGCGACCAGGTCCACCACCACCGACCCCGGTCGCATCGCGGCGACCATCTCGGTGCTGACCAAGATCGGCGCCTGCCGCCCCGGCACTGCTGCGGTGGTGATCAGTGCGTCCGCCTCGGCGACGTACGGGGCCAGACGCTCGCGCTGCTGCTCCGCGCGTTCCGGCGTCATGGTCCGGGCGTACCCGGCCGCACCGTCGAGCGGCTCCAGGCCGAGGTCGAGGAAGGTCGCGCCCAGCGAGCTGATCTCCTCGGCCGACGACGCACGGACGTCGTAGGCCCGCACCACCGCGCCGAGCCGACGGACGGTCGCGATCGCCTGGAGACCGGCGACACCGGCACCGAGCACGAGGACCTGCGCCGGCTGCACGGTGCCTGCCGCGGTCATGCTGAGCGGGAAGAACCGACGCAGCAGTCCGGCGGCGACCACGGCGCCCCGGTACCCGGCGACGAGCGCCTGCGAGGTGAGCGCGTCCATCGACTGGGCCCGGGAGATCCGCGGCACCTGCTCCATCGAGAAGGCGGTGATGCCGGACGCGGCGAGCGCCTCCACGACTCCGCGGTCGGCGCTGGGGTCCAGGAACGAGATCTGGGCAGCGCCGCGGCGCAGCGCGCGGATGCCGTCGAGGTCCAGCGGCCGCACGCCGACGACGAGGTCTGCCTGGCTCACGGCTGCCGGGTCGACCAGCGCCCCGGCCTCCTCGTAGGCAGCATCCGTGAACCCGGCCCGGTCACCGGCGCCGGGCTCGACGAGGACCTCCCAGCCGAGCGCCGCCAATCTGCCGACCAGGGCGGGCACGATCGCGACACGGGTCTCCCCCGGTTGGTTCTCGCGAGCGACGACGAGCTTCATCGTCAGCCGGTACCAGCTCCGACGA
>NZ_RJSG01000004.1 GCF_003725775.1 Nocardioides marmorisolisilvae
CCGTTCGTGCCGTTGTTGCCCGTGGCACCCGTCGCGCCGGTCGCACCGTCAGCACCAGTCGCACCCGTAGCACCGGTGGCGCCGTTGTTTCCGTTGTTGCCGTTGTTTCCGTTGTTGCCCTGGGCTCCGGTCGCGCCGGTGGCACCCGTCGCTCCGTCGGCACCAGTCACTCCAGTGGCACCGTCGTTGCCGTTCGTGCCGTTGTTGCCCGTGGCACC